>CAWBSR010000016.1:0-124215 GCA_963791545.1 uncultured Actinomycetota bacterium
GCGCCCGGTGCCCACCACCGCCGCCTACGACCCCCGGCCGGGACCGGGCGGTACCAAGATCCTGACCGACCCCGTGGACGTGCTCAGCCTGGCCGTCCCGAACAGCTGGCGGACCCCGGCGAGCGACGCACTCACCCTGCCCAAGGAGATCGACAACTTCGCGGGCCAGGCCCCGCCCCTGGCGGCATTGCTGCAGGCCGAGGGTCTGGTGGCCCAGAAGTCGGCGATCCGCTTGTTCGCCTATCAGCTGGCGCCGAGCGCGTTCGTGTCGGTGGTGAGTTTCTCGTCGCCGGCTGCCACGCCGCCTACCCAGAGCGGAATCGACGCCATCGTCGCCCTGGCGAGGAAGAAGACTTCGAATGTCGCGGTGAGCGGCGTCAGGTTGCCGGTTGGCCAGGTGATCAAGCTGGACTCGACACTCACCAGCCAGAATCAGCACATCGTGGTCGAAGTCCTGGTGCTGGTGGCGGGCGGCCGGACCATGCAGATCCAGATGGTCTCGCAGACCGACGCCGCCGCCATCCCGCCGTTGTTCGACCAGATCGCCCAGAGCCTCCGTCTCGGCTAGCGGCTGGACAGGGATTGGGCACGAATGCCCTCACCGTGCCCCGGCATTCGGCGCCGTTCGATCCCTGGTTGGGGACGGGTCGAGCACTGCTAGTGGGGCGGCCGCTCGTGGGGGGGTTCGACCACGATCGCGGCGGTGCCGGCAGGTTCGTCGGCGCCGGGAGCCGCGTTGACCGTGTTGGCCACCGGGGCTTCGACCATGGCCGGCTCCGCTGTCGCCGAATCCGCTTCGACCGCTTCCGCGAGGCTCGCGTCGCCGGCCGTGGGCTCGGTCTTCTCGGGCTCAGGAGCGACCGACTCGGCCGCGGCCGGCGCCGGTGGCGCGGCCGCTTCCTGGTCGCTCGCCGGTTCCGTGGGGTCCTCGCGGTCGGTCCCGGCCGCCGCCATAACCTCGGGCTCGGCCGCCTCGGGCGCCGATCGGGGGCGTCGGCTCGGGGGTCCCCGGGGGCTTCGGCGGCTACGGCCGCCGGTCCGGGTTCTGCGACGGCCGTCTCGGCCTCTTTCGGTGCCGCGGTCGCCACCTTGGCACCGAAGCGCTCCACCTCGGAAGATGACCCGGCGTCCGGCTCGACTTCGCTGGCCAGGCCCAGAGATCCCTCTTCGAGCGTGTCGCCGCCGCCGGCCATCGTGGCCACGCCGATCGGGGCTCGTTGGAGGGCCGGATCATCCACCTCGCCCTCGCGGCCGGACGCGGTCACCGGCGGGGCTGCGGCCCGCCCGGGCAGGCCCTTGCGCAGGACGATCGCCGTCGCCACCACGAAGATGATCACGCTGACCCAGTCGTTGATCCGCAGGCCGAGGATCTTGTGGGCGAAGTCGATCCGCATGTACTCGGTGAAGAAACGCCCGAAGGTGTACAGCGCCACGTAGACGCCGAAGAGGTAGCCCTTGCGCAGCCGCACGTGCTTCTCGATCCACAGCACCAGCAGCACCACCGCCAGGTCCCAGAGGCTCTCGTACAGGAACGTGGGATGGAAGGCAACGACGTTGATGTAGGCCGCGGGGCGGTTGGCGACCGCGATCTTGAGCCCCCACGGCAGCGTGGTCGGCCGGCCGAACAGCTCCTGGTTGAAGTAGTTGCCCCACCGGCCGATCGCCTGGGCCAGGGGTAGGGCCGGGGCGACGGCGTCCATGATGGCGGGAAAGTCCAGGTGATGGCGGCGCACGTAGAGCCACGCGGCCAGCGTGCCCCCCGCGATGCCGCCCCAGATCCCCAGGCCGCCCTGCCAGATCTCCAGGGCCCCGATCGGGTGGTGGGTGTACAGCTCGTAGTCGGTGACGACGTGGTAGATCCGGGCGCCGATCAGCCCCCCGGGCACCGCCCAGATTGCGATGGCCGAGAAGGTCCCCGGCTCGCCCCCCCGGGCCCGCCACCGCCGGTCGGCCAGCCACACCGCGGCGAACACCCCGGCCACGATGAGAAAGCCGTACATGTGCAGTCGCAGCGGCCCGAGGCTGATGCCGTTGGACGGCGGGCTCGGGATGTATCCCAACATGTCAGCGACTGTAGGCGTCGGTCGGCGGCGGGTCGGGGTCAGCGGCCAGCAGGGCGGCGTAGGCCCGGGCCGCCCGTTCGGTCACGGGCCCGGGGCCGCTCGGGATCCCGCGCCCGTCGACCGATCGGATGGGCTGCACGTCACGGGTGGCCGAGGTGAGAAAAGCCTCGTCGGCCATATACAGCACCTCGAGGGGGACGTCACGCTGGTCGACATCGAGCTGGCAGCCCTCGATGACGAGGCCCCGGGAAATGCCGTCCAGGCAGCCCGCCGACAGCGGGGGAGTGACCAGCTGGCCGTTGACGACCACGAAGACGTTGGTGCCCGAACCCTCGCACAGGTTGCCCAGGGTGTTGGCGAAGATGGCCTCGGTGGCGCCTTGGCGGTGGGCGTCGGCCAGGGCCAGCGCGTTCTCGGCGTAGGAGGTCGTCTTGATCCCGGTGAGGGCGCCGCGCTCGTTGCGGGGCCAGGGAACGGTGATGACCTCGGCCAGGGCGTCATGGGGCGCCATCTCCCGGGCGGCCACGACCAGCGTGGCCGGGCCGCCGCCCCGGCCCGAACCCACCGTTCCCGGCCCCGAGGTGTAGGTCACCCGGATGGCGCCCCACGCCAGGCCCGGGTTGGCGGCGACGGTCTGGTCGACGGCGGCTCGCAAGGCCTCCAGGTCGGGTCGGGGCAGGCCCAGGCGGACCGAGGAGCGGACCAGCCGGGCCAGGTGGCGGGTGGGGGCAAAGGTCGTGCCGTGGCGGAGGGCGATCGTTTCGAATACGCCGTCGCCGACAGTGAACCCGTGATCGAAGACGTCGATGGCGGCGTCGCCTTCGTCGATCACCGAGCCGTTCACGTAGGCGAACACGCGGCGATGGTAGTAATGCGCCACCCTTGCGGGTAAGGAGGCTCCCATGGACGACGCCGAAACCATCAAGAAGGACACCGAGCAGCTGGATCAACTGGAGGAGGAGATCCAGAAGGCCCGCCACCACCTGGACGAGCGGACACACCAGGAGGACGAACCCGAGTTCTTCGAGGACAACCAGGAGGATCCCGAGGAGGGTCCGGGGAACGAGAACGTCCCCGCTTGACGGCTAGGTGCGCTGAGTAGTTGGCGTGGACACACCGACAATTCAGCGCACCTATGGCGCCACGACCGCCCGGCGGACCGCCCGGATCAGGGTCCGGCCGTCGACGACCTGGCTGTCGAGCTGATCGACCAGGGCCCGGACGAGGAACAGGCCTCGACCCCGTTCCGCCAGGCCGTCGGGGAGCTGGTCGGCGGGACCGGGCAGCGGCATGGGCTCACCCCCGTCATCCTCCAACTCGAGCATCACGTCCGATCCCTGAACCGAGGCTCGCAGGGAGACGCTGCCCGTCTGGCCGCTGGCGTGGCGGACCGCGTTGGCGGCCAGCTCCGAAGCCACCAGCAGCAGGTCGCCGGCGTCGGCCCGTTCGACGGGGACCCGGACCAGCCAGTCCTCGAGGAAGTGCCGGGCCAGTGGCACCGCGGCGGTCGACGGCGTGAAGCGGTACTCGAAGGGGGAGATAGGGACCCGCTTGGTGGCCGGAGGTGGGGAACGGCGGCGCAGGACAAGGGCCAGGGAGTCGTCGTTGCGGACCGCCCCCGCCAGGGACCGTTCGACCAGCGCCCGGGCCAGCGGGGCGGCGGGGTAGTCGGCGGTTTCGCCCGCGAACCGGGCCAGGGCGTCGAGTCCCTTGATGATGTCCTTGGTCGACTCGATGAGGCCGTCGGTGTAGAAGATGGCGGTGTCGGAGCGGCCCAACTCGACGAGGACCACACCGTCGGAGCCGGCGCCCGGGAAACCGATAGGGATGCCGCCGACGTCGACCCACCGGGCCTCGCCGTCGGAAACGACGAGCAGGGGCGGGTGGCCGCCGCCGGCCAGCTGGAGGTCGCCGGTGGCAGGGTCGTAGCGGCCGATCATCAAGGTGGCGACCAACTCCGGGTTCTGGGCCGTGACCAGGGTGTCGGCCCGGGCGATGACCCGGTCGAGCGGCACCCCGTCGAGGACCAGCAGCCGCAGGGCGTGGGTGACCGCGACGGCGTCCTTGGTGGCGGCCACCCCTTTTCCCATCACGTCGACCACCGCCAGGTGAAGTGACCCGTCGGGCAGCAGCACCCAGTCGTAGAGGTCGCCGCCGGTAGACGCCTGCTGGTCGGCGGCCAGGTAGAACACGCCGAGCTCGGTCTGGGGCACCGACGGCTGTGGGCGGGCGGACCGCCTCCTGGAGCTTGTGGACCACGTCGCGCTGGGCCGCCTCGAGGTCGGCCATGGCGACGCGGTTGTCGAGGGCGACGCCCAGGTGGGTGATCAGGGTCTCGGCGGTGGCCAGGGTGCCGGCCGGGGGGGGTTCGTTGGGCAGCCAGCCGAGCACGACGAAGCCGTGGACGCCACCGTCGGCGCGCGGGATGGCCAGCACGATACCGACTGCAGGGCCAGGACCCGCCGGAGGTGCTCGTCGTCGGTGAGCGCCTGGACTTCGCCGCGGAGGATGGGGCCGAGTTGGGGCAGCGAGTAGGGGTCGCCGAGAACGGCCAGGTTGCGGACGCTGCCGGTCGACATGACCCAGCGGCGGGGGTGGGTGTCGACATCGACGGCGATGCCGACCAGGGCGGCCTCGGTGGCGGCCGCCAGGGAGTTGGCGACCCAGGCGAGGAGCCGGTCGTGATCCCGTTCGGCATGAATGGCGCGGGCGGCCGAGCGGAGCAGCTCCTCGGGGGCCGCGCCGGTTGGTCCGGCCACCCGGAAATCTACCCGACGGCTGCGGGGATCCGTCGGGCGGCCCTCGTAGGATGGCCGGCGTCGTTGGTGATGAGCCCGTGGGGGGAGAGACGTGCCGAGCAGTCTTGAGGTCGAGGAGATACTGACCGGGCCGGGCGGGCTCTTCGAGATCGTCGAGGAGGACGTCCGGGGGGTTCCCATGCCCGTGTACAAGAACCGCATGCCGTCGCTGCGGGCACTGGCCGAGATGGGGCTGGGACGGGGCAACGACGTCCTCTACCTGGTCTATGGCGAGCGGCGTATCGGGTACCGGGACGCAGTGGAGGCGTCGAACTCGGTGTCGGCGGCGCTGGCCGGCATGGGCGTGGCGGCAGGCGACCGGGTTGCGATCCTGTCGGGCAACAACCCCGAATGGGTCTTCACGTTCTGGGGAACCGTCGACCTGGGGGCGGTACTGGTCGGGTTGAACGGCTGGTGGAAGGCCGACGAGATCGTCTACGGGCTGGTCGATTCCGGGTCGAAGGTGCTGATCGCCGATCGGGAACGTTTCGCCCGGGTCACCGACCGGCTCGGGGAGGTCCCGGCGCTGCAGGCGGTGTACCTGATCGACGGCGATCCCGCCTGGTTGGCGGGCGACGCTGCCGGCGGCTCGGGTGGTTCGGGATCGGTGCCGATGCGCAGCTTCGAGTCGCTGGCGGCGTCGCCGACGGCGGTGATGCCCGATGCCCCGATCGCCGAGGACGACCCCGCCGTGATCCTGTACACCAGCGGAACCACGGGGCGGCCCAAGGGAGCCATCTCGACGCACCGGACCATGCTCGCCAACGTCCAGAACACCTTCTATATGACGGTCGCCGCCGCGATGATGTGGGGCGACAGCCGGGAGCTCGGCGGGGGGAGCCCACCGGTCGCGCTGATCACGGCGCCGTTGTTCCATGTCTCCGGGTGCCACGCCGGCATCGTGCTGGGTATGGCGGCGGGGGTGAAGCTGGTGTTGACGGTGGGCCGTTTCGACCCTGAGCAGGCGCTGCGGCTGATCCAGGAGGAGGGCGTGACGGTGTTCACGACCGTTCCCACCATGGTGGCGCGGGTGGTGGAGCACCCGGCGCGCCACGACTTCGACCTGTCGACGGTGCGGACGGTCGCCTACGGCGGGTCGCCGTCGGGGAGCCGGCTGCAGCGGGAGGTTGGCGAGACGTTCCCCAACGTGGCCATGATCCGCAACGCCTACGGGCTCACCGAGTCGTCTTCGGCCGTCACGGTCAACTCGGGGCCGGAGATGGTGGACCGGCCGGAGTCGGTGGGCCGACCGCTACCGGGGGTGGAGGTCCGCATCGTCGACGCGTTCGGTACGCCGCTCGCACCGGGCCAGCCCGGCGAAATCTGGTTGAAGGGCGCCCAGATCTTCCCCGGTTACTGGGGCAAGTCGGCGGAGACCGCCGAGGCGGTGACCGACGGTTGGCTGCACTCGGGCGACATCGGCTACCTCGACGAGGAGGGCTATCTCTTCGTGACCGACCGGGCCAAGGACATGATCATCCGGGGCGGGGAGAACGTGTACTGCGTCGAGATCGAGGACCGCCTGATCCAGCACCCCCTGGTACTGGACGCAGCCGTCATCGGGGTGCCGCATCCGGTGCTGGGCGAGGAGGTGAAGGCGGTCGTCCAGGTGGCGCCTGGCTCAGGCCTGACCGAGGGCGAGGTGCGGGCATGGGTCCGGGAGAAGCTGGCCAACTTCAAGGTGCCCGCCCATGTCGAGTTCCGGAAAGAACTGCTGCCCCGGAACCCAACCGGGAAGCTCCTGAAGAACCTCCTGCGGGGTCGCGGCGGGAACAGCTTTGCCGAGATCATGTAGGCGGTCGAGCCCGAGGGCCCCGATGTCGCCGGCGGGCATGGCCCGGCCCGCCGGGCGGGGCCGCTAGGATCGTGCCCTCACGGGCCGTTGGCGCAGTTGGTAGCGCACTTGCATGACGCGCAAGGGGTCAGAGGTTCGAGTCCTCTACGGCCCACTGTAAGAGAAGATCAGGTCAAGGCCTTTGATCGCTCCCGACAGGTGGCTCGGCCAGGGTTTGTAAGCGCGAAAAGGGCAGACAGTTTGGCTACCTTGAGAATGCCGTTTTTTGTGCGAAATGGCATACCAACCGAGGCTGGCGCCCGTCGGAGAAGCGCAGGCCAGCGGTGTTTGTGCTCCTGCTCCTCGAGTTCCCCGCAAGGGGTCAGTCGTCAAAGCGAGAAACCGCCACGCCCTTGACGCGATTGCGGCGACATGCTACAAACTACGCCGACGAGTGCAAAGCGGACAGCGGCATCTGTTGGACGATATCCATCGAGCCGCGCCTCGCGGTCGGTGGTTTAGCGATTGGGAGGAATACATATGCGCAAGCCAGCCAGGGTGACCGTCGTGGCATTTATGGTCGGAGCAATGTTCGTCGGGGGCATTGCGGCGGGTTCCGCCGCCGGTGCCAGCCCGCGCCAGGCTCCGACCCGGGTGGCATCGAGCCTCCTGGCGCCTCCGTCGATCAGATTCAGCTTCCCCGGCTTTGGGTCCGTGTCGGCCGGCGGCGCCGCAGCCATCGTGGACGTGACTTATAGGTGCGGCGGAACGATCGACTCTCCCATACTGCCGCAACTGCTCGGGTCATCCAAGAGCCTGACATTGCAGGTCAGTCAAGCGATCAGGCAATCCTCCACCGGCGGCGGTCATTACATCTCCCACGGTTCGAGAACCATCAACAACTTGATTTGCGACGGGGGAACGTACACCCGCTCCATGGGCGCCGTCGCCGATCCCCAAGGATTCCGTTTCGTCGCGGGTGACTCGCAGGCGCTGGTCGTGATGCAGGTCTGCGATCTCTTCGGATGCGCCAATGCCAGCAGCGGTGCCGTCGTCACTCTCAGCTGAGTCCGCGCCCTCGTCCCGCCCCGCCGTCAGGTGCCTCCAACCCTGACGCGGGGTCGGCGGACCGTCACGAGGGGTCGTATGGTGGCCATCCCCCCGGTGTCGGCGGTCAGCGAGCGCCACGTTGGCTTGTGGTATCGGTGGCCATGGTTGGTGTCGCTTCGGTACTGGGTGGCTGCAAGTCGGGTCACACCGGCGCTGAAAATGCCGCCACTACGACCGTCGACACAAGCGAAGTGACTTCGACCGCGCCGCTGGACCCGAGCCCCGGCGGCGTGCCGGCAGCCCCTAAGACCAACACCACTGCCACCACCGTTGCGTCCTCCAGCGGTATCCCAGGGTCAACGGTTGGTCCTGGGTCGTCGGTCGCCGGGCCGTCGCCGACGGCGGCCGGTTCCCCGGGGGCGTGCACAACGTCGGGGCTCCAGGTGGTGCCGGCCGCGGCCAACGACCAAAGTGGCACCCGGGTTCAGAGCTTCACGCTCACGAACACTACGACACAGCCATGCTCGATGACCGGCTACCCGAAGGTGGCGCCATACAGGGGGGGCACCGGCGGGGGCGGCGGCTCCTCGGTGCAGGCCCTACTACAGCCGATTCCCGCGACCGACGGTCCGATAGGGGGACCGGCTCGACTAGTGACGGTCAACCCGGGCCAGGCGGCGGTGTTCTTTCTGCTCTTGGGCACCGGAGGCGGGGCTTGCCAGGTCGCCGACGGCATCACCTTCGACACGCCCATCAGCTCGATGTTCGTTCTCATTAGTTTCCAGTTCAGGTTCTGTGGCCCAAACGTCTACGAGTCGGTCATTTTCCCGGCCGGGACACCTGGTCGACTAGGAAGTTGACGGTTTCGATTAGCAACTGGTGTCTACACGGCGGCGGCGATGCCGAAGTGACCGAATCGATGCTGCATGTCGACGCTCTGGTCGCCGCACTCAACGAATCCACGCTGAAGTCGAATTTGACGGAGCCGGGTGCGGCAGATCCCGAACTAGTGCCGCGGCAGGCAACCTTCGCCTCGTAGGTCCACCACCTCGGGTGGCTGGACACGCAGGCTGATCTGACACATTTGGTTGTCGGATCGGAGGTGTCGGTTGTCTCGCGAGGGTTTGCGGGTTCGTGAGGTTTCGAACGATGAGGGCAATCGGTTTGTTGCGGTTGGTCCGGCGTTCGTCGGGCTCGGTGGTGACGTGGCGGCGAGCGCAGATGATCTTGTTGTCGGTGCAGGGCATGGATGTGGCGGGTATCGCCAAGGTGACGTTCACCAGTCCGGATCGGGTGCGCGAGGTCATCAACAACTTCAACGAGGACGGCTTCGAGTCGTTGTACCCGAAAATACGCCGGTGGCCGCCCGCCGACCTTCACCCTGCCGCAACGTCAGCAGATCAAGAAGATCGCGTTGTCGCGACCCACCGATCATGGGTTGCCGTTCTCGACGTGGAGCTTATCGAAGTTGGCCGAGTTCCTCGTCGCTGAGGGGGTGGTCGACGACATCAGCCATGACGGCCTGCGGGTTCTGCTCCGTAAGGAGGAGGTGTCACCTGGGCGGCACGATCACGACGACGCCTTATCGGCTGGCCGCGTCGGTCGCTGAGCACCATACCGGATCACCACATCTGTCGACGGCTGATCTCACCTAGGCGACGCCCGGTGCGGCCGCCTGCAACACTGTCGGCTCCGGGGAGACGTGGGGGGGAAATCCATGGCAGGGCACGTAACCGTTACCGAGTGTCCTAACTGCGGTGGCCCAATTGACCCCGGTCACTTCAGGAGCCAAAGCGATCCTCTGTGCCCATTCTGCGCTCACGCCCTCCCGCTCGAGGAGGATGCTCCGTCCAGCGTCCCCGGGGTGACCGTCGTCACGACGGGCGCGACGCGTGCGACCAGAAGGGGCGCCCGCGTCGTCGTCATTGCGGTGCTCGTCTCGGTGGGCGTAACGGCGGCCATCGTTGTCGCGTCCATGACTACGACATCCAAGTCCAAGTCGGTCGCAAGGCTATCGGTCAACTACCGGGTCTTAGGCCCGGTCGTTCCCGCCTCAAGTGACCCCGGTATCGCCGACATCTATGTCGTCGCCCCGACGGTCGGGGCACCGACGACTCCTGTCCTTCGCCGTGTGAACCCGGTGACGCGCAAGGTGCAGTGGTCTGCACCGCCGATCCGATCGACCAACACCGGGAAGGTGCCGCTGGTCATTCCGGCCCAGACCCGGGTCGTCGTCATAGCCGACACGACAGTCCTCGCCCTCGACGCCGCTTCGGGGCGGCAGCTCTGGCAAGCCTCGCTGAGCAACGAACTGGCCTCCCCCTGCGACGGGGGCTGCGCCTTCGTGACCGGTACCCATTTAGTGTCGCTCGCCAAGGATGGGACCCTCCAGTCCTTCGACCTTACGAGCGGCTCTCAGAGTTGGAGTAAGCGCCTCAACTCGACGCCCCGCTGGTTACATCCGGCCGGCGATTTGGTCGCTGTCACCGACGTCGCCGCCACCTCGGGTCACGACCTGGA
Source organism: uncultured Actinomycetota bacterium (assembly GCA_963791545.1). Classification (GTDB taxonomy): domain Bacteria; phylum Actinomycetota; class Acidimicrobiia; order Acidimicrobiales; family Palsa-688; genus JALYXV01. The sequence continues at coordinate 10,206 of CAWBSR010000016.1, forward strand.
CCTGCTGCTGGTCGACCCTGGCACCGGTGCCGGCCGCTCGATCTCACCGGGCTGCGCCAAGAGTCCTTTCGCCGGAACGGCACCCGCCCGGGCCCACGAAGAGGGCGCATTTTTCGTGGACCCTGACGGCAAGGCGGTGACGGTCCTGGTAACGACATCGGGCGGTTGCGCGGTGCGGTACCGGCTTCCGGACGGAGCCCCAGTGTGGTCGACGGCGTCGGTACCCGACGGCAGTCCGATACCGTTCACACTCACCGGGCAGGCGACGGCGCAAGGCCCGGGAATCGTCGCCTGGACCAACAACGTAACGGCGTCGAAGGATGTATACGTCATCGATCAGGCGACGGGACTCGTGCGCAGGCTGTTCGACGCTGGCGCGTCGACAGTCACCTTGGAGGGGGTGGCGAACGGCGCATTGGTGATGCAAATAGCGCCCAACTTCGACAGCAGCAAGCCGTTGGTAGTCGCGGTCGACCTGGCGTCCGGTCAGGTGCGTTGGAGGTTGGCCAGTCGGGCGGTGGCATCGGGCGACAAGCAGAAGGTGTACATGATCGCGGCCAACGTCCTCGTGGTGTCTTGCCAAGACGAGGCTGAGACGTGCCGGTTCGAATCGGTCGACCCCGACACGGGGACGATCAAAGGATCCACGACCGTGAAGGCGGGGCTCATTCCCACGGTGGAGTCACTCACCGCCGGTCCCGGATCCGCCCTGGCCAACGTGAACAATGAGCGGGTCGTTGCCATTGATGCCTCCACCGCGGCAGTCCGGGCATCATGGCCAGGCTGAACGATCTTGGACCGACAGGGACCGGAGACACGGCGCAAACTGAGGGAAGATGTTGGAAAGTGAAACCGCAGGTCGACGGCAGTACGTGGCGTAAAGGTGCAAGTCCCGAGGGTGGGGGATTTGCCCTTATAAGGCAGATGTAGGGGGTTAGAGTCCCTCAGCACCTACACCGAAATTTGGCCAAACAAGGTCGTCCCCGGTGGCCACTTCTGATGGGTGTCGGAGGACCATGTCATAGCCGCTTGGGTACAGACGGGTTTCTCGCTAACGGTGGCCAGCGGTGGGCGCCCAAGGGCTTGACCAAGGTTTCCGCCGGCAGGGGATCGCCGTCGCGGGTATGGGTGGTGAGAAACGTAGCTTCAAAGGTAGCTCTCAGGCATTGGCATCGTTGATCGGGACAGGACCTGCCTGCGGGGTACGGAGGCGACAAGGGACGAAGCTACCGACAGAGATCCCTTGTGGGAGAGGCGCATTTGGCGCTGAAGGGGCGGGACTAGGGCATACCTAGAGGACTCGGGACGACGCTGTGGACGGTCTCGTAGGTGCATGACGCGCAAGGGGTCAGAGGTTCGAGTCCTGCGGCCCACCGAAGGTGCGGGTCAGGGGCACTGGAGATGGAACAGTCGGCGCCCACGAACCACACCAAGCGACAGTCCTCCTCGGTCACTAGGCGGTGGAGACGACGGACGAATCCGCCTGTCTCGATTTCGGCTATCGGCTCCACGTTTACGTCCGCAGCTTTTGATGCCGCCTCCACGCCGAGACCATGTTGCTCCACAGTTTTGCCCAAAGGAACCCACCGTGCCCTGTGCGTCGCTCAGATGAACTGACGCGGGAACGCCTTCAGTAAAGGGTCGTTTGGCACACGTGGCCTCGGCGTGCCCTTTTGCCGGTTACAGCGCTAGTGCCCCGTTGACGAGGGAATTCCAGGTCACCGGGCCCACGATGCCGTCGACGGCGATGGCGACCTCCTGCTGAAAGGATCGCACCGCGGCTTCGGTGAGGGGCCCGAAGATACCGTCTACCTGCAGCCCCTTCGACGCGTCACCCGAAAGGTTCCGAGCCTGGAACTGGCTCTGGACGCCCCGCACGGCGTCACCTCGGCTGCCGTTGGCGACCTGGACGATCAGTGCCGGCCAGGTCTGATTGCCGACCACACCATCCGACTGCAGTCCGTGGGCTCCCTGGAACTCCTCGACCGCGGTTGCGGTGATCGGCCCGAAGACACCGTCGGCGGCGACATTGGTGTGCCCGTGCTGACGCAGGAGATATTGAACCGTCTTGATGGGTTCGACCGCCAGGGGACCAGGCGAGGGTTGCCCCTCCCGCTCGATCGGCCACGTCAATGCCATTATCACTTTCGCTTTCCGTTCGTGAACGCGAGTTGCAGCGGACTCGCGCGTGTCACGGTACCGCGTCACCGGTTTCCACGGTGCCAGCGTCAACGAGCCAGCGCGTTGCCGCCGCCCCCGGCCAGCATGCCTGCCTGCTACCAGCGGTGGGCGACGTCGATTACCAGGCGGTTGTGGGCGCCTGGTCCGCGACGACGAAGACCCGGAACGGTGGGCGGGCTCGAACTCCGACACCGGCCGGCAGGAAGGTGTCGCCGGCGGCCACCATCGCGGTGCTCATCGACGCCCCCTCTCCAGTGCCCGAAAAGGCCCTGATCTTGTGTCCGATAATAGAACCTCATCGAACACATATCAGAGGGTCACGGCTTCTGCGCCGAGCCATGTACGAAAGTGGGTGCGGCCCCACCTGTTGCACTCGTCGCACGCTTCATCGCCTGACCTCGAGTGGCCTCAGGGCCATCAGGGGGGTCAGGTGATGACCACGCTGCGGGCGAACAACAATTTCTGACCCCCGGGTGGGACCTTGTTATTCCGCTTGGCAGTAAGGGTTCCCGACTTGTACTTGTCCGTTCCCGCCGCCGTGAAGACCTTCTCAACTTGGGCCGCGACCGTCCCCGGGGGGCCCATGATGCCGAGTGTCGGGTCGTACTCAATGCCGTTGACAACGAGCCAGATGTGCCCGTCGCCAAAAAAGATCCGGTTGACGGCGGCGTAGCCCTTTGTCTTTTGGTACTCGGCCACGTTTCCGAAGAACGCCGTCTCACGAGTCAGGATGCCCTTGTCGCCGATGTCGGCCAGCTTCTTGGTCAGCAGCGGATTGGTGTCGCTCCCCTGGGTGATAGCGGGCGGCTTCGACGTCACCATCTTGAACAGTTCGTTGAACAGGCTGCTGAGCACCATGCACGGCGCGCCGACCGAAGGATCTCCATGACCGAGAACGAAGTCGGCAAGGCTGAACGTCGACGAGACGGTGGCGTACCTGAGATTGCTCTCGTCGAGGTCTCCGAGAAAGGCGTTGAACACGGCCCTCGCCATCCCATCGATGTCGTCGTCGGCTAACCCATCGTCGGCAATGGACTGCTCAGCGGCTGCGGTGATGCGCAGCAGCGGCATGCTGTCGCGGAAGATTTCCCAGGTCGCTTTGCTGGCCTTGGCCTGCAGCGCGTCGCGGAACGGTCGAACCTGAATCATGCCCATAATTGCGTTCTTCATCCCACCGGCGCCGTTGGGCATGATGAAGTCGTTGATGATGTCATTGGCCAGCGCCTTGGTCATCCAGGAAAAGTCCCCGAGGCCGGCCAGCGTGGGCGCGCTGACTGCTCGGCTGCCGATGAGCACCGCCGGAGCGTTGAAGAACAGTGTCGCCCATTCCAGCTTGTCGGCTGCCTTTGCCTTTGGCAGCGCCCCAAGCAAGACGGTTTCGCAAAACTCCCGATGGGCATTCGCGAGCTCGGTCCCTTTCCTACGGGTCGTAGCGGCATCGTGGTCCGCCGCCGCTTGTAGATATTTATCAGCCAGAGGTTGGAGCTCTACCGCGTGGGCGTCACTGTACTCGGTGATCTTGGCCTCGATGATCTTCCTCAGATCGGCGACTGAGCCTTCTCGTACGCTCCCCCCTTTCCCGCCGTACTTCTGCGTCTTTGCCCTTTCCCACAAGTAGATCTTGTTCTTGACGTCCCGCAGGGCTTCCAGCTTGGCAGGGGTGTCCAAGCCGGACTTGACCGCCTCCCAACGTTCGAGGGCGGTATCGATCTGGTCGAGGTCATCGCTGCGACCAGTCCGCGTCACCTTGGTGTCGACCTTCCAAGTCGTCTTAGTCGGCACATCGGCGTAGTCGCGCTGGATCATGGGCGCGTTCCCGCCGGCCAGCATCTCGATGACGGCCTGGTTGCCTACCGCTCGCTGCAGGAACAGCATTCCTTCCTGGGTCATCGGACCGGCAGCCGATGTCGGTTGGCGATTGGCGGTGGAGCGCTTCAGGGATGTTCCGCCGACTTTGCCCGATCTCCCGGCCGCGTGATTCGGGTCGGTTTCACTGCGAAGTCTCGAAGCCACAGCGGCTGCCCCTCGATCTGTGCACGTCCGCACTGCTTGACCAGCAACGATAGCGCTCCGCGAAGCCAGCCACCATCTAGTGTGCTGAGTTGGAGATTCGCTCGCAATATCGGGCGATCGACTCCAGGATCTGGTCGGCGGTCTTGACCCACACGTAGGGCCTGGGGTCTTCGTTCCACAGCACGATCCAATCGCGGATGTCGCGTTCGAGGTTCGGGACGTTGGTATGCGCCCCCCGCTTGATCTTCTTGGTCGTCAACTCACCAAACCACCGTTCCACCATGTTCAGCCACGACCCCGATGTTGGCGTGAAATGCAAATGGAAACGGGGATGGCGCAACAACCAGCGGTGAATGTCAGGCGTCTTATGGGTGGCGTAGTTATCCAAGATGAGATGCACGTCGAGATCGTCGGGCACCTCGGTGTCGATGCGTTCCAGGAACTTCTTGAACTCCGCCGCCCGGTGCCGGCGGTGCAACGAGCCGATCACCTTGCCCGAGGCCATGTCCAACGCCGCGAACAGGCTGGTGGTGCCGTGGCGGACGTAGTCGTGGCTGCGCCGCTCCGGGGTGCCGGGCATCATCGGCAGGATCGGCTGGAACCGGTTCAACGCCTGTATCTGCGACTTCTCATCCACACACAAAACGACGGCCCGCTCGGGAGGATCGAGATACAACCCGACGACATCTCGGACCTTCTCGATAAACAGCGGGTCAGTCGACAACTTGAAACTGTCGGCCCGGTGCGGCTGCAAATTGAACGCCCGCCAAATCAAGCTGATCGACGTCTGACTCATCCCCGTCGCCTTCGCCATCGACCGAGTCGACCAATGAGTCGCGTCCTTCGGCTTCTCCTCCAAGGTCTTCACGATCAACTGCTCGACCTTGTCGTCAGTGATCTTGCGGGGCGCCCCGGGACGGTCCTCATCGAGCAGCCCATTCAACCGTCTCTCCACGAACCGGGCCCGCCACTTGCCGACCGTGGCCGGATTCACGCCCAGCTCAGCGGCCACCGCCAGATTCGTCACACCAGGCTCGGCGCACGCCAACACGATCCTGGCCCGCAACGCCACCGCCTGGGCGCTCTTGCGCCGCTTCGTCAGGCGTTCCAAGCTCACGCGCTCCTCGTCGGAGAGCACCAACGGTTCCTTCGGGCGACCGGTCCTGGCCATGAGCACCTCCATCGTTACCCACGACGAACGCGCCTTCCAGCCCGAAAATTCCTCCTCAACCAATATTCTTTACGAACTGGCAACTCAGGACACTAGCAAGCGATCATGCCTCATGGGTCAGCAGTCGAACCGAGGCGTCGCCTAAGCGGAGATGAAAAGGTCGCGAAGGCTGCGCTCCCGGGGTGACGGGTAGGCGCCTGGTTGTTTGGCCAGGGCGATCCCTTCGCGCTGACGTTCACGGATCAGGGCTCGTTCGAATTCGGCGACGCCCCCACCACCGACAGGAGGAGGTTGGCCATCGGCGAGTCCTCGCCGGTGAAGATCAGTCGTTCCTTGACGGATTGCACCGCACGCCCTTGGCCGTGAGTTGTTGGACGCGGCGGCGCAGGTCGTCGAGGTTGCGGGCGAGGCGTTCAAGGCTGTGAACCACGACGATGTCGCCGTCGCGGACGAACGAGTTGGCGGTCGGGGTGCTGGTCGAAAGCTTGCCCGAATGTAGCCGACCCGCTGGCCGCCCATGCGCCCTCCGTGCGACGGCGAGGGTTCCGTGAGACTTGACCACGGCACGCTTCGTGGTTCTCGCCGTCGCCGACGGGAAGGTGGCGTCGACGTTCACTGCGCCCACTGGGAGCGGCTTTTGCCCTGATTCGGCACTCCAGTCGCACGAAACATTGCCCATAAATCTCCGGGCAAGAACCGCCGATAGCGAAACCACTGTGCAATCAACCCGCTGCCGAGCCGTCTCGAATACAGCCCTTCTGACCCGCTTGGCGGCGGCGACCGTCGTCGCCGTGACTCTGGTTGGCGGTTCGCTCGCCCTCCTGGCCGCGCCGGCCGGTGCCTCTGGAATGGGGAACCCGCAGATGACTATTACCGCCTCAGGGTCGACGATGGTCCGTCTTCAGATCTTCGCCAATGTCAACCTGTCAGGCGGATCGAATCCGAGCGGCACGGTCACCTTCAGGCTGTTCGGGCCCGCCGATACCACCTGCACGGCGGCACCGATCTTCGTCTCCACCGTCGCCGTCGCCGGGACTTCCTTCAACTCGGACCACTACACGACCGCCGCCGCCGGCACCTATCACTGGCAGGCGACATACAGCGGCGACAGCGCCAACAACGGTTACGGGCCCACCCCATGCTCGGACCGCTCGGCGGTGATCGTCTCGCCGGCATACACGGGGTTGTCGATCGCTGCCCCTGCCCCGTCGGTGGGGTCCATCCACGCCACCGGCTCCCTCGGCGGCTACAACCCAACCGGCACCATCACCTTCCTGCTGACTCCTCCCGGCGACTCGTTCTGTTCCACCACCCCGGTCTTCTCCTCCACCGTGACGATCGCCGGCGGCGGAACCTATGCCTCGGGCGACTACCGGGCGACGGTGGCGGGAACCTACAAATGGCGGGCCATCTACAGTGGCGACCCCAACAACTATCGCGACGGGCCGACGGCCTGCCTGGACAACAATGCGGCCGTCACCGTGAGCAGCAATCCCCCGCCCCACATCATGGCCACCCCCCAACTGGCGACCATGGCATCGGGTCCGGTCGCAACCGGCGGCTCGATCTCAGCCGTGGCCACCCTCACCGGGGGCGCGGCGCCCGGGGGGACCGTGACCGTGAACCTCTATAGCTCGAGCGACACCGGGTGCACGGCGCAGCCGCTTTCCACCCGGTCCAGCACCGTGACCGGCAACGGGTCCTATCAATCGGGGGCCTACACCGCCAACAGTGCCGGCGTCTACCGCTTCACCGCGACCTACAGCGGCGATGCCAACAACAACCCGGCGGCCAGCACCTGCAGCGACGCGGCCGCTGCCGTCACCGTCTCGGCACCTGCGGCACCGGCATTAGCGACGCTCACCAATCCTGTGAACGGCCAATCCAACGTCGACCCCGCGGCGCCGTTCACCTGGACGACGGTGGCCGCCCAAGGCTATTACCTGGCCGTCGGCACCTCGCCGAGCTGGGGCGACGTGGTCAGTTCGGGCGTGCTACCGGCCAGCCAGGGGTCGTTCGGTGTAGCCAACCTGCCGGCCGGCCGGACCCTCTATGCCACCCTGTGGACCGAAACCAACGGGAGTTGGAGCTCCCAGGCGGTGACGTTCCAGACGGCGGCCGCATCGACCACCCTTCCCTCCGGCGGCTCCGGGCCCGCCACCCTAACGTCGCCCCAAGAAGGGCAACACGTCGCCGGCGCCACCATGCGGTTCACCTGGACAACCAGCTCTGGCGCCCAGGGCTATTACCTGTTCGTCGGCACGACCTCGGGCAACAACGAAGTGGCAGACTCGGGTGTGCTTCCGGTCAGCCAATCGTCGCTCACCGTTGCCAACCTGCCAGCCGGCAAGACCCTCTACATCACGATGTGGACCGAGATCGCCGGCTCCTGGACCCACCCCGCGGTCACCAGCTTCACCGCCGGCTAAGGCCCCGGCGGTGGCCAGGTCCACCAATCCCGGCCCGCGACGTGTTGGGGCGCGACGTCCGCGCCCCGAAGGTCGTGGACCAAATGCACTACCTCACAGTCACGACGGTCGTTGTGCGACGACGGGCACGAGCAGTCAGAAGGCCCTCATGGGCGCGTTCACAACCGCCGTCGTAAGCGCCGCGCAACATCAGGCCCGCCGATCATTCGTCGTCTCTGCCGAGCTCTGCGGCCTCTTGTACGCGGTGGGCTTCGACAACCGACTTCGAGCTCCGGGGCGATCTGGGCCAACGGCGTGCCCACCGGACCGCACCAAGCTCACCGCCGAGAGTCCTTGCCGTAGGTTGGTTCCCATGATGACTCCTTCCCGTGCTGGGGATGTTCGGCGCCGAGCCGGCTGGTTGCCCGATGACCAAGACGCCTTGGAGGCATGGCTGGCCGGCCATCGGGAGCGGGTCGAGTCCAAGGGCGACCAGATCGTGCTGCACCCCGTGCTCGCCGAGTTCCAGCGGTTGATAGATACCGACGCCGTGGTCCGTATGTACCTCAACGAGATGATCGAGCAGGTGCCACCGACCAAGCCGTACCGCAAGCGTCACCTGGAGAGCGTGGCGCAGTTGCTAAGCCTCATCAACGAGGTCCTGACGATGGCGCCCGAGTTCGGCGAGAACATGGTGACCACCCCGCTCGGCGCGATCCTCGACTGGACGATGGGGACCCCTGCGGGGTTCGCCGCCTACCGCGACCCGCGAATCAACTCGGTGCTCAAGAAGGTACTGGGTGCGTGGTGCGAGTTTCTCAGTAGCCGCGAGTCGCTTTATGTCCTGAACGATTCGCCTTCCGGCTGGAAGTGCGCGGACGCGCAACGTGCAGTGGGCATCGAGCAGTACGAGTACGACCCTCACGACGAGCATTGGGGCTTCGCCTCGTGGAACGATTTCTTCACTCGACGCTTCAAGGAGGGCGAGCGTCCGGTCGCTTCGCCAGACGACGACAAGGTGATCGTCAGCGCCTGCGAGGCGACACCCTACGGAATCGCAAACAACGTCAAACGCCAAGACCGTTTCTGGATCAAGAGCCAGCCGTACTCGCTCAACGACATGCTGGCCGATGACGATTCCGTGGATCAGTTTGTCGGGGGAACCGTCTATCAGGCCTTTTTGAGCGCGACCAACTATCACCGCTGGCACAGCCCGGTGGCGGGGACGATCGTGCGGGCATCGGTCCACGAGGGCACGTACTATTCAGAGGCCGACTCAGAGGGAGCCGATGCTGTCGAGCCCACGAACTCGCAGTCCTACCTGGCTCATGTCGCGGCACGGGCCATCATCCTCATCGAAGCCGACGATCCTGTTATCGGCCTGGTGGCCTTTGTGCCGATCGGAATGTCAGAGGTCTCCTCGTGCATCATCCACTCGAATGTCTCGCCCGGCTACCACATCGCCAAGGGTGAGGAAGTCGGGTATTTCCAGTTCGGCGGCTCGACTCACTGTCTCGTCTTTCGCCCTGGCGTAATCGCCGACTTCACCCTCGAGGCCTTTCCGCAACCGCACGACCCCAAGGCGCCGCTCGTGCTCGTCCGCTCGAAGCTCGCCACCGCCAACACGACCTCGCGACGCTCCAAGCGTCGGTGACAGCACGAAACGCGGACGAGGGAGGGGGATTGGTGCTCGCTACGTCGGTGCCGAACTCCAGCTCGATCGGGAATCGTTGCGCCAGACCCCGTTACTTGCCGGTGGCTTGCCCGGGCGGTAACCCGACCGCGATCTCGCGGGTTTTGGACCCGTGGGGACGGAGCAGGGCGGAGATTCGCTGTCGGGTCACACCGAACAGTTCGGCGATGCGTTCGGTGGTCACTCCCTCGGCGTGCAGCGCCCGGGCTTCGGCGCGGCGCAACCGGCTGCTGGCCTGACCCAGGTCATGCAGCACGCTGGCCACCTGACGCACCAGGGGGGCGCTGTCACCGCCGGTGAGCACCGCGGTCATGGGCAGCCCCAGGTCGGCGCGCCGGCGGATGGCTCGGGCCTGCTGGGCGGCTAGTTCTCCTTCCGCGCAGGCCTGCTCGAGGGACTCCACGACATCGTCCAAGGCGTCGAGGACTTCAGCGGATTTCGGCGGCATGAGCCCATGATTCCCGGCAGTATGGGGTTCGAAACGCCCGTTTCGGCAACCGCTATTGCGGGAACACTTTACGGGGCGTGTTCGAAGGAATGGTGGGGTCAGTTGCCGTCGATCAAGCTGAGCGCTGAAGCGCCCAGCGCTGCTGCGGCCCGCCGATTCGTCGACGCCCACTTGGCGGGTGTCGACGTCGACGTCGACCTGGCCGCCCTGTTGGTCAGCGAACTGGTGTCCAACGTCGTCTTCCACGCCGCCACCGACTTCGAGCTGGTCGTGGCCGTCGGCGAAGACGGGGCACGCTTCGAGGTCTCCGACGGCGGCGAGGTCACCGAGGCGTTCCGGGAACTGGTGGCGGCTCCGCCGAGAAGGGTCGACGCCGCCGCGAAAGGTGGTCGAGGCTGGATGCTGATCGCGCGTTTGGCGTCGGACTTCGGCCTGATCGACCGGGGCGACGCCGGCAAAACGCTGTGGTTCCAGCTATCCATCAGCCCCTACCAGCACCACCAACCACCGCCACCACTACCGCCAGTCAAAAAAACTCGACCCGACGGGATAGGGGAGTGATCCATGCGTTGGCAGGCGACATTCGACCCCGACAACGACTCCGCTGCCCGATGCCGCCGGCTCATGGTTACCGAACTGCGCGACGCCGGCTGCCCCGCCGAGGTCGTCGAAGACCTGATGCTCATCCAAGCCGAACTGGTGGGCAACGCCATCCGCCACGCCAGAACCCAGTACACCGTCACCGTCACCACCAACGACCACGTGGTGCGTATCGAAGTCTTCGACCGCGACACCCGCCCCCCCGCCCTCATGGGACTCGACGCCGATTCCACCAGCGGGCGAGGCCTCAACATCGTCGCCGCCGTCGCCGCCCACTGGGGCTGGCAAAGCGCTGAGGACGACGACAACGTGACCGGCAAAGCAGTGTGGGCCGAACTGCCCATCGCAGCAGGCGTCCAGATTCTCGATGCGGGCCAGGAGCGACACGATGTCTGACCACGTCCAGCAGTACTCCCTCCACCTCGACGCCGACCCCGCCAGTGACCGCACGGTGCTATGGGCCCGAGGAGAACTCGACCTGGCCGCCGTCGGCGCACTGCGGGAAACCCTGAGCCAAGCGGCCCGCCTCGACGCGCCCATCGTCATCGACTGCACCGACGTTGAACTCCTCGACGGCGCCGCCATCGGAGCCATCATCTCCGCCCGCAAGGAATCCGGCACCCCCCTCCCCATCGCCTTCCGCCACCCCAACCGGCTCATCCGCCGGGTGCTGCACATCACCGAAGTCGACCAGGTCTTCGACATCCAGGACTGAACGCCGACAACCTCTCACCGCCGCGGTGGTCCCCTCCATGGCGACAGGGCCGGCCGGGCCCGTCGTCGACGAACTCGATGTACCGCTCGTGCAGCGCCTGGGCCAGGCAGTTGCGCTCCCGTCGGGGGGGGGGCACCGCCGGCCAGCCAGTCTCGCAGTGCGGCGACGGTGGCGCGACCAGTAGCGGAGATCGGCAGTCCGCTCGCCGGACTCCACAGCGAAGCCCGACGCCGAGCGCTTCGGTGTCGAGAGGGCACAGCACTCAGCTCAGGACCAGGGCGTGGAAACCCGTTCGATTTGCCGGCCGTCGACGAACAGGTCGAGCCGTTCCTGGTAGAAGCTGATGAGCCCCGGACGGCGGCGGCGTCCTCGAGCGGGTCCCCGTAGCTCCAAGCGATGTTCGTCAGGGCAGGACCGTCGACGGTCGCGGAGTAGTGCGTGGCGTGACCCTTATAGGCGCAGGTGCTGGACAAGGTGCCTGGAGCGAGGTCGATGATGACGCCTTCCGGCGGAATGTAGTAGCGAACAAATGGAAAAGCGCCCTCGAACAACATCCTCGTTCAGGTCGAGTCCGCGAGAACATGCCCTTCATGTTCGATGCGCACAGACCGTCCGCGGCCACGGACATCGATCCGATGGAACGGATCACGAGGGTGCCCCACGATCGCGTCGTCCTCTTCTCGCCAGGAGAAGGCAGCGAAATCCAGCACGATATATCCGGCTAGATCGGGGTCAGCGAGTCGGAAGGCTGCGGCTTCGCGTCTTCCGGCGGGTGTCACGACGCTCAGAACGTCACCTTTATCGGTGTGCACGGAGAAAGGATCCCTGGGGGTGAGCACGGTCGAGTGGTCCTCATCGACGCCAGCGGCGTCATGCTTTGCCGACGCCGGCTCCAATGTGGCGGTGAAGTCGCTCTCACGCACGGGGTAGGAGGGCACGATCCGCATCGGCTCCCACACCAGGACCGCGGCGGTCGTGTCCGCGACCGGCGCACCCCCAAAGGTCCAGGCGGACTCGCTTCGGCGTGGGCTGGTAGCGCAAGCGGGCCATATCCTCCGCCATCCGGTCCCCAAGAGAGAGTGCCACCGCGTTATCCTGCCGCATTACCGGCACCTCCGTCGCGCCACGGCGGCCTCAGCTTGGTCCGGAGAGGTTCGCCCGCGGGTGACCAATCGTCGGGGAGGCTTTCCGCCGCATGGCGTCGGCCTTCCCCGACAGGGGACTGACGATAAGGGCTAGCCGCCCACCTTCTGCAGTACCGACCGGACAGCGTCATAGGCCCGATCGACGATGGCTATTGGCGCACCGACCAGTACGTTGCCCGGGAAACTGTTCGGGGCGTGGGGATGGGGGTGGGTAGGCGCCACCGCCTTGGCCATGGCGTACGCCTGGCCCAGCGTCTGCAGCCGGTCGGGGGACACGGCGCTCTTCAGGGCCGGGAAGACCTCCGACTCCTCCTGGGTGGCGTGGTCGAGCACGGCGGTGCGGAGCTGCTGGAGGGACTGGCGGAACTCGCTTGAACCCACATCCATCTTCTCCATGGCGGCCAAAAGCTCCTCCGCCTCCTGCTGCTCGGACACCCGGGCCTCGGCCAACTCCGCCCCTCCCTCGACCCATGATCGCAATGCCGGATAGACGACCTCTTCTTCGGCCACCTCATGGGTCACCAGGTCCTTGACGAGCCGGGGGAAGAAGCTGGCGAAATCGGTTCCCTCGTCGTCAATCGACCCGAACATGGCCTTGGCCTTGGCGTGATCCTCCAGCAACAGCTCGATCAGGTCACGGTTCTCACTACTCATGTTGCTTGTCACAATCATCTCCTCCGCCGTAAGTGTTCCTTCGTGCCGCTCCGGTGTTGTACCCACCTCGTGGCCCTGGCTATGCCTACGGTCTCGCGGTGTTCTCAACCAGCCCCACCTGGGAGAGATCACCGCGACCACTCCGCGCCGGGTGCTGGACTTGAACGTCCGCGAGCGGACCACGGTCCCGATCGTCCCCGGCGCCCACGGTGAGCGGATGGACCGTAGGTGGAGGCCGGCTGAAAGCAGGTCCTAACCGCTCGGCCCGGCCTCAATCAACGCAACGCCTGTCGGGGCTTCACCTCGGACGTGCGACCAGAGCAAATCCCCAGTATGCCAGGCGGGCAACTGGGGTACAGGTGCGCGATGAATTGCGCCACTCAAATCGAAGCGGACGGTAACGGCCTGGTGACCCAACTCGGCCGACGGGCGCGGCGGCGTGCGGGCGAGGTCACGGCGGCCTACGCCAACGGAGCGGAGCGGCCGATCGGCGGGTACCTCGCCCTTCTCGCGACCTACGGCACCGTCGTCGCCGGCCTGTCGGGGGTGGTATACCGCCGGGGCCGCCGGCTGCCCGACCGGCCCAGTCCAGCCGACGTGGCCCTAATCGCGGTCGCGACCCACAAGGTCAGCCGCATGATCACCAAGGACAGCGTGCTGGCTTCGGTGCGGGCCCCCTTCACCGTCTACCGCGAGCCGGCCGGGGCGGGCGAGGTCAACGAGGATGTCAGAGGTCAGGGCATCCGCCATGCCATCGGTGAACTGGCCACGTGCCCGTTCTGCGTGGCGCAATGGATCGCCACCGGGTTCGTGTTCGGCCTGCTCCTGGCGCCCCGGGCGACCCGCCAGGTGGCATCGGTGTTCTGCGTGGTGGCGGCCAGCGACGCCCTCCAGTTCGCCTACGCGAAACTGGAGTCGGCCGGGCACTGAGAGGCGTCGAGGCGTTGTACCGGCACTGAGCCGACCTGCAGCTGTTGTGCCGGTACGCCCCTCGAGGACGCCTTTCGATCCGTCGTCGGGCTTGGTGTGCATGACACGGAATCCGAGGACCGGGTGTTCCGCCCGCAATACAACTCCGGCGGAATTTCAGGCGGCTGGGTCGATCTGGGCACGTGGCGGGAACGGCTTCTCCCACTGCTCACGGGTCGTCTCGGTACCCGCGCTTCGACCTCGGGCGCCGGGGGCAGATAACTGCGGGTGTAACCGATGCGAGGCCCGTTCAGAGGCCACTGCGCAGCAAGTCGGCCACGCTGTGCTCGCCGATCTGGCGGTGCTCCTTGGAAAGCGCCACCAGCCGCGCGGGATCACCGACGCGGATCGCGTCGATCATATTTCGGTGCTGCACGATGGTGCCGGTCTGACTCCTGTCGTCGGAAAAGTGGAACACCCGGTAGGACTCAGACATGGACCACAGTCGCCGGATCTCCTCGAGAATGATCGGTAATCCACCCAACCTCAAAATCCCGAAATGAAACGCGCGATTTGCCTCGACCATCCCGTGGACATCACCTGTTGCCACCGCCGCCTCGGCTTCCAGGTTCATGAGTACCAGTTCCTCGATCTCGGGCTGCGAGACCTGACCGACGCGCGACAGCACCTCGGTTTCCAGGAGGTCGCGCATGAGGTACAGCTCGGTGAGCTCGGCCTCGCTCAGCCGCCTGACGTAGTACCCGCTGTTGGGCCGGTGGATGACGAGACCCTCGGTCTCGACTACCTTCAGAGCCTCCCTCACCGGGATCCGGCTCAGGTGGAGCTGCATAGCCAGGTCGGCCTGACGGACCTGCATACCCGGGGCCAGCTCGCGGCGCACGATGGCGTTGCGTATGGCGTCGGCGGCCCGCCGCACCGATCCCCCTCCGTCCGCCAAGTCGCCGGGGTGGGGCGACGCCTCCCGTGCCTCCTCGGGCAGGGGATCAATGCCGCTCATGGCTCATACGGTACGCCGTGCACCGTCATCGGGTAGCCAGGAACTGACCACGTGCCAGAGAATCGACCCCTTGCAACCGAGGCGCCACCCTGATAGATATAGCATACCATTTCGAATACAGACGTACAAGCCGTTGGGGCTCACGGCGAGCCGCCGCCTGTCTAAACGGACGGGACGACCATCACCGCCGCGAATGATCACGAGGCTTACCAGAACGGGGACTATCACCATGCATGAGACCAGGCATTCTGTATCCCGCCGCCGTCAGCCGTGGCGAGCGATGGCGTTGCTGCTGGTCGCGGTCACCGTGGTTTCGGCGGCGTGCGGGTCGAGCAGCCCCAAGACGACCGGGACGACCGGGACCACCGCCGGTGCCGGCTCGTCGACGACCGCCAAACTGTCCGGAAAGCCATTGACGGTGGGCACGTCGGCCGACTTTCCGCCCCTGTCATCCAAGAGTTCGTCGGGGGGGATTGTCGGGTTCGAGAACGACATGCTGACCAAGGTTCTGGGCTCCATCGGGCACCCCTTCACCTGGTCGCAGCTGGACTTCAGTGGCCTCATTCCCGCCCTTCAATCGGGTCGCCTCGACATGGTCACCTCGGGCCTCTACCACACCGACGCGAGGGCGAAGGTCGTGGACTTCGTCGATTACATGCAGATCCCTCTGGCGGTCTTGACGCAGAAGTCCGACACCGCGTCGGTAAAGGACGCGATGGGCCTCTGCGGGCACTCGGTCGCCTACATCGTGGGAAGTCCCCCCGAACTGACCCAGATCCAAAAATGGAGCCAGCAGTGCACCACCGCGGGGAAAGGGGCGATCACCGCCCAGGGATATCAGTCCGTGGCCTCCGCGGTGGCCGACATCAGCAACGGCCGCACCTTCGCGGAACTCGAAGGTGACATCGTTGTCCTCTACATCGCCAAAACCCAAGCCGGCAACAAGCTGGGCGTTGCCTTCAACGTGGAGGGCGGGACATCCACCGTCGGTCTCGCGGTGCCGAAGGAGAGCGCGCTGCTTCCGGCCATCAAGTCGGCCATGACGTCCTACATCGCATCGTCGGCTTACTGCGAGAATGCCAACGCCTGGGGATTGACTGCCGGAGACTTGCTGCGCACCTGCCCGTGACACCGGCACCTCCCGTATGTCGCCAACCAAGCGAGACAGGTGTCCGCGGTCATGAGGAGGCGTAGCAATCCATGAAGGACTTCCTCCACTACGTAACGCTCTCGTCGCTCATCTCCGGTGGGATCCTGGCGTTGGAGATCGCGGGACTTGGCTTGGTGGTTGCCTGGCCCCTTGCCCTGATCCTGGCCCTGCTCCGGAAATCTCGGATCCTGCCTGTTCGCTCCCTGGTCTCGGTGTACATCTGGATCATGAGGGGAACGCCGATCCTCCTCCAGCTCATCTTCCTGTATGACGTGCTGCCGCAATGGGGCATCCGGTTGAGCTCCTTCTCCACCGCGGTGGTTGGTCTCGGGCTGAACGAAGCGGCATTCAGCGCCGAGATCATCCGGGGCGGCCTCCTTGCGGTGGGCCAGTCGCAACTCGATGCCGCGGCTTCCGTCGGGCTCTCGTCATCTCAGACCCTCTTCCGCGTTCAGATGCCCCAGGCGCTGCGGGTGATCGTGCCGACACTCGCCAACGAGGCGATCGCCATGGTCAAGAACACCTCGCTGGCGTCGGTGATCGCGGTGAGTGAACTCACCCTCAGAAGCGAACAGTTCGTGTCGGTGAGCTTCCAGTACGTCCCGATCTTCACCGCCGCCGCGGTCATCTACCTGGTGGCCACGTCTTCCCTCGTCCTGGTACAGCGGTACCTGGAGAATGCCTTCGATCTCGACAAGCGGACCCGGCGACGGTTGCGGATCCCCCGCCGCTGGATGGGCAGCGCCGCTGGCCTGGCCAAGATTTTCGCGGGGGCGCCCCCGCATCACCAGTCCGGGTCCGCCCCCTCTCCTGTTGCCGCGGGGCTGGCAGAAAATGGCGCTCGAGTGGGCGACCACTTCGGGTGGCTTTCGCACTCCGGAGGCACCGGCCTGTTTGCCGACTACCGCGAGCAGATCCGCACCGCCGCCGGTCGGCGAGAAGCGGCCGGCGACAGGGACTTCATCGTCGAGACCAAGGACCTGGAGAAGCACTACGGGAGTGTGCAGATCCTGAAGGGGCTGAATCTCCGGGTGCGGCGAGGCGAGGTGCTGTGCATCCTCGGTCCGAGCGGTTCGGGCAAGAGCACCCTGTTGCGGATCCTGGATGGACTCGATACCGGCACGCGGGGCCAAGTGGCGGTCAACGGGGTTCCCCTTGGTCGCCACCATCTGGGATTGAAGGGTCTCGCCAGCCGCAAGATACAACCCAAGGACCGGCTTCGGGCGGGCGTGGCACTGGTGTTCCAGCAGTTCAATCTCTTCCAGCACAAGACCGCGATTGAAAACATCATGATCGCACCCACCCTCGTCCTCGATGTCGACAAGAAGTTGTCGCGGAATACCGGCCGGATGCTCCTCAAGGAGGTCGGTCTCGAAGCCTTCGAGCACTCCTACCCCCACCAGATGTCGGGCGGCCAGCAGCAACGGGTGGCGATAGCCCGAGCATTGGCGCTGGCTCCGGAGGTGATGCTCTTTGATGAACCGACGTCCGCCCTCGATCCGGAGCGGGTCGGCGAG
Organism: uncultured Actinomycetota bacterium; assembly: GCA_963791545.1. GTDB lineage: Bacteria > Actinomycetota > Acidimicrobiia > Acidimicrobiales > Palsa-688 > JALYXV01. Next base: position 27,828 of record CAWBSR010000016.1, read on the forward strand.
GTTCTGAGAGTGATGCTCGACCTGGCCGAGCACGGAATGACGATGATCGTCGTCACCCATGAAATCGAGTTTGCCAAGCGTTGTGCATCGCGGGTGCTGTTCATGGAGGAGGGCGTCGTCGTCGAGGAAGGGACCCCCGAGGAGATGTTCGACCATCCCCGCGAAGAGCGCACCCGCCAGTTCTTGTCGGCCATTTCGGAGCACGGCCCCCGGGTTGTCCAGGTGCGCACTGCGCCCGCCACGGGCGACGAGTAGATGAACCAGTGAGCGGGGCGATGCGCCAGCCGACCGTACCTATGTCACAGGCAGGAGGCAACGATGCAGATCGAAGGTAACGGGCGCGAGGCTTCGGCAACTTTGAACTCGCTCCGGGAAAAGCTTGACAGTGCCCCGGTCGGGTGGGAGACGGGTCGCGGCCTGCCGCCAGAGTGCTATTGCGACGACGCGGCCTTCGAACTCGAGCGCCACGCCATTTTTTCCCGTGAATGGGTGTGCGTCGGGCGGGCCGACCAGATCCCCAAGCCAGGCGACTACTTCACCCTGACCTTGACCGATGAGCCGTTGATCGTCCTGCGGGGGGAGGACGAAAGCATCCGCGTCTTGTCGGGCATATGCCGTCACCGGGGCATGGTCCTCACCGAGCCATGGGACGGCGAGTGGGGCGATTGGTTCGAGGATCCACCCGACACGAAGGGCAACTGCGGTAAGGGGTTCCGGTGCCCCTATCACTTCTGGACCTATGGACTCGACGGCCGGCTCCTAGGGGCGCCCGAGATGAGGCGAACACCGAGCTTCCAGCGCGACGAGCTTTCACTCCCGAAGGTGCGCTCCGAGATCTGGGAAGGCTTCATCTTCGTCAACTTCGATGACGGCGCCGATCCCTTGGCCGGCCGGCTGGCCCCGCTCTCGGAGCTGATAGCCGACTGGCACCTCTCGGAGATGGTGACCGAGGATCCGGCGGTCCTGAAGAAGCTGCCGTGGAACTGGAAGATCATGCAGGAAAACTCGATGGACATCTACCACGTCGACCGCTTGCACTTTCCCCGCCACGCTGTCCTACCGGGGGCCGGTTACCTTTCCGTGACGATCGACACCGGCGACGCCGCGATCGTGGCCGGGCACCGGGCGACTCACAAAGATTTCGCCTTGTCGCCGATCGGAAAGGCGTTGTTACCGGTTATCAAGAGCCTCACCGACGACGAGCGCAGCCTTTCCTACGTGATCTGCATTCCCCCCGCACTCCTCATCATCCTCAACAGTGATTCGGCGTTCTACCGGATCGTGCATCCTAGAGGCGCCGGCGCCGTCGATATCCGTCAGACCCTTATGGTGCCCGCAGAGTACCGGTCGATGCCGAACTATCGGGACCTGGTCCAGGTCGGCGCCTCGATGCACCTCCGGCTGAACCACCAGGACTACATGGTGGACGGCAGCCTGCAGCGGGCGACGCATTCCCGCTTCGCCCCCCGGGGCCCCTATGGCTGGCAGGAGGAGATCGTCGCCCAGTTCGACGACTGGGTGGCCCGGCGATACGGCCGACCAGGACCATCCGTCGTAGACGGCGAAGGGACCCGGGTCAGAAGCGACGACTCCGCGGCGATCCCACGGTGAGGTGCCCATGACGGGAACCATCGGCACCGTCGGCTTCGTGGGCCTCGGCGTCATGGGCGCACCCATGGCGGCCAATCTGGTGAAAGCGGGATTTGACGTGGTGGGGCTCAATTGGCGGCCCAAGTCCTCGGCGGGGCTGGTCGCGGCCGGGGGTCGGGTCGCCGACACGATCGCAGAGGTGACAGCTCAGGCCGACGCCGTGGTCACCATGCTGCCGGACGGCGCGGCAGTGGAAACGGTGGTCATGAGCACCGCGGGCGTCCTGGCCAGCGCCAATCCCGGGCTCGTGTATATCGACATGAGCACGATCGATCTGGCCACCACACGGCGCATAGGCCAGGCGGCGGAGGACTTCGGGGTCCATGCCCTCGACGCTCCCGTCTCCGGCGGTGAGCGCGGGGCTATCGAAGCCACGCTGTCGATCATGGTGGGGGGTACACGCACCGCCTATGACCTGGCCATGCCCGTCTTCGAGGCGGTCGGCACGACGATCGCCCACGTCGGTCCCGCGGGGACCGGTCAGACTGTCAAGGCGGCCAATCAGCTGATCGTCGGGGGCACCATCGCCCTGGTGGCCGAGGCCATGGTGTTCCTCGAGGCTCACAACGTGGCCATGGAACCCGCCATCCGTGTCCTCTCCGGCGGCCTCGCCGGCAATCGGATCCTGGAGCGCAAGGGCGCCGGGATGGTGGCACGGGACTTCCGGCCCGGCTTCCGGGTCGACCTTCACCACAAGGACATGGGCATCGCGCTCGACGCCGCCCGGGAGGCCGGCGTGTGCCTGTCCATCGGAGCCCTGGTCGGCCAACTCTTTACCGCCCTTCGTGCCCAAGGCGATGGTGCGCTGGATCACACCGCCCTCCTCTGCCTGGTGGAGATGATGTCGGGCCGGGGCCCTTACGTGGGGACCCCCGAGCAGTGAGCTCACCGGACGACTTCGACGTGCTGGTATCCGGCGTCCCCTTCGGGTGCCAGGACCGCCGGCCCGATGAGACATGGCTCACCGGGCGTCAGATTGACCAGCTCCACGCGGTTTCACCGCGGATCGTGCTGCACCACATCGGGGCGCCCGATCTGAATTCTGGCCGGGCGTCGATCCCGAATCCCAAGGCGTTCCTCGTCGAGACCAGCGGCATCGACCCCGGCTACGAGGAGATGCCCGGGTTTGTGTCGGGCGAAGCGCTGAAGAAGGCGATCACCGCGGACCTTCACTTCATCCAGTCCTGCAGCGCCGGCGTCGAGCATCTTCTTCCCCTGGTCCCGCCGGGACTTCCGGTTTGCAACGCATCAGGGGTCCATGCCAACGCCATTGCCGAAACAGTCATCGGCGTGATCCTGGCCCGGGCCAAGATGCTGCCGCAACGAAGGCAGGACCAGGAGGACCGGGTCTGGCGTCAATTGCCTTGTCGAGAACTCGTCGGGTCCACTGTTTGCATCCTCGGTGTCGGCCGGATCGGAACGGCGGTCGCCCGCTTGGCCCGGGCATTCGAGATGCGAACAGTGGGCCTCCGCCGTGGGGGTGGATCCGTCGCCGACGAGTTCGACGCCGTGTACGGCGTAACCGACCGGATGGCCGCCCTGAGGGGGGCCGACTACCTTGTCGTCGCCTGTCCTCTGACCGATGAGACCAGGGGCCTGATCGGCGAGCCCGAGCTGTCGGCACTGAAGCCTGGCGCCCTCCTCCTCAACGTGGCCCGGGGCGCGATCGTGGACGAGGGCGCCCTCCTCGAGATCCTGGGCCGCGGCCATTTGTCGGGGGCATTCCTCGACGCCCACATCGAGGAGCCGCTGCCTGCCGACCATCCCTTGTGGGCCATGCCCGGGGTGGATATCTCGCCCCACGACTCACACGCCTCGCAGCTGATGGGAGACCGCCACGTTTCCTTGTTCTGCGAGAACCTCCGCCGTTGCCTGTCCGAGGAGCCATTGCTCAACGTGGTCGATGCGCGACGGGGCTACTGACAATGTCGAGAAAAGGCTAAGGAGACACCATGGATACGGCACGCACCGTGAATCCCGAGCACGCCGCGCTCGCGGAGGATCTGCGACGTGACGGCGTCGAGTTTGCGATCGGTTCGTTCATCGATGTCTCAGGAAGGTGCAAATCGAAGATCGTTCCCATCGCCGAGCTGCCCCGGATGCTGGCCGGCAGTGAACGCTATACCCCTCGGGGCCTGGGCGATCTTGGCGTGATGACGCCCGACGAGGACGAGATAGTGGCCGTGCCGGACCGCAGCACCATGCGCCGGGTCACCTGGGACCGGCGGTTCGTGTGGTTTGCCGCCGACATGTATTACGGGGGCCGTGAGCCGTTCGCCTTGTGCCCCCGGTCGATCCTGAAGAAGCAACTTTCGATCGCCGCCGACAAGGGGTACCGCTTCGATCTGGGTGTCGAGCCGGAGTTCTACGTCTTCCGCGGTCCACCTCGGCCCCAGGACGGCTACCTGCAGCCGATGACCCGCAGCGAGATGCTGCGACCCACGTCCGCCTACGACGTAGAGGCTGCGATGGACTCCATGCCCTACCTGGCAGCGATGGTGGGGCACCTCAACGAATCCGGTTTCGAGGTATTCAGCTTCGACAGCGAAGGTGGCGACGGCCAGTACGAGTTCGACTTCGAATACCGCGAAGCCCTCATCATGTGTGACCAGTTGAGTTTCTTCAAGCTTATGGCCCGCCAGGTTGCCAAGCAGTTCGGCCTCGAGGTCACCTTCATGCCCAAGCCGTACAGCGAAAGCTGGGGGTCGGGAGCCCACTTCAACATGAGCCTCGTCGACCTGAACACCGGGGAAAACGCCTTTTTTCAGCGGGATACCGACAGATCCGATCCGTGGACCGAGACCTCCCGCCAGTTCGCCGCCGGCATTCTCCGCCATGCCCGCGCGATCGCGGCGGTCGCCACGCCAACGGTGAACTCGTACAAGCGGCTGACGGAGCGCTTGTCCGACGGGACCGTCTCCTGGGCGCCGGTGTGGATCACCTACGGGCACAACAACCGCTCGTGCATGCTGCGATTCCCGGGCAACCGGCCCTGCATCGAGAATCGCGCCGTCGACATCGCCACCAATCCGTACCTGACGGCGGCTTTCTTACTGCGGGCCGGCCTCGAAGGTATCGAGCGTGGTTATGACCCGGGCGAGGCGATGGAAACCAACGCCTACCTGAGCGCGGGGGGCGGTATGCCGCAGCTTCCCCGGACCCTTCTGGAAGCGGTGGAGGCCTTCCGCGACGACGAGCTGACGGCCGAGGTCTTCCCCAAGAACTTCATTGACGAATACGTCAACAAGTGCGAGTCGGAATGGCAGAGCTACCACGCGACGGTCAGTGAGTGGGAGCGGGAAAAGTATCTGTACAACCTGTAAAGACGGGGGAGAGACGGTGGGAAAGGAAGATCAAACGCGCGCCGCGGCCAACAACGAGACGGTCCGGCGTTTCGGCGCCACGTCGCCGGTACTGGTGGATGTCCGACCGGCGGGCGAGGTGGTGCCGGGATTCGCGAGCAACACCATCTTGACCTCGGGTCCCCCGATGGCCTGGGAGGATTTCATCGGGGGGCAGCGCGACGCGGTCATCGGAGCCGCCCAGTACGAAGGCCTCGGGAGCTCCCGGGACGAGGTGATCACGGGGCTGGACTCGGGCGCCATCGAGGTTCTCCCCTGCAGCGCCCTGCACTGCGTGGGGTCGGTCGCCGGTGTCTATAGCGCGTCGATGCCGGTGTTCGTGGTGGAGGACGCGGGATCCGGGAGCCGGGCCTTTTGCAACCTGTACGAGGGCTCCTCACCGCGTCGGTTGAACTACGGCTGCTACGACGATGAGGTGCATGACCGGTTGGTGTGGATTCGGGAGCACCTCGGGCCTGCCATGCAAGAGTTGATCGCGGCGATGGGACCGGTCGACTTGCGGCCCCTGATGGTACGCGCCCTCCATATGGGTGACGAGATGCACAGCCGCAACAATGCCGGCTGCCTGCTGTTCATGGCCGAGGTCATCAATCGGGCAGGACGGTTGGGCGAGAGCACCGATCTCATCACCGCCCTCCGGGAGATCGTGTCGGATCAATACTTCTTTCTCCGCCTATCGATGGGCGCCGCCAAGTGCATCGCCGATCGAGGTCACGGCATCGAGGCGTCCAGCGTGGTCACTGCCATGGCGATCAGCTGCCGCGGTTTCGGGATCCGGGTGAGCGGCCTCGGTGACCAGTGGTTCACGGGCCCTCCGCCGGTGTTCGAGGGCCACTTCTTCGAGGGCCACACCTCGGCCGAGGTGTCGTGGATGGGCGGCGAGAGCATCATGACCGAGACGGTCGGGCTCGGTGGCTTCGCCCAGGCGGCGGCCCCCGCGCTGCACCGCTACCAGGGCGGCACGGTGGCAGCCATGGTGGAGCGGAACCTTGAGATGTACGAGATCACCGTTGCCGAGAACGAGGAGTTCAAGATCCCATACTTCGACTACCGGGGCTCACCGGTAGGGATCGACATTTTCCGGGTCGCGGAAACGGGAATCCTGCCGGTGATGGATGCTGGTCTGGCCGGCGTGGGCGGCGGTCAGATCGGCGCCGGAGTCCTGCGGGCGCCGCGGGAATGTTTCGAGGCTGCGATGGCGGCCTACGAGGCGCGCTACGCCTAGCCGGGTTCTCGGAGCGCCTGTGCCCCCCGCGCGGAGCGCTGCAGGAAGTGGTCGAGCAGCACCCCGGCGCGGCGGGCCGAGCCGGCAGCATGGAGCTCGGCTTGGGCCAGCAAGGACTCGCGGTGGTGCGCCTCGCCATTCCCCGCCCGGTCGGCCTCGTCGAGCCAGGTTCGCAGGAGCCGGGGCGACACTTCGGGATGGAACTGCAGGCCGAGATGGGGGCCCGACGCGAACGCGTGCGGGCACAGGTCGCTCCACGCCAACCGTTGGGCGCCGGGGGGAACGCTGAACGCATCACTGTGCCAAGCCAACCAGGGACCCGGGGGGACCAAATCGGTGTCGTCACTCTGGAGCCAGAGCCATCCCACCTCCGTTACTGGCGCCTTCCCGACCGTGCCGCCCAGGGCGTAGGACAACAGCTGGCCACCGAAGCAGACGCCGAGGACCGGGACGTCCGAGGCCACGGCAAGTCTCACCAGCGCCACTTCGGGTGGGATCCAGCTGACTGCATCGTCGTAGACCGACTCGTTGGAGCCCAGCACCATGACGGCGTCGAATTCACGGGGGTCCGGCAGCCGGTCGGCGACTTCGTCGACCCGGACCATTTGCAGTACCAGTTCCCGTGCTTCCGCCGCCTGCTGAAGCAGCTCTGGCCCTTCGTTGGCGCCGTGGGTCAGAACCAGGATTCCTCCACCGCCTGCCGTCATCCGACGATCTTCCCACGGCTTCACGGACGGTCGTCGTTCCTCGGTCCGCGGTTCATTCCCCAGACGTGACGGCAAGGGCGTCTTGACGTGATGTCCGATCCTGGGGATGATGGACCCGTTGAGCAGTCAGCGGCGTCGGCGACCACTCGCGGGCGCGATCCAGGACATCGACCTGGTCGGCGGTCGGCTCAGCCAGTCAGGCCGAATCCCCGCTGACCTAGGAGGCGGCGGTGGCGTTCGACCAACAGCGTTCAAAGCAGACGCCTCCCGATTCGGCGGCGCCAACGTCGTGGCCACCAGCGCCCGAGCGACCGGAGGCGCCTCCCGTCATGGAGTTCTTCGTCGACTGGCAGCTGCCCTCGCCGATGCCCGGGTGACCAACTCCCCCCTCGGGGGGGGCACCCTAGTTCCCGGGGTGGGATCGCGGAGGCACTTCCCCATTACGATGCCTCCGGATGACGCATCCGCTGCTCTCCTCGCTGCAGCCCGTCGCGGAAGCTCTGGGCGGGACTGTGATTCCGCTCGAGGACGTAGTGCCGGGAGACGTTCCGTTGGAATGGGACGGCGAAGTTGTGGGCGGGTTCCGGTTGCCGGGCCTGGAAGGTGCCCTCGACCGGGTGCTGGTGAGCGTGGAACGCGAACTGGGCGGCCCCCTGGAGAAGCTGTCACGGGAGGCGAAGCAGAAGGCGGTGCGGCTGTTGCAGGAGCGCGGCGCCTTCACGCTGCGCAAGTCGGTCGAGGACGTTGCCGATGCCCTCGGTGTCAGCCGCTTCACGATCTACAACTACCTGAATGCCATTGAGCACGAGTCTGAGGAAAGCTGAGGCGGTGCTAGTCACGGTCGAGTTCATGATTGAACCCTTTCGGGACGCGGCGCCGGGTCCCCACGTGGAGGCCGCCCTGGAGGCGGCCCGCGCCAACGGGCTCGATCTTCAGCTGGGGCCGTTTGCCACCACGGTGGTGGGGGAGGAGTCGGTCGTACTCGACGGGCTGAAGCCGATCATCGAGGCCGCCCTGCGAGCCGGCGCCACCCGGGTCTCGCTGGAGGTCCGCGCGGGCGAGCAATAGGCCGGCACGGGCCGGGCCGGGCCAGCGACGCCGGGCCGGGCCGGGACGGGCCACGGGCCGGGCGCTCAGGACTCGGCCACTACCAAACCGGCCCGCTGGATGAGGGCCCGGCGGTAGGCATCGGCACGGTGGCGGATGGTCGTCTCGTCCCCGCTGACCAGCCGCCCCTCGTCGACCACGACCCGCCCGTCGACCACCACCGTCCTCACGTCGGCGCTGGTATGGGCGAAGACGACCTGGGAGGCGAGGGGGGCGCCCGATAACGGAGTGGCGTGAATGGCATCGCGCCGCAGGACCACCACGTCGGCCCGTTTGCCCACTTCCAGGCTGCCTACTTCGCCGGAGATCCCGAGCGCCCGGGCCCCGCCCATGGTCGCCATGGCCAGCGCCTGGGCGGCGGGCACCGCGGTGGGGCCGTAGCGAGGCTTGTGGATCAGGGCCGCCAGCCGCATCTCCGCGAAGCCGTCGAGGTGGTTGTTGCAGGCCGCCCCGTCGGCGCCGAGTGCCACATTGACCCCGGCCTCGAGGTACTCGACGACTGGCGCCCATCCCGAGGCCAGCTTCAGGTTGGCCGAGGGGCAGTGGCACACGTGAGCACCCCGCTCCCGTATGAGGGCCTTCTCGCCGTCGTCGAGCCAGACGCAGTGGGCCATGACCAGTCGCGGGCCCAAGGCGCCATAGGAGTCCAGGGCGTACACGTCCCGGCCGTCCTGTTCCCGGCCGAGCCGGTCAGCCTGCTCCCGGTTCTCGTTGACATGGGTGTGGAGCCGCAGATTGGCCGCCGAGGCCAGCGAAACGCACTCCGCCCACAGCAAAGGGGTGGCATTGCGCGGCCCCCGCGGTGAGAGCGCCACGCCCAGCCGGCCCCCCTCGGCGCCGTGCCAATCCCGCACCAGACCCCGCACCGCGTCCCACGCTTGCGACGTGGACTGCCCCACCATCTCGGTGCCTGGTTCCCAACGGTCCATCAGGGCGGGGCCGATGACGGCCCGGACGCCCAGCTCCTGGGCGGCCAGAAAGGCGCTCTCGGTGAACCGGGTCGTTTCCATCGACAGGAAACTGGTGGTCCCCGACAGCAGCATCTCCGCCACGCCGAGGGCGGCTGAGCCGTACAAGGAGTCAGCGTCATGGGCCTGCTCCAAGGGCCACACCCGCTCCCGGAGCCAATCGATCACGTTCATGTCGTCGGCCAGGCCCCGGAACAGGGTCTGGCACAGGTGGACATGGGCCTGCACCAGCCCGGGCATGACCAGACAGCCCCGGGCGTCGACCACCGTGTCGGCGGTCCGGCGCCCGCTCGGGAGCTCGGCGATGCGACCGTCCACGGCGTACAGATCGCCTACGGTGGCGCCGAGCGGCCCCAGGGTCAGCACCGTCCCTCCCCGGATGAGGAGGTCACCCACGGGAGAGTTCGCCGGCCGCCGACAGCGCGATCACGAGCATCCGCTCCTGCCCGGTCCGGAACTCCTCGAGCCGGTCCCCCTGGTAGGTCGACTCACCGGAGACCAGGTTGGAGCCGGCCACCACGATCGACCCCGCCTCCCACCCCCGGGCCGAGGCGATGGTGAACAGGGCCGAGGTCTCCATCTCGAAGGTCATCACGCCCAAGGACCGCCACAGGTCGATGATCTCCGATTTTCTCTCGCCTTCGTAGAAGCTGTCCGTGGATCGGGTCATGCCGATCTGCACCGACGTGCCGGCCCGGCGGGCCGCCGCCGTCAACGCCGAGACAACCCGGGGCGACGCCACGGGGGGAAATTGGCCGGTGCGTAGTAGCGCGAGGTGCCTTCGTCGCACACCGCGGCGTGAGCGATCACAATGTCGCCTACCGAAACCGACTCGGAAATGGCCGCGCAGCTCCCGACCCGCATAAAGGTCCGGGCCCCGCACGCCCCGAGTTCCTCGACGACGATCGCCAACGACGGGGCGCCGACTCCGCTGGTGGCTACCGAAAGCGCCGCCCCATCGCGGGACCCGCGGTACACGCAATAGCCGCGGCGTTCACTCACCTTGCGCACGTCGTCCAACATTCCTGCCATCAACTCGACCCGTTCCGGGCTGCCGGAAAGCAGGACGACCGGTGCCACCTCCCCGTCGCTGGTGCCCAGGTGGGGAAAGGAACCGTCCCGCAAACGCAGATACCGCTCCGTCAGGTAGGCCGTCATGGTCCGCTCCTCTCGAATAGCCGTCGGAACACCCCGGCCGCCTCCAATAGATCCCGGGCCTCCCGGCCCACCAGCTCTCGCACCTCGGCCGCGTCGATTGTCGTGACCGCCCGATCGTCCATCAAAACCTGCCCCCCGACGATGGTTGTCCGCACATCACCGCCCCGCCCGGCGTAGACCAACTGCTCGGCCACGTTGCCCGCCCCCTCGGTGAAGACCGGCCACAGGTGGCTGGAATTGAGGTCCACGATGATCATGTCGGCCCGCTTCCCGACCTCGAGGCTGCCGATTTCGTCGGCCAGGCCCAAGGCGGCCGCCGACCCCATCGTCGCCATTCGCAGCACTTGCCGGCACGGCAGGACGCTGGCGTCGCCGGTCGTCAGCTTCTGCACGAGAGATGCCTGCCGCATCTCCTCGAACATGTCGAGATTGTTGTTGGTCATCACCGAGTCCGTCCCCAGGCCCACCGCGATCCCGGCATCGAGCAGGGCAGGTACCGGTGCCACGCCGTTGCCCAGCTTCATGTTCGAAGTCGGGCAATGGGCGACCGCCATCCCACGCTCCCCGAGAAGCTCAATGTCATCGGCGGTCAAATGAATGCAGTGGGCGGCGAGGACGTGGGGACCGAGACCGACGAGGCGATCGAGATAGCGGGCCGGTGTCAAGCCGGTGCGCTCGGCGACGATGCGGACCTCGTCGGCGCTCTCGGCCAGGTGGGTGTGGATCCCCACCCGGTACTGGGCCGCCAGTTCTGCCATGCGCTCGTAGGTGCCGCTGCCGACGGAGTACAGGGAATGGGGGCCGAACCAGGTCCGGATCCGTTCCGGCTCCACGTCGCGCCATTGGTCCACGAAGGCGATGTTGTCCTCGAGGGACTCGCCCGCCCCGAGTGGACTGTCGATCACCTGGGGGCTGAACGTGGCCCGCAAGCCGGACTGCAGGACGACCTCGGCGGCGACGGCGGGGAAGCGGAAGATGTCGATAAAGGTTGTCGTCCCGTTCTGGATCATTTCCAGTTGATTCATCAGTGCCGCCGCCCGCATGTGCCGGGGCTGATAGCAGCGATCCTTCGGCAGCGCGAACTCGTGGAGCCAGGTCATGAACGGAAGATCCTCGAACACCCCCCGCTCCATGCATTCGTGCATGTGGGCATTGACGAATCCGGGGAGCACGGCATCGCCCCGGGCGTCGATGACCGTCGCCTCCGGTGCCGGGGACAGGTCCCGTCCTATGGCCAGGATCCGCCCGGCACTGATCGCCACGTCACCGTGGACCACCCTGTCATGGGCATCCATGGTGAGGATCACCGCGTTGCGGATCACCAGGTCGGCGGGGAGCGGCGGTGACGTCACGAGGCGAAGGCCGGCATGACGGTGCGGGCGAACTGGCCTAGTCCCGCGATGTCCCAGGGCGGGGCCAGGTTCAGGATCACCATTCCGACGCCCGCCGCCTCGAAACTCCTCAGCACCGGGATCATGTCATCGGGGTCGCCCACCAGGACCCGGCGCCGGGCCTCCTCCTCAGAACCACCCCGGGTCCGGCAGAACGTTTTCACCAGCCGGTCACCCTGTCCGGCGGCGCCCGACAGATCGGTGAACAAATAGGCGCTGCGGCAGATCGCGCTCGGTTCGCGCCCGGCATCGGCGGCGGCGTCGTCGATGTCGGCGTTGACCGCGTCCCATTCCCAGGGTGCCGCGAAGCTGTTGAAGATCGCGGCGTGGCGGCCCGCGATGCGCTTCAGCCAGGCGCCACTGCCGCCCACCAGCACCGGCACCCCGCCCGGGCGAACCGGCTTGGGTTCGAAGACCGCCTCGTGCAACTGGTAGTAGGCGCCGTCGAAAGTGGCAACGTCCTGACGGCACAGCAGCGAGAAGATCTCCAACGTCTCCTCTAGCCGCCCCATCCGCTCGGCCACCGCCGGGAACGCGACGCCGAACATCCGGTGCTCCTCCTGGTGCCAGGCGGCGCCCAGCCCGAGGATGGCCCGGCCGTCGGTGATGTGGTCGAGCGTCACCGCCATCTTGGCGAGGACCGACGGATGCCGGTAGGTGACGCCGGTTACCAAGGTGCCGACCTGGAGGCGCCTGGTGGCGGTTGCCAAGGAGGCCAAGGTGATCCAGCCGTCGAATTGGGCACCCCAGCGGGGCCCGTCGCCGGGGGCACCCGGGCGTTCACCGGGGCGCAGCGGCACTAGGTGGTCAAAGGTGAAGGCGGCGGTATAGCCGAGGTCGTCGGCCGACTGCCAGGCGTCACGCAGGGCGCTGAAGGTGGTGTGCTGGGGCGGGGTCTGGATGGCGAACTGCATACCTACTCCTTCGCGTAGGGCTGACCGATGGCGGCCGGAGCCGAGGCCCGACCCACGAAGGTGGCCAGGGCGACCAGGGCCAGGAGATAGGGCAGGGCGATGAGCAGTTCGTGGGGAACATGCAACCCGATCACCTGGAAACGGAACTGCAATGCATCGGCAAAGCCGAACACGACGCATGCCGCCAGCACCGGGAACGGGCGCCATTTCCCGAAGATCATGGCGGCCAAGGCGATGAAACCGCGGCCCTGGGTCATGCCGGCCTGGAATATGCCGTTCTCGGCCAGGCTCAGGTAGACGCCGCCGATCGCGGCGAGAATGCCCGACAGGACGACCGCGGAATAGCGCATCTTGATCACATTTACGCCGACCGAGGCGGTGGCGGCGGGCGACTCTCCGCAGGCTCGCAGCCGCAGCCCCCACGGGGTGCGGAACAGGATGTAAAAAGTGGCCACCGGCAGCGCCAGCGCCGCGTAGTCGAGCACGGTCAGTTGGCCGAACAGCCGTCCCACGTAGGGCAGCGAGCGCAGTACCGGAAGGCGGACGGGGTTGATCTTGCGGACTCCGGGGCTGACCCCCGGCTCGCCCCAGAGGGCGGGGATCAGGGCGGCGGTGAGACCCGCGGCCACCAGGTTGATGGCGGTGGCGGATACGATCTGGTCGGCCCGGAGGGTTACCGACAAGAAGGCGTGCAGGAGCCCGAGGCCCGCCCCGACCGCCACCGCGGCCAGCAGGCCGATGACGGGCTGGTGCAGCCACCAGGTGACGGCGACCGCGGTGAAGGCGCCGAGGAGCATCATGCCTTCGAGGGCGATGTTCATGACCCCGGAGCGTTCCGACAGCAGGCCGCCCATGGCGGGGAAGATGAGCGGGCTGGCCAGGTGCATGGCCGAAATAACCAGGGCGATGGTGAAGAAGTTGCTCATTCGACCAGTTCGATCACGGGTTCCAGGGTGAGGTCGGGTAGGGGGTCCTCGGCGCCGGGGCCCGATTCCCGCCGGCGCCGCCGGATCAGGCGCTGGATGGCGACCTGGGCGGCGACAAACCCCACCACCAGTCCCGAGATGACCGTGATCATGTCCCGGGAGATGTTGGCCCGCGCCTGGAGCAGCACCGAGCCCGCCCGCAGCGCCCCGAAGAAGAACGCCGCGACCATCACCCCGTAGGGGTTCAGGAGGCCGAGCAGGGAGACGGCGATGGCGTCGAAGCCATACCCGGGGGAGAAGGAGTCGAAGTACCGGCCGTAGAGGCCGAGGACCTCGACGGTTCCCGCCAGCCCCGCCAGCGCCCCGGAGGTCATCATCGCCTGGACCTGGACCCGGGCCGGGGAGATGCCGTTGTAACGGGCTGCCACCGGATTCGCCCCGACCATACGGAAGCGGTAGCCGAGCGGGGTCCGGTAGAGGAAGTACCACATGAACACGACCGCGGCCAAGGCGATGAAGACGCCCTCGTGCAGGCGGGTGGGGTGCCAGAAGCGGGGCAGCCGGGCGGTGGGCAGCACCCGGTCGGTGGCCGACGGCTGGGTGGCGCTCACCAGGCGGCCCCCGGGGCTGACCAGGTAGCGGGAGAGGCCGAAGGCGACGTAGTTCAACATGATGGTGGTGATCACCTCGTGGACGCCGCGGTAGGCCTTGAGCAGCCCCGGCAGCAAGGCCCAGAGGGCACCGGCCAGCATGCCCCCGGCCACGGCGACGACGAGATGGACTCCGGTCGGGAGACTGAGCTTGGCCCCGATGGCCCCGGCGGTCAGGCCGCCCACGACGAGCTGGCCCTCGACGCCGATGTTGAACAGACTGGCCTGGAAGGCGACCGAGACCGCCAGGCCCGCGAACAACAGCGGCGTCGCCTCCAGCAGGGTTTCGCTGATGGCGTTCTGGCTGCCCAGGCTGCCGGAGAACAGGGCGTGGTAGGCCGTGGCGGGGTTGGAGCCGGCGATGTAGACGAGCGGGATGGCCGTGATGAGGGCCAGCCCGATCGTGAGGACGAAGGAGAGGATGGGCCACCCGGCCCGGGTGCGCAGGCTCCCCAAGTAGGCGGCGGTGGCGCCGGGGACGGAGCGGGCCTCCTCCAGTTCCTCTTGGAGGAGGGCCTCTTCGATGGAACGCGTCGATCGGACGCCGGTGGTCACGGGCCCTGACTCCCCGTCATCCAGGCTCCGATCGTGTCCAGGTCCACCTGGCCGGGCCGGGCCTCCCCCACGACGCGGCCCTGGTAAAGCACCACCAGACGGTCGGCCAGGGCCATGATCTCGGCCAGGTCGAGGCTGATGAGGAGAACCGCCTGGCCGTCGCCGGTCAGGGCAGCCAACTCCTGGTGGACGAAGGCCGCCGCTCCGACATCGAGGCCCCGGGTCGGTTGGGTGGCGATCATCAGCCGGGGCTTGCGGGCCAACTCCCGACCCACGACGAGCTTTTGTTGATTGCCGCCCGACAACGATCGAGCGGGAACCGCGACCGAAGCGGTGCGGACTTGGAAGCGCCGCACCAGCGATCGCGCGAACAGCCCCATTTTCCTACCCGAAAGCCAAAACTGACGCCTGGCGAAGGGGCGCTGGCCCTGGAACCCGAGGGCGGCGTTGGAGACCAACGACATCCGCATGGCCAGGCCGGCGGCGTGGCGGTCCTCGGCGATGTGGGCGATGCCCGAGCGCAATCGCCGGGCCACCGACCGCGAGGTGATGTCGTCGCCGTCGAGGGTGATGCGGCCCTGGACGCAGGGTCGCACGCCCAACAGGAGTTCCACCAGCTCCGTCTGGCCGTTGCCCTCGACGCCCGCCACGCCCAGGATCTCGCCGGCCCGGACCTCCAAGTCGATGGGCCCGACCGGGGCTCGGTCCGCCGGGCGGGCCGGTTGGGCTCGGGAGCGTCTACGACCGACGCCGCCCCCGACCCCCGAGACGGTTCCCGCCACCGCCCCGGCCACGACCAGTATTGGCCGGCCCGCCTCTCCTCCTCGGGTGGGCGGGGCCGGCAACTGGCGCCCGACCATCATCTGGGCCAGTTCCGCTTCCAGGGCCGCTCGCCCCGCCCCGGGGAGGCGGTCCCCGGCGCTGAGCTGGCGCAGTCCGATGACCTCGCCGTCGCGCAGGACCGTGACCCGGTTACAGAGGTCGATGACCTCGGGCAGCTTGTGGCTGATGAAGATCACGGTACGACCCTGCTCCCGCAGGGCTTCCAGCACCGTGAACAACTCCCGGGTCTCCGGCGGCGCCAGGGCCGCAGTGGGCTCGTCGAGGATCAACACCTTGGCGCCCCGGTACAGCGCTTTGAGGATCTCCACCCGCTGCCGGGCCCCGATGGCCAGCTCGCTGACCCGCCGCCAGGGGTCGATGCGGAACCCGTAGCGATCCGACAGCTCCGCGATCTGGGCCGCCGCGCCGTCGAGGTCGAGCCGCCACCGGCCCCGCCGGGGCTCGTCACCGAGCACCAGGTTCTCGACCACCGTGAAATCGGCGATGAGGCTGAAGTGCTGCTGCACCATTCCGATTCCGGCCCTCAGGGCATCGGCCGGGGAACCGAGCTCGACTTCGGTTCCCGCCACCTCGATCCGGCCGGCATCGGTCGAGATCAGGCCGAACAGAATCTTCATCAGCGTCGACTTGCCCGCCCCGTTCTCACCGAGAAGGCCGTGGATCGAGCCCGCCTCGACGGTCAGGTCGATGTTGTGATTGGCCCGGACGGCGCCATAGGACTTCGAGATGCCGCTCAGCTGTATGGCCGGGGGGGGCGGGGAGAGCACGACCGCGGGGAGCGCCCCCGCGGGATCGGCCGTCATCAAGGGGCGGGTGGCGTGAAGGTTGCCAGTTGGTCGGGCGTGGCGGGAATGGAGATCTTCCCGGACTTGATGTCGGCCTTGGCCTTGGTCACGGCATCTTGGATGTTCTGGGGGAGGGAGCTGAAGGTGGCATCACAAACGCCGACGGCGTCCTCGGCCAGCCCCAGATTGGCGATGCCGCCCTTGAAGGTTCCCCCGATGACCTGCTGGCCGGCCCGCACCACGGCCCCCTTGACGTCCTTGGTGGCCGACGTGAGGTATTCGTCGGGGGCCAGTTGCTGCTTGCAGGTATCGGTGCCCATGACCCACGACCCCTTGCCCCGGGTTTTGGCGGCCTCGTAGGCGCCCAGCCCGCCCGCTCCGGCCACCTCGAAAACCACGTCGGCGCCGGCGTCATAGAAGCCGTTGGCGGTCTCCTTCACCTTGGTCGGGTCCTGGAAGCTCCCCACATAGGCGACGTCGACCCGGGCCTGGGGGTTCACCGTTTTCAGGGCCGCCTTGAAACCGGTCAGGAAGCGCACCACCGGTGGGATCTCGATGCCGCCCACAAACCCGAATCGGTTCTTCTTGGTGGTCATGCCGGCGATGATCCCGGCCAGGTAGGCGCCCTCATTCTCCTTGAACTGGACGCTCTGGACGTTGGTCAGGGGTTGCTTGTTGGCATCCGTGGCCACCGCGTCGATGAGGACGAACTTGGCGTCGGGATGGGCGGTCGCGACCTCCGCCATGGCATCTTGGATAAGGAACCCGACGCCGACGGTGAGGGTGGCCCCAGAGCCCACCGCTTGCTGGAGATTGGGCACATACTGCGCCTGTTCCGCCGACTGGATGGCCTGCGACGTTCCGCCCAGTTGCGAGGCGCACTGGTCGATTCCCGCCTTGGCCAGGTCATTGAATCCCTTGTCCCCCAAGCCGGCCTGGTCGGTGACCATGACCCACTTGTAGTTTTTGGCCGGGGCCCCCGTCGTGGTCGGGCCGGTCGCGGTCGGGGACTTGGTGCTGGAGCAGGCACCGGCGATCATCGCCGCCACGAGGGCGAGGGCCGTCAGCGGGATCCGACGGCTACGGGCACGGGTCACGGGACCTCCTGGTTGGTTCGGTTGGCGAGATCGGCGGCTGCGTTTAGACCTGGCGGGCCCACGAACTGTCGGGCCGGGCAAGGGACGATTCGGCGGCGAGGTCGGCGAGGATGCGCCGGTACTCGATGGTCATACGGTCCGAGCGGGTGTGGAGCTCTGTCGTGGTCTCAATCGGGAAGTTGGGGTCGATCCCTTCCAGGAGCCGGCGGTCCTCCTCCTGGACGGCGACGTCGACGGCCCGGATGCCCTCGATCTTCTGGGACGACGGATGGTCGTTGCGGGCGATGAACTGGCAGAAGAGCGTCGAGCGGTCGTCGACCGGGGTGGCCGTCTTGAACAGGACGTGCTTCAGTCCGTTCTCGTACTCGAGGACGCCTCGGAACACGAAGGGCTGTACCAGCTCGGCATGGGTGGTGCGCGTCGTCAGGCCTTCGGTCAGGCCGACGTTGGCAGCCTGCTGACCTTTGACCCGGGACTGGTAGCTAACGGAGAAACGCAGCGAGTCCCCCTCTCGTGCGACCTTGAAATCCGACAGGCGGGGGTTGCTGGGATCGCCGACCGTCTCCCGGTGCACCCAGGAAACGTGACTGACGTCCAACGCATTGTCGGTGATGCGCGGCGCCGACGCCTGCCACTGCTGCATGACCTCATGGATCAGGGTGTACTCCGGGTCCTCTAGTTCTGCGAGGGTGGGAATGGTGGCGCGGGGCATACCGACGCAAACCCACACCAGGCCATAGCGCTCGCCGGTCAGGATCGACTGGACGTGGGCCCGGGGCGGAATCGGGAGCTCAGGGTCATTGGATGGGATCTCGACGCAGGCGCCATCGCCGCCAAACCGCCAGCCGTGATAGGGGCACACCAAACAGCCTTCGTCGATCCACCCCTGCGAGAGGCGGGCCGACCGGTGGGGGCACTGGTCCACGGCGGCGTGGACAGCCGCGTCGGAACCCGACCGCCACACCACATAGTTCTCCGCGAAGACCCGGACGCAAATCGGTTCCGTTCCGACATCGGTGGAGTACCCGACCGGGTACCAATACTCGCGAAGCGCCGGGACCTCGCTCACCAGCATGGCCCGACGTTAGAACGGCGCTCGGACGGCGTCAACATTTTGTTGAGCATGGCAACATGGACCTAACAAAGGCGAGGAGGACCTATGGCCGACCGCTATCTGCCCGCCACCGACCGATATTCCCGCATGAGCTACCGACGCAGCGGCCGTAGTGGGTTGCAGCTGCCCGCCATCTCACTCGGGCTGTGGCAGAACTTCGGGGGTGGCCGCCCCCTCGAGAACAGCCGGGCGATCGTCCGGCGGGCCTTCGACCTCGGCATTACCCATTTCGATCTGGCCAACAACTACGGGCCGCCCTACGGCTCCGCCGAGGAAACCTTCGGTCATCTCCTCAGGAGCGACCTCGGCCCCTGGCGGGACGAGCTCGTCATCTCGACCAAGGCGGGCTATGACATGTGGCCCGGTCCCTACGGTGACGGCGGCTCACGGAAGTACCTTTTGGCCAGTCTGGATCAGAGCCTGCGGCGCATGGGCCTCGAGTACGTGGACATCTTCTACTCGCACCGCCGGGATCCCGACACGCCACTCGAGGAGACGATGGGGGCGCTGGCCACCGCCGTCCGGCAGGGCAAAGCGCTGTACGCGGGCATCTCGTCCTACTCGCCGGAGCGGACCCGGGAGGCCATCGAGATGCTGGGGGAGCTGGGCGCACCGCTGTTGATCCACCAACCGTCGTACTCCATGCTCAACCGCTGGATCGAGCAGGGTCTGCTCGGCGTCCTCGGTGACGAAGGAGTGGGCTGCATTGTGTTCTCACCCCTCGCCCAAGGCCTGCTCACCGACCGCTACCTGACAGGCGTGCCCGCCGGGTCCCGCGCCAGCCGCCCTGGGTCTTTGTCGCCCCAAATGCTGAGTGAGGACAATCTGGCCAAACTGCGGGCCCTCAACGCGATCGCCCAGCGCCGGGGCCAGTCCTTGGCCCAGATGGCGGTGGCGTGGACGCTGCGCGACCCCCGGGTCACGTCCGCCCTGATCGGGGTCAGCGGGGTCGAACAGCTCGAGCAGAATATTGCCGCGCTCGACCGGTCGGACTTCGATGAGGCCGAGTTGGCGGAGATCGATCGCTACGCCATCGAGGGCGGCGTCAATCTCTGGGCCCGCTCGAGCGCCGCCGGCCGCTAGGACCTCGGCGGGGCCCGGTGGTCGGCCCGTTGACGCCGTAGCCTGTCGCCCGTGAAGGGTGATCGGGTGGAGGTACTGGTCGACGTCGGCGGCGGCGCCGTCCAGCGGTTCGAGATCGCGGCCACCAAGGCGGGGCGGAGGGTGGAGATTTCCAACGCTCGCGGCAGCGTCGAGGTCACCGAGGTGACCAGGTCCGGGCAGCCGGTTCGAACAGGCCGCTTCATGGCCGCCCGGGTGGTCGCCCTCATCGAGCACCCCGCGACCACGTAGCCGGGCGGCGGGTGCCTGCGCCCGCCGGGGGCGGGAGTGGGGCGGCCCGGTGGTCGGGCCCGGGCGGTCGGGCGCGACGGCGGATGGGCGGTTTGGTCAGCGGTCGTCGCCGCGGCGGCCCAACCACTCCACCGTCGAGACGTTTGGCCGTTTGGCGGCTCGGGCGGCCGAGGGCGCCGCCTGGCGGGGCGGCGGGGGGGACGGGGCGGGGCGCCCGTCGGGCGCTCGGCCGTTGCCGATGGACGCCTTGTCCGGGACCTCGGGGGCCGTGACCGGGTCAGGTTCGAAGTCCACCTCGATGCGCTCTTCCGGCCACTGGCGTTGCTGGGCGACCAAGGCGGAAAGTACCCGTTCGTCGGCCTCGGTCGGCGGCGCCATGGGAAGTGCCCGGGGCCAGAGGTGCCGGGCCAGGACCGGGTTCAACTCGGCCGCGTACACCGTCAGTTTGGCCAGCAGAAGCAGGTAGGTCACAACGCCGATCACCGAGGCGAAGGCACCATAGGTGGCGCTGGTATGGCGCAACTGATGCTGCACCAGCCCCGTCCCGACCGTCGTCAGGGCGGTAAAGCCGACCGCTCCCAGGATGGCACCGGGAAGGAAACGGCGATCGGTCACCGCCGGGGGGGTAAGGATCCAGAAGGAGGCGTAGTACAGGCCGACATTGAGCACCAGGAGTCCCACGGTGAGGAGCACCCGCAACAGCAGACCTTGGCCGTGGCCGGCCGCGATGGCGCCGACAAAGGCGTTGACGAGGAACGCGAAGCCGATGATCAACAAGCCCGCCAGGCTGCGAATCAAACGGGTCAGGAACCCGGCCCGTTTCACCTGGGGGACATTCCACACCTGGGCCATGGTCTGTTGGGCCGTCTGGGTGACGCCTTGGGCGCCATAGATGAGGCCCGCCACCCCGATGACCAGCCCGGCCACGCTGCCGTGAAGGTTGGACCCGCCTCGGCCGGCGTTGAAATCGGCTCCGATCACCGGGAACTGGTGCAGGGTGGCCACGATCCCGTTGCCGAGTGAGGATCCGAGGAAACCGAAGATGGTGACGACGACGAGAAGGAGCGGGTAGATGGCGGTGAATCCGTACCACCCCAAACCGACGACGTACAGGTTGGCCTGGTCGTCGCCGAACTTCTTCACCACGGCAAAGGCGGTCGCGGCCATCCGGTGTCGCCGCTGCCAGCGATCAATGGCGAGCAGCATCCGCTTCACGACTCCCATTTCACCTCCTTCGTCGGCGCTCGAGGTGAAGCACGCAAATCGGAGCTACCCGACGCCCGGCCGGCACAAACCGTGGTTCCGGGAGGTTCTTGGGCATCGGTTCCCAGAAGGCCGAGGAGTCAGCGACTACCGCCTTGGGATCCCTCTAGGATCATGGCGGGCGGAGCTAGGGAGGTCGACATGTTGATTCGGCGCACGACCGTCGGGGTGGCGGCGGCGGCCATCTTGGTTTCGGTACTTTCGGCTACATCGTCGGCATCCTCGGCGGCGACGACTTCGTCGTCGAGGCCGCCGACGGTGTTGCACTCGGCGCAGATCGACCGCCAGGACGTGGCGCCGCAACCGGCGTCCGAGCCGGACACGCTGGTGGAGCCGCATGTCGCGGTCTCGCCGTTGCAGCCCCACACCGCGGTGGCGGTGGCCCACGACGGGCGGTTCCCCGACGGCGGCGCGGTCGACATCAGCTACGCCTGGACCCGCGATGGCGGAGGCACCTGGCATCACGGGCCCGTCCCCGGGTTGACCCTGGCTGTCGGCGGCAGCTACGAGCGGGCCTCGGACCCGGTCGTGCAGTTCGCGTCAGACGGGACGGCCTACCTCTCCACCCTCCTTTTTGACATCGACACCTGTCGCTCCGCCGTCGCCGTGTCCCGTTCCGTCGACGGCGGCGCCACCTGGGGACCGCCCGTGCTGGTCCACGCCAGCGACGACTGCAACTACTCCGACGACAAGAACTGGCTGGTCGTCGACAACTCCCGGTCCAGCCCCCATTTCGGCCGGATCTACCAGTTCTGGACGGCGTTCATCTCCCTCGACGGCAACAACTTCACGTCGCCCCAGGTCCTTCGATTCTCAGACGATCGTGGAGCTACCTGGAGCCAGACCTACATGGTCAATCCGGTGAATGCCAACACCCAGGACTCCCAGCCGATGATCACGGCCAACGGGACGATCGTCGACGCCTACGAGAACACCGGGCCCTCCCATGTCGGTGGCGACAGCCCCCGCCGCCAACCACCGCGCCGCCGCACCGCCGACGTAGTCGCGACCGGAACCGCGTTCGACGCCAGGACGTCCACCGACGGCGGCGTCACCTGGGGCCCAGAGGCCCAGATCACCCCGGACGGGGTGCTCGACCAGCTACCTGACGTCCGCTGCTGCCTGCCCGCCGCCAACATCGACCATGCCACCGGGAAGATGTACGCAGTGTGGGTCGCGGCAGGGTCGGGAGACACTGACCCCGTGCAACTGTCCTCATCGAGCGACGGCAGCGTCTGGAGTAGCCCGCAGACGATCAGCCGGGGTGACGTCGCCGGGGTCCAAGAGGTCAATGTGACGGTGGCGGCCGACCAAGGCCACGTGTTCATTACCTACGGAACCCGCACCGACGCGGCCAACAACGGCGGCTTCGTGCAACAACAGTTGTCCTATTCCAACGATGGCGGCACTACGTTCGCAGCCCCCTTTGCCATCGGCCCGGTTTCGGCGCTGCAATGGGCCGCCCAGTCCCGGGGTTATTTCCCTGGCGACTACATCGGGGCCGCCATTTCCGACAACTTCCTCTACCTGGTGTGGTGCGTCTCCTCGCAGCCGCCCACCCCGGCCCCGTTCCACCAGGTGCTCTGGGGCGCCACCCTGCGCTACACCTAGTCAGAGACGGTCTTCGTAGATCGTTGTCCGGCGCACCCGCGCCGGGCGGCCAACGACGGGTGCCTGACCGACTACGGGGACCACCGGAACCGCCTCACCGGCGATGGGCATCCCGGCCCCATCCACCGCCACCGGGGCGGCTCCGACGACCGGGGCGGCACCCACGACCGGCGTTCCGACGACAGGCGCAGCAGCCACCACCGGCGCCTGGGCCACAGCCGGCCCTGCGACGGGCGCTGCCGCGCACCACGGGTTCGACGACAGTCCGCCGGCGCCGGTACACCCGACCCGCGGGCTCGCCCCATCCACCCCATCCACCCCAGGAGCCCCAGAACAGCAACGACAGCACGGCGCCCAGGAGCCCGACGACCATGAGGATCACCCCGAGGGCATTCACATTCACACCGTCGACGGGGACATGGACGGCGAAGGCCAGAATGGCGCCCACCACAAAGAGGAAAATGCTGGTACCGATACCCATTTCCGGACGCACCCTTCTGAGACAGCGACGGTCTCCAGGAAACATCCCCGGGGCCCCCGACCGGTAAACGCCACTCGTCACGGTCGTGCCCCGGTTGACCGAAGGCTTCTCTAGTCTTTCTCGTCGGCATCCCACGCCGCGTTCTGTTGTTCGACCTTCTCTTTCCAGTGCTCCGCCGCTTCCCGTGACGGGTAGGGCCCGAGCCGGCGGCCGGGCGGGCACCCGCCATCGGCCGGTTCCGGCGTCTGGTGGTCGAGGCACCAGTACCACTCGTCTGCTGACATCCATCAAGTCTGCCGGAGGGTGGCGGGTCAGCGCCACGGCCGGATTTCCCTGCTACAAAGATGGATGGCGAGACAAGGTCTCACTCGTCACAGCGAGGAGGCGACGAGTTATGTGCCCGTCACGGGTTCCGCGACCGACATCGGCTCGAATGGTGACGCCGCTGATGCCGTTGCTGGCGCTATTGGCGCTGACGGTGGGGCTCGGCAGGACGGGCTCGGCGGCGGGGGCGGCGCCCCTGGCCGGGGTGGCGTCGGCGACCGCCCCCCAGGGGGGCACGATCACCCTCACCGGGAACATATCGGTGAGCGATGCCTGCCCCGGCGGGGCGCCGGTGCAGTTGACGGCAACGCCGCCAACGGGTCTGTTCCCCAATGGCGTCGGGCCCCAGGCTCCCCGCGACGCAAACGGGAATTTCCGGGCCACCGTCGTCATCCCGGCCACGGCGACTGTCGGGTCGTACACGATCGGCATCAGCTGTGGCGGCGTGAACGCTTCCATCACTGAGGTCCTCAATGTGACCGCCGGGGCCCATGTCAAGGCGGCGATCACGCTGTCTCCGGCGTCGGCCGCGCCGGGAGCCGTCGTGACCATCTCCGGCGTCATCCCGACGGCCGGTACCGTGATCTGCCCAGCCGGCGACGCCACCCAACTGGCGTCATCGGCGGCGCTCTTTCCCCCCAATGGCGCCGGCCCCCAGGTGCCTCGAGACACCGGCGGCAACTTTCACGTCACCTACACCATTCCCGCCGCGACCGCCCCGGGGAAGTACAGCGTCGGGGTGCGCTGCGGCGGCGGCAACCTCGTGGTCGTGGCCCCGCTGCAGGTGACCGCGGTGGCGGCGCCAACGACCACGACCTCCGCCCCGGCGGCGACCACGACTACGGCACCGCCCACCGCCACCACGGCAACGCCCAGCACCACGCTGATCCCGACCACGATCGCGCCCTTCGCCAGCACGACGACGACTGCGCCCGCCGTCAGGGCCAAGAGCTCGCACGCCAAGAGTCCCCTCCGCTGGGTTGCGCTCGGCGTGCTGGCGCTCCTCGTGCTGGCCGTCGTCGCGGTGCTGGCCCGGCGTGGAGGCACCGGGCCCTGACCGCGACCGGACCTGTCGCGATAGCGCGATGTTGACCCACCGGGCCGGCCCGCCCGGCCGGGCAAACCAAGCGCCCAACCTGCACACGGCCGCCCTCCCGGGCGGCGCCGGCGTGATCGTCAGGTCTGGTCGGCGATGAAGCGGGCCACATCGTCGAGTGAACCCGTCTGGCGCAGCACGGCGCGCTGGCGCTCCGCTCCCGTCCCCCCAGACAGGATCTGGCGGACACCGTCGGTCAGTCGATCCCAAGTGCCGGCGTCCTCCATGGCTGGGCGCAAGGTCGTCAGCAGTAGTTCGACCACCTCCGGCGCTGGGCGCAGGGCGCCTTGTTCCACGTCGATCAGCTGCTCCGTCAGGCCGTGCCGAGCGGCCCGCCAGACCGCAGCTTCCAGGAGCTCCCTCCGGGTGTCATCCCTCGAACCGCCCCCTTCGGCCTGTTGCCGGGCAGTGGCGACCATGGCGGCCACCAGACCGGCCACGGTCACCGCCGCATCCACCGTCAGACAGACGTCGGCGATGCGCACCTCGAGGGTGGGAAAGCGCGCCGAGGGCCGAACGTCCCAGTAGAGGTGGGTGGCGTCCTCGATGGCGCCCGCTGCGACGAGGGCCTTGACGGTCCGCTGGTACTCCGCGTCGTCGGCAAAGGAGGCGGGCATCCCAGTCGTGGGCCATCTGCGGAACACGACGGTCCGGTAACTGGCGTAACCGGTGTCCCGGCCCCCCCAGAAGGGGGAGTTGGCGCTCAGGGCGAGCAGGGTGGGCAACCAGGGCCGGATGCGGCCCATGATGTCGATCCGCTGATCGGGATCGTCGACTCCTACGTGGACGTGACAGCCGAAGATGAGTGTCTCCCGGGCCATCTGCTGGAAATCGTCGGCCATGGCCAGATAGCGCGGGCGAGGCGTAACCTCCTCCGCCTCCCAGCGGGCGGTGGGATGGGATCCGGCGGCGCCCAGACGGCAGCCACAGCGGGCCGCAGCCGCGTTGAGGCGACGCCGCAGGGCCCGCAGCTCCTCTTCGACCTGGTCGAGGGAACGGCACACTGGCGTCGACACCTCGACCTGGGACCGCATCAGTTCGGGATGGACCGCCTCGCCCATGGCGGGCCTGGCAGCATCGAGGACTGCCTGGTTGGCGGGCCGGAGGGCCCCGGTGGCGGCGTCGATCAGTTGGTATTCCTCCTCGACCCCCAGGGTTTCCGCCGCCATCCGCGGAATGCTTCCCCGATTTGCGGGCGCCCCAAACCCGGGCCCGCCGGGGGCGGGACCGACCGCCGCGTGTGTGGGATGTTAGACAACGGGTACCAGGGCGCCGGCACAGCGACGGGAGGCAACATGACGAGCAAGGTCGCCCTGGTGACTGGAGCTTCGTCGGGAATCGGTGAGGCGACGGCCCGGCGGCTGCAGGAGGCAGGGTACGTGGTGTACGCCGCCGCCCGGCGCCGGGAGCGGATGAAGGCGCTGAGCGAGTCCGGGATCCTCCCGGTGGGCGCCGATGTCACCGACGACGACTCGCTGGTGGCCCTCGTCGATCAGGTCATGGGCGGGTCGGGCCGGATCGACGTGCTCGTCAACAATGCCGGCTACGGCTCCTACGGCGCCCTCGAGGACATGCCCATGGCCGAGGCCCGCCGCCAGGTCGACGTCAACCTGTTCGGACTGGCCCGGCTCACCCAGTTGGTGTTGCCCCACATGCGGGCCCAACACCGAGGGACGATTGTCAACATTTCTTCCATGGGCGGAAAGATGTACGAGCCTCTCGGGAGCTGGTACCACGCCACCAAGTTCGCAGTCGAGGGCCTGAGCGACTGCCTGCGCCTCGAACTGGCCCCCTTCGGGATCCAAGTCGTGGTGATCGAACCGGGCGCCATCAGATCCGAGTGGGGCGGCCAGGCGGCCGACAGCGTGCTGCGGGTGTCCGGACACGGCCCTTACGCGGCCCAGGCCGCCCGTTCCGCGGCCGTCCTCACGCCGGGCCGGGGCCGGGCCGGCCTGGCGTCATCGCCGGAAGTTGTCGCGGCGGCCGTGGTCCGGGCCGTTACCGTCCGGCGCCCGAAGACCCGCTACGTGGTCGGCGCCGGAGCCCGGCCCATTCTGGCGGCCCGCCGGGTTCTGCCCGATCGGGCGTTCGACCGGGTGATGGCCCTGGTGTACCGCATCGCGGCCCATTGACGCCTCGATCGTGGGGCGGAGACTTGGAGAGGTGCGCGGCTGTCCCGGCGATTCCCGGTACGCGATGTCAATTACCGAGAAATACCTTCTTCAGTTCGCCCGGAATCGGCGTTCGACCACGTCGAAAACGATTGTTGGTCGGCCTCCAAGAACACGGTACCGTCACAAATTAGAAACGTCGGAGGAGCTACGTAGTGGTCGTGGAATCCAGGTCCGGGGTGAGGCAGCGCCGCCATTGGTGGTCGCCGGCTGCGAGTGACCTGGGCCAGCCAATTTCCGCCAAGCGCGCCTACCTTGAGGTACTCGGTGTATTCCTGGCGTTTTTTGGGGCCAGTATCGTGGCCGCCGCCATTGACGTCGCGGGCCGGCGATCGGCTCCCACTGCGGTGGGCTGGGTCGACCTGACGCCCAGCATGGTCAACGCCGTCGCGACCACCGGGTTGGCGCTGGCCGTCGTCATACTCTTCAGTCAGCGGCGGGGCCGCCGCCTCGCCAATATCGGGCTGTCGGTAAAGGGCGGTATAACGCTCAGCCAGGCTATTCGCGTAGCTGCCTGGGCGACGCTGGCGCTGATACTCGGTTCCATCGTCACATCGGCGCTGCTGACGACGTCCGGTTTCCCGTTTGGGCCCAACAACTATCCCGAACTGGCCTATGGGTTGCTCTCGTCGGTTCGGGCGGGATTCATGGAGGAGACCGTCGTCCTGGGCTTCGTTGTCGTCACCCTGGCCCAGGCCCGCCGTCCTCTCTGGGAGATCGCCGCCTTGGCCCTGGTGCTGCGGGTGTCGTTCCACATCTATTACGGCGCCGGCGCCATCGGAATCCTGGTCTGGGCCAGCATCTTCCTGTGGCTGTTCCTCAGGACCCGCAGTCTTGCCCCGCTGATCGCGGTCCACGTGTCGTGGGATGCGCTGGCCTTCCTGACCCATCGCTGGCACGGGGTGGCTGCCATCGAATTGCTCCTGATGCTGGCCCTCTTCGTCACCGCCCCGATCCTGTGGTTGGTAGAGCGGTCCCATCGGAGGACGTTGCCGCCGGGACCACCTATCAGCCCACCCGGGTGGTACCCGGACCCCTATGGCTCGGGGGGTATCCGCTTCTGGGACGGCAGCTACTGGACCCCGGCGTTCGCAGAGCCGCTGCCCGCTCATTGAGTCGCCTGTAGTACCATCCGCGCCGCGAGGACGTGCGTCCAGGGGGTGGGCGTGGCTCAGAGTTCCGGGACCACCGGTCGGCCGCCAGGGGCCGTGATCGTGGTCGGCTTCGGGCGCGATGCGACCACACCGTTAACGGGAACCAGGGGGCGCACCGGCTCCGGATACCCCCCTTTTCCCCCACCTTTGAACCCTCCGGGGCCTGCTCACGTACATGACTATGAGTTCACGATCACGGGAGGAAGCCATGTTCTCGATTCGCCGCCCAGGCGCCGCCGCCGGAGCCCTTTTGGCGGCCGGCGTGCTGGTCGCGGCGTGCGGTAGCAGCGCCACCACCGGTTCGACCGGAATCACCCAGGCCGCCGCGCCGGCGTCGATCGGGCTGCGGACCACCTCGATCGGCTCGGTGGTCACCGACGACTCGGGCAAGACCCTCTACAAGTTCGACAAGGACACCGCAGGATCGGGGAGCAGTGCCTGCACCTCGAGCGCCTGCGCCGCCACCTGGCCCGCCGACACCGTGACCGGGACACCGACTGCCGGCTCGGGCGTTCCCGGCGCGATCGGGGTGATAACGCGTACCGACGGCACCAAGCAGGTGACCCTGGATGGCCATCCCCTCTATCACTACAGCGGCGACAAGGCGGTGGGCGACACCAACGGCAATGGCTTCGGGGGCGTCTGGCATGTGGTGGCCGCCGGTGTCCCGGGCCCCGGCGCCACGACCGCCACCACCGGGCCCTACGGCTACTAGCGCGTCCCGCCTGGCTATCGTCGCTGGGCGTGATTCACTTCGACGGGCGGGAGCGCCGGGTCCGGCTGGCCCGACGCCACCACCTGGCGCCGGACCACTGGGCCGAGGGACCGCTCGAGGTGGCCCGTAGCCTGGTGGCGCTGCATTCCACCGACCCCGCTTCGGTGTATCTGTCGTGCCTGGCCCGCACCGGGGCAGCGGAGGTGACCGCCATCGACCGGGCCCTCTACGACGACCGCTCACTGGTACGGATGCTCGGTATGCGCAGGACCGTGTTCGTCGTGCCCGTCGAGCTGGCGTCAGTAGTCGACGCCGCCTGTACCCGGTCCATCGCGGCGCGCGAGCGGCTGCGGCTGGTGGAGCTTCTGGAACAGACAGGCATCGCGGCCGCCGGGGACGGGCCTCGGTGGCTGGCCCAGGTCGAGGAGGAGACCATGGCCGCCCTCCGGCAGCGGGGCCGGGCGGCCGGCCAGGAGCTGAGCGCCGCCGTGCCCGGTCTGCGGAAGCAGTACACGGTGGGCGACGAAACCAAGAAATGGGCAGGAATGGTGGCCATCTCTTCGCGGGTCTTGTTCCAGCTGGCCGCCGATGGGCACATTGTGCGGGGCCGGCCCCGGGGGTCGTGGACCAGCAGCCAGTACCGCTGGGTTCCCCGTGCCGATTGGCTGGGCCCGCCATCGGCCGCCGAGTCGCCGCCGCTGGCGCCCCAAGAGGCGCGGGTGGAATTGGCCCGGTCCTGGCTGGCGGCCTTCGGCCCCGCCACCGCCGACGACCTGAAATGGTGGACGGGCTGGACGGCGGGGGAGACCAAGCGGGCCCTTTCCGGGCTGGCGCTGGTCGAGGTCGATCTGCAAGGACGGCCGGGGGTGGTGTTGGCCGGCGACGTGGAGCCCGAGGCGGGGGGGAGCGCAGCGCCGGGGTCGGAGCCGGGTTTGGGGTGCGGGCCGGATGCGCCGTGGGCGGCCTTGCTGCCCGCCCTGGACCCGAGCGTGATGGGGTGGGCCGAGCGGGAATGGTTCCTCGGAGACGCGCCGCAGCGGGCGTTGCTGTTCGACCGCTCCGGCAACGCCGGTCCCACCGTCTGGTGGGACGGCCAGGTGGTGGGTTGCTGGGCCCAGCGCCGGGGCGGAGAGATCGTGTTCCGCCTCCTGCGGGACATCGGTGGTGAGGGCACAGCGGCGGTTCACGAGGCCGCCGAGCGGCTGCGCCAGGCAATCGGCCTCGCCCGCATCACGCCACGTTTTCGGACGCTCCTGGAGCGGGAGCTGTCCGCGTAGCCGGGTTCAGCTGAGGCGGGTGTGGGGGACCCACGCCAGGCGACCGCTCTCCTGCAGTTCTCTGACCGCCGGTACCGGGTCGATGTCCGCGAAGAGGCGCCCATCCTGGTAATCGGCTGGTCGGGCGGTGGTGTCGACGCACCACCAAGACGCTTCCAGGGCGATCCCATTGGGGTCGGTGAAGTAGATGGAGTGGAAAATGTCGTGGTCGACCACGTCGGTGACCTCGCACCCCGCCTCCTTGAGGCGGCGTTGCAGGTGGTGCAGGGCCTCTTCGTCGGGCAGGTTGAGCGACAGGTGGTCGAACTGGATGGCTCTGGGATCGGCAACGCCGGCCGGCTTGGAGAAGGTCGCCAGTTCGATGTCGTAATACTCGAAGAAGGCGATGGCGTTCTGGGGACCGATCTCGAAGAAGTAGTGCCGGAAGGCGGGCACCGACAGCGTGGCGATCAGCCGGGCACCGAGGACCCCGTGGTAGAAGCGCACCGTGGCATCCATGTCGTCGGTGACCAGGGCCAGATGATTGACCCCCCGCCAACAGGGCCGTTCGAGGTTGTCATTCACTACCTTCAGCGTAGCGACGACGATCATGGAGGTGGGACGTGGACGGCAGGGTCGTCGTGGTCACCGGTGCCAACAGCGGGATCGGCAAGGAGGCCGCGGTCGCTTTGGCCGCCATGGGCGCCACCACGGTACTGGCGTGCCGCAATCCGGAGAAGGCGGCGGCCGCCGCCGAGGAGGTCAGGGAGCGGGCCGCCACCGACACCGGGCGAGTGGCTGTGGTCGCGCTGGACCTGGCCGACCTGGCGTCGGTGCGCCGGGCCGCGGGCACCATCGAGGCCCGGTTTGGCCGTGTTGACGTCCTGGTCAACAATGCCGGTGGGATCTGGACCAAGCGCGGGACCACCGTGCAGGGCTTCGAGCAGACCTTCGGGGTGAATCATCTGGGTCACTTCTACTTGACCCGCCTGCTGCTCGACTGCCTGACGGCGTCGGCGTCGGCGTCGGCGTCGGGGTCGGGGTCGGGTTCGGTTTCGGTTTCGGGGTCGGGTTCGGGGTCGGGTTCGGCCGGGGGCCCGTCGCGGATCGTAAATGTGTCCTCGGCCGCCCACCACTTGGCGGTACGGGGCCTGCCCTGGTCGGATCTGCAGCACGCGCGCCACTATTTCGGCCTGAAGGTGTATGGGGAGAGCAAGTTGGCCAACGTCTTGTTCACCCGGGGGCTGGCGAGATGGCTGGACCCGGCCCTGGTGACCGCCAATGCCGTGCATCCCGGGCCAGTGCGCAGCGGCTTTGGGATGGACGGGGACACCCGGGGGTGGTTGGGTCTGGGCAACCGCCTGGTGCGACCGTTCGAGGTCAGCCCCCCGGCCGGCGCCGACACCGTGATCTTCCTCGCCTTCGACCCGTCGGTGACGGGCCGCAGCGGTGGCTACTGGTCCAATCGAAGTGAGGCGATCATGAGCCGGGCGGCCCGCGATGACGAGGCGGTCGCCCGGCTGTGGGCGGAGAGCGAGCGGCTCCTGGCCGGGGCCGGTTTCGCGGTTCCGGCCCCTGATCTAGGCCCGGCATGAGAGGGTGGGGCAACACCACGCTCAGGAGGGCCACCGATGGCGCTGCACGGGTAGGTATCGGGTGAAGGTTCTGACGAGGAGGTCGGAATCCGGCCCCAGTTCGCCCCGTTCGGTGAAGGGGGCCCGCTGCCCAAGTTCCGCCTGCCCCGGGGGAGGCATGCCCGCCGACACCGCCTACCAGGTCGTGCACGACGAGCTGATGCTGGACGGGAATTGCCGGCTCAATCTGGCCACTTTTGTCACCACCTGGATGGAGCGTCAGGCCAACGACCTCATGTCCGAGTGCGCCGACAAGAACCTCATCGACAGGGACGAGTACCCGCAGACGGCGGAGCTGGAGCGGCGCTGCGTCAACATGCTGGCCCACCTGTGGCACGCCCGGGAACACGCGGGCGAGTCGGCGACCGGCACCTCGACGTCGGGTTCCAGCGAGGCGTGCAGGCTCGGCGGCATGGCACTCAAGTGGCGGTGGCGGCAACGGGTGGCGCAGGGGGGGCCGGGGAGCGGAGCGGGGGCGTTGGCGGCGGCCGCCGTGGAAGCAGCCGATGGTGCCGGCGTTGATCCGGGCCGGCGACCCAACCTGGTGATGGGGGCCAATGTCCAGGTGTGCTGGGAGAAGTTCTGCCGCTACTGGGAGGTCGAGCCTCGGCTGGTGCCGGTCAGCGCCGCGGCCACTCACCTGACCCCGGAGGCGGCGGTGGCCTACTGCGACCACTGACGCCGTTGACGCCGGTGACGGGTGACGCCGGTGACGCCGGTGACGGCTGACGCCGGTGACGCCGTGGACGTCGGTGAGCGCCGTGGACGGCGGTCACGCCCGGGATGTCCTTGACGTTCTTCACGTTCTTGACGTCGTGGACGACGCCGTAGCATCTCCGTCCATGAGGAGGATCGCGGACGGGGTGATGACGTGGTTGGCATCGCTGCTGACGCATGTGTTTTTCCGCCACGTCGAAGTGGAGGGGGCCGAGAATTTGCCCCGGCAGGGGCCGTTGATCGTGCTCGCCAACCACAACAACGGCCTGGTCGACGGGCTGCTGCTCATGACCACCCTGCGCCGCTATCCGAGGTTCTTGGGGAAGTCGACGCTGTTTCGCATCGTCCCTCTCCGACCGTTCCTGAAGCTGGCCGGGGTGGTGCCCGTCTACCGCCGCTCTGACGGCGAGGGGGCGTCGAGTGCCGAGTCGGGAGTGCCACAAGCGCCGGCATTGGTGCCGGCTGCCCCAGCCGGCATCTCTCCCGGGGCCGACCGCAATGAGGCCTCGTTCCGCACGTCGCGGCAGCTGCTGGCCCGAGGCGGGGTGGTGGCTCTGTTTCCGGAGGGGATCAGCCATAACGAACCTGACCTTCAGCCGCTGCGAACCGGGGCGGCCCGGATCGCCCTGAGCGCTGCCGATGAGGGAACGGCGGGGCTGGCGACGGTCGCGGTGGGCCTGGTGTATGACGCCAAGGCCACCTTCCGCTCCCGTGCCCTGGTTCGCATCGGCACGCCCCGACCGGTGGCGCCGTGGATCGACGGATACCGGGAAGACCCCCGGGCCGCGGTACGGGAAATGACCGCCGACATGGCCGAGCAACTGCACGCCGTGGTGGCGACTTACCGTTCTTGGCAGGACGCCGAGATCCTGGCCGGGATCGCCGACCTGGTGGTCTCGCCGGCCGGAAGCGGGTCCGGCGGGTCCGGCGGGGCGGCCAGGGCTGCCCAGGCCGCCGGGGCCACCGGCGCCGGGGCCACCGGCGCCGGAGCCGGGCATGCCGCCGATGACCTGGTGACGGCGACGGTTCCTGCCCTGGCCGATCGGGAGCGGGCCGCCGCCGCCTTGGCGCTGGTCGACCTGGACTCCAGCCCGGGCGGCCTGGCGCTCAAAGAGGCCTACCAGGCCTACCGCCGGGACCTGGCCCTGATGGGCCTGACTGACGCCCAGGTCACGGCGCGCTACGGCCGCAACTACGAGGCGGCCCTGGCCTGGTCGTTGCTGAAGGTGGCGGTAGCTCTCCCGCCCGGGCTCGTGGGCGTTGCTGTTCACGCCGTTCCCTACCAGGTCATGAAACGACTCGGGAAACTGCCCCGCAACGAAAGCATCAAATCGACGGTCAAGCTGCTGGGCTGTTTCGCCCTGTTCAACGTCACCTACCTGGTAATCGCGGAGGTGGTGCGTCGCAAGCGCGGTTGGCTGGCCGCGGCCATCGCCTTCGTCGCCGCCCCCCTGAGCGGTTACGCCACTTTGCGGCTCAGCGAGCGGGCCAGATCAGCCGGAGGGTTGATGGAAGGAGCCAGCATCGTTCACTCCCGCCGGGTGGTGCTGCCCACCGTCCTCGCCCATCGGGCCGAGGTGGTCCGCCAGGCCCGGGAGCTGGTCGCCGGGACACCATCGGGCTTGAACTGACGTCAGGCGCCACCCGACCGGACCGCAGGCATCGCTCGGCTTGTGTCAGCCCGGACGCGAATCGATGGCGCTCTCCACGACGAGAGCACCATCGACTCGGGCTGTACGGCAGGAGGGGGGGCGCTATCCGCCGTACTGCCAGGCCGGCTGCTGCTGGGTGCGGGCCTGACGCTTGGGGCTGTACTGGTAGTTGGTGATGAGGCTGACGGCCAGCACCGCGATGCCGGCGCCGACGTAGAACAGGGTTAGGCCGGCGTCGCGGGCCGAAAAGTTCAGCGCGAAGGGGGCGACGACGAGCAACAGGGCGGCGAGGTAGTCGCCCGCCGAATGAACGGTGAACGGCAGGACCTTCACCACTCCGAGCGGGTACCTCGTGAACAGGCTGACCAGCAGCACCGTGGCTCCGACGACCACACCGGTGGCGGTAGCCCCGCTGGTGCCGTGGACGAGAAGAGCGACCGCGATGAGCGACAGTCCAACCGCGTAGTCGGCAACGGCGTGAAGCCAAGCCGGGAGCAACCGAACAAGCGACATGAGTTTCTTCCTCTTTCTTGGGGTCCGACGCCTGCTCGGCGCCATGTCATCTATTCGGAACGGCCCCCAGGCGTGGATGACAGCACGGCAGGACGCCCAGTTGGCGCAGGGTCCCCCGCAGCCGCTTGGCGGCGGCTGGGGTGACGAGCGGCGTCACCCGATCCAACAGCTGGTCAAGGCCCGAGAACGAGGCGAGCAGCCAACGGGAGAGGATGCCTTCGTCCATCCAGCCCCCGGCACCCTCGGGCAACAGGTCGGACAGCCACCCGGGACCGCTGGCCTGTTGGGCCAGGTTGGTCCACGACCAGACGTCGGACGCCAGCCGCAGGATCGACATCAGTTGCGCCGCCGGGATGTCGACGCCCGCCTCCCGGGCCACCTGAACCGCCGGGTGCCAGCGTTTCACCGCCGCCCAGTCCAGGGGGGTCGGGGCCTCCTCGGCCGCCCCCCGGACCTGGCTCAGCCACAGATAGGTCAGAAGCCTGTCCGTCGACTCCTCAGGCGGCGGCGTTGCCAGGCCGAGCGCCCGGCGCATGCAGTCCGGGACCCGGCCCATGCTGGGCGGCTCGCGGATGAGGATGGCCGGGCCCTCCCGGAGGTAGCCGCCCAAGTCACCGGAACGGGTGACCAGACAGACGGCCCGGCAACGACGCCGTTCTCCCGGGGCGAGCAGGGGGATTGCGGCTTGGCGCTCCCGGTCCCGGGGTACCGTGGCGGCGTTCATGTCGTCGAGATTGTGGGCCCAACCGTAGCCGACCGAGACAATGGCGCCACACTCGGGCGGCGCCACGAAACCCACCATGGTTTCGAGATCGATGTGCCACCGCACCCCCTCGGGCCGGGTTAGGGGTCCCAGGACCTCGGCCCACGCGGGCGGTGCGCCCCCGGCCCGAAGCGACTCCAGGCTCTGGGCCAGGACGGTCAATGTCTCAGGCATGGTGTCATTCACACCATCCCCTATGCCGCGGCCGAATCGGGCGCCGGCGGGCGCCGCCGGGCGCCACGGCCAAATCGGGGGCCGTCGGGCGCCGTTAGCTGGGAGGGTCGGGGAGGACCACCTTCAGATGCAGCTCCTTCAGTTGCTGCTCGCTCACCGGGCTCGGGGCGCCCATCAATTGGTCCCGGGCACTCTGGCTGAGCGGGAAGGCGATGACTTCACGCAGATTCGCCTGGTCCAGCATCATCATGAGGAGGCGGTCGAAGCCCGGTGCGATGCCCGCGTGGGGTGGGGTCCCGTAGTGGAACGCCTGCCAGAGGGCGGGGAAGGACTCCCGAACCCGCTCCGGGCCGTAACCCGCGATGGCGAAGGCGGCTTCCATAACCTCGGGGAGGTGATTGCGCACGGCGCCCGAGGAGAGTTCGAGCCCGTTGCACACCAGGTCGTATTGGAAGGCCAGGATGTCCCCCGGGTCCTTGCCTTGCAGCGCTTCGAGCCCCCCTTGGGGCATCGAGAACGGGTTGTGGGAGAAATCCCAGCCGCCGGCCTCGTCGCTCCACTCGTACATCGGGAAGTCGGTGATCCAGCAGAACGCCAGCTCATCGGGGTCGGCCATCTCGAGTTCCCGGCCGATGGCGGACCGCACCGTGCCCAGGGCGGCGCTGGCCCGGGTGGGCGGCCCCACCGCGGTCAGCACCGCGTCCCCGGGGCGGGCGCCGACGGCTTCCACGATCACCTTGATCTCGTCATCGGACAGCTTGCGGGCCAACGGCCCCTTGACCGGCGCCCCCGTCTCGGAGGGTGCGAGGGGGCCCTCGGCTTCGCCGCTCGACGCCTCCAACTGCAACCAGCTGCCGATCACGCCGGCCTTGTTGGCGGCGTCCGCGAAGCCGTCGAACCACCGGCGGGTCCGGGGCGCGCCTCGGGGGATCAACAGGGCCCGGATGACGTGGCCCTTATCGGGAGCCAGCTGGAACATGGGTAGCTCCGTCAGGCCGCCGAGGGCGTTGGTGATGTCTTCAATGGCGAGATCGAAGCGCAGGTCGGGCTTGTCGGTGCCGTAGCGGGTCATGGCGTCGGCGAAGGTCAGGCGGGGGAACGGGGACTGAGCCCGCTTGACGGGAATGACCGGGCGAGCACCAGCCACACAACCTTGGTCCACTGGCAGCTTCGCGACGACGTGCATCATCAGCTGCTCGACCTCGTCGAACACATCCTCCTGAGTGGCAAAGGCCATCTCCAGGTCGATCTGGTAGAACTCCCCGGGGCTGCGATCGGCCCGGGACGCCTCGTCGCGGAAGCAGGGGGCGATCTGGAAGTAGCGCTCGATGCCGCCGACCATGAGCAGCTGCTTGAACTGCTGGGGCGCTTGGGGCAGGGCGTAGAACTCCCCCGGGTACAGCCGGCTGGGGACGAGAAAGTCCCGGGCCCCTTCGGGGCTGCTGGCGGTGAGGATCGGGGTGCTGATCTCGAGGAAGCCTCGCCCCGCCATGTGGGTGCGCACCAGTTGCGCCAACCGGGCCCGGGCCTGCAGCCGGGCCGCGACCGGGCCCCGCCGCAGGTCGAGGTACCGGTAACGCAGCCGGGCTTCCTCGGACGCGTCGGCGGCCGGGTCGATCGGGAACGGCAGCACGTCGGCCGCCGACAGCACGTCGACCGAGTCCACCGCCACTTCGATGGTCCCGGTGGGCAGCTTCTGGTTGAAGTCCTTCTCCTGGCGGGCCACGACGACGCCCTCGACCGAAACCACACTCTCCACGCGCAGCCCGCTGAGGGCTTCGAAGCCGGGCCGGTCGGGATGCGAGACCAGTTGCAGCACGCCACCGGCATCCCGAAGGTCGATGAACAACAGGCCGCCATGGTCACGCTTGGCCGCCACCCATCCCGCCAGTCGCAGCCGCTGGCCGACCTGGTCCTCGGTGACCTGGCCGGCCCGCACGCTGCGGTAACGGTTGTCGGTCAGGGGCGGGTGGGAACGTTGATCGGTCACGGTGGGACGAGGCTACAGGCCCCGATTGCAGCCCCGGCTCACCGGCTCGGGGCCCCGCGGGCCTGCCGCGACCGCCCGGGCACGGGCGGGCTCCGCCCCGCGCTCGCGGGCCCCGAGGCCCATACAGGAGCGGGGACCGGCGGACGCGATGAGGCCCCCGCACTGGGCGGGGGCCTCATCACAACTTACGGTTGCCGTGCCTTAGGCGTTGGCGCGAGCCCGGCGCAGCAGACGGCGGGTGCCTTCAGCCACGAGCAGGAGGGCGGCTGCCAGCCACGGCAGCATGGGCCCGGTACCGGTGGTGGCGAGTCCCCCGCCGGCCGTTCCCGAGATGACCTGCGGTGCCACCAGGGTGATGGTCCCGCCGATGGCGACATTGGAGACGTCCCCGATAGCGGTGGCCGAACCGGTGGCGCCACCGGTGCAGTTGCCCAAACCGGCGCTCACGTTGGCGGTGTCCTGGAGGACTCCGGCCTGCGAGTTGGCAGGAACACTCACATTGACGGTGAGTGCAATGGGCGGATCACCGGGATGGTAGTTGCCGACATTGGCCCAGGTAATGGTGCCGGTACTGGTGTTGTACACCCCACCGTTGCTGATGGTCCCGATGGTGAAGGTCGGGCTGCCGGACTTCACCGAGATCTTGTCGGTCACCTTGATGTGGGTCAGGTCGCAGGTCGAAGCAGCCAGGGAAGCGGCGGTGGCCGGAACCAGGATGGTCCAGGTGAAGCTGTTGCCCGCCGTCACGACCGCCGGGTTGGCGACCTTGGCCACGGGGACGGTGCAGGTGATGGCGCCGCTCTGCAGATCCACACCGGTCTCCATGTGGCCCACGTTGAGGCCTGCGATCTGCAGGGCCCCGAGGCCGGCGTTGAGCGTCAGCAGGTCATAGGCACCGCTGATGGCGTTGGGCCCGGTCGGGAAGCCGGCGATGGGGTGGGGCGTACCGGCAACGGTCAGGCCGAGCGTGATTCCCAAGGTGGTCAGGATCGGCCCCACCAGCGGAAGGGTGTTGGCGTTGACGTTCAACCCGGCCGGCAGGATCTTGGTGATGTCCACGTTCAGGATGGTGGTCGTCACACCGGCCGCGACCAGGCTGACGTTCAGGGTGCCGGTGTTCTTAAGCACCACCGAGTTGTTTCCCTTGCCGTCGGTCTTGGTCGTCAGGGTGATCGGGGCGTTGACGCCCGAGCCACCGAGGCTGACCTGGATCGAAAGGCCGGTGCCCAGGTTGATGGAAACCGGGGCGATGTGCTCGGACACGCTGCTCTGCAGGCCGAAGGTGCCGTCAGAGTTGGCGACGAGGTCGCTGCGGGACTGTGACTGGGCGGTCTGGGTCTGGGACCCGGACAACGACACCAGCGGCGGCGAACCCAGCAGGCCAACGCCGGCTGCGTCACCCTCGCCATAGGCCAGAGGCTGACCCAGGGTGCAGAAGTTGGGATCGACGGCGGCGCCGGCGATGCCCTTCAGGACACCGGCGACCAGAACGCCGGGCACGTTGATCGGCAGCACCGTCTTCGTGACGACCGGGGTCACCGGCGGCGAGTTGGCCTCGGCGATACCGAGCTTGATCTGGTTGGCCACCGCCGCGGGTACGCCGAGGCCCACTTCGAGGCCCGCTCCCCGCCCGTAGGCGAACTTGCCGGCGGGGAGCGCCGGCTGGACCAGGGCCCCGGTGGCGGGATCGGTGATGGCCGTGGCCAGCCCGCCCGAGTTGACCGAGATGGCGGAGAAGGCCTGCTCGACCCCGACCAGCTTGGTGGCGGCGGTCTGGACAGCCGCCAGATGGACCTGGCTGCCGGTGGCATAGGTCAGGAACTGCGAGTTTCCATATGTGGCGGCAGCCAGCGAGCGGGGTTGGGCGTTGGCCGAAACCGGCCCTACCCCAACGGTCGCCGCCGTGAGAACAGCCGTCCCCAGCAACGCCATGCCTCGCTTGTGAAATCGGATCATCTGTTTGCAGCCTCCTCAGTTGCCCGTCGTCTTGGGTCCAACAAAACAGCGAATCCGCTTCACGATGCGAACACCATGCAAGGTATCCCCAGGTGTGACTCGCCTCACACTGTTCCAGGTCAGCTTCGTGGGGTGCTCGTTTGTCCTTGTAGTCGCTTTGACTTCGACCGCCTGTAGCACAGGGGCCTTACCAATTCTCGCCACACCTTAATCAGGTCTCGACTCAGGTGGTGGATTCAGCGCTCCCAGCAGATCCTCCAGCCGCTCACGAATGCTCGTGAGCTCCTGGCGCAGAATAGCAGTCTCGATCTCCAGCGCCAGTATCCGTTCATGGTTTGAGGAACCCTTAACCATCGAAATGTCGCATTCTTCTCGTTCCCCCCGTCCCGCCGCCTCCTGGGGCATGCCAATGGGGCCCAGGAGGTGGATGTGACGGTCCTCGCGCTGGCCGGGCCGGCGCCCGATGAGACAGACGAGGGGCTCGGGGCGCCGGGCCATCCGGTCCAGCACGCCGGGGATGCCCCCCATGTCGTCGAACTCCTGGGGGTCGGCGTAGCGCTCGGTACGGGTGGCCAGTTCGTTCTGGGTCTGACCTCCCCGCAGCAGCAGCACCCCCAGGACCGCCACCTCGGGGGCGGTGAGGGCCCACACCTCGTCGAGGACGTGGCGGTACTTGGTCACCCGGGCGTGGGCGGGATAGACGATGCGGATCAACTTGCGTTCCCGGAGGGTGGTCAGCGCCGCCGAAACCTCGTCCTCCCGGTAGCTGACCACGGGGTCCCGGTTGCTGGTCTGGTTACAGGCCGAAATCAGGGCGTTCATCGTCAGGGGATAGTTCTCGGGAGTCGTGGCCCCCTTCTCGATCAGGCACCCGAGGACCCGTTGCTCCTCCGGCGACAACTCCACGGTCAACTCCACAACCGAGCAGCCTACGGGGACGCCCCGGCGCCAGGAACCCTCGTTACCCGGCCGTAAGATGCATCGTTTCGGGTGATCGAGCAAGGAGGAGGGGTGGATGGCCGGCAACCAGCGAGACAGCTTCAACGTCGGTTCTGAGTTCCGCGCCCCGGACGGGAGAGCATTCACCGCGTACAGGCTGGATCGGATGCCACCGTCAGTAGGAATCGACCGGTTGCCCTTTTCCCTGAAGATCCTTTTGGAGAACCTGCTCCGCCACGAGGACGGGATCACCGTCACCGCCGGCGACATCGAGGCCCTGAC
Organism: uncultured Actinomycetota bacterium; assembly: GCA_963791545.1. Lineage (GTDB taxonomy): Bacteria > Actinomycetota > Acidimicrobiia > Acidimicrobiales > Palsa-688 > JALYXV01. Next base: position 68,324 of record CAWBSR010000016.1, read on the forward strand.
CGGCTGGGAGCCCAGCGCGGAGCCCTGCCAGGAGATCAGCTTCGCCCCGGCCCGGGTGCTGCTGCAGGACTTCACGGGCGTGCCCGCCGTCGTCGACCTGGCCGCCATGCGCGACGCCATGGCCGCCATGGGCGGCGATCCCGATCTGGTCAACCCCCTCATCCCGGCCGAGTTGGTGATCGACCACTCGGTGGTGGCCGACGTGGCCGGGCGCCCCGACGCCTTTGCCCAGAACGCGGCGCTCGAGTTCCGGCGCAACCGGGAGCGCTACCAGTTCCTGCGCTGGGGCCAGGCGGCGTTCGACAACTTCAAGGTGGTCCCTCCCGACACCGGGATCTGCCACCAGGTCAACCTCGAGTACCTCGCCCGGGTGGTCTTCGTCGACGAGGCGACCAGCACCGTGTATCCCGACACCCTGGTGGGGACCGACTCCCATACGACCATGGTCAACGGCCTCGGCGTGCTTGGCTGGGGGGTCGGCGGCATCGAGGCGGAAGCGGCGTTGCTGGGCCAGCCGGTGTCCATGCTCATTCCCAAGGTGGTGGGCATCAAGCTCACCGGGGAGCTCTCCGAGGGCACGACCGCCACCGACCTGGTGCTCACCGTCACTGAGTTGCTGCGCCGCCATGGAGTGGTCGGCAAGTTCGTCGAGTTCTACGGCGAAGGGGTGGCCGCAGTGCCGCTGGCCAACCGGGCGACCATCGGCAACATGTCCCCGGAGTACGGCTCGACCTGCGCCATTTTCCCTATCGACGACGAGACCTTGCGGTACCTGGCCTTCACCGGCCGGGCCGCCTCGCACGTTGCCCTGGTCGAGGCGTACGCCAAAGAACAAGGCCTCTGGCACGACCCGTCCCACGAGGCCCATTACTCCGAGCTGCTGGAGCTGGACCTATCGACGGTCGAGCCCAGCCTGGCGGGGCCGTCGCGCCCTCAGGACCGGATCCCGGTCAGCGCCGCCAAGGCCATGTTCCGAGCCGCCCTCTCGGCCGCCCTTCCCGAGCTCCGCAACGGAACTCCCGACGAGGCGCTGGCCTATACGTTCCCCGCCAGCGACCCCACCGCACCCGGCAACGGAATCGACAGCGCGGGGCCTTTCCAGCCCGCGGCCGCCGACGACGATGTCGGCGAGGCCGGCCCTGACCGTTTGCGCCACCCCGTTGCGGTGACGCTGGCCGACGGGACCTCCTTCGAGGTCGACCATGGCCATGTCGTGATCGCCGCCATCACCAGCTGTACCAACACCTCGAACCCCTCGGTCATGATTGCGGCGGGGCTGCTGGCCAGAAACGCGGTCGAGCGGGGCATGACGGCGCAGCCCTGGGTCAAGACGTCGCTGGCCCCCGGGTCCAAGGTCGTCATCGACTACTACGAACGCTCGGGGCTGATGCCATACCTGGAGAAACTGGGCTTCGCCCTGGTCGGCTACGGCTGCACGACTTGCATCGGCAACTCAGGACCGCTGCTTCCCGAACTCAGCGCTGCCATCGACGAGGGCGGCCTGGCTGCGGTGGCGGTGCTCTCGGGCAACCGGAACTTCGAGGGCCGCATCAATGCCGACGTGCGCATGAACTACCTGGCGTCGCCGCCCCTGGTCGTCGCCTACGCCTTGGCGGGCACCATGGACCTCGATCTGCGCCGTGAGCCCCTCGGCGCCGGCGGTGACGGCCGCCCGGTTTACCTGCGGGACCTGTGGCCGAGCGCCCACGAGGTGAGCCAGGTGGTCGCCGAGGCGGTTGCCTCGGACATGTTCCGAAAGAGCTACAGCTCGGTGTTCGAGGGCGACGACAATTGGAAGAGCCTCCAGATCCCGCTCGGCGAGCGGTTCGGCTGGGACGAGACCTCTACGTACGTGCGCAACCCGCCCTACTTCGAGGCCATGTCGGCGACGCCGACGGGGATCGGCGACCTTCACGGAGCCCGGGTCCTGGCCAAGCTGGGCGACAGCGTCACGACCGACCACATCTCGCCCGCCGGGAGCATCCGTCGCAGCAGCCCGGCGGGACGGTGGCTCGAGGCTCAAGGTGTGGAACCGGCCGACTTCAACTCCTACGGTTCCCGGCGGGGCAACCACGAGGTCATGATCCGGGGCACCTTTGCCAACATCCGGCTGCGCAACCAGCTCGCCCCGGGCACCGAGGGTGGCGTCACCCGGCACCTGCCCGATGGCAGGGAGATGGCGATCTACGACGCCGCGGTGGCGTACCAGGAACAACGCATCCCGCTGCTGGTACTGGCGGGCAAGGAGTACGGGTCCGGCTCGTCCCGGGACTGGGCCGCCAAGGGGACCCGGTTGCTCGGCGTCCGGGCCGTGCTCGCCGAGAGCTTCGAACGGATCCACCGCTCCAACCTGGTCGGGATGGGTGTGCTGCCCCTGCAATTCAAGGGGGACACGGTGGCGACCCTCAGGTTGAGCGGCGAGGAGGTCTACGACATCACCGGGCTGGACGGCCTGGGCGATGACGAGCCGCTGCCCCAGGAACTGGTGGTGAGCGCGGACGGCCGGGAGTTCCGGGTCCGGCTGCGCATCGACACACCCAAAGAAGAGGAGTACTACCGCCACGGCGGCATCCTCCCCTACGTGCTGCGGCAGCTTCGGGACGCCTCCTGAACGCAGGTGGGAAAGGCCCGCCCGGCCCGGCCCGACCCGGCCCGGGCCGGGGCGTCCGGGCGTCCGGGCGTCGCCGCCCATACCGGCGGCGCCGTCCCCCAAGTCGGGTAGGGGCGGTAGCGTTTGGTCCGGTGGGCACCTCGGCAGCGTTCTTCGACCTCGATCGGACCCTGCTGAAGGGGGCCAGCGGGCCCGTCCTGAGCGAGGCCCTCGGGCGGGCCGGGGTGGTACCCGGGCGGACCATTCCGGGTCAAGGGCTGCTGTACAAGACCTATGACCGCTTCGGGGAATCGCTTCCTGGCATGGCTCTCGCCCGGGCCGCAGCCGCCGCGTTGCGAGGCCGGCGCCGGGTGGCAGTGCAGGCGGCGGCGGAGTCGGCGGTGGACGCCTTGGTGGGCAAGGTCGCCCCCTACGCGGTCGCCCTGATCGAGGAACACCATGAGGCGGGGCGCCCCGTCGTCCTGGCGACGACGACGCCGTTCGATCTCATCGAGCCACTGGCCCGGCGCCTCGGGCTCGACGACGTCATCGCCACGCGCTACCAGACGGCGGTCGACGGGGCCGGCGTGGAGCGTTACACCGGGCGGTTGGATGGGTCGTTCGTGTGGGCGGCGGGCAAGCTGACCGCGGTGCGCTGGTGGGCGGCCGAACACGGCATCGAGCTTTCGGACAGCTGGGCCTATTCCGACAGCGTCTATGACGTTCCGCTGCTGTCATCGGTGGGGCACCCGACCGCGGTGAACGCCGATCCCCGGCTGGCGGTCGTGGCCGCCGTGCGTCGGTGGCCCCAGTTGCATCTCGACGCCCCGCCCGGCGTGCCCAAGTTCATCGGCTTCGAGCCCTTTGACGTGCTGCGAATATTCGTGCGGCCCGAGTCGTTTCCCTACGCCCGCTTCGACATCGCCGGTACCGAGAACATCCCCCGCCAGGGCCCGGCCATCGTGGTGGCCAACCACCGCAGCTACTTCGACGCCATCGCCCTCGGTCTCACGGTTATGCGCAGCGGCCGCCTGCCCCGGGCGCTGGCCAAGAAGGAGATCTTCGACGCTCCAGTCCTCGGTCAGATGGCCAGGGTGATGGGCCAGATCGAGGTGGACCGCGACTCGGGGGGCGGCAACGCCCTGGCCAACGCCGAGCACGCCATCCGGGGGGGCGAGGTCGTGGTGATCCTGCCCCAGGGGACCATCCCCCGGGGGAAGGCCTTCTTCTCTCCCAAGCTGGAGGGCAAGAATGGCGCCGCTCGCCTGGCGGCGGCCACCGGCGCTCCCGTCATCCCGGTGGGCCTGTGGGGGACGGAGAAGGTGTGGCCCCGTTCCGCCCGGATGCCCAACATCACCAATGTCCTCAATCCTCCCCAGGTCCGGGCCCGCGTGGGCGCCGCAGTCAAGGGACTCACCGGCGACGCGGTGGCCGACACCGCCAAGATCATGAAGGCCATCACGGCCCAGCTGCCTCCAGAGGCCCGTCGGGCCCCGAAGCCGACCGACGCCGATCTCCGAGAGACACTGCCGCCCACTTAGGGACCGTTTTGCCCGCCCGGAAGCCGACCGAGCCGGTCTTCGAGAGACATCGCCGCCCACGTAGGGACCGTTTTGCCAAAAAGTGTTGTCCCAGCATCACTTTTTGGCAAAACGCAATGCCTGGCGGCTTTAGGCGCCGCCTACTCGGCCCACCGTCTGGGCCTCCAGACGCTTGACCCGGCCCAGCGGGACCACGTGCCAGAAGTCGTCGACCGCCTCTGACCAGTCCTCGAGCAGCTTGGCGGCCCGGGGGGCGCCGGTCAGGTCGTAGTGTTGCTCGACCAGCCAGCGGAGCTCCCGCTCGTCGTTGGCGTCCAACCGGATGGCCTCAACCAGGGCGGGGTTTATCTGTCCCGTGGCCCGATGCTTGGGATCCCAGAGGTAGATGCTGCCGCCGGTCATGCCCGCCCCCACGTTGTAGCCGATCGAGCCCAGCACCACCACGGTGCCGCCGGTCATGTACTCACAGCAGTGATCGCCGGCCCCTTCGACCACCGCGGTGGCACCGGAGTTGCGCACTGCGAAGCGCTCCCCGACCGAGCCCGCGACGAACAGGTTCCCACCGGTGGCGCCGTAGAGGCAGGTATTGCCGGCCAGGACCGGATCGCCGGCGTCGTCGGCGGGGGGCTGGATGACGATGCGACCACCGCCCATTCCCTTGCCGACGTAGTCGTTGGCCTCGCCCGTCAGATCAAGCCAGATTCCGTCGGTGATGAAGGCACCGAAACTCTGGCCCGCCTCGCCGTCGAGACGCACCCGGACGAAGCCTCGGGGCGTGGCGGTGCCGAACTCCAGCGCCAAGGCGCCACCGAGGGCGGCGCCGAAGGTCCGGTCGCCGTTGGTGATGTGGTAGGACAGCTCGAAGCGCTCCCCGTCCCAGACCCCACGGTAGGCGTCGGCCAGCAGCCGGTCGCCCAGTGCCGATCGGGCCCGCTGGAGGGCAACGCCCGCGACGTAGTGCCGGGGCTCGTCGGGGTCCGTCGGTGGTATCAACAGGGGCGAGAGGTCGAGACTGTCAGCCCGGGCATTGCCCAGTGTGCGCTGGCGCAGGCACTCGACCCGGCCGATCGCTTCGTCCATGGAACGCAGCCCGAGTGACGCCAGGCCCTCTCGGATCTCCTCTGCCACGAACATCAGGTACGACGCCACGCCCTCGGCTGTGCCCGCGAACTTGGCCCGCAGATGGGGTCGCTGGGTGGCGATGCCGGTGGTGCAGGTGTCCTTGTGGCAGGCCCGCAGCATGACGCAGCCCTCGGCAATCATGGCCGCGGTGCCAAAGGAGAACTCGTCGGCGCCGAGGAGGGCCGCGATGAGCACGTCGCGCCCGGTGAAGAGCCCTCCGTCGATGCGGAGGCGGACCCGGGCTCGAAGTCCGTTTTCGACCAGGGCCGTCTGGGTATCGGCCAGCCCCAACTCCCACGGCATCCCGGCGTGCTTGATGGACGACAGCGGCGAAGCACCGGTGCCGCCGTTGGCACCGCTGATATGGACGACCTCCGCCAGCGCCTTGACCACCCCGGCCGCGATCGTGCCCACCCCGTCCTCGGCGACCAGCTTGACCGACACGTCGGCGAAGGCGTTGATCTGCTTCAGATCGAAGATCAGCTGGGCCAGGTCCTCGATGGAGTAGATGTCGTGGTGGGGGGGCGGGGAGATGAGGGTCACCCCGGGCTGGGTGTGGCGGAGCTTGGCGATCTCCTCGCTCACCTTGTGGCCCGGCAGTTGGCCCCCCTCACCGGGCTTGGACCCTTGGGCCACCTTGATCTGCAACTCGTCGGCGAAGGCCAGGTACTGGGGAGTGACGCCGAAGCGGCCCGACGCGATCTGCTTGATCTTGCTGTTCTTGTCTCCCGTCGGTTGACCCCGGGTGCCGAACCGGTACGGATTCTCGCCCCCCTCGCCGCAGTTGGAGCGGCCGCCGATGAGGTTCATGGCCTCGGCCAGGGTCTCGTGGGCCTCGGCCGACAGCGAGCCGTGGCTCATGGCACCCGTCGAGAAACGCTGCGAGATGGCCGGGGCCGGCTCGACCTCCTCGATGGGAACCCGGGGGCCGGCGGGCACCAGGTCCAGCAGGTCCCGGACCTCGGTGGTGGGACGGCCGTTGACCAGCTTGGAGAACGCCTCATACAGCGAGGCCTTGCCCTCGCTGATGGCCCGGTGGAGCAACTTGGCGGCCAGTGGGCCGCCATCCCCACTGAGTCCCCCGTTGCCGTTGGCGGCGAGGCTCATGCTCTGGGCTTGAAGGGCGTCGATGACGGTCTTGTTGTGGGTGTGGTACTCGCCGCCCCGCTTGAGGTCGCGGTAGTAGCCCGGGTTCTCCAGGGAGGGCGATGTGTCCACCTCCCAGCCGGCCCGGGCGTGGCGGGCCAGGGCATCGTCTCCCAGGGCAGACCAGCCGATGCCCCCGATTACCGTCGGCATGCCGGCGAAACAGCAGTCCACCACTTCGGGCCCGAGCCCGATGGCTTCGAAGATCTGGGCGCCTCGGTAGGAGTCGATAGTGGCAATACCCATCTTCGACATGATCTTGAGAACCCCGTCCTCCGTCGCCGCCTGGAAACGCTCCTGGGCTTCGGGGGCCGACAGGTCCGAGTCTTCGGAGGCGTCGGCGTCGGCGGCCACCGTCTCCAGGGCCAGTTGAGGGCACACCGCGTCGGCGCCACAACCGAGCAGGCAGGCGATGCCGTGGACGTCGCGGGTGTCGTCGGCCCGCACGATGAGGCTCGCCTGCATCCGCAGCCCAGTGCCTATGAGGTGGTGGTGGACGGCGCCGGTAGCCAGCAGCGACGGCACCGGGACCCGCGACCCCGAAACTCCGGAGTCGTCCAGCAACAGCAGGCACGCCCCGACCGCCACCGCCCGCTCGGCTTCCACCCGCAGCCGGTCGATGGCCGCGACGAGCCCAGCCGGTCCTTCGGACGCGGGGAAGGTGGCATCCAGGCGCACCGCCGGGAAGGGTGCGGTGGCGGTGTTGGTGAGCCCGGCCACGGCCGAAGGAAAGAGGAAGAAGGTTTCCAGTTCCACCAGCTGGGAGGCCGCGGGGCGCTCGGACAGGATCGGGTGGCGAGGTCCGAGGAGGGTGCGCAAGCTCATAACCAGCCGCTCCCGCAGATGGTCGATGGCGGGGTTGGTCACCTGGGCGAAGCGCTGGCGCAGGTAGTGGTGGATGGGCCGGGGCCGTCCCGCCAGGGGTGGCAGGGGAGTGTCGTCGCCCATCGAGAAGGTCGGCTCCTTGGCGTCGTTCGCCATGGGCTTGATCATCATCCGCAGCTCCTCCACGGTGTAGCCGTGGGTCGCCTGGCGCCGGGCCAGGCTGGTGGCCTCCGGGGTTTCCTGCACCGGCTCGCCGCTGCCCGAAAGTCGCAGTCCCTCGGCGGTCCAGTGGCCGTAGGGCGCCGCAGCCGCGATGCGCACCTTGCAGGCGTGGTCCTCGAGCACGCCCCGGCTCGGGTCGACAAACAGCATCTGGCCTGGCCCCAGGCGCCCCCGGCGCACGGTGCCGTGGCCGTGGACGTCGACCGCCCCGGCTTCGGAGCAGGCGGCCACCAGCCCGTCCTCACAGATGGCATAGCGAACCGGGCGCAGCCCATTGCGGTCGAGCGCCGCGCCGACGCCTACCCCGTCGGTGAAGATGATGCCGGCCGGCCCGTCCCACGGTTCCACCAGCGACGAGTGGTACCGGTAGAAACAGCGCACCTCGGGGTCGAGGTCGCGGGCGCCCTCCCAGGCTTCGGGGATCAGCATGGCGACGGCATGGCGAATATCCCGCCCGCCCCGCACCAGCAGTTCTACGGCGCTGTCGAGCTGGCCGCTGTCGGAGTCGGAGTCGTCGAGGACCGGGTGGAAGAGCTCCTCTTCCCCGAGCCCGGCTTCGACGGTGCCCAACATGGCCCGGCCCCGCATCCGGCCCACGTTGCCGGCGATGGCGTTGATCTCGCCGTTGTGGCACAAGGTGCGAAACGGCTGGGCCCGTTCCCAGGTGGGGAGGGTATTGGTCGAGAAGCGCTGGTGGAAGATGGCGAAGTGACCCACGACCTCCGGGTTGGCGAGGTCGACGTAGAAATCGGGTAGGGCGTTGGCCGCGACCAGGCCCTTGTAGACGATGGTCCGGAACGAGCAGCTGACGACGTACACCCCGTCCAGCTCGGGGTTGGTCGCGATGCGGCGTCGCAGCCGGAAGGCGGATCGCTCGTGGCCGGTCGGCGTGGCGGCCGAGAGGACGGCCTGCAGGAAGCGGGGCCGGCTGGCCCGGGCCCGATCGCCGAGGTGGCTGTCGTCGGTGGGAGGTTCCCTCCAGCTTTCGACCGCCAGCCCCTCCTCGGCCGCCAGTGCCTCCACCGTCGACCTCGGGTCGTTGTCGCCCCGGACAAACAGGTTGGCGACGCCATGGCCGAGCCCGAAAATGGCGGCCGGGATCGGGAACAGCAGCCCGGCGCCGTCGCCGGTCTTGGCGTCGGCGGCCACCGCGCCGCGGTGAATGACGCACGCCAGCCCACCCAAAGCGGCGTCGATGATCTGGCGGGATGCCCGACCGTGGGCGTCGGCGACGAAGCCGATGCCGCAGGCATCACGCTCGCGGGTCGGTCGCGACGGCGTATAAGAGGGAGGACGCATCGACAGGCTCCTGCTCGAAGGGGGGGTATTGCCTGACCGGGCCTTCCCCGTTGAAGGGGAGGCCGCGCTGCCACCCATCCCGGTCTTGGGAACGGCCGCGAATGTATCGCGTCCCATCGAGGGGCTCAGACCATCTCAGGCAACGGTAGCGTTGCTCCCACCCGGGTCCAATGGTGGGCAGGAGGCTCGATGACCGACAGCAGCAACACGGCTCCCTCCCCGGACCAGCCCCACGAGACGGACGAGGCTCATCAAGCGCCGCCGGGTTATCCGCGTCGCCCGGCGGCGGCGCCGACCGAGTCAGGGCCGGCCACCGCGGCCCTGTCGACCGAAGCTCCGGGGCCGGTTTGGTCGACTGTCCCCTCCGGTCCACTGGCGCCTCCGGGCTGGGTCCCCCCGCCGTCTCCTCCCGGGACGGGTGCGGGACCATCGACGGGACCGGCGGGAGCATCGACGGGACCGGCGGGAGCATCGACGGGACCGGCGGGACCATCGGCACCGGCCCCACCATCGGACTACGCCGCCCCGCGGGCCGCCTCGCCTCCCGGACCTCTCTGGCCTCCCGCCCGCCCCCCGACGCCTGACGCCCCGGCCGGTTGGCCTCCCCCAGGCCGGTCGCCCGGTGGGTGGGGATCGCCTCCCGGCGCCCCCCGGGCGATGCCGGGCCCGGCCCAACCGGCGCCCCCGTCGACGGGCCCGCAACCCCGGCCGCCCTCCTCGGGCCCGGGTTCCCCGTGGACTTCGGGGCCTGCCGGCGCGCCGTCATTCGGCCCGCCGGGACCGCCGCCGTCGCCCTCGTCCTCGGGCCCGGCTCCGCACTGGAATCCTCCTGCGCCCCCGTACAGTCCCCGCGGATACCGGCAGCCGCCTCCCTGGGGTGCCGCTGGGGCCTCGTCCCCGGCCACGCCGCGGCCCCGCCGCCCGCCGAAGCTGGCGACGGTGGCGCCCCAGGTCCTCGCCAGCCTGGTGATCACCGCCGCCGTCCTCGTGCTCTTCCTTGCCAACTTCCTCATCGCGCTGGGCCAGCCGACAGGCACTCCCGGCAACGTACGGATGCTGCGGTTCCTGGCGCCCGCCGACGTCGCGGTTGGCGCCATTCTGATCGTGGCGGTGGCCCTAGTCGCCCTGGTCCCGTCGCCTGATCGCACCCCCCCGGCGTCTCCGCTGGCGCCGTCCAACGCCCGCTCGCTGGCGGGATTTGTCGCCGCGGCGCTGGCTGGCGCGGCTTTCGTCCGGGCCGTCGTGGTGCTGACCGTCGCCCATGAGCGGGTCGTGCTGAAGCTTGGCTCCATGGTCGAGGCCCTGGCTGCGGTTCTGGTCGCGGCAGTGGCGGCCTACTGGGCCCTCAAACCGAAGCTGTCCAAGATCGGGTAGCTACAGCTTCGGCCACCGGGTTTCCGACGGCGGGCCGCCCCGGGCGCCGGATCGGGCCCGGCCCCCGCGGGCCCGGTCGCTCAGCGCCCAGGTCCGCCGCCAGTTGGCCACGGTGGGTCCGGTCAGCGAGGGCGTGTCACCCCGGGCCGCCCGGCGGCGGGCGCTCCACCAATCGGTCTGTTGCTCGTCGGCCAGCACTTCGAGGGTGCTCTCGATTCGCGCCGCCAGATCCCGGGCGTCCATTCCTGGTTCCGGCCGCAACGGATGACCGAAGCTGACCCGCGTCGATGCCGGACGTAGCCGGTTGCCGTGACGAGGCAGGACCTGCCGGGTGCCCTCGACGTACACCGGGACCACCGTACGGCCGGTCCGCACTGCCATCCAGGCAGCTCCCGGTCGGTGGGTTTGGCCCCAGCCGTCCGGCGTGCGCCCACCTTCGGGAAAGATCAACAGGCTCCAACCGTCGTCGAGCACCGAGGCGGCCAGTTCGGCGGAACGCCGGTTGACCCGGAGCCGTTCGACGGGGATGGCGTTGATGGTGAAGGCGAAGAACGCCGCCTTCCAGCGCCGGTCGAAGAAGTAGTCGGCGCCCGCCGCCACGACCGTGCGATGGCGCCAGCGGTCCGGGAGCACGCTGAGCAACAGGGGCGTGTCGATGTGGCTGGCGTGGTTGGCCGCGAAGATCACCGGCTCGTTCAACTGCTCCAGGCGGTCCAGTCCATCCACCTTGGGGTCGGCCAGCAGGTGGGTGATCGGGCGGGTCAGACCTTCGGTGACCACCACCCGGGCCAGACGGGCCCCATAGCGGCGGGCCCATTCGGTCTCATAATCGACACCAAGGGTGCGCGGGGCGGGAGGTCGCGCCACCGCCCCGGGCCAGGTGGGGGCGGTCCAGGGAAAAGTTCCCCGGGACCGGACGCGCGCCCGGGGCAACGACTTAATGGACATCGGCGATCATCATGGGCGGGCAGTGGAAGTGGGTGATGCTGGGATCCCGACCGACGGTGTCCTCGGCCATTTCCAAGGCATCGCGCATGGTGGAGGCCCGCTTGAAACCCATCCGGTGCACCGCCTTGGTGTCGCCCCCGACGACGATCACGGCGGCGACGTGGTCCAGTGCGTGGGCGCACCAGTACCACATGTAGAAGGGGTGGACCCCGTGGTAGGCGTAACTGGTGCGGTACAGGTGGCGGTACCAATCGTCGGTTGCGAAGCGCTCCTCGTAGGTCTTCTCGATCTCTACGGGGTCGGTCGTGTCGGTGAGGACCTCCTCGAAGAAGTCGATGTACGAGGGATGGTGGATCGGGTTGAACGCCCACGGGGTCGGGTGACTCAGGATCAGTACCCCGCCGGGACGGACCAGGGGCTTCCCCCGGTACAGGTTGAAGAAGTACCCCAGCCCCAGGCACGCCACCAGGATCGGGTTCATGATCGAGTTGACGTTGTAGGGACAGATATACGGTAGGCCCATGATCACCACGTCGGTCTGGCCCTCGACGTCCACCAGCTGCTGGCGGTAGACGTTCTCGGTAGTGATGGCGTGGACCGCCTCCACCTCACCGGCTTGGACGCTCTGCATCTTGTGGGGCGACTTGATCGATTGGAAGATGGAGCGGGCCAGGCGCGGCGGGGTCCGGGCGAGGCTCTTGGAGACGGCGAGGAAGCTGGCCCGGTCCCGCGCCCCCCACTCCCACTCCCGCTTCTGGAGGAAACTGAACGCGGACGGGAAGGTATCGGTGTTCAAGGTCGTCTCGATCTGGAAGATCTTGACGCCGCTGGCCGCGATCAGCCGGCCCATGCGCCAATTAGAGGTATGCAGCTCCGAGCGCGTCTGGTCCATGAAGCTCCGGCTGTGCTGCATCGTCTTCACGTTGTGGTGGTGGCGCAGGCTGCGGTAGGAGGCCAACCCGGTGGCCACGCTCTTGTGGCCGCCATCCATGGCGACAAGGTTGATGTTGACGTAGACCAGCAGGTCCGACTCCGCGGCCCGGCGGTTGATCTCGACATCCTCGCCGTGATCGGTCAAGCCCAGATGGACGAGCGCCGAAGGATCCTCGGCGTCGTGCTGGAGCAGCAGCCCATGGGGGGCGAAGGCGTCGTAGATACGGTCACCCAGGGCGTGGCGCAGTTCGGCGGGGGTCATGCGCCGGTGCAAAGCCAGGGCGCAGATGAGCACCACGTCGTCGACGCCCGCCTCGGCGGCCAGGTCGAGAACCGCCTCGATCACCCGTTGCCGGTTGTCCGGTCGCTCCATGGGGGGCAGAGGAAGCGAGATGTCGTCGAAGGCGATGGTGAGTCGCATGCCCGCCTTCAGCAGCGCCGGCAGGGGGGCCATATCGCCTTGCGGGTGGAGGAGGGCGTGGCGAATGGCGTCGTCAGGGTCCTTGAGGGCGGCCAGGGGTTCCGGGGGGTACAGGATCCGGCTTCCCGTCGGCAGGCGCATCAATTTGAACCCCTCGCCGTGCCAGCAAAGCGTCGCCGGGGTGGACCGGTCGACCTCGAGCACGAAACCGGGGCGGGGCATCAGGCGTGGGTCTCCTTGGGGCGGAATTTCCGGGTGGCCCGGAGGTCGAAGGCGACCTTGGTGGCGCCGCGCCGGCCGGCGTCGGCGGCATGGGCGATCGCTTCGCGATAGCGGTTGAGGGGATACAGAGCCGAGACCAGGCGTTCGAGCCCGGCATCGGCCACCAGCTCGAAGGCTAGGTCAAAGGTGCGCCGGGGCGGGGGGACACCCGGCCCGGCGCTCGGGAGCGGCAGCCGTTCGGTCCCATAGGCGTAGGCACCGGTGATCGACACCTCGCGCTGCCACAGACCGGTGAGGTCGACCTTGACCTCGCCCGGCATGCCCAACAGGACGATCGTTCCGCCGGGCTCGACGACAGAAAGGGCCGAAGCCAGCGACTGGTTGGACCCCACGCAATCGAAGACCAGGCTGGCGCCGCCCGTGAGCTGGCCTGAGTCGAGCACCAGGGACCCGGTTTGGCGCCGTACCGCCCGGGCCAGCTCGCCCGGCTCGACGACCCTGCACTTGGCGACCTCACCGGCCATTCGCCGCTGCTCGGGGTGCTTGGCCACCACCAGCACCGTCTCGATGTCGCCGCGGAAACGACTCAGGGCGGCGACGGTGCACAGGCCGAGCGTGCCTGCCCCGATCACCACCGCGGTGTCGTGTCCCGCTCCACCGGCGCCCAGTAGGGAGCCGTGCACCGCGCAGGCGGCCGGTTCGACCATCACCGCCGCCTCGTCGGTGAAGGTCTCCGGGACCGGGTGCAGCTGGCTGGCATGGGCGGCGAGGGCGCTGCCCCACCCGCCGCCGGTATCGGAGCAGAAACCCGTCTGGAGTCCCGGTTTCAGGTGGCCGAAGGCCAGATTGCGACACCGGTTGGTTTCCCCCGCCGCGCACGCCGAACACGCAGGATCGATACCCCGGGCGGCGCAGCGCAATACCGGTTCCAGTACCACCCGGGTGCCGTCGTCGGTTTCGCCGACCACCTCGTGGCCGGGGACGAACGGAAAACTGACCAGGGGCTCGAAATACCGCGTCGAGCGGCCGTCGATGGTCTGCAGGTCGCTCCCGCAGATACCCGAGAGCCGGGGACGAACGCGGCGCCACCCCAGTCCCGGCATCACCGGTTCGTCCACCTCGGTCAACCGCAGCGGCCCCACCCGGGCACCGCTGCCGCTGCGCCACTCCGAGGCCACCCGGGCCGCGGCGAACTTGGGCAGGTTGCGCTCGAAGAGGAGGGCCTTCACGAGTTGGCCCCGGCTCGGGCAATGGGCAGGAGTGGGCGGGGGCCGCCGGGCGACCGGGGCCACTGTTCGACGTGCCAGCCCCGCTTGCGGGCGATGGCGGCCAGCTTGGTTTCCGGGTTGACCGCCACCGGATGGCCGACCGCCTCCAGCATGGGCAGGTCGCTCGCCGAGTCGGCGTAGGCCACCGATTCGCTGAGCTGGAGGCCCCACTCGGCCGCGTAGTCCGCCATCAGCAGCGCTCTGGCCTCGCCCGTCGGCGGGGCCGAGAGCAACTCGCCCGTATAGCGCCCGTCTTTGACACCGAGCGAAGCGCACATGACGTCGTCGAACAGGGGCCTCAACGGCTCGATGGCGACGTCCAGGGCACCGGTGATGAGCAGGGTGCGATGACCCCGCCTCCGGTGCTCGCGCACTCGGCGAATGCCAGCTGGGAACGCCTTGGCCAGCAGCAGGTCGTTCCAGAGACCCCAGGAGTCGGACTCGAGGCGGGCCACCGGTGCCCCCTCATAGCGGCGGTAGAAATGGCGCAGAAAATCGCCGCGGTCGCGGCGATCGAGCGCCAGTAGGCGGGGCGCCTCGCGAAGGGTACGAAGAACGAGCTTCACCCGGTCCTCGTCATCGATCCGCCTGGTCGCCAGCCAGGCGAAGGAATCGACCACATTGGACGCGATGAGGGTGTTCTCGAGGTCGAACACCGCCAACTGCCGCTCGGGTGCCAGCACTGCCCGGCGTCCTCGGTCCTCTCTGGAGATGGCCGGCGTGGTCCGGCGGGAGGGGCCCGCCATGCGAACCCGGGCGTGGGCCACGATCGAGGGCATGTGGGTATCACTGACATACATCGGCCACGTGATCCCGGCCGGGTCGAACAGGAATTCCGCCTGGTCGGCGGGCGGCAGCTTGGCCCACAGCTCCAACAGGTGGTCGACCCGGAACACCGCCTCGGTCTCGGTGTAGGCGCCGTAGAGCTCGACATAGCCCAAGGCCCGCTCAGCCTCGGTCCGCTTCTCCTCCAGGCGGGCCGACAACTCAGCCTGGCGGCCCCGCAGGGGTAGGGACAGCAAGCCTTTCTCTGCCGCCGACAGCATCCGGGTCGCTTGGGCCAGTTGCTTCTGGACCCGGCCCCGTCCCGGGTAGGACCACTCGGGGACCACGATCGGTTGGCCGTTGGTGTCGGCCAGGGGATGTTCGCCGAACCAGTCCCGGACCAGTTCCACCAACTGGCGGTAGCGCAGCGGGTTGCGGGAACCCGACGCCACCTGGAACACCGCCGGCGGCGCCCCCGGTGGCGGCCCTCCGTCGGCCGCCACCGCCACAATGGCGGCGACCACCAGGTCCACCGGGATGACATCGACGACTCCTTCGGGCAACCCCGGGAACTCCTTCAAGAGCCCCTTCCCCAGGCTGATGATGACCGGCTCCGCCATCCGGAAACCTCGGATCCAGCCCGCCATGGGCTCCGCCAGCGCCGACTCGATGATTGACGGACGCACGATGGATACCCGGACGTCGCCTCGTGACTCCATGAGGGCCCGCTCGCCCAGCGCTTTGGTGTAGGCGTAGGCGTCGGGCCAACCCAGGGCCTGGGCTCGAGCCTTTCCCGCGTCGATGAGGCGGTCCTTCACCCATTCCTGGCGTAGTTTTTCCGCCTTGGCGGCCAGGACCGGGACCCCCGCGGCACCCAGCTCGCCCCGTGCCGCCTTGGTGAACCTGACCAGCTGCTCGGGTTGCCGGCTGGCGGCGTCGTAGTCGGCCCGGACCCGGCGGGCCGCCACGACCTCGGGCCGCCACGCGATCTCGGTTGCGAAGGGGGTGTCGGGGAGAAGCGCCTCGGGGGCATCGCCGCGGCGGGTACCGGCCACATAGGCGGTCGACACCGCGACGAGATGGGGCGGGCCCGACGTCACTGCGTGGGTTTGCCGGCAGGCGATCATGGCGGCCGCCACCCGGCTCGGCCCCAGCAGGTTGATCTCGACCGCGCTGTCGAGGGGCGAGTCGAAGCTGACCGAGGCGGCCGAATGGATCACGGTGTTGCAGCGGGCGAAGATGGCTTGGGCGTCGGCGTCGAGGCCGAGGCCGTCCCTGGCGACGTCACCCGCCAGCGGGAGGATGCGGCGAGCCATCTCGTCGTCGAAAGCAGAACCAAGCTGCCGCCGGAGCCGGTCGAAGGCGTCGTTGCGGAGGATCTCGCGGCGGATACGGTCGGCCGCCCCCCGCCGCCCCGGCCGCACCACCAGTGCCAACTGGCAGTCGGGGATCTGGCGAAGCAGACGTTCCACCAGGGCCGTTCCCAGGAATCCGGTGGATCCGGTAACGGCGATGCGTTGTCCGGCCAGGGCCTCACGGAGCATTCCTAAGTATCTACCATCTGGTAGATGACGTCCGCCAGCACCCGGGATCGCGTGGTTGACGCCGCAGTGGCGGCCTTCGGGTCCCGAGGCTATGACGCGACCAGCCTCGACGCCCTGGCGGGTGAGCTCGGAATCCGCAAGCAGACGATCCTGTACTACTGCCCCTCCAAGGAGGCGCTGCTGGATGCCGCCATCGATCGGGCCGCGGCCGAGTTGTCGGCAGTCCTCGAGGAGGCACTGGACCGGGCCGACGACGGCTGGGGCCGGGTGGAGGCGGTGGTCCGTTCCGTTTTCCGCCTGGCGGCGCGGCGCCCAGAGTTGCTGGGCCTGTTGCGGGAGGTGAGCCGGCTCGGGCCTCCAGCCGCCACCCGGCTCACCGCCGCCCTGGGCCCGCTGATCGGTCGGGCAGCCTCGTTCATGGAGGCGGAGATGGATGCGGGCGTCATGCGGCGCCACGATCCGAAGCTGCTGTTGCTGGCCGCGTATTCAACCGTGATCGGCGTCGCCACCGAGGTCGAGGTGCTCCGGGCCCTCGGCTACGAACCTACCGCCCGATCCCTGGTGCGCCGCCGCCGCGAGTTGCTGTCGTTCCTGCATTCCGCCCTCGTCTCCGGCTAGCCGCCCGGTCGAAGCGCCCCGATCCCCACTCAGCGCGTCTTGGGTGCCTTCCCGGGGGGCCGAGGAACCGCCTTTCGGGGCAGGCCAGTCGGAGTCGCGCCGATCGGCCCGGTGGCGGTGGCCCCCTTCTGAGTTGCCGGCTGGCTGGGGACGGGGTCGATCTTGGCGGTGAGCGCGGCCGCCGCCTTCCCGAGCGGTCCCCCGGGGGCCTTGGGGGGCTCGGTCGGGTCGGGAACCTTGGCGCTGGGGCGGGCGGGGCGGGCCTTGGGCGGCGTGTACCGGCGGTTGGGGATAGGCGTTTTGGGTGCCGCGACCTGAGCCGCGGCCCCATTTCCCCGGCGGTTGCTGCGCTTGGTGGCACGGGCCGCGGCGGCGGCCCGGCGCTCGGCTGGCGTCAGGTGGGGCTGGGTCCGGCGGGCCTTGGCCTGGGCGTTGCTGTTGCGCATCATGAGGTAGAAGCTGTATCCGAGGCAGGCCAGTTCCAGCGGGAAGAAGTAGAAGAAGGCCAAACCGGCCAAGAAGCCGGCCATGGCGGTGAGTACGCGGTGGCCTTTGCGGACCGCGAAGTAGAGCACGGCGCTGGCCGCCACCCCGGCGGCCGCCGCCCAGCCGTTGTGGGCACCGATACCGGCCACCGCGATGGAACCGGCGGCCACCACTCCGGCCAGGATGAAACCGAGCCGCTGCTCGAGCGGCAGCATCTGGCTGGGCTTGAGGGGCTCTCCAGCCGGCCCGACCTCTACTCCGGCCTCAGTGGGGGTCGCACCACCGGCGGGGGCACGCCGTGGCCAGGGGAAGGACGGTCGCCCCGCGGGGATGGGCTTCTCCGCCCCGCCAGCATCGCTCGAGGGGGGCGGCGCTCGCCGGACCCTCGGAGCAGTTGGCGACCCGGCACGAGCCCCGTCCCCGGTGCCGGTTGCCGGCCGCGGGCTTCTGCGGGCACCGGTCGACCCTCGGCGGGGAGGGGGGATATCTGCGTCGGCAGCGTCAGGCGTGCCCGCATCGCTCATGGGGTGCCGTCGGTGACGGCCCCGCCATCCCCCTCGCGGTCGGGGCCGGCAGGCGGCCCGGGAGCGACGGGGCGGGCCGCGACCGGGCCCGCAGCGACGGGGCCCGCACCGACCGGGCCCGCAGCGACGGGGGCCGCACCGACCGGGCCCGCCGCGACCGGGCCCGAAGGGGCGTCGCCGGCCAGCAGCCACGGGCGGATCTTCACCACCTTGTCGGCTGCGAAGATGCCACCTAGATCGGCTTCCACCGGAAGGTCACTCGGGGGTGTGCCCGAGGTCTGGACGATGATCGACGGCTCATCGCGTTCGGGCTCCAGGGCCGCCTTCAAACCGAGGCCGATTCCCGTCAGGATGGCGCCCGCGGCACTGCGCCGGCGCCACGACTCCAGCCGTGGTGGGAGCGCGGTGTGAATGTCGCCATTTGCGTCGGGCTCGGGATCGAGGTGCAGCTCCATCCCGTCGACGTCAACCCTTCGCGGCGCTTCGCCCTCCTGCACGCCTCCACCGTAGCCAACAGTTGAGGTATGAGCGGCTACGGCTAGTTGAGGATGTCCTTGATCTTGTCCGTCACGTCGTCGACAGTGTCCTTTACCTTGCCCGACGCCTGGTCGATCTTGCCTTCCCGCTTCAGATCGTCGTTGTCCGTGAGATCACCGAATGCTTCCTTCGTCCGGCCCTTGAGATCGTCGGTATTGGTCATACCTGAGTTGTTCCCGGACCCGCGGAAACCGAATCAGCGCCCGCCGGCCAGCTCCTCGAATAGGTCCAGGTGTTCGGCCACCATCCGGGTGGTGCAGAAGTAGTCCTCGACCTTCGCCCGGCACGCCGAACGGTCGAGCCCGTCGACCTGCCCGATGCGCTCGGCCATCTCGGCCACGTCCTCGCAGAGGAACCCGGTCTTGCCGTCTTCGACGATCTCGGGGGCGGCGCCCTCGGGGAAGGCGAGTACGGGCGTCCCGCATGCCAGCGCCTCGACCATGACCAGACCGAAGGGCTCGGCCCACTGGATGGGGTTCAGAAGTCCTCGGGCCCCGGCCAGCAGCCGCAGTTTCTCCTCGTGGGGGACCTCACCGAGGTAGCGGATGTCCTCGTTCAGGTAGGGCTGGACGTAGTTCTCGAAGTAGTCGAACTCCCACGGCTCGCGCATCTTGGCGGCCAGCAGGAGCCGGGCCCCGGCCTTCCAGGCCGCCTCGACCGCCCGATGGGCTCCCTTCTCGGGCGCCATCCGGCCCAGGAACAAGAAGTAGCCGCCGTCGCCCTCGCCAACCGGGAAGGCGCCGGGATCGAGACCGTGGTGGATGACCCGGGCGATGGGGATGTCGGGGACATGGCGGCGCTGGTCATGGGAGATGGCGATGATGGGCACCCGTTCGGACATCCGGCGGTAGATGTCGGTCAGCTCGTCGTTGAAGGGCCCGTGGATCGTGGTCACGACCTTCAGGTCGGGGAACCGCTCGGCGTAGACGGGCCCGAACACGGTGTGGTCGTGCACTACGTCGTAGCCCTGGACCGCCTCGTAGGCGTGCATGACGTGGCGCAGTTCCGGGACGGCCATCCCGATACGGACCCCTTCGGCCTGCTCGAGGACCCATTTGGTAGGGACGGCGGAATGGGAATCGCCGGTGGCGAAGAGGACGACCTCGTGTCCCGCGGCCTGAAAGCCTTGGGCCAGCTCATCGACGATGAGCTCGATCCCGCCGTAGAGATTCGGGGGGATGGGCGCCCAGGGCGGTGCGATGACGGCGATGCGCATGCATCGATTGAACCACGCCCCCAGGAGGTGTCTGACCGGCCCGGGCGACGGTCACTTGCCTTCCACCCGGTCCTCACCAACTCGGGGGAGGCTTTTTCCCACCGTGTTCCCTACCGTGGATTGATGCTCAACCCCCCCGACGCGCCCTGGATGGACCGGATGGCCTCGCTGGCGCTCCCGTTGCTGGACGCCGCCACTGTTGCCGCCGCCCGTTGCCACGCCTGGATCGGCCGGGGTGACAAGAATGCCGCCGACCACGCCGCGGTCGAGGCCATGCGGGCCCACCTCTCCACCGTGCCCGGCCACGGCGTGGTGGTCATCGGCGAGGGAGAGAAGGACAACGCGCCGATGCTTTATGCGGGCGAGGAGATCGGCGGGGGTCACGGGCCCGACTTTGATCTGGCCGTAGATCCCCTGGAGGGCACCAACCTGTGCGCCCGGGGCTGGCCCGGCGCCATCACGGTGTTGGCGGCGGCCCCCCGCCACACCTTCGCCCCCATCGTGGGCTTCTATATGGACAAGCTGGTTGTCGGCCCAGGCGGGCGGGGGGCCATCGATATCGAGGCCCCCATCGAGGAGAACCTGGCCTCGGTGGCGGCGGCGCAAGGCGTCAAGGTGTCGTCGTTGAAGGTCGCGGTACTGGCCAAGCCCCGCCATGTCGAGTTGATCTCGCGCATCCGGGCGACCGGTGCGGGTGTGGTGGAGATCCCCGACGGGGACGTCATGGCGGGGTTGGCGGCGCTGGTGCCGGGCGGTGGTATCGACCTGTCGGCCGGCATCGGGGGCGCCCCCGAAGGCGTCATCACGGCATGCGCGGTACGGCTGCTGGGTGGGGATATGCAGGGCAAGCCGGCGCCGCAGAGCGATGAGGAGCGGCAGTTGGTGACCGCGGCCGGCGAGTTGGGGCGGGTGTACTACCTGGACGACCTGTCGGAGTCCGACGACGGGATTTTCGTAGCCAGTGGGGTCACTGGGAGCACCGCCCTTCCGGGCGTGACGATCAGCTCAGACGGCTATCACGTGCAGAGCGTGCTCATCACGAGGGACCAAGGCCTCCTACGGATCGGCTGCACCGTCAGGGATTGACGCCGATCGTCAAGTTGACCGCCGCCGCCGCCGCCGCCGCCGACCGCCGCCGCCCGCCGACCGGCCACGCCGCCTCGAGGATCAGCTGGCGGGCGGGGCCGGGGTCTTCTTCATGGGGCTCGGGCGGGTGAATCCCCACCGGATGCCGCCGGGGCTCATGGCCTTGCCGCCGAAGCGGTCGGCACTCGACTCGAAGTCGCTTCCGCCCCCCTGGCCCTCGGGGTTCGGCTCGTCCACGATGGTGCGCAGGGTGTTCCAGTCGACGTCGACCCGGACCCGACGCCCGGCATCGTCGATCTCGGCGATGCGGCCGTCGGCGACATCGCCGGTGTAGCCCTCGATGACCATGGCTTCGGCGCCGACCGATACCGGCCCCACCAGTTGGTCGATCGGAACCCACGACGGCTCGTCGGGCTTGTCGACATTCTTGGTGATGGTGACAACTGCGATCATGATTCAGACCTAGCTTTCCGGCGAAGCTGCGGGCTCCGCACTTTCGGCACTGTCGGCAACGTCAAGCTCGTCGATCACATCGGCGACGAGGTACTCGGTGTGGTGCCCCGTGTTGACCCGGTCCCAGATCAATCTCTCGATCTTCGCCCGGTCGTGGGGGCGGAAATGGCGGCGGCACCCGTACGGCAGGCGCTTGAGGGGGAGGCACAAGATGTCACATGCCACCTCGAGGACACCGTCGTACTCGTCGAGCAGCGCGGACCACTCGGCGGTCTTGGTCTCCCAGGTCTCGTCCTCGTCCTCGTAGGCCTGGACGATCTCCTTCAGGCGGTTGATCTCCGCCATGACGACCGCCACCTTCAGGTCCTCGCGAGGAAACGCCAGCAGGGTGGGCTCGATCTCGTAACGCTCGGCCAGGCTGTCGGCCTTGGCCCGGAAGGACCGGGCCTCACCTTCGAACTCGCTCGACTCGGCCGTGGCGAGGAGGGCCCGGACCTTGAGCAGGATGTCGAGTTCCACCTTCTCCTCTTTGGCGCGAGCCAACTCCTCAGCTCGGCGATCCTGTTCCTGGTAGGTGCCGCTGCGCGTTGTGATGGGTGGTCACCTCGATAGTCGGGAGGAGTAACGCCGGTGGCGGCCGCCACAGCGCGGCCTCACGACGCTTCGTCTGCCAAATTACCAAACAGTCGGGGGAAAGCCAGCCAAACCGGCGCGGGCGCTCCGGACGGCGCCTGCCGGGGGGTTACGGCGGGCTCGGCTGGGTCGATGTTATCTTGCCGGACGCCCACAGCTTGGCCGGGGCGGTGCCGCCCAGCTTGCGGTAGGCGAAGCGCTCGACGCGCTCGCGGTCGCCGGCGTCGATCGACGTGAACGCCAGGCGGACCGTCGCCGGCCCGTCGGCCTGCTTCGTGACGTAGACGGTCCGGCCCAGGGCGAGGATGGGGTCGCTCCCGGGGATCGAAATGGCCAGTGCCAGCTTGGACCCGACCTTCAGCGACGGGTGGGCGGCGATGACCATCATGAGGCCGCCGCCACCGAGGTTGGCGACATCGCCGGGCGCACTGAGAAAGGTCATGTTCTTCACGTCGAGGAGGGCGCAGGGGATGGTTATGTCGACATCGGCGCGGACGTAGCGCCGGCGCTGGGTCGTTGTGATCTGCTTCGGCGGTACCAGGCGGATGATGGTGGGGGCATCGGCGGTGTCGCCGGCAGTGGCCTCGTCCACCTCGGTCTCGAACTGGCAGAAGCCGGAGTGGTCGCCGTAGCTGCCCCGCACGAGGGTTCCTGCCGGGAAGGCCTGCACGGCCGCCTGGTCGGTCACGGTGAGGGTCAGGCCCCGGTCGCTGAAAGATGACATGGCGCCCGTCGTCTTCACCGGTGGGGCGCTGTCGACCACCTCCAGCTCCACCCGCTCGGGAAAAACCTCTGCTTGCAGGACGCTCATGGCGCCATTGTTACGCTTCCCAGGGACCCGCAGCGACTTCCACAGCGAACGGCCGGGTAGTCTCCCCCGAATGGGGGATAACCCCGGGGAAACGTCAGCGGGCGCGCCATACTTGGAGGTCAGCGGCCGACCTCGGGAACCGGGGCTTGCGTCAAGGCTGTGTATATGGGTGTGAAAGACACCCATTTACACCCCCGCTGCGATCACCTAGACATCACCCCTGGCGCACCATGCGCCGTCCACTAGGACCGCGGGAGGCAAAGCAGTATGGCATCTGCGCTGGACGAGACGGTGATCCACGTCTTGTGGATCAATGCTGGGCTTAGCTGTGATGGCGACTCTGTCGCCCTCACCTCGGCGACCCAGCCCAGTATCGAGGAAATTGCTCTTGGAGCACTGCCCGGACTGCCGAAGATCGCAGTTCACTGGCCGCTCATCGACTATGAGTGCGGGCCAGTAGGTGGAGCGGACGACTTCATCGAGTGGTTCTTCATGGCTGAGCGGGGCGAACTGGAGCCGTTCGTGCTGGTGGTCGAGGGGTCCATCCCCAACGAGGCCATCAAGCGCGAGGGTTACTGGTGCGGATTCGGTAACAACCCGGCCACCGATCAGCCCATGACGACGAGCGAGTGGCTCGACCGGTTGGCGCCGAAGGCGACGGCGATCCTTGCCGTTGGCACCTGCGCCACCTACGGGGGCCTTCACGCTATGTCCGGCAACCCCACTGGGGCCATGGGCGTCGCGGACTACCTCGGTTGGGGTTGGAAGTCAAAGGCGGGCCTGCCGATCGTCAATGTTCCTGGCTGCCCGATCCACCCTGACAACCTGTCGGAAACCATTCTTTACCTGCTGTACCAGGCCACCGGCCAAGCCCCGATGATCCCCCTGGATGACGCCCTGCGGCCGTTGTGGCTGTTCGGCAACACCGTCCATGAGGGTTGCGACCGGGCCGGCTACTACGAGCAGGGCGACTTCGCCGACGAGTACGGCTCGCCCAAGTGCATCGTGAAGCTGGGCTGCTGGGGTCCGGTGGTTAAGTGCAACGTCCCCAAGCGGGGATGGACCAACGGCGTGGGCGGTTGCCCCAACGTCGGCGGGATCTGCATCGGCTGCACCATGCCGGGCTTCCCGGACAAGTTCATGCCATTCATGGACGAACCGCCCGGTGCTAGGGTCTCGACCGCGGCATCGGGAGTATATGGAGGCGCTATCCGAGGATTGCGCCGCATCACAGGCAAGACCGTGGACGAGGAGCCGAAGTGGCGTACGCCAGGCAAGAAGCTCCTGACCGGGTACAAAGGCGAGTGGAGGTAGACGACTGATGCCTAGTAGGACACAACAGGCCAGCGGGCTTGTCGAGATGGCGTGGGATCCGGTTACCCGCATCGTCGGCAGCCTTGGGATTTACACGAAGATCGACTTCGGTCGGGGCAGGGTCGTTGACTGCCACTCCACCTCCTCGATCTTCCGTGGCTACAGCATCTTCATGAAGGGCAAGGACCCCCGGGACGCCCACTACATCACCAGCCGCATCTGCGGTATCTGTGGTGACAACCACTGCGAGGTTTCGACCTGGACCCAGAACATGGCGTTCGGCGTCGTTCCCCCGCACCTGGGTGAGTGGATCTCCAACCTGGGTGAAGCCGCCGAGTACATGTTCGACCACAACATCTTCCAGGAAAATCTGGTGGGCGTTGACTTCTGCGAGAAGATGGTCTCGGAAACCAACCCTGGCGTCCTCGACCTGGCCAACCGGACCCCCGCTCCCAACGCGGCGGCCCACGGCTATGCCTACATCGGCGACATCATGCGGTCGCTCAACCCGTTCTCGGGTGAGTTCTACCGTGAGGCTCTGGCGGTCAGCCGCTGGACCCGTGAGATGTTCTGCCTCATGGAAGGCCGCCACGTCCACCCGTCCACCCTGTATCCGGGCGGCAACGGCACCACGGCGACCATCCAGCTGTTCACCGACTACTACGCCCGGCTGATGCGTTACGCCGAGTTCATGAAGCGGGTCGTGCCCCTGCACGAGGACCTCTTCCTGTTCTTCTACGACGCCATGCCCGGCTACGAAGAAGTCGGCCGTCGTCGCATCCTGACCGGTTGCTGGGGCTCGTTCCAGGATCCCGATGTGTGCGACTTCAACTACCGCAACATGACCGAGTGGGGCCGTGCCATGTTCGTCACCCCCGGCGTCGTCGTCGACGGCAAGCTGGTGACCAACGACCTGGTCGACATCAACCTCGGTATCCGGATCCTCCTCGGTCACTCGTTCTACGACGACTGGGAAGGTCAGGAAATGTTCGTGACCAAGGACCCGCTGGGCAACCCGGTCGATCGCCGGCACCCCTGGAACCAGCACACCATCCCCCAGCCCCAGAAGCGCGACTTCGACGGCAAGTACAGCTGGGTTATGGCGCCTCGTTGGTTCGACGGTCGGGATCACCTGGCCCTGGACACCGGCGGCGGCCCCCTGGCCCGTCTGTTCGCCATCGCCCTTTCGGGCCTGGTGGACATCGGCTACATCAAGGCCACCGGTCACAGCATCGAGTTCCACCTGCCCCGCACCGCCCTCAAGCCGGCTGCGGACTTCACGTGGGACGTTCCGAAGTGGTCCAACGCCATTGAGCGTGACCGGGCCCGTTCCTACTTCCAGCTGTACGCCTGCTGCTGCGCCCTGCACTTCATGGACAAGGCGCTGGCGGAAGTTCGGGCCGGCCACACCAAGACCTGGTCGCCGTTCACGGTGCCCGACGAAGCCATCGGTTGCGGCTTCATCGAAGCGGTCCGCGGCGTGCTCTCCCACCACCTCGTCATCCGCGGTGGGAAGATCGCCAACTACCATCCGTACCCGCCGACGCCTTGGAACGCCAACCCGCGTGACAGCTACGGCACCCCTGGTCCCTACGAAGATGCGGTCATGAACACCCCCATCTTCGAAGAGAACAGCTTGGAGAACTTCAAGGGCATCGACATCATGCGGGCGGTACGGTCGTTCGACCCGTGCCTGCCGTGCGGTGTCCACATGTACCTGGGCAAGGGCAAGGTCCTCAAGCGGTCGCATTCGCCGTCCGCGGTTGCCGAGGATTGCACCCTGCAGGTCGGTTAGAACTGTCGGCCGCCCGGGCTTTGGCCTGGGCGGCCGGTAGTTTATAGGTAGGAAGTTGTAGGTAACTAACTTGACCCCGGAGGGGGGCCCATGGCCGAAAAGAAGAACCTCCGGGCCGTTGGTGATCGGATCGAGCAGCTGCTTGACGAGTTGCGAGCAGCTGCTGATCCGCGCTTATACGGCCAGGCTGAAGAAGTGTTGGGCCTGGTCACCGAGTTGTACGGCGGTGGCTTGGCGAGAATCGTCGCGGTAGTGGGGGAGAGCGATCCGCTAACATTGGAGCGCTTGGCTCACGACGAGCTCATCTCGAGCCTGCTACTCGTGCACGGGCTTCATCCTGACGATCTCGAGACACGGGTTATCAGGGCGCTGGAAGGCGTCCGCCCGATGCTCGCCGGTCACGGTGGCGACGTCGAACTGCTCGATATCGATGCCGCGGCGGGCGCGGTCCACCTCAACCTGCTGGGCAGCTGTCATGGTTGCCCGTCGTCCACCGTGACGCTGCGGATGGCCGTCGAAACCGCGATCGCAGAGGCGGCCCCAGAGATCATCATCATCGATGTCGAGCAACCGACCGAGGAAACGCCCCCAGCGGGAGCCCCGGTGCCGATCACCCTCGGGGCCAAGAAGCCCGTGTACGAGGAGTGCCCGGCGGAGTTGGTTCAACGGTGATAGAGCGATAGGTATGAGCGATTCTGTGAGCGATTCTGTGAATGATTCTGTGAGCGAGGCCCCTCGGGAGCCTCTCAAGGTCCTTGAGCGGATCCGGGACCGCAGCATGGCCCGCCGACCCCGTCCGGGCGAGGTGTGCGAGCTGTGTGGCGAGCCCATCCCCGACGAGCACGGCCATCTGGTGGACCTGAAGGCCCGCAACCTGATGTGCTCGTGCCGGCCGTGCTATTTGCTGTTCACGCCCGAAGGGGCGGGCGGCAAGCACTACCTGGCGGTTCCGGACCGGTACCTGACCTTTCCCAACTTCGAGTTGACCCAGTCCCAGTGGGACGCCTTGCAGATCCCGGTGAGCGTGGCGTTCTTCCTCGTCAACTCCGAGTTGCAGCGGGTGGCGGCGTTCTACCCGAGTCCGGCGGGAGCGACCGAGTCGCTGTTGTCGTTGGAGATCTGGGATGAGGTCGTGGCGGCCAATCCCAGCCTGGGCAGCATCCTGCCCGACGTCGAGGCCTTCCTCGTG
Organism: uncultured Actinomycetota bacterium; assembly: GCA_963791545.1. Classification (GTDB taxonomy): domain Bacteria; phylum Actinomycetota; class Acidimicrobiia; order Acidimicrobiales; family Palsa-688; genus JALYXV01. The sequence continues at coordinate 95,206 of CAWBSR010000016.1, forward strand.
CAGAAGGACAAGGCGGGTAACAACCCGGAGTGCTACCTGGTGCCCATTGACGCCTGCTACGAGCTGGTGGGCGAGATGCGCAAGCTGTGGCGAGGCTTCGACGGGGGCAAGGAAGCGCGCGAAGCGCTGGAAGCCTTCTTCGACCGGGTCAAGTCACGAGCCAAGACCGCCGGATGAGTTCCCTCGATTTCGAGGTCCTGGAGGCCCGAGCGCAGAACTACGCCGCCGTGCCCACGATCATGTTCAAGATTCGGATCACCGAGGCGTCGGGGTATTACGTCCACGCCTGCGCCCTCCGGGCCCAGATCATGATCGAGCCCCAGCGGCGCTCCTACAACAGTCAGGATCACGACCGGCTGTACGAGCTGTTCGACGACCCCAAGCGCTGGGGGACCACGCTGAAGCCGTTCCTGTGGACCCACACCGGGATCGTGGTTCCCCGCTTCGAGGGGACGACCGAGATCGACCTGCCCATGACGTGCACCTACGACTTCGAGGTGGCCGGCAACAAGTACCTGCACAGCCTGCGCGATGGCGAGGTGCCGCTCCAGTTCCTCTTCGCAGGGACGTTCTTCACCAATGGGGACAACGGCTTCCACGCCGAGCCGGTGGGCTGGAACAAGGACCGGGCTTTCAAGTTGCCGGTCAAGGTGTGGAGGGAGTGCATGGACATGTACTTTCCTAACAGCGGGTGGATCCGGGCCCGGAAGGAAACGATCGACCAGTTGACGAAATACAAGGTGAAGAAGGCCCTCCCGACCTGGGAGGACACCATCGAGGCCCTGCTCAAGCAGGCCGGCGAGGACGTATGACCAGCACTGCGCTGACCGAGAAGATGGAGGCCCGCTTCGCCTTGGCCAAGGGCGTGGCGGAGGCGGTGTTGTACGAGGGCTACATCCTGTACCCCTACCACGCCACCCACGGCAAGAACCGGGGAGGCATCCGCTTCCAGTGGGGTGTCCTGGTTCCCCCGGCGTGGCGCGATGTCGACCCCTCGGAGCGGTCGCTGATGCGCACCGAGCTCATCGTCGATCCGGGCCAGGCGCCAGAGATCGCCATTCGGCTGCGGTTCCTCCAACTCCAGCACCGAGGCCTCGAGGTGGCCGATCCCGATGCCGAGGGAGGCTATAGCCCCACATCCAAGCTCCAGGTCGGTGACCGGCTGTGGATGGAATGGGACGAGGCCATCGAGCAGGACTTCGATCTCGGCGTGGTCCCCTTGCTGCCGCTGGCCGATGCCCAGCGTCACGTACCTTTCGAGTTCCCGGCTTCCACGGAAACCGAACTGGTGACCGAGACCGAACGCGACGCCGCCGGCCGGGAGACTCCGGCGGGGCGCATCGTGCGCACCACCGAGCCCATTTCCGGCGTCGCCCGGGTCACTACCGCCTGGGCCGACGGTCCCGGAGCGTTCATCAAAGTGAGCATCGAGCTCGAGAACACCACGACATGGTCGGAGACGGGCACCAGCCGCGAAGACGTCATGCGCCGGTCACTGATCGCGGTCCACACCCTGGCGGCGCTCGAGGAGGGCGCCTTCTGCTCGGTCTTCGATCCGCCCGAAGCGGCCGCGGAAGCGGTGGCCGGATGCAAGAGCATCGGGTCCTATGCGGTGCTGGTGGGCGCCCAGGGCGCCACCGACCTGGTGCTGGCCTCGCCGATCATCCTGTATGACTACCCGGCGCTGGCCCCCGAGAGCGAAGGCGACTTCCACGACGGCTGCGAGATCGACGAGATCCTGGCGCTGCGGGTGCTGACCCTCACCGATGACGAGAAGGCCGAGGCCCGGGGCACCGACCCCCGGTCGCGTGCCATCATCGACCGCTGCGACAACATGGCGGAGCCCTCGTGGGACAAGCTCCATGGCACGATGCGCGAAGTCCGAATGCTCGACCCCCAAATCGAGTCCCGGATCGACCCCACCGATCCCGAACCTGTCCCCTGGCTGGATCCCGTGATCGACGCCTCGTTCGACCCGTGGAGCGACGTGGTCGTCATCAAAGAGGTTGAGATCTCCAAGGGCTCCCGGGTCCGGCTGCTACCGAGCCACCGGGCCGATGTCCACGACATGTTCCTGAGCGGCCTGACCGCCACCGTGGCCGGCGTGTTCCACGACGTGGATGGCGGTTTTCACGTGGCCGTCACCGTCGACGGGGACCCGGCGACGGAGATCTACGAGTCGCAGGGGCGCTTCTACTACTTCCATCCCGACGAGATCGAGCCCCTGAGCGAGGCCGAGGCCGACGCCTACGGCCAGAGCGAGTCGATGGCCGCCGCGGGGCGAGCGGTCGACGCGGCTCGGGTCGGTCCCGGAGCCGGTTGGTCGGGGGACTTCGATTTCCCGACCATCGTCGGCGACGGCGGGACGGGGAAAAGCGACACGGGTACCGGCGCCGGCGCCGTGGCCGCACAGGATGAGGCGGCGGAATGAGCCCCCGGATACTCTGCGCGGGCATCGGGAACCTGTTTTTCAGCGACGATGGCTTCGGAGTCGAAGTGGCCAACCGCCTGGCCCGGCTGCCCGTGCCTGATTGCGTCAGAGTCGAGGATTACGGCATCCGTGGGGTGCACTTGGCGTACGAGCTGTGTAACGGCTACGACGCCCTAGTGCTCATCGATGCCATGCCGATGGGCGATGAGCCCCCGGGGACGGTCGTGATACTCGAACCCGACGCGCCGCCCTCGTCGCAGGACGACGACGAAATCGCGCCGATCATGGACGCTCACACCATGAGTCCTCTTGTGGTGCTCACAACTTTGGCTAACCTCGGTGGTTCCGTCGACCGGATCCTGGTAGTTGGGTGCCAGCCGGCGACGATCGAGGAAGGGATGGGACTCTCGGAACCGGTGGAAGCTGCTGTGGACCGAGCTGTAGAGATGGTGAGCGACCTGCTCACTGAATTGGTGGGCGACCTGCTCACCGATGCATGCCAACCTGCTGGAACTGGAAGGGAGACCAGAACAACATGATTCGTCGTTTGGTTATGTCATTGGTGTTCGCACTGCTCGCGGCAGTAGTCGTGAAGTCACTGCCTGACATCGCGCGTTACCTCAAGATCCGGGAGATGTAGAAGTGGGCATCCTCGGCTTGATTTTCCTCGTGCTGTTGGGGATCGCAGTCGTCGTCGGCCTCATCATTTTCGCCATCTCGGTACCCAGCATCTCGCGGTATACCCGGATTCGAAAGATGTGATGATCGAAACGGAAAGGCAAATGCTATGTGCCTAGGAATTCCCGGCCAGGTGATCGAGATGCTCGACAACGAGCATCTCGCCCGGGTCGATGTGGCCGGCGTAGGCCGCGTCATCAACATCGGGCTGCTCGAGGATGAGAAGGTCGCCGTTGGCGACTGGGTTCTCATCCACGTTGGCTTCGCCATGTCGAAGATTGACGAGGAGGAAGCCGAGCAGGCGATGGCAGGGCTTCAGATGATGGGCGAGGCATACACCGACGAGATGGCGGCGATGTCGTCATCGAGTGTCACGACCAATACAGGAGGAGAAGCATGGCAGCGATAGTGGGGCTGATCATCGGCTACCTGCTAGGTACTCGCGCTGGGGACAAAGGCCACGAGGAGCTCCAGGAGTCGTGGCGGACCATCACCACGTCCCAAGGCTTCCGGGACATGCTCGGTGGTCTCTTTGCCCTGATGGGCGAGTTCCTGAACCGTGGCCGAGGCGCCTTGGCCCAGAAACTGCAGACACCCGAGATCGAGGCGCGTTCGCGCGAGCTCGAGTCCGCAGCGTAGGGGTAGGCAAGTATGCGCTTCGTCGACGAGTACCGTGATCCCGCCGCCGCGCGGGCCTTGGTGGGTCGGATCACCGAGCTTGCCGGCAACGAGCACTACAAGTTCATGGAGGTGTGCGGGGGCCACACCCACACCATCTATCGCCATGGCATCGAGCATGTCCTGCCGTCCAGCGTCGAGCTGGTCCACGGCCCCGGATGCCCGGTGTGTGTCATCCCCATGGGCCGTGTTGATGACGCCATCGCAGTTTCTGAGAACCCTGGCGTCATCTTCACGTCCTTTGGCGACATGATGCGAGTCCCCGGCAGCAATGGCAACCTGCTCGAGGCGAAGGCCCGGGGGGCGGACATTCGGTTCGTGTACTCGCCGCTCGACGCCTTGCGCATCGCCATGGAGTCGCCGGACCGGGAGGTGGTGTTCTTCGCGGTCGGGTTCGAGACAACAGCGCCCTCAACAGCGCTCACCTTGCTCAAGGCCCGGGAACACGGGGTCAAGAACTTCAGTGTGTTCTGCAACCATGTGACGATCGTTCCGCCGATCAAGGCGATCCTGGAATCGCCCGACCTGCGCCTCGATGGCTTCCTGGGACCAGGCCACGTCTCGACGGTGATCGGCCAGCGTCCGTACCGCTTCGTCCCCGCCCAATACGGCAAGCCGTTGGTCACTGCAGGGTTCGAACCACTCGACATCCTGCAAGCGCTCGCGATGCTGCTGCTCCAGATCCGCGAGGGTCGTTGTGAGATCGAGAACCAGTACACCCGCGTGGTGCGGGAGGAAGGCAACCCTCGGGCGTTGGCGGTCCTGGGAGAGGTGTTCGAGCTGCGGCCCCACTTCGAGTGGCGAGGGCTCGGATTCATCTCTCAGAGTGCGTTGAAGCTGCGCCCCGAATTCGCAGAATTCGATGCCGAGCTCAAGTACCACGTGCCCGGGGTACGGGTCGCGGACCCCAAGGCGTGCCAATGCGGCGAAGTGCTCAAGGGCGTCATCAAGCCCTGGGAGTGCAAGGTCTTTGGTACCGCTTGCACCCCTGAGACCCCGATCGGCACCTGCATGGTGTCGTCGGAAGGGGCGTGTGCCGCGTACTACAACTTCGGGCGCCTCCACCGCGAAGCGGCCGTAACGCTCGGTCGCCGGGCCTAAACCGGACAGGACCACTCGAAACTCGCATTCTGTACAGAGATGGACAAGACTGCACGCCGCCGGGAAGCGGGGGCGGGCTCAGAATCCCACTCGCAAGATGGAGAGGAGCAGGGACGTGGAAGTTCTCGCAGGGTTCGTGTTGGGGTATCTCTTGGGCTCTGAGTCCGGCGCCCAGGGCGTCGGCGTCATCAAGGATGCGCTGGGATCGGTGGCCGGGTCCGGAGATGTCCAGTCGATGTTCTCCGGGGGTATGTCAACGGCCCAGGGAGCGCTTTCCGGGGGAATGCTCGGGGGCTTGTTGAAGGGTGGGGGATCGGTCAAGGAAGCGATCACCGATCTGGCATCCAACGATCAGGTGAAGGGAATCGTGTCGACGGGCATGGGGACCGCCCAATCGGTGGTCTTCGACCTGCTGGGGCGGGGCAAGGAAATGGTTTCACAGCAGCGGGGCAAAGGGCTCCGGCTGGTTATCTGAACGAAAGGCGAGGGAGAGAGGAATGGCCGACATCTTCGAGACTGTCATTGGAATGGCCGAGCCGGCGCTGAAGATGGTCGGCGGCTTCGTGGGAGAAATGCAAGCCTCGGTGCAGAAGATCATCAACAACGCGGTCGCCGAGGCCCTGAAGGCGAACGGCGGCGGCGCTGCCGCCGCCCCCGAGGCGCCCGCCGCCCGGGTGCGACCACTGCGGGCGCCGGGCCGATGATGTTGGCCGGTGGGAGGTGTTGCTCGCCCTCCACCGGTCCGGCTTCACGCTCCCTCTAAGAGGTAGGAACGGCCTGACTGGCGGCTCGACCGCTGGTCGGGCCGTTTCGCGCGCCGGTTTTGACTCCCATTGAGATATTCCTATGGATGACCGGCGAATTGGTATTAGACGGGCTAAGTCCCATGCGGCACTATGGAGAAAGGCTCAGTACAGCCATTCGACCCAGGGAGGCTTCATGGCAGATGGCGGCGGTAACGGAAAACACGGCCAGCAGCAGCTGGAGGGTGAGAAGCGCTGGGGTGCCGGCGTTATCCCCTACGCCAAGATGGGCTACTGGGAGCCGGACTACGTCCCCAAGGACACCGACGTCCTCTCCGCCCACCGGATCACGCCCCAGGACGGGGTGGACCCGATCGAGGCGGCCGCCGCAGTGGCCGGCGAGTCCTCGACCGCGACCTGGACGGTCGTGTGGACCGATCGGCTGACCAACTACAAGCAATATCAGGCCAAGGCGTACAGGGTCGACAAGGTCCCCGGCGACAACAACCAGTACATCGCCTACATCGCCCACGACATCGACCTGTTCGAGGAGGGCTCCGTGCCCAACCTCACGGCGTCGATCATCGGCAACGTGTTCGGTTTTAAGGCCCTGAAGGCGCTGCGCCTCGAGGACCAGAGGATTCCCACGGCGTACCTGAAGACCTTCCAGGGGCCGCCCCATGGAATCGTCATGGAGCGGGAGTACCTCAACAAGTTCGGCCGCCCCCTCCTCGGGTGCACGGTCAAGCCCAAGCTGGGCCTGTCGGCCAAGAACTACGGCCGGGTTGTCTATGAGGGCCTCAAGGGTGGCCTCGACTTCACCAAGGACGACGAGAACATCAACAGCCAGCCCTTCATGCGCTGGCGGGACCGCTACCTCTACTCCATCGAGGGGGTCAACCGGGCCAACGAGCTGACCGGCGAGGTCAAGGGCCACTACATGAATGTGACCGCCCCCACCATGGAGGACATGTACGAGCGGGCCGAGTTCGCCAAGTCGATCGGCAGCCCGATCATCATGATCGATCTGGTCATCGGCTACACCGCCATGACCTCCATCTCCAAATGGGCCCGGGCCAATGGCATGCTGCTCCACCTGCACCGGGCCGGCCACGGCACCTACACCCGCCAGAAGAACCACGGCGTCAGCTTCCGGGTCATCGCCAAATGGATCCGGATGATGGGTGTCGACCACGTCCACGCGGGCACCGTGGTCGGGAAGCTGGAGGGCGATCCAGGGATGATCGCCGGCTATTACGACACCCTGCGACTGAACGACACCCCGATCGACCCCGCCAAGGGCTTCTACTTCGAGCAGACCTGGGCATCGATGCCCGGCGTCATGCCGGTGGCCTCGGGCGGCATCCATGCCGGCCAGATGCACCAGCTTCTCCATTACCTGGGCGAAGACTCGATCCTCCAGTTCGGTGGGGGAACCATCGGCCACCCCATGGGGATCGCGGCTGGCGCCGAGGCCAACCGGGTGGCCCTCGAGGGGATGGTCAAGGCCCGCAACGAGGGTCGGGACTACTTCAAGGAGGGTGACCAGATCCTGAAGGATCTGGCCAAGAAGAACCAGGCCCTCCAGGTCGCCCTCGACATTTGGGGCGATATCAGCTTCAACTACGAGTCCACCGACACACCCGACACCGTGTCTACCCCGACGGCCTAAGAGGAGCCACGATGAAGATCACCCAGGGAGCGTTCTCCTTCCTTCCCGACCTGACCGACGAAGAGATCGGCAAGCAGGTCCAGTACTGCATCGACCAGGGCTGGGCCCTGGCCATCGAGTTCACCGACGACCCCCATCCCCGCAACGTGATGTGGGAGATGTGGGACCTGCCGATGTTCGAGATCAAGGATGCCTCGGCGGTCGTCCTGGAAATGAACAACTGCCGCAAGGCCTACCCCAACCACTACATCAAGATCGTGGCCTATGACCCCAGCCCCCATCGCCAAACGACGGGACTTGACTTCATCGTCAACCGTCCCGCCGAAGAGCCTGGCTTCCGGCTGGACCGCCAGGAGGCCAACGACCGCCACATCAACTACACGCTGCACTCCTACGCGGTGGAAAAGCCGCACGGTGAGCGGTACCAGACGAACGGCAAGTAATGAGTGACGCTGGATCCGGCTCGGGGCGGGGGTTCTCGATTCGCACCGGGCCGGCGCCGGCGCCGGACAAGGACGACGGTGATGGCACTCCCACCACCGACTTCGGTGACGAGATCCTGGCCGACGACGCCCTCGTCGACGTCGGGTCGGAAGAGGCGGCGGTCCACACCAAGGAAGTCCTCGACCGCCTGGACCGGGAACTGGTCGGGTTGGTCCCGGTCAAGTCCCGCATCCGGGAGATCGGCGACCTGCTGCTGGTCGACCGGCTGCGGCGCCGCTTTGGCATCGCGTCCACCCGACCCACCCTCCATATGTCGTTCACCGGGAGCCCGGGGACGGGCAAGACCACCGTGGCTCTGCGCATGGCGGAGTTGCTGCACCGCCTCGGCTACCTCCAGAAGGGGCACCTGGTCAGCGTCACCCGCGATGACCTGGTGGGCCAGTACATCGGCCACACCGCCCCCAAGACCAAGGAAGTGCTGAAGCGGGCCATGGGCGGGGTCCTGTTCATCGACGAGGCCTATTACCTGTACCGCCAGGAGAATGAACGGGACTACGGCCAGGAGACCATCGAGATCCTGCTGCAGCTCATGGAGAGCCAGCGCGAGAACCTGGTCGTGATCCTGGCCGGCTACAAGGACCGGATGGACCAGTTCTTCCAGTCCAATCCCGGCATGGGTTCCCGCATCGCCCACCACATCAACTTCCCGGACTACAGCCTGGAGGAGTTGCAGGAAATCGCACTGTTGATGCTGGCGGACCAGCACTACGTGTTCTCAGACGATGCCGAGAAGGCGTTCCGCGACTACCTGGAGCTGCGCATGCAGCAGCCTCGCTTCGCCAATGCCCGCAGCGTCCGCAACGCCCTGGAGCGGGCCCGCCTGCGCCAGGCGGCTCGCATCGTCGCCAACCCCAACCGCAAGCTGGGCAAGGCGGACCTGATGCGCCTGGAGGCCGAGGACATCCTTCAGAGCCGGGTTTTCGACGTCGATGAGACCGTCAAGACCGAGGCTGCCGCTGCTGAGCCCAACTGGGAGACCTGAACAAGCGGTCGGTCGGTTCGGACAATCCAGCTATAATAGACAAGCACCAATGTTTCCTTGACATTGCGTGGCCCACCCATTACGAAGGGTGGAGGTGGCGGACGCGTGACGCAGGCCATGGATCATCAGGCGGCGACGACCAGTTGGTCGTCTCATCAGTCGCGCTTCGAGTTCGCCCCCCCTCGCCATTTTCTGCTGCCGGCCATCCTGCTGCTGGTGTCGGAGAAGCCGGGCTACGGCTACAGCCTGGTGAAGGATCTTCAGGATCTGCGCTTCGGCCAAGTGGAGCGCGCCGCCGTGTACCGGGCGCTGGCGCAACTGGAACACGACCGTCTGGTGAAAGCCTGGGACGAGCCGGCCAAGGCGGGCCAGGCCCGGAAGGTGTACGGGATCACCGAGCTCGGGGCCCGAGTGTTGCGGGCGTGGATGGGCGTCGTCAAGGAGGAGCGGGACTGCCTGGACCGGGTCCTGCACCGCTACCAGGCGACAGGAACCGCGGACGCCGCCCTGGCCCAAGTGGAGGGGATGTGGAAGGCGGCGCTGGGGGACGCCTGGTCCTCGGTTTCCTCCACCTGCGCCTCGGGCCGCCGGCTGGCCGTCAACGAGGCGGCGGCGGCGCCCACCAGCCTCCAGATGCCGGTTCGGGAAACACCGGCGCCCAGCGCGGCCGCCGCCAAGTCGCCCAACCTGGTCCGCCCCCACCTGGCCCCGGACGCGCCAGCGGTAACCCTGACGCGGGTCACCCAGGAACCGGAACCGTCGTCTCGATGTCGTTTCCGGGTCGTCCCGGAACGATCCGTGGTCCTGATCGAAGCCCGCTCGACCGTCGGCCCCATCCGTTTCGGCGCCATGGGCCTGACCGGCACCATCGAGGTTGCCATGCGCGACGGAGAGGTCTGTTGTGACTCCCGGCCCTCGGCCGGCCTGGTCATCCCGGTCGACCAACTGCGTTCCGGCAACGGGCTGTACGACGCCGAATTGCTGCGCCGGATCGATGCCCGGCGCTTTCCCCGAGTCTCGCTGAACCTGGAGAACTGCACGTCTATCGGCACCGGGGACCGGTACCGGTTGGCGGGCGAGGTGACCTTCCACGGCATCACCCGGCCCCTGCGAGGCACCGTGGGGGTCAAGCTGCTCTCCACCCGCAAGCTGGTCGTGACCGGCGACCACGCACTTGATGTACGCGACTTTCAGCTGCCGTCACCGACAGTGCTGATGTTGCGGATCTACCCCGACGTCCGCGTCAACCTGCACGTCGAGGCCGAGCTCGAAATCTAAGTTCCTGGACGTAAAAAATGGAAATGCTGCTCGCCTTTGTCGTGGGTTTCGCGGTCGGCGGTCAAGGGGGGGCCCGGGACCGGCACAACGTCGCGCAGTCGTTCGGGACGATCCGGAACTCCGAGGAGGTAGCCGCGGTCGTCCTGCTGGTCCGTAGCCAGGTGGGCCGAAGCATCCGTGACGTGGCCAACATGATCGACAGCAACGGCCCGGAAGTGTCTTCCGCCCCTGATCTGGTGGACCGCGTCAGGGCTCTCGTCGAGCCCTGACCTGGACGTCCCGGGCACTCGCAGGGTGCTCCCATGGCCTGGTGAAACAGGCAACCTCCGCTCGGGGCGGGAAGCTCGGGGCTACTTCTTGCGCCGGTCGGTTACGTCCTGGCCGATTCCCCTGAGACCGACTACGTCGCCCGAACTGCCCACCGTCGGTTCGGCTCTTGCATAGACCCAACGGTGTTCGCCCCCGGGGAGAATAATCCGGTATTCGTCCTCGAAAGGCCGTCCTGATGCGACCGCTGCCGCCAGGCCACGCCAGATCCGGGCTTGGTCCTCGGGGTGGACCCGGTCCACGTGGGCGTCCAGGGTGCCTTCGAAGTCCAGGGGGTCTACCCCGTGGATCCTGTGCAGCTCGTCGGTCCACTGGACGGTGCCGGTGCGCACGTCCCAGAGCCAGCTGCCTACGTGGGCCAGGGCTTCGCCCTCGCGCACCCTCGTCTCGATCTCGGCCAGGGTGGCCTGAGCCAGGCGCTGCTCGGTGACGTCGCGAGCGATGAGCACTGAGGCAGTGGGTTCGCCGTTGCTCTGGAACAGCGGGCACAACGAAAGTGAGATGGGGATGGGCATCCCGTCGCGGCGCTGAATTTCGGTCTCGTAGTGGTCCACCCGGTCGCCCGCGGTGACAGTGTCGAACACCAGCCGGGCCTCGCCCCGCAGATGCTCGGGGAACAGGACCGTGGAAGCCTGGCCCAGGATCTCTTCCTTCTGGTAGCCGAAGATCCGCTCGGAACTGCGGTTCCAGCTGGTGATCCGGCCCTCGAGGTCCTGGCTGAAGACGGCGTCCTCGGAAGTCTCGACGAATGCCTCGAGGATGGCGAGGCGCTCGCTGATCTTCTGGTGTTCTCCGGCTGCCTTGACAGTGATCAGAGCGCCCGGGCCGACCGATAGCTGGAGCCCGTTGATGGTGACCTCGACCCAGATCTCCCCGCCGTCATTACGCCGGGCTGCGCATTCGGTCACCGACCAGTCGCCGTCGTGGACGTATTCGTTGAGAACCGCCTCGCGACCGGTGAGCATCCCGAAGGGCAGGAGCAGCTCCACCGACGAACCGATCAGATCGTCGCGGTCATAACCGAAGAGGTCCTCGGCGGCCGCGTTGACCCGGGCGATCCGGCCGTCGGGGTCGACGGCCACGACGGCCACCGGGAGGGCCTCGACCATGGCATCCAGCAACTCGTCGCCGACCGCCGCCCTTTGGCCCGTCGTGCTGGAAGGAGTCATGAGCGGGGATCATGGTATCCGTCCTGGGGTCGGTGCCACTAGCTTGAAAGTGCGTGACTCTCACCCAGTTGCGGACCTTTCTGGCCGTGGCCGACACCGGATCGGTCCGATCGGCCGCCGAGCGGCTGGTGGTATCGCAACCGTCGGTCTCCGCCGCGGTGGCCAGCTTGGAGAAGGAGTTGGGCGTGGCACTGGTCGCCCGGCAGGGCCGGGGCCTGCGCATCACCGGTCCCGGTAGTGCCTTCGCGGCCCGGGTGCGGGAGAGCCTGGGCCTACTGGACTTGGCGGTCCGCAGCGCCCAGAGCCTCGAGGCTCCCGGCCAGGGAAGCGTGAAGCTGGTCACCGTCACCACCGCCGCCGAGCGGATCCTGCCGCCGCTGCTGGCGGTGTTCCGCCACCAGCATCCTCACGCCGGGGTAGCCGTGCAGGTGGGGAACCGCCTCATGGTGTGGGAGGCGCTGCGGAATCGCAGCGCCGATCTCGTCATCGCCGGGCGCCCTCCGGTGGCGGCTCCCTTCGTGGTGCTGGCCACCGCCCCCAACCGGCTGGTGCTGGCGGGCCCACCGATCGGGGCGGTAGACGCGCCCGTCGCCACCTTGGCCGACCAGACGTGGCTGATGCGGGAGGCAGGTTCGGGAACGCGCGATGCCACCGACCAACTTCTCGACGACCTTGGCATCTCCCCCTCGACGATGATCCTCGGATCCAATGGCGCCGTGGAGCAGGCCGTAGTGGCCGGCCTCGGTATCGCGGTCATCTCGCTCGACGCGGTAGCCGACCGCATCGCCAACGGCTCGGTCGCCATCTGGCCCTGCCCCGGCACCCCGCTCGACCGGCCCTGGCACCTGGTCGCCCACGCCTCGGGCTCGCTCAGTCCCACCGCCTTGTTGATGGCGAAGTCGATGACCGAAGTCCCAGACCGCTTCGTCGTGAGTCTCGAGGGCGCCGCCATCCTCAATCGGTGAACGCGCCCGAACGCCGCCAATCAGGCGATAGCGCCGGGCTCGGTTTCGGGCCGGGGGGGCACGGTCACGATCACCGACGAGCCGTCCCCGATGCGCGAGCGCACCTCGAGTTGGGCGCCGATCAGGCCGGCTCGCTCGTGCATGCCCTGCAGGCCGTAAGCGGTGGAGCCCACCGCCTGGGCGGGCTCGAAGCCCACCCCGTCGTCGCTGATCGTGAGAACGACGGTGCCGTCGCCCAACTTCTGCAACGACATGGTGACGTTCTGGGCCTGGGCGTGTTTCATCACGTTCTGGAGCGCCTCCTGGGAGATGCGGTACAGCGCCGTCTCGACATGGGCGGGCAGGGCGCAGCGCTCGAGATCGATCACGATCTCGGCGTCGCAGCCCAGCGAGGTGGCCAGGCTGGTGAGCCCCGCATTGAGGCCCAGATCGTCGAGGATGGCGGGACGGAGGCCCCCGATGGCGTTGCGGGCTTCGTCCAACGCGTCGGAGAGCAGCGCTTCGGTCATCTCGATCTCGGCTACCAGCTCCTCGGAAACGGCGCACGTCGATGCCAGCGACCGGGCCGCCCGCAGGTGGTACCAGGCGCTCACCAGACGCTGGCTGATGCCGTCGTGGATGTTGGCCGCGATCCGCCGCCGGTCCAGCTCCTGCATCTCGATGGTTTGGGCCGCGAACCGCTCGAGTTCCGCCTCGCGCGTCGCCAGGCGGTCATACAGCACCGCGTTTTCGACAATGCCCGCCAGGACATTGGCGACTTCCCCCAGCCGGGCCGCGTCGCCGGGGGAGAAATGATCGGTGTTACGGGAGTGGACGTTGAGCACCCCGACCACCTCCCCGGCCGGGCGCAGCAGCGGCACCGAGATCATGGAGTTGAACTCCTCACCCTTGAGGGCGGGAATGTACACATACCGAGGGTCGCTCCACTTGTCTCTCACCACCGCCGGCCTGGCGTGCTGGGCGACCCACCCCGCCACCCCCTCGCCGAACCCCAGGCGGATGGTGCCGGCCAGGGCGTCGAACGGCTCGGGGGTCGCGCCCATGAGGACGATCTCGTGAGCGTCGACGTCGACCAGGTGGACGAAGCACACGTCGGCCTTGGTGGTGGCGACCACGAACTCCGCCACCCGGCGCACCACCTGGCGCAAATTCCGTTCCTCGGTGCTCAGCTCGATGATCTGGCGCAGCAGATGCGACCAGGCCCGCTCGGAGGCGGCCTCGTCGCCGCCGGCCGGCCCCTTTTCCACCTCTGTCACAGGAAGATGCCCTCGCGTAGGGCGAAGGCCACCGCCTGGGTGCGGTCGCTCACGTCGAGCTTGCGGAAGATGGAGCGGACGTGGGTTTTCACCGTCTCTTCGCCGAGCACCAGGCGGTGGGCGATGGCCCGGTTGGAGTTGCCGTGCACCATCAGCTCCAGCACCTCGCTCTCGCGCTGGGACAGCCCGAGGTGAGCGCCCGGCCAGAACTCGCCCCGGTGCAGCCGGGCCGCCGACAACGCCACCCGGCCCGCCAGCGAGGCGTCGATCACGATCTCGCCCTCCAGCACCCGGCGGAGGTGGGTCAGGAGCTCCTCGGCCACGACCTGCTTGGTCAGGTAGCCCGACGCCCCGGCCCGAAGGCCCTGGAACAGGTACTGCTCGTCGTCGTAGACAGTGAGCAATACCACCTTTAACCCGGGCGCCACCCGGAGCAGCTCCTCGCACAGGTCCAGGCCGCTGGTCGCCCGCATTCGGACATCGAGCAGGGCGATGTCGGGCTGGGCGTCGACTGCCAGACGGCGGGCCTCAGCCGGTTCGGTGGTGCTGGCGACCACCGTCGCCAGGGCGGCGTGGGGCCGCAGCATAGCCGTCAGGCCGTCGAGCACCATCCGGTGGTCGTCCACCAGGAGCAAACGGATCGGTCCCGTTCTGACGCTGGTACCCGTGGTGGTTGCCTGAGGCTGTTCTGGCACAAGAGGCAGCCTACGGCGTCGCCCGTTGCCGGTACCACGACCGCTCCCCCCGGAGGGGGATGCCGGGGTCGCCGGTCATCCGTACCGTTCGTTTATGACTCAGTCGAGTGCTGCTATCGCGCCTTCCGTTCTGACAGCAGACTTCGCCCGGCTGGGGGAAGAAGCGCAGATCCTGGAGGAAGCAGGGGCGGACCGCATCCACTGGGACATCATGGACGGGAATTTTGTTCCCAACATGACCATTGGCCCCGACGTGGTGGCGGCGACCCGCAAGCACACGTCGCTGCCGTTCGAGTGCCACCTCATGGTGTCCGACCCGATGGTGCTGTTGAGCCGCTGGGTGGACGCCGGTTGCGAACGGATCATCGTCCACCCGGAATCGGCGGGGTGCGTTCATCTCCACCGGGTGCTGGGCGCCATTGCCGACCTCGGGGCCCGGCCCGCCGTCGCCCTGAACCCGGCCACGCCGCTCAGCACGGTCGAGAATGTGCTCGACCTCCTCGACCTGCTGCTGGTCATGACGGTCAATCCGGGCTTCGGTGGCCAGGCCTACATCACGTCCATGGAAGCCAAAACCTCGGCCGCCGCCGCCATGATCGCCGCCTCGGGTCACCAGGTCCAGCTGGAAGTCGACGGCGGGATAGCACCGGCGACCGTGGCCGGCGCCGTGGCCGCCGGGGCCCGGGTGCTGGTGGTCGGCAGCGCCCTGTACCGCCACACCGACGGCGTCGCGGCGGCCATCAGCGACCTGCACGCCCGCATCAACGCCACCATCGGGGAGCCGAGCGCCGGCCAGCCGACCATTGGTGCCCCGCCGGGGACCTGAGGTGACCCACAAGCGGGTCGTCATGCGACGGGCCGGACCGCCCAGCGCCAACCGGCCGGTCATGATCGCCATCTGCGGTGATAGCGCGGCCGGCAAGACCACCTTGACCCGGGGCCTCGAAGCGGCCATCGGCCACGACAACATCAGCTCCATCTGCGTTGACGATTACCACCGCTTCGACCGGATGGAGCGGAAGGGGCTTCCGTTCACGCCGCTCAACCCGGCCTGCAACTACATGGAGATCATGGAGCAGCACCTGCAGCTGCTGGCCATGGGCGAACCCATCTTGAAGCCGGTCTACAACCACGACACCGGCATGTTGGACCGCCCGGTGCTGTTCGAGCCCCGGGACTACGTGATCATCGAGGGCCTGCTGCCCCTGTGCAGCCGGCTGTCCCGGGCCTGTTTCGATTTGAGCGTGTACCTCGATCCTCCCGAGCCGACCCGCTATTCCTGGAAGATCAAGCGCGACACCCGCGACCGGGGCTACACCGAGGAGCAGGTGCGCGAAGACCTGCGGCGCCGGGAGCCGGAGTCGGCGGCGTTCATCCGGCCCCAGCGGAGCTGGGCTGACGTGGTGGTGCGCTTCGCCCCCATCGAGGAGCGGGGCGAGGTGGAGAAGGGCTTGTTGAGTGCCACCGTGCTGCTGCGGCCCACCGCCCCCCATCCCGACCTGACCGGCATCTTGACCGCCGACACCCGCGAGGCCATCCATCTGAAGCTGGCCCGCGACGACGACGGCAAGCCGGTCGACGCCCTGCACGTCCACGCCTACGCGTCACGCGAGACCACCCAGAAGCTCGAGGAGGGCATCTGGGCCGGCCTCGGCATCGGCCAGGAGCTGCCGGAAAAGCTCGGCGTCATTGAGGGCGAGGTGCGCAGCGAGCCGCTGGCGGTGGTGCAGTTGATTCTTCTGTACCACCTGTTGCTGGCCCACCGCAGCCAGGGCCGCGAGCTCGAAGTGGCGCCTTAGGGGATTTCCGGGGCATTTTCGGCCGTCGGCTGTTTCCCCCCGGCGCTCCCCCCCCGCGAGGGTGGACTCTGGAGGCCATTTCGCGCGACTATCACGCGATGACCACCGACACGTTGCATGCCGCGGCCGCGGCCATGGTTGCACCCGGCAAGGGCATCCTCGCGGCCGATGAGAGTTCTGGGACCATCTCCAAGCGCTTCGCGGCTCTGGGCATCCCCTCCACGGTGGAGTTGCGCCGTCAGTACCGGGAGACGCTGCTGACTGCCCCCGGGATCGATTCCTACATCAGTGGGGTCATTCTCTACGACGAGACGATCCGTCAGGCCACCTCGGACGGCACGCCGTTCCCGGAGGTCCTGGCCAGCCGGGGCATCCTGCCCGGTATCAAGGTCGACACCGGCGCCAAGGCGCTGGCCGGGGCGCCGGGGGAAACGGTGACCGAGGGCCTCGACGGGCTCCGGGAGCGGGTGGCCGAGTACTACGAGTTGGGCGCCCGCTTCGCCAAGTGGCGGGCCGTCATCAACATCGGCGCCGGCCTGCCGAGCCGCAACGCTCTCCACGCCAACGCCCACGCCCTGGCCCGCTACGCCGCCCTGTGCCAGGAGGGTGGCCTGGTACCCATCGTGGAGCCCGAGGTGCTGATGGAGGGCGACCACGATCTGGCCCGCTGCGACGCCGTGACCCACGAGGCGCTGCGCGAGGTGTTCTTGCAGCTGGCGCTGGCCGGCGTGGACCTCCAGGGCATGGTGCTCAAGCCCTCCATGGTGATCAACGGAGCCAAGGGCCGGGCGGCCTCGGTGCAGGAGGTGGCGGAAGCCACGGTGCGCTGCCTGCTCGACTGTGTTCCCGCCAGCGTGCCTGGTTGTGCCTTCCTGTCCGGGGGCCAGGCGTCGCAGGTCGCCACCGAGCACCTCGACGCCATGAACAAGATGGGGCCCCACCCCTGGACCCTGACCTTCTCCTATGGCCGGGCCCTCCAGGACGACGCCCTGCGCACCTGGGCCGGCGAGGCTGCCAACGCATCGTCGGCGCAGGAGGTGCTGCAGCAGCGTTCCAGGTGCAACAGCGAAGCGGCGCGGGGCCAGTACGACCGGGCGCTCGAGACGGTTTAGCCCTCGGGCTCGCGGATTTCGGGCTCCGGAACCCCGGAGCAGTCCCGGTGGGCAGGGACGGCTCGCCGGGCTATCCCTCTAAACTCGGCCCCATGACCGCCTGGCCCCGCCCGTGACGTCGTCATCCGGAGTGGCGTCACACGCGGCGGCCCCGGCCGGCGCCGCGGTGGTCCGGCGCCGCATCCGGGTCCGGGGCGTGGTCCAAGGTGTCGGCTACCGGCCGTTTGTCCACCGGGTGGCCACCCAATGGGCCCTGTCCGGCCACGTGGGCAACGACACCGACGGCGTCTTCGTCGAAGTCGAAGGCCCCGCCGCCGCCGTGGATGCCTTCGAAGCCCGTTTGCGGGAGGACGCCCCGCCCCTGGCCCGCGTTGACGCGGTCGAGGCGGCCGGCATGGATGCCCTCGGCGAGGACGGCTTCCGCATCGTCGACAGCCGCGCCGACTCGGCGGTGCGCACCTTTGTGGCGCCCGACGCCGCCCTGTGCGAGGACTGCCTGCGGGAGCTGTTCGATCCTGCCGACCGGCGGTACCGCTATCCCTTCATCACCTGCACCAACTGCGGGCCCCGCTTCACCATCACCAAACGGTTACCGTACGACCGGCCCAACACCACCATGGCCGGCTTCGCGTTGTGTGAGGCGTGCGCAGCCCAGTACCACGATCCGAAGGACCGCCGGTTCCACGCCCAGCCGCTCGCGTGCGCCGCCTGCGGTCCCCGCCTGTGGCTCGAGGAAGCACGAGGCCAGGACGCCCGCGTCGATGGCAGTGACGCCGCCCTGCGAGTGGCTCAGGGCGCCCTGGCGGCGGGCCAGGTGTTGGCCGTCAAGGGGCTCGGGGGCTATCACATCGCCTGCGACGCCTTCTCTGAGGAGGCGGTGGCGCGGCTGCGGGCCCGCAAGGGGCGGGCCGACAAGCCCTTCGCGGTGATGGTCCGCAACCTCGAGCTGGCCCGGCAACTGGCCCACATCGACGCCGACGAGTCCCGCCTCCTGTTGTCGCCGCAGTGCCCGATCGTGTTGTTGCGGGTGCGCGCCGAGCCCGGCGCGGCCGGCCCGGCCTTGTCACCCCTTGTGGCCCCCGACAACCCCATGATCGGCATCATGTTGCCGTACACCCCGCTGCACCACCTTCTCTTCAACCCGGTGCCCGGCGAGGGGGCGGCGGCCGCACCCGGCGTGCTGGTGATGACCAGCGGCAACATCACCGACGAACCCATCTGCTACGACGACGCCGATGCCCGCCGGCGGCTGGGCCGCCTGGCCGACTGCTGGCTGGTCCACGACCGACCTATTCACGTGCCCTGCGACGACTCGGTCGTGCGCCTGGTCGACGGGGAGGAGCTCCCGGTCCGTCGCTCCCGCGGCTACGCGCCGCTGCCGCTGCGGCTCCCCGTCGAGGTGGCGCCGACCCTCGCAGTGGGCGGCGAGCTGAAGAACACCTTTTGCCTGGCCTCGGGCCGCGACGCCTGGATGAGCCAGCACATCGGCGACATGGGCAGCCCCGAGACACTCGCCGCCTTCGAGCGGTCCACCCGCCAGTTCCAGGACATGTACCAGGTCGTCCCGCAACAGCTGGCGGCCGACCTGCACCCCGGCTACCACACCCGCAACTGGGCCGAGGACCACGCCGACGCCGCCGAGCCACCCGTCGCATTGGAGCTGGTCCAGCACCACCACGCCCACGTGGCCGCGGTCATGGCCGAACACGGCGTGGGGACCGGAGAGCAGGTGCTCGGGTTTGCCTTCGACGGCACCGGCTATGGCACCGACGGAGCCATCTGGGGCGGCGAGGTGCTGCTGGCCGGTTATGACCGCTTCACCCGGGTCGCCCACCTTGGTTACGTCCCGCTGCCGGGCGGCGATGCCACCATCAAACGCCCCTACCGGGCCGCCCTGGCCCATCTCTGGGCCGCCGGCATCGAGTGGTCCCACGACCTGGCCCCGGTGCAGGCGACCGACGCCACCGAGCTGGGAGCGCTGCGCCGCCAGCTGGAACGCCACGTGCAATGCGTGCCCACCTCCAGCATGGGCCGGCTATTCGACGCCGTGAGCTCATTGGTAGGAGTTCGCCACCGGGTCTCCTACGAGGCCCAGGCGGCTATCGAACTCGAAACCCAGGCCGAGGACCACCTGGCGTCGCCCCGTGCGTACCGCTTCCCCCGGACCGGGGAGGTGATCGAGCCGGGACCGGTCCTGCGGGCAATCGTCGCCGACCTGCGGGCCGGCGTCGCCCCCGGCGCCATCGCGGCCGGGTTCCACTTCGCGGTGGCCCGCCTGGTGGGCGAGCTGGCCACCGAGATCGCGGGACCGATGGGCCTGCGGCGTGCGGCCCTCTCCGGCGGCGTGTTCCAGAACGTGCTGCTGGTGCGCCTGACACGGGCCGAGCTCCAGGGCCGCGGATTCGAGGTCCTGACCCATCGCATCGTCCCTCCGAACGACGGCGGCCTGGCCTTGGGGCAAGTGGTGGTGACGGGGGCTCGACCCGTGACCTTGCGCGGAGCACGGACGTAGAGTGGTCCTGGGCCGGTTCGAAACCGTCCCGAAAGGATTCCTGGTGCCCAACCCGATCATCTCCGATGAGAGAGAGCTGGCGATCGACTTCGCGGCCCTGGAGCCGGTGTCCGACAAGCTGGCCGCCGCCTCGCTTTCCCTCGCCCGCCGCTTCGCGGCCGGGGCCACCATGTGGTGCGTCTCGCCGAGCTGGCCCGCCCACGGCCGCCACGTGGCGGTCGAGTTCGTGCACCCCGTGATCATGGGGAAGCGGGCCCTCCCGGCCATCTACGTGAATGACGACGACCTGCTGGCGTCGTTGCGGGTCATGGTGCGCCCCGGCGATGTGGTGGTCGCCATCGGTAAGGCAGAGGATGGAAAATTGCCTCCCTGCTCCGCCGGGCCGAGGCGTGGGGGCTCACCAGTGTCTGGATCGGGGCCGGGACCCGTCCCCCGACCAGCGCCGCCGACCATCTCCTGTGGGTCGATGGTGTCGAACCCGAGGTCGCGGGCACTTCCGGTGCCTACGTGGTGCTCTACCACCTCCTGTGGGAGTTGGTGCACGTCGTCTTCGAGCATCCCGGCTTGTTGCCCGAGCCGGCCGCGTGCACCGACGAGGTGTGCATCACCTGCTCCGACGAGGGCCGCCTGGTCGAGGTCATAGAGGTCGAGGCTGACGATATGGCCTGGGTCCTGGCTCAAGGACACCGGGAACGGGTCGACACCACCCTGGTCGGTCCTCGGGCGGCCGGCGATCTGCTGCTGGTGCACGCCGGGACGGCCATTACCGCAATCGAGGAGCCTGCGGTCGGGGAGTTGGTCCGGTGACCGCGGAACCCACCAACTTCCTGTATCCGTTCATCGACTCCGAAGAGCGCGACTCCACCGCCTTGCTCGTCGACCTC
Organism: uncultured Actinomycetota bacterium; assembly: GCA_963791545.1. Lineage (GTDB taxonomy): Bacteria > Actinomycetota > Acidimicrobiia > Acidimicrobiales > Palsa-688 > JALYXV01. The sequence continues at coordinate 115,992 of CAWBSR010000016.1, forward strand.
GCCGCCTCGGCCCGGGGCAAGATGGCCCAGAGCCGGGAGTTGCAACTGGCGACGCTGGCCCAATGGTCGAGCACCGTCGAGACGGTGGCAGCCCAGATGGCGGCCCGTTTCGCCCGGGGGGGACGGTTGTGGACCTTCGGCAACGGGGGCAGTGCCACCGACGCCGAGATGACCGCGGAAATGTTCCGCCATCCGATCAGCGGCCGCCCGCTGCCCGCCTGGCCCCTGGTGGAGGACCGGGCGGTGCTCACCGCCCTGGCCAACGACGTCGGCTTCGAGTTGGTGTTCTCCCGGCAACTGATCGCCCATGCCCATGCCGACGACATCGCTCTCGGCCTGTCGACCAGCGGCAACTCCAACAATGTCATGCACGCCTTCGGCGAAGCCAAGCACCGGGGCCTGTTGACGATCGGTTTGGCGGGCTACAACGGTGGCGCCATGGCCGGGAACGATAAGGTCGATTACTGCCTGGTGGTGCGCTCCGACAGCGTCCACCGGATCCAAGAGGCGCAGGACGCGCTCATGTTCGAACTGTGGTCGGTCGTGCAGCGCCATCTGGCGGACCAGTCCACCCTGGAAGGGAGCACGACATGACCGATGTCACCGAGGAGATCGCGGATGCGCCGGAACCCCCAGAGGGGACCGACAGGCCCGAACGGGAGCGGGAAGAAGCGGTCTTCGATCGGATCGAGGCCTTCCGGCGCCGCAAGCCCCGCCTGCTCGATGAGGTAGTCACATCGGCCCACGGTGCCGGAGGCAAGGCCTCGGCCGCCCTCTTGGACCAGGTCTTCCTCCCGGCCTTCGCAGAAGACCGCAAGGCGCTCCAGACCGACGCCGCGGTGCTGACGCTGCCTTCGGGCGAGCGGCTGGCGTTCTCCACCGACTCCTACGTGGTGAAACCGTGGCGTTTTCCCGGCGGGTCCATCGGCGACCTGGCCGTCAACGGCACAGTCAACGACCTGGCCATGATGGGCGCCCGCCCCATCGCCTTGTCGGCTGGCTTCGTGATCGAAGAGGGTTTCGCCATCGAGTCGTTGCGCGAGATCGCGGCCGACATGGCGGCCGCCGCCCTGAAGGCCGGGGTATCGATCGTGACCGGCGACACCAAGGTCGTCAACCGGGGTGCCGCCGACGGCGTGTACATCAACACCGCGGGCATCGGGATCATCCCCGAGGGTCGGGAGCTTTCCGCCCGAAAGGTCATTGCCGGCGATGCCGTCATCGTCTCGGGCACGATCGGCGACCACGGCACCGCAGTCATGCTGGCCCGGGGCGACCTCATGCTGGACGCCCGGGTCGACAGCGACACTGCCGCCCTCAACGAGCTGGTCGAGATCCTCCTGGCCGCGGCGCCGGGGACGAGGTGGCTTCGCGACGCTACTCGGGGCGGGTTGGGCACGGTCTGCAACGAGCTGGCCCGCGACTGCAACCTCACCGTACGTCTCGAGGAGGCCTTGATGCCGATCCGACCGGTGGTCGGGGGGGCTTGCGACATTCTGGGCATCGACCCGATGTATGTGGCCAACGAGGGCAAGTTCGTGGCCATCGTCCCCGCCGAGGAAGCCGAAGCCGCGGTGGCGGCCGTCCGGGGCCATCCGCTGGGCGGCGACGCCGCCCAGGTGGGCGAGATGTGGGCGGATCCGCCGGGGTTGGTCGTCCTGGTGACCCCCTTTGGGGGGACGAGGATCGTCGACATGTTGGTCGGCGACCCGCTGCCCCGCATCTGTTGAGGGCTTTGCACATTTCGGCCGTTTCGGTGCTTTTTGCGCCTTCGGCTCGCACTTCTGATGACTAGTCCGAAGTAACTAGTCATACCCCGCGGGCTCCACCGTTTGGGGGAGGCCGTACCTGCGCAAACGTCTTACCGTCGGCTCGGCGTCGAGACGCGGCGCTGAATTTGCACAATCCCGGACATACTTGCCCCAAATGCCACTTTTGGAATACAGTGCCCCGGCGAACCGCTCCGGAAGCTGAGATCCAGCGGCACATCGGTCGAAGCGATCGGGCGCAGCGCAGTAGCAGTGAAGGCTATAAGCGGGGGACGGACGCAGGCCCTGCGTGAATATCCCTAGAACTTCCCACATGTTGAAAGGGGGCTTGGTGGCCAGAGGCCGCAGGCGCGACGAGACTGGTCAGGCGGCAAGCAATGGCTTGCTACTGATCGTCGTATTGCTGGTGGTGGTGATCGCAGTGGTGCTGCTCCAAAGGACAGCATCGACTGCCGAATCCATCAACAAGAAGGCGTCAACGATCGCGAAGACAGGTCGCGGGATCAACGACAACACGGACTCGATCCTTCAGTTGACGAAGACCAATCAGCTCGGTACCTCGATCCTCAACTCGGCCAAGCCGCTGAGTGACCAGCTGAACCAAGTGGTCGGCCTGGCCAACTCGGTCAACGGCCTGGCGACGTCGATCAACGGCTCGGCGGGAACGATCGATGGTACGGCCAAGACGATCAACAACTCGGCCGGCGCGATCAACGGCACCGCTGGGGGGATCAACTCGGCGGCATCGTCGATCCTCACGGTGGCCAACCAGATCAAGGCCGGCGTAACGATGATCAATCACAACCTGGATGCCACCCTCGGAGTGGCCCAACAGATCAAGAGTGACACCGGCGCCATCGTCGGCAGCGGTGCCGTTACCGGTACCGGCCCCGGTCTGGCCCGTGCGCTCCACCTGGCGGCGTGCATCAACAAGGAACTCGGCGGCGCAGCTGCCGGGCAGTGCTAAGGGGAGGCGAGAGAATATGACTGCTGCAACTACAGCTCGGCTCCGTAGCGTTGATCGCGACCAGGCCCGCTTCCTTACCCGCTGGCTCACCGTGTGGGTGGTCCTGCTGGCCGTGGTCGTCCTGGTGGTGGTGTTCTATCTGATCTTCATCACCAACTCACTGGCCTCCATCAACAAGAACCTGGGTACGACGACCAACGCCCTGGTTCCGGCGGGAGGCCACGTGGCCACCCTGCCCAACCAGATTCAGCAGGTCAACGCCAGCCTGACCAGCATCGACGCCTCTCTGAAACCCATCACGGGACAGGCGACGGACATCGTCAATGCCCTGACGTCGATCAACTCCAGCCTGCAGGCGGTGGACGGCTCCCTCAAGGACACCTCCTCGTCTCTGGTCAACACCTCGGGGTCGCTGGTCAACACCTCGTCGGTACTCCAGACAGTGCTGGGAACCGCAGGGAGCATCAACTCCTCCCTGATCGCGGCTAACAGCCCGGCTGGTGACTGCGGGTCCACGTGTAGCTCCGCCCAGGTGGGCGTACAGAACATCTGGCAGCGGGTCGGTCAGATCAACACCGTGCTGTCCTCAGCTCGTGGTGATACGGCCAACGTGGCCAGCAGCGAGGTCCCGGGCATCAACACCCAGCTCCACGGCATCTGCGTCGGCACCATCGTGAAGCTGGTCGGCCTGCTCAACCCGGCGAGTTGCTGATGCGACGCCCGACCAGACGAGACGAACGGGGGTTAGTCGGGGTTGTCCTGACGATCGTGATCGTCTTCGCCCTGATCGCGGTCGTCGAGTTGACCCGTACCCTCGAGGCGGCCCAGTCGATCAACACCACCGTGGTGGGGATCCGAGGATCCGTCAGCAAGATTGGCAACAACCTCAACACCGGCTGCAACGCCCAAACCAACGCCGGCTGCAGCAGCGATGCCCTGCCGGTGCTGAACACGACGGTTGATCTGGTCAAGCAAATCGATGCTGCTGCCAAGCCGCTCTCCGGTGAGGCCGCCCAGATCATCACGGCCGCGACCAGTATCAACGCCACGGTGGCTCAGATACTGAAAACGGCGTCGTCGATCAACGCCACGGTGCACTCGATAGGCGGTGCCGGAGGCTCGATCGGTGCCTCGGTCAACGGGATCAACTCCAGTCTGGGCGCAGTCAACGTGGACGTTTCGCAGATCAAAGACCAGATCGTTGCGATCAACGGACACGCCGACGCCGCAGCCGGCCTGGTCAATGGGATCAAGGGCGATACCGCGACGATCAACGCCCAAGCGGGTGGAATCCAGGATCAGGCACACCGCATCTCGTGTGACCATCCGGTTCTCGTCCCGCTCAGCTCCACCTGCTAGGAATGTGAAGACCACGAAGAGGGGCACGGTGGAACTCTCCACGGTGCCCCTTTTCGGTTGCTAGTTCGTTCTATATACTCGCTGGTGCCGGTGCGGAGCCGGCCCTGAAGGGGGTGCCCCAGTGCTCTACTGGTGGATCGGAAATATCATCCTGTTGGTCGTAACGCTCGTCTTGGTCGCCCTGTTGCTTCGGGTTGTAAAACCCATCAAAGAGATTCAGAAGCAAGCAAATGATATTGTCGCAGGGGCCGGGGTCATCAGCAAAAACCTGGAAGCTGTTCCCAAGCTTTTGCAGACCCAACGTCTGGCTGGCGTAGCCCGCCAAGGCGTAGGCGCTTACGGTGCCGCGATCACGAAGTTGCTGTGAGTCGGGACATGCGCAGTCATCGAGTGATTCAAGGAGGAGTGGAGTAAATGGCACCTGCCGCAGTGGGGACAATTGTCATAACCGTCATACTGGTGGCCGGCCTCGCGGTGTTGCTGACCGTCATCGCGACCAGTCTTTCGCAGATCAGCAGAACCCTTGACACGGTTCTCGGGGCTGTGACGGGTATCGCCGGTCAGGTGAAACCGGCACCGGGCGTGGTGGGAAGCATCGCTCGGGACGTCGGCGCCATCCAAGGGGCGCTTCACGGGCTCATTGCCCTGGCCACCGGCGGCGCCGCACCCGCACCTGCACCCGCCCCGGCGCGGCCTACAAGGGTCGCGGCTCGGTCAGCGGGAGCACCGAGCTCCCTCGACGCCGCGCCGGAACCGGCGCGGCGCAGCGGGCCCAATACGCCGCCGCCGATTCACCGGCGCCGCAACTAGACCAGAGTTCGTCCCGAGGGACCCGTCGCCGACCCGATCGGCGGCGGGTTCTTTCGCGTTCCGTCTGCAGCGGCCGGGGTAGGCCAGGCCCAGCCGTCATATGGCTGGAAGTAGGAGGGTCCCGCACCCGACCGAGACGAGGAGATCGTGAGCCACCCGGCCGATACGCCCGGCCGAGACGGCTTGCCCCCGATGCATTTGCGGGACCCCGGTCACGGGGCCCGGCGACGGCCGCGAACCCCCAGCTAGAAAGGGGTCTGGAGCAAGATGGTAGAGGGTCCGGAGCGCCCCGAGGCTACGGGCTCCGGAAGCTGAGCATGACCTGATCGAAGGCGTGCGCCAGTCCACTGAAGTCATGGTCGATGGTCTGGAAGGTCAGGGAGACCATCTGGTGGGGCGGGAACACAAAGAAGTGCGAGTGCACCAACGTGGTCTTGGTGGCGGGGTCGGCAGGCAGCGAGTAGAAGTAGTAGTAGCCGGGGAGACCGTTCACCGAGATGGGCTCTTGATGAAGGACGTTCACCTTGGTGCCGCTGATGATGGCGTCGGTGACTGACTTGATGTCGGCCTCGTTAGCGGTGTTGACGCTGCGCTGCAGCGGGAACACCCGGACGAGGAGGGTGTCCAGCCCGTCGGCGCCGATATTGAGGAGAAGGGGAACATTGGGATCGTCGGCGCGCGAGGCCGCCCAGGAAGACGGATAGGTCAAGCTGAATCCCGCCTGGCGGTCGACGAAAGTGGCGAACGCGGGGTTGGCCGGCGGCGCCTTCTTCTTCGACGAGGTCGAGCTCAGCAACACCGCGGCGACCGCGATTGCGGCTACCACGGCACCACCGATGAGAACGATTGGCATCCGGCGGTGGGCGGTCTTTGGGGCGCCAAGGTCCCGGTGTGGTGGCCTCCGGTCGACCTCATCGACATCGTCTTCGTCCGGAATCTCCGCCCCAGCCACATCATCCTTACTTGCCGAACCATTCACCGCCATGCCAAGCTCTCCGAACCTAAATTTTGGGCCAACGTCACGTTGACCAGCGCAGATTGTTCATCTATTGTGACAGACACTCGTAGGAGGGGGTTTATCAATGTTAGCTGTGGCACTGACCGGTTGGTACTTAGGGTTCGCCTTGGCCATCCTGGTCATCGCGATTGTGGTGGTGCTTGTGTCATGGATCCTGCGCCTCGCCCGGAAGATCGCAATCCAGGCGTTGGCGGTTGACGAGCAGCTCGAGTTGGCCCGGGCCGCAACCATCTGTATCGGCGACGTACCGAAGGTCAACGCAGGACTCAAGGACATTGCGGAGTGCTGTATCGCCGCACGGGGAGTACTGGAGGCGAAGTTCGGATGAACATGCTGGCGCTGGCTCATGAGCACATCACGATGTGGTGGATTACCCTCGGCATGGGTTTCGTCGTGGTCCTGGTGGTCATCGTCTTGCTGTCGCTGTTGGTCTCGTTCGTGAACGACATCGACACCGACACCAAGAGCATCCTCAACACGGCCGGCGGTATCGCCGGCAACACCGGCAAGATCCCGGCGCTGGGCCAGACGGCCGAGCTGGCTGGGGTCCTTCGCGATGAGCTGGGGCGTCACGCCGCCACGCTCGGATCTCTAAGGGGGTAGTGATGCATCTTCGGGTAGCACTCACGGTTGCCGACATCGTCTTGCTGGCGGGCGTCTTGGCCGTCTTCCTGGTCATACTGGCGACCAAGCTCACCGCCATCGCCAACACGCTGAGTCAGGTATCGGGCGGAGTGGTCGCCATCCAGGGCCACACCAAGATCCTGCACGGGGGCGCCGATGCCATCAACAGTAACCTCAACGCGGCGGCTCGCAACCTGACCGAGGCCGTGGGCCACGCCCAGGCACTCGGCGGCGGCTGAGCAACTGTCCCTCGTTTTAGCCGTCGGTCCTGGTCGCCTTGGTGGCGCCAGGACCGTTGCGCGCCTGCGGGCCTGTAGGGTCGAGCGGGGAAGGAGCAGGCGAACATGCACGAGCTGTCCATAGCCGAGGCCATCGCCCAAAAGGTGAGGCAGCGGGCAGACGGAAGACCCGTCGCCGCCGTCGCCATCCAGGTCGGTCACTTCCGCCAGATCGTTCCCGACGCCCTGGATTTCTGCTGGACCATGGTGACCGATGCCACCGGCTTGGAGGGCTGCCGCCTCGAGATCGAGCAGATCCCGGCCACGGTGAGCTGCCAGGACTGTGAAGCCGTCACTACCCTGGATCATCCGATCCTGGTATGCGAGGGATGCGGCAGCACCAACGTGACGTTGTTGACGGGCCAAGAGTTCATGGTCGTCTCGCTCGAGATTGTGGAGGTCTGATCGATGGGTCGTTTTCATCCCCACCCCGACGGCTCGGTGCACGTGCATGACCATGACCATGACCACGCTGAGGGAGTTCGGGACGTAGGCGATCACAGCGGCTACGCCACAACCGGCAGCGCCCGCGTCGAGGTGCTCGAAGACATCCTGTCGGAGAACGACCGGATCGCCGACGCCAATCAGAAGGACTTCGCCGACGCCGGCGTCCGGGTTGTCAACATCATGTCGTCGCCCGGGGCGGGCAAGACGACTCTGCTCAAGCGCACCTTGGCGGCCCTGGGGAGAGGTACGCGAATCGGCATCCTCGAAGGCGACATCGCCACCAGCATCGACGCCGATCAGCTCGAGGGGTACGGAGCCGCGGTTTCGCTGGTCAACACCAGTGCCGGATTCGGGGGCGAGTGTCACCTGGATGCGGTCATGGTGCGATCGGGCCTGGCCCGGCTGCCGCTGCCGGAGTTGGATCTGCTCCTGATCGAAAACGTCGGCAACCTGGTGTGCCCGGCCGAGTTCCGAGTCGGCGAGCATGTCAAAGCCATGGTCTACGCCATCACCGAGGGCGAGGAAAAGCCGCTCAAGTACCCCGTCATGTTCCGGGCGGTCGATGTGGTCGTGGTCAACAAGATCGACCTGCTGCCATATCTCGACTTCGACTTGGACAAGTTCCTGACCAACCTGACCGCCATCAACCCCCACGCGACCGTGATTCAGGTCAGTGCGCGGACCGGCGAGGGCCTCGACACCTGGTGCGCGTGGCTCCTGGGGCAGCTGGCCTGACGTCCGCTCCTCCACTCGCCTCGCGGGTACTGCAAGACTGCTCCTCGCAGGCCGTCCCCACGTTTGGTGCCCGGGCGTATGGCGACGGGGTGGGGGCCAACCCGGTTGCGGTCAGCGTCCTGGCACGCAAGACTGCGCCTGCCGGGCGCTTAGCTCAGCTGGTTAGAGCGCAGCCTTCACACGGCTGAGGTCGTGGGTTCGAGTCCCGCAGCGCCCA
>CAWBSR010000017.1:0-683012 GCA_963791545.1 uncultured Actinomycetota bacterium
GCGAAATTGCTGGTGAACGTACTCATCGCAACCCCTCCTTGACGCAGGCGAGCCCATCCAGCGGCCAGCAGCACTGCCGGAGCTGCTCGCTGGCCAGGGCGAAGTAGCGGCGGGAGGAATCGATACGTGCGTGGCCCAGGACCTGCGCGGCCAGCGGCAGCCCGGCCCCCGACTCGATGAGCCTTGTCCCGGTCGTGCGCCGCAGGGCATGGAACGACTTGCCGTCACGGGCCGCGTGATCAATGCCGGCGCGGGCCAGGCGGCGGCGCATGAGAGTCGAGCCGGTCGGGCTCCCAGCTTCACCAGCGGCGCCTTGAGCCGCACGAACACCTCCGGGGCCTCGCAATCGGGCCGGCCGTGCAAGATCCACTCCGCGACCGCGTTGCCTGCCAGTGGCGGCAGCGGCAGCACCAGCGGCCTGGACGTCTTGGCCTGGACCAGCCGGATCTCGCGCGGCGCCAGTCGATCTCGTCCAGCCGCAACCCGACGATATCGCAGCAGCGCAAACCGGTCGAGACCACCAGCGCGACCATCGCGTAGTCCCTCTTCGGAGTCCCGGATCGATTCCCTCAAGGAGACGGCCGGTCTCCTCACGGGTAAAGCACGGCAACGCCCGCACCCGCCGCGGCGCGACATGCCCGAGCAAGCCATCGACGCGGACGTCACTGACCCCGGCGGCGTGAGGAAGGCGAAGAACCTCTTGAGCGACCACACCACGTTGCCGATACCCGCAGGCCGCCTGGGCGCCATCTCGACCATGAACCCCCGGACGTCGCCCACGGTCACCGCCGACAGACAACCCCGGCCGGCCCTGTCGAGATAGGCCAGGAAATGGCGAACCTCACCGGCCAGCACCCGCACCGATCCCGGAGCCACCTCCTGGCCCGCCGCCGCGGCGAACGGTTCCAGGACTTCACCAAAGCTCCCGCTGACGCCAAGGCCCGAGCTAATCACCCGCCATGTCACCCGGCCGTTCCTCTGGAACTCCAACATCATGGCGGCTGTCTTCACCAGGGCGTTCCGCCTGTTCCGTCCGATCTCACCACGCCGCGCACGCTCCTGCTGGCACGCCGAGAACTCGCCGACCACGCTGGCGGACAACGCGTCGAAGCCCCGCCGCCCGCAGAACTCCACGACCGCCTCGCAGCACTTGGCGTAGCGAGCGACCGTATCGCTCGACAAGCCCACACCTTGAACCACGCCGAGCACAGCATCAGCCAACCCGGACACCATCGAACCCATCGCACTTGTCCCCTTTCACTCTGTGAACCCGCGTTCGGACGAACACGGCGGCACGACAACATGAGCGGAGAACGTCAGGAAAGAGATCTCACGCCCACAGCTGACGCATCGGATTATCCCGACAAGCGACAGCCGCGAGAGCGCGTCATCCCAGGACGCAGGCCCATGACGGGCGCAAACGAGCAGGTATCGGAATAACCCGAGAATCGGAGCAATACCAGTATGTTGACGCCGGATCGACGTGACCGAGCCAGGTGGACAAAAGCGGCATCCGGCAGTAGAGCGTCTCGCCGGCGCGATACCAACCGAGCAAACTGTTAACGGCAAACGCGATGTCGGAGATCATGAGGTCGGGGTCTGGCCCGAGCGCCACGTCCGTCCAAACCGACCTCGCAGACCAGCTCCGTGAAGGTGCAGTTGTGCTCCTCACGTCCCATTCGTCGGCCTCTGCCGGAGACGAAGAACGCCGGCGTTGAAGGTTCCGGGGGACAATCGTCACGCAGGCGGGCGTAGTCGCGTAGCTCGCTGATGGTGGTCGCGTGCAGCGGGATCATGTCTGATCCCGGTTCGCAACACGCGGATGGTCCAACACGGCGACAAGACCAGCCAGTTCGACGAGGCCCTCGATGGCCAGCCGGTGGCCCAACGGCCCTGGCCGCCGATCAGTCCACGCCACCGGCAAAGTCACCCGCCCTATTGGGCCGCCCTCGCACACCAACACCAACTCGGCGCCAGCACGGCGGCGCTCAAAAATCACCGCCAAACGCTGCCCAGCCAGAGGGTGGAACGGATGGGTGACAACAACCGAGTCCGAAACCGGGCTCGACCGGAACGAGCCGGCCTTATGCCGTGACCGTTGGGATCCCGAGACGACGGATCTTTCCCGACGCCTTTGGGATCGCCTTCTCCCGCACCCGCTGGGGAATGAACCGGTCGGCCTTGAGGACATCTCGCAGCCCGCCGAGCAGTATCCCAGCACCGAAGACAATGGAGCGAGGTGTCACCCCATCGACGCCGGCGGTTCGTGCAGCCTTGTTGCCCCGCACCTGGCTCCACGCAACAACGAGGAACGCCGGGTCATAGACCAGGTTGGCAAGGTCATCGAAGCGACGGCCCGGATCGGCTGTCGCCCATTGGTGCAGCTTCGTTTGCATCACGAGTACCCGGCGCCGGCCTCATCGAGGTCGGGCCACGGATCGCCGATATTCACCAGCGACCTCCTCGTCGAGCAGCGTCACTGCGAACACGCTGGACCCCTTCGCCATGTGGCCGGCTTTCCCGGCCTCGGGACTACTACGGTCCTCCGCCCATCCCGGCGGCATCGACCGGCAACGGGTCTTCCCGTCGGCCAGCCACCGCCTGGCCGGGGAGGGGACCGTCGGGATGGTTCCCACGTTCACTCCAGGATCGTTTGACGGGGTCGGCGCCCAACTATGCCCCTGCAACATCGCCACGGCTACGCCGCAGGCTTTCACGGTGGCCTCCCTGCCGGCGAAGCGAACCGGCCCAGGAGTTCCCCGCACAACGATGTGCGGGTCCGCGTCACAACTCAGCCCATACCCGCCAGCTTGGAGCTGATGGGTCTCTTGAGGGGCGTTCAATCGCTGGTTCCTCACGTACGCCTTTCCGTCTCGCTTGCCGGGCCCAGGCCATCTGGCAGTGCTGGCCCACCCCGTCGTTGTCAGGGCTGCTTGCCACCCTCCCCCTCGTCCCAGGGATCGGGCTGCCCCCAGCTTCACCGGGCCGCTGCGACGCCCCGGAGGCGATGTCCTTTCACCACCGCCCGATCCCAGAGCGCATCGTGGCGCTCCGCCTCCTTGACCCATAGGACCACGGATCGCTTGAGGACATCGCGCTCCATCCGCAGCTCGGCGACCTCCCGCTCGAGATCGTGCAGCCGGGCCCGCTCGTTGACGGTGAGACCTTCGGTCTCGCCGTGCTCGATGCGGTGCTGCTTCAACCAGTTACCCAACGTCCCCTCGTTGATCCCCAAGTCCCTGGCGATCACGGCGATGGGCTTGCCGGTCTCCTTGACTATCCGGACCGCTCCTTCTCGGAACTCCCGGTCAAACTTCCGTCGCATCTCCCGTTTCGGCATCGCTCCTCCTCATAGGCGATGCCTCCACGGTTTTGGGATACCCGCCAAGCTTCGCGCGAGTGCCACGGGCACCAGACTTCGGGCAGCCCTGGCCCCCGACTCACGAAGTGGGAACGCGATAGCCTGACGGCAGTGACCTCGATCGCAGCACTGATGCGCGACGTTGATCGCGCCATTGCGCCAGTTCTATCGATGATTGATATTGGCGAACTGACACCGCATAATGCGGGTTATTCCGGATACGCGCGCTGCCCGTTTGAGGCCTTCGTAAATGCTGAGCGCCTCCGCTACCGGCATGCCCTCAACTTTCTCGTGGACGAGCCGCCAGGGCGGGCGGCAGACCTAGGCTGCTTTATTCCGTACATGTCGATTGCGCTAGCACGGTTAGGTTGGAAGGTCGCAGCGGCCGACCGCTACAGCCTATATGGGGAGGTCTTGCGGCGGACTATTTTCGACCTAGGTCAGCGGGAGGGATTCGACGTAGTCGACGTAGACATCATGAGAGACGACTCGATGGCATCCTTGGGTGAGCGGGATCTTGTCCTCCTAATGGCGGTCGTCGAGCACCTGAACGGAAGCCCTCGGGAAGGTTCTTGCCAATATCTGGCGGTTGCTACCACCAGAGGGCATGCTCCTCTTCGAGGTCCCGAATATCGCGGAACTTAGTAAGCGGATACGACTCTTGCGGGGTAAATCGCCGTTGCCGCTATATAGCTCGTATCTTGCGTCGAGCTACCCATTTGAGGGACACAACAGGGAGATGACAGTCGCCGAGGTCAAGTATTTGTTGCTGGAGATGGCGTTTAGTGTGCAGCGCGTCGACTGTTTCGACTACTCACCGCCGGTAAGCACACCGAAGCGGGTCCTTCTGGGCGCTCTTCGCCGCCTCGTGCCCGCGTCGCGTGAAACAATAATGGCGGTCGCCACCCGACTTGACAGCCAACCAGAGGCCTGACTGGGGGTGGCAACTGCCGCGAGGAGCAATCGGATTGCTGGGAAGCTCCAGCTAATGGTGCTGCCAGACGTGCGCGAATCCTCTGGGCTGCGAAGCATGAACTCCGGTCGTAGGGGTCTTGAGACTCCTCGGGAAAGAGCCGTATGTCCCCCTGTTCGGGGATTTTATGATTGGGAAAGGTCGACCGTCTCGCGGTTGCTGCCCATGGCGGCATTTGTGCCTAACATTGTCGACTGTGGCTAGGACGCCTTCGCGGTTAGGTTTGCGTCATTACCTCGGGCGCATCCGAGCCGCCAATGGTGCGCTCAGAAATAGGCCATGGCTACGCAATGTCTGGCAGACTCTATGGGCGCGCGCCGCGATTGTGATTGTCGGCGGCACCTCCTCAATTTTGGTGGCCCGCGTCCTCGGTCCCGTTGGACGTGGCTTCTACGCAACCGCGGGTGCTGCCGGAACGACCCTTGCTGTCTTCGGAACACTCGGTTTGCATGCTGCTAACGTCTATTATGTTGGAAGGTATCCTCAGCGGCGAACTGCTCTGGTGTGGAATTCCGTCGTAGTCGCGCTCGTGGTTGCGTTCGTGGCAGCGACATCTTATGCCGTTTTCGATAGTGTCATGCCGTCAGCACTACCCGTGCGCGGATCGCTCGGCCTCGCGGTATTGAGTTGGGTTCCTTTCGCGCTCGCATTTGCCATATTGCAGCCATTACTGTTAGCTGTCGGTGAGGTTCGGCTCTATAGCGTGGTCGACCTTTCGTGGCAGTTGGCGGGACTATTATTGGTGAGCCTATTGGCGGGTACTGGCCACGCTACGCCAGCAACTCTTTGGTCGACAAATACCCTCGCCATTGCGGGCGCCGCCGCGGTCATCGTTCGGCGCCTTGTGCGAGGGACGACTCAGGTCCAGCGCCCATCCATGGAGGTGTTCCGGAGCACCGTCCGGTACGCATCGAGAACATACATGTCGTCGATTAGCGGATTCCTGCTCCTGAGGATCGACATTCTGATTATGGCGCAGCTACTTGGTGCGCGGCAGGTTGGCTATTATTCTGTGGCGTCAACGGCCGCCGACCTTGTCCTGGTTGTGCCGGCGGTAATTGGTGCCTTGTTATTCCCGCGGCTGTGCGCCTTGGTGTCGGACGCGGAACGGCTCAGAGCAACACGGAGAGTCATGGCGGGCACGATATGTTGCATGACTGTCCTGTGCCTGAGCATGCTGGTAGCCGCCCCGGATGTTGTTCGCGTTGTCTTCGGACGCCAGTATGTACCGGCGGTGCCTGCGATCAATCTCCTTCTTCCCGGTCTTGTGTTCTATGGTGGCTATTTCGTGGCAATAAACTTCTTTTTCTCCGTGGGTATGCCGATTGTCGTCGTCGGCGCACAAACGTTCTGTCTTGGTATAAACGTAACCCTCGACCTGCTGTTACTTCCCCGGCTTGGGATAGCAGGAGCCTCGATTGCGTCAAGCGTAGCTTACACGCTGATGTTCGTAGCAGCGCTCATCCTGATGCACCGAAGGGAGTTCCGCAGAGGCGTCGAGCCTGAAGTCGGCGGCAAAAGCGCTGTTTTATGGTAACCATTCAGTTGCGTCACGAACGCGGAGGGAGGTTCGGCGGCGGTGGACGCGGGCTTATGTAGGAGAGCTTCCTGAAGCGGTGCTGTGCGAAAGATGGAGGATCGTTGGCCCTCCGGCGTCGGCCTACGGGGGTAGGCGGCAAACCGCTCTGATGCTGCGTTGGCTGAAGACCGTCGTGGTGAGCGATCAGGGAAAAGGCACGACGTGATCGTGTCAGGTGGGGACCAGGAAGACGTTCCAGAGCACCCGGCCCTGCTGGGTGTCGCCGTTGAAGCGTCGTAAGGTTTGGGTGGCATCGAAACCGGGGGGCCGCTGATTCTCCCGGGATGAGCCTGGCGGGCGTCCGCGTCTACTGGCCAGGTGGTGCCCGGCGTGCAGGCGGCGTGAGCCTGGTCTGCGGCTCTCGCACGGAACGTGAGAAGGCGAGCGTCGATACCGTCCGGCCGTTCACTTGGGCTTGTTAGCCACCCGGCCGGCGAGAGGGAGCGTGCCGAGGCAGCAACCGTAGGCATTGAGTACCGATGCGGCGCTTGCCGGCGGACCGGCCCGTAGTAGCTGGGAAGCTCTGCTCGCTGGGGTGGGGGTGGAGCCAAGGGGCCGGCTCACCAGGACTGTTCGATTCGTTCAACCGGGCGGATCCTGGGAGGAGGCGAGAAGGACAATGCCAAAGTCGCAGGCCAAGCCGTTCGACATTCCCAAGCAGGAGGTGTGGGAGGCGTACCGGCAGGTTGCGGCCAACAAGGGTGCTCCGGGAGTGGACGAGGAGACCTTGGGTGAGTTCGAGGCCGATCTGAAGAGCAACCTCTACAAGATCTGGAACCGGATGAGCTCGGGGTCGTACTTTCCGCCCCCGGTGCAGGGCAGTGGAGATACCGAAGCCGTCAGGGCGGGGTTCGTTTGCTCGGTGTGCCCACCGTGGCGGACAGGGTGGCCCAGACGGTGGTGGCTCAACATCTCGGGGAGCGGGCGGAACCGGTGTTCCACCCCGACTCCTACGGCTACCGCCCGAGGAGATCCGCCCTCGACGCTGTGGAGCGATGCCGGGAGCGGTGCTGGAAGTGCGACTGGGTGATCGATCTCGACGTCCAGAAGTTCTTCGACACGGTGCCGTGGGATCTCGATCGTCAAGGCGGTGGAGGCGGTCACGGACTGCCCGTGGGTGCTGTTGTATGTGAAGCGGTGGCTTGCCGCGCCATTGCGATTGCCCGACGGCACCGTTGTCGAGCGAAAGCAGGGGACTCCCGCAAGGCTCGGCGGTCTCGCCAGTGCTGGCGAACCTGTTCATGCATTACGCGTTCGACCGTGGATGGCCCGGAGCTTCCCGAGCGTCGGGTTTGAGCGCTATGCCGACGATGCCGTCGTGCATTGCGTGAGCAGGCGGCAGGCGCGAGAGCGTGCTCGCCGCGATCGTCGAGCGGATGGGCGAGGTGGGCTTGACGTTGCATCCGGACAAGACGCGGATCGTCTACTGCAAGGACGGGAAGCGCCGGGGCAGCCACGAGCACACCAGCTTCACCTTCCTCGGCTACCAGTTCAGGGCTCGCAAGGCCAAGAGCAAGGACGGGCGGTACTTCACCTCGTTCCTGCCCGCGGTCAGCCCTGAGAAGCTCAAGGCCAAAAGCGCCGAACTCCGCGCTATGCGGATCCATCGGCGCACCACCTGGACCCTGGACGACCTCGCCCGATGGCTGAACCCCATCGTGCGAGGATGGATGACTACTACGGCCGGTTCTACCGGTCGGCGCTGACGCCCCTCCTCCGGCGTGTCAACAGCTACCTGAGGCGCTGGGCTGGGAAGAAGTACAAGCGGTTGCGGACCTACAAGCGGTTCAAGCGGTGGTGGGACGGGCTGATCGATCGACAGCCCACCTTCTTCGCCCAATGGCGGTGGGCACGCGTTTCTGACGACGGGTGAGAGGAGTCGGGTGACGGGAGACTGTCACGCCCGGATGTATGTCCAGCGCGTGGTTATGTTGAGGGGTCCACCCGGTGCGATGGATTGTCCTGTTCAGGCGGATCGCTGCTCAACATAATCAGAGGTTCTCCAGGAAGGCTAGGAGCGTGTCCGGGGGTCGGTATCTGCCGGGCTTCGCTCCGAGCGGGGCGGTTCGCGCGATCGCCTCTTCCTTGAGAGCGGGGTCGGCGTGCTCGTAGATGTGGGTGGTCTGAGTACTCGAATGACCGAGACACAGCGCGATCGTGGCGATGTCCACGCCCTTGGACCGTAGAAGCATGGCGTTGGTGTGACGCAGCGTGTGCGGGGTGATCTGTTTGGTCTTCAGCGAAGGGCACCCGAGGGCTGCTGCCGTGGCGGCGTGTTTTGATACGACGACGCCGACGGTGTAGCGGCTGAGCGGTCGTCCCTGGCGGGTTGGGAATAGCGGCTCGTCGGGTTGACCGCGGCGTTCGTTCAGCCAGGCTCGCACGACGGTGACGGTCTCGCCGGTCAGGGTCGTGGCGCGCTTCTTTCGGCCCTTGCCGGTTATCCGGATGTGGGCGCCGGTGCCGAGGTGCACGTCGCCGACGCGCAGGCCGGTGAGCTCGGAGACACGAACGCCTGTCTGGATCATGAGTACCAGCAGGGCGTGGTCGCGCCGGCCCAGCCAGGTGCCCGGGTCGGGCGCGGCGAGCAGCGCCTTGATCTCGCCGAGATCGAGGTAGGAGACGATGCTGCTCTCGTAGCGCTTCGTGGGGATGGCCATCACCCGGGCGATGGTGTGCGCGTGCTCGGGATGCTCCAGCGCCGCGAACCGGTAGAACGAGTGGATGGCACCGAGTCTGGCGTTGCGGGTCCGGGGACTGTTGCCCCGTGCCTGTTCGAGATGGTTGAGGAACGCGCCGATCATCGGAGCGTCGAGATCGTCGATGTCGAGCTGAAACGGCTGCTTGCCGGTCCGGTCGTGGGCGAAGCGGAGCAGGAGCCGAAACGTGTCGCGGTAGGCGGCGATGGTTTGGGGGCTGGCATTCCGCTGCATGATCAGCCGATCGGTGAAGAAACCTTGCAGCACTGGCGCGAGCGCGGTCATGAGACCACCTCTGGCAGTTGCTCCAGGCGCCGACTGACCAGTTCGAGCAGCTCGGGGACCGCTTCGAGATACCAATATGTTGATGCCGGATCGACGTGACCGAGCCAGGTGGACAAAAGCGGCATCCGCCGATCGACGTTCTCGCCGGCGCGATACCAACCGAGCAAACTGGTAACGGCAAACGCATGTCGGAGATCGTGAGGTCGGGGTCTGGCCCGAGCGCCGCGTCCGTCCAAACCGACCTCGCAGACCAGCTTCGTGAAGGTGCAGTTGAGTTCCTCGCGTCCCATTCGTCGGCCTCGGGCGGAGACGAAGAACGCCGGCGTTGAAGATTCGGGGGGACAAGCGTCACGCAGGCGGGCGTAGTCGCGTAGCGCGCTGATGGTGGTCGTGTGCAGCGGGACCTCGCGCCGCTTCTTCTGTTTGCCGGCCCGGATCACCACCACGCCGTTGTTCAGATCGACATCGTTGCGGTCGAGGCCGACCGCCTCGCCGGGGCGCATCCCGGTGACCGCGAGCAGCCCGATCAGCGTCGCATGACGCACGCCGCGCAGCCGGGGTCGCAGCTGGCGGGCGGCGGTCATCAACGCTCCGATCTCTGCGTCGGTGTAGATGTAGGGGGCGATCCGCGGGCGATGCCCGGGCAGCAAATCGGTCGAGGGAACCTCGCTTGTCGGGTCGATCGTGGCGTGATGGCGGGCGAAACCTCGGGCCACGGAGAGCCGTTGACGCCAGCGGTGTGGGTGGGCGTCCACGGGCAGACGTGCCCACGCCAACGCCAGCTCGGTCGTGATACGCGAAGCGCCGGCTTGGTCGAGGAACTCGACAAACCCTTCCAACAGGCGGCCGTCCTGGGGCATCTCGAAGCCCAGGCGGCGGCGGATCTGCAGATAGTCGGCCAGCGATTCTTCTAGCGCGGTCATGCCGCACCTCCCGGTGACGGCCACGGGCGCACGAGCCCGCCTAACGCGATTCGGTCGACCTTGGCGTAGATGGCGGTGGTCTTCTGCTCGCGGTGGCGTAACACCTGGCCGATCTCCCCAAGCGACGCCCCCTGCCGGAGCATCGCGGTCGCCGCGCTATGGCGCAGACGGTGCGCGCCGACTCTGGCCAAACCGGCCCGGTCGCAGGCAGAGCGGACCACCCACCCGATCGTGCTGCGGTTCAGTCCCTGGCGTGGCGCGGTGACCCGCAGAAACAGCTCCCGGCATCCGCAGGCGGGGCGACGGCGAAGATAGGACACGACCGCTTCGCCGACATCGACGGGTAACGGCAACAGATCGTGACGGCCGCCCTTGCCGCGAACGAGCAGCTCGCCGCGACGCCAGTCGACGTCATCGAGGCGCAGCCCGGCGACCTCCCCGGCGCGCAGCCCGAGCCGCGACAACAACAACAGGATCGCGAAGTCACGCCGGCCGACCAACCGGCGCCTGTCACAGGTGGCCAAAAGCTTCTTCACTGCTCCCGGTTCCAGGCCGCGCGGCAAGGTGCGATCGCGCAGATCCGCAACCGCCGGGACCGCCCACACCAGCGGCGTGTCGATCAGTCCCGCCAGATGCAGGTAGCGCAATAAGGACCGCAACGCGCACACCAGATCTCTCGCGCCCGCCACGCTGCGCTTCGGGCACTCGCAGGCCAGGAATGAGGTCACGTCCGCCGCCCGCAAAACCTCCAGGCCGAGCCCATCGGGGCCGTCTCGTTTGGCCAGGAACAGCCGGGCGGCCGGTCCATACCCATCGAGCACCGTGTGAGCACTCAGGCCGCGCTCGACGAACAGATATCGGCGGTAGTCCTCAAGCAGTTCCTCCAGCGGGCCCTGCGCAACGACCGGGGCCGGAGCCGGCGCGACTCCCAGCGTGCGCAGATACCCCAGCGGCAGCGTCACGCTCTGCGGTGAAGCCCAACACACCAACCCGGCCGCGTGTCGTGCCGCCGTGAACCGCTCAGCCTGATCGGCCGTCAACTCCCCGACGCCGAGTCCCTCGCGCTCGAAGCCAACGGCTGAGCTGATCGAACTGATACAACCGGTCGGCCGCCGCCGACGGCGAATACGACCGTGACCTCAGCCACGACTCAAACCCCGCCGCGTACGACGCCAACGGTCCCGTCACCACCGGGACCCACAACCTCCTGGCCATCCTTGCCTCCTGTCGGCTCACGGAACACGAACCCGTGAAGCCTCCACGAAGCGGCCACGATTATGTTGAGCGCGTCTCCCTCAAATGACGCCCTCACCAGCGAAAACGCAGCGCGCCAGGGCCATCCTCAACATAACCACGCGCTGGACATACAACCGGTTACGCGGAATTTTCATAACCGGATCTGTGGGAGCCGGGGGGTGCAAATCCCCCCGGCTACCCGGCGTCCCTGTGGCAGAGGGTTGAGCATCCACCACTTTCCGCGCGATTTCATATACAAATCGCTGCGGCCGGTGAGGAGCGTGTCGCTGAGCTGGAAGCGGAGAACGAGGCGTTATGCGCCCAGGTCGCCCAGCTGGTCGGAGCGATAGGAGAGTTGAAGAGCCGGGTCGCCGATTTGGAGTCCCAGCTCGGGCGGACCTCGAAGAACTCCTCGATCCCGCCGTCGAGCGACGGCAACGAGACCCGGGAACAAGCGAAACTGAACCGGGCGCAATGCCGCCAGGCGCAGCGGCGCCAAGGGAAACAGCCCGGCGCCGAGGGACGTCATCTCTCCCAGGTCTATGAGCCCGACCACCGGGTCGTTCACCGGCCCGGCGTGTGCTCGGGGTGTGGCGGCGACCTTTCGACCGCGTCGGTCGCCGGCTCCGAGAAACGCCAGGTGTTCGATCTGCCACCCATCGCAGTACAAGTCACCGAGCACGTCTCGCAGGGACTCGTCTGCGGCCAAGTCACCGCCGGGGTGTTCCCCAGCGAGGCGACCGCTCCGGCATGTTGGGGGCCGGGAGTGCGAGCACTGGGTCTCTACTTGACGCAGCGTCAGCACATCCTCGTAGCCCGGGCGGCGGAGATGCTCTCCGACGTGCTGGGCGCCCCCGTCTCAACCGGGTTCCTGGCCGGGTTGGTCCCCGAGGCGGCCGGCGCCTTGGTGCGGTTTGTCGACAAGGTCCTCGAGCTGTTGTCCGCCAGCGCGGTGCTGCACGCCGACGAGACCTCGATTAGGGCACTGACTCACTTGACGCACCCAGCAGGGGCCGAGGTTGGCTATGATGACGGTCGGCCACTGGGGTGTCCCGTCTCTCATCCAAGGGGCACCCCTTCAGGATATGGGAGCCACCGGTGCCTCGGATCCCCGACGAACTGTTGCACTGCGTCGTGTACCTCTACCCGACCAAGGAAGCCGCTGACGCTGGGGATGGTGTCGGAGCGACTGGTTTTGTGGTCCGGTATCGGTCAACGGTCACTGGTCAAGAGACGTGTTACCTGATCACGAATGATCATGCGGCGCAGGGCGACCGCTTCATGAGATTCAATCTCAGAGACGGATCGACTGACAGTCTTAAGATCCGCGGGAAGGATTGGGTCCCGCATCGCAACGGTGATGATGTAGCGGCTGCACTCATTAACCCGCCAACGGCTGCGTGGGATATCAGGCCCCTACAGTGGGACGCACTAGCTGGTAACAGTTCCGCTGAGTTACGACAGCGGTTCAGCGAACTAAACGTTGGAATAGGTGACGATACGGTAATGACAGGCCGCTTCATGGCACACGACGGTGGACAGAGGAACGCTCCGTTGGCCCGATTTGGCAACATCGCAATGATGCCTGGCGAACCGGTGCTTGATGGACGGAGCTATCGGGTCGAAGCGTTTCTAGTAGAAATGCGGTCCCTTCCTGGCTTCAGTGGCTCACCAGTGTTTGTCTATATCGGTCCAGGGAATAACCGCGGCAACGGCCAAATGATGCCTTTCTTTTCTGAAACCATTGGCTTGATTGGGATAGACACGGGGCACAAACGCTTACCCGAGCGCGTCGTGGACAAGACGACACGGAAGCCGATTGACCCTGACTGGAGGGTTTATCAGAACACTTTTGTCGCTATAGTGTGTCCAGTCTGGAAGATCTGGGAGCTACTCGACCAGGAGGAGTTCATGCCAAAGCGCCTTGAGAGGGATGTCGACTGGTTGGCCAAACACGAACATGAGCAAGCATCTTCGGATGAAGCCATGACGGACGACGAGTTCGGGAGTTTCGAGTCCCTAGCCCGCAAGATCATCGGCGTGTCGAAGGACGAGGCCGACGAGGTTCACCGCGGCCACGAAAGTTAATGGCGTGACTTACACGGGTGATATTTGTCACACCCTCCTGTCACAATATGGATATGACAGCGATCAAGGACCCCACCAACTTGGTTGAGGCTATCCGCTACTTCGCTGACCCCGACCGGTCGTTCCACTTCGTCCTCAAGCTCCGCTGGGCGGACGGCAAGGTCACGTGTCCTCGTTGCGGGCACGGCGAGACTTCGTTTCTGACCACCCGCCGCATCTGGAAGTGCAAGGGCTGTAAGCGCCAGTTCTCGCTTAAGGTCGGGACCATCTTCGAGGATTCCCCGCTCGGTTTCGACAAGTGGCTTCCCGCTATCTGGCTCATCGCCAATAGCAAGAACAGTATCTCATCGCACGAACTTGGACGCTCGCTCGGAGTCACACAGAAGTCGGCGTGGTTCATGCTCCACCGGATTCGCGACGCTATGGAAACGGGCACTTTCCAGAAGATGTCCGGTATTACCGAAGTGGACGACACCTTCATCGGTGGACTCGCCAAGAACATGCACCGCAGCGTCCACGCTCGCAAGATCACCGGTACCGGTGGGATCAACAAGACCATCGTGCAGGGTGCACGCAACCGCGACACCGGTACCGTCGTCGCAAAGGTGATCGCTGGCACAGACACGGAAACCGTGCAAGCCAACATCTACGAATGGGTGGAACCTCAGTCGGCTTTGTTCACCGATGAGCACCGGGGCTACAACGGGCTTGAAGAAGACTTCGCTCACAAGACTGTCAACCATTCTCGCGGCGAATACGTGAACGGCATCGTCCACACGAACGGGATTGAGAACTACTGGTCGCTTCTCAAGCGGTCGATCAAGGGCAGTCAAATTCGCGTCTCACCCGCCCACCTGGACCGTTACGTGACCGAGCGCACCTTCGCCTACAACAACCGGTGTACGGACGATCTGGGCCGCATGCGGGTCGCTGTAGCAGGAACCGCTGGTCGCCGCCTGACGTGGGCCGAACTAACGTCTGGGTGCGTCAAGTGAGTCAGTGCCTCGATTAGGGTCTCGGCGCAAGCTGGTGGCTGCACGTGATGTCGACCACGGCGCTCACACTGCTGGTTTGCCATCGCAAACGGGGCCGTGAAGCGATCGAAGCTATCGACGTGTTGCCCGGCTACTCCGGCACGATCGTCCATGACGGCCTCGCCACCTACGACTACCTCGACAAGGCCACCCACGCGCAATGCGGAGCCCACCTGGTACGCCACCTCGACGCGGGCGCCGCCGCCCACGCCACCGCCGCCCAGGGCTGGGACCATGTCCCGGCCCGACCCGCCGCCCGCTTCAAACGTCGGTACCGTTACGCCCTCGAAGTCGCGTTCGAGTCCCTGCCCGCCGGCCCGCCCCCGCGGCGGCGTAACACCGGCGGCTGGGAAGGACATCAACGTGACTCGTGGAACCTGGCGTGCCGTCTCCGCGACGACCAGGCCGACGTGCTCCGGTTCCTTTCGGATACTCGTATCCCCTTTTCGAACAACGCGGCGCCCGCTGCGGCCCGCCAAACTGCACGACAACATTTCGGGGACCTTCCGTAGTCCCGAGCACGCCAAAGCCTTCGCCACCATCCGCAGCTACCTGGGCACCGCTGCAAAACACGAGAAGAACCTTTACGATGCCCTCATCGAACTCTTCACCACTGGGCCCTGGCTCCCACCCGAGTCCCTACCCGGCTGACAATCCCTTCCCAGAACTACAGGGACGTGAACAGTTACCCGCAAAGAGCGCTCGGCGCTGTTTACCTTCCTACGTCAACCTGGCGTCGAGGCCACCAACTGGCGGGCCGAGAACGCCATCCGCCCGGCAGTGGTCAACCGCAAGGTGTGCGGCGGCAACCGCGGCTGGTATAGCGCCGAGACCCAGCAGATCCTGATGACCATGTTCCGCACCGCCTATCAGCAAGGCGTTGATGCCGTCGGGATCGTGATCGACCTGCTCCGCTCACCACAACCAACAATCGCACCACTCGCAATACCCCTCACCGGCAAGCGAGACCCCTAAAACACCCGGTCGATTCGACCGATTTAGGCTGCTAAACGAGTACCGTTCTAGTGCCGCGTCAGGCAACCTTTGCGCGCAATGAAATAGCACGAAGTTCTTCATTGTCGGTGTGTCGGTTGCGCCAGGCGATGTAACGGCGGATCATCGAGTTCTGCTCCTCGTGGCTGCGGTGGTCGGTGCCGTTCAGGGCGAAATAGCGCAACGCCGTGAAATGACACTCGATCCTGTTCAAGAACGATGCGTTGGTTGGGACATAGGCGAACTCGACGTTGTTGGCTTTTGCCCACACCCCGACCCGGTCGTCTCTTTGGGTCGACAGATGGGGCGAGAAATTGTCCAGGACGATGGCGATGCGCACCTCGGGCGGGTAAAGGGATCGCAGGTAGCGACAGAATGCCAGGAAGGTGGTTCGGTTCTTGTTCGTCTTCACGTGCCCGTACAGGTGGTCGCGGTTCATGTCCAACGCGCCGAACATGTGGCGCACTCCTTTGGTGCGGGTGTAGGTCGCCCGGCGCCGCCGCCGTCGTGGTGACGCTGTGGTGCCCTTCTTCGAGCGCGACACGATCGGCGCCCACTGCTTGCCCTCCCGGGGCAGCAAGTTGAGCGGCCCGAACTCGTCCATCGAGAACACCACGGTCGGGTCGCCGTCGCCCGCTGTGACCCGGCCCTCGGCGATGTCGTACAGCTCTAACACCCGGTTCTTCTTCGACTCGTAGTTTGGGTCGGTGGAGGCCTTGAAGGTCTTGATCACTTGAAACGACACCTCCTCCTTACGGAGCAAGGCCCGAAGGCCCTCATGGCTGATGTCGTCGACCACCCCCTCAGCGACGAGGAACTCCGCCAACTTCGACACGCTCCAGGTCGCGAACGGCAACCCGTGATCGGTGGGTCGGGACAACGCGATCTTCTTGACCTGCTGGCGCTGGGGCAGCGTGAAGGTCGGTGGCCGGCCCCCGGCGTATTTCGGGTACAGCGACTCGAAGCCGTCTTCGTTGAAATTGTTGATGACTTCCCGAACCCGATCCGGGCTGGTGAAGGTCACCTTGGCGATGCCGGCGACGTCCATACCCTGGACCGACAGCAAGATCATCTGTGCCCGCCGCCACGTCACCACTGACCCCGACGAACGCCGAACAATCCGCAGCAGCCGGTTCCCCTCGTCGTCTGACACTTCTCGCACCCGCAAACCCTCGCGAGACACGACCACCTCCCATCTGGCCCGTCAACATGTGGCACAAATTGTGCTTGACCAGCCAATTCAGGTGGTGGACCTACCGGGCGAACGTTGCCTGACGCGGCACTAGTACGGACGATTTCCGCCGTATCGACCGGCGCCGATGTGCTTGCCGGTCATCGAAGGGTGATGTTGCGAGGTTCGATGTGCGCTGTCTGCCAAGCTTCCAGGCATACCATGGCCCAGACCCCTAGGCCGGTGTCCGCCTCGCCAGATCGGGCCGCGGCCATGATCCTTCGGGCGGGAAAACGTTCCACAATGCCGGAGTCCGCGAGCCCTTCCACCCGTTCGGCGAAGCTTAGACCAGCTTTGCCCTGGACCCAGGACCGAATAGGGCCACCGAGCCCAGCTTTGGGCCGGTCGATGATCTCGTCGGCAATCAGGCCGCGGGCCGCACCCTTGAGTACGGCCTTCTGGACGCCGCCGCGAATCAGGTCTCCGCTCGGCGCCCGGAGCGCCCGTGCCACAACCGGCTCGTCGAGCAGTGGGACCCGTACCTCAACCGATGTCGCCATCGCGGCTTTGTCAGTGTAGGCCAGGTTGAGGTTGGCCAGGAACTGACCGGTGTCGAAGCCAAGAGCCTGGCGAAGGTTTGTCTCGGCCAGCGGAGGACTGAGAGCATCGAGCTCGGCCATGGCGCTGTCGGCAACATCCGGCATCAGGAGACGCAACTGGTTGGCGCCGATTTGGCTCATCATCCGCCAATAGTGCGGCGGTTCCCGGCTACCCACTGCCCGGCCCAGCTTCTCCAGATTGCGTCGGGAAGCGAACGCCGGCCCGGGCCGGGCGCCGCGTAACTGGTGGGCGCCGAGACCAACGAGATGACGGATCCGGGGGGGGAGGGCCGAACCTTGTCGGGCGATGCCGAGCGCCTTATGCCGGGGGTAGCCGGCGAAGAGCTCTTCACCTCCGACGCCGGATAGCGCCACCTTGGTCTCCGAGGCTTGCGTCAGCAGGTACATGGCGATGGCCGCTGGGTCAGCGACCGGATCGTCGAAGTGCGGGGCGAGCTTGTCGATGACGGACCAGTCGGTGTCACCCATGCGAACGGTGCGGAGATCGACTCGGGGGTACGCGGCTGCAGCCCGCTGGGCGAAGGCCAGATCGTCGGGGACGATCTCGAAGCGTTTGGCATCCTCGGTGTAGTGGACGCAGACGGCTGTAAGTCGCTCACCGGCGTAGTGACGGTCCATGAGAGCGAGGAGAATGGTGGAGTCGAGGCCACCGGAGAGCAGCAGGCCCACGGGGACGTCGCTCAGGAGCTGACGACGGACCGCCTGATCGAGCAGCGCGAGGAGTTCGTCGGGGGGAAGAGTTTCTTCAGGGGATTCCAGGTCGAGATCCCAGTACCGCCTGATGTCAATACGCCCGTCGACCAGCGACAAGGTATGACCCGGTGCCAGCTTCTTAATTGCTGTCCACGGGGTGCGGGGGTGGGGGATCCACAGCAGCGCAAGATATTGAGCGAGGGCGACCCTATCGACGCCAGCCCGTAATTCCGGGGCTGCCGCCAGGATCGACCGTGGTGTCGATCCCGCGACAAGGGTCTCTCCGGCCATCGCCCAGTACAGCGGCTTGACTCCCAGCCGGTCGCGGCCAAGGAACGTCCGGTGGCGGCGCTCGTCGTAGAGGGCAAAGGAAAAGATCCCCTCGATGCGGTCGACGACGGCGTCACCCCAATGGATCCAACCCCGCAGGAGGACTTCAGTATCGCAGGATGAGTTGAACTGCACCCCGGCAGATTCCAGTTCCACCCGAAGCTGGGGACTGTTGTATATCTCGCCGTTGTAGACCACCGAAGTCCCGCTGATCTCGTCCCGCATCGGTTGGTGTCCAGCCGGTGTGGGGTCCAGGATCGCCAAACGGCGATGCGCCATGCCATAGCAGCCCGCGTCACCGACGAGGAGCCCATTGTCATCTGGACCGCGGGTGGCCATGACCGCCGACCCGGTCTGGAGGAGCCGAATCGACGGCAGTCGGCGCCCAAATACGCCTAACCAACCACACACGGCGATGCTCCCTCGGAGTCAGCGCCCGGGATGGGGATCAAATCTTCCCAGGACTACTTGACTGCTTCAATCAACAAGAAGAGCCCGAGACTGTTCAGTCGTCGCACCATTGGCCTCGGCCATATCTTCTTGGCGATCCGGAGGAAGGATGAGTCGTGTTGCTGGCCCACCGCACCCTCGAGCAGGTCACCGAGACTCACCTGGGGCCGGACATCGGCTCGGGTGAAGAGCCGTACCAGGTCGCGGCCCTCGGCAATGGTGTAACCCTTCGTACCCGGACTCTCGAGGTGCTCGGCATACATGTCGTTGACGGAACGACGCGGGGTGCCGCCCAGAAGCGCATATCGCGACCACAGCATGAGGCCGACAAGAGACGGACGGTGATAGATCATCGCCCGTAGCGTGCCCCCGGGCCTCAGGACGCGGCGCACTTCTCGAAAAGCGTGGGACGTGTCAGGGGTGTGATGAAGAACGCCCCACGAGTAGACGATGTCGAAGCTGGCATCGGTGAATGGCAGTCGCTCGGCATCGGCTACCAGCAACTCCGACTGGTAGCCGGCAGCCGCGATGCGCTTACCCGTCCAGTTAATGGCCCGGGGCGTGAAGTCGAGGCCCACCAAGCGGGACGGACCGGAGCGGGCCCATTCCACGTGGTCCGCTCCCATCCCGACGCCGACCTCGAGGACACTTCTGCCCCGGCCGTCGAAGCGAGCGAAGTCACGCAAATATGGCTCCAGCGAATAGCGGGTCTCGGCGTGCGCTGCGAACTGCTGCTCGAGTGTTTCGCCCCGCGCATAGATCTCACCGCACGCTGCCGCGTCCCAGAAGTCGCGGACGGCTGACTTCGACAGGTTCACTTCCCAGAGGCTAACCGCTGCCACCCGGTGTCTCGAATGGCACGATCACTGCGTCCGCCGTCTCAGATTCAGGCGTGCGGTGTCGTGGTCGCTGACGTAGCCCGGGCTCTCGAATCCTCGGCTCCGCTCCCGGGATGCCTCACGCATGCGGCCCTGGGTTGGGAGCCGTTCTCTATGCTGCCGTGGTCGCCCTGAACGCTGCCGTCCCGTAGGGATGCCGCACCGTTCGCGTCGCCGGCGTCGGGCCCGCCGGCGGATGATCTGGCTGGTTGCCGGGGGAATTTTCGTCATCCTTTTGATCCTGGCGGCGGCGGCCTTTCGCGACCTCATGTCGGCCCGTTCACGGCTGGTCTCGGCCAAGGGCGCCCTCGATCAGATCGTGTCCCACCCGGCCGTCCTCAATACCAGCGAGGGGCGTTCGGCAATGGTCCAGCAGTTGGCGTTCGCCATCGACGAGGTCTCGGTGGCCCGCCGGATCGTGGACGATTCGTTCTCGCTGAAGCTGGCCCGTTTCGTCCCGCTCGTTTCCTCGCAGCGCTCCGGGGTCCTGCGGCTGGTCGATGACTCGGGCACGGCCCTGACAGCCGGTCACAACCTGGTTGCCGAAGCGACCGAACGGTCGCCCAGGGCAAGGTCGCCGGCGCCCAGGTTCCGATCAGGTCGCTGGTCACTTTCGAGGCGGACTGCGCCAAACGGGCACGACGATCGGTCGGCTCAACCGCTCAGGCGGAGGCCTCCTCGGACCCCTCGGAAAGGCTCGGCGCCAGTTCAATGCCCTGGCCGGCTCCACCGGGACCCGCCTACTGAATGACGCCGACGCCATGGCGGTCGGACAGCGGCTGCTCGGCGCCGGGGGCCCCCGCCATTACTTCGTCGCCTTGGAAAACGACGCCGAAATGCGTGACCAGGGTGCCATCCTCTCCTACGCCTTGGTCACGATCGACAAGGGCCACCTCACTCCTGCACAGTGTCTAGGAACGGTGGAGTCTGGCCGTGGCAGCCTGACCGGGACTTGTCGCCTAGGTCGCAGGAGACGGGAGAAAGGGTTCCACGTGTCGGAGGCACCGGCTCTCGATGAGGTCCTGGGCCGGATGGGCGGCGTGGCGGCGCCCCGCTCCGCGTCGGCGCAACTGCGAACCCTCCTCGAGGGCGAGCTTCGCCACGGCGCGGCCGAGCTTTCGCGCCAGCGCTCCGGCCACCGCCACCCCGTCGTGGTGGGCTTCGCGACCAGGGATTCCCGGCTGATCTCGGTCTGCCCGGTGGACGCCCGGGTCCGGGTCGACCCCGGCCGCGTCGAACCGCGAGGGTGGCAGCTCCTGGCGGCCGCCACCGGCGCGGTGGTCCAAGCCGCGGGCGCGGGAGCCGCGCCCCGGTGGTCGGCCCTGGCGCTCGAGGCGGGAACCTTCGGGGCGTACCTCACCGTCGCCCTACCCTCGGGACCGGCCGACCTGGAATCAGGCGACGCGGAACTCGCCGCCCTGGCGTTCGCAGAACAGCTGGAGGGGGTATCCCGCCTGCAGGCGGTCGGGGTGGCCTTGCCCGGCCACGTGCTCGGCGAGATGAAGGACCGGCGCCGGCCGTCGGGGCGTTCGCATCCCTTACTGGTGGCCGAGGCCGTGGCCCGCCTGGGGGGCCGACCCGCCCATCCCGCCTCCATGGACCGCTATGAAGACGCCGTCCTGGAGCTGTTCGCGGCGCCCGAGGCGGGCCGCGCCGGGGCACCGGCGCCCCACGATGACTCCGCTCCGGCCCGCCGGGCGGCCCGGCGCATCCTGCAGCGTTTGAACGGGATGGGGAAGTGGGGCGGCTTCCATACCGAGTTTCGTTATCTGGCCCGGGGCTTCCCGGCCGACCAGCTCGCCCTGGCCCTCGAAGTCGGCGAGCGTCTCGTGGCCAGTGGCCTGTTGATCGAGAAAATCAGCGTGGGCCAGCGTCACGTGTTCCTCAACCCTCGCCGGGCCAAGGACATCCACCGGCTGATCCAGGACGCCACGGTGCCCCCCGACCTGGTGCTCCCGTGACCCGCCCTCACCCCTGGCGGTGGGGCGCCGTTGGAGGCACCATCTCCCCATGGGAGCTGACCGTCGGTTCCGGGACCGGGTGGACGCAGGAGACCAACTCGGCCGCCTGCTGCAGCGCTGGGATCCCTCGAGCGGGCGGCCGCCCCCGAGCGGCTGGCCCGAGGCGCCGGGAACGATCGTGCTCGGACTGCCCCGCGGGGGGGTGCCGGTGGCCGCCCGGGTCGCGGCTGCCCTCGGCGCCCCCCTCGACGTCCTCGTCGTGCGAAAAATCGGGGTACCAGGCAACGACGAACTCGCCATGGGGGCGGTGGGCCCCGGAGGCGTGACCATTGTCGATCACCGGCTGGTCGCGGCCCTGGGCCTGAACCCCGACGAGGTGATGGGGGCGGTCGAGCGCCAGCGCCAGGAGTTGGAGCGCCGGGAGGCGGCGTACCGGCAAGGCCGCCCCCCGCCCGACCTGACCGGCCGGACGGTCATCCTGGTCGATGACGGTTTGGCGACCGGCGCCACCATGGCGGCCGCCGTGGCCGCGGTCGGGACCCAGCGTTCCGGCCGGGTGGTGGTGGCGGTGCCCGTCGCCCCGCGCGGCACCGTCGAGGACCTGTCGGCGGCGGCCGGGGTCGACGACGTGGTGTGCGTCGTGACACCGGAGCCGTTCCGGGCCGTCGGCCTGTGGTACCAGCGCTTCGAGCCCACCAGCGATGACGAGGTGCGCCGCCTGCTGGCCGACCGCACGCCCCCCGGGCCGCTCACAGGTCGCTTTTAGGGTGCCGTGGCCTAACATGGATTTTGCGTCCAGAGGGCGCACTCCCGAAAGGTCACATCATCGATGTCTACGCAAACCGTGGACCGTTCACCCCGCATGGAGCGAGGATTCGCCCGCTTCGCGGATACCTACCCGCAACTTTCCGACGCCAAGACGTTCACGGCGGCCGGGGTGTACGACAAGGTCGGCCTGCTCGTCGTCCTGTCGATCATCACCGGGACCGTCAGCTATTTCGCCAATAGCCCCGGGCTCATCTTCGGCGGCATCATCGGCGGTTTCATCCTCGCCATGGTGGGCATCTTCCGGCCCCAGACGGCCAGGATCGTGGCCCCCTTGTACGCCCTGGCCGAGGGCTTGGCACTGGGCGGAATCACCGCCTGGTACGCCACCACGTCCGGAACCGGGATCGTCCCCCTGGCCATCATCTTCACCGGTGGCATCTTCCTCGGCAGCTTGGTTGTCTTCCGCAGCGGCCTGGTGAAGGTGACCCACAAGTTCGTCAGCATGACCGTTATCGCCTTGGTCGGCTTCCTACTCGTCGGCCTGGCTCTGTCGTTCGGGCTTCCTGTTCCCGGGCTGAGCGGCAGCAGCGGCATGGCGATATTCGGGATCATCGGCATCGTTATCGCCGTCATGTGCCTCTTCATCGACTTCAACTACGTCCAAGTTGGCGAACAGCAGCACCTGCCCGCCGCCGCCGAGTGGTCCGGTGCCCTCATGCTCATGATCTCGCTGGTCTTCGTGTACCTCAACGTGCTGCGGGTGCTCGGCCGCCGGCGGTAGTCCCCGCTGCGGCCCGGACCAACACCTTGGACCGGCGCGTCTACCAACAGATGCAGGCCGTCGAGGACCACCACTGGTGGTTCCTCGGCCGCCGGGCCGTCATCGCAGCCGTCCTGGCGGCACTGCCGGAAACGGGGCCCGGCCTGGTCCTGGACGCCGGCTGCGGCAGTGGTGGCAACCTCGGCGTCTACCACGCTCGGGGCCCCGTGATCGGCATCGACACCGCGGCCGGGCCCCTGGCGAAAGCCCGCCAGAGGGGCTACCAAGCGGCGGCCGTGGCGGCGCTGCCTCTCCTGCCCTTCCGAGACGGCGCCTTCGACCTGGTGGCGGCCACCGACGTGGTGGAACACGTCGCCGAAGATGCCGGTGCCCTCGCCGAACTACGTCGGGTCACCCGCCCGGGCGGCCACCTGCTGATCACCGTCCCCGCCTATCGCTGGCTGTGGAGTGACAGCGACGTCCAGTTGGGCCATCACCGCCGCTACACCCGCCCCGAGATCATCGGCCGATGCCGCTCGGCCGGCTGGACCGTGATCCGGGCCAGCTACTTCAACACCGCCCTGCTGGCCCCCATTGCCGTCGCCCGCTGGGCCCGCCAGCGCCGGGATCAGCCCCTCGTGGCCACCGAGCTGGAGCGGACCGGCCCCCTCGCCAACCGCCTCCTCCGCCTGCCCCTGGTGGCCGAGGCCCGCCTGGTCAACGCCGGCCTGGACCTTCCCGCCGGGGTGTCCCTCCTGTGCCTGTGCCGCCGGCCCCCGCCGGCGGCCGACCCGGGCCCCGACGCCGGTGCTGATTTCTCGTCGATCGCCACGAGGCGGGGACGGTTGAGGATGACCCGGGCGATCGGCGGGCGGGGCTTGGCGCCGCCCCGCAGCCGATGACCCCTCAGCGGCAGTTGATCTTGGGCTGTCCAACCACCTGGAAGACCACCGCCAGCGGATCCTGGGCCACCACTTTGAACGCCGGGTCCGACGCCAGCCACCGGTGCCACTCGGTGAGGGGGATGGCGGCGCTGTAGTTGTAGTGGCCCGCGATCACCGTGGCCATCCACGCCGGGCAGGAGCTGAGAGGCACCGGGGCGTGGCCGGCCGGCTGCGTCAAGGTGTCGACCCGGTTGGGTGAGCCAGGCCCGTACAGCAGGGCGATGTCGGGCACCCAGGCCGCCACCCGAGCCCCCCGAACGTGGGCCGCCCAATCCAGCACCGGGTCCCGGCCCTGGCTGGGGTAGCGGCGGGCGACCAGGGCTACCCCGACCACGGCGGCGACCGCCGCCACGGCCACAACCACCCGCCGGGCGGCAGGCCACCTGGCCAGCCCCATCGCCACCGCCGCCGCCACCGCCGCCCCGAGCAGCCAGCCGAACCCCCCGGAGCCGATCTCGGGAGACCAGAAGGCGATGCGCTGGCCCGGCCGGATGCCAGTGGCGACCACGACGACACCAACGATGGGAAAAAGCGCCCCCAGACGTGCCCGAGCCAGCAGGAGGGCAAATGCGATCAGCCCGAGCACGAGGGAGGCCGCCGCGTAATGGAGGTTGATGACGAAGGCACCGATGCTGCCGCCGGGGCCCGCCAGGCCGTAGGCGCTGGCGGGGGTGGCGACATATCCGAGCGCCGAGGCGAAGGCGTAGATGCCGAGCCCCCGGCGGAAGCCGTCGTGAGATACCGCGGCCGTCACCACGCCCACCAGCCACGCCGCCAGTACCACCGCCACCAACGGGCCCAGCCCGAGCGCCAGCCCGTGGCGGAACTGGGCCAGGAATCGTCCCTGCTTCAAGTAGGTCAGGACCGACTGGGACTTGGGTCCGGTCGCGGTGGCGATCTGGCGGAGGTGGACGGGTCCGAGACCGATCCTGGTCGGCGGCACCGGGTTCCCAAAGGTGATGGCGTTGCGGAGGTACCACGATCCGCCCAGGGCGATGCCGCCCAGGCTGCCCGCAGCTGCGGCCCGCAGCCGGCGGGCGGGAACCCGGGCGCACAGCAGCGCCAGGGCCAGTACCGCCAGCCCCATGGCGGGATAGCCGGCCGAGAACTTGATGCCGATGGCGGCCCCGGCGCTGGTCAGGGCCAGGATGTACGGCGCCGGCCGGTCCCGGGCGTGGGCCAGTACCGCCAGGCCGCCCAGCAGGACGAGGACGAGAAGGGCGTCGTTGACTGCCTCACCCGGCTGGGAGAACGCGATGACCGGCAGGCCGAGCACCACCGCGGCCGCCGCCACCGCCGCCGAAGCGGCCCGGTAGGGCTTGCCGATGGCATGGGCGGCAACCAGGATGAAGCCCCCGAAGAGCAGGTTCTTCACCGCCGCCAACGTCACCGAATGGGTGAGAGCCAGGGCCGTGGCCACCAGTAGTTCGTCGTTGGCGGGATAGAAGTGCACCGGGAGGAACGGCAGCACGAACCGATGCTGATCGGCGTAGCCGGTCTGCACGAACGTGGTCGCGAACGGCAGGTGGTAACCCAGCGAGTCCGGATCGTTGATGCCCCGCCGGACCGCGATCACGGTGCGGGCCACCCAGATGGCCGCCACCAGCAGCACCAGAAGGGCGGTGGCGGCCACCATGACCTGGTGCCACCCCGAATCCGGGGCGCCGCCTCCATCAGCAGCGCCGCCCTCCATACCGGCCGCCTCGCCCGGTTGGCCTTTGGCCCGGGTTTCACTGTCCACGGCGGCGCGCCCGGCGGGGACGGTACCCGGCCCCCGGCGGGCGGCGGCGGCGATCCCGGCCGAGGCGAGGGCGGCGAGGACCAGGGCGCCCCGGCGCAGGAGCCCGACCGCGCCCAACAGCAGGCCGAGGGCGAGGGCCCAGCAGATCCAGTTCAGGACGACGACGGTCACCGCTTCGCTGCCCCGCCACTCGGAAAAGAAGGCCCGTCTCACCGAGACGGCCACCACGACCCCGCAGCCCGTGAACACGGCCCCGCATAGGAGGGCGAGAACGAGGTTCCCGACGCTCACGCACCCCCTCCCGGGCTCATGCGGTCGCCTTCACCTTGGCCCGGCGCCGGGTCAGGGCGGGCACCACCCGCAGGTGGTACGCCAGGCGTAGCACGTCACGGCCCATCGCCGCCCCGTGGATGAGAGGACGGACCCGGGAGTCTTCGCCGTGGTTGTAGGTGATGGGGACCTCGGCGACCTGGAGCCGGTCGCGCTGGGCCCGCATCAGCAGCTCCACGTCGAAGGCCAGTCCTGGGACCAGGAGCGACGACAGCAGTGAGCGGGCCAGGTCCACGGACATCAACTTGAACCCGCACTGGCTGTCGCGCACCGAGAGCCCGGTGGTGGCCCGCACCATGGCGTTGAACGCCCGGCCCACCACCTTGCGGGAGTTGGGAGCGCTGACCAGGGCGCCGGTAACGTCCCGGGACCCGATGGCGATGGCGGCGCCTCCATCCAGGGCAGCCGCCAGTTTGGTGGCTTCTGACAAGGGGGCTGCCAGGTCGACATCGGACAGCAGCAGGAACCGGGCCGACGCGGCTCGAGCGCCCCGAGCCACGGCATCCCCTTTTCCTCCACTGGTCGTCGAGGCGGGCACAATGGTCCAACCGGTGCGGGCAGCCAACGCCTCGAGCATGGTCGCGGTGTTGTCGGTGCTGGCGTCGTCGACGAGCACCACCTCGGTGAGCACCAGGCCCGATCCGAGGGGCCGGCCCAACCACGGCGCTACCGCTTGGGCGAAGGGGCCGAGTCGCAGTTCCTCGTTGCGGAGAGGAACGACCAGCGACACGCCCCTCGGGTCATCGCCGGGCAACGACATATTGGGTCCAGAGGAGGGGGCGGAGGGGCCGGAGCTGCAGCCATCGCTCGAGGCGCTGTTCGAGGCGCAGGGCGGCGCGGCCGCCGATCTCGGCCACCACCGGGACGTAGGCGCCGGTCCACGCCCGCCGCTCGGTTCGCAGGCCGTGGGCGGCCAGTTCCCGGGCCAGGGTGGTGGCGGAAACCAGGCTGATGTGGCCGGTCTCCAGGATGGGCTCGCGGTAGATGGCCCGCACCACCCCGATGACGCCGGGCCGGAACGCCACCTTGCCCAGCAGCTCCAGGGGGCTGCGGGGCTGGGGCGTCGACAGCACCAGGGCGCCGCCGGGCCGCAACAGCCGGGCCATGGAAGCCAGGGCGGCCTGCCAGTCGGCGATGTGTTCGAGCACCTCGGAGCACAAGACGAGGTCGAAGGAGACGGCCGGGAGCTGGGTGCGGGTGATGTCGTCGACGACGAAGCGGGCGGTGGGCCGGCCTTTCAACTGTTCCCGGGCCCGGTCGAGGAACGACGGCTCGATGTCGGTGACGACCACCTCCTCGGCCAGCTGGGCCAGGTGGGAGAGGTACACGCCCGAGCCGGGGCCGATCTCGAGGGCCCGGGCCACGCCGGGTCCGGCCGCCGAGGTGAGCAGCCCCTCGATCATCTCCCGGCGCCGGGTGTGGATCCAGCGCCGGGTGGGGTTCTTGGACTGGTAGAGGGTGTCCTGGAGCTGCAGGAGCGTCGGTTGGCCGGTCACCATGGTTACGAGGCCGGGGCGGGCACGAGGGGCGACGATACTCGCGATACTCGGTAGTGTCGCCCCGATGGGCCGCTTCGAGTACTCCCGCTGGGATGGCAGCCAGGTCGGCTTCGAGTTCGACGCCACCGACGTTCTGTCGGAGATCACCGATGACCTGCTGTATCACGGCGACCTGAATCAGGCGCTGCGGCGCATGATGCAGCAGGGTTTCCGGGACCGTAATGGGGAGCGGGTGGCGGGCATGCGGGAGCTCCTGGAACGGCTGCGGCGGCGCCGTCGCGACGAGTTGGAGCGCTACGACCTGGGCGGGGTCTACGACGACATCGCGGAACGGCTGCGTGAGGTGGTCGGGATGGAGCGATCGGGGATCGACGCGCTCCAGGAGGAGGCCCGCCAGTCCCGCGACCAGCGCCGCCAGGAGATCACCGACGAGGTGGCGGCCGAACGCCGGACGCGGCTGGATCTGTTGCCACCCGACTTGGCGGGCCAGGTGAGGGAGCTGCAGGAGTACGACTGGACGTCATCGGAGGCCCGGGAACGCTTCGACGACCTCCTCGACCGACTCCGCCAGCAACTGATGCAGAGCTACTTCAACCAGATGGCGGGGGCCATGTCGGATACGTCCCCTGAGCGGCTGCAGCGTATGAAGGACATGTTCAACGCCCTGAACGGCCTGCTCGAGATGCGCCAGCGGGGCCAGGACACGACCGAGGCGTTCGGGCAGTTCATGGAGCAGTTCGGGGACTTCTTCCCCGATTCGCCGGCGACGCTGGATGAGCTGCTGGAGCAGCTGGCCCAGCAGATGGCGGCCATGCAGAACCTGCTCAACTCCATGACGCCCGAGCAGCGGGCCCAGCTGCAGGGCCTGGCCGATGCCCTGCTGGACGACATGGACCTGCGCTGGCAAGTCGACCGGCTGGGGGCCAACCTGCGCCAGGCGTTCCCTGGTGCCGGGTGGGACAAAGGTGGCTACGGCTTCACCGGCCAGGATCCCCTGGGCATGGCCGAGGCGGCGTCGGTCATGAACCGCCTAGGAGAGATGGACCAACTGGAGCAGCTGCTGTCGACCGCCACCAGCCCCGGGGCGCTGGCCGATGCCGACATCGAGCCGGCCCGGGACATTTTGGGCGACGACGGGGCCCGGTCCCTGGAACGGTTGGCGGAGCTGGCCAAGATGCTGGAGGAGGCGGGCCTGATCGAGCAGCGGGAGGGCCGCCTGGAGCTGACGGCTCAGGGGATGCGGCGGATCGGCCAGAACGCGCTGCGGGACCTGTTCGCCCGTTTGGCCAAGGATCGCACCGGCCGCCACCAGGTGGACCACGCCGGCATCGGCCACGAGCGGGCCTATGAGACCAAGGCCTACGAGTTCGGGGACCCGTTCAACCTGCACATCGAGCGCACCGTGCGCAACGCCGTGGCCCGCTCGGGCGGGGGGTCCCCGGTGCGGCTGGCGCCCGATGACTTCGAGGTGGAGCGGACCGAGACGCTGACCCGGACCTCGACCGTGCTGATGCTGGACCTGTCGCTTTCCATGCCGATGCGGGACAACTTCCTGGCCGCCAAGAAGGTGGCAATGGCCTTGCACACGCTGATCTCGATCCAGTACCCCCGGGATTATCTCGGGATCGTGGGGTTCAGCGAGGTGGCGCGGGAGTTGAAGGCGTCACAACTGCCCGAGGTGTCGTGGGACTTCGTCTACGGGACGAACATGCAGCACGGGTTCCTGCTCAGCCGGAAGATGCTGGCCAAGCAGACCGGGACCAAGCAGATCATCATGATCACCGACGGCGAGCCGACCGCGCATCTGATCGGCGGGGGACCTGAGGTGTTCTTCCACTATCCGCCAGTTCGCGAGACGGTGGAGGCGACGCTCACTGAAGTGGCCCGGTGCACCCGTGAAGGGATCACGATCAACACCTTCATGCTGGACGCCACCGGTTACTTGAAGGATTTCGTGGAGCGCCTGACCCGGCTGAACCGGGGTCGGGCGATGTTCACGACCCCGGAAAACCTCGGGGACTACGTCCTGGTCGACTTCATCGAGCAGAAGCGGGCCCAGAGGGGGGCGGCCCGGGCCCGACGGGACCGGGGGGACCGCTCGGCCTGAGGCTCGACGGGCCGGGGGGACCGCTCGGCGTACTAGCTGCTGGTCGACGCAGCCGCCCCGGCGCGGGCGTGGCCGGTGCGGTGACACCCGGGGTGGTTCGGGACCGGTTCATGAATCCTCCGCCGGTCGCCCGCGGGATACTCATGGCGGTGCCGAGTCCCCCCGTCAGCGTCCAGAGGGCCCTGGCCAAGTTGACGACGAGCCTCCGTGTCACCGGGGTGAGAAACGACGGGTACCACCTGCTCGATGCGGAGATGGTGACCATTGACCTGGCCGACGAACTGGAGTTCCGGCCGGGGGACGGTCTGGAGATCGTGGGCGGCGCCGGGCTGGCAACCGACGACACCAACCTGGTGCGCCGGGCGCTTCGGGCGGTGGGCCGCACCGCCGAGGTCCGGCTGCACAAACACATCCCGATGGGCGCCGGCCTCGGGGGTGGTTCCGCAGACGCGGCGGCGGTGCTGCGCTGGGCCGGGGTGGGGGACCTCGCGGTGGCCGCGGCCCTTGGGGCCGACGTGCCGTTCTGCCTGGTGGGCGGCCGGGCCCGGGTGCGGGGGGTCGGCGAGATGGTCGCCCCGTTGCCGTTCGAGGAGCGGGAGTACACCTTGTTGACCCCACCGCTGTTCATGTCCACTCCCGCCGTCTACCGGGCATGGGACGAGCTCGGGGGACCGACCGCCGGGGGGCCCAACGACCTGGAGCCCGCCGCCCTGGCCGTGGAGCCCCGGTTGGCCGAGTGGCGGGATCGCCTGGGCGACGCCACCGGTCAGACCCCGATCCTGGCTGGGAGCGGATCGACTTGGTTCGTTGTGGGGACATTTGAGGGGCCCGGCCTGCTTCGCTGCCGGACCGAACGACTCGGGTCGCAGAGGCCGTAGGGTCAGCCCAGCTCTCCAGAGGAGGAACCGATGGGATTCTTGGACAAGGTGAAGGAACAGGCCGAGAAGGCCAAGGTGCAGGCCCAGGACCTCAAGGTCAAGGTCGGCGACAAAGTCGAAGAGGTGCAGGGCAAGCGCAAGGCCGACGATCTTCTGGCCGAGCTCGGACGAATTTTCTTCGCCGAGCGCACGGGCCGCCCTCTTGCGGACGCCGACGCCGACACCCGGCGACTGGTCGCCGACCTGCAGGGTCTCGAGGGCGAAGGGCTCGCGATCCTGCCCACCGGGGCCACCGCGGCGCCGCCGGCCGCGACCGCTTCTTCCGCGGCTCCCGCGTCCGCGCCGCCCGCCGAGCCTGCGGCCCAGCCCGAGACCGCGGCCGCGCCGCCCGCCGAGCCTGCGGCCCAGCCCGAGCCTGCGGCCAAGCCCGAGCCTGCGGCCAAGCCCGAGATGGCGGCCGCCCCCGAGGCGGCGGCCGGGCCCGGGACTGGGGCGGGCGAGGAAGCCACGCCCGGCCAAGCCGCTCCCTGAGTCGCCGCTCGCGGGGACGGTCCTCCTCGCCCGCCGACAGGGCTTAGGGCGGCCATCAGCTGGGACGGCCCTCCCGGAGCCAGGCCGCGAACAAGGGGTCGACGATCCGCCAGCCATTGGCCGTGGCCGGGTCTCGGACGATCTCGCCCGAGGCCACGAGCCGGTTGAGCGTGTGCTGGACGGCGCCGCCGCGCGAGGTGTTGCCGCTCCTGGCGTAGGGCGACTGGCCGGCCGCCAGCGCCACCAGCAGCTTGCGCTCGCTGGCGCTCTGCGCCGTCCAGGCGACCACAAACTCCTCGCCCAGTTCGGCCATGGCGGCCGCCAACCCGTCCGCGAAGGTCGCCTCGTCGGCACTGGCGCCCCGCCCGGTGCGCTCCCAGACGTGGTGGGCCACGAGCATGGTCCGCTGCGGGTGACCGGCTGCCGCGTCCAGCAACAAACCCAGGGCGGCACCGATCTGACGCCCGGTGGACTCAAAGCGCTGGGCCAGGTAGTCGGCGGTTGGCCCTGGCGGAAGCGGGGGCAGCGTCAGCGGTCGAGCCTGGGCATAGAACGCCCGGCGGCGGTCGGCGAACAGCTGTTGCATCATCCCGACCTGGGAGCCGGCGAAGATGTAACTGGCCGCGTCCGAGTGGTGCTGGATCTCGGACCGGATGATGGCATCCACGTTGTCATGCGCCGTGAGCACCGCCTGGAACTCGTCGAACACGACCAGCACCCGGGAATCGGTCCGCTCCGCCACCGCCTTCGGGAGGGCCAGGCGGTCGAGCAGCGAGGCGGCCGCCTGGTCGGCGATATCGGCGCCGAGGGTGGCGCCCGGCACGCCGATGCGGATGTTGGGGCGTAGCGTCCGGCGCAGACCCTCCCACCAGCGGGCCGTCCGCCCATGGAGGGCCTGGGTGTAGGCCCGCTCGATGCGTTCCCCGACATCGCCCAGCGACACCACGCCGAAGAAGTCGACGTACACGCCGAGCCACCCGAATCCCTCGGCGTCGTCCAGGACCCGACGCAGGAGCGAGGTCTTGCCGTACCGGCGGGGGGCGACCAGCCGGGTGTTGTTGCCCTGGGCCGCCGACTCCATAAGGGTTTTCGCCTCGTCGTCTCTGTCGATGAGATCGCCGCCGCCGACCGGGGAGGAGTACCGGAAGGGATTCATACTCGTAATAATAGAGCCAAATGGCTCCAAAAGCTAGAGCCCACCAGGTGTCATAGGCGGACGACGACCTTGCCGGTGTTGGCCCCGGTGAACAGCATGTTCAGACCTTCGGGCGCTCGTTCCAGGCCGTCCACCAGCTGCTCCCGGTGTTTGAGTTTGCCCTCGAACGCCCAGCTGGCCAGGGCTGCCTGCGCCTCGGCGAAGCGGGGAGCGAAGTCGAGGATGATGAAACCTTCCATGCGTCCCCGGCGGGTGATCAGGTTCCGGTAGTTCGACGGCCCCGCGGCCCGGCCCGGGTTGTTGTAGGTGGAGATGGCGCCACAGAGGACCACCCGGCCCCGCAGCGCCAACTGACCGAGGCTGATGTCCAGGAGCTCACCGCCCACATTGTCGAAGTACAGATCGATACCGCCCGGGCACAGATCGCGGAGCCGCCCCCGGACATCATCGGTGTGGTAGTTGACCGCCCCGTCGAAGCCCAACTCGTCGAGCAACCAGGCGCATTTGTCATCCGATCCTGCGATGCCGACAACCTTGCCGGCTCCTTTGATCCGGGCGATCTGGCCCACGACCGAGCCGGTGGCGCCCGCAGCGCCGGAAACGACGACGGTATCGCCCCCCATCAAACCCCCGACCTCGAGCAGGCCGAAATAGGCGGTCATCCCGGTGATGCCGAAGATGTTCAGTGCGGTGGGGGGGTCGATGCCAGGCGGCAGGATCTGGGCCTCGACCGCTCCGTCGCCCACCAGGGCGTAGTCCTGCCAGCCGAGCATCCCGAAGACCAGCTCGCCGACACCGAAGCGCGCCGTGTGGCTGGTGACCACCTCCCCGATGCCGGCACTGCGAATGGGAGCGCCGATGTCAATCGGCGGGAGGTAACCGGCCGCGTCGTTCATCCACGTCCGGATGGTCGGGTCGATGGAGAGGTACCGGACCCGGACCAGTGCCTGGCCCGGCCCCGGTTCGGGAACCGGGGCCCGCTCCAGGCGGACCGTCGACTCGTCGACCATGCCGGTGGGGCGCTGGGCCAGGACGAGGCGGCGGTTCATCTCGGCCATTTCGCTCACCCGGTCATCTCGGTCATCTGGCGGGCGTTCTTTCAGCCAACTCCGCCAGCCAGGCGGGAAACGCCAGCAGGTCGGGCAGCACCACGTCGGTGCCCGCCGCCCGCAAGTCGGCGGGCGACGCCGAGCCGGTGGCCACGCTCACCGAGAGGACTCCCGCCGCCTGGGCGGCGGCGACGTCGGCCAGGTGGTCGCCCACATAGATCTGGGCGTGGTGTGCTCGCAACGCCTCGCCTTTGGCCACCCCGAAGCGCCACCCGACGACCACGTCGACCGCGATGCCGACCGCGGCCAGGCTGGTCCAGGCGTGGGGTTCGAACTTGGCGGTCACGATGATCACCCGCCCGCCGCGGTCGTGCACCGCGCCCACCGCCGCCGCCGCCCCCGGCATGGGCCCGGTCAGGTGGAGAAGCTCCCCGTGAAAGTGGCGGAAACGGATCACGGCGGCCGCCAGGTCGTCGCCCGTGAACCACGGGGCGAGCGCGATCTCGAGGGGCGGTCCCAGGCTGGAGGTGATGGACTCGACGTCTATGGGCGCGCCGGTCTCGGTGGCCAGGGCGGTCATGGCGGCGCCCACGCTGCGGCGGGAGTCGATCAGCGTCATGTCGAGGTCGAAGCCCACGACCAGCCGGCCATTGGAGCCCCGATCAGTCACCGCTGGAGTCTAGGGGGCGCTCACCGAACCCGGTCGATACTGTGACACCCACCATGAGGAACGCCTGGTGGAACCGGCTGGCGTTACTGGCCGCCCTGCTGCTGCCGGTGGGCGGGGCGGCGGCTCTGGTCCCCTTCCGCGACCGGGTGGACAACACCAATATCGCCCTGATCCTGGTGGCAGTCGTGGTGGCGGTGGCTGCGACCGGAGGTCGGACGGCCGGGTTGACGGCCGCCGTCATGGCCACCTTGAGCTTCGATTTCTTCCACACCAAGCCGTACCAGTCGTTCACCATCACCCAGCGAGGCGATATCGAGACCGCGGTCCTGCTGCTGGGGGTCGGGCTCATCGTCGGCGAACTGTCGAGTCGCAGTACCCGCCACCGGATCGACGCCGACCAGTTCGGCTCCGACATCGCCCGGATGCACGCGGTGGCGGAACTGGTCTCGGGCGGCGAGAGCGCCGACGAGGTGATCACGGCGGTCCGCAACGAGCTGCGGGACCTGCTCTTTCTGAAGGGATGCAGCTATTGCAGCGATTTCGCCACTCGGCCCCGGCCCCGCATGGAGCGCGACGGTGAGGTCATGATGGCCGGGCTCCGTTGGGGCGTGAGCCGGATGGGCCTCCCGGGCAAGGAGGTCGACCTGATCGTGCACGGGCGGGGTATTCCGATGGGTCGCTTCGTGATGGTGCCCTCGCCGGGCATACCCGTGTCCTGGGACCGGCGTCTCGTGGCGGTGGCCATGGCCGACCAGGTCGGGGCGGCCCTGATCACGTCCAACGGCCTCGGGGTCGGTTGAGCCGCGGGGGCCGCATCGCAGCCAAGCCGCGGGAGCCGTGTCGCACCGTCAGCCCCCGGCTCAGTGGTGGGCCGGGGGGGCCTCGTGATCGGGCTCCGGAAGGATCCGGTAGAGCGGGTTGAGGATGGCCAGCTTGCCGCCGTGGTCGCCGACGGTGCCCTCCGCCACCAGTCGCACCCCGGGGGCCAACCCGGCGACGTATTTGCGGCCCAGGAACACCAGGTTGAGGCCACCCGTTCCGTCGACGATCACGCACTCCAAGGTGGCGATGCCGGCCCACGGCTGCACTCGCTGGGACTTGATGCGGCCCGCCACCCGGGCCCGCTGGCGGTAGGCGACCTCGCCGATGGGGATGACGCCTTCGGGGACCTCTTCGGCAGCCACGATCGGCGCCTCGGGGACCACGGCCAGCGTCTTGCCGTCCTTCTTGGCGCCTCGCCGGCCGCCTGATCTCCGCGACCCCTTGTCGTCGCCGTGGAGGTCCCCGAACGCTTCCAGCAGTTCCCGTTGCCGGGCCGCCTGGCCGAGGTGGTAGGGCACGAATGTCACATTGGCGTGGGGCAGGACCCCGCACGCGGCGGCGATGGCATCGGCGGTCTTGTCGTGCAGCAGCCGGTGCCAGGCCCGGGTGTAGGCCCGGCGGGGGAGGAGCAAGGTGACCTCGGTTTCCCCGTCCATCAGGGTCTCGGCGCACAGTTCGACCGCCACCCTGGTGATGCGCCGGTCGGGAACGTCGATCAGCTCCAGCGGCAACCGGGACAATCCCAGCCGGCCCCACTCCTTGATCAGGTTGTCGGCGTGCTCGCGGTCCAGCACGAAGTGGACGGCCCGCAACTCGTCGGGATCCAACGTCCGGGCATATTGGATGGCCCGGGCCGAAGCCAGGTCGAGATTCTCGATGAGCACGAACACGGCGTGGCGGCGCAGGATGGGCGCCTCGGCGGCCCGCGGGGCGTCCTCGGCCAGCTCCACCGCCTCGGCCTCATATTCCTTATTGAGCCGGGTAAGTCCGTAGACCATGATCGGGATCAGTAGGCAGATCACCCACGCCCCGGCGGTGAACTTGGTCAGCAGGATGATGATGTCGACGATCAGCGAGAGCACGGCGCCGGTGCCGTTGACGAACAGACCCTTGCGCCAGTGGGGTTCCTTGTGGGTGATGTGGTGCTTGGCCATGCCCGCCTGGCTCATGGTGAAGCTGGTGAACACCCCGATGGCGTAGAGCGGGATCAGCCGGTCAACCTTGGCCCCGGTGGCCAGAAGGAGGATGGAAGAGGCGACCCCCAGCGAGATGATGCCGTTGGAGAAGACCAGGCGATGGCCCCGCTTGGTCAGCTGCCGGGGCATGAAGTTGTCGCCGGCATGGAAGCTGGCCAGCCGCGGGAAGTCGGCGAAACTGGTGTTGGCGGCTAGTACCAAGATCAGCAGGGTCCCCACCTGCAACATGTAGAAGAGAGAGTTACCGATGGGACCGCCGCCGAATATCCCCTTGCCCACCTGGGAGATCACGGTGGGCGTGCCCGAGATGTAGGGGATGGGGTGGACCTGGGTCGACAGGATTGACAGCCCTAGGAACAAGGTGGCGAGGATGCCGCCCATGATGAACAGGGTGCGGCGGGCGTTCAGCCACTCGGGCCGTCGGAAGGCGGTCACGCCATTGGAGATGGCCTCGACTCCGGTCACCGCGGCGCCGCCTGAGGCGAACGCCTTGAGCACCAGCCACAAGGTGGCCCCGAACAGCAGGCCCTGGCTCAATCCGCCGTGCACGCCGATGGGAATGGCGCCTTTGAGGTGGTGAATGTCCTGGGCATGGATTCCGCCGCGCAAAGCCCGGACGCCGCCCACGATCAGCATCAGGCCCATCATGACGATGAAGAAATAGGTCGGGGCCGCGAACAACTTGCCGGATTCTTTTACGCCCCGGAGGTTCACGAAGGCGATCAGGAGCACGAAGAACAGGGAAATGAGGACGTGGTAGGGGGTCAGGCTGGCGACGGCCGAGGTCAGGGCGTCGGTACCCGCCGCCACGGACACCGCGACCGTGAGGATGTAGTCGGTGAGCAGGG
This sequence comes from uncultured Actinomycetota bacterium, assembly GCA_963791545.1. Lineage (GTDB taxonomy): Bacteria > Actinomycetota > Acidimicrobiia > Acidimicrobiales > Palsa-688 > JALYXV01. The sequence continues at coordinate 36,574 of CAWBSR010000017.1, forward strand.
CGACGCCAGCCACCTGGGCCGGGAGCAGGCCGAAATTGTCCCGGGTCACCATGTAGGCGCCGCCGGCGGTCGGGTACGCCTTGATCGTCTCCCGGTAGGAAAGGATCAGGAAGAAGAGCACCACCAGCAGGGCCACCGTGATGGGCACCACCAGGCTGAAGGCGAGGACTCCGATGACCGGGATGAGCCGGACCAGGATCTGCTCGGTGGCGTACGCCGAGGAGGAGATGCAGTCCGAGGAGAAAACGGCGAGGGCGGTCGGGATTCCGAGCCGCTCGTGGGCCAGGCGCTCGGTGGCCAGCGGGGGGCCGAGGAGCCGGGACTTGATCCGGTATTTCAGGCTTTCGGGAACGTCGACCGACTGGGGCAGCCGCTTGGGGGCAGGGCCCTGCGGGCGGGCGCCAGGTTGCGAGCGGGCCGGTTCGATCGTCACCCGGAGAGCGTACGTCTCTTATTGACGCTCCCTTAACGTGGACCCCTTGGTGATGTGCCAGGCTTCTGCCCGATGCATGTGATCGTGGTGGGATGCGGACGAGTGGGCTCGGAACTGGCAGTTCGCCTCCAGACCGACGGCCATGGCGTCGCCGTCATCGACAAGAATGCCCGCGCCTTTCGCCGGCTGCCCGAGGATTGGCCCGGTCAGACGGTGGTCGGGTTCGGTTTCGACCGTGACGACCTGGCCGCGGCCGGCGTCGAGCGGGCCGGGGCGCTGGCCGCGGTGACCAGCGGCGACAACTCCAACATCTTGACGGCCCGCATCGCCCGGGAGACGTTCCAGATCCCCAACGTGGTCGCCCGGATATACGACCCGAGGCGGGCCCTGATCTATCAGCGGCTCGGCATTCCGACGGTGGCCACGGTGACCTGGACGACCGACCAGGTGGTGCGCCGCTTGTTCCCCGACAAGGCGATCATCGAGTACACCGATGCCACCGGCGAGATCGACTTCTTGGAGGTCACTCTGCCCGACGGATGGGTCGGAAAGCGCATTGGGGGCCTGATGGAGGGAGACCGGTTCCGGCCCGTGCTCGTGAGCCGGGCGGGCCAGGCCAAGATGGCGGTCCCGGAGCTGGTGGGCCAGGTCGGCGACGTGCTGCTGATGGCGGTGCGCACGGGCGCGACCGAGGAGTTGGAGAGCCGGCTCAAGCCGCCCGGCGTTGACAGCGGCGGCCCTTCCTCGGGGGGGTCCGCAGCGTCTGGTTCGGCCGGGGCAGGGGGACACTGATGAAGGTCGCGATTGCAGGAGCCGGCAACGTGGGCACGTCGATCGCCTCGGACCTCCACGAGGCGGGCCACGAGGTGCTGATCATCGAGCAGGACAGCGCCCTGGTGGCCCGGTTGCGCCACACCATCGACATCGTCTGGTTCGAGGGCGACGCCTGCGAGGTCAGCACCCTGCAGCGGGCCGGGCTGGCCAACGCCGACGTGGTGGTGGCCGCCACCGGCGATGACGAGGACAACCTGGTGGTGTCGCTGCTGGCCAAGATGGAGTTCGCGGTGCCCCGGGTGGTCGCCCGGGTCAACCATCCGAAGAACCAGTGGCTGTTCAACGAGACGTGGGGCGTGGACGTGTCGGTGTCCACGCCGCAGATGTTGACCGCCTTGGTGGAGGAGGCGGTATCGGTCGGGACGCTGGTGCGAATCCTGCAGCTGGCCCAAGGCGACGCCCGCCTGGTCGAGGTGACCCTCGCCGACGACTCGCCCGCCCGGGGAATGTCGCTGGTCCAGATGGAAATGCCCCGCGACGCGACCATCGTGGCGGTGGTGCGTGACCAGCGGGTGGTTGTACCTCACGGCGACACGGTCCTGTACTGCGGCGACGAGGTCATCGCGCTGGTGACTGAGGAGTCGGAGGGGATCCTCAAGGGCCTGCTGGTGGGGGGCCAGGCGCTCGAAGCCGGTTAGCCGCCTCCGGCCTCACCGTGGGGGCTGGACAGGGTGGAGTCGGGCGAGGGGACAAACGGCCGGCCGGCTGTCTGCGCCCTCGGGCCCCCGTTACCGCTCCGCCAGCAGCTCCTGATACCGCTGGTAGGTCGTGTCGTCGAAGGCGACCAGGCGGACCAACTCGATCCCAAGTGGCGTCGACGCCAGCACCGAGCCGATGGTGGAGACGGCGACCGCGGCGGCCGCAGCCGCCGGATACCCGTAGATCCCCGTCGAAATGGCCGGGAAGGCGATGCTGCGCGCCCCGAGCTCGGCCGCCACGAAAAGCGAGCGCCGGTAACACGACGCCAGCAACTCCTCCTCGCCATGGCCGCCGCCCCGCCACCGGGGCCCCACCGCATGGATGATCCACTGGGCGGGCAGGTCGAAACCGGGCGTCGCCTTGGCGTCGCCGGTGGGGCAACCGCCGAGCCGCTGGCACGCCTCCTGTAGCTGCGCCCGTCCCGCAGCCCGGTGAATGGCGCCGTCCACACCACCACCGCCGGCCAAACCCTGGTTGGCGGCGTTGACGATGGCGTCCACCCGCTGCTTGGTGATGTCGCCCCGCACCGCCTCGATTACCACAGAACCTCCCACCGCCGCATAGCACGTCCTACAGGAAAATTCATGGATACCCCTTGCGCCGGGACTATGAACTGCGCCAAGATCACAACCGTGTAGTTACAGAGATGTCACGGCAGGGATGTCATGGCAGAGCGTCACTTCACTCGGTGCAACAGAGGGAGACCACCGATGGATCGCCTGTTCGAATTGCTTCAGCGGCCGCCCAAGCCGTGGCAACGCAACGCCAACTGCATGGGTGTCGACCCCGACCTGTTTTTCCCGGAACGAGGCGCGTCCACCCGCGAGGCCAAAGAAGTGTGCCGGGGTTGCGTGGTCCGTGAGGACTGCCTCGAGTACGCCCTGGCCAACGGCGAGAAATTCGGGATCTGGGGTGGCTTGAGCGAGCGGGAACGCCGCCGTATCCGGCGCCGCCGGGCCATGGAGCGCCGGGTGGACGGTGCATCGGCCTCCTGAGATCGACCGGCTCGGTGCCCCGCCCTCATCGGTGCGGGCGGGGCACCCGTCGGTCCCCCCTCTTGCGATCCCCCACCCGTCGGTCGCCCCCCTATCTTCCCCCGTCGAGGCCCGCCTGCTCGAGGCGGGCCTCGATCGTTCGTGAGCGGCCGAGGTCGAGTTCCGGCCACCGGTGCTTGGGGATGGCCTCGAGCACCCGGGCCGGCAGCAGGCCCACCAGTTCCGCCCGCGCCACGCCGGTTTGGCCGGCAACGGCATCAAAGACGGCGGCCGGCCCGACCACCTGCGGGTCGATGAGATTGCAGGAGACCTGGACGGCGTCGCCGACGGGGAGCCCGAGAGCCCGCACCGCGGGTCCCCTGAGATGGGCCGCCAGGCGCCGGGCCAGGTCCAGGTCGGGCTCGGCCAGCCACAGGTTGTAGGCCAGGATGACCGGGCGGGCTCCCACCGCCGACGCCCCTGCAGTTGGGTGGGGAAAAAGGGGTCCGCTGTCGGGGGCCAGCGTGGTCCAGGCTTCCCGCCGGATCTCGGGTAGCGATCTACCGGTGCCGTACAGGAAGCAGGGAACATCGAGCACGTCCCCCGCCCATCGGGCAAAGTCATCCCGAGCCTCGACCGCGCCCGCCAGCGGTCCCGGATCGAGGGGCCAACCGGTCAGGGCAACCCACGGCACCACGTCGAGGACCCCGATACGGGGATGGACCCCCTGATGGGTCCGCAGATCGAGTCGGCCCACCGTTGCCCGGGCCAGGGCCCGCACCGCGGCGGCGACCGGCTCCGCGGGCCCGGCTACGGTGAAAACGCTCCGATTGTGGTGTTCGTCCCGGTGCCGGTCCAGTAGCAGGGGCCCGGTGGCGGTGGCCAACTCTTCGAGGAGTTCCACCCGCCGGCCCTCGCTGATGTTGACGACGCATTCCAGCATCGGTGTCATACCCGCGCCAGGAGCATCCGGTGGCGCCGACGGCGACGTACAAGCTTCAGACCACTACTCTGGAGAACCATGATCACAGCAGAGATTTTTTCGCCAGAAATTATAATCGTGATCGTCCTGGCGATCGTTTTGCTAGTCGGGGCTCCCAAGCTCCCCAAGTATGCCCGCAGCCTCGGTGAAGCCAACAAGGAGTTCAAGAAGGCGCAACGTGAGGCTCAAGATGAGGCCAAGGCCGAGGAGGCCAACGCCACCAGGGCGGCCGCCACGCCGGCCGACGACAAGATCACCATGAGCAAGGCCGATCTTGACGCCCTCATCGCTGAGCGTGAGGCCAAGGCCCGCCGCGAGTCGCAGAAGCCGACCGCCAACTGAGCGGCCCCCGCGGCTGCGCCGGCGTAGGCAACTGATCTTCTGGAGCAGCCCGGCGGATGTCGCCGGGCGTGCTCGCGGGGGTGGTTACTGGCCTCGGCCGATGTGGTGGTGGAGGAGTTGACCGGGGCCGCGACGCCGCGCCGGCGTCGGGCGATGCGGCGGCGCTCCCGTTCCGAGGCACCGCCCCACACGCCATGCTCGATGCGGTTGTAGAGGGCGTACTCGAGGCAGGCCTCCTTCACCGGGCAGTCGACGCAGATACGGCGGGCGATCTCGACACCCACACCGTCGCTCGGGAAGAACGTCTCCGGGGGTAGTTCCCGGCACTTGCCCTTCTGCATCCATGACGTGTCCATTCCACCTCCGTGCGCCCAATCAGCAACGATGGACGCCCATTTGGGGTTGTTTCGAAGAATCTTCATTCCCCTTCCTGGGTTGCATTACGGGCGGAACGGCAACTTTGGATCGAATAAACCGCTGAGGCGGCAGATAACTTCATGAGCGCTACGGGTTGAGTCTTCCTCGACCGACGCGCGAACCAGTATGCCGGTCGACGGTTCCACGGACGAATCGACCCGACGACCTCGCCCGGCGCAGGGCGATGGTACTGCCCAGGTGTTCTTTGTCCGGACCCCCGATCCAGTTCCCATGGCGGATACACCGTCTTCTAGTACCCCGTCAGATCGCGTTTACCCCGTACTTCCCGAACCGCTCCCCGAGCCCGCAGTCTCATCATCACGCCTCATAGACGCCCCAGCCCCTCCGAAAGTTCCCTCGGCCCCCCAGACGGCGCCGGTCCGTCCGGCCATCGAAACTCCGTAGTCAACGAACAAACCGACCGCAGCGGCCGCCCGAGGCGCCTGCGCCGATAATCTGGCATTCGATGTCAGAGCCGCAGCGCGTCGAAGAGCAGGCCCAACCCCCCCGGGGCAGCGTTCGGATCCTGTATTTGGGCCCGGTGGCGCCCCACTGGCGGGTCGACTCCGATTTCGGCGATCGCAATCTGATCGAGGACTTCCGCCAGCGGGCCCTGGCCCGATTGGTGTTGTTGCCCCCGCACGACCCCCAGTTCCGGCGCAATCGGGAGCGAGTCGTTCGCGACGCCGAGCGCGAAAATCTCCTCCTCGAATGGGACCTCGGTCTCCCCGAGGAGGAAATCGCCGAGTAGGTCGCCGGGTGGCCCCGCTCGCGGGCCGGCCTGATAGGACTACTTTGCCAACCATGGCGACGACCCACGCCGGCGACCCGGTCGACGCCCCGGCGGAGACTCTGGCGATAGCCGAAGCCGCCGCCTCCGCGGCTCGCCTCGGTGTCGGCGTGGCCCCAGATCCGCAAGCGTCGACGGTAACCCTGCCTCCGCCCGCCACCCCCGAGGACCAGGCGCTGCGCTACATCAACCGGGAACTGTCGACCCTCGACTACTTCAGCCGGGTCCTCGCCATCGCCGAGGACACGTCGGTCCCGCTCCTCGAACGGGCCAAGTTCCTGGCCATCTTCCAGGGGCTCCTGGACGAGTTCTTCGAAGTACGCGTGGCCGGCTTGAAGGACCAGTTGGCCGCCGGCTTGACCGGTACCGACCCCGCCTGCCTCTCGCCCGGCGATCAACTCCGCGCCATCCGCCGCGAGACCCGGTGCCTGGTCGAACGACGGGTCCGGGCCTTCGTCGACCAGGTCGTCCCGGAGTTGGACGACCACGGCATCCGCCTCTCCAGCTGGGACTCCTTGCAGGACGAGGACCGGGCCTACATCGAGGAGGTCTTCGAGGAGCGGATCTTCCCGGTGCTCACCCCGCTGGCGGTCGACCCCGGCCACCCGTTCCCCTACATCTCCAACCTCTCGCTCAACCTGGCCGTGATCGTGGGCGACCCGGTCTCAGGGGAGCGCCGTTTCGCCCGGGTCAAGGTGCCGCCGCTGCTGCCGGGCTTCGTGGTGACCCCCGACGGCGAACGCTACGTCCCTCTCGACCACGTCATCTCCGCCCACCTGTCGGCGCTGTTCCCGGGGATGAACATCGAGAGCCATCACGCCTTCCGGGTCACCCGCAATGCCGACCTGACCCTGGAGGAGGACGAGGCCGACGATCTGCTGGAAGCGGTCGAGATGGAGCTACGCCGCCGGCGCTTCGGGCGGGCGGTCCGCCTGGAGACCGACGAGGCTATGAGCGACGAGATCCGACAGCTGTTGTGCCGGGAACTCGACCTGGCCGACGACGACGTCTACGTCATCAACGGCCCCCTCGACCTCTCGGGGCTGTGGGCGGTCCACGGCGTCGACCGCCCCGATTTGAAGGACGAACCGTTCACGCCGGTGACGCCACCGCGCCTGGCCAGCCCCGACGAGGCGGCGGTCGACATCTTCGCCGCCATCCGTCAGGGCGACATATTGCTCCACCACCCCTACGACAGCTTCGCCACTTCGGTGGAGGCGTTCATCAAGCAGGCGTCGCGGGACCCCAAGGTCCTGGCGATCAAGCAGACCCTGTATCGCACCTCGGGGGACAGCCCCATCGTGAAGGACCTGATCCGCGCCGCCGAGCGGGGCACCCAGGTGGCGGCCCTGGTCGAGCTGAAGGCCCGCGGCGACGAGGCTGCCAACGTCGCCTGGGCCAAACAGCTGGAGCGGGCCGGCGTCCACGTGGTCTACGGCCTGATTGGCCTCAAGACCCACTCCAAGACGGCCCTGGTGGTGCGCCAGGAGGACGACGGCATCCGGCGCTACTGCCACATCGGCACCGGCAACTACAACTCCCAGACGGCACGGCTGTACGAGGACCTGGGCCTCTTGACCGTCGACCCTGAGGTGGGCGCCGACCTGACCGACCTGTTCAACTCCATCACCGGCTACAGCCGCCGCACCGAGTACCGCCGCATCCTGGTGGCGCCGCTGTCGCTGCGGGCGGCCATGGTGGCCCGCATCGAGCGGGAGGCGAAGCGGGGCGCCGACGGGGTGCTCATCTTCAAGATGAACAACCTTGTCGACCCCGGCATCATCGACGCCCTGTACGCGGCCGGCCAGGTCGGGGTCCGCATCACGCTGATCATCCGGGGGATCTGCTGCCTGCGCCCCGGGGTCCCGGGCCTGTCGGAGAACATCGTGGTCCGCAGCATCGTGGGCCGCTGGCTCGAGCATTCACGGATCTACTTTTTTGGTCAGGCAGGGAAAAAGGGGCCCGCCGGTGGTGAGGCAGCCGGGTCGGGGGCCAGCCCGGTGCTCGCTCAGGTGGCCGATGACGAGGATGCCGGTATCGTCGACACCATGCCAAAGGGTGGGGAGTACTACATCGGATCGGCGGACATGATGCCCCGCAACCTGGATCGCCGGGTCGAGGTCATCGTTCCTGTCATCGACCGGGAGGCTCGCCGGCGCCTCCGGGCCATTCTGGCCGTCGAACTGGCGGACGACGCCTTGGCCTGGGAGCTGCGGGGCGACGGTACCTGGAAGAAGGTCGTGGCGGGCCGGGGATTGAACGCCCAGCGCTTTGCCCAGGATGAGGTGGTCGAGCGGGCCCGGCACCGGCAGCCGGATCCGCTGAATGCTCTCGGTCGGGGGGTCGGATGAGCGACGACGAACCGATACGGGCGTCGGGGGGCGTGATCTGGCGGCCCTCGGAGTGGCTGGGACCGGAGAGCGTCGACGTGGTGCTGGTCCACCGGCCCGCCTACGACGACTGGAGCCTCCCCAAGGGCAAGGCGGAACGGGCGGAGCCCGACGAAGATGCCGCCCGCCGCGAGGTGCGCGAGGAAACCGGCCTTGAGGTCGAACTGGGCCCCGAGCTCCCGAGCACCAAGTATCTGGACCGCTACGCCAAGCCCAAGGTGGTCCGGTACTGGGCCATGACGGCGACCGGCGGCGAGCTCAAGGGCACCAACGAGGTCGACGTGGCCCGCTGGCTGCCCTTGATCCGAGCCCGCCAGATGCTCTCCTACGAGCGCGACCTGCCGGTGCTCGACGCGCTACCCGAGGCGCTCGGCCTGTCCGACTAGCGCTGGGTTGGTCTAGAACTTCTTGTCAGATGTTGTTCGGAACCAGCCGGATGGCATTCTCGAACAGGAACCACATGGGGATGAGGCAGATCGGGATCCCCACCACGAACGGGATCCATTTCCAGTAGCGGCGGCGGGCCGCCCACAACCGGATCCCCACCCAGAGGGCCACGAAGGCCAGCCCGTACTCCAGGGTCGGGGGCCAGGCGCTGTGGTCGCCGGTGCCGAGGTTGACCGCCGCCTTGATCACTGGAGGGGCGATAGTCGGCGGCGGCGTCACCGGGACATCGGTCAGTTTGGCCACCACGATCAGGCGGTTGGCAGCTGAGTAGCGGGGGTTGCAGGTGGTGAGGGTGAGGCGGTTGTCGGGCGTGTTGGCGATGACCGCGACGTCGGTTGGTTTGACGATCTCGGTTTGAAAGACGAGGTAGTGGAACGTCTTGCCGGCTTTGTTGGTGATGAGGATCTCATCGCCTGACGCCAGTTGATCCAGGTTGAAGAACGGGGCACCATAGGTGGTCCGGTGGCCCGCGATGGCGGCGTTGCCCGGCTCGCCCGGCAACGGCGTGCCCGGGTAATGACCCGGCCCCTGCTTCAGGGCCTCCTCGGTCACCCCTTCGACCACGTAGGCGTCGACGTGAATCTTGTCGATCGTCAAGTGGTCGACGGCGGTGCCCTCGGGAGGCCCGGGCAGCGCGGGCGGGGGCGCCCCCAGGGTGGGGTTGTCCGGGGCCGGGGCGGTGACAGAGGCCTTGAACTGGTTCTTCAGTTTTGACTGGCTGGCCCGTTCTGCGAAGCCGGTGCCCCAAAGTTGGTAGGCGACGAACAGCAGCACCACCACGCCCGCCGTCATCAGGGCGAAGCCGATCTCCCGGATGGTCTTGCGCACCGGTCCCAGCGGTGGCTTCCACGCGGCATGCGCCGGTTCCCACGACCGCGGCGGCGGGGAACGCGGCGGTTTCCCGTCGAATCCGGGAAGGGCCACGGCATCAGGTCCGGTGACACCGTCGGTGGTCGTGGCCATCGTGGTGCCAGTGTAGGCGGGGACTCCTGGGCAAAGGCCGCGCTCGTCGCGTTGGGACTCGGTACCGGTAAACGGATGCCAAACTGTCGCCGTGACGATTCTGCTCATCCGCCACGCCGCCGCGGGAAGCCGCAAGGACTGGGAGGGCGACGATAAGGACCGTCCGCTGTCGCCCAAGGGTCGCCGCCAGGCCCAGAGCCTGGTCGGCCAGTTGGAGCCGTGGGCCCCGTCCCGGATCCTCTCGAGCCCCTACCGGCGCTGCATGGAAACGGTGACGCCTCTTGCCGATGAGCTCGGCCTCAAGGTCGAGCCGGTCGCCGAACTCGCCGAAGGGTCGGGCTTCGACGCCGTGGCCCTGGTGCGCTCCCTACACGACAACCACGTGGCGTTGTGCACCCACGGCGATGTGATCCCCGAGATCCTGGTGGCCCTGGCCGACGAGGACCACCTCGACCTGGGCCCGGCGCCGCGTCAGGCCAAGGGATCGACCTGGGTGCTGGGGTCCAAGAAGGGAAAGTTCCTCAACGCCACGTACGTCCCCCCTCGGGCCTGAAGCGGCCACTAACGGCGACCAGCCCCTTTCCCCGCCCGGACTAGCCGAAGCGCCCCGTGATGTAGTCGTCGGTGCGCTTGTCCTTGGGGGTGGTGAAGATCCGGTCGGTACGGTCGTATTCGACCAGCACGCCGCATCGGGCCCCCTGGTCGTTCACTTCGGCGGTGATGAAGGCGGTGCGGTCCGATACCCGGGCCGCCTGCTGCATGTTGTGGGTGACCACGACGATGGCGTAGGTGTTCTTGAGTTCCGACATCAGCTCCTCGATGCGGATGGTGGCGATGGGATCGAGGGCCGAGCACGGTTCGTCCATCAGGATCACCGAAGGTTTGACGGCAATGGCCCGGGCGATGCAGAGCCGCTGCTGCTGGCCCCCCGACAGCGAGAAGGCGTTCTGTTTCAGCTTGTCCTTCACCTCGTCCCACAGGGCGGCCCGCTGCAGCGACTGCTCGACGACGCCGGGAATCTCGGTGCGGGGGAAGCCGTTCACCTTGGGCCCGAAGGCGACGTTGTCGTAGATGGACTTGGGGAACGGGTTGGGTTTTTGAAACACCATCCCGATCCTCCGGCGCACCTCGATCGGGTCGACCCGGGGGTCGTAGAGGTCCTCGCCGTGAAAGGTGATCCCGCCTTCGATCCGGGTGGCGGGAATCAGGTCGTTCATCCGGTTGAAGCAGCGCAGCAGGGTGCTCTTGCCGCAGCCGGAGGGCCCGATCAGCGCGGTCACCTCACGGGGCCAGACGTCGAGGGTCACGTTGCGCAGGGCACGGTAGGACCCGTAGTAGAAGCTCAGGTCCTTGACCGAGAAGACCGGGCTCCCCGGCTCCGGGAGGGGGCCGGCCTCCAGCGCCGCCACGACCTCGGGCTTGCGGCTCAGGGTGGCGGGTGCCGCGCTCTCGATCATGGTGGTGTTTTTCGGCATCGGCTCCCATTCTTGCGGTTTCCGCGGGGTACGGCCGCAGTGCGGGACTCTCTGGGCCGCGGCATTCGAGGTCGTCGCCTGATGTTCAGGCCTCGTTCATCTCCCGTTTACCCCCAACTCGCCGCCTCGTTACCGACGGTTCCTAGGGTTCATCGCTGTCCGAATCCTACGGCTGTGTCCGGCGCTGGGCCGGAACCCCCTGGAGCGTCCTGGAGGCCCTGAAATGTTCACCATGCTGCCCGATCGCCGCCGGCCCCTGCCGCGGTGGCTTGCCGTCTCCTGGGTGGCCGCACTGGGGCTGGTTGTCGGGGCCTGCAGTTCGTCGAGTAACAACACGACCACCACGACGGCTCCGGGCGGGGTGACCACGACGACCGTGAAGCTGGCGTCGGCCGCCCTCAACGGGTCGGGGTCAACCTTCCAGCTGGCGTTCGACCAGGAAGTGATCCAGGAGTTCCACGCCGCCTACCCGAAGGTCACCGTGAACTACGGCGGCGGCGGCTCCAGCAAGGGCCTGACCGACCTGCAGAACAAGCTGGTCCAGTACGCCGGCACCGACGCGGCACCGGTGAAGGACGCCACGCCCTTCGGCGGGCCGGGGTCGGTCCTGTATTTCCCGACAGTGGCGGCGCCCATCAATGTGGCGTTCAACCTGAGCGGGGGGACCAAGCTGACCTTGAGCGGCACGACGCTCGCCAAGATCTATGCCGGCAAGGTGACGACTTGGAATGCCGCCGAGATCGCGGCCGACAACCCCGGCGTCCCCAACCTGCCGCCCACCAAGATCACGCCGGTGCATCGCTCCGACGGCTCCGGCACGACGCACAACTTCACCCTGTACCTGGGCAAGGTCGACCCCGGCGACTGGACCTACGGCAGCTCGACCACCTTCCCGACCAACCTCGGTGGGGCGACCGGTAACGGCAACCAGGGGGTGGCCGCCACCGTGCAGTCCACCGACGGGGCGGTCGGCTACGTCGACTTCGCCACCGCCAAGGCGGCCGGCCTGAACAGCGCATCCATCAAGAACGAGGGGGGCACGGCTATCGCCCCCACCCTGGCCGGGGCCTCGGCGGCGGTGGCCGCCGCCTCGATCAACCCCGACCTGACCTATGACCCGACCAATGCCTCGGCGCCGGCCGCCTACCCCATCACGTCGCCGACTTGGATCGTGGTCTACAAGACCCAGACCGACCACAACGTGGGGCTGGCCCTGAAGACCTTTCTCTCCTTCATTCTCACCACCGGCGAGACCCAGGCCGCCGCTACCAGCGGCTACGCCCCCCTGGCCGGGGACCTGCTCACCAAGGCCCGGGCCCAGGTGGACACCATCGTCGTCGCCTAGGGTCCACTTGCCGACGAGTAAGGCCACCTGGTCAGCCCGCCGCCGTGGCCGGGCATCCCGGGCCTGCGCAGTAGCCTCGATGCGCCCGGGCCCCTCCTTCGTTCACGCCACCTCCATCGCCATGGAATGCCGCCGATGACCGCCACCGCGATCCGCCCAGAAACCCCATCCACGCCGCCACCCCCGGCCACGCTGAAGGCCAGCAGCCCTCGGGTGGCCGACAAGTCCTTCCGGGTCCTCACCCTATTGTGCGGCCTGACGGTCCTGGCGGTGCTGGGGTTGATCGCCGTCTTCACGACCAACAAGGCGTTCCCCGCTTTTCGCGCCGAGGGCCTCGGGTTCCTCACCAACCGGAACTGGAACCCGAGCCCGGCCCGGGGCGCCCCCCACTTCGGGGGCTTGGAGTTCATCTACGGGACGGTGGGAATCTCGGTGCTGGCGCTGGCGATCTCGGTGCCGGTGAGTCTCGGGCTGGCGTTGTTCCTGACCGAGGTGGCCCCCCGCCGGCTGCGATCTCCCGTCGTCTACCTGATCGACCTGCTGGCGGCCATCCCTTCGGTCGTGTTCGGGCTGTGGGGCGTGCTGGCGCTGGTGAAGCCGCTCGGCCATTTCTACGGTCACGTGTCCAACCTCTTCGACGGCGTCCCCCTGCTCGACCGGATCTTCAAGGGTTCCTCGGGCCGGAGCTTCTTCACCGCCGGCCTCATCGTGGCCATGATGATCACGCCGATCATCACCTCGCTGACCCGGGAGGTGTTCGCCACCGTTCCCTCCGCCCAGAAGGAAGCGGCGCTGGCGTTGGGCGCCACCCGCTGGGAGATGATTCGGACGTCGGTCCTCGGCTACGGCCGTTCCGGCGTGGTGGGGGCGGTGATGCTGGGGCTGGGCCGGGCCATGGGCGAGACGATCGCGGTGGCCCTGCTGATCGGGTCCATCCCGTCGATAACCCTGGCGTTGTTCCATCCCGGCGATGCCATGGCGGCGGTGATCGTCAACCAGTTCGGAGAGTCCTCGGGGACATTCCAGGCGGCGCTGATTGGCCTGGGCGTCATCCTGTTCGCCATCACTATCGTGATCAACATCGTGGCCCGGTCGTTCGTGTCCCGATCCGAGAGGGCGTTGGCGTCGCTGTGAGCCCGTCCACACGGGCACGCCGCGAGCTGCCCGGCGGCCCGCCGGGGCGACCCGGGCCGCCGGGGGGGTCATTGACCGACTCGTCGATTTCGATGTCGCGGCGGCTGCGCAACCAGGCGGCCACCGGCCTCCTCTTCCTGACCGTGGCCCTGGCCGCCATACCCCTGCTGCTGCTGGTCATCTACGTAGTCCGGCGGGGGGCACCGGTGATCAGCCTCACATTCCTCACCAAACCGATCCCGTCGCCGCTGCGCAAGGGCCCGGGGATGGGGCCGGCAGTCGTGGGCACGATCGTGATCACCTTCTGGGCCACCCTCCTCGCGGTTCCGCTCGGAATCCTCGGCGCCGTCTACGTGACCGAGTACGGGGCCCGCAACCGCCTGGCTCGGGTCATCCGGTTCATGAGCGACGTCATGGCGGGCGTCCCCTCCATCGTCATGGGCCTGTTCATCTTCACCGCCTTCACCCTGAAGACCCACCGGCTGACCGGCTTCGGCGGGTCGCTCGCCCTGGCCTGCCTGATGCTGCCCATCGTCATCCGCTCCACCGAGTCGATGCTCTCGCTCGTCCCCGGGGAGATGCGGGAGGCGAGCTACGCCCTCGGTACCAGCAAATCGCGGACCGTGCTCACCGTGGTCATCCCCGCCGCCCTGCCCGGGATCACCAGCGGCTGCCTGCTGGCCATCGCCCGGGCCGCGGGCGAGACGGCGCCGTTGCTCTTCACGATCGGCGCCTTGCAGTCCAAGGCCAACTGGAACGTCTTCAACGGCAGCAACACGACGCTGTCGGCCCAGATCTTCCTCAACGCCCAACAGCCGTTCCCCGGGGCCCAGGCCCGCGCCTGGGGTGCCGCCCTGACCCTGATCGTGATGGTCCTCGTCCTGACGGTCGCGGCTCGCGTGGTGTCGTCGCGGCTGTCGGTGAAGGCAGCCTGAGCCATCCCATGGTGAATCGAATATCCCCGACGAGGTGCTGCTGATGCGCGCCACCGCGCTGCGTCGCCTGGCGGCCGCCCAGGCCCGGTTGGACGCCCTGGCCGGCTCCGACAGCCCCGGCGGCGACGCCGGGCCCGCCCCTGGAAGCGGCGGCGCCAGCCAGATGTCGGCCGGCAGCAGCCAGACGTCGCCCGGCAGCGGCGGCCGAGGGGGCCGGGGGGCCAATGGCGCCGCCGCCGGCCTCGGCCTCCCCCGCGGCGGCCCCGGCGGGCTAGCCGGCCCGCTTCCCCACGGCCCGCCTCCCGCGGGCAATGCGGAGCGGGGCCATGACCAGGGCGGCTTCGGCGGCGAGGGCCCTACCACCGTCGATGGTGTGTTGGGCCGGTTGGAGGGCGCCGTGACGCGGGCCGCGTCCCGCCTGGCGGAGTCGGAGGCGACGACGCGCCGCCTCCTGGCGTCGCTGGCCCATCTCCCCGAAGGCGTCGTCATCGCCGACCCGACGGGAACCATCGTCTACCGCAATCCCCAGGCGGCCAGCTTCGTGGGGGCCCGCCACGGCGAGGCCCTGGCTGAGCACGCCCTGGGCGAACTCCTCGCCGCCGCCCTCGGCGGGGTCAGCAACGAGGAAAACCTCGAGCTCTACTCGCCCCCCCGCCGCTCCCTCGCCATCCGGGCCCGGCCGCTGTTCGACGGGGGCCGACCCTCCGGCGCCGTCGCCATCATCGAGGACATATCCGAGAAACGACGCCTGGAAGCGGTCCGGCGGGACTTCGTCGCCAACATCAGCCACGAGCTGAAGACCCCCGTCGGCGCCCTCAGCCTGGTTGCCGAAACCCTGGAGGGAGAGGACGACCCGGCTGTCGTGGCCCGCCTGTCCCACCGCATGCGCACCGAGGCGGAGCGCCTGGGCCGCATCATCGAGGACCTTCTCGACCTGTCCCGCATCGAGGCCGAGGAGTCACCCAGCCGAGACCCGGTGCCGCTGGACGTCGTCATCGGCCAGGTCGTGGACCGGCTGCGTCCCGTCGCCGACCATCAGGCCATCCGCCTCGAAGTGGCCGAACCGGCCCCCGGCGTGATCGTCGGGGGCGACCGCCGGCAGTTGGTGTCCGCTGTCCACAACCTGGTCGACAACGCCATCAAGTACTCCGAGGGCGGCTCGGCGGTCGAAATCCGGGTCACTTACGACGACGCGTGGATCGAGGTTGCCGTCGCCGATCACGGCATCGGCATCCCCTCCCGGGACCTGGAACGGATCTTCGAGCGTTTTTACCGGGTCGACCGAGCCCGCTCCCGCGACACCGGCGGCACCGGGCTCGGACTCTCCATCGTGCGCCACGTGGCCGGCAACCACGGCGGTGAGGTCGCCGTGGAATCCCGCGAGGGGGAGGGCTCGACCTTCCGGCTCCGGCTGCCCAACGGCGCCCGGGACACCAGTCGCAATGACCGCAGTGACCGCGACACGCAACGATCGCAACCGCAATGACGACCAAGGGAGCAAGCCGTGGCTGATCCGCCCACCGTGCTCGTGGTGGAAGACGAAGAGTCGTTCATCGAAGCCCTGGTCGTGGGATTGAAACGGGAGGGCTTTCTCGTGAAGGTGGCCCGCGACGGTGTCGAGGCGGTGGAAGTGTTCGACAGCGTCCGTCCCGACCTGGTGCTGCTGGACGTGATGCTGCCCCGGCTTTCGGGGATCGACGTGTGCCGGGAGCTGCGCTCCCGCTCCCGGGTCCCGATCATCATGGTGACGGCCAAGGGCGGTGAGATCGACACCGTGGTCGGTCTCGAAGTGGGCGCCGACGACTACGTCACCAAGCCCTACCGGCTGCGGGAGCTGGTGGCCCGCATGCGGGCCGTGCTGCGCCGCTCCCCGGCCACCGAAGACGCGGCCCCGGGCGGCGAAGTGCTCGAGGTGGGCGACGTCCGCCTCGATCCCGAGCGCCACGAGGTCTATGTCCACAACCGCTCGGTGACCCTGCCGCTGAAGGAGTTCGAGCTGCTGGAGCTGCTGCTCACCAACGCGGGCCGGGTGCTGACCCGCGAAACCCTCATCGACCGGGTGTGGGGGCCGCACTACGTGGGCGACACCAAGACCCTGGACGTGCACGTGAAGCGCCTGCGCTCCAAGGTCGAGGACGACCCGTCGATCCCCCGGCGGATCACGACGATCCGTGGGCTGGGCTACAAGTTCGAGGCGTCCAAGGCCTGACCTACCAGGGCAGGCGGTCCCGCAGCTTGGGTCGCTTCGCCCCGCGGCGCCCGTCGCTGGGCATCACGTCGTCGTCGCCGGGGCTCCAGTTCGGGGTGAGGGACATGGCCGGGGCCACCCACGGCTGGGGCTCGGCGACAGAGGAGGGTGGGGAAAAGGATGACTCGGTGGTCGCCGGGCGCCCGGCTCCGTACGGGTGCCGTGCAGTGGTGCCCGCCGACGTCGCCCTCGGAGTCCGGAACTCACCGTCGGGCTCGGCCAGGCGCGCCACTGGTGGCGCTTCGGTCACCGCGGGCGCCGGTTCGGGGTCCCACGGTGCCCCGGCCCGGGGCGGCGGAGCCAAGTCGTCGGCGGCGAACCGGGCCGGGCGGACCATCTGGTCGGGAGCACCCGGCTTGTCGAACTGCAACGCGTTGGTGAGGGCCTTGCGCCGCAGCGGCGACTGGAGGGGACCGATGCGCTCCTCGGCCGGCGCCGGCTGATCCGACGCCTCGGCGGCAACCACGGCGGCGGCGCCAACCTGCGGCCGCGGCCGTCGCGGGGTCAGCGAGAAGGCACTGCTGGTGGCGGGCGGCTCCGCGGCGCGGCCTGCCGCCGGCCCCGGGAGCGAATTTGACGCCTCGGCAATGGCCCAACTGAGCTTCGAAACCTCAGGCTCCGGCGTCTCTGACACCGGCTCGAACCCGACCGTTGGGTCAACGTCTCGGGACACGTCACGGAGTGCCTTCCAGAGATTTGACATATCTGCGTCATCGACGCATTCCGACTGAACCTTAAGGTCCTGTTTTGCGGTCTTTTTCGCCACCTGCGGGGCGATCTGAACCCTTTAGGCTGACGACGGTGGCTGTCCCTCCGTCCGGTTCCTCGGTGGCCGAAGCGCTCGGCAACGCGTTCCGGCTCAACAGCGATCGCCAGCGGGCGGGACAGGAGGCCTTCACCGCCTCTCCCTTCAGCCGCTTGATGATCACCCATGTGGTGTCGCTGGCCGGCGACGCCCTGGTCACCCTCGGCTTGGCTGGCTCCATCTTCTTCAGCACCGACCTCCACGCCGCCCGGGGGCGGGTCACCCTGACGTTGCTGTTGACCATCGCCCCGTTCGCGGTCGTGGCGCCGCTCCTCGGGCCCATCATCGACAAAACCCGAGGTGGCCGGCGGGCGATGGTCGTGGCCACCGCCCTGGGCCGGGCCGTGGCCTGCTTCCTGATGGCCCAGAACATCAAGAGCCTGTGGTTGTTCCCGGCCGCCCTCTTGACCCTGATCTGCTCCAAGGGGTATTCGGTGGCCAAGTCGACGTTGGTGCCCTCGGCCGTCCAGCGACCCCAGGACCTGGTCGAGGCCAATTCCAAGCTCGCCGTGAGCGGGGCCCTGGCCGGCTTCCTCATCGCCATCCCGGGGGTCATCATCTACAAGCTGGCCGGCCCCGCCTGGCTGCTGCGGCTCGACATCGGTGTCTTCCTGGCCTGCGCCATCACCGCCCTGCGCCTCCAGGTCACCGACCGTGGGACCGACGCGCAACTGGCGCCCGAGGTCCTGGCGGGTGCCGAGGCCACCGAGATCCTGGACCCCGACGGGTGGCGGCCCGGGACGGCGACCCGGCGCGACGGCCGCCGGGAGGCCATGCCCAAGCCGCTGCCCGCCGGTGCCATTCAGGTGGCGGCGTTCGCCATGGGGACGCTGCGGTCGATCGTCGGGTTCATGACCTTCCTGGTGGCCTTCGGGTTCCGCCACCAGGGCCGGCACGGGGCGCCCGCCTGGTGGTACGGGGTGGTCCTGGCGGCCAGCATCGGAGGCAATTTGGTCGGAGCCGCAGTGGCCCCGTGGCTGCGGGCCCGGTTGCGGGAGGAGTTGATCCTGGCCGGCTCCGCCGTCATGGTCGCGGTGGCGGGGATCGTGGCCTTCCTCTTCAACTCCGCCCACAGCCGGCCCGCGGCCACCCTGCTGGCCGGCATCGTCGGTCTCTCGGCCGGCGCCGCCAAGTTGAGCTTCGACGCCCTGGTGCAGCGCCATGTTCCCGCCGCCTCCCAGGGCCGGGCTTTCGGCCGCTTCGAGGCCGGTTTCCAGCTGGCCTGGGTCGTGGGGGCGCTGGTGCCGGTCGTCATCCCCCTCGACCTCCCCCAGGGCTTCTTGATCGAGACCTTGGCCGCCGCTTTGGCGGCCGGGGTGTACGTGGCCGGGACCCGCATGGCCCGTTTGGGCCAACTCCCCGACTGGTGGCCCGGGGTGCGCCCGTCCACGCCCCGGGAGCGATGGGCCCGCAGACCGGCGGCGGGCTCGACGCCGACTCCCGCGCCGGCCGCCCCGGTCGGGACCGCCCCCACCATCGCCTTCGGTGGCGCCGACGCCGTCACGACCACCATGGGCGCCGCGCCCCGGGTCCCACCCTCCCGATCCCCGGCCGGGCCCTACGACGACGAAGCCGACCGGCCCTGGCTCGACCCCGACCCCGACCCCGGCCCCGGCTCCGACCCCGGCCCCGCCGACTTCGGGAGCTATCCCCCCCCGATCCCCGGCCCCCCGCCCCTCGGCCGGCCCGCCCGCCCCATCCCCCCGCCCCTGGCCGGGCCGCCCCCCCGGGCGGCACCGTTGGCGCCCCGGGCGCCCCGCCAACCCCCAGGAGACGGCTCGGTCGAGTGAGCGTCCGGGCCGTGGTCCTCGCCGACACCCACCTGCGGGTGGGTGGCAGGCGCCGCCTGCCGGAAACCGTCTACCAGCTGCTCGAGGGCGCGGACGTCATCCTCCATGCCGGGGATCTGGTCGACGCCAGCCTGCTGGAGACCCTCGAGTCCATTGCCCCCACCCACGCCGTGCTGGGCAACAACGACCACTCCCTCGCCGGCCGCCTCCCCCTCACCCAGCTGCTGGCGCTGGAAGGGGTGCGGGTCGGGATGATCCACGACAGCGGGCCCCGCCCCGGCCGCCCGGGCCGGATGCGGCGCCGCTTCCCCGACGCCGATCTCGTGGTCTTCGGCCACAGCCACGTGCCGATCGACACGCCCGGCGCCACCGGGCAGCGCCTCTTCAATCCCGGCTCACCCACCGAGCGCCGGGCCCAGCCTCACCACACCGCCGGGGTATTGGAACTGGCGGAGGGCAAGATCCGGGAGGCCCGGATCGTGGTCGTCGACCCCTGATCGTGGCCTCCTAGTCGTCGGGCAGATCGATCCGGGCCAGCCACAGGCCGGGGGCGGAGATCTCGGCCGGGGTGGGCAGCTCCTTGGCGGAATGCCACAGCCGGGCCAGTCCTTCCTCGCCCGCTCGCTCCAGTACGCCGGTCACGAACGCCGAGCCCCGCTCGTAGGCGGCACTGTCGAGGGACACCCCCAACAGCCGGGCCACAAACTGGGTCCCCTCGCCATCTTCGAGCCGGCGCCGCCGCATGGCCTCGGTCAGGGGATCGTAGGAGGCGATCAGGCGGTGGCCGAGGGCGTCCATCACGTGATCGACATAACCGACCACCGCCGACAGGAGCGCGGAAAGCGGCACCATGACTTCGCGCTGGGCGGGGGATTCCATTTCGCCCAGCAACACCTCCGGATTGGAGAAGGTCTGTTGCAACGAGTTCAGGTCGGTCGGGTCGAACATGGTCAAACGGTCCTCGAGGGCCGACGCATCGGGCTGGAAGGCGTTGACGTAGGCCTTCATCAGCTCGTCCAGCCGGGCCCGCACATGGGGCCGGGACAGCACCGCGTGATGGGCGACCTCCCGCAGGCAGACCCACAGCCGCACGTCGTCGGCGGCCAGGCTCCAGTCCTGGGCGAAACCGTCGATGGCGACGGGCACCATCAGCAGCTCGTCGCCCGGCGGCCGGGGCACCGGCAGGTCGTACTGCCCCATGGCCCGGGTGGCCAGCTGGCCGACCATGGACCCGACCTGGATTCCGAACAGCAGCGGCGCCATGGCCTGGGGCAGATTGCCGAGCAGGCGGGACATGGGGTCGTTGGGCAAATCCTCGACCGGCGGCGCCCCGTCCGAGGACCGGGCCAGCGCGGTGGCCAGGGTCTCCAGCAGCGGCTTCCACGCCTGCAGGGTCCGCAAGGCCCAATCGGAGCGGGTTACGGCCCGGATCGAAAGCACCCCGCTGGTTCCCGCGGCCGGCAGCCCCGTCGCTTCCTCGATGTGCAGTTCCGCCACCCGGAGCAGCTCTTCCAACCGCACCCGGGCCAGCGGGTCGGGATTGGCCTCGGCTTCGCCCCCACTGGCAGTCATCAGGGCCAACTGGCGGGCGAATTCCCAGTTGATCGGCCCCTGGGAGGTCAGCATCCGGGCCAGGTCCCGGATGGCCCTCTCCAGGGGACCACCACCTTCCATTGGACCCGGCTCGCTCATAAGGGCATGGTAGGGCGGTGAGCGCGGTTGTCGTTACGGGAGCAGCAGGGTTCGTGGGCCAACGGGTGCTACGGCGCCTGGAATCGGGCCCGCCGGTCGTGGCCGTCGATGCCGTCCCCGTCGCCGGGGAGCACCCCGGCGTCGACCGGCGGCTCGTGGACCTGGCGCGGGACCCGCTGGAGCGCCTGTTGCCGGCCCTGGCCGGGGCGGACAGTGTCCTCCACCTGGCGTGGTCACATGTCGATCCCGCCCATGGCCGCGCCGGGGCCCCTTTTCCCAACTTGGACGCCCTGCGGCGGGTCCTGGAAGGCGCTGAGCAGACCGGCGTCGGGCGGCTGGTGTGCATCTCCAGTGCCACCGTCTACGGGGCGTGGCCCGACAACCCCATCCCGCTGGCTGAGGACGTCGCCCTGCGACCCAACCCGGGATTTGCCTATGCGGTGGAGAAAGCCGAGGCGGAGCGGATGATCGCGGAGTGGGCGGATGACCACCCCGAGGTGGCGGTCACGATTCTCCGTCCTGCGGTCACGGTCGGGTCATCAGGTCCCGCCCTGTACCAGGCACTGGCAGGAATCCGGGCCCCCCAACCCGACGACGGCCTGCGTCCCATGCAGTTCCTCGATGTCGAGGATCTGGCGGCGGCGGTCGTGTTCGCCTGGGAGCACCGGCTGAGAGGGGTGTTCAACGTGGCCCCCGACGGGTGGATCACCCAGGAGCAGGCCCGGGCGATCGTGGGCGGCGTGGCCCGGCTTCGCCTGCCCGGTCGACTGGCGGGGGCGGTGGCGGCGGCGGGCTGGAAACTGCTGCGCACCGGGACCCCGGCCCAGGCCCGGCCCTACTCGGTCAACCCCTGGGTGGTGGCCAACGACCGGCTGCGGGCGGCGGGATGGGTGCCCGAGCGGTCGAACGAGGAGGCGTTGGTGTCGAGCGACAACCGCAGCCACTGGAGCGACCTGCCCCCCAGCCGGCGCCAGGAGATGGCTCTCGTCGCGGCCGGCGCGGGGTTGGTGGCGATCGTCGGGGGAATGGTGGCGGGGGCGATCGCGGTGGTCTCGCGCGCCCGGCGCCCGGTTCAGGGGTAGTCGCTGGCCGGGCGCTCGACGAGGGTCACGTCGGCGGAGTGGATCTCGCCTCGGTGGATGTAGCTGATGGTGATCCGGTCGCCCGGGCGGTGCTGGCGGATGTTCATCTCGAGGGCGCTCATCGAGTAGACGGTCTGGCCCCCGAAGGCGATGACCACATCGGTCGTCGCCATCCCACTGCGCGACGCGGGGCTGTAGGAGTCGAATCCCCCGATCGTCGCCCCTCCGGTGATGTTGAGGTTCTGAGCCGTGGCCACGTCGACGTCGGTGCCCTGGAGGCCGAGCCAGGCGTGGGCGACCTTGCCGGTGCTGAGGATCTGGTTGGCCACGTCCCGGGCCACCTCGATGGGTGTGGCAAATCCCAGCGGCTGCAGGCTCTGATCGCCGAAGCCGATGGCGGTCGTAATGCCGATGACCATGCCACCGGCGTCGACGAGGGCGCCTCCGCTGCTACCCGGTTCGATGGCGGCGTCGGTTTGGATCATGTCCAGCAAGGCGGGACCGGAAGCCGGGTGGACCTGGCGGTCGACGGCACTGATGATCCCGCTGGTCACCGAAGGCCCGCCCGCCAAGCCGAGGGGTGAGCCGATGGCGATGGCGAGCTGGCCCACCTTGAGCTGGGTGGAGCCGCCGAGGACGGCCGCCGTCTGGGGTTTGGTGTCCTGCAATTTGACGACCGCGATGTCGGTGTCGCGGTCGCTGCCGATGAGCCGGCATTTGACCTTGCGTCCGTCGGAGAGCACGGCCACCACGGACTGGGCGTCGCTGACGACGTGGTCGTTGGTCAAGATGTAGCCGTCGCTGGTGAAGATGACGCCAGAGCCGTTGGCGTTGGTCCCATTGCTGGTGACGAGCAACTCCACGATGGTCGGGCGCATACGGGCCGCGATGTCGACGACGACGTCCGACTTGGGATTGGAGGCGATAGTGACGAAGGGGTTGGACTGCACCACTTGTTCGATGGGCCGCACCACGGTGGTGCTGTGATGGAACTCGCCGACCATGGCACCGGCCCCGGAGGCGATGAGGGCGCCGACGACTCCCGCCAGCAGGGCGACCGCCCAGATGCGACGGTCGAGTTCCCGGGCGCTCAGCAAGGTGGTGGCTCCGGAGCGGGAGGTGATCGTGACGGTGCCCGCGCCCGCGCTTCGGGCCGACCGGCTGGCCGCCCGGGCCGCCCCCGGCCCGTCGGTGACCGCCTCGTCGGCCGCCGAGGCGGTCGGGTCGGTGGCGCCCGCCGCCAACTCGGAAGGATGGCGCCACAGCCGGTCGTCGGGAGGGAGCCAGCGGAGTCGGTGCTCTTCCTCGTCCAATCCGTCGTCGGGATCCACTGGGGGATGAGGTTACCGGGGCAACTTGCGGTGATGACGTCGCGCGGAGCCGCGCCAGGACGGCCATTTATGGTGTTATGGGCACCAGCGGGCCCGGCGGGCCATACCATTGTCGGTGTGGGTAACGCTGTGGACGTTCCAGAGAGTGGACATGACTGGATCGCGCTGACCGACCGGCCCTTGCCGACCACGGCTGCCCTCGAGTGGTCGATCCTTCCCGAGTGCGGCGCCGAGGTCCTTTTTACCGGGACGGTGCGCAACCATGCCGACGGCCGGGAGGAAGTTACCGCCCTCGAGTACGAGGCCTATGAGGTGGCCGGAATAGAGCGCTTGGCGGCCATTGCGGCCGAGGCCCGCCGGCAGTGGACCGACCTCGGGCGCATCGTTCTCCTGCACCGGCTGGGCCGGTTGCAGGTGGGGGAAATCTCGGTGGTGGTGGTTGTTTCGTCCCCCCATCGCGGCGAGGCATTCGAGGCGGCAAAGTGGTGTATCGACACCTTGAAAACGACCGTCCCCATTTGGAAGCGCGAGACGTGGAAAGGTGGAGAGGACTGGGGGACTAACGCTTCCGATATCGCCACAATTGAGGAGGGGAGGGTGTCCTCGTGATAGCCGGGATGGTCCTGACCAATCTCCTGTATGTCGTGGGCGCCATCGCGGTGGCCACGGTGGTCAGTGGATTCGTCCTACTCCGGCATCGCCGGCCGAAATCGCTTGAGGCGGGAATCGAAATGTTCAGCCGCGAACTCAAGGCGTTGCAGCCGGATCGGCCCGGCGCCGTGGCGCCCGTCCCCCGGCCCGCCCCGACCGGCGGACCGGCGTACGGGGGCCCCACGGGCGGGGGTTCGGGGACGGTCCGCAAGCGGGCGGTGCGGGTAGCCGGCCCAACGGACCCGCCCGTTGCCGTAACTGGTATCGACGACACGACCAGACGCAACGAGGCCCCAGGCCCGTCGTCGGATCTGGAGGACGGGCCTGGCTAGGGACCTGGCCATCGACCTGGGTACTGCCAATACCCTCGTCTACGCCCGCGGGCGGGGCATCGTGCTCAATGAGCCGACCGTCATCGCCCTGAACTCGCGTACCCATGACGTGCTCGCCATGGGCCAAGAGGCGTGGCAGATGATCGGGCGCACACCCGGCTACATCGTGGCCGTCCGGCCCCTGCGCAAAGGTGCCATAACCGACTTCGACATCACCCAGCGCATGATCCGGCTGCTGCTGCAGCGCGCCGGGGTTTCCCGATTCAACCGGCCCCGGGTGCTGATCTGCGTACCCTCGGCGATCACCGAGGTCGAGCGGCGGGCGGTTGAGGAGGCGGCCCGGGGGGCGGGCGCGACCGGGGCCTATCTGATCGAGCAGCCGATGGCGGCCGCCATCGGTGCCGGGCTGCCGATCCACGAGCCGCTCGGCAACATGATCGTCGACGTCGGTGGCGGCACCACCGAGACCGCGGTCATCTCCCTCGGCGGCATCGTGGCGCTGCAGGCCATCCGGGTGGGTGGGTTCGACATCGACAACTCCATACAGACCTACGTGCGGCGCGAGTACGGGATCGCGGTGGGCGAACGAACGGCTGAGGAGATCAAGATGGCCATCGGGTCGGCGTGGCCGCTCGATGACGAGATGAAGGCCGAGGTTCGGGGCCGGGACCTGATGAGCGGGCTTCCGAAGACGGTGATCCTCTCACCCGAGGAAGTCCGAGAGGCCATCGAGGAACAGGTCAGTGCCATTGTCGACTCGGTGGTCAAGTGCCTTGGTATGGCCCCGCCGGAGCTGGCCCAGGACCTCATCCTCCAGGGGATCCACCTGGTTGGCGGCGGCGGGATGCTGCGGGGCTTGGACCGGCGCCTGGCCGAGGACACCGCGGTGCCCGTGCATCTCGTCGAGGCGCCCCTGGAGTGCGTCGTGCTGGGGGCGGGCCGGTGCCTCGAGGCCTTCGAGTCGCTAAAGGTGATGTTCATGGGAGCCGCCCGGTAGCTGCCCTGGCATCGTCGGGTCACCCGGCTGGCCCACCGGAGGGCGGCGACAGGTCTTCGGCGGCCTGGCGGACTTGCCAGTCACGGTCGGTTCGGGCCTTGGCCAGGGCTTCGTCGACCACCGGGCCATCGAAGGGCGCCAGCGCGATCACGGCCCGTCGCCGCACCGCCGGTTTGTCGTCGAGGCCGGCCAGGATGGCGGGGAGTCCGGCCGGGTCGCCGATTGCCCCGAGCGCCGCGATGGCCGCTTCCCGGCACAGGGGATCGTCATGGCCGGTGGCCACCCGCCTGAGGGCTTCGACAGCCCCACCCCCGGTGTCGCCCCGCTCCCCGAGGGCGAAGCAGGCGGCTTCGACGACCAACGGGTCATGGTCTTGGAGAACGGCCACGAGACGGGGCGCGAGGACCGAAACGCAGAGTTCCGCGGCCCGACGGCGAACAGCCGGAGATGGGTCGGCGAGTCCGTGCTCGACATCGGCGACCGAGAGCCGGTCCATTCTGAGCAAGGCGCCGAGCGCGGTGGCGCGAACGTCGCCGGCGGGATCGAGGAGCCCGTCGCGCGCCGCCACCTCGTCGCCCCGATATCCGGCCACCGCGACCCGCCGGCGCCGATCGACTACCTCGGTGAGCTTGTCCTCCACGTGCTAGCCCTTGAGGGCGCGTTGCAAGGCCAGCACCACGGCACCGACCGCGGCCGCCAGGATCGCCGCCAGCAGTACCCCGAGTACCAGGGTCGTCCCCAGCAGTGCCATGCCCGAGCCAACCCGGCGCCACACCCCAATGGGCTCTCTCAAGCGGCGTTGGTCTCGTCCCGCCCGTTGCCTCCGACGTGGAGACCGCCCGCGGCCAGGGGGAGGCCGGACCCGGACAGGTGCCGTGACAGCTGCGTCGGCACCTTCGCCGGGCCGGGTCGACGGCACTGGCACTGGGAGCCGGCGGCCCCGGGGATCGTAGGGTTCGCGAGACGGCGGGCCGCGCCGGGTGGGCGGCGGGGCCGTCGGTTCGGGTCCGGTACCGCGTTGGCGGGGAGGCGCGCCGGCCGGTGGCCCGGGGGCGGGCGCGGGCGCTGTCGGGGGTGCCGGCAACACGCCGGCTCGGGAAGGCGGGCTGCCTTCTGAGGGGACCCGGTTGGCGGGAGCCGGTTGGGGCAGGGCCGCCTCGGGCGGGCGTGGAGGCGCAGGGGGCGGAGCCGGCTCGGCCGAAGGGGGTGCCGGCGGCGCAGCCGCGGCCGGTGGTGCTGCGGCCGGCGGTGCTGCGGAGGGCGGTGCTGCGGCCGGCGGTGCTGCGGCCGGCGGTGCTGCGGCCGGCGGTGCTGCGGCCGGCGGTGCTGCGGCCGGCGGTGCTGCGGACGCGGCGGTGGCTGCGGCCGGCGGTGCTGCGGACGACGGTGCTGCGGCCGGCGGTGCTGCGGCCGGCGGTGCTGCGGACGACGGTGCTGCGGCCGGCGGGGGAGTGGGACGGGCCGGCGGCGCGCTCTGGGCGGGTGGCAGCACCGGCGGCGCAGGGGAGGCAGGGGGCGGTGAGGGTGGGAGCGGCGGCGCGGGCAGCGGGGTCGGCGAGGGTGCCGGGGTGGAAGGCGGCGACGGGGGTGGGGGCGCGGGCGGTGCGGGCGTCGAAGGCGAGGGCCCGGTGAGTGCCGCCGTCGACGGCGCGGACGGTAGTGGCGGCAATGGTGGAGGCACGACTAGTGCGGGCGCCCCTGGAGGCGGTGTCCTTGGTGTCCGGGGCTCGGTAAGCGACTCGGCGGGCGGGACCAGCGGTGGTGCGGGCACCGGCGCCACCTCCGTGTGGGGAGGCACCGGCGGTGGCGGCCCAGGAGTCGCTTCGGAAGCCGGTAGCGGCGGAGGTTCGGGCTGCGGTGGCGGTACAAGGGACGGCGCTTCGGGAGAGTCGATCGGCGGCGGCGACAACAAGGTCGGATCGGGTGGCCAGATCGGAGGCGTTATCGGTGGGGGCGGGACCGAGAAGGCGGGGACCGCGAAGGCTGGGATCGGGGGAGACGGACGCTCCGATATACCAGGTCTCCGTGGTTCCACCGTCCCACCGGCATCGCGCCGCCCTTCCACGCGCGGGTCCTCAGTATCGGACGGGGGGGCAGCACTATCAGCCGACAGGGGTGCCGAGGGTGGGACCGCTGGATAATCGGCAGGCGATTCTGCGATGAGGGTGGCCGGTTGTCCTACCACCGGTTCGGCGTCGGACTCCCTCGGCGGCGGCGGCGGTGCAACCATCTCGACTGTCGCAACGGACTCGCTGCCCGGGTCCGAGCTGCCGGCATCAGGGGACGGCCGCAAGGGCTCGACCTCGCCGAACGTCACGACCGGGATCGGTTCGGTCGGAAACGACGATTCGGACCGCTCGGTGAACCAGGCCGGGTCTGGCTGATCGGCAGCGGCCACAGGGGCGACGCCGGCCGCGCCATCGACCGCAAGCGGTTCGGCAGGCGACGCTTCCATCAGGGTCGGTGGTTCGATGGGCCCCGGAGGTTCGATGGGCCCCGGAGGTTCGACGGGGGCCGGTGGCTCGGTGGGCGGGGCCGGTTCGGTCGGGGCCGGTGGTTCGGCGGGGGCCGGTGGCTCCACGGGGGCCGGGGGTTCGATGGGGGCCGGGGGTTCGATGGGGGCCGGGGGTTCGGTGGGCGGGGCCGGTTCGGTCGGGGCCGGGGGTTCGACGGGGGCCGGGGGTTCGACGGGGGCCGGTGGTTCGGTGGGTGTCCAGGGTTCGGTGGTGGCGGGCGGCTCGGCCTCCCCTACCGCGGCGCCCACCGCCTCCGCACCCACCAACCGGAGCTCGCCGCCCGCGTCAGCCGGGTGCGGCTGTAAAAGGTCGCCCGCTTCTCCCCCGGGCGCATCCCCGCTCGGTGTCTCAGTCTCGGTGTGGTGCTCACCGGGCGCCGTTGCATGCGATGGAGGCTCCGCTCCCTGCGCAGGCTGCTCGTCATCCACGCTGTCGATCCACTGCCATCTCTACCTTCTCGGCTCATGGCAGGCTGTCCCGGTCTTCCGGCTGCGCACGTCTCGTGTCCCGGCCGCCGCGATGAGAAGGTGACACCCGAACGTGACCACGATCGAGCCGATGGTACTGGACGGCATTGGCGCGGACCCGGGCACCCCGCCTCGCCACCGGCACCGTTGGTTACTCCCGACCATCGCGATCATCGTGATCGTTCTCGCCGTTGCCTACGGCGTGGCAAACCATTACACGAAGAACTATTACGCCATCGCCCCCGGCGACGCCCAGCCCGTGCAGCGCTACATCACGGTGCCGCCGGACAAGCTCCATAAGAAGTCGGGCCGCATTCTCCTCGTCACCGTGTCGCTGCTCACCGTCCAGCCGCTCACCTGGATCAGCGACAAACTCAACTCCGACATCCAGCTGCTCAAGGTCGAGCAGATCACGGGCAACACGCCGCCCAGCCAGCTCAACCGACTGAACGCTGTCGAGATGCAGAACTCCACCCAGACCGCGGTCATCGTCGCCTTGCGGCGCCTCGGCTACAAGGTGGACCTGAACGGCCAAGGCGCCGAAGTGGATGCCGTCGTGGCCAAGTCGCCGGCCGCCAACCTCCTTGTTCCGGGAGATGTGATCGTCGCCTTCGACGGAACAGCCGTGTTGACCAACGATGCCCTGGTGACGGCGATCCGCAAACATCGCCCCGGCGACAGGGTCATGATCACGGTCAAGGAATCGGCGCCGCCCCGGACCGAGACCAAGACAGTGGTGTTGGGTCAGGCGCCCGCCGACGGCACCACGCCCACACCCCACGCCTTCCTAGGCATCGCCGCCACCACCAAGGAGCAGCCGAACCTGCCCATCGACGTCAAGATCGACCCCGGCAACATCGGCGGCCCATCGGCCGGCCTGTCGTTCACGCTGGGCATCATCGAGGATCTCACCGGGACCGACATCACAGGCGGCAAGTCGATCGCCGTCACCGGCACCATCAACGCCGACGGTTCGGTCGGCGACGTGGGCGGAGTGGCCCAAAAGGCGGTAGCGGTCCGCAAAGCGGGAGCGATTGCCTTCCTCGTTCCCAAGGGGGAGGGCAAAGTGGCGCAGCAGCATGCCGGCCCCCAGGTAAAGGTGATCGAGGTGACAACCCTCGAAGAGGCACTGGCCGCGCTGCACACGCTCGGCGGCGATGTGTCGGGGGTGCCGGCGGCTCTGGCCCAACTGGCGAGTTAAATCGGGGGTCCCGGGCCCCGACACCGAGCGGCACCGGGCCATTCCGGGCCACAATGGGTGCCTGTCCTAAGGAGCCGGGCCGGAACTGCCGATACGTAACTCGGTCTTCCGGCGCGGGGTGCCACCCGGATCGAAATACCAACCAGTCAATGACCTCGACCGTCGCCCAAATCCAGTTTGCCGCCGAGTTCATCACCTTCCTTGTCGCGGCTGCGGGTCTGGCGCTGGTCGTGCTCCGCAACGAGCTCACCACCAGCCGGCCTCCCGAGCGGGTGGCCCTGACGACCGGCTTCCTGGCGACCGCGATAGCGGCGTTCAGCCATGGGTCGCTGCTGCTGACCGGGGACTTCGAAGGCATCGTCATCGCCCTGCGAGTAGCGGGCATCATCGGCCTGGCCATCGGGTCCATCTGGTGGTGGCGGGACCGGGCGGTCGCCGGCCAGCTCCTCTGGATCGGCCTGGCCGGTAGCGCGGTCGCTGTCGTCTTCGAGGCCATCGGGGCGGGACGGGCTTCCGACGCTGCCCTGGCGGCCGGCAGCGTCCTCATCGGCGGCGCCCTTCTTGTCGCCAGCCGCCGCTCGGTCGCGGCCCGGGTCGCGGCCAGTGCCGCCGGCACCCTGCTCCTCGTCGTCCTCGTCGTATCCGTGGCCCTGTCGGCGGTGCTTTCATCGTCGATCCAGCGAGAGGAGCTCAACCGCCTCCAGTCGCGGGCTATCACCGAGGCGGGTCTGGCCTCCAGCAGCTTCCAGAACGAGATACCCACCGCCCGGCTGGTCGGGGCCTACCTGGCGGCCAGTGTCGCCGTGAATCAGGGCTCCCTGACCGCGGGACAGGTCAAGAACATCCTGGTCAGCCTTCGCGCCCTGTACCCCTTGGGCGACTTGATGTACGTGGGCTTGCCCAGCCCGCAAACCGCATCGTCGCCGACCGCGCCGGTGGCGGGGACGCAGATCGTCAAGACCGACGGGATCGACCAGGTGACGGCCACCGAACTGGCAGGCGAACCGATCGTCCTGCAGCCCAACTGCGGGGATATCAGCCGGGGATCGCTGTACATCGTCGCCGGCAAGGTGCTGGCGGTTGTCGCGTATCCCCTGTGCCCGAACGGCGCCTTGGTCCCGGTCGGCATCG
The DNA here is from genome assembly GCA_963791545.1 of uncultured Actinomycetota bacterium. Lineage (GTDB taxonomy): Bacteria > Actinomycetota > Acidimicrobiia > Acidimicrobiales > Palsa-688 > JALYXV01. Next base: position 66,977 of record CAWBSR010000017.1, read on the forward strand.
TGATCCGCACCCGTGCTCTCGACGACACCTACCTCGGACTACGGAACAAGGATGACCCCCAGGTTTCGCTCGCCATCGTCGACCGCCACTCCGTGCTCGCCCGCTCCGGAGCCCTGCCGCCAAATCGGACCCTGACGTCGGTGGCGTCGTCGGTGCTGGTCAACAGCAACAACACCAACAACCCCATCAACCGGGTGATCGGTTCCAAGTACGTGGCGGCCAATCCCGTGCAACAGGCCACGGGACCGGCGATCGGCGCGGTCGTCGTCTCTTCGCCAACTTCGTCGGTCGTCGTGACCCGTGACCGCTTGTTCCGCATCCTGTTCCTCATCGCCCTCGGGGGCACGCTCATCGCCCTCGGGCTGGCCGTCGTGATCGGCGACCGCATTACCGCGGGTCTGCGGCGGCTGACTGCGGCGGCCGAGAACATCCAGCGAGGCCAGCGAGGGGAGCGGGTCAACATCACGAGTGACGACGAGGTCGGCGTTCTCGGAGCCGCCTTCGACTCGATGGCCGACTCCATCGAGACTCACACGCGCGCCCTCAGGTCGGCAGCCGACGACGAAACGCGCTTACGGAGCCGGCTGGAGGCAGTCGTGGCCGGTATGGGCGACGCCCTGGTCGCGGTCGACGCCCACGGCAACGTCACCGACTTCAATCAGGCGGCCGAGGAAATGACTGGGATCACCGCGGGCAACGCCCTCGGGCAGCCGGTCGACGAGGTGGTCCGGTTGGTGAACGAGGACGGGGCCACGCTCGGCCCGCGGCTCAAGACGCCATCACCGACTCGCTGGGGCATGCTGGCGACCGGCTTGGAGCTCGACGGCGGCGAGTTCCCAGTAGCGGTCTCCGCCGGCGCCCTGCGGGGGCCCGGCAACGAGCTCGTCGGCCAGGTTCTCGTCCTCCGCGACCTTCGGCGCGAACGAGAGGTCGAACGGATGAAGACCGAATTTCTCTCCCGCGTGGGACATGAGTTGCGGACCCCCCTCACCGGCATCATGGGCTACGCCGACTTCCTGCTGCGCCGGCCGGTGGCCGCCGAGCGAGCCCAGTTCGCCTACGAGGAGATCCTCGTCTCCGCCAAGCGGCTGCTCCGGGTGGTCGAGATGCTGGAGTTCTTCGCGTCCTCGGGGGCGGGAAGGGTCCTGCTGCGGCCGGAGCCGATGGATGTCCGCCAGCTCGTGGAAACGGTCGTGACCCCGTGGGCGGAGCGCCTGAGAGGGCCCAACACCATCAGCCGCCGGGTGGCCCGGCGCATCCCCGACATCAACGGCGACAAGCGGTGGCTGGCCCTGGCGATCGACGAGCTGATCGACAACGCCGTCAAGTTCTCGCCCGGTGGTGCCCAGGTCTCGGTGACGGCACTGGTCACGACCGGACGGCCGCCCCAGGAGACGTCCCGCTTCGCGGGGCCCGGGTCGGCGACCCTGAGCTCGGATGGACCGGGATCGGTGCCGGTGCTCGAAATCTCGGTGATGGACCGGGGCAAGGGCATGACGCCGGAGGAGCAGGCGACTGCGTTCGGCGAGTTTGTTCAAGGCGACGGTTCCGACACGCGGCAGTTCGGCGGTCTCGGCCTGGGCCTCAGCCTGGTGCAGCGGGTGGTCGAAGGCCATGGAGGAACGGTGAAGTGTTCTTCGCTGGCCGGGCGTGGCTCCACCTTCACCATCGTCCTCCCGCTGCCCCCCGACCTCGAGCCCGACCCCGACGACGAGCAAAACACCGGTGACAACCCGGGCGGGACCGAGCGGGAAACCCAGCGGCGGCGCCAGAAGAGTCCGAACAACTGATGGCCACCCGCCCCCTTTTCCCCGCTCCCCCCACCTCGGGCTCCGGGCCCGCCCTCCGTCGCCGTGGCACGGCCCCGGGGACCCGGCGCTGGCAGCCCATGATCGTCGGGTCGCTCCTTGCGACGATCGTGATGCTCGGCCTTGCCGGTTGTGGCCATTCCAAGAGCGGCCTCGGACGACTCACCGTGGACGGCCAGACCCTCGTGTTCCCCGCTCATGGCGGCTCGCGGGCCGGACATAGCGGTGACATCCTGCGGGCCCGGGACCGGGTGCAGGTGATCGTCGGTCAGGCCACGGTCCGGCTCCTCCCCGGCGGCATGCTGCAACTCGGCACGGGAGCCGATTTCACAATCGACAAGACCTCCCGTCTCGCCTCGGGCGCAATCCTCATCCAAGCCAACGGGCCGGCGCTGCAGGTTTTGGCACAAGCCGCCACCCTCGTCGTCGCCTCAGGCGTGGCACAACTGGCGGTCGGCTCGGCGGCGACCGGATTGCTCGTCAAGGTGTACCAGGGCCAAGCCCACCTCGACATCCCCGGCAACCCGCCCGCTCCTGTCGCCGCTCCCCGCCAGATCAGCCTGGTTCCCGAGACGCGCCTCCCCGTCACCGCGGTGCCCCTCCACTACCTGGACTCCGACCCATGGGACCATCGCTACCTTTCGGAAGCGGAGGTCATATCCACCCAACTGGGGGCGGCCGCCAGCGGCTTCAACTCCCAGGTACCGGCCGGTCAGGGCAAGGACGCCGCCTTCTACCAGGCGCTCGTTCCCAACTTGAAAGGGGAGGCGGACTTCCCCTCCGCCTTCGCCAGTGTCCAACGGTCTCAGCCGGGCGGGACCGCGGCCGCGGGCGCGGCCAAGCCGGGCGACTACCTGATTGCGTCGGTCATAGCCCTTCGAGGTGCGAGCGGGACATTCGAGAGCCGCCTCACCAGCGAACTGGTGTTCTCCCGGCAGGGGGCACCTTGGGGCTTCGTCGCCTACGACCAGGGGGTCACCGACCTGACGGCTGTGCTCAACGACGTCCTCGGCGCCATCGGCCGGGCCGCGCTGCCGGTGGGCGGATCGGGGGCGTCCCAGATCGCCATCGGTCCGCCGGTGACCAGTCCCGGGTCCCCGACCACCCGGCCCGTCCGGGGCTCGGCGCCGACCACGACCACGACCACGGCGCCCAGCAATCCTGGTCAACCCCGCCCGCCCACGACCACCACGACCGCCCCGGTGCCCCTGATACAGCTGCCGGTGCCGGTCCTGCCGGGACCGCTCGGATCCCTTCTCAACCCGCTGCTCGACCCGCTGATCCAGGCGCTCAACAATCTCCTCGGGGGCCACCGCTAGATCCCTCAACTTGACGGCGGCGCGTCCTACGCTCTCGTCATGGTAAATGTGGAGGGGTCTCTGTCCGCAGACCTCATCGCCCAGCAGAACTTTGGTGCCGCCCGGCGGGGCTTCGATCCAGACGAGGTTCGTGCCTTCCTCGTCAAGGTGGCCGCCGAGATCATGTCCCTCCACGAGAGGCAGTCGGCGCTCGAGGTCGCCCGCCGTGACGCCGAGTACCGCGCCGCCCACCCGTCTTTCGACGAGGAAACCCTGCTCGGGGCGGTCGGCAATGAGACGGCTCAGATCCTCAAGAGCGCCCACGAGGCAGCAGGCGACATCAAATCCAGGGCGGAGGAAAACGCTTCCCGCATCTTGAAGGAGGCTCATCAACACGCAGGCACGCTGCGTGTCGAAGCGGAAACCGTCCTCTCCCGGAGGACCGAGGAAGCGGAGACCATCGCGGGGCGGATAAGAGAGGCGGGCCGAACCGAGGCGGAACGCCTGGTGGACCAGGCCCGCCAGCAGGCCAAGGCCATCCGGGCCCAGGCCGAGGCGGAGCGCAACGCCATGATCGAGGGCGCCCAGTCGACCCGGGACCGGATCCTCAGCGCCCTCTCGAGGAAACGCAACGTGGCGGTCGCCCAGGTCGAACAGCTCCGAGCGGGACGGGAACGACTGCTGGAGGCCTATCAGCTGGTTCGCAGCACCCTGGACGAAGTCACCGAGGAGCTGTCCCGGGCGGAAACCGAAGCCCGGGCGGCCGCCGACCGCGTCCGTCACCGAACGCTGGCGCTGGACGATCCGGACGGGCTGGAGGAGGAGGGTGAGCCCACCAACCCCACGTTGCCCATCATCCAGAAGCATCTCCGGCGGGCGGTGAGCGGTCCCGTCGAACCGCCGGCACGGGGGTCGGTCCCGCCGGCGACGTCTCCACCGGCGACATCGTCACCGGTCGCCACAGGCGACGCCGGTCGCCAAGGCGACGCCGCCGGTTTCCCCGGTTTCCCCGCCGGTCAGAGCCTCGGGGCCGGTTTCTCCGGCCCCGGCGAGCTCGGCCCCAGCGGCCCCATCGGCCCCATCGGCTCCGCCAGCCCTTTCCTCTTCAAAGGCCGCGGCCCCGGTGGCTGTCGCCAGCCCTTCCCCCGCCCCTGAGGCTCCGCTCGGCGCGGAGTCGGGTTCGGGCAACCTGGCGTCGCCGGACCCGGACCCGGACCCGGACCCGGACCCGGACCCGAGCCCGAGTGAGGGGCCCGGGACCATCAGCCGGTCCGACGCTGCGGACGCCACTACTGAGGCGACCGAAGGCGTTGCCGAACCCGAACCGCCCCCCAAAGCGGAGGCTCCTAGCGCCGCCTCCGACGTCGACTCGCTCTTCGCCCGCATCCGAGCCGATCGGGAGCGGGCGGTGGCCCATGCCCACGAGGTGCTGGCCGCAGACGCACCCGTGCCCGACGCCGATGAGGTCCTCCTGCAGCGCCGCGACGAGCTGGTGGGCCCCGTCGAGGCCAATCTGACCAGGCGCCTCAAGCGGGCCCTCCAGGACGACCAAAACGACCTGCTGGACCGCCTTCGGGGACTTCGCTCATCGCAAAAGGCCTCGGCGGTAGTCCTGATCGCCCCCGACGCCCATGCCGCCCGTTTCCACGACGCCTGCCGCCCCTTCCTCGCCGAGGCCTTCAGCGCCGGCGTCGCCTTCGTCGCCACAATGATCCCCGGAGCCCGGTCGTCGGACCACCTCGGGGGACTCGATCACGCCGCGGACGAACTGGCTGAGGCCATTGTGGAGCCGCTGCGGCGGCGCCTCGAGAGCGTCCTCGTTTCGGGTCAGGGCGACGACCCCGTCGTGCTGGCCGAGGCCGTCGGCGCCGCCTACCGCGAATGGAAGACCAAGCGGGTGGAGCTGGTGGCGGCCGATCACGTGGCCGCCGCGTTCGCGGCCGGAGCCTACGTCGCCACCCCGTCGGGGACGTCGCTGCGCTGGCTGGTCGAGGACACCGACGGGCCATGCCCGGATTGCGATGACAACGTGCTGGCCGGCGAGCAGCCCAAGGGCGAGCCCTTCCCGACCGGGCAACGGCATCCGCCCGCCCACCCGGGGTGCCGGTGTCTGCTGGTCCTCCAACGGGGCTGAACCACCCTTAGGCGACCCTTATACCGACTGTTTGGCCGAATAACCGATCCATCCGGGATGCCGTAGGCTCCCCCGGCATGCGAGTCCCGGCTGATCTCCCCAAGCGATCCCGGCGGGCGACCCGGGGTCGGGTCGTCATTGTCTCGCTGATCATCCTCTTCGTGCTGATCACGTCGCTGCGCAGCATCGCCAGCTTCTATACCGACTACCTCTGGTTCAAGGAACTGAAGTTCACCAGCGTCTTCCGGGGTGTGCTCGTCACGCAGGTGCTGTTGGCCGTCGTTTTTTGCGTGCTTTTCTTCGCCCTGATGCTGGGGAACCTGGTGCTCGCAGACAAGGTCGCGCCTCGCTTTCGGCCCACCGGGCCCGAGGACGAACTGGTCCAGCGCTACCGCGAGGCGGTCGGACCTCACGCCAACAAGGTACGGGTCGTCGTCGCGGTCGTCTTCGCCCTTTTCGCCGGTATCGGAACCCGGTCCCAGTGGAACAACTGGATCCTGTTCCGCCACTCGACGTCATTTAAGATCACCGACCCGCAGTTCGGGCGTGACGTCGGCTTCTACGTCTTCCAACTGCCGTTTATCAAGTTCTTCATCGACTGGCTGTTCGTGGCCATCGTGATCACCTTGGTCGTGACGGTGGTCTTCCACTACCTGAATGGTGGGATCCGGGTGCAGTCGCCTGTTCACCGGGTGACGCCCCAGGTCAAGGCCCACATCTCGGTCTTGCTGGGGGCGCTGGCCCTGGTGAAGGCGGTCGGTTACTGGTACGAGCGCTTCGAACTCGACCTCTCGACCAAGCACGTTGTCGAGGGGGCCACTTACACCAGCGTCCACGCCGACCTGCCCGCCAAGACGCTGCTAATCGTGATTGCCGTCTTCGCGGCGGGGCTCTTCATTTACAACATTTATCAAAAAGGCTGGACGCTCCCGATTATCGCGGTCGGATTGTGGGGGCTGGTTTGGGTCCTCGTCGGCGGCATCTACCCGGCCGTCATCCAGGCCCTGAAGGTCACCCCGAGTGAGGTCGTCCGGGAGAAGCCCTACATCCAGCGCAACATCACCGCCACCCGCAACGCCTTCGACATCAACAACGTCAGCGTCCATCAGTTCTCGGCCGCCGGGCAGCTGACGGCGGCGGACTTCGGCACCGGCTCATCCAATCTGAGCAACCTCGCCAACGTCCGGGTCCTCGACCCTCAGTTCGTGGCGGCCGCCTTCAACAAGCTGCAGGAGATCCGGTCCTACTACCAGTTCAACGATCTCGACGTCGATCGCTACAACCTCGGTGGGGCGCTCACCCAGACCCTGACCGCGGTCCGGGAGATCAAGTCGAGCGACGTGCCGGCGGGCTTCGTCAACCAGCACCTCACCTACAGCCATGGCTATGGGGCCGCCATGTCGCCCGCCAACCAGACCGGGGTCAACCCCTCTGACGGCACCCCGAACTTCGTGGTCTCGGACATCCCGCCCCAGTCGGCCACCGGGGCGCCTCCGCTCGACGTCCAGCCGCGCGTGTACTACGGCGAGAAGCAAAGCAACTATGTGATCGTCAACTCGGCCCAGCCCGAGCTCGACTACCAGGACCGGGTAACGGGCAACAACGTGCCCTTCAACTACAACGGCAGTGGCGGCGTGGCGATGGGTTCGATCTTCCGGCGCCTCGCCTACGCCCTGCGCTTCGGTGATCCCAACCCCGTTATCTCCGGCCTGGTCACTTCGAAATCGCGAATTGTGTACGTGCGCAGCATCGGTGACCGGGTCCGCAAGGCGGCGCCATTCCTCAAGTTCGACTCCGACCCTTATGCCGTGGTTCTCAACGGGAAAATCTTCTGGATCCAGGACGCCTACACCGTCACCTCCCGTTACCCGTACTCGGAGACGGCCAACATCGACCGGACCCCCAGCACGAGCGGGCTCAACGCCAACTTCAACTACGTGCGCAACTCGGTCAAGGTCGTCATCGACGCCTACAACGGCTCGATGAAGTTCTATGTGATCGACCCCAACGACCCGATCATCCAGACCTACCAGAAGGCGTTCCCCGAACTGTTCACCCCCGGCAGCCAGATGGACGCAGTGCTCAAGGCCCACCTGCGCTACCCCGAGGACCTGTTCCGGATCCAGACCAACATGTACGGCCGGTACCACCTGACCGACCCCAACAACTTCTACAGCCAGGCCAACGCCTGGACGATCTCGCAGGACCCGGGATCGGGCTCGCCGGCCCCCCAGACGCCCAACTCCGTCGTCAACCCCGCCGGCCAAGTGGTGGCGGGCCGCCAGCAGCGGATGCAGCCCACCTTTCAGCTGCTCACGCTGCCGGCGCAGCAGAACCAGTCATTCCTCATCCTCCAGCCCTTCGTGCCGGTGTCGGCCTCGGACAAGCAGCAGAACCTCACTGCGTTCATGACCGCCAAGGGGGATCCGACCGACTATGGGAACCTCGACGTCTTCGTGACCCCGGCCGGTCAGCAGATCGACGGTCCGGCGTTGATCAATGCCGCCATCAACGCCAACCCCGACATCTCCAAAGAGATCACCTTGCTCAATACTAACGGGAGCCAGGTTGAGTTGGGCAATGTGATCACCGTTCCCATCAACCAGTCGATCATCTACGTGCAACCGCTCTACGTCCAATCCTCCAGCAATCCGGTCCCTCGACTCGACGACGTGATCGTGGTGTACAACGGGGCCGCATTCCACGGTGGGACTCTCAACTCGGCGTTGTGCGCGACCCCCTTCGGAACGCCATTCTGCGCCCTGCCGGGCGGCTCCACGCCCCCGCCGGGAGGCAGCACCAACGCCGGAACCACGACCGGCGGCGGGACCACGACAACCACGACGACGCCGGGCTCGACCGCGACCACCGTCCCTGGGGCGCCGGCCAGCATCCAGCAGCTGCTAACCGACGCCGAGACCCACTTCCAGAACGCCGACAACGCCCTCAAGCAGGCGCCGCCCAACCTGGGTACCTACCAGAGCGAGGTGGCCGCGGCCGAAGCCGACATCATGCGGGCCTCGCAGCTAGCGGGTGCCACCCCCACCACCACGACCACGGTGCCCGCCACCACCGCCACCTCGCATCCCTAACAGGCAGCTTCGCCGACCGGTCCGCCGAAGTCGGATGGTAGGATGTCCGAGCCGCCGCGGGGTGGAGCAGTCTGGTAGCTCGTCGGGCTCATAACCCGAAGGTCGCTGGTTCAAATCCAGCCCCCGCCACCATTTGCAGTGCGAAGGCCCAGGTCAGCGACCTGGGCTTTCGTCGTTGGCTGGGACTTCTACCGGGTCAGGCTGTCTTCTTCCGGCGCTTCTCCCGTCCTTACCGGCTGGCGCTCGACCGGTAGAACGCCGGGGACGATGAGCTGCTCGAAGGTGCGGGCGGCGTCGGCCTGCATGCCGGGGAGCACGTGCTGGTACGTCTCGATCGTGAAGGTGGGCGTGGCGTGACCGAGCCGCTCGCTCACGACCTTGACGGGGATGCCTGAGGCGATGAGCAGGGTGCCGTGGGTGTGGCGGAGGTCATGGAGTCGGATGGCCTTGACGCCGGCGCGGCGCACGATGCGCTCGAAGGCCTGGGAGATGGCGTGGGGGTGGATCGTCACACCGTGACCGTCGGTGAACATGCGCCCGGACGGTTCGATGCCGATGGCGCGCTGCTCAGTGTGCTGCCAGTGCCGCCAGGCCCGGAGCACGTCAATGGTGCTGGCCGGGAGGTCGACGCGCCGTCGGGCGTTTGCGGTCTTGCCGCGTGACTCGTCGAGCTCGTAGCCGATGGCGATCAGCCCGCGGTTGATCGACAACGTCTGCTTGGTCTCGTCGAGGTCGTCCCAGCGCAGTCCGAGCAGCTCGTTGCGCCGCATCCCGGTGAACGCGGCCAGCCACAACGGCGCGAACAGCCGGTGCCCGGCGGCGGCCCGCAGGAACGCCTGTAGCTCCTCGGCCGTCCATGCCTGCTGTTCGACCTTGGGGATGGACCGCATGCTTGGTGCGTGGGCGAGCAGCGCAACGTTGCGGGTGAGGATGCCGCGGCGCACGGCCTCGGTGAGCGCGCCGCGGATTACGAGGTGGATGCCGTACACGGTCTTGGGGGCCATCCCGTCGCGCCCGTCGTGGGGGTGGAGCAGCTCTTCGTAGAACGCCTCGATCTGCTGGACTCGAAGGCGACGCAGGGGGATACGTCCGAGGGCGGGGCTGACATGGAGCTCGACGTTGCGCCGGTAGCCGACGTAGGTGCTCCTGGCGAGCGTGATCCGCATGCCCGGCAGCCACTGGCGGGTGAGGTAGGCACCGAAGGTGAGCGACCGGGTCTGGTCGTTGCGGCCGTTCCGGTCGGCCGCGAGCTTCGCGGCGAGCCGTTCGGCGTCGGCGCGCTCGGTGCCCGCCGCCTGCCAGCTACGCCGCTCCCGACCGGTGACGGGGTCGAGCCCTTCGTAGACGACCGCGTACCAGCGGTCTCCTTTCCGCGGAACGTAGCCCTTCATCGGAGTCTCCTTCCCGGGTCCGGCGGACGCCGGGCCTCGGTAGAAGGATCGGTAGAAGTCGCGTGACGGGCACCTGCAATCAGGATCGCGACTGCGTCTCCTGGTCCGATGGCTGGTCCGAAGCCGGTAGAAGGGCCGACGGCTTCGAGGTGCCAGGAGCAGCTAGCGCGGCCTGCGGAGTCGACTGGGCAAGTGCGACGCGACAGGCGAAGGACGGGGATCACGACGGTGGCGGCGACGCCAAGGGCGGCGGCAAACTCGTGCCTGTGATGGTCGTGCGGGGAACGAAGAAGTTCCTTGACCGTGTCGGCAGGGCCGATTGGTCCGAGGCGCCGAGTACGGGCGTACTCGGAGACTGGTACGCCAACTTGTTGTTCTGGCGACCTCAAGCCGTTCTGTTCGTGAATGAGCGCACCCGGTTGCCCGTCGTAGTTCCTTTCGCGCCAGGGTCGTCGATCCTCGAGCGGTTCCCTTCGCACTTCGCCGAGGTGGCAACGAGGATCGGAGTGCCGGGCGACGCAATCGCCGCTGAGCGCGCATCGATGGCCGAGTGGGCCCTGGCCAAGACAGCGAACCGCAGCGTGCTCGGCACGATGAACGAGTTCACCTACCTCGCCGAGGACTTCCGCCGCCTGAACGAAGCCGTCGACCTGCTCGAGCTATCGCTGTGGCTCGCTCAGGTGCCGTGCAGCCCGCTCTTCAAGAGCCACGGCAGCCCAGACCGGGAGCTTCGAGCAGTCCTGGCGTCGAACGGGGATAGACGGCTGTGACTCGCCCGCTGCCATTGCGCGTTGAGCAACCACCCGACGACGCCATAGTCGTCCTGCGCGCCGGTGTCATGACCGTCGAGAGCGTACGCCGGGCGGCCGAGCGAACCTTCGCGCTCTACGCCGTCTATGGCGTGTCGGTCGAAGGTGTGATCGACACCACCGTGCAGGAGGCGTGTCGTGGCGAGCGCATCGCCGGCTATCGCCGCATCCGCCTCTCAACGTTCGGCCGCGTCCGCGGGGCCGGGTTCGCGCTCTTGGCGACCTTCGACCATCCCCACTTCACCGTCGTCCTCGCCGACCTAAACGAGCTCACCCTGGCGCGTCTCGACCGGTGCTTCGACGAGGCGATCCCCAACCCTGGCCGAGGACCAGCGGGGTAGCTTTGAGCGAGATGGAAGGAGGAACCGCCGTGCCTGACTACGACATCGCCGTCGACTTCATGGACATGACCGACGATCGACGCCTGTGGGCCCGCCCGGCCGATACCCGCCCCGGCTTGGAGGCTGTTGTCGGCCGTCACGTTGTCGTCGGTGACGACGACGCCGACCCCCGCGTCGCTCGGATCGTCGCGATCGATGACGACGGCAACCTCGAGCTAGAGATCCTCCCCGGCGCCGTGGACTCTCACCTCGACCTCCTCGCCCCGGCATGACAAGCGCGAAGCGGGCATTGTTCCTCGGGCTGCCCACGCCTTGTCAGCGGATTTGTCAGCGCAATACGGACCTCCTAGCTACTTCGTCCCGAAAAACCCCTGACGGTCGGCGTGCTGGTCTTCTTCCGGTGGTTGGTGTGGGGCTGTGAGAGCCTGCGCCCCGCCGCTTTTGGTTTCTCCCGGCCCGTCTTTTCGGTCCTTCCGGACCGTCCGGACGCGCTGAGGAGAACCGCAGCGGCGGGACTCAAGCGGGGGCGCCGGAGTGTTCAGCAGTCGGCCAAGGAGACGAGATGCGCCACGAACGCCCCGGTCATCGTCTTCCCGTTCGGCGTATCAGCGTCTCGGTTCGTTCCGTCGATCCGTTTCGTGGCGGTCGTGGCGGTCAGGATATGGAGTTGCCGCGTCGGCGCTTCGGTTCCATTCGCCTGCCCTTCTCCCGAACTTCGGCGAGGCGGCCGCCCCGTCGTCAGGGTCGGTCGTGCGATCGGACTCCGGTCGGCAATGGCTGGTTAGGCCAATCATGTCGGTCGAACCGCAAACCACGATCCGGCCTTCGGCCCGTCAAGGGAACGGTCCGTCGATTGGCGTTTTGGATCGAGCACCGCTCGCATCCTGTGGTGGGCGAGGAACGGCTCCGGGCGTTGATCGAACGGGAACTCCTCGGTTTGGCTCAGGTGTCGCCGGCGTCGGGCTGTCGACCCCGACGGTCAGTCGTCACCTGGCCGGCACGGGGTCCCAACCCGGCGGATGAACGGCCAGGGTGCGCCCTCGCGGTCTATCCGACTGGCTGAGGTACTCAAGCAAGTGACGGTTGTACGGTGGGCTGTCGTCGAGGGACTCTCCGGGGTCGGGATCGGGCGGCGGAGCGCGTCGGCGGTCGCTGCGCATGATCGATGAGCTGGGAGCTAGACAGCAGCCGGCACCGGCGCTGGCAAGGGTGGAGAGTTTGGCCACAGCGCTGGTGGGACCGGCTCGCCGGCGCGCACCGGAAACCAGATCGTCAGCACCCAGCTGGATCGATCGAACCCCTTGGCGCCCAGAATGCGGTCGTCGAGCGACACGCCGAGCGACGGCGAGGACTCCAAGAAATCAAGTCCATCGGGGTCGGCGGCGCCCCCGCGCCCACCGGCATCGGACACCGTCACAAGCCCGACCTGTTGGCATTCCGGACTGTGCAGCAACCAGACGCTGGCCAGGTCCCGCGACTGGGCCGCATCTCGAATCCCTCCCCACGCCTGTTCGAGCGTTGCCCCGGCGCCAACCGGCACGTCCCAACGCTCGAATCGGATCGCCTTGTGGCAATCCGCGATCGGTTTGAAATCCTCGGCCCCGATGACATGCCATGCGCAGTAGACAGGATTGATGAAGAACGGGCGCTCGAAGAACCTGGTGCCGTCCACGACAAAATCGCGCTCGACCCAGTCGCGATAGGCCAGGGCGTTCTCAAAGGTGTCGAAGAGATACCGGCCGCCACTCAAGAAGTTGCCCGTGGACCTGTCGAACGCCACCGGCAGATGCTTCTGACGCATACCGGCGCGAGTCGCCATGACGGCCCGGTCCCGCTCGATCAGGACCGGCACCTGCGCCATGGGCACTTCGGCAGGAAGAGCGAAATCGGCGGTGAAGGCGCCCTCAGCGTCGATGGGACCGACCGAGTACATGGGTCCTCCTCTCACTGGTTCTCCGTTGTCACAGTAACATCGGCGGTCGTCCCGCCTGGCCGACCGGGTTGACGGGCCCGCCATTACGATCCGACCCGCCGGGACTGGCGGCGCTGGCGCCCGAGACAGCCCCGGGCCAGTCGTGGCGGTCATCGGCCCCATCCGCCGGCGGGCCAGTGTCCCGGCGGTCGCGGCTGGGGGCACCGTTCGGCGGCCCGGTCAGGCGTCGGCGTCCCAGTCGGACGTCGGAGTCCCAGTCGGACGTCGGAGTCCAGTCGGACGTCGGAGTCCCAGTCGTGTGGGCCCTGGCGTCCCGATCGTGACCTTCGTTGCGGACGGTTGCCTCATCGGGGCATTATCGAGCGGTACACGCGCGAGGCTCCGCCGGTTATCGCGCGGTCGATGATCGGCTCTCCTGCGGGGTGCGGGGCGCCGAGCCTGGCGGGATTATGGTGCATGCGAACACAACTGATCCGCGCTTCTTTGTCGCGTATTCGGCTGGATCGGGCCGAGCGGTGTAACGGTCTTCAACCCGGCGATGTCAGCGTCGCATGGTGACGCTCTTCGGGCGATGACAGCTCCCGGCACAGGCGCTCAGGGACTGCTTGGAGTTATTCTATAGCACGGCCTCGCTCGCGAGTGCTCCGGGCCACCGACGGGCACTTGTCCCATGGGAGGTGACGGTGCCCCGCCCAGTCAGGCGGCATCGACGGCCCACGTTTCGGAGAGTCCGGAGAACGCGTCCTCGACGATGCCCGCTAGCGAGACAGCGTTGGGCGGTTTGTGTCACAATTGGGTAGCTGTGTAGGTGCCCATCACGAACACGGAAGGTGTGGCAGGGGGAAGGCCTCATGGGGGACGAGGCGATCGCCGCCATTGAGAGGGCGGCCATTGTGAAATTGACGACACGCGCCCGTCGCTTGGTGCGGCCGGTTCTGGCGCTGCTGTCTGTCACATCGCTGTTGGCTGCATCGCTGTTGGCGGGCAGCCCGCCAGCTCGGGCCGACAGCACGACGACACTCAGCTCGGATGTCGTCCATAATCTGAACTTGGCGACTTTGCTGGGGCCGGTTCCGGCGGACAGGCCGGTCACGGTCGGCGTGGTGTTGCACAACCCCAATGAGGCGGGCGAGGACGCCTACCTCCAGCAGCTCTACGACCCCAGCAGCGCCAGCTACCAGCAGTTCCTCGACGCCGACCAGTTCAACCAGCAGTTCGGCGTCCCGGCTACGACGACGCAGGCCGCCGAGTCCTGGCTGGCCAGCGCCGGCCTCACCGTCGCCCAGGTCGGCGGCGCCATGAACTACCTGCAGGCGACGGGCAGTTCCGCCCAGGTGGCGGCCGCGTTCGGCACACCGCTCAACCGTTATAGCGCCGGGGCGCGCACCTTCTACGCGAACTCTTTGGCGCCCACGGTGCCGGCCTCGCTGCCCATCTCGGCGGTGTTCGGGCTGAACGACTACGGGTACTTTCGGGTCCAGCCGCCCCACCCGCAGGGCACGACGAGCTACACCACCGCCTCGCCGCCGACGACGGGCAGCATCCCGCAGACGGGTTCGCTCAGCCCGAAGGCACTGTGGTCGATCTACGACCAGCCCTCGAGCAACCTGGCCAACGGCCAGACCATGGCGATCCTGGGTTGGGGCGTGACCGATCCGGTGGTCGGCGACCTGCGCAGCTTCGAGCAGGAAAACGACCTTCCGCAGGTGCCCCTCATGATCAACCACTACGGAGCCACCACCACGCCGGACACCAACGACGGCTCTACTTTTGAGTGGGAGCTGGACACCCAGGCCTCCACCGCCATGGCACCGAACGTGCTCGGCGAGACTCTCTACTTCGCCCACCACAACACCGACGCCGACCTGATCGCGGCCCTGGCCGCCTGGGTCAACGACAAGGGCGGACCGCGACAGGCGAGTGCCTCCTTCGGCGAGTGCGAGAACATCCCCGCCGCCGAGCCGGTGGTGGGCGTCGACGGCATGGAAGGCCCGGGCGATGTCCTGCTCAAGCAGGCGGTGATAGAGGGCCGGACACTCTTCGCCTCGAGCGGCGACAACGGCTCCTCCTGCACCATCTTCCCGGCCAACACCAACGGCCTAGCGAGCCAGGGCTACCCAGCCCTCAACTACCCGTCCTCCAGCCGCTGGGCGGTGGCCGTCGGCGGCACGATCCTCAACAGCGATGGCGGCAATCCGCCCAAACGCTTCTCGGAGACGGCCTGGGAGTACGGCGGCGGCGGCAACAGCACCAACGAGCCGGCCGGCGCCTACCAGCAGGGCGTGGCACCGACCTCGTGCACCACCGACCAGAGCGGCAACCCCTACCCGCCCGGAACGGCGCCCTCGTGCCGGGCGACGCCGGACGTGTCCGCCATCTCGGGCGACGTATTCACCGGCAACGGCATGCTTATCACCGGCGACGGCGGCGCCGACCAGCAGGGGGACGGCACCAGCCTGTCCTCCCCACTGTGGCTCGGCATGTGGACCCGGATCCAGGCGGCCGCCAAGAAAAAGGGGCTGGGCTACGCCAACTTCGCGCTGTACCGCGCCGGCAAGAGCGGCTCGTACCACAACGACTTCTTCGATGTGACCGTCGGCGACAACCAGTTCTACCCGGCGCTGCCCGGCTGGGACAACACCACCGGCTGGGGCACCCCCGACGTCGCCCATCTCATGGTCGACCTCACCGGGCGGCTGACGCCGACCAACAACGTCCCGCCGCCGGTGGCGGCCTCGCCGGTGCCGCAGGTCTCCTCGGGGACGCTGTTCAGCGACCCCTCGGTCGACGACCAGTACACCGTCCAGGGCCAGACGCTGGGCGCGCAGGGGACCGATCCGCAGCTGGACATCCTCAGCGGTGCCATGGCGCTGACACCGGACGGAAAGACGCTGCGCACGATCATCACCGTCCGCAACCTCACGACCACCATCCCCACCGGCGGCGTCGAGAACGATTACAACTTCGTGTGGACCTTCAACGGCGTGCAGTATTTCACGCAGCTGGCCATCGAGCCGGGCGGGCTAGTGCAGGCCTACGACGGCCAGGTTCTGCACGTCTCGCTGGAGACCAGGTACCAGCAGCTCCACGTGGACACGGCATCGATCGTCCTGGGTGCCAACGGCACCATCGAGGTCGACGTACCACTGGCCAACGTCGCCAGCCCCGCTGCCGGGCAGCTGCTGCAGCGCCCAAGCGCCCAGAGCTACGTCCGTGAGGGCGCTCTCGCGGGACCACTGGAGCCCGTCGACTCGGACAGTCCCTACGCAGACTTCCTGGTCCCCTGATCCTCGAGAGCTGCGTCACGGCACACCCGCTCGACAGGGGCTCTGGGATGCTTGATATGTGCACCATGCAGTGGTGGCGCCAGCGCAGGTGGCGCGCGCCCGATTAGGCGATCTGCGCCCCGCAGGCAGCAGTGCGATGAGGATCGTCGGTGTCATGAGCGGTCCAGCCCGCCCGAGTTCGGCACCTCCCGAGCGCTCCGTAACGCTCCAGAACTTCCCACGGTCAACAACCTCGTCAGCGGTCAGAGTGTGGCCAGGACCCGGCGTTACGGGGCGGTTGCTCGGAACCCGGCCGGCCGCGGATAGGGGATGCCAAACACGCGTTTCAGCTTGGGCGCCTTGGCTGTGGCGACAGGAGCCCGCTCGTCGTCCCTACATAGCTGTCGTCGGTCTCTCGCGCCTCTCCCCGTTGTCATCCCGTGGGAGTTGCACCTTGGAAGAAGACCTGGGGCCGTTCATCCGAGCTGGGGCACGGCCGCACGGACGACGTCCGCCAGCTGCTCCTCTGCTCTCAGCAGGCGACGTTCGCCATCGAAGGACCCGACGGGGTACTGGACGACTGAGACGGGCCCACCGGTGAAGGAGTAGCCCCCCGAGCACCAGCCCGCTGCCTGGGACGAACTGCTGGCGCCTGCGACCCAGTTCGGTACCGCCAGGGTGAGCCCGCCGGTGATCTGGGCCCACTGGACCTTGGTGGAGTACACGCCGACGGTCAACGACTTGGCTTGGAAGTAGTCGACCATGCCGTTGATGTCAGCGTTGTTCGCCGCGATGTTCGTCGACCAGCTGTTGGCCGTCTCGATGTCGAGCCACCAGGCCGTACTCGGCGTGCCGGCCGTCTGCAGGGCGGCGTAGGCGAAGGCGTGGTCGGCCGCGTTCCATCCGTAGTTGTAGGCGCAGCCCAGGTCATCGGAGCTTCCCACCGCAGCTCTTCGGCCCCGGGGTGGTCCAGTGGGTGCTCTGGGAGCCGGGATCAGCGGTGTTCATGTAGAAGCCCGGGGCCGCGTTGGCCACCGAGGGCCAGTCGTAGGCGGCGTTGCGCCCCTCGGCCGGCATGTGCGCAGCCCGTTCAGCAGCCCCGCCAGGCTGCGGTGGTCCCTCATGCCGGGCACCACCGATTCGTAAGAGCGTCACCCCCGGCGTAGGCGAGCGCCCGCGACGCCACCGGGGGCGAAGTCGGGGGTGGCCCGCACCAGGGCCATCGCTCGCTGGAACCAGGCCAGGGCCACCGAGGCGTCCTCGGCCGCAACTCCGCCGTGGGGGAGGGCGGTGGGGCCGTCCCAGTCGAGGTTCGGCGCCACCGCGGGCCAGGCCAGCGCCCCGGGCGCCGAGGGCGAGGAACCGCCTGCGGTCCATCACCCGAGCGGCTACTTGCTCAGGTGGAACTTGAGCGTGGTCGAGGAGCCGTCGGGGGCGCCGATCATGGTGACGGTGCCGATGGCCCCTGCGTAGGCGCCGGTGCCACCGACCAACGGCACGGTGGCCCCGGTGGCCACGTCGGCCATGTGGGCGGTGCCGTTGAACACCAGGTTGCCCTCGGGCAGCTCCACGCTGCACTCGACCATGATGGCCACGTCGTCGCCGGCGACCCGGGTCACGGTGTAGACGGTCTCGGCCAGGCCCACCTTCTCCGCCCTCCGGTAGACTGGGGCGTCTTCGGTTCCGTGGGCGTTCTGCTTGGGCGTGGCGGTGAAGAAGTCGGACGGGCTAACGCTCGCCTCGGCGTCGCGGACCACCACCGCGAGGTCCTTCTTGCCCGGGCCCGACGCCGAGGCCGCGCCGGTGAGCAGAGCGGCGACGGCGACGACGCCGGCCGCGCCGACGATTGTCATCAGAGCTCGCTTCATGGTTCTCCCTTCTCGGTTCACGGTTCTCCTTACTTGGTGCGGTTGTGCATACAAGCGGGCCCGGGACTGCGGGACGGGCGCTCGACTCCCACCACTGAGCGATGGTCGCATCCCGGAGGCGCGAGGACCGGCCTCACGATGTGAGCCAGGCCTCTCGCGGTTCGCCCTTCTCGTTACCCCTTATGTGATCGGTCCGTCCGAATGTCCGAGTGGTGGGCGCCGTCGTTGCTGACGCCGTCGTTGCTGGCGGCGCCCGCTTCCGCATCGGCCTTCAGCCGCTGCAGCGTGATCGCCATGCCCTGGGCCAGGTCGGATTCCCTGTCGCTGACTCCGGTCGTCAGACGGGTCACGAGCCGGCTGAAGAAGCCGAGCGTCTTCACCAACTCGAGGACTCCGTGACCTTGGTCGATCCCTCCCCGGCCGGCTCGAGCCGGTAGTCCCATCGGGTGGCCGGCCGGGCGGGATGGCCGACAGTGAAGGCGAAGTAGCTGCCCGCTCGGCGGCGGTGACCTGACAGGTCGTTGACCACTTCGCCCTTCCTCTACGGTTGTTGCAGGACCGCAGGCAGCTTCCAGAGCGGCCGCCTGGACCTACTGTCGAGCCATGCCCCGGCTGCCAGCAGCACGCTGACGACGATGCACCACGCACTGATCTCGAACATCTCTCTGCTCCTCTTGTCTCTTGCTGGTTGTCGCGCTCGCCACTCGACGAGCCCGGGTGCTAGAAGTCGAAGCCCTGGCCATCTCCGCTACGGGTGGAGGCGGTAGAAGCGGAACATGTCGTGCTCGATGGGCAGGACCTCGACGGAGGCGAAGCCTGCTTCGGCCGCATAGCCCTCGAGGGTCGCCGTGCGCAGCACGGTGCCCGTGGCCGACGATCCCTCCTCGCTGCGCCCGACGGGAAGGCAGTGCAGGACGCTCGCCGAGTAGAAGAGCCGTTGCATCGGGTCGGGGTCGTTGGCGCTGAGCGCGTCGGCGGCTCGTTCGTCGACGACGAACACGGTGCCATCGGGTCCGGCCAGACGGCGCATGGCCGCCAGCGCCTGGACGGGGTGGGCCATGTCGTGCAGGGCCTCGAAGCAGCAGACCAGGTCGTAGTCGCCCTCGACGGCAGGGGCGTCGCCGGCGGTGAAGCGGACACGGTCGGTCACGCCTGCGCTTTGGGCATTGGCCCGGGCGTCGGCGATCGACTCCTCATCGCTGTCGAAGCCGTCGACGGTGACGCCCTCGAAGCCGCGTGCCAATGCGATGGAGGACCAGCCGCAGCCACAGCCGATGTCGGCCACCCGGGCTGGGCCCTCGACCAGGCGGTCGAAGACGTCGGGCATGGCCGGCAACCACTCGGTCGTGAGCAGGTTGGCGAACTGGGGCCGGTTGCCGGCCTCTTGGGCCCGGCGGATCCACTCGCCGTAACGGGCGAAGCTGATCCCCGTGCCCTGGCGGTACGCCTCGACGAGCGCCGGGAGGATGCCCGGTCCGGCCACCGCGAACGTGGCGAGCGGGGCGACGCAGGCCAGGCTGTCGGGGTCGAGCAGGCAGGCCTGGTGAGCGGCGGGCAGGGAGAAGACCCGCAGGTCGGGATCGCCGTCGGGCGGGGCGGCGTCGATGGCGACGATCCCCGATGTCGCTTGCTGCTCGAGCCACTCCCGCGCGTACCGGCGGTCGATGCCCGCACGGGCGGCCAGCTCCCGTGCGTCGGCCGGTCCGCTGGCCAGCGCGTCGTAGAGACCGAGCCGCATACCCAGCTCCACCGTGGCCAGCTCGAAGCTGGCGATGGCTCCGAGGAAGATGCGTTCGGCGAAGGCGCCGATGGCGCCATCGAGGTCGGCTTCGTCGACAGTGAGGGTCTCGTCGATCATGGTCATGCGTGCCTCCATTGTTGGTTGTGACCACGAGCCGCCAGATCCGTCCTGGCACCGACAGATGCCGAGTACGGTCACGGCGTGGGCGTGGAGGCGCATCCCGGTCGGGCGCTGGTCGACGTAGCGCTGGCCGAGGCCCTGGGCGCGGCGGGCGGGGGCAGCGGGCGGCTGGTCCTCCTGCTGGGCGAGGCCGGCATCGGCAAGACGACCACGGCCCGCGACGTAGCCACCTCGGCGCGCCGCCGAGGGGTGGCGGTGCGGTGGTCTGCTTGCTGGTCGGGGGGCGCCACCGTCGCCCACGCCCCGTGGCTCACCCTGCTGTCGGGGCTCGGGCCCCCGGGACGGGACGCCATGGACCGCCTGATCCGCTCGGAGCCCGGCGACGTCGCCGCGGCCACCGCGGCCGCGGCGGCGCGGACATCCGCATACGGCGCGGTGGTGGACGCCCTCGAGCAGGCCACGACGGAACGGGCGGCGCTGCTCGTGCTCGACGATCTCCACTGGGCGGACCCGGGGACGCTGCAACTGCTCGACTTCGTCGCCTCCCACCTGCCCGGCCTGGCCGTGCTGGTCGTCGGGACCTACCGGGACACCGACGTGGTTCCCGGGTCGCCGCTGACCCTTCTGGGCGGGAGCGCTGACCGCCTGGCGCTGCACGGGCTCGACCACGCCGGGGTGGCCGTTGTGCTGGGGGAGCACCTCGGTGCCGAAAAGGGCGAGGAGCTGGCGACCGAGGTCATAGCCATGACGGGAGGCAACCCCTTCCTGGTCGTGCAGATCGGCCGCCTCCTCGCGGAGGATGTGGGCGCGCTCGGACGAGGCGCGCTGCCGGCGGGGGCACGCGATCTTCTCCAACAACGTCTCGGCACCCTCGGACGCGACGACCGCTCGCTGGTGGTGGCCGCCGGCGTGCTCGACAGCCCGTTTCGGACTACCGACCTCGCTCAGGTGCTCGGCCAGGAACCGGGCCAGGTCACCGCGGCCCTGAGCCGGGCGGCTGCGCTGCGCATCGTCGAGCGCGCCCCCGGGACGGGGTCGTGGGTCTTCGCCCACGACCTGTTCCGCCGCGCTGCGCTCGACGGCCGCGAGTCCTCCGAGATCGCCGAGCTGCACCGGAGGGCGGCGGCGGTGCTCGAGCAGGGCGACGCCGAGGCCGCCGTCATCGCCACCCACCTGCTCGCCGCCGGGGCGGGCGAAGCGGGCGCGTGGTCGGTTCGCGCCGGTGACCGGGCGGTGGCGGCCATGGCATGGGAGGAGGCCGCAGGCCATTACGAGCGGGCGCTGGCCTCCCTGGCGTCTGGGGAGGACGACGTCCGCGCCGACGCCCTGGCCGGGTTGGGCCGGGCCCGCCTCCTGGCCGGTGACCTGGACGGTGCCAGGAGTGCGTTCGCAAATCTCGCCGCGCTGGCCCGGTCGCTCGGGTCCTCCGACCTGCTGGCCCGCGCCGCGCTGGGCTTCAGCGCCGACCTGTCGGGCTTCGAGGTCCGACTCTTCGACCAGCGCCAGATCGACCTCCTCGAGGAGGCGGCCGCCGCGTTGGCGACCGAGCCGGCGCCGGGCCTGCGGGCGACGGTGCTGGCCCGGCTGTCGGTCGCCCTTTCCCTGTCGGCGCCCGACGCCCGGCGCCTGGAGTTGGCCGAGGCCGCGGTCGGCCTGGCGCGGGAGGCGGGCGAGGCGATCGTCCTGGCCCGGGCGCTGGCCGCCCACTGCGACGCCATCTCGGGCCCGGCCCACGTCGGCCGGCGCGAGGACGAGGCGTCGGAGATCATCGCCATCGCCGAGGCGGAAGGAGACGGCCCCTTGGAGCTGCTCGGACGCCGTCTGCGCTACGTGGCCCGACTCGAGCGGGGCGACATCGCCGGCGTCGAGGCGGACGCCGCCGCTTACGCCCGGCGGGCCGAGTCCATCGGAAACCCGCTCTATTCCTGGTATGTGCCCCTGTGGCAGGCGCAGCAGGCGGTCGTGGCCGGCGACGTCGAGGGGGCGGAGCGGCTCATCGCCGAGGCGGAGGTGCTCGGTAGGGCCGCAGGCAGCGTCAACGGCCCCATGCTGGCGACCGTGCTCCGCCTCGCCGCCTTCTTCCAGCGCGGTGACTACGCGGCGGCGGTCAACATCGTCGAGTCGCTCGACGTAGCTGGCCCCGATATCGCCGTGTACATCTCCGCCATCGGCGGCTACGCACTGGCGTACACGCTGGCAGGCAGAACGGTGGAGGCGACCGCGCTCCTCGACCGGGCCGCCGCCCTTGGAGTACGGGCCCAGGTCGTCGACGCCGAGTGGCTCCCCAACATGACGAACCTCGTACGTGCCGCCGCGGCCCTAAACCATCCCGTTCTGCCCGACGCTCTGTCCCTCCTCGAGCCCTACGCGTCATTGGTTGCCTTCGAGGGCATCGGCGCCGGGCTCTACGGGTCGGTGGCACGCGTGGTCGCCCTCGGGTGCTCCGCGCTCGGCCGCCACGACGACGCCGTTCGCTATGCAGTCCAGGCCCTGGCCGTGAACCGGGGGTTCGGCGGGACGCTGGCGGCCGACGCCCAGCGGACCCTCGCCGACTGCATGACCGCACGGGGTGACAGCGCCGCTGAGGCGGAGGCCCTCCACGCGGACGCCGACGCCGCCTACGCCGCTGTCGGCGCCAGGCACCTGATTCGGTGTAGCCGTGAGGTGCCGCCGGCCCCGACGCCGCCACTGGCGGGCAACGAGCTGCGCCGGGTCGGCGACGTCTGGCATGTCGCCTACGGCGGCACGGCAACCATCGTCAAGCACAGCAAGGGTCTTGCCGACCTCGCCGTTCTCCTCGCCCGCCCCGGCCAGGAGGTCCACGTCACCGGCCTCGAGGGCATCCCCGCCGCCATGTTGGCTGGGGCCGGCGGTGACGCCCTCGATCGCCGCGCCATCGCCGCCTACAAGGACCGTCTGGCCGAGCTCGCCGAGGAGCTTGACGACGCCGACGCCGCTCACGACATCGGCCGGGCCGAGCTGGCCCGGGCCGAGTACGACGTGCTCGTCGACCAGCTCACCGGCGCCGTCGGAATCTCCGGCCGAGCCCGGGCGGCCGGACCCGAGCCGGTCGAGCGGCTGCGAAAGGCGGTTTCCGCCCGTCTGCGCGACGCCATCCGCCGCATCGAGGCCGTTCACCCGCCGCTCGGTCGCCACCTCGCCAACGCGGTGCGGACCGGCACCTACTGCTCATACCAGCCCGAGGTATCCACCATCTGGCGGTGTCAGGCGACATCTGGCGGAGATCGGTCATGACGACGCTCACCGACACCAGGACGCTCACGGACCGTGCCCTTGCCGCCTCGGCCGCCCGGGTGCTCCACGCCGCCGAGGCCATGGACCGCCCTTACACGGTCGCGGACGACCTGGTCGTCGTCTGGCAGGGCAACCGCGGGATGTTCACCAACGTCGCCTATGTCCTCGCCGAGCCCCACGACTGGGGCGACGTCCTCGCCCGAGTCGCCGCCGTCGTGCCCACGGGTCGCCCCGCCTCCCTTGTGAGCGCCGTCGGCGTACCCGACTTTTCGGCCCTCGGCTGGCACCTCGTCGGGCATCCGCCCCTGATGGTCCGTCCCGCCGGCGGCGTCAGGGCGCCGGCGCCCGCCGATCTCACGGTCGCCGAGGTGGTCGACGAAGCGGGGCTCGATGGGTTCGAGCGCGCCCTCGTCGATGCGTTCCCGACCCGGGGCTGCTTCCCTATCGCCGGGGCGACCTGTACGACGGTCGTGTGCTCGGTGGCCCGACCCGCTTCTTCCTCGGTTCCGTCGCCGGCCAGCCGGTGGCCACCGCAGCCGGGCACGTCGCAGCGGGGGTGAACGTGGTCGAGATGGTGGCGACGGCACAAGCGGCACGAGGCCATGGCTTCGGCGCTGCTCTCACGTGGGCGGCGGGCACGGTCGACCCAACTATGCCCGCCGTCCTGATCTCCAGCGATCTCGGGCGCCCCGTCTACGAGCGGTTGGGCTTCCTGGCCGTGAGCCGCTGGACGTTCTGGCACCGCGCAGCGTAAGGCTCCGAAGGGGGTCGGGTGGCTCCGGGGGGTGTCCCTGAAGGACGTCGCCCGAGCATCGGGCAGGCGACGGCCGATTCTGCCGGCGGGCGGCCAGCAGCAACTTGCCCCTGGGCCGGCGTTATGTCATAGTCGGGAGGCGGCTTATTGGGACGGCCTTGGGGGCCAGCTAGGGAATAGGCGACCGTTCTGGCTCGCCGCGATCACCAGCTCAGAAGGGTTCGAGATTCTCCTCGTTGGGGATCGATTCTCGGCCGTCGTCAGCGGAGCCCTGAGCACCGATGCCGGTCCACTCGACGTGACCGTACGGCGCTCCTCCCTCGGTGTAGCCAACGACGAACATTTGACCGCCGCAGTAGTCGATCCAGGTGTTCAGCCCGTCCTCGGTACTGACCGCTGACGGCGGCTTCTGCTCGCGCCGAGTGTGTGTCCGGCCGCGCCGAGGTCTGCTCATAGGTCTGTCACCCAGGTTCGGGCGGGGTGACCCATTACCCGACGGGCAACCTCAGCGGCCGCCAGGTCAACGAAACAGGGATGACAGGCCCCGAGCAGCGGTGGAGCTGGCCGGGTCGAAGGCTTCAGGGTCGAACTCGCCACCTACCCACTCCAGCATCGACTCGTGCTCAGGGTGATCGGAGTTCGAGATGGCAGCCAGGAACTCCTCGTATCCCCACACGCCGCCGCAGTCCTCCGGTGGGCAGGCTCGCTTACCACCGACGCAGCGGGGATAGGTCCTGTTCGGGTCGGCTTGGACCACCTTCTCCACGACCACTCGGTGGACCCAGTCGTCGCCGAAGTCATAGACGTACCTGATGACCGTACCTTGCCGGGCGACTGTCCCCAAGCGGGCGCGACGCTCGCTCTTGGGCGGCGGTCCCCATCCCTCTCCGTCATCGGTTCCATAACGCACACCGTCGATCTCGAACTCGTGGAGATGA
Organism: uncultured Actinomycetota bacterium; assembly: GCA_963791545.1. Lineage (GTDB taxonomy): Bacteria > Actinomycetota > Acidimicrobiia > Acidimicrobiales > Palsa-688 > JALYXV01. The sequence goes on from CAWBSR010000017.1 coordinate 91,725, forward strand.
CAGTCGTACCAGCCGAACGCGCCCTGCAGCACCTCATGCAGGTCGAGCAAGGAAGCGGACTCGGACACCAGCACCCGCCGCCACACCGGCGGTTTGGTGCCGACAATCGTCGCCTTGAACTGAAAGACGCGTCCAGCCATCAGTCCCTCCTCCGTCGAACTTGGAGTAACCATAAGCCAGCGCCAGCCCCGACCGGGTGGACCCCGCGATCCCGGTCGACTGTGCGATATTCCGCGCGGTTCCTGCCTTGCCACTCCGCCGACACTGTTGGGAGGGTTATGTAGCTGGGTGTCAGGCCTGCTGGCCGTGGCAGTGCTTGTACTTGCGGCCGCTGCCGCAGCAGCAGGGGTCGTTACGCCCCAGGCGAGCACTGCGGGACCTTCTGCTGCTTCCCCCGGTGCCGACCAGGCGGATGGTGGTCGTCGGGTCGGCAGGGCGGCCCAACTCGGCGAGGCGGTCGAAGACGTCGGAGCGCAGCTCGAAGTCGTCCGCCTGCTCAGCCATCTCCAGGGCGGCGAGGAAATGGGATTCCGCTCCGTCAGCATCTCCCAACTCCTGCAGGGCGTCGCCTGCGTGGACCCGAACCCAGGGCTGTTCGGGCCAGCGAACCAGGTTGGCCTCGACCTGGGCCCGCGTCGCTCGGTCATCTCCCGCCTCGGCCAACGCACAACCCAGATCGGCGGCGTAGGTCGACTCGTTGTCCGGATCGATACGGATAAGGGCGTTGGCAGCTTCCGCCGCCGCAGCGGCCAACCCGGCACGTCCCAGCTCGAGCACCAAATTCTCCATCCACTCCGGCAGCCAGGCCATGTCCTCCTCGGCACCCAGAGCCACCGCCAGGTCCTCCGCCCGGCCACCGAACCAGCCGGCCGCCTCAACCAGGTCGGGCACCACCGCGGCCAACTCGTCGGGCTCGCGCAGCTCGAACACGAGGTCCTCGGCACCGGCCAGCCGGGTGGCCAAGCCGTTGGGCAGATGTGGCAGCTCCAAGCGCCGGCAGGCGTCGAGCACCGCCCCCCACCCATCGGGATTCGAAGTGCGCGCCCGCTCGAACCGCTCGCTTGAGACGCGGTCGGCCTCGCCCCGATGCGCCGGGCACAGGGTCGGCACCGACTCGCCCAGCTCCCCGGGGAAACCGAAACGATCGCCCCGACAGGCTGGACACCCCGAAGCCGGCTCCGGCGAGGCGGCCAGCTCCACCGGTGAACGGTCCAGGTCGACCGGCCCGAGCGCGTCCTGCACGACATCGCTGATCGCTCCCAGGCCGATCGGTTCCCACCCCTTGGATACAAGATTCACCACGGGCGTCCCCAGCTCGGCGCCGACGCGGCGCTGGTCGAGCAGTCGGCGAACCAAGCCCTGACTGATAGCCAGGGCCGGATAGCGGCCGCTGACCACGGCCTCCTCGTTGGCCGCCGCCACCACCACAGACGAGCCGCCCAGCTCACCCACCACGTCGGCTACCCGCTCCTCCCGCCCGGCCGCGGCCATAAGCATCCACATTGGGATGTAGACCACCACCTCCAGGCCCGGCGGACCGGCGTTCACCGTAGCGAACGCGGCCGGACGGGGGACTTGGTGCTCAAGCGGATCCCACGTCACGACAAACACGCGTAACACCTCGGCCATGCGGGCCTCGGGCCCGACCAGGTCCGGCCAGGCCACTCCCAGCTCGGCCAGCATCTTCTCCTGGACCAGCGCGCCGGCCAGCACCTCGACCACGTCGGCCGGAAGGCCCGAGAAAGGAGCTGCGCTACCGGTGCTCACCCGCACAACGCTATTCTCCGAACGGTGCCACCGACCGGCCCCCGATGTTCGTGCCCATGATGCGGGCGGGCCTCATGCCCAAACCCTGACAAACAGCACAATGCGAAGCCAGTCGCCACCCTCAGTGAACGCCAATCGCCGTCGAAAGGTGCGCTGACGCAGAGTTGGGCCACCCCAACAATGCTCATCGTCTCTGACAGAGCGAGCGAGACATCGGCCCTTTGCCGGCGGTAGAGGACACCCCCAACCGGCAACCGGGCAGCGCGTTATGGGGCGTTCTCCCTGCGCCAGAACCTGCTGGTTATGGGACAGTCTCGGGAGACCCTGACTGGCAGTCGTCGTGGTGATATTGCGCCGATTCTGAAGGGGCTCGGTGCGTGGTCAATCCACCCCAAAATGTGGTTCGCGGCTACGCGAGCGCCGCAGCAAGCAAGGCGTGCGCCGCCCACCGCTCAGTCTCGAGTATTTGTGTGTCGTCGAGGCCACAGATGTCCCGCAGCACGATCCGGGCTTCTATGCCGATGACGACGGCCATCGCGTGCACGAGGCGCTCGTACTCGCCGGGAGTGAGTTGGTTGCGCACTGGTTCGAGGGCCTGCTCGACATACTCGAGTCGTCGCGACGGACGCGGGGGCACGCCCGGTTCGATCTGGTCTCGGTCGATCGTGAAGCGAATCATCTGTCGGAGGAGGTTTTCGTTGTTGACCGTCAGGTCGTGAACGGCATTGACCAGGCGGTCCACACCGGCGGCGGCCCCATCATCGGGGGAGCCGCCGTCGATGTCGCGCTCGACATCTGATCGCATTCCCTCGAGCAACGCCTCGGTCATCAGCTGATCAGCGCTCGGGAAGTAGCGATACGCCGTGCGGCGCGACACTTCAGCGGCGTCGGCCACCTCGCCTACCGTCGGCGTCCGGCCATCTGCCAGGAGGTCCAGCGCCGCGGCGACCAGGTCCCGTCGGGTCCTCGTCTTCTGCTTTTCCCTGGTCATCCCTTGACTCTCAACCTCCCTGCACCATACTGTCACATAAGTGCCATGAAGGCGCTGATGTGCCACAATGGAGGAGAGGCCATGAGCCTGCAGGCCCTTATATACGAACCGGAGGCTGGCGAGACGCTCACGCTGCGGGGAACGAAAGTGCGCGTGCTGTGCACCGAAGCCGATAGTGTCGGCGCGTCGACCTTCGAGTTCCGTGCCATGCCCGGGTTCGACACTGGGTCGCACTTTCACTCGAAGATCGAAGAGCAGTTTTACGTGATCGACGGTGAGATGGAACTCCGCGCCGGCGACCAGGTGATCGTCGGCCGTCCCGGCGCCTTCGTTACTGCCCCGGCTGGGACCGCCCACGCGTTTGCGAACCGCAGCGACAGTCCCTCACGGATGCTGCTGATCTGCACCCCACCTGGTCACGAGCGCTACTTCGCCGAACTCGCGCAGATCCTGGCCCGCCCCGGCCCGCCAGACGCTGACGACATCGCCGCACTCCGTGCTCGTTTCGACACGACGCAAGTCTCGCCGCTGTCGACCTGAACGAACCGCGCCCGATCGGCTAGGGCGTCCTCGCCATCAGCAGGAGGACGGTACAGAACGACGCCCGCCGCGAGCCGTGGAAGCGGCCCAGCTTGGTGATGCCTCGGTCCGCGAGCGAGCAACCGGTGCGCCTCTAACGTGAAGGAGATGAGTCCGATGGAGGGGCCTCGTGGAACACGACATCGACCTATGAGTCGAAGGCACGGCCGGCCGACCTCAGTCAAGATAGATGTCGACCGAGAAGGCGACGAGTGCGGCGATTGAAGCCGACTGCATGACCCGGCCTGCCGGTTCGCACCGGAGGTTTCCCTACACTGGGACGACATGGACGAGAGTTCCGCGGCGTACGTCCTTGGCGGCTCTGAGAACGAGTTGGCGCGGCTACGCGCGCAGGCCGCGGAGCACGAGGCGACCGCGCGGTGGTTGCTCGACGCGATTGGAGTCCGCAGCGGATGGCGGGTTCTCGACGTCGGCTGCGGCCCCATCGGCATTTTGAGATTGCTCGCTGACGCCGTCGGGCCCGATGGCGAGGTCGTCGGTCTCGAACGCGAGGCCCGGTTCGTGGAGATGGCTCGGGAGGAGGTGGACCGCCTCGGGTTGACCTACGTGCGAATCGTCGAAGGCGACGCGCTATCGAGCGGCCTCGAGCGCGACTCGTTCGACGTCGTGCACGAGCGTCTCGTCATGGTGAATGTTCCCGAGCGAGATCAGCTCGCGGCCGAGATGCTCGCCCTGGCGAAGCCAGGAGGGTTCATCGCGATGGAAGATATCGACAACGTCTCCTGGCTGTGCGATCCACCGCACGAATCGTGGACGGCACTGCTCGAGGTCTTTCACAGTGCCTTCCGAGCCGGTGGCGGCGACCCGTTCATCGGCCGTCGACTACCGGCGCTGCTACGCGAGGCGGGCGCTGAAGCGGTGCAGACCCGCGTCCACGCCTATCTCCCCCACACCGACGAGTACCGCCGGACGCATCTCCTCGCACTGCTGGACTCCATCCGACCGCGGGTCCTCGCAAGCGGGCTGATGGATGAGGGATCGCTCGAGGGACACCGAAGCGCGCTACTGACGCACCTGGCCGACCCCACGACAGTGGTGATCGACAAGCTCCTCATCCAGTCATGGGGGCAGAAGCCCGGCTGACGAGGCGGCCTGCCACCCCGCAGCGGGCGTGACAGAGCCGGGACTGCCAGCGTCCGCGATGTCACACAACGCGATCGTTCTCACCCCGTCCCGGGAGACGTCGCCGTCTGACCCAAGGAGGTGCGGAGCCGTTTGGGTGGTTCAGTGAGCTACTGCGGCTTGATCCCGACGACCATCGAGTCGGGGCCGGCCAGCTGCTCGACGTAGGTGTCTTGGAAGCCGACGTCGGCCATCCACGACTGGCAGTCGGCGCCGGTGTAGTCGAAGCCGTCCTGGGTCTCGATGAGCATGTTCAGGCTCATAAGGAGGCCGAACGTGTTGGCTCGGCGGTCGTCGTCGATGATGCTCTCGTAGACGATCAGGGCTCCGCCTGCGGGGAGTGCTTCGTACGCCTTGCGCAGCAGCATGAGCTTCTCGTCCAGGCTCCAGTCGTGAAGGAGATGCCCCATGACGAGCACGTCTGCCGTCGGCAAAGGGTCGGCGAAGAAGTCGCCGGGATGGAAGTGGAGACGGTCGGCGAGGCCGAACGAAGCTACGTGCTTGTTGAAGATCGGCGCGACGGGCGGCAGGTCGAATCCTCCGCCGGTCAGGTGCGGGTGGCGCAGCGCGACCTGGACGGGCACGCAGCCTTCAGCTGTTCCGATGTCGATGACGGTTTGGTAGCGGTCCCAGGGGAACTTCTCGGCGATGGCGTGGGCGTCGCCCATGCTGATGCCCGTCATGGCGTGGAGGAACTGCTCGAGCCTGTCAGCGTCCTCGTAGAGGGCGGTGAAGAAGTTCTCGCCCACCTTGGCCTCGTTCTGAGGGTGGCCGGTGCGCAGCGCCTCGGTGAGCGATCCCCAGAAGGGATAGAGGCGGGCGTTGGCCATCTCCAGCATCCCACCGACGTATGAGGGCTTGTTCCGGTCGAGGAACAGGTCAGTCGCGGCCGAGTTGCCGTATTGATCGTCGGTCCGCTCGAGCATGCCGACCGACACCAGCGTGTCGAGGAAGTCGCGAATGCTGTTGGGGTGGAGCTCCAAGTCCATGGCCACGGTCTTGGCGTCGCGAGGTCCGTCGGCCAGGTAGGTGAACAGCCCGACTTCTACTGCGCTCAGGAGTGTCTTGGAGGCCCAGAAGCCCAACCCCAGATGCAAGATCGATTCCGGTGTGACTTGTTCGTCCATGCCGCTCATGTTGCCGATGGGTCTTCCGATTTCCTTTCGACGGCCAGCTCACCGAGCGGCGATGCCCATCTCAGCGAGCGGCACGAACGGCGCGCCGAGCTCGTCCATGCGGCGGGTGTAGGAGACATGAGCTTGGCGGGCTGCGTCCTCGTGGCCCGCGGCTAGGAGGGCGGTGATGAGTCGATGGTGGGCCTCCTCGTCGAACTGGTCGGTTGCGAGGATCCTGCGGGCAAAGGCGGCGGCCTCGTCATGATTCCCCGCAGCGGACGCGGCGAAGGCGAGCTCCTGTGCGGCGCGGACGAAGGCCGAACGGGCGCGTTCTCTCTCCGCAGCGGCCCAGTCCTCGTAGATGTCGAGTGGAAGGAATTCGCCTCGATAGAGCTCGGTGACCCGCCGGTGGTCGCCGGCTTTGGCAGCTGCGTGGAGCTCGACTACATCGACGTGCACCTCACCCAAGTCGATGCGCACGGAGTCGCGATCAGCGATGACCCCCCGGCCCAACACTCGCCGCACCGTGGAGAGCTGGACCGATAGCCGTGCACCGAGCCGGTCGAGCTCGACGGCGTCAGGCCAGAGAAGATCGATCAGCTGGTCGCGTGCAACGGGCTGCCCGCCGGCTGCGGCCAGCCGCTTGCACAGCTGCCGGGCCCGCCGGGATCCCCACGCCGAGAGCGGCACCGCCTCGCCGTCGACGACGACAGCGAATCCTCCGAGTGTCTGGACCCTGGTGGCTGCTGCGCCTCGATCCGATCGAGACGGAGCGCGGCGACGAGGAGTGCGCCGAGGGGTACCGGTCACGAACTCCTCGAGGAGACCCAGCCACCCAACTATCTCTGGCCCTATATGACTGAAATGGTCGGCCCCAGGGAACTCGACGAGGCGACCTCCGCTGATGGCTGCGACCGTCTCCCTGGCCCGCTCGATCGGGACGACTCGGTCACCGACGCGGTGCCTCGCCAGCGTTGGCACCTCGATCGACGACAGCACCGGGCGCACATCGATCTCGTCGTTCATGGCCATCAGCTCCCGCAGCGCTGCGGGACTCGCCGATTGTCGCTCGTAGCGCGGCTGCCAGGCGCGGTACCAAGGATCGGCTGCGACCGAGGGGGCCATGAACGCGAGCGTCGAAGAGCGGTCTGTACCCCAGGCGTCGAGCCACTTCTCCCTACGGGCCAACCGCTGCTCGCGGGTCGTGGACGACTCACCCGCCGGTACGAGCACGGCCGCGGTGCCGTCGAGCACGAGACCTTCGACGCGGTCCGGATAGGTGGCAGCAAAGAGGAGCGCCATGGGACCACCCTCGGAGCTTCCCCACAGGAATGCTCGATCGACTTCAGCGGTGTCCATCACCGCCTTGAGGTCCTCGACGCGCGTGTCGAGTGACGGCATGGGGAGCGTACGATCAGAAGCACCCGTGCCTCGCTTGTCGAAATGCACGTATCGGCTGAAGCTGGCGACCCGATTGAAATAGCGACGGTAGAGGGAGGACTCCCACGCCAGCTCGATGTTGCGCGCCAGCGGAGGCACGGCAACCAACGTGACTGGGCCTTGCCCGAAGTCCTGGTACGCCAAGCTCACGTCGCCGCTGCGCGCGTAGCGCGTAGGAGGCACTGACCGCATGACCCCAGTAAAGCCCGAACGGCGTCGGGCCGCCTGGTCGTCGAGATCATCCGGTAGGTGGAACAGCTCCAATGTGTCCAGTGACACGAACAGTCACGGCTTGGGCAGAGAAGCGACCGGGTCGTGAGGATGCCGGTTCGGGGTGTGGTGATCCCGGTCCGACATGCACAGTCTCAGCGAGGAGCTGACCCGGGTGCGCACGGTGGCGGCGTCGGCCGAGGCCCGGGCGGAGGAGGCCGACCGGCGGGCCGCAGTTGGCGAACAGGCGGAGCGGGCGGCGGTGGCTCGGGTGCACGACGTCGAGCGCGAGTTGGCCCGGCTGCAGGTGGCGCTGTCCAAGGCCGCAGGGTCGGCCGAGGCGGCGGCGGCACGGGCAGTGGCGGCCGATAAGGCTTTGGATGAGGCTCGGGTCGAGCTGGGGGTTGAACGGGAGCGGCGCGACACCGCCGTGGAGCACCTCTCCGAGCAGCTGGCGATACTGATCGCGGCTGGGCAAGCGACACGACCGGGCACGAAGGGGACGGCTGCGACTCGGGCGATCAGGACGCGGAGCGGGCCCGCCAGCGCTGCTCCGCCCAGTCCCACAGCTCCTGGAGCGCCGGACGCAGCGTCTCGCCGTCGGCGGTCAGGCGGTACGTCGAAGTGATCGGCGGTCCGGCGTCGACCTGCCGGGCCACGACCCCAGCCTCCTCGAGCTCGCGCAGCCGCTCGGTGAGGACAGGCTTGGAGAAGTTGTGCCGCAACAGAGTGCGTGTGGACTGCTAACTCCGGCAAGCGAGACGGGGTCGGGCCGAGCAGTGGCCACCCCGAGGATCAACTGGGTTGCGCTGAGTGTGCCGATCATCCCGACAGCACGGTCACGCTCAGCGAACCCTCTCCGGGTGCGTCACCGGGCCGGCGTTTTGTGGCACCCCGAGCTGGCGTGTGGACTGGACATTATGGGGCGCGTCGCCGCTTCCGTCGTGCCCGCCGTGGGGCTCAAATAACTGTCGTTATGGACGTCGGGAAGTCTTGCGGTTCAGAGTCGCACGGCCGGGATGGCGGCGTGCACCGGGGGCTGGTGGGTACGCCACGGACGGGCAGCTTCGAGTTGGGCCCCGAGCCGGAGCAGGGTTGCTTCGTCACCGAAGCGGCCGAGGAAGTGCACGCCGATGGGCAACCCGTCGTCGCTCCATGACAGCGGCACCGACATGGCCGGGTTGCCGGTGAGGTTGGCGACGACCCCGGCGTACCGCACCGTGCGGCCGCCTCGCTTCAAGGCGCGGAACGGGTCGTCGTCGGTCGAGGTGATCTCGCCGATGCGTGCCGGGGGCTCGCTCAGCGTGGGAGTCAGGTGGAGGTCGAAGCCACAGGGTGCGCCGCAGAGGAAGCCGGCGACGATCCGGGCGAAGCGCTGTATGTCCTCGACGGCGAGCAGGTACTGCGCAGCCGTGACCCGCTGCCCTTGTTCCCAGAAGCCGCGGGTCAGAGGTTCGAGGTCGTCGGGTCCCGGCTCCCGGCCGAGCTTGCGGATCCAGTACTCGACGATCCACGCCACCGCGGCGTTCATCATCGTGCCGATGGCGCCGCCGACCTCGGGGGTGAGGCCCGGCAGGTCGGCTTCGACGAGCTCGTGACCGAGCGACTCCAGGAGCGTGACCGCGTCGCTGAGCGCGGCGACCACGTCGGGGTGACCGAGGTCGCCCTCAGCGGTGCGCGCGGACCAGGCGATGCGGAGCTGGCCCGGGTCACGCCCGACCTCGTCCGCGAACGACCGGAGGGCGGGCGGCGCGGGATACGGGTCGCCGGCCATGGGTCCGGAGACGGCGTCGAGCAAGGCGGCGCTGTCGCGCACGGAGAGGGTCAACGCGTGCTCGACGGCGCCGCCGTTGAGCACGTCGCCGTACTCGGGGCCGAGGGGAACGCGTGCCCGGGTCGGTTTCAGACCGAAGAGGCCGCAGGCCGATGCCGGGTAGCGGATCGATCCGCCGAGGTCGTTGCCGTGGGCCATGGGGACCATGCCCGACGCGACGGCGGCGGCCGACCCGCCACTCGATCCACTGGTGGACCGGTCGGTGTCCCACGGGTTCCGCGTCGGGCCGTGCAGGCGCGGTTCGCACGCCGGAGCCATGCCGAACTCGGGGGTGTTGGTCCGGCCGACGATCACGAGCCCCGCTCCTTCGAGGCGGGCCGCGAGCTCGCTGGTGAACGTGGAGACGTTTCCTTCAAGAAAGCGCGAGCCTTGCGTGAACGGTGCGCCGGCCCGCTCGACGATGAGGTCTTTGAGGAGGTACGGGACGCCGCCGAACGGGCCGGTCGGCTTGATAGCGGCGCGGGCGAGCGCCTCGTCGAACGAGCGGTGAACGACCGCGTTGAGTGCCGGGTTGAGCGACTCGATGCGCTCGATTGCGGCCTCGACGAGCTCGGTCGCGGTGAGCTCGCCTCGGGCCACGAGGTCGGCTTGACCGACGCCGTCGATGGTGGCGAGTTCGTGGTTCATCGGCGCACATCCTGGCGCAGGAGTGCCTCGTGGACGGTGCCGACATACCCGATCGCGGGCTCGGGCAAGCCGGCGCGCTCCCACGCTCCTCGGAACTCGGGGCTGGAGCTGAAGCTCCGGAACACCTCCTCGGTCGGGCAGGCGTCGAGCACGAGGAGTGCGTTCGGCTCGACGATGCAGATGTGGAGGTCGAGGGTCGAGCGGCTGAAGGTAGACATCAGCCGCTCGTAGGCGGGGACGAGCTCGGTGGGGTCACCGGCGAAGACGTAGGAGCCGAGGAACATCAGGCACGCTCCTCGTTGGTCGCGACCATGATCATGTTGAGCGGGACGTCGTGGCCATGCCTCTCAACTGTCGTGAACCCGCCGTCTTCGAGGACGCGTCGCAGCGCCGCTTCACCGGCGAGCGCGCCGAGCGCCTCCGGCCCGTTCTGGGCGATGGCGCTGGGCGTGCAGATGAAGCAGGAGACGGCGTAGAGCATCGGCGCAAACGGATCGGCGAGGTTCTCGGCCAAGGAGCCGCCGGCTGCCTTGGGGTCGAGGCTGACGAGTCGCCCGCCAGTGGCGAGCGCGGCACGGGCGTGACGGGCGGCGGCGGCGGGGTCGCCCATGTCGTGCAGCGAGTCGCAGAACAGCACAAGGTCGTACCCGATGCCGGGGAAGCTGCCGGCGTCGGCCACCTCGAAGGTGACGCGGTCGGCGACACCCTCGGCCCGGGCGGCCTCGCGGGCCTTGGCGATGGAGTGGTCGTGGAAGTCGAAGCCGACGAACGTGGAATTCGGAAAGGCCTTGGCCATCTCGATGGTGCTTTGCCCGTACCCGCAGCCGATGTCGGCGACCCTTGCGCCCGATGCCAGTCGATCGGTGAGGCCGGGCACGGCCGCGAGCCAGACGTCGACGAGGAGCCCACGGTGCAGGGGCCTGGTGAACCGCTCCTCGGCGTCTCCGAATGCCGTGTCGCGGTCGAGCCAGCTGACCCCGGTACCCGATCGGAAGGCCTGGCCGAGGATCGGGAGCATCTCGTTCAGGAGGGGCAGGAACTGGAACGCGCCGATGAACAGCGCAGTGCTCTGCTCGTCAGCGAGCACCGCGGCCCCGGCGCCGGACAGCTCGAAGGTGTCGGCCGCCGGGTCGTGGCCGACGAACCCACTGGCGGTCATGGCCGAAAGCCACTCCCGGAGGTAGCGCTCGGTCACGTCAGCTCGTTGCGCCAAGGTGGCGACGGTGAGCGGTCCGGCGCCGGCCATAGCCTTCCACAGGCCGAGTTGGTCGCCGAGGGCGACGAGAGCGGCGTTGATCGCCATCGTCGCGTGGCCGGCAACGAGGCCGGTGTATGCCTCGATGGCGGCCGGATCGACGGCGGCAGTCTGGGACGTGTCGTGATGTTCGGTGATGGTCATGACTCGAAGGCGCGAGAGCGCCTCTGTCTGCCGCCAGATCGGATCTGGCGACCATGATGGTGTGGTGACCGTGCCGCCCCTCGTCGGACGCGACCAGGAGCAGCAGGTACTGTCCGCCGCACTTGATGGCGCGTCGGACGGCGCTGGCGGGCTCGTCCTGATCACCGGGGAGGCCGGTATCGGCAAGACATCGCTCGTCTCGGCGACGCTGGCGCAGGCTCGCGCCGAAGGCGCACTCGTTGCCACCGGCACGTGTTGGGACGGTGATGCCGCCCCCGGCTACTGGCCCTGGACGCAATCCGTGCGGGCCCTGCGACTGGGGTCCTCCGCCGCGGCGTGGGAGCGCGCCACGACCGAGGCCGGCGCCGGACTCGATCGCCTGCTGGGTACCGGTGGTCGCGCGGTGGTGGAGACGACTGCGTTCGACGTGATCGACGCCGTCACCGCGCTCCTGCATGTCGTGTCGCGAGAGCAGCCAGTGGTTGTCGCCTTGGACGACTTGCAATGGGCAGACCGACCGTCGCTGGCCCTGCTCGCCGCCCTGGTCGGACCGGCACGACTCGGCCGCATCCTTCTCGTGGGCACGTACCGAGACGACGAGGTGGCGGTGCCCGACCACCCGTCGCACGTCGAGCTCGGAGACCTGGCCGCCCGAGCGACATCGATCCATCTCGCCGGCCTCGATATCGACGGCTGCGCGGCGCTGCTCGCACGTGGCCTGCGGTCAGCGACAGCGCCGAGCGCGGCTGAGGTGCACGCACGAACGGGTGGCAACCCGTTGTTCGTGCAGCAGCTCGTGCAGCTGTGGGCGTCGGGCGGCGGGTCCTCGGCGGCGCTGCCCGGCGTCGGTACAGTCATCAGCCGCCGACTCGCTCGGCTGCCCGCCCCGGTGGCCGACGCGCTGGCCGGTGCCAGTCTGCTCGGGCAGGGCTTCGACGCCCGGCTGCTCGCTGCCGTGCTTGGCATCGACCTGGACGAAGTCACCTCACGACTCGGTACCGCCCACGCTGCCGGTCTGGTCGCGGTCGACACCGACGGAAGGTGGAGCTTCGTGCACGACCTCGTCCGTGAAGCTCTGCTCGCGTCAACCCTGCCCGCTGACCGCCACCGCCGGCATGCGGCAGCAGCGCGGGCGCTACGGCTGGCACCGGACATGAGTGGCACGGTCGCAGCCACCGAGCTGGCCCACCACGCGTTGCTCGCGGTTCCGGAGGTCCCGGCAGCCGAGGCAGCCGAACTACTGCTGGCGGCGGCAACCGACGCGTCGGCTCGCGTAGCCGCCGAGGAAGCCATCGGCCACCTCGAACACGCCCTGGATCTCATCGGTCGTAGCGACTCACGCCGGGCGGTGATCACCGAGCAACTGGCTGTCGAACAGCGCCGGGCCGGGCTCCTCGACAACAGCCGGGCCACGTTCACCCGCCTGCTCGAGGAAGCGGACGCCTCCGACGGCGCCGCCGCGTACGGTCAGGCCGCGCTCGGGTTGCACGGCCTCGGAGCCCTCATCCACGACGCCGGAGAGCAACTCGACGCGTTGGCCACGGCACGAGATCGGCTGTGCCGCGACACTCTGCTGGCTCCCGACACGCGCGATGCGCTCACCGCCCGGGTGCTCGGTGCACTCGCGCGAGCTCGGGTCCACCAGACCGAGCTCGACCGTTCTGGCCTCGACGAGCTGAGCGCCGAGGCTGTTCAACTCGCCCGACGGAGTGGCGACGCGTCGGCAGTGGCGTTCGCCCTGCTGGCTCGCCACGACGCCATATGGGGTCCCGAGACCGCGGATACCCGACTCGAGCTCGCAATCGAGATGGCCGAGGCGGGCGTTATCGGCGCCGACCCAGAGATGGAGCTGCAGGCCGTGTTGCTCGAGTTCGTCGCCCGCCTCGAGCTCGGTCACCCGGCGGCGTTCGCGGCCATCGAGCACTACTTCGAGCTGGAGGACCGGCTGCAACTGCCCCGATGCCGCTACGTGGCGATAAGCCGCCGGGCGACGGTGGCGACCCTCCAGGGCCGATTCGACGACGCCGAGCGGTACCTGACCGAGGCGTACGTCCTGGGTGGTCGCCTCGGCGAGGTCGACCGTCACGGCGTCTACTGCGACCAGCGGTGGGAGCTGGCCCGCCAACAGGGCGACCTCGACGCCATCGACGAGATCCTCGCGGCCTACCGAGGCGACCCACACCTCGTCGTGTTGGAGATCGCAGCCGCACTCGACAAGGGTGACTTCGCCGAGAGCGAACGACTCCGCGACCGCTTCCACGACCTCGGCATCGTGTGGCCGCGATGGGCACGCACCACGTGGTGGGCACTCGAGGCCGAGCTCGCCGTCGCCACCGGCGACCTGACCAGGTGCAAGGAGATCCGGGCACTACTCGAGCCGCTCGCCAAACGATGGGCGGTGCTCGGCGGCGGCGTGATCGTGCGCGGCCCCATCGCCCACTGGCTGGCGACGCTCGACGACATGCTCGGCGACCACGACGCCGCGGTCGCCGGCTTCGAAGCTGCTCGCATGTCCGCCGAGCGGCTCGGCGCCCGCCCCTGGGTCGTCCACGCGGGCGCCGGACTCGCCCGGGCGTTGTCGAAGCGAGGCCGGACCGGAGACCACGACGACGCCGCCGCCGCCCTCGCGGCTGCTGCCGACGAGGCCGTCGCGCTCGGGATGTCCCGCGTCGTGGCTGACCTCCACGGGCTATCCGTGACACCGGCGGCGCGGCACGGTCGGTTCGTCCGTGACGGCGACGTCTGGACTCTCACGTTCGGCGACAAAACCGTTCGACTCCCCGACGCCAAGGGACTCCAAGATGTCCACACCCTCCTACGACACCCCGGTGTCGATATCGCCGCCGTAACGCTCCTCAACCCCGACGGTGACGAGGTCGTGGTCGCGTCTCGTCGGGTCGGATCCGACGCCGTGCTCGACGACCGCGCCCGATCCGCGTATCGCCACCGGCTGTCGACCCTCGATGACGCCATCGCCCGTGCCCTCGCCCGCGGCAACGACGACAAAGCACAACACCTCGACGCTGAACGCGACGCGCTGCTGGCCGAGCTCCAGGCCGCCACCGGCCTCGGCGGCCGACCCCGCCGCCTCGGCGACGAGAGCGAGCGTGCCCGTAAGGCGGTCACGGCGCGCATCCGCGACTCACTGCGGCGCGTCGCCGATCGCCACCCACCGCTGGCGACCCACCTGAGCGAGTCGATCGTCACCGGCACGAGCTGCCGGTACGAACCCGTCGAACCAGTGGCGTGGGAAACCTGACCCAACCGCCAGCTCACGGTATGCGGTAGCAACGACGCGAAACGCGACGACCAACCCGACCGGCGCCGACAGGAAGACGTACGGGCGGCACTCCACGGAATCGGCGATCGGTATCCACCCGCGTTCGGTCACGACCAAGCCGACGGCGCGTCAGAACTGCGACGGGTGTTGCCGCCGACCCGGCGGTAGTGGGCACCGGGAGGCGCCGGTAGGGAGGTTTGTTATGGGATGGCGAGCCTACTTGTACAGCGTGAGCCCCGGGGCGTCTCCGAAGAGGTTGTCTGCGGTGAGGAGGGGTGCGCCGATATGGACCGCGGACGATGCGACCCACAGGTCATTGGCGTGGATTCGATCGTGAAGCGGGTGACCGACTGTCCGGCAAGCGAATCGCAGCTCGGCGATGAGCGTGAGCAGCTTGTTGCTCACCGGAACCACGGTGGTGGCTTGGATCGATTCCTCGAGGCGCTCGCGCCGAGCCTCGCCCCACCCGGCGACGAGGGCCCCGTATCGAAGTTCGCTTACCGTGGCGGCTGCTAGGAAGATCTGGTTTCCCGCCATGAGTGCGATCTGTGTCTCGAACCGCGGGCGGCGACGCCGGCTGAGGGAGGCGCTGAAGACGCCGGTGTCGACGACGATTCTCAAGAACCGAGAGCTGCGGCGAACGCCTCGTCTTCGTCCTCCGACAAATCCTCGATCAAGAGCGCATCGATGGACGTCAGAACCGGAGCTGAGGACAGCTGATCCTCGCTGAGATCACCCGGCAGCAGCGCGGTGCCTCGGGGAGGCTCATCCTGGCGGCCCGCGGCGTCGCTCACGCCAACCATGCTACGTCAGCCTCCAGCGACGAAGGCGACTACGACGTACGCGGCGTGGCGGTCGAAGTTCTCGCGGCGACGGTCATAGATGGTGGTGGTGCGAGGATCGGCGCGACGAGCGGCGATCTGCACGTCGCGCAGCGGCACGCCCGCATCGAAACTGCCATGATGAACCCGGCGCGCAGCATATGGGGGTGCACCGACCCCAGCCCGGCTCGCTTGCCGATGGACCGCACCCACCGGTGCGCGGTGCGGCGGTCGAGGCGTCGGCCGTCGTGGCGGCAGATGATCGGTCCTTCGTGGCGTTCACCGACGCAGAGGTCGATCGTGCGCGCGGCGCGCGGCACGAGCGGGATCAGCGCCGGCCTGTTGCCTTTGCCCACGATGTGCAGCGTGCGGTGGCCGCGTTGGAAGCCGAGGTCTTCGATGTTGGTGCCGCACGCTTCGGAGACGCGCAGCCCGTTCAACCCCAAGAGCACCGCGAGCGCGGCGTGGGAGTGATCGAAGCGCTCCGCGGTGAACAGAAAGGTGCCGAGTTCGCCTCGGTCCATGCCGTGCCCTTCGCCGGGCTGGACCTTGGGTCGGCGCACGTACTGGGCCGGGTTGGATGGGATCCGGCCGTCGATATGCGCGAACCGGTAGTAGCCACAAACCGTTGAAAGTCGCCGGTCGATTGTCGATGCCGCCAGGCCGCGGTCCTCCATCCAGCCGCGGTACAGCTCGATGTGGGGACGCCTCGCGGCCAACACCGGCAAATCGACGTCGGCCGCCCACTGGAAGAAGCCGCGCAGATCATGGCGGTAGGCGTCGAGGGTGCGGCCGCTGTAGCGAGCGAGGAACGCAGCCGCAGCCAGCTGCGCCTCATCGAACGTACCGTCCGCGTCGAACCTCTGAAGCGTGGTCGTCGGCGAGTAGATCGTGCTCATGGTGGAACCTCCTCATAGTCGGGAGATCCAGGAAACACCTCGCCGTCGAGCCGGCGTTCGGTGGCAGGTCTGGCCGACGCGTCGGCTGAACATTATTATGGGGCGCGTCAGGCACTCCGATAGAGGCGCGGCGGCCCAAATATCCGTCGTGCGTTCGGCTTGTGGCACGAGTGAAGGCCGGCGTTCGACGCCCAGATGGATCGTTTCGCGCTCTCGACGGATGACGTTCTGCGCACCCGTTCTGAGCGCCCCTGCTCAGCATTACAAGGTGAGTGAGGGCGAACCGTCGGTGCGAATATCGGGACACGCTCTCATTGTTCTCGACCGAAAGATTCTCGCATGCCGCGCCATAGTTTCGACCGACTCCCCGGCTCCGAGGCTGCCGATGAGTTGACCTGGCACTACTTGAGGATACCGCCGGGCAATTGGCGATGTCGGGGTTGTCGGTCAGCTGGACTTTGTTCCGATTGCGAAAAAGTTGGGAGCGAAAATGGTTGGGCGAAGCTGTGCGGCATCCATTCGCGCAAACGCTGACTGCCATCGCTCGAGGTCTTCGGGTGCCGCGACCTTTTCGGCCAGCATCGCATCGCGTGCGGCCCACGCAGGCGGGCGAACCCCCACTGGGGCCGGCACGATCGAGTAGCGGCCTTCAAAGGCGACCGGCTCCAGTCCGGCTCGAGTAACCAGTTGCGCCAGGCGCAACCCCACCATCAGGTCGTTGCCGCGACCCTTGTGGAATTGCACGTACTTTTCGTGCAGATCGGCGATTTCAGGATCAGCGTTAAGGAATCTTATTGCAGTGCCGTCCACATCGACGAGGTACACGCTTCCGCCCGGACGGACGACCTCGGTGAGATGGTCGACGATCGGCTGCTCGTCTGGCCCGTTGTGGGCTAAGACATGTCGCATAACTGCGACATCGACCGAATCGGGAGCCAGACCAGTGTTGTTCGCGCTCCCCTGGCGAAGCTCGACGTTCCCGAGATCGGTCGTACCCAACAGCCGCTGAGCGGCGGCAAGCGCGGCCTCGTCTCGCTCCACGCCGACCACCTTGCCGGCGGGCCCGACCACGCGGGCCATGCAGATCGCCACCGCCGCAGGCCCGCAGCCGACGTCCGCGACGAGCGCACCAGGAACAATGCCTGCACGCTTCCATAGGTGACCTTCCATGGTCTGCGCCCGCTCAGCCATCATCGCGTAGCGCTTTATCTCCGAGTCGCTGACTACCAGGGCGTACTCACTCATACCAACCGCCTCCGTGACAACGGCAGTTCGCTTCTGGCTGCCAGGCGATCCTCGAACCATAGCCGAGGGTGGCCGCTGGCGGCCGAAACGGACAACGCCGGGCCACCGATCGTTAGATGTTGGATGAAGCCCAAGGAACATCCCATTCGGGCAGGGAGTCGCAGTTCTGGCATGACTCGAGCGACGACCGAAGCCCAGAACGTCCACCTGGCGGGTCCCACCTTCGACCCTGGGATGCCCCCAACCGCTTGCTCATCGACGCACAGAACGACAGCGCCGTGTCAGCCGCCAGGCGCGCATACTCTGCGTTATGGTCGGCTTCCCTCGATGGGCTACGAGCGTCACCGACGGATGACCACGGCGACCTCACGACGTCCCCCACGCAGCTTCGTTCGGCTCAGGGAACCGCCGGTGAGGATGGTGCCGATGCGGCAACCGCGGCTTCGACCTCTGGGGGTGCGTAGGTCCGTGCCCTTGAGCGGACGCGGAGGGCGAGGGGGACGATCCCGAGGACGACTAGCGTCGCCCCGACCCGCTGGGTGGGCCTTGGGCGGCGGTGCCGTTGAACGCGCCGATGCCGAGCAAGACGGCGATGGCAAGGACACCGAAACGTCGGGTTGGTTGGGCGGCGGCGCGCCATCCGTCGAGCTGCTGCATGCGGTGGGCGAGCGCGAACGGGGCGATGACCGTGGCGAGCGCGGCGATGGCGAACACGATTAGGTGGGCTTTGCCGTGCCAGGAGGCCGCCGCCTGGGAGGTCGAGCAGCCGGCGTCGGCCGCTCGGCAGTCGAGGCGGAAGAACACGTCGCCGAAGCCGTCGAGTGCCGGCAGCGACAAGGCGACGAGCCAGGCGCTGATCGGGGCCCGGAGGCCGGGTCCGTCCAGCGACGGCCGTAGCGCCCAGATCGCGAAGGCGATGGTCATGGCGCCGGCGATCCCTTCGGTGGCGATGGGAAGCCATGGGTGGTGGGCGGTCAGGGCGGCGAGATCGCTGATGTCGTGGCGGGCGGGCGAGTAGCCGTGGCCCTCGATGGCGCCGGCGAGGAGCCAGCCGGCGATGAACAGGCCCTGGGCGCCTGCCGCCGCCCAGGCGAGGACGACGACGGTTCGGGTGCGCACGCTGGACGCCGTCACTGGGATGTCGTCGGTGTGGTTGTGGCCACGCTGGCAGCGAGGATCCACAGGCCCAGCCCGACCAGTCCGACGTCGCCGACGGGCTCGGGGGCGAGGGCGAGGGCGCCGACGGCGATGGCGGACCAGCCGAGCCACGCCGCGGGTTGGTGTCCTTTGACGATGACGAGGCCGTTGCCGATGAGGAAGGCGGCCGCGCCGATGCCGATCGGTGCGAACACGTCGAAGAACACAGCATGCAGCGCCTGGATGGCGGCGGGGTCGAGACGGGCGGGCTGGTGTCCGAGCGCCACGCCGACATTGGCGAGCAGCGTGAGCCCGACGGCGAACACCACGGCGCCTGAGGAGGCCAACACGCGGGCCGGGTCGGGGCGGTCACCGGCGGGCAGACGGTCGCGCAGGAGGGCGGCGAAGCCGAGGAAGGCGAAGGCGGCGAGGCCGATGAGCACCGAGCCGACGTAGATCCGCCCATCGTTGGCGCGGTAGAACGCTGTGACGCGGGCGATGTTGGCGCGTGCCGGGGGCACCGAGCCGTGCACGAGGTGCCCGCCGAGCACGAGGCCGACCGCCGCCACCGCCGAAGCCAGGACCAGACCTCGATGAGTGGCGGTGATCGGCGGCCCGCCGTCGGCGAGCGGGCGGGTCTGCGCGGGTGCGGTCGTCATCGGCCGGAGCCTTGGCCCATGGCTGCGGCGATGGCGGCGTTGACCTCGGCCATCTGGTCGGCGGGGCTGATCTGGAGCAGCTCGGTGCCCGCCTCGGCGGCGGCGGCGGTGTCCGGGCGGCATGTAGTAGGCGTCGCCGGCTTCGAAGCTCTCCTCCCGGTCGCCGTAGCGGGCGGTGACCTTGCCTTTGAACACGTAGCCCCAGTGCGGGCAGGGGCACATCCCGCCCGGCAGTGAGGCCAGCATGGGGGCCAGGTCGTGGGTGTCCTTGATGGTCGTGAAGTTGACCGTGTAGCCGTCGAGGTCGGTCGAGCGGTCCTCAGCTGCCCGGGGATAATGGTTCGGGGAAGCCCGTTAGGGCTCGTGCATCTATAAGACGCGCGAATCTGGTTGTGATCGGCTAGAGTTGGGGCGTGGATCGTGAGGCTGACATCGCTCGTAGGTGGGAGTTGTTGTCGCCTCATTTGAATGAACGCCAATGTCGTTTGTGGGCGGGCGTCGAAGCTCGGAGCTTCGGATGGGGTGGGATCACTGCGGTGGCCCGGGCGACTGGTATGAGCCGCAACACGGTGCAAGACGGCGTCGCCGAGGTCGATGCGGGGCCGGAGGAAACAGCCCGTGTCCGTCAACCGGGCGCTGGTCGCAAGAAGCTGATCGATTTGGACACGGGCTTGTTGTTGGCATTGGATGATCTGGTTGAGCCGACCGCGAGGGGTGATCCGATGTCCCCGTTGCGCTGGACTGCGAAGAGTGTCCGGACTTTGTCGCGGGAGTTGGCGGCGCAGGGTCGTCAGGTGAGCCCGTCGAAGGTGGGCCAGCTGTTGCACCAGTTGGGGTATTCGTTGCAAGCGCCAGCCAAGGAGGTCGAGGGCGCCCAGCATCCCGATCGCGACGCCCAGTTCCGCCACATCAACACCCAGGCCCAGTTGCACCTCGAGGCGGGCCAGCCGGTCATTTCCGTCGACACGAAGAAAAAGGAGGTTGTGGGGAACCTGGCCAACAAGGGCCGGGAGTACCAGCCCACCGGCGCCCCGGTCCGAGTGGACGTGCATGATTTCCCCGACCCCGAAGTGGGCAAAGCGATCCCGTTCGGGGTGTACGACATCAACGCCAACGACGGTTTCGTGGTGGTCGGCGACGACCATGACATCGCGGCGTTCGCGGTGGCGACCATCGGGAGATGGTGGGACATGGTCGGTGCGGTCGCCTATCCGAACGCCACCCAACTGTTGGTGACCGCCGATGCCGGCGGCTCCAACAGCTACCGCAGTCGGCTGTGGAAAGTCGAACTGGCGAAACTGGCGGAGCGGACCGGGCTGGACATCACGGTGTGCCACTTCCCGCCCGGTACGTCGAAATGGAACAAAGTGGAACACCGGCTGTGGAGCCACGTGTCGATGAACTGGCGAGGCCATCCCCTCACCAGCCACGAAGTCGTCGTCAACCTTATCGGCGCCACCAAAACCACCAAAGGACTTCGGGTGCATGCCGAGCGAGACCACGGCTCCTACCCGATCGGAACGAAAGTCACCGACGCACACCTGGCGACAGTCAATCTGCGTCCCGACGCATTTCATGGCGAGTGGAATTACACGGTTCTGGGTCTCCAGCCAACCCTGGACCTATAAACTACGCTCACGTTATTTATGCACGGGCCCTTAGGGCTTCCCTACTCGCGTTTCCCCTGTCGTGTTGAAAGGGTTGGACGTATTGCGCTGGCTGTCTCCAGGTCCCTATGGGTTGTGGGGGGCAAGCGAGCCCTCTCGGGTGCTTGGACATATCTTCGCCGAGGGCCCCGTCTCGGGGTCCGGCATGGAGCGATCCGGCGCAGCCAGCAGCGCTCAATCACAAGTAGACGACCCGCCTTGGGGTCATGCCGAAGGGCGAGCAGGTCTGCTGGCTGCGTCCGAGAGTCACCGTGGTGGGGCCTTGGCGAGGCGGCGGATCTCCCCGTCGCGAAGCCCGTAGTACGGCCGGAACGCAAAGCTGGTCTTTGGTGCCGGACTCTCGGTTGACGGGTCGGACGCCGGTCTCTATTTGCGCCAGGAGCATCGGGTTCACGGTCCTCGTCGAGCGCCGGTGCGGTCGGATGTGTCTAGTGCGGAAAGCCGCAGTGTCGAGTGATGACTGCCGTCGCCTCCCAAGTCGACCCGGTCGTCGAACAGCTCCCTCAGCCCGAGCCGTCCCGCCAGGGTCATCGGCAGGACCAGCCCGCCGCCCGCGACCGCGTTCTTGTCGTCGAAAACCACATCCAAGCGGTCCAGGATCTGCGATGATTGGTGCACTGAAAAGGTGCCTCCGACTTGGGGGTGAATGGGGTACTCGCAATCACCATCCTCCCAGGTCACGGCACCTTTTCCGCGAATGGTCAGCCGGAACCCAGACCCCGAATCGGTGGATCCAGGCTAAGCGCCCTTTGCCTTGAGCCCCCGACGGTCAACCTGTCGCGACGACATGTCTACGATTGATGAGGCCCTCTCCCGCACCACTTTCTCTTGTCGCACTCGAGATAACGCCGAATCGGTGCGCTTCGGTGACCGAACTGGCCGCGTCGTTCTGTGTGCCAGCGACCCGGCGACCTGTCCGGTGCGGGCCGGCCGCGCGCCATCTAGCGTGGTATCGAGACGGGCCGCGCACGGCCTCGCGCGGGATACCGCCGGCTGGACTGGTGTTCTTGCCCCGCGCCCCGCAGAGCCTTCAGGTAAGCGTCCCGTGGCGTGGGTCGGGTTTGGGCCGCTAAGTCGGGGGGATCCCCGGCATCATTGTCGCCAACCGCAGGTGTCACGACGAGTGCGTCGAGAACTGCGCGGAGGAGAACAGTCCACCTGGTGCGGGCTGCGCTCACGGGATCGGGCAAGGGGCGACGGCCGACGGCAGGCGCTGGTCTCCGCGGTGCGGAATCATGGTTGGTGTGGGAACGGGAGCCGGTTGGCTGGAGAGGGGCCGAGAACTGCTCGCTCAGGGCGCGTGGTCGGATGCCCGCCGCGTGTTCACCGAGGCAATACGTCGGGTCGTGGGGACGATGGAGGAGGGTGCGGCCGCGGAAGGGCTAGCCGCGGCGGCCTGGGAGCTCGAGGATGGTGACGATCCGTTCGCCCCTCGGGAGCGGGCCTATCGCTGCTATCGCAACTCCGGCGACGAGCGTGGTGCTGGTCGGATGGCGGCATGGTTGGGGCTGGACGCCGTTCACTTCCGCAGCGAGCCGGCGGTCGCTCAGGGTTGGTTCAGCCGCGCCCATCGCATCCTCGACGAACTCGACGAGGGGCCAGAGCAGGGCCTGCTGGCCCTGCTCGAGGGGATCGTTGCCCTGCGGGTTGAGCGGGACCTGCCCGCAGCTGTTCGTTGCGCCGATACGGCCATCGCCGTTGGCCGGCGCCTCGGGTCCCCGGACCTGGAGATCCAGGCGCTGGCGTTGCGGGGCTTGGCCCTGGTCGGCCAGGGACGGGTTGGCGAAGGGATGGCGTTGCTCGGGGAGGCTTCGGCCGACGCGCTGGCCGGCAAGGTCGAAAGCCCCAGCTCGATGTGGATTCCGTGCTGCTTCTTGATGTGGGGCTGCGAGCAGGTGCGGGACTGGGACCGGGCCGGGCAGTGGTGCGCCCGGGTTCGGGACTTGTGCGAGCAGGCCGACTGGATGGGTAGTTCGCCCTACGCCTTATGCCGATCCCATTATGGCGCGGTGCTCCTGTTTCGAGGCGAGTGGGCCGCGGCCGAGCAGGAGC
Source organism: uncultured Actinomycetota bacterium (assembly GCA_963791545.1). Lineage (GTDB taxonomy): Bacteria > Actinomycetota > Acidimicrobiia > Acidimicrobiales > Palsa-688 > JALYXV01. Next base: position 114,590 of record CAWBSR010000017.1, read on the forward strand.
TTCGCCGTGCCGCCGACGATTTGGCCTGCCAGCGACCGTGGTTTGTCGCCGACGCCCAGGCCCGGCTGGGCGAGCTGTGCCGCCGGCAGGGGGCGGGCGATGAGGCCGAGAAGCTGTTCGAGCACGCCCGCCGCGTTCCCGCGGCCCGGGTGGGGTGGGCCGAGCTGTGCCTCGACCGGGGCCGACCCGCGGAAGCGGTCGAGGTCCTCGGGCGCCTGCTCGGCCGGCTGGCGCCCGAGGCTGCCCTGGAGCGAGCGGCGGCGCTGGAGGCCGGGGTGCGAGCCGGGGTGGCGGCGGGACATGCGCAGGCTTGGGCGTGGGCGGTGACCGAGCTGGGCGAGATCGCCGAGCGGGTCGGCACCGACGCCGTGATCGGCTCGGCGCACTGGGCCAGAGGCATCCACGCCGCCGCGTCCGGCGGCGACGGGATCGATTCACTCGAGCTCGCGGTCGAGTCCTTCGAGCGAGCCGGCGGCCCCTATGACGCGGCCCGAGCCCGCCTGGACTTGGCGAGCGCGTTCGCATCCCAAGGCCGCATCGCCGCAGCCTCCGAAGAGGCCCGACGGGCCTACCACGCCTTCGTCGCCCTCGGCGCCCCGCTTGATGCGAGGCGAGCCGAAGCCTTGCTGGCCGCGGCCAGGGGAAGGGTACCGGCCGGCGACGGTCTCACCGTTCGCCAGACCGAGATCCTCCGTTTGTTGGCCTCCGGGCTCACCAACCGCGACATCGCCGAACGGCTGGTACTGAGTGAACACACCGTGAAACGCCACGTGGCCAACATCCTCACCCGGCTCGGCCTGCCGTCGAGGGCGGCCGCGGCCACGCACGCCTCACGGGCCGGCCTGCTGTAGCCACATGGCCCGATCGGGCCACGCGACGTCCAGAATGAAGATGGCCCATTCGGGCGAAGACGCGAATCGGGCGCCCGCCGTACCGTCTTTTCATGACGAACCGAACCGCGACGGGCGCCGCGCCGACCAGCTCCAAAAACCACGATTGGCGGGCGGCGGGCGCCGCCTGGGGCACGCGGGCCGCCGACTGGGCCTACCTGGCCGAGCCGGCGTTCCGCCGCTTCTACCAGACGGTGCACGACCGGGCAGGCGTGTCCGCCGGGACGCTCCTGCTCGACGTGGCCTGCGGGGCCGGCCTCGCCCTCCAGTTGGCGGCTGAGCGCGGCGCACTGGTGAGCGGCTTAGACGCCTCTGCTGGCCTGCTCGCCATCGCGCGCGCCCGCAGCCCTGGCGCCGACCTGCGAGAAGGGACGATGTTCGACCTTCCCTTCCCCGACGCTAGCTTCGACGTGGTCACCAGCTTCAACGGCATCTGGGCCGGCTGCGACGAGGCCCTGGCCGAGGTGCGACGAGTGCTGCGTCCCGACGGGACGGCCGCCCTGGGTTTCTGGTCGAACCAGCCCTGCGTCGACTTGGAGATCCTTCGGGCACTGCAGGCGCTCCAAGCGGCCACTGACGCCGGGCCGTCGCGCACCCACCTGCAGATCGCCGATCCTGGCGTGGCCGAGGCGATGCTCGAGTCGGCCGGCTTCGTCCCAACCGAGCGGGGCACCGTCGAGATCGTGAGCGAGATGCCGGATCCCCAGCTGGCCTGGCGGGCCTGGGCGTCAGCCGGACCCGCGTTCGCGGCCATCGGGAATGTCGGAGAGGCGGCCGTGCGCGACTGCGTCCTCGCCGTCCTGGAGCCGCTTCACGAACCGAACGAAGGCATCCGGACTGCCGGCTACTTCGACTACGTGATCGCAACCCTCGACCACGCCAGCCGTCGCTGAGGCACCACCAAGCCCACCCTTCGACCAACCGACCAAGGAGAACGTATGAGCAGCAAACCGGAACGCAAAAGCTTCGACGCGCCCGACGAAACTCGCACCTTCGACAAGGGACACATCGAGCTGGTCAACCTCGGCGGGATCACCTTCGGCAAAGTCACCTTCGAGCCCGGCTGGCGCTGGTCCGAATGCGTCAGACCCCTGGTCGGCACCGACAGCTGCCAGGCGACCCACATCGGCTACGGACTCTCCGGACGAATCCACGTCGTCATGGACGACGGCACCGAGTTCGAGTCCGGGCCGGGCGAGGCGTCCGTCATCCCGCCCGGCCACGACGCTTGGGTCATTGGCGACGAGCCCTGCGTCAGCATCGACTTCGACCTCGGCGACTACGCCAGGCCATCTACTTGACACGTCGCACTAATCCTAAAACAAGCGTTCGAAGTGGGTCGGGGCGGCAGATCTTGATTTAGGGGGCTGGTACTCATTTAGCGGGGTCCACCACTTTTCGATGACGGTTGTGTAGACAGGGGAATTCCGACTGACAACGATCCTTCGGGCCCTGAGCGGGCGGTTGCTCCTGAGGCGGCGGTTGTCGAGGTCGTCCGGCTCCGCAAGCTGGCCGAGGTACAAGCGGGGCGGATTTCTCAGCTGGAGGAGCGCATCGCCGAGCTCGAGAAGTTGATTGAGGAGGTTCGCCGAGGCGGGAAACGCCAGGCGGCACCATTCTCCAAAGGGACCCCGAAACTCAACCCGAAGAAATCGGGCCGCCGAGCCGGCCGCGACCACGGGACGCACTCTCGGCGGCCGGTGCCGCTACGGCCCCCGGACCGGGTGGTCCCGGTCCCGTTGCCGGGATCATGCCCGCATTGCGGTGAGCACGATCTGCTCGGGTTGCGTACCGTGGCGCAGTGGGTGGAGGACCTGCCGGAGCCGGCGACGGTCCTGACCCGTTTCGATGTCGTGGTGGGCTGCTGCGCCGGTTGCGGGCTTCGTGTCCAGGGGCGCCACGCCGAGCAGAGCTCCGATGCCCTGGGGGCCGCCGCCTCGCAGGTCGGGCCGAGGGCGTTGGCGACCGCGGCGTGGTTGCATAAGGCGTGCGGCTTGCCGTTGGCGAAGATCTGCGCCCTGTTCGCCCACATGGGCCTGAGAGTGACCCCGGGCGGCCTCTCCCAAGCGATGGGCCGCATGGCGGCGCGTTCGGGTGTCACCTACGAGGCGTTGAAAGCCGAGCTGGCCGCCCAAGCCGTCGTGTCGCCCGACGAGACAGGCTGGCGGGTCGGGGGCCGTTCGGCGTGGCTGTGGGCGTTCGCGGCGACCACCTTGACGGTCTACGCGATCCGCGAGAACCGGGGATTCGAGGACGCCACCACCGTGCTGCCCGCCGGGTTCAAAGGGACGTTATGCCGAGACGGCTGGGCGCATACCGGAAATTCGTGGAAGCGAACCATCAAACCTGTCTCGCCCATGTCTTACGCCGGGCGATGGAGCTGCGCTTGTCGAACCCGCCCGCGGGCCGGGCGATACCCAACGAGCTGACCGACATCCTGCATGACGCGCTGGCCACCCGGGCGTTGCGCGACGCCGGGACCATGGACGGCGACAAGCTGGCAGCGGCGATCGCCGCGCTCGAGAAGCGGATCGACAAACTGTTGGCCAAAAGGCCGACGCTCCCCGCCAACCGCCGGCTCCTCAAGCATCTCCGCAAAGAACGAGGCGCACTGTTCACCTTCCTGCGCACCCCTGGCGTCGAGGCCACCAATTGGCGGGCGGAGACCGCCATACGCCCCGCCGTGGTCAACCGCAAGGTGTGCGGCGGGAACCGCACCTGGGAAAGCGCCGAAACTCAAGGAATCCTGATGACGATGTTCCGCACCGCCTACCAGCAAGGCATCGACGGCATCGGGATCATGGTCGACCTCCTCCGAGCCCCCGCCCCCACCATCGCCGCGCTCGCCATGCCCCCCACCCGAAAATCAGGACCCTAAAAGACCAGCCGAGCTCGCGGAAGTGGTGAGCGTTATGGGGCGGCGCTGCCAGGAATGAACGCTGGCTGCCGAGCGCCATGTTCGTACAGGTCGGCGATACTCCGGCCTGACGGCAATCAGTCCCGGGTCTCGGTGCCCCGCCGATCGGCATGAGCAGACGTTCCAGCGGGCCATCCAAATCGACGGGCCGACGGTATTCGGCTGCTGCTGATCAGGCCGGCAGAGTCGCGCAGAACCCACGGCAAGGCGGTTTCCGCCGTCCCCAAAGTGCCGCGATCAGGCACACCGCGACCTACAGTCGTTGCCTGGTCGATCTCCCGGTTTTGGACACCAGGCCCATGTACGATCCATCCGTCAATGGCGCCCCCTCGGCTCCTCGGTGTCTTCGCCCACCCAGACGACGAGTCGTTCTGTGCCGGCGGGACCTTCGCCAAGTACGCGGCCGCGGGCGCCGAGGTCGCCTTGGTGTCGGCGACGCGGGGCGAGTCGGGCCAGATCCGCGACGCGACCCGGGCCACCCGGGGGACCCTCGGCCGGGTCCGCGAACAGGAGCTTCGTGACGCTGCTGCCTGCCTCGGCGTCCACGATGTTCGCTTCTTCGACCACATCGACGGCACGCTGCGGGACCTTGACCGGCCCCTCCTCGTCGCCGAGGTGGCGGCTGTGCTCGAGGTAGTGCAGCCCGACGTGGTTATCACCTTCGGCGCCGACGGCGCGTACGGCCACCCCGACCACATCACCATCGGCGAGGCAACCACCGAGGCGTTCCTGAACGGCCCGCAACCGCCGCGAGGCCGGCTCTACTATTCGCATTTCCCCCGTAGCCGGCTCCTGCTGCTCGACCGCCTCGCCCACTGGCTGGCCGACATGAGCGAGCGCTTCCACGGCCCCGCAGACTTCGCCCGGGCCTTCTCCCTGTTCACCCAGGAAACAACCGCCCTCGGATACGCCGACGACCAGATTGAACTGGGCTGGTTCCCCCAGGGGGTCTACATTGTCGAACAGGGGGAGGTCGGTAACAGCCTGTACCTGATCCTCTCGGGTGAGGTGGAGGTGTTGCAGGACCAACCCGACGGCACCCGGCAGACGCTTCGTCGTCAAGGGCCCGGCGAGTTCTTCGGCGAGCTGGCCCTGGCCCACCGCTCCCCGCGAACGGCCAATGTCGTGGCCGTGAACAGCGTCACGTGCATGGTGTTTTCAGCTGGCCGGGCCACGTTGTTCGCCGGCCGCGGCTCTTCCTCGAACCTTCAGCAGATTGCCGGCGATGCGGAAGCGAGGTCGACGGCTGCGCCGCTCCGGAACGACGCCACGACCGTGATCGACGTCAGCAACTTTGTCGACCGGAAAATCGTCGCCATTGCCAGCCACCGGACGCAATATCCGATCGAGCCGTCGATGTTCCCGCCCTGGATGCTGCAGGAGATGATGGGCCGCGAGTACTTCGTGCGGCGCTATCCCCAGATCGAACCGGAGCGGGATCTCCTCGGATGACCGGAACCACCGCGGCGGGAAAACGAACCGCTATCCCGGCCGTTCGACCTTCGGTACGGGTCGCGGTGTGGGTTCTCCATATCGCCATCCCCCTCCTCGGACTTTGGCTCCTCGTCGCCCGGCCCAACTTCGACGTTCGCTGGGAACAATACGACGCTCATTTCGCCCTCACCCTCCTGGCAGCCGCAATCAGCTTCGGAGTGGGCGGCCGCATGAACTTCGAGGCGGCGGCACGCCAGGACGCCCGCCTGTTCCTGGTGTCGCTGGCCTTTACCGCCAGCGCCGGGTTCTTCGCTCTCCACGCCCTCTCGACCCCAAATATCTTCCTGGGCCGCAACACGGGCTTCATCCTGGCGACGCCCGTTGGCCTGCTCGTAGCGGGATTCCTCGCCGCTGCCTCGGCTCTCGAAGTCTCGCCGGTGGCGGGGGCCGCCCTGATGAAGCGGCGCGCCACCATCCGGGCCGGCCTGGCGGTGCTCCTCCTGGCGTGGCTGGCGGCCACGCTGCTCAAGTTGCCCCCCCTCAACGGCGCGACTACCCCGAGCGAGGCTCGGGGCCCACTCGTAGCCCTGATGTGGGGTGGCTCGGCCCTCTACCTGGCTGCCGCCTCCCGGTATTGGCAGCTGTACCGACGGCAGCCCGCGGTCATGCTGGTCTCGGTCATCACGGCCTTCGGGCTCCTCGCCGAGGCAACGATCGCCGCCACCTACGGCCGTGCATGGAAGCTCTCCTGGTGGGAATGGCACATCCTCTTGATCACCGCCTTCGGCTTCGTCGCCTATGCGGCCGTGGTCCAATGGCGACGGGAAGGGTCAACCGCCTCGTTGTTCGGCGCGATCGCGCTCCGCGAGACGCTTCGGGATATCCAGCGCAGCTACGCCGCCGCCTTGGAGGCGGTGGTGGCCGCCATCGAGGCAGGCCGCCCACTGACTGCGGAAATGGCCGCCCTGGAGGATCGCTTCGGGCTCAGCGAACGTCAGATCGACGTGCTGCTGCGCGCCGCCGAAGCGCTGGCCCACGAGCGGGACATGATCCGCCGGCAGGCGGCCCTGGTGGCAATCGGCGAGGAAGCCAGCGTGATCCGCACTGAGGAGGATCTGCTGGATCGCGTGCGGGCCATCGCCGACAACGCCTTTGCCCCCGACCGTGTCCGGGTGCGCCTCCCCCACGACGCCGAACCCGAGCCCGCCGCCGACGTCGACCGCTCCTACCCCCTCCTGGTCAAGGGCAAGGAAGCAGGCGTGGTCACCGTCGACCGGCCCGACGGTGCCATCGAGGAGCGCGACGAGTCGCTCTACGAGTCCTTCGCGAGTGAGGTGTCCATCGCCCTGGAGAACACCCGCCTCTATCGCCAGATCGACGTCCTCTTCCGAAGCTATCTCTCCCCTGACGTTGCCACCTCCCTGCTGGCCGACCCGACCCAGGCCGAACTCGGGGGCGCTACCCAGGAGGTGACCATCCTCATGGCCGACCTCCGGGGCTTCACCCCGTTCGCGGAGCGATCGCAGCCCGCCGATGTCGTAGCCATGCTCAACGTCTACTTCGGTTGTTTCGTCCCGATCATCCTCGACGAGGGAGGCACGGTGGTGCAGTTCGTGGGCGACGCCTTGATGGCGATGTTCAACGCGCCCGTCCGTCAGCCCGACCATGCCCGGCGGGCCGCCCGGGCTGCCCTGCGTGGCCAGGCGGCCACCCACGAGGCGGGGGCCGCCTACCCCGACTGGCCTCATTTCCGCATGGGCATCAACAGCGGTCCGTCGCTCGTCGGCAATATCGGCAGCCGGGACGTTCGTTGCTTCACCGCCATCGGCGACACGACCAACCTGGCCGCCCGCCTCGAGTCGGTGGCGCCCGTGGGCGGTGTCGTTATCAGCGCCGCCACTCTCGAGCGGCTGGGCCCGGGGGCGCAGGTCGAGGAGCTTGGCGACTTGACCTTGAAGGGCAAGGCGCTGCCGGTGGCAGCCTACCGGCTGGTGGCCTTGATCTAAGGGGGGAAAGGGGGCGGGTGCCGCGACCAGCGACGTGCCCGCTTCAGGCCCGGTACCGACCCCGCCCGAGCACCCCCCGAGGGTCAAGGGCCGCGGTAATTGCGGTCACCGTGTCGCGGTACACCGGGTCGGCCATCTCGAACAGGTGCATCGAGTGCAGCCCGAGCCGGAACTGGTACCACCCCTCGGCCATCCAGCGACTCGACAGATCGTCGTGCATGGCCTGGGCCGCTTCGTCCTCGCCCGCCACGTCCCGGTCATAGGCCACCGTCATCAACATTGTGAGCACCCGCTCCCGAACTGAGTGGCAGCTCAGCGATGGCTCAAAGCCGTGCGTCAGCACCACTTGCTCAGCGATGCGAGCGGCCCGCACGACGTCGTCGCCCCGAAAGGGAACGCTGGCGTTGACAAAGATGAAACCCACGCCGTCGCGGTCGAGATCGTTGTCGAGACCGGGCGGCGTTCGCTTGCGCCAGTACGCCCGGCGCACGGCGTTTATGAGGCCCCCCGTGTACCCGCGGAACATGGCCAGCTCCACCGCCCGGCGACCGGTCACTGGCGCCGTCGCCAAGGCGGCCGAGTCCACGAACCGGGCACGGACCCCGATGTCCGTCAGCGCCTCGCGCACCCGTTGGCGGCTGGCCGACACCTGCGATCGGCTGCCGTACAGGGCCACCGACGCATTCCATGGCGCGATCCCCGCCCCGCGGGCGATGCGAATGGCCTGCTCGGGAAGCAGCGGTGGTGACGCTTGCGACCACGGAAAGCGCATCACCACGCCGAGCAGGCGGTACACGTTGCCGAACCAGGGCGCCGAGCGCACGGTGCCGTCGAGCTGCAACCGGCGCATGGTGTCGACGGCGGCCGCCAACTGGACCTCGTTCTGCAGGCTGACGAAGCAGGCCAGCGCCGTCTCAGGCGCCGGCATCAGGGCGATGCTCAGCTCGGTCACGATGCCAAGTCCGGTCTGGCTGAACAACCCGTCGAGTGACGGCCCGGGACCCCATCGGTCGACGGACGCGCTGCGGGCCCCCGGCCAGGCGCCAAAACCGGTGCTCAGCAGCCGGCCGTCGGCGAGAACCACCCGGTAGCCGCACGCCCGCCCCACGTGATCACCGTATGGAGTGATGCCGAACCCCCGCTCCATGATGTTGCCGATGATGCTGGCGTCCGGCGTCGAACCCGTAGCGTCGATCCAGTGGGCACCGCCCTGATCCTGGAGAAAGGCAAATAGCTGGGCCTGGGTGACGCCCGGCTCCACCGTCACGTAGCCGAGTACGGCGTCGTAACCGACGATGCCGTTCATCCGGCTCATGTCGAGGATCACCGCGGCATCGACGCCGGGAACCCGGGAGCCGTAGCCCCAGTTCTTGCCGGTGCTGATCGGCCACAGGGCCACGCTCTCCTCCCCCGCGACCCGCACGCAGGACTGCACCTCGGCAACGTTGGCGGGGCGCACGATCGCCGCCACCCGGGCCCGAGTGTCATACGTCGCCCGTCCCGCCTGGGCCAACTCGTCTCCGTCGGTCACGACGTAAGGGTCGCCGACAATGGGCCGCCATCGCGCCACCGCCTGGTCGAGGGTCACGTCCCTGCCCGGGATTCGGCCTCCCGTATCCGGCCCGCCAGGGCCGCGAGCAGCTTGTGCGCCAGGGCCGGGACCTCGTCGATCACGGCGGTGAAGTCGAGCTCCGCCAGCCGCAGCAGCTGCATATCGCTCGCCGCGGTCACCGTGGCCGAACGAGGCCCGCGATCCAGCAGCGCCAACTCACCGAAGTGGTCACCGGGGCCGAGCTGCGGACGCGGGTGGCCCGACACGTCGACGTCAGCGTTCCCGCTCACGATCAGGAAGAAGTCGTGGCCCGGCTCGCCCTGGCGGCACAGAACCTCGCCTGCCCGAGCCACCGCCGGACGGGCCAACCGGTTGACAGCCGCCACGTCCGCGGCCGACAATCCGGCGAAGAGCGGAACACTTCTCAGTTGCGGTCGAGTCACCGCGAGAGCGTATCTACCCGCGCAGTCGTTCTCGACCCCATCCACGCCCGCCGGGGACGCGGCCTCTCCCGCAGGTACGAGACTCGATCTCCTAATAGTCGGCCATCCCGTAATCACGCGGTGCGCGCTCCGCAAAGGGCGCCCCGAAGTGCCGTTATCTCCAGTCCGTCACCGGAAGAGGGCTCTGGCCAGGATGTCTGCGTCGTGGACATGTCATCGATGCACACTCCAGTTGGTGCCGCTGACGCCGGAAAGGTGGCAGAGGAAGGAGAATCGGCGCGAGCTGCGTCAAAGACGCCCTCAAGAGAACGTGTCCACGACGAAGGTCAAGACCCTCGTCGTCTACATCGAAGACGCCCCGGTTCGACCTTGAGATAAGTGCCGATAGGTGACACTCGCGGCGGACGGGCGAGCCACGACCGCCGCTTCCGGAAGGCGCTCCGAATGTTCACTCCAGCCCGTTCGACCGCGTTCGAGAAGCCGAGCGATAACATCACATCACTTCCTGCGCGCTCGGTAATATCGGGTTGGACGGTCGCTGGCGAGCCCCCTGGACGATAGCGGCGGGCAGGATGGATTCGGATTCCCTTGCCCCGCCCCGGGCGCCGACCAGTCCGGGGCGGCGGCCGTCTCCCTCCATCAGGTGGCTCTTCATGAGCCTTGACTCATGATGAGGTCTAGCTCATACTTGGGGATTGTGGGAGGTCGAGGTCACCGCTCAGTTCCTGGAGTGGTGGCGCGATCTGTCGACCGAGCAGCAAGCCGCTCTCGATGTTCGCGTCGGGATGGTCGCCGAGCGTGGCCCTTCGCTCGGCCGTCCCGCGGTGGAACGGATCCAGAGCTCCAGATAACACAGCATGAAAGAGTTGCGAGCTTCCGAGGGTGGCGCGCTGCGGGTGCTGTTCATGTTCGACCCGAGACGACAGGTGATCTTGTTGCTCGGCGGAGACAAGAGCGGGCAGTGGAATGACTGGTACGACTGGGCGGTCACCGCTGCCGATGATCTGTACGACGAGTATCTCGAAGAGTTGAGGAAGGAGGGACTGATCTGATGAGCGGGCACACCAAGTGGAGCGAACTGCGCGACGAACTGCGGGCCAAGCCCGGAGCGGAAGAGGCCATTGCCCGGGCCCAGGAGGAGTCCGCCGAGGAGATCCGCCTCTACGACCTGCGCCATGCCGAGGCGGTAAGTCAGGCGGAGCTGGCAGGCCGTCTCGATGTGACTCAGGGGGCGATCTCGAAGTTCGAGCACGCCGACGACGTTCGCATCTCGACGCTGCGCCAGTACCTCGAGGCCCTCGGCGCCCGCCTGGAACTGGTCGCCGTGTTCGACGACGAGGAAAAGCGCCGAGTGCAGATCCACCTCGGCAAGGAGCCAGCCGCGTGATCCGGCCTTGTCAGCGGATTTGTCAGCGCAACACTGAGCTCTCAGCGCCTCCGGGCGCATACGAAAGCAGACGAAAGCCGGGCCGATATGCCCCTTGACCTGCTGCTATTGCCCGCAGGGACCTCCCGGCGCCCACAGGCGCACACGGGACGGAAGGGCGGTTCGTCAATCTCATAACCCGAAGGTCGCTGGTTCAAATCCAGCCCCCGCCACCAAGATTTCTGGTTTTCGCGCTCAACACCATGGCCAGCTCCGCGGCCGGGTCGCGACCAGGTCGGGCTTGGAGGGGGTTGTCAGCAGCTATGGTGGCCCACCCTAGGTGGCGCCGCCGATCGGGGTGCCAGGAGACGCGCGGCCACAGCCGGGCGCGGCTGCGGCAGGCCGGTAGGCGCAGCCTCTGTGGCGGCGTGGTCCAGATGGTGTCGTGAGGGGATGGACTTGGCCGCGGTCCTAAGTCACCCGAACTGCTCGTCCAGTTCCTCTCGGCGCTCCAAGACTTGGGGACGAGTCCGCGCTATCAGGGGCCCCACTCGACCAAGAGCACTGTCCGCGCCCAGGTGGGGCGATGTGACCGTCGGCGCCCGGGAGGCCTCACCCGAGTTCAGCATTCTTCCGGATTTTTGGTTACCGCCCTCAGTACCTCGGGTCTAGCATTCCTGCGCTCTCCCCGATCGAGAACAGGGGACCTATGGTCCACCTCCAAGCAGACGGGGATTGCACGCACCGGGGCTAGGGGGCGCAATATGGGAATGTCAAGAGGGGCTCCCACGCCCCGTCCCCGGCGTTGCCTCTGGGCGATCGGCATGGTGTCGATGATTCTGACGGCTTCGCTCATCGGGCAGGCTTCAGCCCAGCCGATTTCCGGGGCGCCGGTGACATCAGGGGCGCCGCTCGAACCATCTCCTGGCTCGGGCCCTGGCCGTGGTGCATCACTGGTCGGTAACGGAAAACGGATCTACCCTTTGAAAGTTCCATCGTCGGCAATTCGCCGCCACGCGTCCGCGACGACACCTGGTACGTCGTGCTCGGCCGTGACTCCTGGCCCCGCGGCTAATCGCATCGACCACTCCCGCGAAGCCGGCGCCGTGGCATTCTCCGCGGCACACAATCTCGTCCGGGGATTCTCAGTCGACAGTGCCTTCAACCCGGCTGACGACAGTCTGGCGGCGGCGCTGCAGCCATCGGATTCCCTGACAACCGGCGCCTTGGGCAAGACACTCAGTCGCTACGCCTCGGCTCTTTCCGATACCTGCGCGCTGGAAGGATCGAACGCCACTCTGCGTGCGGCCAGGGTGGCGAGGGTGGGCAAGGTGGCGTTGGTCCGTCCGGGGACGGGCAACGGTCCAATCACACTGCCTTCGGGAACGGAGGCGGGTGTGATCGATCTGCGCGACCTGCCGGCGGTCGACGGGCTTGATGCCGCCCTCGGCCGGGCGATCTCTCCGTTCCTGCATACGCCGGTCGTCGGCGCCGCTGAATTCGTGCGGATCAACGACGGTCCAACCGACGAGGTGTTCGCTCCCGGTAACAACGTCTATTCGGCGACCATCGGGCTCCAACCGCTGACGGCACTGGCGACCACCGGCCCGAAAGACCTGCCTGTCACTCTGCTCACCGACAGTCGAATGGCCCCGGCGGCAGTCAAGTTTGCCGGCGCCCTACGGATGGCCCGCCGTGCCTACCTGGCCGGTAGCGACGTGCAGTCGGCTGCCGGTGAGATGACTTGGACGGCGGTCGGCGACGGCGGCCTCGACACGCGGACCAGGACATTGGACCAACTCCTGGCTTCTGAGGTCACGACCAGCAATGGTCAGGTCATCCACCAGGACGACGCCAATGATCCGAGTACTGCCAGCTACCGTCGGGACTTCGTTGCCTCCAGCGCCACCCAACGTATCGACGTGACGACCCACGGCGACAACGGGCTCGATATCGACCTCTACCTCCTTGAGGACCTGAATGGCGACGGAGTCTTCACCTTCCCAGACGAACTGGTCGCGGTATCTGCGGGCCCGGGACCTAACGAGCACGTCGCCCTGTCGGGTCTCTCGCTCGGTGGCCACTACCAGATCCTCGTTCACGGCTGGTCGGTGCCGGCAGGGACGGCCCTGTTCGACACCACCACGACCATCCAGACCGGGAGCCTCTGGCCCGACGTCATCCGGGCCGATTTCCCGGACCGGGGTGGCCCCGCAGCCCCGCCGGCGACCATCCCGCCGCCGGTCACCGGTCCCGCGACCCGTTCGACGCCCCTTCCGGTAGACCCGAGCCAGATTCGCCCGATCATTACCGGAAAGGGCCAGCAGCGAGCGGCATTGGTTATCGCCCATGGTCTCACCCGCCGCTACTACAAATACTTCGACGTCGAAGGTGACCAAATCGACGCACGCTTGATTGAGACCCTGGCTGCGGTCGATCGGTGGAACGGCCAGGATCGCGTGGTCGCCCGCGACATCCTGCGCCGCTTCGGCGAGGCGCTGCATGACGGGCACCAGACCGTCTTCAACTACGGCCCGCGTACAACGGCTGGATTTCTGGCCCTCTACCTCGAGCAGGACGACGCCGGCAGGCCAGTCGTACGGCGATCGGCGGTGGCCGAGGTGAACGCCGGTGACACGATCCTGTCGATAGACGGCCGGCCGATCGAACAGATCTACGCCGACCAATACCATCTCACGTCGGCCGCGACCAGCGGCTTCCGTTTCGTCGTCGCGTCCGGCTATGTCAGTCGCATGACGGGGCCCGAAACGCTTGTCCTAGCAGATCCCAAGGGGGCGATTCGGACGGTGCTAGTCGATCCCCAGCCTCTCGCCGTGTACCTGCAGGTGCAGGCGCCTGATGTCACCGACCGCCTTTCGGGTTTGCTTGCCGATTTGAACGCCCCCGACATCGCCTATCTGAACCTCAATGGGCTGCCGCCCGACCAGGTCGATGCCGCCCTGACCGACGCCAACCAACGAAGCGCCAAAGCGCTCGTCGTCGACATGCGTGGCTACCCCGGCACCCCCTGGTACACGCTCGGCGAGCGTCTGATCCGCCAGCGGTTCATCTCACCATCGTTCGTATTCAACCATTTCGACGGCCCCGATCTGGCGTCGCTCAACACATCGCAGTTCTCCTTCGATCCGGTTCCCGCGCCCGCTTGGAACGGGCCGATCGTGCTCCTCACCGGGCCCCACGCGGTGTCCCAGGCCGAGAGCTTCATGCAGGAACTGGTCGCCTTCAACCGGCCCCTGGCCATCGTCGGCCAGCAGAGCGCCGGCACCACCGGCAACATCACCGGGGCCCAGCTACCCGGCGGCTTCGCTTTCGGCTACACCGGCATGCTCGTCACCAATCCCAACGGGAGCCGCTTCATGGGCGTCGGCATCCAACCCGATGTTCGGGTGGCGGTGACAGCCGCCGACCTGGCGAGTGGCACCGACCGAGACCTGCTGACCGCCATCGACATCCTGCACCGCCACGGCTTCTAAGAACCCCGAGTCCCCTACACATTGGTGAGAGGGAGGCAGATGATGTTCCGGAAACCCACGTTCGCGGTGATCATCGTCACCTTGGCCTTCCTACTGGCGACCACCGCGAGATGGCCCGTGGCGGGCTACGCCGCTTCCGTTCGCCCTCCTGGACCGCCGGCCAAGAGCCAGGCGGCATCACCAACTCCGCCCCCGTATCCACAGAGGTGCCGCGCGGAACGCAGCCCGACCGGGAACTTCAAGGTCAACTGCACTGGGAGCGACAGCAGGATCTTCTATGACTTCCAGCTCGACCAGAGCGAGCCGTCAGTGGTGGCGTTCCACCAGAAGGTGGTGACCGCATTCAACGACAACTACGGGGCGGCCAGCAACCCCCGATCGCGCATGGGCTACTCGGTGTCGCACGATGGCGGAAGCACATGGACGGACATGGGCAGCGTTCCCGCGACACCCACGGTGCAGCCCGAGAGCGACCCGAGCCTGGCTGTGGACGAAGAAGGCAATGTGTGGCTGACGTCCATCGCCAGCGATGGCACGGTCGATCCACCGATCTACAAGCTGGCCTTCTATGAAATGCCTGTGCACAGCGATACGTTCCAACTCGTGTCAAACCCCGTCGTCGCGGCTCCCGGCTTCTTGAACCTGACGGACAAGGAGTTGCTCGCGGTAGGGCGCGATGGACTGGGCCGGCGGCATTTCTACATCACCTATACCCAATACGGCCATTCACCAGGACTTATCCAGGGTCCGATCGTACTGCTTGACTCTACTGACGGACTCACTTGGCGGTCGACGCAACTGACAGAGTCCACTCTGTGCGAACCCATCGTGCCGGGTGCCAGCCCGGTGCCCGACGGCGATCGGCTGTACGTGTTCTTTAACGACATCGACCACGCCGCCTGCGCCAACGACCCCTTCGTCGACCCAACAGTCGCCAGCGGTCGCCAAGAGGTGGTCGTGGTCGGAGTGCCGACGGCGACCATCCTGGGGCGGACAACGATTGCCAGTATTCACGGCAACGGCGATCTCGTCGACCCGAATTGCGGCCAGCAGGTTATCGAGACTGCGCCCGGACTCAATGGCCGGAACGCACCGATTCCCCAACCGACCCTCGGCCCTGACGGCGTGCTCTACGTGGCGTGGAGCGACCGGCCGGCGGGCCTCGGGGGCGGATTTGAAAATGCCACGCGCATCAGCCTCTCCTATTCCGTCGACGGCGGGGTTACCTGGAGTCATCCGCAAGTGATCAGCGGCCCCTTGTCGACGGCTCATATGGCTGACCGGTTTCAACCGGCGCTGACGTCCGACGACTACGGCCTGCACGCCATCTGGTATGAGCGTGTCGTCGACCCCGGTGGTGGTCCCGACCTCATTCGGACAGATAGGGCCGACCTGAGCTTGGCGGCGAATCCGGATACCCGCGCCCGATCTCGCGGCGGGTTCTCCGATCCGGTGCTCCTCGACGGCGGGGAGCGGGCTTTGTCGACCGTGCCCTGGCAGTTCTTGCCCGCGGTGCAAACGGGCTGCTACGCCGGCGACTACAACCAGGTGTTCAGCAACGGGGTCACCGTCTTCGCGGCCTGGACGGACCTGCGGGACACCGCACCGACGGTCGAGGGCGGCATCGCCCAACAATCGGACATCTTCTCAGATCACTGGTTGGTTCGCCGCACGAATAAGTGAATCCAGCCGTTTCCTTTCTCGATGGTTTCTCGACGGAGAAACGTCGAGAGGGTTGTCATGGGGTTGGGCAGATGTTCTGGGCATGGGCTGCACCCAGCGGGTCCTTGGCGACTGCAACATGATGGTCGGTCGTTCACCTCGTGCCCCCGCCACCAAGAAAGTGCTTGTCAGAGGGGTCTCCGTAGAGGAGGCCCCTTCCGTTTCTCCGGACTTCTACCGGGTTTTCTACCGGACGCGGCGGTAGAGGTCGTGTGGCGGTAGAGGTCGCCACGAGGCGCTGTCAGGCGGCATTGTTCAGCACGTCGACGGATCTTCAGGCGCCCGACGGGCCTGCACGCGCTGATCACCTCTGGGGCTCGCTCGAGGACCCAGGATCAGTCGTATGGCAGCGCCGTTAGGACTAGGCCGCCGACGCAGCTCGTTGGACGGCAGCCGCGTAGTCGCTCACCGCTCCCGGAAGAAGCCGGAGGTGGACGACGGTCCCGGCCGGCTTGTCGACTCCTCTCGTTCGGGATCGTCCGTCATTGGGTTGCTACTCCGGACCGAAGACGAGATTGCCGAAGGTGCTCGCCGCTTCGGCCTGCATGCCGGGAAGGACGTGTCGATAGACGGTCATCGTAAATGCGGGCGTGGCGTGGCCGAGTCGTTCGCTCACGACCTTGACCGGTACGCCAGAGCGCAGCAGCAGGCTGGCATGGCTATGGCGGAGGTCATGCAGACGAATTATCGGCAGGCCGGAATTGGCCGCCAGTCGATCGAAGGTCTTGCTGAACAAGTCGGGGTGGGTGGGAGTCCCCTCGGGGCGCGAGAACACAAGCCCGTGGTCTTCGTGGGATCCCCCGAGGGCCAGTCGCTCCTCCAGTTGACGCTTCCGCCACGAACGCAGGACACCAATCGTCCGATTGTCGAGGTCGTGTGGGCGTGTCGTCCGGTGGGCCGGCTTGTCTAAGGGGACAGCGAGGAGGTCAACAATGTCAGAACAGTCACAGTGCGAGGACCATGAGGCGGTACCTGACTGCCTGACGATCGAGGAGGCCGCCCGCATCCTGCGGATCGGCCGCACGGCCGCATACTCACTCGACCGCCAGTGGCGAGACACCGACGGCAAGATAGCCCGTCATGGCGGGGGTCCCGGCGCACCGCTGGTGAGGTAGAGGTCGAGGACTGAGGTGAGGCGCTCGTCCAGTGATGTTCCGATGGGCACGGGCCTGCTCGGGCCCCGCTTCCCAATCACCTGCGGCAACGAGCGGCTGGCTGTTAGCGGCGATCGATTGCTTGCACCGCGGCCGCGCCGGCCACGATAAGGATGAGTCCGAGGGCAAACGCGAGCAGCGGCCCGTCACTGCCGGTCAGCGGGAGGCCAGATGTCGATTGTCCCACGGTCGTCGTGGCCGTCCCGGTGGTAACCGTCTGCTGGAATATGGACGACGTCGTGAAGGTGCCGCTGCCCGTGCCTGCGAACCGGGCGGTGATCTTGTGGACGCCGGTGGACAATGTCGAGATCGACAATGTCGCGTGGCCTCCAGCCAGGGCAACGGTGCCCAAGCTGGTCGAATTGTCGAGAAATGTCACGCTGCCACCGGCTGTCGAGCCCGGTCCCACGACTGAGGCAGTAAACGTCACCGGTTGTCCGGTCTGGGAAGGAGTCGTCGAGGAGGTCACGGTGACTGTAGTCGCGGCCGTTGTGGTGGTGGTCGCCGATGAAGTGGTCCCGACCGTGGTCGTCGTTGTCCCCGCGGTGGCGGTAGTGCTGGTGGTGGAAGGGGTAGTGCTGGTGGTCGGTAACCATTCAGGGCCCCGTGGCTGAGGTCTGAGGATCCACCACTTTCCGCGCGATTTCATGTACAAATTCGTGTGGCCGGTGAGGAACGTGTCGCTGAGCTGGAAGCCGAGAATGAGGCCTTACGCGCCCAGGTCGCTCAGCTCGTCGGAGCAATAGGAGAGTTGAAGAGCCGGGTCGCCGATCTGGAATCCCAGCTCGGGCGAACCTCGAAGAACTCGTCAACGCCGCCATCGCGTGACGGCAACGAAACCCGGGAACAGGCGAAACTGAATCGGGCGCAACGCCGCCAAGCGCAGCGGCGCCAAGGCAAACAGCCCGGCTCCGAAGGACGTCATCTCTCCCAGGTGGAACAACCTGACCACCGTGTCGCCCACCGGCCCGGAGTGTGCTCAGGTTGCGGCGGCGACCTGTCCGCGGCGTCGGTCGTCGGCTCCGAGAAACGTCAGGTGTTCGATCTGCCCCCGATCGCCGTGGAGGTCACCGAGCACGTCTCGCAGCGAGTCGCCTGTTCATGTGGTCATGTCACCGCCGGGGTGTTCCCCATCGAGGCGACGGCCCCGGCGTGTTGGGGGCCGGGGGTGCGAGCACTGGGGATTTATCTGACGCAACGTCAGCACATCCCGGTGGCCCGGGCCGCGGAAATGCTTTCCGACGTGTTGGGTGCCCCGGTGTCGACCGGGTTCCTGGCTGGGCTGGTCCCTGAGGCGGCCGGCGCTCTCGTGCCTTTCGTCGAGCGGGTCCTCGATTTGTTGTCCCGCAGCCCCGTGTTGCACGCCGATGAGACCTCGATTCGGGTCTCCGCGGAAAGCTGGTGGCTGCACGTGATGTCGACCACCGCTCTCACGTTGCTGGTCTGCCATCGCAAACGCGGCCGTGAGGCGATCGAAGCTATCGACGTGCTGCCCGGCTACACCGGCACGATCGTCCATGACGGCCTGGCCGCCTACGACTATCTCAACCGGGCCACCCACGCCCAGTGCGGAGCTCACCTGGTACGCCACCTGGGCAAAGCCATGGAGCACGACGACACCGCCCGGTGGGCGACGCTCATGACCGAGGTCCTCCTCGACGCCGGGACCGCCGCCCGCTCCGCCGCGGAACGAGGCTGGGACCATGTCCCGGCCCGCCCCGCCGCCCGTCTCAAACGCCGGTACCGTTACGCCCTCGACGTCGCCTTCGAGTCCCTTCCGGCCGGGCCGCCGCCGCGGCGACGTAATACCGGTGGCTGGGAAGGCCATCAACGTGACTCCTGGAACCTGGCGGTACGTCTCCGCGATGATCAGGCCGACGTGCTCCGATTCCTCTCGGACACCCGTATCCCATTTTCGAACAACGCGGCGGAACGCCCTCTGCGGCCAGGAAAGCTGCACGACAAAATTTCGGGTACCTTCCGCAGCCCCGAACACGCCAAAGCGTTCGCCACCATCCGCAGCTACCTCGGGACCGCAGCCAAGCACGAGAAAAACCTTTACCAGGCTCTCACCGAGCTCTTCACGACCGGGACCTGGCTGCCACCCGAGGCCCTACCCGGCTGACAACCATTTCCCCGGAACTGCGGGGAGGTGAACAGTTACGGTGGTCGAGTGGGTAGTGCTGGTGGTGGAGTGGGTAGTGCTGGTGGTCGGGGCGAGGCAGGCGCCGTTGGCCAGGGTCGTGGTCGTGCCGACGCACGTGAAGGTGTTGGTGACCGTGGCGGTACAGGTCACGGTGCTGGCTCCCAGCGTGCCCGAGCCATTGCATTGATCGATCGTCACGGCCGGTGCCGAGTCCGACGCCGTACCAGCTGTGGCGGTGCAGGTCACGGTGCCCGTGTCGCCCGACTGGTTGCACTGCCCGATCGCCTGGTACCCCCCGGTGGCGTTTGGGCCGGCCGGTGTGGCAGTGCAATGCACGGTGGGAGCGCCGTGGACCGGGTTGCACTGATCGATGGTCGAACTGGCCATGGCGCTGGCGGGAGCTCCGGTGATGTTGTTGGTGATGGTGACTGTGCACGTCACAGTGCTCGCTCCACCCATCCCGGACGTGTTGCACTGGTTCACCTGGGTAATCGGCACGGTGGATGACGTTGTCGGGCTCGCGACACCATTGATCGAGGTTGCGATCGTGGACATTGTCGTCGACGTTCCGTCGGCGTTATATACGATGTTGTTGGTGATGGTTACGACGCATGTTGTCGTGGTGGCCCCCACATTGGCCAGGTTGTTGCATTGCCTGACGGGCGGACCGGCCAGCAGAGGTGATGCTTTTGCAGCATCCGAAGCGACATATATTCCGAAGCCGACAAGGCAGACCAGGAAAACGATTAAAACAGACTTGGTCAGGTACTTCGAGAGATTGCGACCGCTGGCAGGCCCCATTTGTCCTCGACCCTCCGTCCATCATCCATGAATCTCGGACAAATTGACCGAAGGATCGGGGTCTGGGGCCCCTCGGGTCCAACAATGAACCAGAACGACCGGCCCAACACGATGCTACACCCGCCCCGGCCCCCCGGGTCGAGCCAGAGACCGCCACCGCGGAGCCGGAGGCGGGTCTGTTGTATCTGCGGGGGAAGGGATCAGCGGCACCTGATTCCATGAGACGTCCTCGTGCTCGCACCCACGACCGACAGATCAGCGTTCGCCTGGGAGGACGACCTCACTCGCGGCGCCCGGTCTTGCACGACTGGCGGTTGACACGACCGGCGGTTGACACGACCGGCGGTTGAAGGAATGATTGCAGCCAAGCGGACGCCCCGACCCCGTTGGCCACCTCGATTCCCCCCGGGGTCGATGGCACGGAGGGCGACGTCGCGGGAGTGGGGCTGGCGGCAAATCTCGGACGCAGACGGTAGGGGATTCGCCGGCAGGTTAGATGGACACTCGGCCATGGCCGCCCATACGGGCGATATCGGATGGGCGCAACGCCGCGCGGAGCCCAGAATCCTTCCCCCGATTGGGTGCTCGCGATCGTTCCGTCATGCCGCCGCGTTACATAGTTGCGAGGGACGTCTCGTTGGATCCCATAGACGTCGGCAGTCTTGTGGCGAGGTTGTGGCACGGTGATCCTCCTGCGAAGCACCTGGCGATTCTCGGGCGTTCTGAGGGAGTCATGCGGCTCCGAAAGGTGGTCGGAATCAGCCGATCCCTGCCCGACCAGTCGATACGATGCCCAGGGTCGGATTCTGCGGCCTCTGCGCACCTTAAGGGGACCTCGAGTTCGATTGGGCCGGCTTCCACGAGACCCCGATCAAGCACGCATATCGTCGATATGAGGTCCCTGGATGGCCCGCCGCATGGACGGGCAGCCGCCCGGGCGACGGGTAGGGCGTTCGTGGCCGCCACAGTTCTCCACGTCTGGCACAGTGATCGGCATGGGCTCATGGGTTCCTGCGCGACGGCTCGAAGCATTCGAGCAATCCTCCTCAAGCCGCGTGGGGGCCTGGTCCGACGTCCCACCTGTCGGGAGCCTTCTCATCCGGCCTCGCTACGTACCCGGCCAACCCACACAGGTGCCATTCAAAGCGACCAATCCAACATGAACCGTGTGGTCACCCAGTACAGTTTGAAGTGGCGGCAACGACTCGTAATTGCAGGTCTGTTCCTGTGCGGTGCGCTCATGCTCTTTGTGGCCGTGGGCCTGTCATGGTCTCAGCAATGGATCACCGAGAACATTCTTGCCATCGGAGGATTAACCATATGGGGATTTACTGCGGCCGCAACGTACGCGGGACATCGTGGACGCCCTATGCTCCCCTGGATCATCAGGTGCGCCATTCTGTTTTGCGCGGTGTTGACCATCTCAATAGTTAGTTGGATCGCTATCGATGCAATCAGAAGGGGATAGCGAGCTTTCGCTGCGATGAACGTCGAGTCGCCAGAGCAAACCATATGAGCGATCGGAGCCCGCGCCCCGCGACCCGCCGCGGCCCGGGCCGCGGCCATGCCGCCGGCGCCGGCGCCGACGACGATCAAGTAATGGTCAGCGCCCGACACGGGTCCACCTGGGCGGCGTTCTCCGCCAACTGCAGCCTGCGTGACATGGGGACGCACCTTTGCGCCCTGCCGGCGGGCGAGTACTGTCCCAAAGGACTCGTCTGCCTCGGATGCTTCCACGCCAACCCAAGAAGAGCGCGGCTTCGACGTTTCGGCGCATGCTGGTGAGCCACAGCCGAGCGCTTGAGGCTGCCAGGGCCGCGGGGAACCAGCCGGACAGATCGCCAGCCGCGAACTGGAGGTCGAACGTATCCGCTCCGCCCTCGAACGGGCCGAGGAACTGACCGAAGATGTGGCCGCGGCCATCGAAGCCTCCGTCGGTGGCAATGAGCGATCCATCGACGCCGGCTTGCTGCTTTCGCTGGCGTCCACGGTGTCACCGACCATCCAAGGATGAAGCTCGCTCCCGCCACTCGGACGTGACAGCCCTGCCAAACAGGCTGGGCTGTCACATCCGAAATGTCGATATGCCTTTCGTTAGGGGTGTGACGAGCTGTCGACGTTGACCGTTCCCGTGCCGTGGACGATCGCGAGCAAGAACCGCGGCGGTGCGGGTGGCTGCTGGCAGGTACCGTCGTTCCCGCGGCTTTCGACGATGGTGATATGGGCGGTCGACGTGCCGAACCCCCACGCTCCCGCGAACGCCTTGGTGCCGCCAGTCACCGTTGTGGACTGTGGCTCGACGATTCTCACGACGCAGGTGGTCGGATCGAACTGAATCTGCGGCGGTCCGGCGGGAGCCACGGTCTGGAACAGTTCGCCCTGTGGGAACGTCATGACGTCCTGAAATGGCTGGCCGGGTCCTACTTGCCATTCGTTATTGGTCTCCGTACCTACCCCGCTTATCGCGCCGGTGGCGATTACGGTCCCTGGCCGGCGACCAACCTCGATAGTTGTGAAGGTGACATTCGTCGCTGTGTCTGCGGTCGCCGGTCCCGACAGGACCAGCAGTGCCAGGCCGGCCAGAGTGGCTGACGCGACTGCTTTGGTCAGCGCCCTGTTTTGTCGACTCCACGTGTTCTTCGCGCCCATGGTTTTCTTCCTCCCCGTTTTCCGACCCGGCTTTCCGGGTCCCGTTGTGACGGTAAGAGCGGTGGTTGGCGACGTCGTCGGCCGGCGGGCCTATAACGGGTCAACCCGAGGATGAGCGTGAAGCCGACGATTCGGACCCTGCGTCCTTCGGAGGGAGGACCCGGGTCGTCTGAAGGATGGTGGAACGTCGTCCTCGGGGAGGATGCCGGCACGGCCCGGCGGGAATACCGTTGGCGCATGGAGGAGCGACGTTGGGCTGGGTTTCCTTCCCGCTTCGACGGGCTCGTGACGGCTGGCGTCGCTGTCGTGGGCCAACTCGAGGTGTGGACACCGCGCGGGGTGATGATCAAGAATGTGGTGGGTCCAAAGCTCCTTCTCGCCATCACTTACCTGGCTGTTGCGGCTGCGCTGGTGTTTCGTCGCCGCTGGCCGGCGGTGGTGCTAGTGGCGATCGTCGTCATCGAGAGCTCCCAGTGGGTCATCGCCGGGGCCTCTGAGGGCCTCGGGGGCTACTTCCCACTGCTCATCGCCCTGTACTCCATGGCTCGTTACGACACCTTTCGTCGCACGATCGTCGGCGCCGCCGTCGCTTTGGGCGCCATGGTGCTCAACACCCTCCTGGATCCCGCGGTTTCGAGCTTTAGCGGCTCCCAAGCCATCTTCTACTGGCTCCTGTTGGCCACCGTTCCTGTCGGGGTGGCGTTCCGGCGTCGGGCGGAGCGCTACGTGACGCTGCAGGTCGAGGCCCGCCAGCTGCGACGAGACCGCGACGAACAGTCCCGCCTTGCGGTGGCCGAAGAGCGGGCCCGCATCGCTCGGGAGCTACACGATGTCATCGGTCACGCCGTGAGCGTGGTCGTCGTCCAGTCGGTCGCTGCCCAGGGCGTGCTGGAGAAGCATTTAGAAGAGCAAGCCGCGGCCCGGTTGTCGTCGATCGAGGCGACCGCCCGTCAGGCCCTGGCCGAGATGCGCCGGCTGGTCGAAATCCTCCAAGACGACGGCGTGCTGGCCTTGGGCCCCCAGCCGGGTGTGGCCGCCCTCGACGGCCTCATCGCCCAGGTGGGCGCGGCGGGGCTGCCCGTGACCATCAAGGTCGAGGGAACACCGAAGGAGCTGGCCCCGGGTGTTGATCTGGCGGTGTACCGCGTCATCCAGGAGGCCCTGACCAACACCCTCAAGCATGCCGATGCCACTCACAGCCAGTTGACTATCCGGTACCGCTGCGAAGGCATCGATATCGAGATCACCGACGACGGCCGAGGGGGCACCCTACGGGTCAATGGCGACGGTGGCGGGCGAGGCTTGATCGGTATGCGAGAGCGCGTCGGCCTCTACGGAGGCGTGTTGCACACCGGGCCCGACCCCAATGGTGGCTACGTCGTGCGAGCTCACCTGCCGCTCGATGGTGGCCGGCGGTGATCGGAGTCGTGCTTGCCGATGACCAGGCGCTGGTTCGCGACGGGTTCCGATCCATCATCGAACTCGAGACCGACATCGAGGTCTTGGGCGAGGCCGCAGACGGTGCCGAAGCACTCTCCGTGGCCCGCCAGCTGCACCCC
Organism: uncultured Actinomycetota bacterium; assembly: GCA_963791545.1. Classification (GTDB taxonomy): domain Bacteria; phylum Actinomycetota; class Acidimicrobiia; order Acidimicrobiales; family Palsa-688; genus JALYXV01. Next base: position 138,723 of record CAWBSR010000017.1, read on the forward strand.
GACCTGGTCGTCATGGACATCCGTATGCCCGTCCTCGACGGGATCGAGGCGACACGACGCCTCCTCGCCGACCCTCGTCCGCCCAAAGTGCTAATCCTCACGACCTTCGACCGAAACGAATACGTCTACGAGGCCATGAAGGCCGGAGCCAGCGGCTTTCTGCTAAAAGACGTTCGCAAGGGCCAACTCACCGACGCCATCCGCACCGTCGCCGCGGGCGACGCCTTGTTGGCGCCGACGATCACGCGCCGGCTGATCGAACAGTTCTGTCGTCGACCCTCGCCATCATCGGCCGTGCCCGAAACGCTCGCCGAGCTGACCGCCCGCGAACTTGAGGTCCTCAAGTTCGTGGCCGCCGGCCTGTCAAACGCCGAGATCGCTGCAGCTCTGATCGTGGGGGAGACCACGGTGAAGACGCACGTGGCGCGAATGTTGATGAAGCTCGGGCTACGCGACCGGGTCCAAGCTGTGGTCGTCGCCTACGAGACGGGGCTGGTGCAACCCGGCGGTCTGCCTTTGTGATGGAACACCGGCAGGTTGAGAACCAAGCGGCAGGCCGCGGTCGGCTCCTTGGGATCAATTGCAGTTGACGACCCATTCGGAATTGGCTTGGGTCTTGCCGACCGGCGACGTCCTACGCCTACGACCGATGTATCAGACACCGGCTGTGGTTGAGATACGAGAGTTCTTGCTCACCCGTGCCGATTGACCAGTGACGAGATCTGAGCTGAGAAAGAGACCACGGCGCGATATGGGAGGCCCCGAGACCGGACAGTCAGCCAAAGCATGACGACGGCTTTCCCATTGTTGCGCTCAGCGTGCAGGCTTCAGATAAACCGTCTGATCTGACGTTGTCCATGGCGCTTGAGACGGTGGCGGGGACTGAGCGGATGGGGCAATCTGGGCGGATGCTGTTCGAGTTGAGGCGCGCTGACCACAACGACTTGGTTGCGATCAGAAATGCGTACATCGCCTCGTGGCGGGCGGGATATTTGGGATTGCTACCCGAGAGGATCCTGGATGAGGAGGCAGAACTCCGCCGAAAGCGCGACTGGTTGGCAGCGATCTCCCTCCGACGCGGTGATTGTGGCCGTCGCCAGCAGCGGTGTGATCGGGGTGATCGAAGCAGGCGACCGCCTTGACGACGCACTTGACCTTCCGAAGATCGAGATGCTGTACGTGATGCCTCTCTGGTGGGGGGCCGAGGTCGCCAAAGGTCTGCTCGCGGCTGGAACGACCTGGATCGCAGCACGCGGGCACGGCGCCGCACGGCTCCGCGTCGTCGAAGTCCAGGCTAGAGCCCGCCGGTTCTACGAGCGTGAAGGTTGGTAGCTCAACAATGACGTGACGCCTGCCTCCAATGGCTTCTTCCGACTCATTTATTACCGTCGCGAACTCGAGCACGCCGTCTTACTATCTGCGCCGCCACACGTGTTCCGTCGGCCCCACGAATCCGACTCCCAATCGCCGAGCGCTGTACGGTCGATAGGTTCGTCCGAGCGCATTCCCGTGGGCATCGTCAGGGCGAGCCGGTGATTATTGGCTCCTCGCCCGCCGTGGCCACGAGCGCCGCCTCGTGACGGTTGCGAGCCCCGAGTTTGGCCAAAATGTGCGACACGTGGTGCCCGACCGTCTTGTGGCTGATCCACAGCGTGCCCGCGATCTCGGAGTTGGTCTTGCCCGCCACCAGGAGGCGCAGCACGTCGAGTTCCCTGTCGGTCAGGTCGACCGGGTTGCCCCGGGTGGCTCGGCTCGGCCCGCGAGGCACACGTACCCCCAGGTTGCGTAGCCGTTGGCTGACCTGGCGAGCCCGGGGGGCGGCACCGGACCCGAGTGGTCAGGTGGGCCGCCCGTAGCCCCGATCTGCCGCCCGCGGTCAACGCCACCCAGCCGGCGGTATGGGATGGCTTATATGCGATCGGAGGCTTCGCCGGTCTTAGCCCTGGGGTGCGAAGAACTCAAGTGCGATGTTGTCGGGATCTCGAAACGACAATGCCGAGTAGGAAGGCGTGTCCACGATGCCACCGTTGGGGATGCCGAGTTCGTTAAGACGGATTTCCCATGCCTTTAACTCATCGCGGTCGGCACAGCCGAAAGCCAGATGATCGAGCCCCGGCCGCCGCTCGTTGAACGGCTCAGTGCTGTCCAAGTCAGGGAACTGAGTCACGCCAACGATTGTGCCGCCGGTAAGCCAAGCGACCCTCTGGAACGGACCTGTGTCCTCGTCAACGATTGGGTCCGAGCCGAACAGATCCATGTACCAAGGCACACTCCGTTCAAGGCTCGTAACCGTTAGCGCCACGTGAGTAATCGCAGGGAACTCAGGCATCTCTTTTCTCCCCTTCGCACCTCGTGGACGCAGCGAACGCTACCTCTTTTGGCTGGCAACGTTCGGGGAGTAAAAGCTATCTGGCAGCACCAGTCGCCGCGCTAACTGAGGCCCCAGGTCCCGGCGTTACGGGACACCCTTCTGCAGACGAGAAACGCCGACTCGGTGCGGGTGTCTTTGAGTTCGGATCCGGAACTCAGCCGGCGACTCCGATCGAAATCATGGCTTGTTGATTTCAGGTTCGTCCTCCTCGGCGGCGAGCGGAAGGACCAGCATTGTGTCGTGGCGGCTGTACACACCAGCGAGGCCGCCCTCAGGTAGCGGGCCGACACCGGCGACCATCGCACCGATCTCTTCGAGCATGATCGCGGCGCGACCCGGTGCGCCGACGATGAGAACGCGCCCATCGCCGTCGCCGCAGTTCTTGAACGTGTGGGGGCTGCCCCGCGGAGCAGTCACAACGCTTCCAGCGGGCGCACGCACGCGCCGCCCCCCAACACGAAACTCGAACTCACCCTCTATGACATAGAACACCTCGTCGTAGGAGTGATGAACGTGGTCGAGCGGAGCGGGCTCGCCAGGCTTGGCGACCGTTTCGAGCACGGTCACACCATCAGTAGTCCCGGTCAGAGCCTTCACGAGCAGCACGTCGCCACCGATCCGTATCGGCCGGCCCTCGCCTGAAGCGAGCAACTCCGGCCGCCTCGTCGGCTCCATCGCGAAGTCCTCTCGTCGATCGTCAGTGCCGACATCTTGCCCGATAATCCGGCCCGAGGATTAGCGACGCCTGCCACACCCCTACCTGCACCGAACCTCGGCGCTGGGCGCGACGCGACTGTGGCCCGCGTGTCCCAGAACGCGCAGCTATATCGGCATGGGGCATGCCCCCGAGGTGCGACCGGGCGTAGCAACTCCTGCAAGCGAGGACGGCTATGGCTGGTTTCGTTGGGAGCGCATAATCGCCGGCTGGAGCGCGTCGCGGCCAGGCGCTCACCACCGACATCGACCACTCCGATTCGGTCGGTACTCCGCTGCGGGTGCCACCCCGCCATCGAAGTGCATCCAAGCAGCCCGCCTTCATGGGGAGGATTGCGGTCGTGGGGATCTTGAGTGCGGGCCATGGTCGGCTTCCTCGGTCGCGGACCGCGGTGCGGGCGTCTGAGGTACGGCCGTCGCGGCGCGCAGACTGGGGGCCTGGCGGTGGGCGGACCCCGGGCTGGTAGGGCACCGCACGACATCGGGTTGGTCACGCCGCCGGGTCGGACCCGTCCGCGTCGTCGCCTTGATCCCACTGTCGACCGTCGTCGTCGCCGTCGCTTTCGCCCGGGTCGCCGTCGCCTTGTGTTGTGGCGCCTTGAGCATCGTCGACGACCCGCGGCTCTATGCCGGCCAGGGTTAGCCGGCCGACGCCAGGAACATGAACCACCTGGCGGCGGATGGGTTGGCGTTGCGCCAGGTGCCCTCGTTCATGGTCGCCTCTCGGTCGGCTGCGACCTGGGCGAGGAGCACGAGCGCCAGTCGGGCCTCGCCGACCTCGGCGGTGGCGGCGGCGCCGACGCTGCGACCCCAGCCGTGGGGCTCGGGTCTGCGGAGCAGGTCGGCGAGGAGAGCGTCCTTGCCGTCGCCGACGCGGTCGGGCTCGGCCAGGACTTCGCCTACGGCGAAGCGTAGGGTGGCCTTCGGGGGTGTTGTGCGGGCCAACAGATCACGGATCCAAGCTCGGCGGACGGGCTCCGCCGCCTTCCACTGCTTGTTGTTGTCTCGATGACCTCCCGCCGGGCGGCCTTGGCTTCCTCGGTCATCTTTCCGCCGACCACCGTTGGTGTCGTGACCGCTCCCGCCCAGCGGCCCCGTGGCCGTTGGCGGTGGGGTCGACGCAGTAGTAGGTGACGTTGTCGGGGGGTACTCAGAGACGGCGGCGGCGTGGCCGGGGCAGGCGGCGTGGGAATCGGCGTCGAGCACGTTGCCGTCGCCGTCGACGAGGTTGTCGAGCCCCACCGGGCCCTGACCGCGGGCAGGGTGGTCGATGAAGGCGACGCCGGCGTCGGTGAGACGCCGGACCGTGGCGGCGAACGCGTCGGCCGTTTTGCGGTCCTGGCGGAGTCGGGAGACCGTGTGGTCCCAGGCGCCCGGGTTGCGTTTAGCGGTGAGGACCAGTTGCTTGACCGCCTCGTCCTCTCCTTCGCTTATGTGGACACATTCGGCGGTGCAAGAGCGGGGTCGAAGCACCCCTTTGTCGTGCGCCGACAGGCGGCACCTCGGGCGAATAGTCGACGAGGGCGGTCAGGTAGCCGTTAAGGGTCCGCAAATGTTGCCGGTCCGGCGTATGCGTCGCGTAAATGTCGATGGACAGACGGGCTGGGGCGAGCGTACGACTGACCTGTCAAGTCTTTTCGGAGGTAGGCAGTGAATGATCTGCTGTTTGTGTCCATCTTGGTGGGGTTCTTTCTGTTGGCGGGCATGTTCGTGAGGGGCTGCGATCGGATCATCGGGGCCGAAGACGAGGCGCCGGTCGCGCGGGGGCCGTTTGAAGCCGACGGGGAGCAGGGCGGGGCGTGAGCGGCGATGACGTTTTCGGTCTGATCATCGCCCTGCTACTGCTGGGCTACCTGTTGTTCGCGCTGCTGGCACCGGAGAAGTTGTAGTGACCACCGCAGGATGGCTCGAACTTGCGATCCTGATCGCCGCTATCGCGGTTGCCACACCCCTGCTGGGCGGCTACATGGCCAAGGTGTATGACCCGACGCTGGGTCGGCCCCGGGGGGACCAGTTCTTCTCCGCCATCGAGCTTCCCATTTACCGGACGTGCCGGATCGACCCCGACAACGAGCAGCGATGGAGCACCTACGCCCTCTCGCTGCTGGCCTTCAGCCTGGTGACGGTGCTCATCCTCTACGCCCAGCTGCGGCTCCAGGGTCGCCTGTTGCTCAATCCCGACCATTACAAGGGTGTCGAGCCGAAGCTGTCGTTCAACACCGCGGTCAGCTTTTTGACCAACACCAACTGGCAGGCCTATGGCGACGGTGTGATGAGCCAGCTCAGCCAGATGACCGGCTTGGCTTTCCACAACTTCGTGTCGGCGGCGGCGGGGGCGGCGGTGGCCGTGGCGTTCATCCGGGGGCTGATCCGGCGCAAGTCCGCGACGCTGGGCAACTTCTGGGTCGACCTGGTCCGAACCTGCGTGCGGATACTTCTGCCGTTGGCGTTCGTGGCCGCCATCGTCTTGATGAGCCAGGGCGTGATCGACAACTTTCGCGGGTCGCGGCCGGTCTCGACCGTCGCCGGCCAGACCCAGATGATCCCGGGCGGACCGGTGGCCAGCCAGGAGGCGATCAAGGAGGGCGGCCAGAATGGCGGCGGGTTCTTTGCGACCAACTCGGCGCACCCTTTCGAGAACCCCAACGGGGTGACCAACCTGGTCGAGATTTGGCTGATGCTGGCTATCCCCTTCGCGTTCACCTACACCTTCGGGAAGATGGCCCGCAACCAGAAACAGGGTTGGGTGGTCTTCGCCACCATGTTCGTGCTGTGGCTCGGAATGCTGCTGGTCATCACACCCCTGGAAGCCCGGGGCAGCCCGAAACTGACGCTCGGCGGCACCGACCAGCGGACCACGGCGCTCCAGAGCGGTGGCAACATGGAGGGCAAGGAGACACGTTTCGGTCCGGTCAACTGCGCATATTTCGCGGCGTCGACGACCAGCACATCAGACGGGGCGGTCAACTGCCAGCACGACAGCCTAACCCCGCTGGGCGGGGGCACCGCCGTGGTCAACATGATGTACGGCGAGATTAGCCCGGGTGGCACCGGGTCGGGCCTGTTCGGCATGCTGCTCTTCGCCTTGCTGGCCGTGTTCATCGCCGGGCTGATGGTGGGCCGAACCCCAGAGTTCCTGGGCAAGAAGATCCAGGGCCCGGAGATGAAACTCGTGGTGCTCTATCTGCTGTTACCGGCCATCTTCATCCTGGGTTTCGCCGCGGCGGCCATGCTGGTGCACAGCGCGTTGAACGCCCGGCTGAACAGTGGGCCCCACGGATTGAGCGAGATCGTCTACGCCTACACCGAGGCGTTCAACAACAACGGGTCGGCCTTCGGCGGCCTGACCGCCAACACCGCCTGGTATGACACCACCCTCGGGATCGTGATGCTTGCCGGGCGGTTCTTGCCGATGATCGCGGTGCTCGCCGTCGGCGGCTCCCTAGGCCGCAAGAGGGTGGTGCCTGCGACGGCCGGTACCTTCCCGACCGCGACACCGCTGTTCGGCGGGCTGCTGTTTGGTGTGGTCGTCATCGTCGTCGGGCTCACATATTTCCCTGTCGTCGCCCTCGGCCCGGTTGTCGAGCATCTCGTCGGCCGCTTCGGCCTGTAAAGGATCAGCGATGTCTGTTATGCCTGATATGTCGACCGGCACGGTCCCCCAACCTGAGGCGCGCCCGCCTAAGGTTCGCACCAGGCCAGGCGTGTCGCTGTTCGAGCCGACGATCGTGCGCCGGGCAGCCCGCGACGCCCTGGTCAAACTCAACCCCCGACACCAGGTGCGCAACCCGGTCATGTTCGTCGTCCTGGTCGGCAGCGCTTGGACGACGGTTCTGTTCTCCCGTGACCTGGGCAGGGCCACCACATCCGACAGCGTGTTCGTTGGCCTCGTCGCAGCCTGGTTGTGGTTCACCGTGTTGTTCGCCAACTTCGCCGAGGCGGTGGCCGAAGGCCGGGGCAAGGCCCAGGCGGACACGCTGCGAAGGACCCGCTCCCAGACCGTCGCCCATCGCCGCCAGTCCGACGGGATGGTCACCGAGGTGGCGTCGACCGAGTTGAAGATTGGTGACCTGTGTGTCGTTGGCCCGGGCGAACTCATCCCCGGCGACGGCGACGTGGTGGAGGGAATCGCCTCGGTCGACGAGTCGGCTATCACCGGCGAGTCGGCACCGGTGATCCGGGAGTCGGGTGGCGACCGTTCCGCGGTCACGGGCGGCACCCGGGTCCTTTCCGATCTGATCGTGGTGAGGATCTCGACCCGGCCCGGGGAAAGTTTCATCGATCGCATGATTGCCCTGGTCGAAGGAGCCAGCCGGCAGAAGACGCCAAACGAGATCGCCCTCAACATCCTGCTGGCGGGCCTCACCATCATCTTCCTGTTGGCCGTGGTCACCCTGCAACCCTTCGCCCACTACTCCAACGCCACCCAGAGCATCACGGTCCTGGTTGCCTTGCTCGTCTGCCTCATCCCCACGACCATCGGCGCCCTGCTGTCGGCCATTGGCATCGCGGGAATGGACCGCCTGGTGCAGCGCAACGTCCTGGCCATGTCCGGCCGGGCGGTCGAAGCGGCAGGCGACGTGTCAACCCTGCTGCTCGACAAGACCGGCACCATCACCTTCGGCAACCGCATGGCATCGGAGTTCCTGACGGTCGGTGGCTCTGCCGAGACGGCGCTGGCCGAGGTGGTGCTGCTGTCGTCGCTGGCCGACGAAACCCCCGAGGGGCGATCCATCGTGGCCCTCGCCAGTGAACGCTACGGGCTAGCGGGACGGGACCTGCCCGGCGCCGAGCTGGTCCCTTTCACCGCCCAAACCCGCATGTCGGGCATCGAATGGCAGGGCCGCTCCATCCGCAAAGGGGCGGCCGACTCGGTGCGCTGCTGGGTCGAGGAGCGCGGCGGGCAGGCGCCACCAGACTTAGCGCCGATCGTCGAGCGGATCGCCATGACCGGCGGCACCCCGCTGGTCGTCGCCGAGGGCCCCGCCGTCCTGGGCGTTATCCACCTAAAGGACACCATCAAGCCGGGCATGGTCGAGCGCTTCGCGGAAATGCGGCTGATGGGCATTCGCACCGTGATGATCACCGGTGACAACCCACTGACCGCCAAGGCCATCGCCGACGAAGCGGGCGTCGACGACTTCCTGGCCGAGGCCACCCCCGAGGACAAGATGGCCCGCATCCGCGCCGAGCAAGCGGGCGGCAACCTGGTCGCCATGACCGGCGACGGCACCAACGACGCCCCGGCGCTGGCCCAAGCCGACGTCGGGGTGGCCATGAACACCGGCACCCAGGCGGCCAAAGAGGCAGGCAACATGGTCGACCTCGACTCCAATCCGACCAAGCTGCTTGAGATCGTCGAGATCGGCAAGCAGCTCCTGATCACCCGGGGTTCGCTGACTACCTTCTCCATCGCCAACGACGTGGCCAAGTACTTCGCCATCATCCCGGCCATGTTCCAAAACGTGTTCCCGCCGTTGAAGACTCTCAACATAATGCGGCTCGACAACCCGCACTCGGCCATCCTGAGCGCGGTCATCTTCAACGCCATCATCATCGTGGCCCTCATCCCCATCGCCCTGCGAGGGGTCAAGTTCCGGCCCATGGGCGCCGCGGCCGTACTGCGCCGAAACCTTTTGATTTACGGCGCCGGCGGCATCGTCGCCCCGTTCGCGGGCATCAAACTCATCGATGTCATCGTCGGCGGATTGGGAGTCAAGTGATGCTGCGCCGTCAACTAGTGACCGGCCTGCTGGTCACTGCCTGCCTTCTGGTCCTGCTCTGCGGTGTGTTCCCCCTGGCCGTGTGGGGAGTGGGCCAGGTCGCATTCAAACACCAGGCCAACGGTTCGCTCAAGACCGTCAACGGCAAGTCTGTCGGCTCGTCGCTCATCGGCCAGAACTTCACCGACAAGAATGGCAACCCGCTGGCCCAGTACTTCCAGCCGCGGCCGTCATCGGCCGGAACCGCCGGCTACGACCCCACCAACAGCGCCGGCTCCAACCTGGGACCGTTGAACCCCAACCTGATCGGCAACAACACCGACGACCCGGGGAACAACCCGTACCGAACCCCGGTCGACCCTTACTGCCTTCCGGTGCCCGCCACCGACAAGAGCGGCGCCGCAATGACCGACGCCCGAGGCGACGTCGTCTACCAAAAGGACCCCGACAGCCGTTATGTCTGCAATCCCAATACCGTGCCCGAGCGGGTGATCGCTTACCGACAACTCAACAGTCTCGCCCCCGACGCCCCCGTCCCGGTCGACGCCGTTACGTCATCGGGCTCAGGCCTCGACCCTGACATCTCAGTGGCCAACGCAGTCGACCAAGCAGCCCGGGTGGCCCAGGCCCGGCACCTGAACCGGACCCAGGTCGTCGACCTCATCGACGATCGCATCAGCCACCGCGCCTGGGGTGTCCTCGGCGAGGACACGGTCAATGTCCTCGACCTTAATGTGGCCGTCGACCGCCTGAGCCGATCGGGATAAGGGGAGATCGGTGACCAGGGGGACGCTGCGGGTGTACCTGGGCGCCGCCCCGGGCGTGGGGAAGACCTACGCCATGCTGTCAGAGGGCCGCCGCCGTCACAGTCGCGGTACCGACGTGGTCGTGGGTCTGGTGGAAACCCACGGGCGGGCGCTCACGGCCTCCCAGATCGCCGAACTTGAGGTCGTACCCCGGACCAAGGTGACCTACCGGGACACCGAGTTCGAAGAGATGGACGTCGAAGCCGTCATCGCCCGCCGACCCGACGTCGCCTTGGTCGACGAGTTGGCCCACACCAACATTCCCGGCTTGAAGCACGAGAAGCGCTGGCAGGATGTCGAGGAAATCCTGGCCGCGGGAATCGACGTCATCTCCACCGTCAACATCCAGCACCTCGAATCGGTCAACGACGTGGTGGAGCGCATCACCGGGATCGTCCAGCGCGAAACCGTCCCCGACTCCGTCGTACGGGCCGCGGCCCAGATCGAGCTGGTCGACATGTCCCCCGAGGCGCTGCGGCGCCGCATGGCGCACGGCAACATCTACAACCCCGACAAGATCGACGCCGCCCTGGCCAACTACTTCCGGCCCGGCAACCTGGCCGCGCTGCGGGAGTTGGCACTGCTGTGGGTGGCCGACCGGGTCGAGGACTCCCTCCAGCAGTACATGGTCGACCACGGCATCACCCGGCCCTGGGAGACCCGGGAGCGGGTCGTGGTCGCTATGTCGGGGGCGCCCGGCGGCGACACGCTGATCCGCCGGGCGTCGCGGATGGCGCAGCGGACCAAGGGCGAGCTGCTGGGTGTCCACGTCCGGGCCCACGACGGCCTGGCCGGTCCGCCATCGGGGCTGCTGGCCGAGCACCGGGTCCTGCTCGGCGAGCTGGGGGGCAGCTTCCACGAGGCGGTCGCGCCCGATCCCACCGCTGGGTTGCTCGGTTTCGCCCGGGCCGAACGTGCCACCCAGCTTGTCCTCGGCCACAGCCAGCGGTCTCGTTGGGCTCACGTGGCCCGCGGGTCGGTGGTCAACAAGGTGATGCGACAGAGTGGCGACATCGACGTGCACGTCATCTCAACGGCAGCCGAGCGCCCCGAGCAGGACCGGCTCCCGAAGAATCGGCGCCGTACCGCTTTGAGCTTGTCGCTGCACCGCCAGATGCTGGGATGGTGCGCGGCGGGCGTGGGACTGCCGGCGTTGACGTTTGCGCTGACCCACCTGCGCAGCCAGGTCACATTGCCCGGCGACCTGCTGCTCTATCTTGCGCTGGTGGTCGGAGTGTCGGCCGCGGGCGGGACCTGGCCGGCGCTGGGCGCCGCCATCGCGGCCGACCTGCTTGCCAACTGGTTCTTCATCCCGCCGGTGCACACCTTGACCATCGGCGACACCGACAACGTCGTCGCCCTTGTCGTGTTCCTCGCCGTCGCCGGCCTGGTCAGCTGCCTGGTGGGATACGCGGCCCGCCGCAGCTCCGAAGCGGTCCGAGGCCGGGCCGAGGCCGCAACCCTGGTTCGCCTCGCCGGCGCCCTGCTCAGTGACCAGGACCCCCTCGTCGAAGTCGTAGGGCAGGTGCGGGCAACCTTCGGGTTCGGGGGGGTCAGCCTCCTGCGCCGCGACAGCTCTGCGACCTGGCACCCGCTCGCCGCGGCGGGCGACCAAGCCCCCGAAAACCCTGATCATGCCACCGATACCGTTGTCGTCGACGACGACAACGTGCTCGCTATCGCCGGCCCCGACCTCACCGGCGACGACCGCCGGGTGCTGGGGGCGTTCACCGCCCAACTTGCGGTTGCGCTGCGCAGCCGTGCCTTGCAGGCCGATGCCGCTACCGCCGCCGCCCTGTCCCAGGCCAACGAACTTCGCACCGCGTTGTTGCGCGCCGTCTCGCATGACTTGCGTACCCCGCTCGCCTCCATCAAGGCATCGGTCAGCAACCTGCTGGCCGAAGACGTCAAGCTGGCACCCGAGGCCGTCCATGAGCTGCTCGCCACCATCGACGGCGAAGCCGACCGCCTTAACAACCTCATCGGCAACCTTCTCGACATGAGCCGACTGCAGAGCGGAACCTTTGAGCTGATCACCCGGGACGTAGGGATCGACGAAGTCGTCGCCCAGACCCTGGTCAGCCTTGGAGACCGGGCCGCCAGGGTTGTCACCGAGGTCCCGGAAAACCTGCCCCGCATCCACACCGACGCAGCGTTGCTGGAACGCGCCGCGGCGAACGTCATCGAGAACGCTATCGCCTGGTCTCCGCCCGATATGGCGGTCCGGGTCCAGGCCTCGGCCTTCGGCGGCAGGGTCGAGCTGCGCGTCGTCGACCGTGGCCCCGGAATCTGCGCCGGGCAGCGTGAGGAGGTCTTCCGACCGTTCCAGCGCCTGGGCGACGAGCAGACCGGCAGCGGGGTCGGCCTCGGCTTGGCCGTGGCCCGCGGGTTCGTGGACGCCCTGGGCGGTGAACTCACCATCGACGACACCGCGGGCGGCGGGACCACGATGACTTTCAGCTTCAAGGCGGCCCCGTGAGCCGGGTGCTGGTCATCGAGGACGAGCTCCCGATGAGCCGTACCCTCGACATCGGTCTGCGGGCCCGGGGCTACGACGTCGACGTGGCCAGCACCGGGGAACAAGCGCTCGACCTGGCCCGTCGGCGGCACCCCGACGTCGTCATCCTCGATCTTGGCCTGCCCGGCATGAGCGGCCTGGACGTGGCCCAGTCGCTTCGCCAATGGTCGACCGTGCCCATCATCGTCCTGTCGGCACGCGGCGCCGAGGCAGTAAAGGTCGCCGCCCTGGACGCCGGCGCCGATGATTACGTCACCAAGCCGTTCGGCATGGCCGAGCTCCTGGCCCGCATCCGCGCCGCCCTCCGCCGCAGCGATATCGACGGCCAGGCCACCATCGTCGCCACCGAGCACTTCACCATCGACCTGGCCGCTCAGCGACTGGCCAACGCTGACGGCGAGATCCGGCTCAGCCCGACCCAATGGCACCTGGTCGAGGTCCTGGCCCGCCACGAGGGCCGCCTGGTCAGCCACCAGCAACTCCTCGGCGAGATCTGGGGGCCGGGATATGAGAACGCATCCCACTACCTCCGGGTGTTCATGGCCCAGATCCGCCAGAAGGTCGAGCCTAACCCGGCCCACCCCCGCTACTTCCAGACCGAGCCCGGCCGTGGATACCGATTCGAGAGTCGGCCGCCGCCGACAGATTCGGGGTCGGCGCCGCGATGACGAGAACGTCCCGACGCCAACACCGGCAGTATGGGACGGAGTTGAGCTCTCCGGCCCGGATCGTCGTCGCGCTCACTGCTGCCGCTGTCCTGCCGTTGGCCGCCACCGTCGCGCTCATCCCTGTCCGTAGCAGCGTCCCGACACCGACCGTCGCCCTGACCCTCGCCGCGGTTGTCACCCTGCTCGCTGCTACCGGCACCCGCGGAACGGCGGCGATCGCTGCGGTGTCGGCCAGCGGCGGGGACTGGAAGGCCCGAGCCGGCGAGCTCCTCGATGAGAACCGCAGCCTGATCGACGCGAATCGGCGCCTTGTCGAAAAGGTCGCCGCTGTCCGCGACCCCAATAGAGACCTGACCAGGCGCCTCAACGCAAAATGAGGTCGGGCCCGGTCCCGGTTCCACAGGTTGGAGTCTCCTGCGGCTCGCCCCGACCGGGTTCTGACCGTTCCGAGACTCTGTTGCTCGGCGATGCGGTGGACAGCGGGAGGAACTGTCGATCTCAGCGGTGCGCGTGCTTGGCTTGCCGTTACGGGGTGGGGCATGCTTGAGGGGTGTTCGGCCAGCGTCTGGGTCGTGTGGAGGTGGGCGCTACCGGCGTCGCCTTGACGGCGGTGTTGGGCGAGTGGCTGGGTCACACCATCGAGTATGTGCGGGTGGCCGGGCCTCGGGCGGCGTTCGGTTCGGTCCATGTGTACATGGGACCGGTGGGCGTGGTGCTGGTCATCGCAGCTTCGGCGGCGGTCCATTCGACTGTTCGGCTGGCCGGTGTCTTGGAGCGGCGTCTGGCCGAGTTGCGCCATGTCGAGAGGCACCGGTTGACGGGTGGATCGGACCGCCGGCTACCGCCGCGGTCGTTGAGCGTGCCGGCCCTGGCCGCAATCGTGTGGGCGACCCAATGCGGGCTGTATCTGTTGCAGGAGAATCTGGAGGCTGGAGTCGCCCATCGGGTGGCACCGGGGCTGTCGGCGCTGGGCGGTTCGCATGCGTCGGCGCCGATGGTTCATCTGGTCGTGGCCCTGGCTTTGGTGGCCGGCTTGTGGCTGGCTCGCCGCCAGGTGTCTCGACTGGCGCGGGTGGTGCGCCTCGTCGAGGCCCGCCTGCGCCTCGTCGACCGGGCCGAGACCAGGGTGTGGCGGCGGCCGTCGGCTCGGGCGTGGACGCCGATCGATCGTTGGGGATCGCAGTTGTGGAGCCGTCCCCCTCCGGCTCCGGGGGTCGCCTAGGCCTGCTTGACCGTCCCGCCGGAACTCCTGGCGGAACCGACCCGTCTTTTCGTTGTCTTGAGGAGAGCCAATGTCGCGCTTCGTTTCGGGCGTGGTCGCTGGCGCGACCGCGTTCTGTTTATTGTTCCTGTCCGCCGCGCCCGCCTGGGCGCATGAGCAACGCCAGGTCGGCGTCTACCAACTGACCGTCGGCTGGGGCCACGAACCGACCTATGCCGGTGTCGAGAACGCGGTGCAACTGTTCGTCAAGGACGGGAAGGGAAACCCGCTCGATGATCTGGGCAACCCGCCGTCACTGCTGGTCACGGTGACCACCGGCGCCAAGACCAGTGATCCGTTGGACTTGAAGGCGTCGTTCGACCCCGACACGATGCTGGGCAGCCACGGCGAGTTCGACGCCGCCATAATTCCGACCACGCCCGGCGTGTACACGATCCATTTGACCGGAACGATCGCAGGCCAGAAGATCGACGAGAGGTTCACCTCGTCGGACAAGACGTTCAACGACGTCCAAGCCCCCACGGCTATCGAGTTCCCCAGCCAGGTCCCGACGAACGGCGACCTGGCCACCAATTTGGGCCGGCTGAACCCCCGGGTCGACAACGCCGCGGCGACCGCCCGCTCGGCGCAAGACAAGGCCGACTCCGCGAACACGACGGCCATCGCCGCGCTGATCCTCGCGATAGTGGGCGGCGGCGCCGGGCTGGTCGTCGGTTTGGTCCGGGGACGTCGCCACGCCTAGACCCTTGCGCCGCCGGGGACGGCGCTTGGTCGCCACGATCGGGGTCGCCGCCGCCATGCTGGTGATGTCGGCCGCCCCGGCCGGCGCCCACGCCCTGCCGCAGTCGTCGGACCCGGCCCCCGGGGCGACGCTGAAGCACGCCCCGACCACGGTCACCATGGTGTTCGGCGAGGCCGCCGACGCCCGGCTGTCGCTGCTGCGGGTGTTGGATTCGGGGGGCCAAGACCACACGGCGGGCAAAACCCGGGCTGTGCCGGGCGACCCCCGCGTCCTGACCGTGGCGTTGGGCACCCTGGCCGACGGGGTGTACACGGTGTCGTGGCGGACCGTCTCCCAGGTCGACGGCCATCTGGCCGCCGGAACCTTCGCGTTCGGCGTCGGTGTCAGCCCGACCACCGCGATCAGTGCTGGTTTCTCGTCGAGGGCTCCCAACCCCTCCCCGTTGGCCGTCGCCTCGAGATGGCTGCTCTACTCCGGGTTGATGGTCCTGGTCGGCGGGGCCTTTGTCGGGCTCGTCTGCTACCGCAACGTGCCGCCCCGGGTGCCGGTCATAGCGGTCGGGGCGGCCGCCGTTGCGATGCTCGGCACAGCCGGGGTCACCTTCGACAGCCGCCAACACGCCCATCTGGCCTGGTCACACCTGCTGGGCTCGTCGTTGGGCCACCAGCTGGCTTGGCGGGCCATCCCCGTCGCGGTGGCGGTGGCGGTCGCGGTCGCCGCCCGGCGGGTCACCGGCGCCCCGGTCCGGCGGATCCTGGTCGGGGCGGTGGGACTGGTGGGACTGGCGGCCATGTGGGGCGACGTCCAGTCCAGCCACTCCGCCGCGGCCCACACGCTACGCGTGGTGCGCATGGCCGTCCAGTGGGCCCATTTCGCGGCCGCCGGCGTCTGGGCGGGCGGCCTGTTCGTGCTGCTCGCCACTATCGGCGTCGCCGCCGTTGACGCCCGTGTTCGGGCCGCCAAGCGGTTCTCGGCGGCGGCGCTGATTTGCGTGGCGGTCATCGCCGCCACCGGCCTGCAACGGTCCTACGACGAGGTCGGCACCCTCCACCGCCTCATCGCCGCCGCTTTCGGCCAGTACGTGCTGGCCAAGGTCGCCCTGCTCGCCGTCCTGGTCGCGTTGGGCGCCGTCAACCGCTACCGCACGGTCCCATCGGTCGAGCGCTCGACCGGGCCGCTGCGGCGCGTCGGCGGCGTCGAACTGGCCGCCGTGGCCGCTGTGTTGGCCGCCACCGCCATCCTCCAGGGCCTGGCCCCGCCATCCATCGCGCCCGCCGCCCCCGTCATCCACCCCCTGGTGCTCACCGGGCACGATTTCGGGACCACCGTGCGAGTCACCCTCACCGTCTCCCCGGGCCTGGTCGGGTTCAACCAGTTCACCTTGAAGGTGGTTGACTTCGACACCGCCCAACCTGTCGCCGGGACGGCCTCATTGCGCTTCGCGCTGCCTGCCCGGCCCGACCTGGGCCCGGCCAGCCTGACCGTGCCCCCAACCGGCCCGGGCCGGTTCTCGGCATCAGGGGCCAACCTGGCGATCGACGGGACCTGGACGGTCACCGTCGACCTGCAGGGCCCGACCGGCGGCGTCGAGATCCCCTTCAGCGTCACCCCCCGCCGGCCCCCCCAGAAGATCGTGGTCGCCCCCCAGGGCCCGGGGATACCGACCCTCTACACCCTGCAGCTGCCGGGGAACCGGTCCCTGCAAACCTATCTGGACCCGGCGCAGCCCGGTTTCAACGAGTGGCACACCACCTTCATCGGCGCCGACGGCAACGAAATGGCCATGGCCGCCGTCACCGACACCGCCACCGCCCCCGGAACGACCGTTCCGGTCCCCTTGACAGTGCGCCGCCTCGACCCCATCGGACACTTCGTGGCCGACCTCCCAGGAGCGGTCAAGGGCAGCTACCGCTTCGACGTGACCGGCACCACCGCGACCGGCGACACCATCCAAGGCACCTTCACTATCCCCGTTCACTAAAGGAGCCCCATGCCAGGACAGCCCCGATGAACAGACGACCCTCGATGAACAGAATCGGCCTCGCCATCGCCGCCGCCGTGTTGGCCGTCACAATGGCGGCCTGCGGGTCGGGCAGCGCGGCCGCCCGACCGTCGACCGCGGTCAAGCTGATCATCGTCAGCCCCACCCCCAACCAGGTCACCGGCGCCGACCTGACCGTCGAGCTCCAGGTGACCGGAGGCACCGTTCTGCCCCCGGCCCAGGTGACCGGTCCGCTGCGCGGCGACCAAGGCCACATCCACCTGTCCGTCGACGGCAAGCTGGTGCAGATGGCCTACGCCACCCACGCCCAGCTCAACGGGCTGACCCCGGGGCCACACGCCCTGCAGGCCAGCTGGGTGGCCACCGACCATCTCCCATTCACCAACCCCGTCCTCGCCAACGTCCTGTTCCAGGTGCAACCGTGACCTCGTCACGCGACACCGGACCCGCCCCGGCCACCGCGGCCGACACCGGGCCCACCGCGGTCGCCACCCGGCCCACGGCGGCGGCCGCAGCCATGGCCGCCACCCTGGCGGTGTTCGTGGCCCGACCCCTGCTCCCCGGCGGCACCGCCGCCATGGTCGGCCTGTTCGCCGGGTTGGTTATCCTCGGCGTCGCCTGGCCGGTTCATAGCGAGACCCGGGCACCGGCGGCCATCGCCGGCTTGGTGTTGATGGCGGGAATGGCAGCGTTCGGCCTGGCCAGGCTGCTCGGCGGCGGCCGCCCGCCGGTTCCGGCCCGGGCCGGCTACGTGGCCGCGGTCACCTTGGCGGCGGTGGCCGAGGAGATCTTCTTCCGGCGCTTCGTGTACGCCGTCCTGCGCCCGAGCGGCGCCGCCGTGGCGGTCGGGGGGTCGGCGGTGCTGTTCGCAGTCGCACATGTCACCGTGTACGGCTGGTGGGTGCTGCCCTTAGACCTCGCCGCCGGCCTCGTGCTGGGCTGGCAGCGTTGGGCCACCGGCACCTGGGCTGTCCCCGCCGTCACCCACGTCGCCGCCAACCTGCTGGTGGTCCTGTGAGACGCCCCGCCGTCGTCGTCGCCGCGGTCGTCGTCGCAGCCGCCCTGCTGGCCGGCTGCAGCCATCCGTACACCGTCAAGGTCGGGATCATGTACCCGGGCACCGGACCGCAAGGGGTGCAGGGCCTGGAGGAGAAACACGGCGCCGAGCTGGCCGCCCGGTGGGCCAACAGCCACGGTCAGCGCATTCAACTGGTCACCGCCGACCTGGACCGCCCCGAGAGCGTCCCGGCGGCCATGGCCCGCCTGGCCGATGCCGGTGTGTCGGTGGTGGTGGGCACCCATGGCAGCACCTACTCGGCCCTGGCGGCCGCCGAGGCCACCCGCCGCCACATGATGATCTGGGAGACCGGGGCGGTCGGCCAGGTCGGCTGGGACCCGGCCCCGGCCGACGGCAACGCCTACGCCGCCGACGCCTCCGACGCCGACGGCCCGGTGGCTGCCGGTGTCAACTTCATCCGCATGGCCCCCATGGGCGGCGACCTGGGCAAAAACGCCGTCGATTTCGTAGCCACCGGCCTCGCCTCCCACCTTCCCCATCCCGGCCCGCTGCGCTGGGCGGTCGCCTACGTCGACGACCCCTACGGCCGGGCCGTCGAGGCGGGCGCGGTGGCCGCGGTGGCCGCCACCGGCCAGTCGCTCGTCGCCACCTTCGCCTACCAGGCGGCCGGAACCGACTTCGCGGCGTTAGCGGCGCGGATCGCGGCGGCTAAACCCGAGGCGTTGTACGTCGCCGCCTACCTCGAAGACGGCACCGCGCTGCGCCGGGCTCTGGCCACAGCCAGGGTGCCGCTGGTGGTCAACCTGGGCACGTCGAGCTCGTACTGCATGCCCGCCTTCGGCGCCCGCCTGGGATCCGCCGCGGTCGGGGTGTTCGCCTCCGACAAGCCCGACGCGGCCGCGGTGCGCCCCGACGCCCTCAGCGCCGATGCCCGGGAGGAGCTGCGGTGGGCCGATGCCGCCTACCAGGCCCGCTACCACCAGCCCATGACCTCGCACGCCCTGTCGGGCTTCTCCAACGCCTCCGCCCTGTTCAGCCATGTCCTGCCCCGGGCCGGCCGGGCCGCCACCGACGCGGTGGCGGCGGCCGCTCAGGCGGTGAAGCTGCCGGTGGGCAGCCTGGCCAACGGCGGCGGGCTCGACATCGCCCCGCCCGGCGCGGCCGACGCGGGCAACAACCGCAACGCTGCCGGCGTCATCTGGGAATGGGTCGCCCCGGGCCACGAAGAGGTGGTGTGGCCGCCCGCGTTCGCCACCCACCCGGTGGTGTGGCTGCCGATCGACCGGTGAACCCCCGTCGGATGGTCAGCTTCGGCGCCGCCGCGCTCGGCGTCTACCTGGCCGTCGCCACGGCCACCCTGGCCTGGTCGGGCCGGCGTCTGCTGCCCCTGTTCGAGGGGGTCGGGCCGCCTCCCCCCTACCAGTGGGTCAACCCGCCCCCCGCCTTCAAGTCGGGCAACACCAAGCCGGGTCCGGCGACCGTCGACATCGCGTTCCGGGCCGGCAAAAGCGACGCGGCGTCGGCGTTCACGGCCGACTCGCAGCTCGTCATCAACATCACCGCCGGCGCCTTCACCCCCCGAGGGGCCGATACCGCGGTGCGCGCCGTCCTCACTCCGCTCGACCCCGCGACCCTCGGGCCCGTCCCACCCGGCCTGTTCGCCGACGGCAACGCCTACCGCATCGCCCTCACCTACCAGCCCTCCAACACCGCCGTCGACACCGTCGCCGGGCAAGGCTCGATCTCCCTGACCGCCCCCAATCCCGGCATGGTGCTGTTGTACTCCTCCGACGGGCGCACGTGGACCAAGCTGACCAGCCAGACCGTGGCCGCCACCTCGACGGTGTTCTCGACCTTCACCAGCCCGGGCTGGTATCTGGTGGGCGCCGGCCCCACCGCCATCCCACCCGCCGGGAACGGCAACCGCCTCGGCACCGGCGCCATCGCGGCGCTGGTGGCCGCCCTGGCGATCCTGTTCGTGGCCACACCGGTCGGGGTGCGCGCCGTCCGGCGGCGACGTTCGGCGGGCCCCGGCGAACCGGACTCCGGTCCCGGGCCGCCCAAGGGAACGCCGCCGGTGCCAGGCCGGCGGCGATGAAGAGGCGGGCCACGGCACTGCGTGTCCTGGTGGCCGCGGCCACGATCGTCGCGGCCGAACTGGCCGTGGCAACGCCCGCCTCCGCCCACACCGTCGGTGGCGTCGCCCCGAGCGACTACCAGAGCACCATCGTCGGGCTCACCCCGCCCGCCGCGGGAATCACCGTCCGGCTCCTCGACCTGGGCCGACGTATCCAGCTCACCAACACCGCCTCCGCCGACCTGATCGTGGTCGGCTACCAGCGAGAGGACTACCTGCGTATCGGGCCGGGCGGCGTGTACCAGAACATTCACTCCCCGGCCGTCTACCAGAACCGCCCGCTCCCGCCCGGTGGCGCTGCCACCACGCTTCCTTTTATCGCCCAGCCACAAGCCGCCCCCGAATGGCAAAAGATCAGCTCCGGTCACACCACCACCTGGTCGGACCGCCGCACCCGATGGGAGGGGCCCCGGCCACCGGCGGTCGCGCACAACCCGAGGAGAGTGACGGCGGTCGCGGGATGGTCCATCCCGCTCCGCCAAGGCGCCGTCACCCTCCACCTGCAAGGCCGCATCGTCTGGGTCCCCCGGCCCAACCCGCTGCCCTGGGCCGCTGTCGCCGTGGCGCTCTTCTTCCTCGCCGCGGGCGTCGGCCGGACACGATGGTGGGGACCGGGTGTCGCCACCCTCCTCGCTCTGCTCGTGGCCGTCGACATCGCCCGCAGCTACGCCGCCGCTCTCATCAGTGGCGGACCGATCACCGTCGAGCTCTTCCGGACACTGACCGCCGGCGTGGTCGGGTCGATCCTGTGGGCCCTCGGGGCCTGGGCGATCGCCCTACTCCAAACGGGCCGGGAACGCGGGCTGCTCATGGGCGCTATCGCCGGCCTCGGGATCGGGCTCTTCAGCGGCCTCATCGACCTTCCCTACCTGCTCCACTCCCAAATACCGGTCTCCGCGCCCACCGGGATCGCCCGAGCCGGCGTCGCCGTCACCACCGGCCTCGGGTTCGGAGTCGCCACAGCCTGCGTCCTACGATTCCGCCGCCTGCCCGTCGAGCAACGCGACGAGTTGCGAGGCAAGACCAGAGCATGCGAATCCGGCCCCGAGACGACCGAGCACAAGGAACGCACCGGAGATGCCTTGGGGTTCAGCCGAACGGTCGCAGTCCTGGTCCTCAACGCCGAAGCCTTCCTTCGCCACCCCGCCGGGTATGCCGGGCGCCGAGCGTTACGCTCAGCTTGGCCGACCTACCGGGCCAGTATCCGCCGCCAGTTCGGCCAGCATCTCGACGAGACCCAGCTGCGTCAGGTCGCGGAACTTCTCGGACGCGTCATCGCCGCCCACCCAGCCCGATCAGAGCGGTAGCACCCACTCCTGGGCTGATCGCGCCGTCGAACGGGCTCAGTTCCTGGGGCCGAGGTCGCCGACCGCGGCGCCGAGGACCCCCTGTGCGATCGTGGCGTTTGCTCCGCCCTGGAGAGCGCCCCCACCCAGCATTGAGGGCGGGCGCAGCATCGCCTTACGGTGGAGCCGTGATCCTGCCCAAGGACCGCGACCCCCGGTTCATCACCATCCGCCGCGGGGGGACCCTCACGGACTGCGACCATTGGCTCTTGGCTCTGTGGGCGGCCGCGTGCGCCGAGCACGTTCTGCACCTTTTCGAGTCGGTGCAGCCCTCGGACTCCCGGCCTCGTCAGGCGATCGAACAGATTCGGGCATGGGCTCGCGGCGAGATCAGGATGTCTCAGTCCCGCGCCGCGGGCGGCCATGCCATGGCTGCGGCAAGAGTACTGAGCGGATCCGCCCGTCACGCAGCATTCGCAGCCGGCCAAGCCGCCGTGGTGGCGCATGTCGCGGCTCACGAGCTCGGTGCTGCGGCCTACGCGATCCGCGCGGCGCGCGCGGCGGCGCCCGCAGGCCAGGCTGACAGCGCCGGACGGCTCGAGTGCCGTTGGCAGCGCGATCAGCTACCGGATGCAATTCGCGAACTCGTTCTGGACGATCAGCGCTTGCGCAACGAAATCTGCTGGTCGGCCTTCGACTGTTGACAGCACCGCTGGATGGGACGTTGGTCGTCGTAGTGCCGTGACCTGCGGCGATGCCGGCACCGGCCTGACGTCAGAACCTGAAGCGAGTCAGGCCGCCAGGCTCCGTGCCCAGCACGACAGTCGCCGAGCGTGGGTCGAGGCGATACACGTTCCACGGCGGCGGTCCTTGCGACGGTGCGTTGAACGGGGCGGTAATGCCAGAGCCGCCCTCGTCGGGTTCCGCCGGCCAACCGCTGTCTGCCCATGCCTTCGCGATGCGCGCCACGACACCGGGCTCGGTCACCCGCGTTGCGTCACCCTCAAAGACGACGTCTGCGTCGCGAATCGATACCGCGATCGAGCAGCGCGGATCGCGCGCAAGGTTGCGGCCCTTCCGGGTGCCCGTACCCGTCTGGAACCAGAACGTGCCGTCCAGCCACAGGGCGCCGACCGCGGTTACGTGCGGGCCGCCATCGTGGTTGATTGTCGCGAGCCATGTTGTGCGAGCGTTGTGGGCGTCCGGTGCCGGTGCCGACCCCGCGTCGAGCTTGTCGGTCACGGCGTCCCAGTTCACTGGCGGCAGCCCGTCCGCAGCACCCAAGTTGACGATCTCCATGGCCCGTTCCTTTCGTAGTCCGACAGCGTGTAACAGCGTGTCGGAGATCAGACGTGCAGTGATCCGCAGAGTCATCGCGCATGAGGGAGTCGCGCAGATTGGCATGATCGGCATCCGGGACCCAGGGCATCGGCAGGCTAGCTGCCCACGCCGGCGTTGGACGCCGCCACATGGAAACGGAACTGTCCGCCGGCCAGTGGCCAGGCCGGATCTACCGGGTGGAACCTACGGGACCAATCGAGGATGCACGAGGTCGGACAGGTGCCGCAGGGAGTTGTCGAGGTGGTCCTGCCGGAACGGCGGGAACTGGAGGTATTCGCGCACGTGGGGCGGGACCGCTGACCAGTCGTACGTCAGCGTCACCGTCGTCCGCGATGGGCCAGTCGCCTCGAGGTCGTAGCGCCAGATCCAGCCGCCGAAGCTGAGGTCTCCGGTCTCGGGCGACTCCTCCCCGGGCTGCCACGCGATGGCGCGCGGCTCGTCGAACACCTCAACCCGGTTGGCGATCTTGTAGTCCTTGTCCGGGTGGTCCTCGTGGTACATCGCCATCCGGAACACCTGGCCGGCGGCGGTGATGCGATCGCCGTTCAGGGACTCGCGCACCCAGCCGGTGCCGTCGATGTCGGCGTGGGCCGACGGGTCGGCCAGCACCGCGAAGATCGCCTCCGGAGCGGCCTCGATCGTGGTGGACGCGGTCACGCGCTCGTCTTCCATAACCGTGAGACGGCCCGCCGGGGCCGAACTCATCGCGGCACGGCCGCCGGCCGGTCGGGTGTCGGACGGGTGCTCCAGGAACCCGCTCGCACCGCGACTCCGAGGTCGTCAGGCGGGTGTGAACTGTTGTTGGTGTCCCTCGACATCTGTGGTCTCCCCGGTTAAGGATGGTGGGCCGGTGGTGGCCCCAGGGAGCTGGTTTGGCGCGGAGGAGGGTCATGTCCTCGAGCCGCCGGCCAATGTTCGCCTCGGGCATGACAAACCAGTACGAGTAGGCGTATCTCAATTGCCGATGGGGTACAGCGGCGTGCAATGGCTACTGCACTTCGCCCCCGCCACTTGCGCCGATATCGTGACATTGCACGCCTTTTGGTCCGCCACGGGGGGTCGAGGCTGGTCCGCCAGGTGGGTCTCGACGCGTGCCTCGATGACGATGAGGCTGATGTCGCGGCCGACGCGGCCGAGCTGACCGACGATCTGGAGGCCATGGGGCCGACGTTCATCAAGCTCGGCCAGCTACTCTCGACCCGCTCTGACCTCGTCTCGGCGCCCTACGCCAAAGCCTTGAGCCGCCTGCAGGACAATGTGGCCCCGTTCAGCTATGCCGAAGTGGAACGCATCGTCGAGGAGGAGCTGGGAGTCCGCATCTCCAAGGCGTTCGCCAGCTTCGATGACCAACCGCTGGCGTCGGCCTCGCTGGGTCAGGTCCACAGGGCCGTGATGCGCGACGGCCGCCAGGTTGTGGTCAAGGTGCAGCGGCCGGGCATCCGGCCCCGCATCGCCGAGGACATGGAGGCTTTGGCCGAACTGGCCAGCTTCGCGGACGAGCACACCGAAGCCGGGCGTCGCTACGGCTTCAGCCAGCTCTTCGACCAGTTCCGCCGGTCCCTCGAGGCCGAACTCGACTACCGGCGGGAGGCGAGCAACCTGGTGCGGTTGCGGGGCATCGTGGAGCGATACGACCGCTTGGTCATCCCGGCGCCCATCGCCGATTTCACCACCTCGGTGCTGCTCACGATGGAATACATCGAAGGCTGCAAGGTGACCGACATCGGGCCGCTCCGCCGGCTCGACCTCGACGGGACCGGTCTCGCCGACCAGCTGTTCCAGGCGTATCTGGACCAGATCCTGGTCGAGGGCTTCTTCCACGCCGATCCCCACCCGGGAAACGTGCTGCTGACCAACGACGGCCGGCTGGCGATGGTCGACCTCGGCATGGTCGCCCGCATCCCCAAGGCGATGCGAGAGATGCTGGTCAAGCTTCTGCTGGCCCTGAGCGAGGGCGACGGCCTGGCGGCGGCCGAGACTGCGATTGCGCTGGGCGAAGCCGTCGATGGGTTCGACCGCGAGCGGTTCTGCGCCGAAGCGGCCCAACTGGTTGAGGGCAACCAGGGCCTGACTGTCGGCGACCTGGACGCCGGCACGCTGGTCATGGCGATCATGCGGACCTCCGGTGACAACGGTTTGCGACTGCCCGCCGAGCTGTCGATGCTGGGCAAGGCGCTGCTCAACCTCGACCAGGTGGCCAACACCCTCGACCCGGAATTCGAGCCAGACGCCGCCATACGGGCCCACGCCGACGAGATTATGGAAGGCCAGATGCGGGCCTCATCGGGCAGCGTTTTCACGGCGCTGCTGGAGGCCAAGGATTTCGCCGAGCAGTTCCCGAGCCGGGTCAACAAGGTGATGGACGCCCTGGCGCAGGGAGATTTCCAGGTGCATGTCCGGGCATTTGACGAGGCCGAGATGTTGCGGGGGCTGCAGAAGCTGGCCAACCGGCTGACCATGGGTCTGGTGCTGGCCGCCCTGATCGTCGGCGCCGCCATGTTGATGCGGGTGCCCACGACGTCGACGCTTTTCGGCTATCCGTCGGTCGCCATTGTGTGCTTCCTGGCCGCCGGCGGCGGCGGGGCGTTGCTGCTTCTCTCCATCATGCGGTCCGATCGCAAGATCAAGGCCCGGACCGAGAAACGGTGATGAGCTCCGGCGGCCGCGGCCCGTCGAGGGTCCGGCTCGGGATCGGCTCGTCAGGTCTTCTCCTATCCTCACACTATGCGGGTGAGCGCCTTGCGCCGGTATCCGGTCAAATCGATGCGGGGAGAGGCTCGATCGAGCATCGAATGCCGTGAGCGGGGCGTTGAGGGTGACCGGCGCTTCGGCGTTCTCGATATGGGATCGGGCCGGATCGTGTCGGCTAAGCGAGACGGGCGGCTGCTGCGGGCCCAAGCCCTCCTCGCCGGAGCGACCCTGACGATCCGCCTGCCAACTGGCGAGACTGCCCTGGGAACCGGACCGAGCGTCGACGTGGCGTTGACCGCCTGGTTGGGTCGGCCGGTCCGGCTGGTCGAGGTGCGAGCCGACGGTCGAGGCACCTACGAAATGCCATCCGACTTTGAAGACGACGACTCGGCGCCGGTTGTCTTCGAGGGCCCGTACGGCTCGTTCGTGGACAGCGGGCCGGTCCACGTACTGACGATGGCGAGCATCCGGGCCATGACGAATGAGCGTCCGGACCTGCAATGGGACGTGGCTCGATTCCGGCCGAACGTCATAATCGACGGCGCCGGCGAGGGGCCGGTCGAGCAGCAGTGGATTGGGAGCCGCCTGACGGTTGGCGAAGTCGAACTCGAGATTTATAAACCGTGCGAGCGGTGCGTGATGACGACGCGGCCCCAACCCGTTGGCGTCGAACACCAACTTGACGTCCTACGCCATATCAATGCCGCCCACCAGTCCCATCTCGGAGTACTTGCGTCGGTAATTCACGGTGGGCGGATTTCCGTTGGCGACGTGGGCACCCTAGCGCTTTAGACCATTCAACCGAGTTAGGGCCGGCGCCGCGGAACTACACCGGGACGGCCCTCCACGTACGACAGCAGCGTGGAAGCACAGCAGCGGGCAATCGGGCCGCCTCCGCCGAGGACCGTTTGGGGTTGGTTCGATCAGCGCGCGAGACGTAGGTTGGCGCCGATGATCGAAGTTCGTGATCTGAGCAAACGGTATGGCCACACCCGGGCGGTGGATCATTTGTCGTTCGCGGTTCGGCCCGGGGTGGTGACCGGCTTTCTTGGTCCGAATGGAGCCGGCAAGTCGACAACGATGCGGCTGATCCTGGGCCTGGACCGGCCCGACGAGGGAACCGCCACGATCGGCGGTCGGCTCTATCGTGACCTGGTGGAGCCGCTTCGGGTGGTCGGGGCGCTGCTGGAGGCGAGGGCGGTGCACTCGGGCCGATCGGCCTACAACCACCTGCTCGTGTTGGCGCAAACCCAGGGCCTGCCCCGCCGGCGGGTGGACGAAGTGATCGACTTGATCGGATTGCATGATGTGGCCTCCAAGCGGGCCGGAGGTTTCTCGCTGGGAATGGGTCAACGACTCGGTATCGCGGCAGCCCTGCTAGGCGACCCCGAGGTGCTGGTCTTGGATGAGCCGGTCAATGGTCTCGACCCCGAAGGCATTCGCTGGATCCGAAATCTGATGAAGCACCTGGCATCTGAGGGTCGCACCGTATTCGTCTCCAGTCATCTGATGAACGAAATGGCGGTCACTGCCGATCACCTCGTCGTCATCGGCCGGGGCCGGCTGATCGCGGATTGCCCAACCGCGGAGTTCATCGCCCGAAGCTCCCACAAATCGGTGCGGGTTCTTGGGCCCGACCGGCTTCGCCTGGAGCAGGTGATCGCCGCTGAAGGCGGCCAAGTCGCCACCGGCGTAGACGGCGCGCTAACCGTCACGGGCGTCGCGGCGCCTCGAATTGGTGAACTAGCCGCCCGCGAGGGGCTGGTTCTTCACGAATTGACCCCGCAACTGGCGTCGCTGGAGGAAGCCTTCATGGAGTCGACTGGCGACAGCGTCGAATACGGCGCCCAACCCCACCCCGGGGCACCCGAGTCTGTGCCGGCGTCGTCGGAGGTGGCCCGGTCGTGACGACTGCCGTGGCTCCTCCGGTCACCGGCGGTGGTGGCGCCAGAGATTTCAGCCGCCTGCTGCGAGCGGAATGGACCAAGCTGCGCTCGGTGCGCTCGACTATGTGGTCGCTGGTGTTGCTGGTCGTGTTGACCCTCGGCTTCACCGCCTTGTTCACCTGGCTGACCGTCTCGGAGTGGGACAAGTCGACCGTCTCGCAGCAGCAAGCGGTCATCCTCGACCCGGTCGGGGTCATTCTGGGCGCCGGGTTTCAACTGAGCCAGCTCACTATCTGCGTCCTCGGCGTCTTGGTGATGGCGAGCGAGTACTCCACCGGCATGATCCGTTCCAGCTTGCTGGCCGTGCCCAAGCGGACCCCCATGCTCTGGGCCAAGTGCGTGGTATTCGCGGTGCTGGTCTTCGTTATCACCGAAATGACCGCGGTTGCGGCGTTTTTCGTCGGCGCTCCCATCCTCCACTCGAAGGCTCCGGTGGCATTGGGTGACCCCGGCGTAGTGCGAGCCATACTCGGCGCCGGGCTCTACCTCGGACTACTGGCGCTTTTCGCCCTCGGCATCGGCGCTGTGATACGGCACACGGCCGGCGCCATTACCGGCATTGTCGGTTTTGTGCTCGTGCTCGCGCCCCTGTCGCAACTGCTGCCGGGCAGCCTCGGAAGGCACGTTCACGCGTACTTGCCCACTGAGGCCGGCCATTTGATTGCCCAAGCCCATCAAGCTCACAACGATCTCCTCAGTCCGTGGCAGGGATTCGCAGTGTTCTGCCTGTGGACCGCCGCCCTGCTCGCTCTGGCGGCCTACCTCCTGAAGCACCGGGACGCCTGACCTCGCCCTGCCGCCCCCGGCGGATGAGCCGCCCGCCAACGGATCCGCCGACATCGGGATCAGGTTCCCCCCGGGCAGGTGCCAGGGAAAACATCTCACCCGCGTCAGACGCATACGGGGCCCAGAGGACACTTGATATGGGGTTGGTAGTGGCGGGCGCGGTTCTCCTCTTCGGCTTCTTGGCGTTCGTGGGTCACGCCAGCCGCACCCGGTCGGTCCCGGTGATCGTGCCCGCGATACCGACTCCGACAGTGACCATCCCCACCCCAGTAACGACTCCCGGGTCGAGCGCCGTCCCCGTGCTCGCGGCACCGCCAAATGCTCCCTGTCCCGCCCGCGACGGCTCCTCGCCGCACTACACAAAATTCTCGACAACACCGCGTCAATGTTTGAAATCGGGTACGCATTATCGAGCCACTATCACAACCGACGCCGGTCGAATCGTCGTCGATCTCGACCAGACCGCGACGCCGAAGACCGTCAACAACTTCGTGTTCCTCGCCGGATATCATTACTTCGACGGCATCGTGTTCCACCGCGTGGTCACCGACTTCGTCGTGCAAGGCGGGGATCCCACCGGGACCGGAACGGGCGGCCCGGGCTACACCTTCGCCGACGAGTTGCCCCCAGCAGGCGCCTACAAGGCGGGTAGCGTGGCGATGGCCAATGGTGGCGCAGACACCAATGGCAGCCAATTCTTCATCGTGACGACCCCTCAGGGCGCCGGCCAGCTACAGCCCAACTACTCGCTGTTCGGACAGGTGACGCTTGGCATGGACGTCGTCGTGGCGATCAACAACGACGGCAGCCAGGCCGGAACACCATTGGTGCTCCACCACCTCGTCTCACTCAGGATTACGGCCAGCTGACAGTACGGGGGGAAAAGGCCAGCGCTTGGTCACCCGGTCCCGCCGAGGCTTGGCAGGCGAAGGCGGTGAGGCGGTGGAGGTGAGGCGGTGGAGGCGGACCCTGAGAAGATCCCTGTTCAGAGCGATCGGGGTTTTTCACCTTGAAGCGGTGCCATCGTCGCCCGATGGCGCGCGACGCCCTGGTTACGGTTGAAACGCAGCTTCCAGGCTGTGGAGTAGCGATTGCTGGTTCGACCAGGTGGCATCGGTTGTCTGAAAGTTGAAGCCGAAACCGAAGTTACCTGCAATCAACCCGAGGTCGATGGCATGCAGCTGATTGCCGCTCGACCCATAGGTGTACTCCCAGGTGGCGGCCGGATAGCCGTGAAACACCGTCCTGGTAATCGAGATCCGTCGGTATCCGGGGTTGGCCGCCGCGAAGGACTTCTCCAACGCGTACCACGGACCGTCGGGTGTCGATTCGGGCGGCGACTGGTGATCGATGCGGAGGTAGGTTCCTGTCCGCGGGTCGCGGAAATCAGTGAGCGTCCCCCGGCGGACGATGTTCCACCCCGGGGGATAGGCCACCTTGAATCCGGTGGCGCTATCGGTATATGCCGCCCAACCGGCAGGAATGGTCGCCGCGGCCGCCGGGCTGACCCCACCGGCGGCCCCGTCGGGGGTGGCCAGTTGTGCCGGATGCCGGCTGCCAACCAGGCGGGCGACGCCGTAGGCGGCGACGGCTACGACGAGCACGCCCACCAGGACCACCACCGGCCACCGGCGCCGGCGCCGCGATCGCGCCTCGGGGTGGTCGGGGGCCCGGCTCGAGTCCGCCCCGATGCCGGGCGGCAGGGCTCTCGAGGTGGAGGCAGGTATGGCGGTACCGGCCGGCAGGCCCGAGGAGGCTGGTATGGCTGAGTCACCCGGTAGGCCCGAGGGGGCGGCTGGCGACGCTGACGGAGCAGGGCCGGCGTGCCAGGCGAAGGCGGCGGTGGCCCGGGCTTCCGCGGCCGTTGGCGGAGTCGAAAGCGGGAGCGCCTGGTCGGCCCACAATGCGCCGCCGAGGGCGGCCATTCGGACTTGCGCCTGTAGCTCCACGTCCGTAACCGGTCCCGTTTCGGTGACGGGTCCGCCATCGGCCATTGGTTCTGTGTCAGTCTGCCCCCAGTCTCCGGCAATCGGTTCTCCGCCCTGCGGCCGGGAATCCGCGAAGTCCCCCGACGGTGCCTGCGGTCGCGCGACGAGCTGCGGGGTCGCCTCAGGCCGCGGGCCGAACCCCTCGCCGACGTGGGCGATCGCCTGCAGCTCCGCCCTTAGCTGGCGGTAGCCGGGACGGGCGGTCGGATCCTTCGCCAGCAGGTGCCCCAACACCTCGCCCATCGGACCGGCCCGCTGGGCCGGCCGAGGCTCGTTCATGGCGATGGCGGTGAGTGTCGCCAAGGCCTGCCCCTGGTCGAACGGAGCTTCGCCCTCGACCGCGAAATACAGTGTGGCGCCGAGCGACCACATGTCGCTGGCCGGGGTGGCTCCTGTCCCCAGCGCCTGTTCGGGGGCCATGTACGACGGGGTGCCCTTGAGGATCCCCGTGGCGGTGATGCTGGGATCATCGATCACCGACGCAATACCGAAGTCGCTGAGCCGGGTCTTGCCCACCGACGGCACCAGGACATTGGCAGGCTTGACATCCCGGTGCACCAGGCCCGAGGCGTGCGCCGCTTCGAGCACCTCGATCAGGTCGAGCCCGATACCGGCCGCCTGGTCGGGGTTCAGCGGGCCCTTGTCCGCGACCACCTCCTTGAGGTTGGGCGCCTCGACCAACTCCATCACGATGAACGGGCGATCTCCGTCCTTGACCACGTCGTACACCGCCACCGCCGATGGATGGTGCAGCCGGGCTGCGGCCCGCGCCTCGTGCAGGACCGAATCCTGGAGCCGTTGCCGCTCCTCGGGTTCCATGCTCGACGGGAGCACGACCTCCTTCATCGCCACCTGGCGCTCGAGCACCAAATCTCGGGCTCGCCACACCACCGCGGAACCACCGCGACCGACTCGCTCCTCGAGCCGGTACCGGCCGGCGACAACCGCGGACTCCGGCTGAGCGACACTCACGTCTCGGTCATACCCGCAGACCGCCTGTCTCTCCCGGGGCGGTACAACGGCGGCCACCGACCCCGAATCCACCGCCGGAGCGGGATGGCAACGCCTCGGCATGCACTCCCGTAGGCTCGGCCCGGGATGACAGGCTGGATGGAAGTCGGCGGTCTGGTGAGGGCCATGAAACGGGCTGACCCGGCCGATGTGGCCGACGCCATGGTCTCGGCGGCGGCAGAGTTGGCGGGGACCGATGTCGTGGTCTACCTCCTCGACTTCGAGCAGCAGATCCTGGAACCGCTTCCGGACCGCTCGACCCACGAAGAGTTGCCGCACTCCGAGGAGGTGGGCTCCACCATCGCCGGCCGGGCCTTCCTGCAACGCCAGGCCACGATGGTCGCGCGTCCCGACGGTATCCGGGTATGGGTTCCGATCATCGAGGGGTCGGACCCGACCGGTGTGCTGGCCCTGACCATCCCCGAGGCAAACGAAGCGACCCTCGCCGTTTGTGAGGATCTGGGCGTCCTGGCCGGCTATCTGATCGCCACCCAGGCCCGTGTCACCGACCTCTACGGTCTTCACAGGCGTCGTAAGGCCATGGGGCTGGCGGCCAGTATGCAGTGGGATCTGCTTCCCCCGTTGACGCTCACCTCGCGCCGGGTGATCGTCGCCGGGATGCTCGAACCGGCATACCAGGTAGGAGGGGACTGCTTCGATTACGCCCTTAACGGGACCCAACTCGACTTCGCCTTCATGGATTCGATGGGCCATGGTCTGCGTTCGTCCCTGCTGGCGACGCTGGCGGTCGGGAGTTACCGTCACGCTCGGCGCGAGGGGCGCGCCCTGGACTACATCCACCGCAACCTGGACGAGATCATCGCCGGCGAGGGCGGAGGCGAGGCCTTCGTCACCGGCCAGATCGGGCGCCTCGACCTCGTCACGGGCGGCTTGACCTGGATCAACGCCGGCCATCCACCGCCGATGTTGATCCGCCATGGGAAGGTCATAGGGCTGCTCAACGGGGCACCGGCGCTCCCGTGGGGTTTCGGGCCGTGCCCGTTCGAGATGTACAACAACGCCCTGGAACCGGGCGACAGCATATTGATGTACACCGATGGTGTGGTCGAAGCCCGCGGTTCTCATGGTGAGGACTTCGGAACCTCGCGGCTCGCCGATCTGGTCGGCAGGTTCGCTTCCGACCAGCTTTCCATCAGCATGATCGTGCGCCAGGTCGTTCACGCCGTTCTCGGCCACCACGGCGGCGAACTGGGTGACGACGCCACCGTGCTGATGATCAACTGGCCGGGACCGCTCACCGGCGATCCTTGACAGGGCGATCCCGCCCGGGCGTTCCTTCCGGCCCTGCTCGTCGCGGCGCCGGGCGGGTTCCACCGGACCCGTGGTGGCTGGCCCACCGGTCGCGGCGTACTATCAACCATCGACGTTCCCATTTGTCCCGCCCCGGCCCCCTCACCGGGCGGTCTCCTCACCCCCGCCATCGTGGGCCCACCGTGGGTTGACGCCCCGGAACCATGGCGCTCCCGGAATTTCGGTGCCGCCTGTGGCTGAAAACTCCTTCACCTCCTTCTTCGGCCGGGACATGGCCGTCGACCTCGGTACCGCCAACACTTTGGTCTACGTCCGCGGCCGCGGCATCGTGCTCAACGAGCCGTCGGTGGTCGCCGTCAACGTGAAGGACGGCCGTCCCCTGGCGGTCGGGCTCGAGGCCAAGCGAATGATCGGCCGCACCCCGAGCCACATCCAGGCCATCCGGCCGCTGCGCGACGGCGTGATCGCCAATCTCGACATCTGCGAGAAAATGCTGGCCTACTTCATCCGCCGGGTCCAGGGGACCCGCACCTTCTCCAAGCCCCGCATGGTGATATGCGTGCCGTCGGGCATCACCGGCGTCGAGCAGCGAGCGGTGATCGAGGTCGCCGAGTCGGCGGGCGCCCGCAAGCCCGCCTACGTGATCGAAGAGCCCATGGCCGCCGCCATCGGCGCCGGGCTACCGGTCCACGAGCCGACCGGCAACATGGTCGTCGACATCGGCGGCGGCACCACCGATGTAGCTGTGATCTCCCTGGGTGGCATAGTTACCTCCCAGTCGGTGCGCATCGGTGGCGACGAGCTCGACGAAGCCATCATCGCCTTCATCAAGAAGGAGTACAGCGTGGCGCTGGGGGAGCGCACCGCCGAGGAGATCAAGATCGCCCTGGGCTCCGCCTGCCCCTTGGAAGAGGAGCTGCACGCCGAGATCCGGGGCCGGGACTTGATCACCGGGTTGCCCAAGACCATCGTGACCTCCACCGAGGAGATCCGAGATGCCATTGACGAGCCCGTCTCGGCGATCATCGACGCCGTCAAGAGCACCCTCGACAACACGCCGCCGGAACTGGCCGCCGACATCATCGAGAAGGGCATCGTCCTCACAGGCGGCGGCGCCCTGCTCCACGGGCTCGATGTTCGCCTGTCGGTGGAGACCGGCATGCCCATCATCGTCGCCAAGGACCCCCTGCTGTCGGTTGTCATCGGCGGCGGCCAGTGCCTGGAAGAGTTCGAAGCCTTGAAGCAGGTTCTCATTTCCTCCAGCCGGAGCTGAGGCTCTCGCCTCGGGCCGGGCGGCGAGGACGGCGGGGAACCCGGTAGCCGTAGCCGGTCCGGATCGGGTTTTGCCAAAAAGTGTTGTCGGGACATCACTTTTTGGCAAAACGCTAAATCAATCGGCTGCCGCCGGTCGATGTCGGCCCGAGGTCGACGAAGAGAATGCCTCGGACGCCCCCTTGCATGGGATAACGACCTTCGCGCTCGAACCGTCAGTCCCGGTACATGCCTTCGATCACCTCGGCGTAGGCCTTCTCCACGTTGGCCCGCCGTACCTTCAACGTAGGTGTCACCTCGGCCCCGATCGTCAGGTCGCGGGGCAGGACGGCGAACTTGCGAATCGACTCCGCTCGCGACACCGTCGCATTGGCCTCGTCGAGCGCCGCCTGGAGCACCGCCCGCAGGTCCTTGTCCTCCTGGAGATCGGCCGCCGTCTTGCCGGGCTTGCCCTGCTCGGCTGCCCAACCCGCCAACGCTTCCTCGTCCAGCGCCAAGAGGGCCGCGATGAACGGCCGCCGATCACCGACCACCACCGCCTGGCTGATGAGTGGATGGGCCCGCAGCCGGTCCTCGAGCGGCGCCGGCGCCACATTTTTCCCGGCCGCCGTCACGATGAGGTCCTTCGCCCGCCCCGTGATCCGCAGGTAGCCGTCATCGTCGAGCTCCCCGATATCACCGGTACGGAACCACCCCTCGGCATCGAACACCTCAGCGGTGGCATCGTCGCGGTGCCAGTATCCCTTGAAGACCTGGGGCCCCTTGGCCAGCACCTCGCCGTCGGGCGCGATCCGAATGCTGGTCCCCGCCACCGGCCGGCCCACCGTTCCCGGCTTCCAGCCGTCGGTGCGATTCGCGGTCAACGTCGGGCTGGTCTCGGTCAGTCCGTAACCCTCCATGATCCGCACGCCGATCCCGTTGAAGAAGTGGGTCAGCCGCTCGCCCAGCGGGCCGCCGCCGCTGAAGGCAAACCGCAGCTTGCTCCCGAAGGCGGAACGGAGCTTCCCGTATACCAGCTTGTCGAAGGCGGCGTGCTCGGCCGCCACGATCGGGCGCCGCTTGCCGGCCGTCTGGGCCACGGACCAGTCGATGGCCACGTCGGTCGCCTTGGTGAAGATGGCGCCGTGGCCCTCCTCCCGTGCCTTGTGGGCGGCCCCGTTGAAAACCTTCTCGAATACCCGGGGTACCGATACCAGCATGGTCGGCTGGGCCATGGGCAGTTCCTCGATCAGCTTCGACGTGCTGCTGGCGAAGTTGATCTTGGCGCCCCACTCCACGCATACCAGGGCGATGATCTTGGCCAGCACGTGGGCCAGGGGCAGGAACAACAGCGTCGTCTCGTCCTCCGTCATCGACCCTCGGATGGCATCGATGCTCTGGGCCACATTGGTGCGCAGGTTGCGGTGGGTGAGCATGCACCCCTTGGGCTGCCCCGTCGTGCCCGAGGTGTAGATGATGGTGGCCAGCCCGTCCACCGACAAGCCGGCGATCCGCGAGTCCAGGTCGGCAGCGCTGACGCTCGAACCCCGCGACGCCAGCTGATCGAGTCCCCCCTCGCTGATGACGAGCGCCTCCCGGCAGTCGGGCAGGTCCTCGGCAACTTTGGTGTACAGGGCGGCCAGCGCCGGTGTCTCGAACAGCCCCATCACCGCGCCGCTGTCACTCAGGATCCAGTGCACCTGCTCGGCCGAGGAGGTCTCGTAGATCGGGACCGTGACGCCCCCCGCGGCCAGGATGGCGTAGTCGGCGACCATCCACTCCAGGCGGGAGGTTGACATGAGGGCGACGCGGTCACCTGGGACGACGCCGCTGGCGATGAATCCACTGGCCACCGCCCGGATGCGGGCCACCGCCTCGGCTGCGGTGACGTCGACGAAGCGGTCTCCCAGGCGATAGGCCGCTATCGGGGTACTCCCGGCATCACGACCCCGCCGCAGCACCGGCTCCAACAGATGGGCACCTTCTGCCAACGGGACCAGCGTCGGTCCTTTCGCCTCCTGCATGGCAGTTCCTCCCCCGGGTCCCCCGTTACTGGGCCGTAACATTCTTACCGACGCGGTCCGATAAAGCTGGTCTCACGGTGATATGGGTGGCAACCGGGAGATCCGTTGCCTGCTCGCGAGATCCATGGGCCTGCTTCCATCCGCCGCCACCATCCCGGCCGTGCCGCGACGACGCTGCGAGTGGTAGCCATTCGGCCCGCCGGCACCGCCGGCTAGGGGATACTTGTGCCGTGCACCACTATCAAGTCCGCTGTTCCTGGTCGGGGACGACCGGAGTCGGCTACCAGGCCTATGCACGGGCCCACCAGGCGACGGCGGGTGATGGCGCGATCCGGCTCGCGCTTTCCGCCGACCCCGCATTCCGCGGTGACCCCACTCTCCTGAATCCGGAGCAACTTCTCGTCTTGGCGGCTGCCTCCTGTCAGCTGTTGTCCTTCCTGGCGGTGGCGGCCCGCTCCCGCCTGGACGTAGTCGATTATGAGGACGACGCGGTGGGCGAGATGGCGGAGGACGATTTTCCGCAACGGATCACCCGCATCCGGCTGCGGCCCCGCATCACCATGGGTGCCCCGGTAAGCCAGGATCGGGTCCGCCATCTGGTGGAGGTGGCCCACCGCGAGTGCTATGTCGCCAACAGCCTCAGAACCGAGGTTGAGGTCGTCCCGACCATCCTCACGCCCCCGTGATCGCGCCTCGTTACCCAGTTTGAGGAATCTCAGAGCTGGTCGGTATGCGTCCGTGAAAATGCCGATGTGCGGCGTACCGGCGCCGGTGTCAACTGAATATGGATGCGATGGCACGACCGAGCCAGGCACCCGCCGCCAAGACGAGGTCGTCCCGCACCGCGTCGATTTCCTGCACCGAGCGGGCGAACCAGCCCACGGTGTCCAGCGACGGGGCGACCCCTTTCATGCCCGCCGTCGTTATCGTCCCGAAGGTCGGCTTGAAGCCGTAGACGCCGTCGTTATCGTCCCGAAGGTCGACTTGAAGCCGTAGACGCCGCAGTAGCTGGCCGGGCGGATGACCGATCCCGCCGTCTGGGTGCCGAGCGCCAGGTCCGCCATGCCGCAGGCGACGGCGGCCGGGGAGGCCATGGAGGAGCCCCCGGCGTGTGGGTCGCCCGGTGCGGGTTGGTGGTTGGGCCGGGATGGAAGAGGGCCAGCTCCGCGGTCACCGTTTTCCCCAGGCACACCGCGCCCGCAGCCCGCAGCAATGCCACCGCCCCGGCATCGGCCCGGGGCCGGTGGCCCTTGAAGATCGCTGCACCGTACTCGGTGGGCTGATCGGCGGTCGAACACATCCTTGACGCCGAGCACCGCGCCGGCCGGCGGGCCGGCGGTCTCGGGGCTCCAGTATCTCGCAGAGATCAACCAGCGCCGCCGGGTCGAACAGGGGCGGGCGTCGATGGCCCGGGCCGCGGCGCGGGCCCCGTCAGTGTCCAGGTGGGTCCAGGCTCGAACGACCGGCTTGCGCTCGGCGACCACCCGCAGGGCTAGCTCCACGGCCGTTTGGGCGTCCATGGACCCGCCGGGACTATTTGGTGGGCAGTGCGATCCGGGCCAGGGCGTTGTTGGCCAGCGCGATCACCTTGGGGTTGGGGGCCGGGGCGGGCACCGGTCCCAGCGTGATCTGCAACAGGTTGGTGCCCTTCAGCACCCACAGTTCCCCGTTGAGGTAGTAGGCGGCATCGCCGACGCCGGGAACGGGCTTGGCGGCGGCTGTCCGAGCCGAGTCGAACTGCGACTTGGCCTGCGATCGGGCGATGGAGACAATCAGCTCGTGTGTCCCGTCGTCGTACACGCAGGCGTTGAGGACGGTGTGGGGAGCGCCGGCATTGTCCCCGAAGATCGCCGTGGCATCGGCCGAGGTGACGATCCGGCAGGCATCGACCGACGGGTTCACGGCCGCGACCGGGGAGGATTTGTGGGTCACGAGCACCGTCGCCACCGCGATGGCGACGAGAATGACCATGGCCGCGATCACTGCCACGATGACGTTGCGGCTGGGGGGCGTCTTGGATTCCGGCAGCGGCACCGTGAGGCGACGCTTGCGGGCTTCGTCCCCGGGTGCGGCCGCGGCCACGGTCGCCGCGGTGGCCCGCGCCGCCGGTGGCGGCGGAGGGGGCCCGGCCACGATCCGGGTGGAAGGATCGGGAGGCGGCAGCGGCGGTGGCGGCGGGCCGGTTCTGGACGGGGGTGGCGGCGTGCCTTGGGGGGCGGCCGGCGGAGGGACGGATGGGGCTGGCGGGGCGGCTTTGGCGGCGGCCAACGCCTCCCGCAACGAGAGGGCTTTGGTCGCCGGCACCTTGTCTGCGCCCTCGTTGGCGCCCTGGTTCGGGCCCTGGCCCACGCCCTTGTCGGCGCCCTGGTCGGCTGGCCCGGTCTCGGCGGAAGCTGGCCCGGTCTCGACGGAAGCCGGCCCCGTCTCGGCGGAAGCCGGCCCGGTCTCGGTGGTCGCCGCCACGACCGGCATCTCGCCCGTCACATCCGGTGCCGGCGACGTCCCTGCGGGTGGGGCCGGGGTCGCCGCCCCCTCGGGTGGTGGCGGGCCTCCCCCGCCCTTCTTGGCGGCCAGCGCTTCTCGCAGGGTCATGGCTTTGACAGGTGCCTGTTGGGGAACTTCCGCATCGGCCCCAATCTCGGCCCCCTTGTCGGCCACAGCCTCAGTGACGGCCGCCGCCGGGGCGATTTCGGCCGCCGCCGGGGTCCCTTCGGCCGCCGCCGGGGTCCCTTCGGCCGCCGCCGGCTGGTGCGTCACCTCGGGATCGTTCGGTGCGGCTGCCACGGCCGGGGTCCCGGTTTTGGCGGCGGCCAGCGCTTCGCGCAGGGAGAGGGCCTTCGGCGCCGCCGGCGGCACTTGGCCCGCGTCGTCAGCCGCCTCCCCAGGAGGAGCATCCGTGCCACCGGCCTCCAGGGCCACCGCGGTGGCCGTGCCACCGTTGGCCGCCGGTTCCGTCACCGGGCCATCTGCAGGGTCCGCCAACGCGATGCGATAGGTCCGCAGCCCCCGCATCTCACGGGTGATAACACCATCGCTCTCCATCTGCCCCAGCGCCGCGCTCACCAACTGGGGCTTGTCCACGCCCAGCGCCTGCGCCATATCGGTGGTCATCGCCCGGCCCGTCGGGTCCGTCAAACTGCCGCCCTGGGCGGTCAGATAGGAGCGGATCTGCTGCTCGATGGTCGCGGTTGCTTCAGCCATTGTGTGCTCTCACGCTTTCCATTGTGCAGCAGCCAGCCCCAAGGCCGAACGCACTCCTTGAGAACGCCCGATGAACGCCGCCTCAGCGTGCCTGCCTGCGACCATGATGTTGGTGGAAAGTGGTTATCGGATGACACCTCACCACATTCGAACCGGAGGTGGGAACAATGCGGCGCTACTCGGAGCGAGCACGGTGACTGAGCTGGGCGGGCTCAAGCGGGCCTACGTCCTCACCCAGGTGGTTGTCCTGGTGTTCGGCTGGCACGAAGCCGATCCCCGCCAACCGGAGCGGGGGGTGCGCATCGAGGTCCGCCGGCACGGGGAGCCGGACCACCGCGGAAGCCCGTTCGCGGCCCAAAAGGTCGTGATCGACCAGCCACTGTGGCGGGCCGACCTGTTTGACCTGATGTCCGAGCCTCCCGGTAACTTCCTCCGGGCGCACTACCATCCGAGCTTCGATGGGCTCGAGCCCAGTGAGCGTCAATGGGACGAAGCCCTTTCCCGCGACCCTTTCGGCTGGCTGGCCGGGCAGCTCTCGAACCTGGAAGCCATCGTGGCCGGTGCCGGGGCGGCCGACCTGATCGCGCCCGAGGCCTTGGCCGCCGATGCCGCGGCGCTCCGTCAAGTGGCGGGCGAGGTGGTGGCGGCGGCCGAGGGCGTCTCGATTCAGGTTCGAACCGGGGCAGTCAGCTAAGAAGCGTCGGCCCCTTCGTCGCGTCCCGCTGCGGGAGCGTCGTCGGCCAGGATGCGGTACAGGGACCGTCGGGCCTCGGTCAGCACGGTGACGGCTTGGGCGATCTGCTGGTCGTTGCCGGCCCGCATGACCTGCTTCACCGCCCCCATCAGCTGGGGAAGCAGCTGGGCGAATTCCATCGCCGGTGGGCTCATGGTGCTGGCCGCCGCTTCCCACGGCACGCCCATATCCGCCCGGTGCTCCTCGACGTAAGCGGTGCCCGCCTCGGTGATGCGAAACATGCGCCCCACATCGGCCGCCGAGCTGATGACCAACCCCTCGTCCTCAAGCTGCTGGAGGACCGGGTAGACGGACCCGGGACTGGGCTTCCACACGCCCCGGCTGCGTTCGCCGAGCTCCTGGATGATCTGGTACCCGTTCCGGGATGTCTCTGCCAGCAGCAGCAGAACCGCAGCCCGGACATCGCCGCGTCGGGCCCGGCCACCCCGGCCGCCCCGACCACGCCCGCCCCAGCCGCCCCAACCAGGAGGTCCACCGGGTCCCGGGGCGAAGGCGCCGCCCCGCCAGCCGTGCTCCTCGCCCTCGTGACCGCCGTGGGCTCCGGCCATCGCCAGCCATGGTGGCTTACCTCTCGACCAGCCAGGCGGGCCGGCCCATGCGAAACGCTCATCCGATCTCATCATGTTTCTCCTTTCCGAATACGAACGATACATCGTTAGTGTTCGGCAAAGCAACTATTGATGCCAACTTCGAAGGAGCAGAGTTCGTTGCCGGCTCTCAGAAACGCCGGGGCCTCGCCTCCTCAGCCGGAAACCTCTGGCTCCCGACTCTCAGCCGCCGTCGCGTCGGCTGACTAACTAAGGACCTTCCGGTAGAGGGCCACCGTTTGGGCCGCGATGGCGGGCCAGGTGAAGTGATCGAGCACCCGTTGGCGCCCTGCCCGGCCAAAGCGGCGCGCCTTGTCGGGATCGACGATGAGCTCGTTGATGCGCTCCGCCAGCTGGCGGGTGAAGTCGTCGCCGGGCGCCACCAGGTAACCCGTCTCCCCGTCGACCACGATCTCGGGGATTCCCCCGGTCGCGGTAGCCAC
Organism: uncultured Actinomycetota bacterium; assembly: GCA_963791545.1. Lineage (GTDB taxonomy): Bacteria > Actinomycetota > Acidimicrobiia > Acidimicrobiales > Palsa-688 > JALYXV01. The sequence continues at coordinate 179,225 of CAWBSR010000017.1, forward strand.
TACCGCGACCCCGCACGCCATGGCCTCGATGTTGACCAGGCCGAAGGGTTCGTAGCGCGATGGGCACACGAACACCGATGCGTGGCTCAAGACCTGGACCGCCCCCGGTCGGGGCAGCGGCTCCTGGATCCAGATGACTCCGGACCGGACCGATTGCATCGCCTCCACCGCATCGGTCACCGCCGCCAGGATTTCCGGGGTGTCGGGGGACGCCGCACACAACACCAGCTGGGCTTCGGGATCGATCCCGCGTGCTGCCTCCAGGAAATCCAGGATGCCCTTCTGCGCCGTGATCCGGCCCAGGAACACCACCGCCGGCCGCTCGGGGTCGATCCCGTAGCGCTCGAGCGCTTCGGTGCCCGGGTCGGGCCGGTAGTCCTCGGGGTTGACGCCGTTGTGGATTACCACCACCCGGTCCGGGTCGACGCCGGGGTACACCCGCAGTATGTCCTCGCGCATGCCCTTGGAGACCGCGATCACGGCGTCCGCCTCGTTGATCGACGTGCGCTCGCAGAACAGGGAGACCCCGTATCCCGGGCCCAGTTGGTCCCGCTTCCACGGCCGCAAGGGCTCCAGGCTGTGCGTCGTCAGCACGTGGGGAACGTCATACATCAACTTGGCCAGCTGACCGCCCATGTTGGCGTACCAGGTGTGGCTGTGAACCAGGTCCACCCCCTCGACCCGCTCCGCCATGAGCAGGTTCACCGACAGCGGCTGGAGGGCGCCCGCGCCCGGGCCGCCCGCCAGGGCGTCCCAGGGCCGATAGGTCGCCGCGACGAGAGGAGAGTCGCGAGGCTCGCCGAAGCAGTGCACCTCGACGTCAACCAGCCGGGCCAGCTGCGCGACCAGGTGCTCCACGTGCACGCCGGCCCCCCCGTACACCTCAGGGGGGAACTCCCGCGTGAGGATGGCGACCCTCACCAGCCCACCCCGCTCACCCGCTCAGCCGGCTCACGCGTCGGGTACGGGCTCGCCCTTGCCGATGACGACGATCCCGCCCTCGGAAACAGTGAACCGGCGCCGGTCGCGATCGAGGTCGACTCCGATCTGGGCCCCGGGAGGAACGCGGACGTTCTTGTCGATGATGGCGTTGCGGATCACCGCGCCCGGCCCCACCCGGACGTCGTCCAGGATGACCGATCCCTCGACCTGGGCATGGCTCTCCACGATCACCCCGGGGGAGATGATCGAGCGGCGCACCGTTCCTCCCGAGATGATCGCCCCCGCCGACACCATGGAGTTGATCGCCTGACCCGTGCCCTCCGCCCCCTCGAACACGAACTTGGCCGGTGGCCGAGGCGGCCCTGAGGTGTAGATGGGCCATTCCCGGTTGTACAGGTTGAAGATGGGGTGCACCGACACCAGGTCCATGTGGGCGTCGTAGTACGCATCCAGCGTCCCCACGTCACGCCAGTAGGCCCAGTCACGCTTGGTGGCCCCGGGGACCTTGTTGGCCTGAAAGTCGTAGACGTGGGCGTCGCCCGCCGCCACCAGGGCGGGAATGATGTCCCCGCCCACGTCGTGGTCAGAGGCGGTGTTCTGGGAATCCGCGGTCACCGCGTCCAGCAGCGCCTCGGTCGTGAAGATGTAGTTACCCATCGAGGCGAAGACAGAGTTGGGATCGTCCGGTAGCCCCACCGCATCGGTCGGCTTCTCCCGGAAGGCTCTGATCCGGCTCCCGACGGAGTCGCCCGCCTCGGGCCCGGAGTCGGTCTCGATGATCCCGAAGCTGCTGGCCTGCCACAGTGGAACCCGGACCCCGGCCACCGTCACCGCGGCCCCCGTCGCCACGTGCTGCTCGAGCATCTGGCGGGGGTCCATGCGGTAGATGTGGTCGGCGCCGAAGACGCAGATGTACTCCGGGTGCTCGTCGTGGACGATGTTGAGGTTCTGGTATATCGCGTCCGCGGAGCCCAGGAACCACCGCGGCCCCCGGCGCATCTGGGCGGGTACCGGCGTCACGTAGTCGCCCATCAGGGTCGACAGCCGCCAGGTCCGGGAGATGTGCAGGTCCAGGCTGTGGCTCTTGTACTGGGTGAGTACGACGATGCGCATGTAGCCGGCGTTGGCCAGGTTGGACAGGACGAAGTCGATGAGCCGGTAGTGGCCCCCGAAGGGGACCGCGGGCTTGGCCCGGTCGGCGGTGAGTGGGGCGAGACGCTTGCCTTCCCCCCCGGCCAGCACCATGGACAGGACCCGTGTCATCAGCCTTTCCCCGGCATCTGGCCCCGTCGCACGCCGATGAACCTACCCGCAACCCGCCGTCCCACGCCTGGAAGCCCGGTAGTGGATCAGCCGGTGACCGAGAGCGCAGCCAGAGACCAACGTCTGGTGTCGAGAGGGGCGCCACGTCGGTGCCGGACGCTCGACCGCTCGACCGCTCGACCGCTCGACCGCTCGACCGCTCGACCAGCTCCAGGGCACGACAGGGCTCCCGGCGACCGCCGCCGGGCGGCTTTCCTAACCCCTGGCTACTCCCACTCGATGGTGGCGGGGGGTTTGCTCGTGATGTCGAGCACCACCCGGTTCACCTGGGCCACTTCGTTGGTGATGCGCGACGAGATCCGGGCCAGCACCTCGTAGGGGAGGCGGGACCAGTCCGCGGTCATGGCGTCCTCGCTGGACACCGGCCGCAACACGATCGGGTGCCCGTAGGTCCGCTCGTCGCCCTGAACGCCGACCGAGCGCACGTTGGCCAGCAGCACCACCGGGCACTGCCACACGCTGCGGTCGAGGCCGGCCGCCGTCAACTCCTCGCGGGCGATGGCATCGGCCTCCCGAAGAACGACCAGCCGGGCCGCCGTGACCTCGCCCATGATGCGGATGGCCAGCCCGGGGCCGGGGAACGGGTGGCGCCAAACCATGGCGTCGGGCAGGCCCAGTTGGGCGCCGAGGGCCCGCACCTCGTCCTTGAACAGGGCCCGCAGCGGTTCGATGAGTTGGAACTTGAGGTCCGACGGCAGCCCTCCCACGTTGTGATGGCTCTTGATGTTGGCGGTACCGGTCCCGCCGCCTGACTCGACCACGTCGGGATAGAGGGTCCCCTGCACGAGGAACTCGATTTCGTCGGGGCCACCCGGGGCAGAAGCGAGCACCTCCCGGGCCGCCTGTTCGAAGACCCGGATGAACTCCCGCCCTACGATCTTGCGCTTCTGCTCCGGGTCGACGACACCGGCCAGGGCGCCCAGGAATCGCGATGCCGCGTCCACCACCTTGAGCTTGATGCCGGTAGCCCGGACGTAGTCGCGGGCGACCTGTTCCCGTTCCCCCTGGCGCAGCAGCCCGTGGTCCACGAACACGCACGTCAGCTGATCGCCTACTGCCTGGTGGACGAGGGCCGCCGCCACCGCCGAGTCCACCCCACCCGATAGCCCGCACAGCACCTGGCGGGGCCCAACCTGGTCGCTGATCGCCTTGATGGTGCGATCGATGATGCTGGCCGTCGTCCAGCGGGGCTCGATCCCCGCCCCCTCCCGCAGGAAGCGTTCCAGCGTCGCCTGCCCATGGGCGGTGTGCAGCACCTCGGGATGCCATTGCAGCCCGTACAGCCGGGCGCCCGGTTCCTCGAAGGCCGCCACCTCGGCGCCGGGGCTGGAACCCGTGACCCGGAAGCCGGGTGGAGCCCTGACGACGGAGTCCCGGTGCGACATCCACACGGGCTGGCGGGCCGGCTGGCCGCTGAACAGCACGCCCTCGGGGTCGACGGTGGCCTCGGTGCGCCCGAATTCGGCGGCCTCGGTGCGGTCGACCGTCCCGCCCAATCCGGCCGCCATCAGCTGGAAGCCGTAACAGATCCCCAACACCGGCACCCCCGCCCGGAACACGGCGGGGTCGATGGTGGGGGCAGCGGCGGCGTACACGCTGGCCGGCCCCCCAGACAGGATGATGGCCGCCGGGCGCCGGGCCAGCAGCTCGGCGGCGGGCGTGGTGTGCGGCACGATCTCGCTGTAGACGTGCGCCTCCCGGACCCGCCGGGCGATCAGCTGGGCGTACTGGGCCCCGAAGTCGATGACGAGGACCGGCGACGAATCGAGGGGGTCGTCACCGAGGTCCAGGCCAGCCATGAGTCAGGCTACCTAACGGCATGGGGGGGAAAATGGGATCGCGGGGGCAACCAGTGCCGCAGCCCCTTCGCCCGCCGCTCAGGCGGCGTAGGCCCGGGCGGCGGGGGAGCGGTCAATGTAGGCCAGCGCCACCTCGGTCGAGGCCTCGAACGAGGGGTGATGGTCCCACCACACATACCGCAGGACCGCCTTGGTCAGGTAGCCGAGCGTCGGGAGGCGGCCGGTATGCCGGCTCACCTTGACGAAGCGCCGGATGGACGCCTTGTCGGCGCGAGTGCATCCGGGGTCGTGGGCGATCAGGTAGCGGGTTCCGACGATCCAAAGGAACGCGATCACCGGCTGCACCACCGCCAGGGCCAGCACCCGGCGGGGGTAGCGCAGCGGCGGCCGGCTCAGGGCGTGATGCAGGTCGAAGGCCACCGAGCGGTGCTCGACCTCCTCGGAACCGTGCCAGCGCAACAGGTCGAGCATCACCGGGTCGGCGCCGGCCCGGTCGAGGGCATCGGCGTCGGAGAGGACCCAGTAGCCGAGGATGCACGTGAAGTGCTCGATGGCGGCCACCATGGCCAGGCGGAAGAGGAGCCACTGCCGCCGCAGCCACTTCGGGCCGTGCCCGCGCTCGAGGGCCAGCCCGTGGTCGCCCAGCAGCGACTTGAACATCCACTCGACCCATTTGGTGTAGGGCGTCGTCTCCAGACCCTGCTCGGCCAAATGGTCGAGCACCGCCGAGTGGGCCCGGCCGTGGATCACCTCCTGGCCGATGAAGCCCCGGGCGTCGGCGCGCAGGGCTTCGTCGGTGACGAGCGGGAGGGCCTGGCGGAAGACGTCGCAGAACCAACTTTCGCCGGCCGGCAGCAGCAGGTGCAACACATTGATCACATGGGTGCTGAAGGCGTCACCCGGTACCCAGTGCAGGGGGGTGTCCTTCCAGTCGAAATGGACCCGGCGGGCTTTGATCATGCTGGTCCTCCTTGTAGCGAGGTACGTGGTCGACCCCGGCCGGCCGCCGGCTTGTCCCCGGCCACAAGCGCGGAACGGGCCCGGCCCAAGGGCTTGTCTGGGCGCGGGCGCGGCCCTGCCACAGGGCCTTCACCAAGGCGGGACCGTTGCAGCCGGGGCGACTCGGGACCACCCTCTATGTGGTCCACGAACTCCGACACGTACCCGGCCACCAGATCGGGATGGGTGCGGGGCAGCCAGTGCCCGGCTGTCACCTCGGTGCGCCACAGCCGGGGGGCCCAGCGTTCCAGGCCCTCGCTCATGGCGGGCGAAACGTAATGGTCCTCCAAGGGAACGATCACCTGGACCGGGACCGTGGTGGTCCGGGGCTCGGGGCGCGACAGGCGGTTCCAGAAGTTGGCCCGGTACAAGGCGACGCCGTGGGCGGCGTCGGCGGCCAGGGTGGCGGCGGGATAGGAGTCGGTGGGTTCGACGTGTTCCAGCCGTTGCAGGATCTGCGGCCACCGCCGCCCCAGTTCGCCCCGCCACAGGGAGCCCGCGCCCGGGAGGTGGAAAGCGGCGATGTACCACGACCGTCTCTGCTGGCCCAGCAACTGGCGCACGTTGCCCGGGGTTGGGTGGCGCCAGCGCGATGCCGACCAGGATGCGGCGTGGTCCAGGCCGGGGGCGTAGATCGAGGTGAAGGAGGCGAAGTGGCCGCCCGCGCTGCACACCGCGTCCCAGCCCTGGATGGAACCCCAGTCGTGGCCCACCAGATGGACCGGGCGGCCCGGGCTGGTCGCCTCGGCGACTGCCACCATGTCGTGGACCAAATGGACCAGGCGATAGTCCACCGTGTGGACCGGGACCGTCGACTGCCCGGCGCCCCGGACGTCATAGGCGACGACGTGATATCGCTCGGCCAGCCGGCCCGCGACTAGTTCCCATACCGCCGAGGTGTCGGGATAGCCGTGTACCAGGAGGATGGTGGGACCGCCCGCGGAGGCGTCGGTGGCGCCCCATTCGGTCACCGCCAAGTCGACGTCGTCGCCCGCTACGACCCGCCCCCGCGCCGATGGCGCCGTCATCGCAGCCTCCGCCGGCGCCGGCGGGGCGCGTGGGGCAGTTCTTCATCGCGCCAGCCGGCGTTGTCGTCGGTCACGACCGCATCCTCGAACTTGGCGCCCATGCCGTCGCCGCCCAGGTGGGGCGCCCCCCGGGCGGGGGGCTTGACGACCGGCGATCGCCGGGTGCGGGTCGTCAACCGGCGGCTGCTCATGGGCGGGGACACGGTTGCAGGGCGACGTCGACCAGAGTGGCCAGGGCGGCCCACCGTTGCCGGTCGGCACTGGCGTGGCTGCCCCGCAGCGAGGCGATATGGGCCAGTTGGTAGAGGACCGCGGTCTCGATCCCCAGCGCCAGCACCGCCGGATCGGCACCACCGCGCACTGTGCCCAGCTGCTGGCCCAACCGCAACAGTGCCGTGAGCTCACTGCGCAGCCCGGCCAGGTTGGGCAGGGCGAGAATGCGTTCCGGCCCCATGGGCTCGCCGCCACTCAGCACCCGGGCCACGAGGGGGTGGTCATCGAGCGCCGCGCTCAGTTGGTCGGTGAGGCGGGCCAGCATGGCGCTCACCGGTCCCCCCAGTTCCCGGAAGACGGTGCTGCGAACCAGCTCGATCAGCTCCGTCCCGTCGCTGTCGACAGCGGCCAGGAACATCGCCTCCTTGTCGGCGAAGTAGCGGTACGGCGCTCCCGCCGTCATCCCCACCTCGCGCGCCACGTCGGCCACCGAGGTGCGCTGGTAGCCGTCGATGGCGAAGCGCCGCACGGCGGCGGCCACCAGCGCCGCCCGGGTCCGCTCCCCCTTGGCCACCGGCTCGGTGACGGCGGCGCCGGCGGCGGTGGCGGTGGCGGCGTCGGTGGAGGCGATGCCAGCTTCATGCAAAAATAACGATCCATCGATGTTTTGCACATCGACACGTTATTCCGGTGGAGGGGAGGCCGACAAGTGTGGTGTTGTTGAAGGCATGGCCAGCCTGCTCACCGAGATCGTCATTGACTGCGGGGACCCCTTGAAGGTCGGCCGGTTCTGGGCTGCGGTACTCGGCTGGCCGCTCGTCGAGACGGAGGAAGGCTGGTGCTGGTTGTCCGCCACCGGCGAGCCTGCCGGCCCGCCACCCATGCTGGTTTTCGTTCCCGTCCCCGAGGCGAAAACGGTGAAGAACCGCATCCACCTCGATCTCAATCCCTCCAGCTGCGAGCAGGCCGAGGAGCTCGAGCGGTTGCGGGCCCTGGGCGCCCGGGCTGTCGACGTCGGCCAGGGTCAGGTCCCCTGGGTGGTGTTGGCCGACCCCGAAGGCAACGAGTTCTGCCTCCTCGGCCGCCGTATCGGCGGCTAGGTCGCGGCCAGCGACCCCTCGATCTGGTGTACCAGCATGGCCGGCGGCTCTGCGTCGCGCACCGCCAGGACGACCGCCACCACCCGGTGGTTGAGCACGAAGTAGTCGAGCTGTTCGTTGACCGTCACCGTTCCGATAACCAACTGGGCGGTCACCCGCTCGGCGTCGCCCAGGGGCAAACGGATCTGGGTGGCCGTGACCTTCTTGGCCCCGGAATCGGTCAGCGGGGCCGTGATGGCGCGGGTGGAGATGTCCTTCAGCGTGTGGACTGTGCCCGCGTCGACGCTGTAGCTGAAGATCGAGGTGCGGGTGTTGGCGTCGAAGGCGAACACTCCCGGCTGGACCCGTTGCAGCCCCGTCTGGGCCAGGTCGAGCAGCGGCGCCAACTGGGGCGCCGACGCCTTGAGGGCATTGATATTGCTCTGGAGCTGGCTGGTGCCGAGCGGGAGCACCTTCCATGCCGTGGGGACGGCCAGGCTCACGTGGTTGGTGGTGTCGAGTAGCCGTTGGTAGCCGGCGGGTGTGACGGCGACGGTCCGGGCGGGCTTCGTGTGGTGAACCGCCACGCCGACCACGCCCGCCACCAGGATGGCGATGATGGCGAGCCCCAGGACCAGCGTCGCCAACGGCTCCGGGATTCCGTCCCCCCTTCGCTTCTGGGGGCCCCAGGAGAATTCGCGGTCGCTCATGGCCGGGTCACCGTCATGGGTTCGGGGCCTGCGCCATCAATCCCTGCCTCGGTCGGCGGACGCCGCCTGGAGATCCTCGACGGTGTCGATGTCGGTGGGGTCGGACTCACAGGCCACCTCCATGACCAGGTCGGGGCGCTGGCGCATCAGCACCCGGGCCCCGGCGTCGCCGTCGCCGGGCAGCAGGGGCCAGCACTCCCGGTCGATACGGACCGGGTTGGCCCGCCGCCCGCCATAGGTCGCGGTCGCGATGGGCCGCCCCGACGAGGCCGCGACGGCCCGCCACGCCGAAGGCTCCACCAGGGGCTGGTCACCGAGGCCGATCACCAGGCTGTCCACGGCCACCAACCTGGACGCGGCGGCCACCGCCACCTGCAGTGAGGTGGCCTGGCCCTCGGCCCAGCGCGTGTTGACCAGCATCTCGATACCCGGAGGCACCACACCCGCCTGGGCGAGGTCCACGGCGCCGGTGACCACCCACGTCCGATCGAGCCCCGCCGCCCGGGCGTGCTCGAGGGCCCAGCTGACGACCGGCCGGCCCCGGAATTCGGCCAGCAGCTTGTGGCTGTCGCCCTGAAACCGGCTCCCCGCCCCCGCCGCCAGCACGACGGCCACCCGCTCGCCCACGTCGCACATTCTGTCCCCCCGGGGACGCCTCGCGTCGCGCCCGGGCACCTGGGGCCTGCGCCTATCCGATTTCACCGCGCCGACCTGCAGGGCCGCCCGCGATCACATCCACCAGGTCCTCCAGCGCCCGCAGCGAATGCCCGGGCACGAAACGGTCCACGTATGGCAGCGCCGCCGCCATCCCCTGGGCCCGAGGGGCGAAGCCGGGGGCGGCCTTGAGGGGGTTGACCCAGATGACCCGGTGGGCGACGCGGTGGAGCCGGGCCATCTCGGTCGCCAGCGCCGCCGGGTCACCCCGGTCCCAGCCGTCGGATAGCACCACGATCACCGCCCCCCGGGCCATCCCCTTCACGCCATAGCGGTCGTTGAAGGCCCGCAGCCCCGCCCCCAAGCGGGTGCCTCCTGACCAGTCGGCGACCGCCTGGCTGGCCCGGGCCAGCGCCTGGTCCGGGTCCCGCCAGGCCAGTTCCCGGGTCAGGCGGGTGAGGCGGGTGCCGATGGCGAACGCCTCCACCCGCCCTGCCCCCCGCCCGACCACGGCCGCATGCACGAAGCGCAGCAGGCCCCGGGCGTAGGGCTCCATCGACCCCGACACGTCACAGAGCAGCACCACCCGCCGGGGCCGCTCGGCCGGTTCCCGCCACGCCCGCCGAATGGGCTCGCCCCCGCTGGCGAGGGCCGACCGCACCGTCCGCCGCAGGTCGGGGCGCGCCCCGGCTCGGGCCGCCCGCCGCCACCGCCGGGACCGCCGCAACTCCCCCGCCAACCGGAGGTCGGCCATCATCCGCCGGGCCTGAGCGAACTCGGCGTGGGTGTAGGCGGCGAAGTCCTTGTCCCGCAGCACCTCGGCGGCGCTGTACTGCAAGGGCACCGTGTCCTCCCCGGTCTCGGTCGGCTCGGCGCCGGCCTCGGCCTCGGCCTCGTCGAGCGGTTCCACGACCTGGGTGGGCGGCGGCGCCGCGGGGGGCTGGGGCGAGGTCAGGGGCCGCCCCAGCCAGAACGCCTCGAACGACCGGTCGTAGGTGGCCAGGTCCTCGGGCCGGCGCACCAGGGTGGCCCGGCCGGCGGCGTGGACCCAGGCCCGCCGGCTGAGCCCGACCGCGCCCAGCGCCGTCGTGAAGGCGGTCACGCAGCTCATGGGGACATCCAGCCCCTGCCTACGGAGGAGGTGGGAAAAGGCGACCGCCATTCGGTCCACGCCGGTCGGCGCCTCGGCGCCGGTCCCCGTCGGGGCCGGGGCGGGCAAGTGTGCCGTCCACGCCGCTCAATGCCCCGGCCGCCTGCCCTGCGGTTCGGAATACGGTCCTCGGTGCGCGACCGGGCGCGACGACCGATTTTGCCCCCGAGCCCGATTCCGCACCACGGGGTGGCCCCTCAGCCGCCCCGCAGGACGGCCCCGCGGACCAGCTCGCTGATGTCGGAGCCCCGGACCCGTTCCTGGTCCTCCCGGTACTTGAGGACCGTGCCCAGCGTCACCTCGACGCTGTGGGCGTCGAGCTGGACCCGGCCCAGGGCCGCCAGCGAGGCTGCCCAGTCGATCGTCTCGGCCACCCCCGGGGGCTTGTACAGCTCCATGGCGCGCAACTGCTCGACCGCTGCCGCCACCTGGCGGGCCAGCTGGTCGACCACCCCCGGTGCCCGCAGCCGCACGATGGCCACCTCGCGCTCGAAGCTCGGGTGCTCGACCCAGTGGTAGAGGCAGCGCCGCTTGAGGGCGTCGTGGACGTCGCGGGTCCGGTTGGAGGTGATGACCACCAGCGGTGGCTGCGAGGCCCGAAAGGTTCCCAACTCGGGCACGGTGACGCTGTAGTCCGACAGGATCTCGAGCAGGAACGCCTCGAACTCGTCGTCGGCCCGGTCGACCTCGTCGATGAGCAACACCGGCGGCGGCCCTTCCCGGTGGTCGATGGCGGCCAGCAGGGGCCGGCGGACGAGGAAGCGCTCGGAGTACAGCTCGTTCTCCACCGAGCGGGCCCCCGGGCCCTCCACCTCGGCGGCGCGGAGGTGGAGCAACTGGCGGGCATAGTCCCATTCGTACACCGCCTGGCTGACGTCGATGCCCTCGTAGCACTGGAGGCGCAGCAGTTCGCCTCCCGTCCAGCGGGAGAGCACCTTGGCCACCTCGGTCTTGCCTACCCCGGCCTCGCCTTCCAGCAGCAGCGGGCGGGGCAGGGCCAGGGCGAGATAGATAGCGGTGGCCAGGCCCTCGTCGGCCAGGTACCCGTGGTCGGTGAGGGCCGCCAGGACCTGGTCGGGATCGGTGACCTCCGTCAGACGCCGGCCTCCTCGAGGGCCCGGCGCACCAGGACCTGGGCCAGGTGGCGGCGGAACTCGGGGCCGGCGTTGGTGTCGGTCGGCGGGTCGAGCCCGTCGGCGGCATGGGACGCCGCTTCCGCGGCCGAGGCCCCTCCGGCCAGCGCCTCCTCGACTCCGGTCGCCCGCACCGGGGTGGACGACATGTTGACCAGGCCCACGCGGGAACCGTCGCCATTGCCGTTCACGGCGGCCACGCCCACGATGGCCCAGTCGAGGGCCCGGCGGTTGAACTTCTGGAACGACCACCCGGCGCCTTCCATCCGGGGGACCCGGATCTCGGTCAGCACCTCGTCGGGAGCCAGTGCCGTTTGCATGAAGCCGGTGAAGAAGTCCGAAGCCGGAATGGACCGCTCGCCGCCCGGACCCCGAACCACCAAGGTGCCCCCCAGGGCCAGCACCACCGCTGGCAGGTCCGACGCCGGGTCGCCGTGGGCCATGGAGCCGCCGATGGTCCCCCGGTGGCGGATCTGGGGGTCGCCCACCTGGGCGGTGGCGGCGGCCAGCAGCGGTACCTCCCGCTCCAGCACCTCGGATGTCTCCACCTGGTGGTGCTTGGTGAGGGCGCCGATGGAGACGTGGTCGCCGTCGACCCTGATGTACTGCAGGTCGGCCAGGCGGCCGATGTCGATCAGCACGCCGGGCCGCGCCAGGCGCAGCTTCATCAGGGGGAGCAACGAGTGGCCCCCGGCCAGCAACTTGGCCTCCTCGCCGTGCTCGGTCAGAAGCGAGATGGCCTCGTCGGCGGAGCCGGCCCGCCGGTACTCGAAGTGTGCCGGGTTCATGCCTGGGCCTCCTTGGTGACGCCATCCTTGGCCTTGGTGATCGCGGTCCACACCCGCTGTGGGGTGGCCGGCATGTCGATGTCGGTGATGCCCAAGCCGGACAGGGCGTCGATGACCGCGTTCATGACGGCCGGGGCGGCGGCGATGGTGCCCGCTTCGCCTACTCCCTTGACGCCCATGGGGTTGCTCGGGCTCGGGGTCACCGTTGTGTCGGTTTCCATGCTCGGGAAATCGGCCGCCGAAGGCACGAGGTAGTCGGCCAGGGTGGACGTGAGCAGGTTGCCGTCCTCGTCGTAGATGGCCTCCTCGAACAGCGCCTGAGCCGCCCCCTGGACGATGCCGCCGTGGACCTGGCCCTCGATGATCAAAGGGTTGATCTGGGTGCCACAGTCGTCGACCGCCACGTATTTGAGGACGTCGATCTTTCCCGTCTCAGTGTCCACGTCGACCACGCAAATGTGGGTCCCGAAGGGGAAGGTGAAGTTGGGCGGGTCGAAGTGGCTCGACTCCTGCAGGTTGGGTTCCATACCGTCGGGGAGGTTGTGGGCCGTGAATGCCTCGAAGGCGACGGCTCCGAGCGCCATCGTCCGGTCGGGGGACCCCGCCACCGTGAAGGTGCCGCTGGCGTATTCGAGGTCCTCAGGCGCCACCTCCAACTGGTGGGCTGCGATCAACTTCGCCTTGGCGATCACCTTCTCGGTGGCCAGCCATACCGCGGTGCCTCCGACCGCCAGCGACCGGGAGCCGTAGGTGTCCATGCCGTGGGGCGAGATGGACGTGTCGGAGTGAAGCACCTCGACGTCGTCGGGACTCACCCCGAGCTGATCGGCTGCGATCATGGACCACGACGTCTCGTGGCCCTGGCCGTGGGGGGTGGTGCCGGTGACCACCTGGACTTTGCCGGTGGGCAGGAGCCGCACCGTAGCCGCTTCCCAACCACCGGCCACGTAGCGCAGCGCCGACAACACCCGGCTCGGGGCCAGGCCGCACATCTCCACGTAGGAGGACAGGCCGATGCCGAGGAGCTTGGTGCTCCCCGACGTCCGGCGCCCCTCCTGCTCCTCGCGCAACTTGTGGTAGCCCACCATTTCCATGGCCCGGTCCAGCGCCACCTCGTAGTTCCCGCTGTCGAACACGAGGCCGCCCGACGAGTTGTAGGGGAACTTGTCGGCACCGACGAAGTTGCGGCGCCGGATCTCAGCAGGGTCGACGCCGACCTGGCGGGCCAGGGCGTCCATGGACCGCTCGATTGCATACGTCGCCTCGGGACGCCCCGCCCCCCGGTAGGCGTCGGTCGGCGTCTTGGTCGTGAACACCGAGGTGCATGAGAACGAGTACGCCGGAATGTCGTAGACCCCGCCGTAGAGGAAGGCGCCCAGCAGCGGGATCCCGGGGGTCACCAGTTGCAGGTAGGCGCCCATGTCGGCCAGCAACTTGACCCGCACCCCGGTGACCTTGCCGTCCGCGTCCGCGGCCAGCTCGATGTGCTGGATCTGGCCCCGGCCCTGGATGGTGGCCTGGGAGTTCTCCATGCGCTCCTCGCTCCATCGCACCGGGCGGTTGAGGCGCCGGGCCAGGGCCAGGCACAGCAACTCCTCGGCGTACACGTTGAGCTTGGATCCGAAACCGCCGCCCACCGCGGGCGCCACCACCCGCAGCTTGGTCTCGGGGATGCCGAGCGTCAGGGCCGCCATTACCCGCAGGATGTGGGGGACCTGGGTGGCGGTGTATAGGACGAACTCGCCGCCGAACACCGAGGGAACGGCGACCACCCCCCGGGTCTCCATGGCGGCGGGAATGAGGCGTTGTTGGATGAAGCGTTCCTTCACGGTGTAGGTGGCGTTGGCGAACGCCGCCTCGACGGCGTCGGGATCGGGGATCAGGTCCCAGGTGTAGGAGCGGTTGGTCCCCAGCGCCTCGTGGACCAGGTTCCGGTCCGACAGGGCGTCCTCGAGGTCGATCACGGCGGGGAGGACGTCGTAGTCGACCTCGACCGACTCGGCCGCATCCCGAGCCGCGGTCTCGGTCTCGGCCACGACAACCGCGACCGCGTCGCCGACATAGCAGGCCGTGCGCACGGCCAGGGGAAAATGCTCCGGGTTCTTCATGTCCTCGGTCACCGGCCACGCGCAGGGCATGGGCCCGGCCCACTCGGACTGGAGTTCCGCGCCGCTGAAAGCCGCCACCACGCCCGGCTTGGCCCGGGTCGCGGACAGGTCGACCGACTGGATGGTGGCGTGGGCGTAGGGGCTGCGGACCAGCGCGATGTGCAGGGCCCCGGGAACGACCAGGTCGTCCACGTAGCGGCTCTCCCCGGTCAGCAGCTTGGGGTCTTCCTTGCGGCGCAGCGGTGTCCCGACGACGGCGGTCATACCGTCACCCCCGAATCGGCCGCGGCCAGGATGGCTTTGACGATGTTGTGGTAGCCGGTGCAGCGGCAGAGGTTGCCCTCCAGGCCCGTTCGTACCTGTTCCTCGCTGGGTCGGGGGTTCTCCTGCAGGAGCGACAGCGCCGCCATGACCATGCCCGGGGTGCAGAAACCGCATTGCAGGGCGTGGTTTTCGCGGAATGCCTCCTGCATCGGGTGCAGGGCATTCCCTGTCGCCAGGCCCTCGATGGTGGTGATGGCGGCCCCGTCGGCCTGGACGGCCAAAACGGTGCATGACTTGACCGACTCACCGTCGAGCAACACCGTGCAGGAGCCGCAGGACGTCGTGTCACAACCGACGTTGGTCCCGGTCAGACCGGCTTGTTCCCGGATGTACTGGACGAGCAGAACCCGAGGTTCGACCTCGTGCTCATGCTGCGACCCATTAATAGTCAACGCGACTCTCATGGAACCCCCTTGTGCGCCAGGTGCATCAATCATGTCGCGATGCCTGCGGTTTTGCTGGCCGGGTGGGCTCAGGGAAGCTTGTGGGCGGAAACAAATCGCCAGATGGCCGCGGTGGCGTCGAATGTCTGGGTGGTCGTTCCGATGATCGTGACCGGCAGGTACTGGGCTCCTCCGGGCCAGGTATGGCCGCCCCCCTCGACCCGCCAGAACTCCACGTCGCTCCGCGGCGTCGGACCCCGCCATCGCCGGATCCAGATATCGGGAGCCAGGTGCTCGACCTCGGGGTCGCTGCCGCGGGCACCGTTGTGCTCCGTGAGGAGGGCCGCCCACTGCTCCACCGCCAGCACCCGGCCTCGGTCCCGGCGCCGCGGCCCGTTGCCCCGCATCGGGATGGCGCCGCCCGCGTAACCCACGATGGGGTCGTCGGTGCCGTGGATCTGGAGAACGGGAACCGGCCGGTCCGGGTTCCACCAGTGGAGTGCATTCTCGGCCGCCGTCCCTGCCACCTGGGCGAAAGCGGCGATGCGATCTGGGATCTGATTGACCAGTCGGGCCGCCATCATCGCCCCGTTGGAGATGCCCGCCACGTACACCCGCTGGCGATCGATGGGCAGCCAGGCGGCCACGCAATCGATGAGTGCGGCCATGAACCCGGCGTCATCGATGTCACTGGCCACCCGGCCGTCGTTCCAGTAGTGATCGAAACCGTCGGGCGACACCACCACGAACCGTTCCTGGTCGGCCCGGGCATGGAAGTGGGTGACCCGGTCGAGTCCCCGGCCATTGCCGCCACCACCGTGGAGTTGAATGACGAGTGGCGCTGCCACCGGGAGTGGTCGCGGCACGTGGATGCGGTAGCGGCGATCGAGGCCATGATGGGCCAGGATGTGGTCGGACGTTCCCGGGAGGGCGTCGGGCGGCGTCAGCCGCCGGGGGCTCATCGGGCTTGTTGGCGCAGGATGGCCCGCTCCGCCATGGCCCGCCAGGGTTCGGGCACCTCTGCCGATGCCGCGATGCGCGCCAGCAGGGCCGGCGCCGGGGCGTGGTGGGCCTCTACCAGGTCACCGATCGTCAGGCCGGCGGTGGGACGGGAGATCCGGGCGATGGGGTCGCCCGCGGCCACTTCGCCGTCCTTCACGATGCGCAGGTAGGTGCCGAAGCGCCGCGCGTCGTCGAAGCGGTCCACGAACTCGGAGTCACCCATCCGCATGCCCAGCTTGTAGCAGGGTAGCCGGGGTTCGCTGACTTCCAAGGTGGCCGTGCCGACCCGCCACCGCTCGCCCACCACGGCCGCGGACAGCGCCGCGCCCTCGGTGGTCAGGTTTTCGCCGAAGGTCCCGGGCTCGAGCTCAGACCCGCCCAACTGCTCCGACCACCACCGGTAGTCCTCGACGGCGTAGGAGTAGACCGCCTTGTCGTAGCCTCCGTGGACCCGGCGATCGGCCTGGTCGTCGCCGTCCAGGTTGACCCCTTTGAGGGCCACTCTGGTTGGCACCGGCCCGGTGCCGTCAACCGGGCTCTTCCAGATGGCGGTGCGCACCTTGCGGCCGTACCATTCAACCGTCCGGGGCCGGCCCACGTTGACCGAGACCACCCGGCCGATGATCACGGCTTCGCTCATCGTGTCCACCCTCCTGGCCCCTCCAGGATAGGGCGACAGTTACCATGCGGCGGTGCTGAACCTGCCCCCGGGCGATGGCGTGCTGCCCAACCAGTGGCTGACCGCGGCCATTCGCGAGGGCGTCATCGATGCCGGCGAGTTCACCATTCCCGGGTCCAACGTGCAGCCCGCCAGCCTCGACCTGCGGTTGGGGGAGGTGGCTTACCGGATGCGGTGCAGTTTTCTGCCCGACCGGTCGGCGGTCGAGGACAAGTTGGGCGACCTGGTGCTGGAGTCGCTCGACCTGCACCGGGGCGGCGTGGTGCTGGAGCCGGGGCGGCCCTACCTGATCCCGTTGAAGGAGCGGCTGTCGCTGCCACCGACGATCCGGGCCAAGGCCAACCCCAAGAGCTCGACAGGGCGCCTGGACGTGTTCACCCGGGTCATTACCGACGGCAGTTATCGCTTCGACGAGATCGGAGCCGGCTATCACGGGCGCCTGTACCTCGAGGTGGTGCCCCTGTCGTTCCCGGTCCGGGTGCGCGAGAACCTGGCGCTCAACCAACTGCGGCTGTCGGTGGGGCGCAGCGAGGTGAGCGACGCCGAGATCCGGACCCGCCATGAGGTGTCGCCGCTGTTGTACGAGGCGGGCGTGGCCGTGCCCGTCGACCGGCTGGCGGTGGCCAGTGGACTGTTCCTGAGCCTCGACCTGAAGGGCGAAACCTCCGACGGGTGGGTCGGTTACCGGGCCCGGGAGAATACCGCGCTGCTCGATATGACCAGGCAGGGGCCCTTTGACCGTGACGAATACTGGGAGCGGGTGCGCCGTGAGGAGGGCGGCCGGATCGTGCTGTCGCCCAAGCGTTTCTACCTGCTGCTCTCGAAGGAGGCGGTCACCATCCCGCCCAACCTGGCCGCCGAGATGACCGCCTACGACCCGACTAGCGGCGAGCTCCGGACCCACTACGCGGGGTTTTTCGACCCCGGTTTCGGCTACGACCCCGGGGGTGGGTTCCACGGATCCCGGGCCGCCCTCGAAGTGCGGGCCCACGACGTGCCGTTCATGGTCGAGCATGGCCAGCCGGTGTGCAAACTCACCTTTGAGCGCATGCTGGAGGCGCCCACCTCCCTGTACGGGCCCGCCATCGGATCGTCGTACCAGCAGCAGGAGGAAACGCTGGGCAAGCACTTCGCCACGCCCCGCCCCTGAGGCCCAGGCGGGCGGGGTGGCCGGGAGGCCGGGTGGCCGGGTGGCCGGGAGGGTTCCGCGACGCGCGTACAAGCAATCGCGCGCGCTCGAAGGGGCAGAGGCACGTCCTGCGCGCCCGGAAACGCCAGAGCGCGCGGAATCAGGACGCCGGGCGGGGCTGGGGCGCCCGCGCCCAGTGTCGCTGCACGGGACGAAACGGTTCAGGTCGGGGTTGGAGGCGGGTCAGGCGGGGTTGGAGGCGGGTCATGGGAGTCGGCCGCCTCAACGTCGAGCGGCCGGGCGAGGCCGGGGACGATTTCGACGTTGGCCAGGTGGTGGAGGATGCCCGGGGCGGCCACCACCTTCCAACTCCGGCTGCCGCCCCCGAGGACGATCCGGGGTTGGGCCATCACCCGTTCGTCGACCCAGATCGGCACCTGGGGCGGCAGGCCGAAGACCGTCACCCCGCCGATCATCATTCCCGTGACGGCGGCCGTCTCGTCGGCCGAGGCGAACGACACCCGCCGCACCCCCATCCGCTGTTTGACGGCCCGGTTGACATCGAGGCGGGTGTCGGCGAGCACCACGCAGGCCGCGAAGACCGGCGGCTGCGATTTGCCGACCACCACGATGGTGTTGGCCGACTCGCCCAGCGAATAGCCATAGGCCTGGCAGAAGGCGGCGGTGTCCGCGAGCGCGGGGTCGCAAGGCACCAGCTCGTAGGCAACACCGAGCTGGTCCAGGTGCTCGCGGACCCGCTCGTCACTCGTCATGGCGGCGAAGCTAGCGGCCCCACGGCCCAGGTCGGCCCGGGTCGGTCCCGGCCGGGGCGGCAGGGGTGACAGGCTGGGGCGGTGGCAAAGCGGCTGGCGATGTGGCGGGGCCGGGGTCCGCTGCGCCCCGCTGAGCTGGCCGAGGCCGCCGTCTTGGCCGACGTATCGGTAGCGCTCATCGCCCTGGGATGGCTGCTGCCGGTCACGACGTTGTTCATCGCGGCCGCCATGGCTCCGATGGCGGCCATCGCGGCCCGCAACCGACCCCGGGCGGTCCTGGCGGGCGCGGTGGCGGGCACGACTGTCGCCATGCTCATCGCGGGCACCGGTCTCGCCTCCAACGTGGTCGCCTGCGCCGTCCTCGGCACCCTGCTCGGGGTGGCCTGGCGCCGGCGGTGGGGCATGATCCGCATGGTGCTGGTGGCGGTGGCGTTGTTCTGGCCTCCCGCCGCCATCGGGGCCGACCTCGTGCTCAGTGCCTTCAGCCAGTTGCGCACCCTGGCCCTCGACCAGATCACCAACACCTGGGGTGGGGCCAAGTCGAACCTCCGCTTCATCGGCCTGGTCCGGCTGACCCGCTGGCTCGATCCAGTCGTCCGCTGGGTTGTCGCCCACTGGGCGATCGGCGTGCCTGCCGCCTTGCTGGTGGGAATCGTGGGCGGCAGCATTATGGGGCGGCTGCTGTCCTGGCCCCCGCTGGCCCGCCTGGAACGGACCCGGCTTGCGCCCCCGACACCTGAGGCGGCGGCCACCAGGGGCGCCACCTCCGACCCCGCCCAGGCCGCCACCCCCCCCACCTCCGACCCCGGCGCAAGGGCGCCACCTCCGACCCCGCCAAGGGCGCCACCTCCGACCCCGGCAAGGCCGCCACCACTGGCCGTGCCGCCGCCACCGCCGCCCTCGCGGGCGAGCCGGGACCGGTGCCTGTGCGGCTCGTCGACGTCGGCCACACCTACCCGGCGATGGCGGCGCCCGCCCTCGAGAGGGTGTCATTGACCGTCGAACCGGGCCAGTTCGTGGCCGTGGTGGGTCCCAACGGCTCCGGCAAGTCCACCCTGGTCCGCATCCTCGGGGGCCGAACCCCCACCTCGGGCCTGGTGGAGCGGCCCGGCGCCGCCGCCCCGGGCCGGGCCGGCGGCACCGCGCTCATTTTTCAACGACCCGAGAGCCAGGTGCTCGGCGTGCGGGTTCGCGACGACCTGGTCTGGGGGCTTCCCCGTCACCACCACGTCGATCTCGAGCCCCTGCTGGCCCGGGTGGGGCTGAATGGCTTCGAGGACCGGGAGACCTCGACGCTCTCGGGAGGAGAACTCCAGCGCCTGGCCGTGGCCTCGGCTCTGGCCCGCCGTCCCCGGCTGCTCATCTCCGACGAGTCGACGGCCATGGTCGACGCCGCCGGTCGGGAGCTGCTGGCCGATCTCCTGGCCGGGCTGGCTGCCGATGAGGGCTTGGCGGTGGTGCACGTCACCCACCGGGTGGAGGAGGCGAAACGGGCCGACCGCGTCCTCTTCCTCGACCGGGGCCGGGTGGTGGCCGCCCCCACGCCGGCCGGTCCCGATCCCGGTTCCGGTCCCGGTCCCAGTACCGGTCCCACCGAGACGCCCGTACCCCGCGCCGGGACCGGGGGCGGATCCCTCGAGCTTCGCGGTGTGGGCCACGTCTACTCCGCCAGGTCTCCGTGGGCCCACCAGTCCCTGACCGGGATCAACCTCACCGTCAACCCCGGCGACGCAGTCCTGGTCGTGGGCCACAACGGTTCGGGCAAGTCCACGCTGGCCTGGATCCTCGCGGGCCTGCTCGAAGCCACCGAGGGCGAGGCCCGACTCGACGGCCGCCCTATTCACCAGCAGCTGGGCCAGGTGGCCCTGTCGTTCCAGCACGCCCGGCTCCAGCTGCTCCGCAGCACCGTCAGCCGCGACGTGCGCTCCGCCTCGGGCGGCGACGCCGCCGAAGCCGACGCCGCCCTGGTACTGGTGGGCCTCGACCCCGCGGAACTGGCTGCCCGCGCCATCGACCAGTTGAGCGGCGGCCAGCAGCGGCGGGTGGCACTGGCGGGGATGCTGGCCCGGCGCCCTCGGGTCCTGATTCTGGACGAACCCTTCGCAGGCCTCGATGACGGCTCCCGCCGGGGCCTGATCTCGGTGCTTCGCCGGTTGCGGACCGAGATTGGTTTGACCCTGGTCCTGGTGTCGCACGACACCGAGGGAGCGGACCAACTCGTCGATCGGGTCATCACCCTCGACCACGGGCGGATCGTGGCCGACCGCCCCACCCAGGAGCTGGCGCAACGCGGCGGCGGGGGAGCGCCGTGAGACTCCGGCGGGGCGTCGAGGAGCCTGTCGACCTGTCGCACCGAGAGGTGCCGGCCCGCCGCCGCCGGCCGTCCGAGCTCACCCTGCTGCGCCCCATCCCGGGCGCCACCGCCGTGCATCAGTTGTGGGCGGGCACCAAGTTGGTGGCGGTGGTGATGCTGGCCTTGGTCCTCGGCCTCAAGCCGACCTGGCCCAGCATCGGCGCCTGCGCCGCCCTCGTCACCCTGGCGTGGGCCCTGGCCCGCATCCCCCGGGGTGCCCTGCCCCGGTTGCCTCGGTGGTTCTTCATCGGCCTGGGCATCGGGGCCCTCCTGACGTTCCGTTCGACGGCGCCCCCGACCGGCCACCTGCTCGGGATCGGGGTGAGCTGGGGCGGCTTGGAGGAATGGGCCCGCATCACCACCCTCGCCACGGTTGTCTTCGCGGCGGCCGCCGTCATGAGCTGGACCACCCCGCTGGCCGAGGTGGCGCCCGCCCTGGCTCGTCTGGGGACGCCACTGCGCTGGATGCGGCTGCCTGTCGATGAGTGGGCGGCGGCGATCGCGCTGTCGATCCGCTGCCTGCCGTTGCTGATCGATGAGGTCCGGACCCTGATCGCGGCTCGGCGACTACGCCCCAGTACCAGGCAGGCAGGCGAGATCCGGATGAACTGGGTGATCCGGGAAGCGCAGGACCTCCTCTTCACTACCCTGGCGGTGTCGCTCCGGCGCGCCACCGAGCTCGGTGAGGCAATGGAGGCCCGGGGCGGCTTCGGTACCGTCTCCGACTCAACCTCAGGAGTCAGTTGGCGCGACGCGGTGGCCGTGGTGCTGCTGGTCGGGGCCGCCACCACCGCCGTCGTGCTATGACCCCCGAACCCGGTATGACCCCAGAATCCGCCATGACCACCGAATCCGCCATGACCACCGAATCCGCCATGACCACCGAACCCGCCATGACCACCGAACCCGCCTTGACCACCGAACCCGCCGGCCCGGACGGACCCGCCCGGGCCGGCCTCGCCCAGGGGCCCGATGGGGAGTGGCGCTGCCGGTGGGGCCTCAGCACGCCCGACTATGTCGCCTACCACGACGAGGAGTGGGGCTTCCCCGTGGCCGCCGACGATGCCTTGTTTGAGAAGTTGTGCCTGGAAGGCTTCCAAGCCGGGTTGAGCTGGCTCACCATCCTGCGCAAACGCCCTGCGTTCCGGTACGCCTTTTCCCAATTCGATTTTGAACAGGTGGCCTCCTTCGGCGATGGCGATATCGAGCGCATGCTGGCCGATTCGGGCATCGTGCGCCACCGGGGAAAGATCGCCTCCACCATCAACAACGCCCGTCGGGCCATCGAGCTGAGAGCCGAATTTGGTTCCTTGGCCTCCTACCTCTGGCAATGGGAGCCCGGCCGACCATCAGTACCCCCCGAGGGCGGCCCCCTGCCCGCGACCGCGGCGTCACGGGCACTCAGCAAGGACTTGAAGCGCCGGGGGTGGACCTTCGTCGGGCCCACGACCGTTTACGCGTTCATGCAGGCCATGGGTTTGGTCAACGACCACCTCGAAGGCTGCTGGCGCCGGTCCGCGGCCGAGGCGGCCCGGGCCGTCTTCACCCGCCCTTGATGACGCTCGGGTACCCACGCCCCGGATCCCGCCAACCGGCAGGCGTCGGCGTCGCCGTCCATGCAGGTCCCGCGGCCGTTTCCCACCTGGGGACGCCCCTGACCAACCCGACCCGAGGTGCGAGGTGCCGGCGCCCGGCGATGGCTTTACGCTGTTCCTGTGCCTGCACCGACCGCGCCCCACGGCGCCGCCGTCGCCTCCGACCGGCTGAACCGCCGGTCCCGGCGGCTACTGTTGGTGCTCGTCATCAACATGGCGATCGTGGGCGGCCAGGTCGTCGCCGGCCTTCTCGCCTCCTCGGTGGGCCTGATAGCCGATGCCGCCCACAACCTCACCGACGTCGCAGCCATCCTGCTGGCCTACTTCGCCCTCCGCCTGACCCGTCGGCCCCCCAACAGCAACCGCTCCTTCGGCTACCACCGTTCCACGGTGCTGGCCGCCCAGGCCAACGCCGCCTTTCTGATCGCGGTGAGCGCGATCATCGGCTACGAGGCGGTGCTGCGCCTCCTCCATCCGCACCCCGTGAAAGGGGGAGTGGTGGCGGCGGTGGCCGTCGGCGCCCTGGCTGCCAACGGGCTGGCCGCCTGGCTGGTATTCGAACGCCGCAGTCGCGACCACAACATGCGGGCCGTGGCCCTGCACATGACCGCCGACGCCGCGGCATCGGCCGGTGTCGCCGGGGCGGGAATCGTTATCCTGCTCACCGGCGGCCTCTCGTGGCTGGACCCGGCGGTCTCGCTGGCCATCGCGGTGCTGATCGGCGTGCAGTCCTCCAAGTTGGTCCGCGACACCACCGACGTCCTGCTCGAGTCGACCCCGAGCGGCCTCGACATGGACGACCTGAAGGAGGTCATGTCGGCGGTGCCGGGCGTGGAGGACGTCCACGACGTCCATGCCTGGAGCCTGTCGTCGGACGTGTATGCCCTGTCGGCCCACGTGGTGCTCCTGGGCCACCCGACCCTGGAGGAGGCCCAGCTAGTGAGCGTGTCCGTCAAAGCGGCGATCGCGGGCCGCTTCGGGATCGCCCACGCCACCATCGACCTGGAGTGCGAGACCTGCATCTCCGGGGACACCCCGCCGTGCGCCATGGACAACCTGGCGCCGTCAGCAGTGCCCGCCACCGCCCACCACCACTAAGACGGTCCCAGGCGCCGCTGCCATCTCAGATCCACGTATTGTCGCGTCATGTGCCGGAGCATCGTCACCCTTCGGGGGGAAGAGCCCGCCACGGACGACGAAGTCCAGGCGGCCGCCCTCCAGTTCATCCGCAAGGTGAGCGGCCAGCGGGCCCCCTCCCGAGCCAACCAGGAGGGGTTCGACCGGGCCGTCCATGAGGTGGCCCACGCCACCCGGCGCCTGCTCGACGAGATGGTGTTCCCGCCCGGCGCCCGGCCCCCCGCCATGGCCCAAAGCCGGATCGTGGCCCGCAGCAAGCTGGCTGCCGGGGCCCGAGCCGCCATTGGGGAGCCGAAGCCCCGAGCCGCCAACGCGGAACCGAAGCCCTGAGACGCTCCGCCAGGCATCGGAGCGTCCCCTTGGCGGCCGCCGTCCTGATCCTGGTGACCGGGTGCGGGTCCCGCCACCCGGCAACCTCGGCGTCGGCCGCCACGACGACCACGACGACCACGACGAGCACGACAAGCACACCAGAAACCACCACGACGGGGGCCACACCCGCAACCACTACGACGACCCACACCCACACCCACACCCACACCCACAACCACTACGACCACACCCGGACCGCCCGCCCCCACGACCACCGCCATCTCATCCAGCGGCGTCCCGGGCGATCTGCTCAACCCCGCCGTCACCGCCTCCACCATCGCGACCACCATCTGCGTGAGCGGGTACACGACCACCATCCGCCCCCCGACCAGCTTCACCGAGCCCCTCAAGATCCACCAGATCGCCACCTACGGCTATGCCGACCACACGGTCAGCCACTACGAGGAGGACCACGTCATCGCCCTCGAGATCGGTGGCGCCCCGGCGGCCGCAGTCAACCTGTTCCCCGAGCCTCACACGGTCTCGCCCATCGACGACTCCCTGGAGAACTCCCTCCACCTCCAGGTCTGCCACGGCCTGCTGAGCCTGGCCGCGGCCCAGCGGCAGCTGTTCACCGCCAAGTTGAGCCACGGGTACTCCCGGGCCGCCAGCGCCGCCTAGCCGGACCCATGTGCGGCCGTTACACCTCCACCTCCGCCCCCGCCGACCTGGCCCGGGTCTTCGCCGTCGACGAGGTCAAGGTCGACGAGCTCCCGCTGCGCTACAACGTGGCGCCCACCCAGGATGTCTACGCGGTTGCCAGCCGACGCCCCAAGGAGGGTGGGGAAAAGGCCCGCCGGCAGCTGGGTGCATTTCGCTGGGGGCTCATACCCAACTGGGCCAAGGATGCGTCGGTGGGCAACAAGATGATCAATGCCCGGGCCGAGGGGATCGAGACCAAGAGCGCCTACAAACGGGCCCTGACCCGCCGGCGCTGCATCATCCCAGCTGACGCCTTCTACGAGTGGCAGGCCCGGGAGGACCCCAACCAGCCCGGGAAGAAACGTAGCAAGCTGCCCTACGTCATCCGACGCCGGGACCGCAGCCCGCTTGCCTTGGCGGGACTGTGGGAGTTCTGGCGGCCCCCCGAGGACCCCGACGCCGAGCCCATCCGTAGCTGCGTGATCATCACGACCCAGGCCAACGACCTGGTGGCGCCCATCCATGACCGGATGCCCGTCATCCTGGCGCCCAGCGCCTGGGACCAGTGGCTCGACCCGGCCAATGACGACCTGGTGGCGATCAAGGGCTTACTGGTCCCGGCGCCGTCGGACGGCTTTGAGGCGTATCCCGTCGGCACCCGGGTCAATGGCGTCGCCAACGAGGGCCCCGAGCTCATCGAACCCCTCCCGTCTCCGCCATCGGAAGAAATCCCTGCAATGGGCTAAGGTGGACGGTGAGGGACGCCTCGTTTAGCTCGGTTGGACGGCCGCAACGGTTGTCGCCCCGCTTGCAGGCCCGACGCCTCCTCTGATCGCAACAGAGAGGCAATCTGCCATGACCGCGTTCCCACCTCTACTCGTAACCATTGCCCGCGGTACGTCTCCGGGCAGTGTGGTGCTCAGTCTCCACGGGACGCTGGACGAAGCCAACGCCGCCCACCTCCAGCAGGTTTGTGATGGCGTCGTGGCCGATCGCGACACCGTGGCCATCAGCGTGAACCTCTATCGTGTTGAGGGCGCCGATATTGTCGCGATATCGCTTTTGGCGGTTAATGCTGCCAAACGAGGTATCGAGTTGACCCTCAATGATCCATCCGAGCGGCTGGCCCAGGTGCTCGAAGAAGCGGGCCTCACCGACCTCATTCGGATGCTCCAACAAGACCGCCGTCCTGCCTGGCAGGTTTCTGACCGGGTTCGTCGCGAGGCGCGCCGGCGTCACCCCTCCAACCACGGGTTGGCAATCGCCAACCCGTAGGTCGCAGGCCCCCCTCGTCGACTACTGGAAGTACCAGTACCCGCCCAGTTCGCCGCAGAAATGGTCGGTGCCCCCGGCAGCCCGGCAGCGCTGATAGGCGGGGGCGCCGGTTGAATCGTCGGGACGGGTCGCGGTGGCGGCCATGGCGGAGGAAGCTCCGGCGATGGTGACAAACGCCGAAATCATGGCGGCGGCAATGAACTTTTTCATGGTTATCGAATCCCCTTTCGGGTCCATTTGAGATCGACGTGCTCGATCCACGACAATCATTCGGGGCTCGAAAGGAGCGGGATTCGTTTGCGATCCGATCATATGTTTTCCGGCGCCAACTGATCCGCGGCGCCCGCCGGGACGGAAGGAAATCAGAACTTCAGCTGCCTCCAGCGCGCCAGCACGGCGGGGTCGCCGAACAACTGGAGGCTGGGGGCTTCGGCCGGGAGCCGGTTGTACATCCACAGCAGGAGGTCCGACGCGTGACCTCGCACCGCGGCGTCCGCCTTGGCGTGGGCTCGGCTGTACTCCAGCCGATCGGGCGCCAGCTGCAGCGACCACTCGCCCTCGGTGTCGGTGGCGTGGAGGTGCACGGACCCGGTCAGGCCGGCGACGGGGGTGCGAGCCAACCACAGCCCCACGAACGACAGGTACTCGTCGATCCCGTCGACCGCCATGTCGGTCGCCACCGGTTGCGGGGCGCCCGCCGCCGCCTCGCCGTCCCAGCGGTGCACCGCCGTCTCATGGGCCATACGCCGGAACCAGAAACCGGCCGGGGCCGGGACCCGGTCCCGCCAGTTCCACACCATCTCGTCGGCGTCGGTGGCCCCGAGCGTCGCCAGCAACCGGCCCAAGCCGTCCCCATACCAGGCCAGGACCGCTTCCTGGCTGTCGGGGACGGGAGTGACCCGCTTGACATAGTCCTGCGCCTTGGTGGCCAGGATCTGCTCCACCCAGCGGTGGACCCCGCCGACGTGGCCCAGCAAGGCGGTCATGTCCCACTCGGGACACGACGCCACCGCCGCCGACGGTGCCGCCCGGCCCACCGCCGCCAACGCCTCACCATCGGTCCGGATATGTGAGAGGTACGAGCCCGGTCCCATGGTCACGCCGCCCGCCGGCTCAGTCGGTGAGGACCACTGGCGTCACGGCCCCGGCGCGCTGGTGCAGGGCCCGCAAGGCGGTAGAGGCGATGCCCGGGCCGTCGAGGCCCAGATGGGCGTGGATGGCGGCCGGCTTGCCGTGGGGGATGTAGGAGGTCGGCGTGCCGAGAACGACCACGGGCGGCGTGGGGCGCTCCGGCCCCTGCCACGCCCGGTCGGAGAGGGTCTGGGCGATGAACGCCCCGGCCCCGCCCTCGCGTACGCCATCTTCGATGGTGACGACCAAGCGGTGCCGGGCCGCGTCGTCGATCATGGCGGCGTCGAGAGGGCGGACCACCCGCACGTCCCACACCGTCGCCTGGATCCCGTCCACCGCCATCAGGGCGGCGGCGTCCTCGGCCGCCTCGACCATCTTGCCGATGGCCAGCAGGCAGATCTCGCCGTCGCCCGCCACCACCTGGCGAGCCCGCAAGCCGGCGCCCACCTGGTCGGCGGGGACCTGGCGGGCCGCCCCCTTGGCGTAGCGAACCGCGGCGGGACCGTCGAGGTCCAAGGCGGTGCGCAACATGACCCCCACCTCGGCAGTCGACGAGGGGGCCAGGATGGTCATCCCGGGGATCTTGAGGCACAGCGCCATATCCAGGACCCCGTGGTGGCTGGCCCCGTCGTCGCCGGTAATGCCGGCCCGGTCCAGGGCGAACACTACCGGCAGCCCGTGCAGGCCGACGTCGAGGTTGGCCTGGTCGAAGGCGCGGCTGAAGAAGGTGGAGTAGACCGCCACGACGGGGCGCAGCCCTCCCATGGCCATTCCCGCCGCCGAGGTCACCGCATGGGCCTCGGCGATACCCACATCGAAGAACCGGTCCGGCCAGCGGGCCTGGAACGGCAGCAGCCCGGTGGGCCCGGGCATGGCGGCGGTGATGGCCACCACCTGGGGAAACTCCTCACCGATGCCGACCATGGCCTCGTTGAAGGCCTGGGTGTAGCCCTTCGGGCCCGAGTCGGCCTTGATGGGCCCGATGGCGGGATCGAACACCGGGGCGTCGTGCAGGCACTTCTCGTCGTCGTCCTCGGCGGGGGCGTAGCCCCGACCCTTGTGGGTGAGTACGTGGATGACGATGGGCCCGTCGAAGCCCGCCGCCTGGCGCAGCGTGTTTTCCAGGCCCAGCACGTCGTGGCCGTCGACGGGGCCGACGTAGCGGACGCCGAGGCTCTCGAAGAAGGCGGGCGGCTCGACCACCTCGCGGATGGCCGAGTACATCCCGTGGAGGCTGGAGTAGGCGAGCGGCCCCACCGCGGGCAGGACCCGCAGCGCCTCCTCCAGCTTGGAGCGGATCGACTTCAGCCCGGGGTGGAGGCGGATGCGGGTCAGGCTTTCCGACAGGCGGGACACCGTCGGGGCGTAGGAGCGGCCGTTGTCGTTCAGGACGACCACCACCCGGCTACCCGAATGGCCCAGGTTGTTGAGGCCCTCGTAGGCGAGGCCGCCGGTGAGCGAGCCATCGCCGATCACCGCCACCACCTTGCGGTCGGGGGCGCTGGAACGCTCGATGGCCGCCGACACGCCGTGGGCGTAGGACAAGATGGTCGAGGCGTGGCTGTTCTCGACCCAGTCATGGGCCGACTCCGAACGCGACGGGTAGCCCGACAGGCCCCCCTCCTGGCGCAGGGTGGCGAACGCGGCCCGTCGCCCGGTCACGATCTTGTGCGTGTAGGCCTGATGGCCGGTGTCCCACAAGATGATGTCCCGAGGCGAGTTGAAGGCCCGGTGCACCGCCAGGGTGAGCTCCACCGCGCCCAGGTTGGACCCCAGGTGCCCGGCGTTGACCGACACCGCCTGCACGATGAATTCCCGGATCTCGGCCGCCAACTGCGCCAGTTGGAAGCCGTCCAGCCCTCGCAGGTCAGCCGGGCTGTTGATCGTCTCCAGCAGCATCAGGCCACGCTACCGCTGGTGACGGTCGTGAAACGTGCGAGCCGCATGGCTATGCCCTCCGCCCATCGGCGTCGAGCCCGGGGGCCTGGGGGCCGGCCGTGCGGTGGCGCTTCAGTTCGAACACGGCCGGCTCGCTCACTATGGTGGCGACCGCATCCCAGAGGGCCAGCGCCCGCTCGAGCGGCGGGACCTCGGCCATGATGGGGCCGGCCATGGCCCGGCGGTGGTCCCCGTCGCGGATGGCCACGATGGGAACGCCGACCTCGTCGCCCACCTCCCGGCGGACCTCGTCCATGGTCTCGCGGATGGGCTCATCCCAGCTCTCGTCGTCGGCCGCCTGGGCCAGCACCGGTGGGAGCCGGGCCGCGGCCAGCGCCTCGTCGATCAGGGCTCGGGGGTCACCGCTGTCGTTTCCGTGATAACGGCGCCCCAACTCGGTGTACAGCCGGCCCCGCGCCTCGTTGCTCTCCCGGGCGCCCGCCGCCTCCAGCACCCGCAGCGCCGGGGCCGCGAACCCCAGGGCGGTGGTGATGTGGGCCCGGACCGCGTCCGGCAGATCGGGCGGCAGCTCCTGGCCCTCATTCTTCATGGGCAGGCTCCAGGGTCGCCAGGTCACTGTCAGGTTGCGCTCCGGCGCCACCGTGGCCAGCCACCGGCTGGTCACCCACGTCCAGGGGCAACTCGGATCGAAGAAGAACTCGACATCGGTCATAGGGGTCACCTTCATGGTGTCAGTAGTTGCGCCCGGCGACGAATCGAGCCAGGTCGATGAGCGCCTGGCGGGCGTCGTGGGTGACCGGCAGCTCGGCTGAGGCCGCGGCCCGCAACGATTCGTCGACCAGTCGCTCGATGGTGGCTTCTACGTCGCCGCGGGCCCCGGTGGCTTGAAAGATCGCCTGGATCGTCTCCACCTCGCCCGGAGACAGGTCGGGGGCCCCGAAGCGTTGGGCCAGCAGCTCGGCGTCGGACCCACGGGCACGCTGGCGGGCCAGGGCGTACAGCAAGGTGGGCTTGCCCTCCCGCAGGTCGTCGCCTACCGCCTTGCCCGTGACCTCGGGGTCGCCGAAGGTGCCGAGGACGTCGTCGCGCAGCTGGAACGCCTCCCCCAGCGGCAGGCCGTAGGCGCTGAAAGCGGGGGCCAGCGCCGGCAGTCGCCCCGGAGCGGCCAGCGCCACCCCGAGGTGCAGCGGGCGCTCGATGGTGTACTTGGCCGACTTGTAACGGCACACCCGGCGGGCCAGCTCCGGTGAGGCGTTGCCCCGGGCGGTGCCCATGAGGTCGAGGTACTGGCCCACGTTCACCTCCAGCCGCAGCTCGTCGAACACCCGCCACGCCTCCGGCGGGGCCCCGCGCAGCAGCATGTCGCTGTAGACGAAGGCCAGGTCACCAACCAGGATCGCGACCCCCTCACCGAAGCGGCGTGGTTCCCCCCGCCAGCCTTCCTCCTCGTGGCGCCGGGAGAACTGGGCGTGGATGGTCTCGCTGCCGTGGCGCCGCGCCGACGCGTCCATGACGTCGTCATGGATCAGGGCGAAGATGTGGAGCAGTTCCAGGGCCGCCCCGGCGTCGACCAGCGTGGTGTCGGCGGGGTCACCGCCGAGGCCCACGAAGGCCCAGTGGCAGAACACCGGGCGCAGCCGCTTGCCCCCGGCCACCAGCAGCCGGTGCAGTGACTCCAGCGGCGGCGCCAGGTCGGCGTCGACGGCCGACCAGCGCTCGAGGTCGGCGCCGAGCAGGGCGGACATCCGAGTGTCGATACGGGCGCCGATCTCGGCCAGGAACACGGGGGCGGCGGTGGTGGAGCCGAGAGCCATGGCGCTGCGAGCGTAAGCGACCCGCGGCCGGATCCGGTACCACGGCTAGGGGCTGGTGGGGTCCCGGCGGAGCGCAGCGTGGATCAGGCGGGCCCCGCCGTAGCCGGCCGCCAGCGTCAGTGCCCCGCCCACGGCGTCGACCAGGTAGTGGTTGCCGGTGACGACGATGCACAAGAGGGTGGCGAGCGGGTAGCACCACACCGCGACTCGAGCGCCGCGGTGCTTGACGGCAGGCGCCAGGGCCACGGCGCACCACAGGGCCCAGGCGAAATGGAGGCTGGGCATGGCGGCGTACTGGTTGGAGACGGCGCTCATGGGACCGGAGTCGAAGGACCAGAACCCCCCGACGGTGCGCAGCGTGTCCACGATCTGGTAGCTGGGCGGCAGGAGTCGCGGCGGCAGGAGGGGAAAAAAGGCGAACCCGATGAGGGCCAGTGCAGTGGTGATGGCGAGCGTATTCCGCCACAGCGGATAGCGGGCCGGCCGGCGTCGGAAAAGGAACACCAGCGCAGCCAGGGTGATGGCGAAATGGGCGGTGCCGTAGAAGTCGTCCAGGGTGTGTATCACCAGGCGGGAGTGGATGAACCACGACTGGATGCGCTGCTCCTGGAACAGGCCGAACCACCGTTCCAGGTCCACGATCTTCTCGGCGTTGGCGAAGGCATGGGCTTTCGACACTGGGCGGGTGCCGTGGAGGTCGCGGACCAGGGTGTAGGCCCCGTAGAAGACCAGGCCGTACAGCGCTTCGCGCCACCACCGCAGCTTGGGGGTCCGGCTGGGTTGGGCGGGCGGGGCGTCCAGCGTGCGGATGGTCACATCTAGGCGGCGACGGCGGCCGCCCGAGGACCCCGCCGGCCCACTGCGAAGGCGGGCGCCCCGAGCAGGCTCACGGTCAGGTTGATCCCGTACACCATCAGGCCGAGAGCGATGGCCTGGCTCTGGTTGACCCCGAGCGGGGCGAGGAACAGCACCAGCGCTCCCTCCCGCAGCCCGAGGCCCCCGATGGTCGGGAACGGGAGGACCTGGACGATGGCGACGACCGGCATGAACGCCATGAAGGCGGTCCAGCCCACCGTCAGGCCCAAGGCGTGGCCGGCCGCGAAGGCGGCTGCGACCACTGCCAGCTGGTAGCCGACCCCGGCCGCCAGCACCTGGGCGGCCACCTCGGGGCGGCGGCGGAACTTGCCGATCCCGAGGTGGATGGCACCGGTGAAGCGCTTCCAGCCGGTATGGCTGGCCAACCGGCCCCCCAAGTTCGGATGACCCGCCACCGCCAGGATCACCAGCAGCAGCGACAGGGTGACCGCTGACACGATGATGGCCAGCCGGATCGAGCGGCTACCGCCGGGCAGGTGAAGCAACGTCGGGTTGATGACCAGCGCCACCAGGGTGAGCAGGGGCAGGACGGCCCAGCCGGTCAGGCGCTCCAGCACCACCGAGGCGAAGGTCCGGGGCGCCTCGCCGTTGTCGGAGGAGATGCGGCTCACCCGCAGGGCATCACCGGCGATGGTGGTGGGAAGGAAGTTGCTGACGAACAATCCCGCCAGGTAGGTGGACAACAGCCGCCACATGGGGGGCCGCAGCTCCAGGGCCGTCATCACCCGTTGCCACCGCAGCGACGCCAGCACGATCCCGACCAGCGTGACCACCAGGGCCACCAACAGCCAGCCCACATGGTTGAAATCCCAGTCCGGCAGGATGGTCCGGGCGTCGACGCGGCTCACGAGGATCACGAGCATCGCGATCGTCAACAGAACCCGAACTATGGACCAAGCCCGGCGATGCGGTCGCATCTGCCTCCTCCGGCCGATCTGCCTAGGTTAGTGGGACTGTGCGCGCAATAGCAGGGCGATTGCTGGTACTCGGCGCCCTCTTGGCCGCCCTAGGTGGTTTGGCCGGCTGTGGCGGCGACAAATCGGGCGGCCCCATCGGCGCTCCCGATATCGTCGTCGGGAAGGCCCCCGACGTCACCCTGGCCGCGGGGACGGCCCGGGTCATCATCACCGCCCCTACCGCCAACGCCCAGGGCGTCATCGATCTCAACGCCCACGACGGCCGCTTGGCGCTGCTGGCGCCCGGCTACCCCAAGGCGGTGGATCTCGTCATCGTCGGGGGCCAGGGGTCCGTCAAGGCCCCGACCGTTCCCCGCTACACGGCTCTCGGCACCGCCGTCCCCAAGGTGCTCCCGAGCGGTGATCCCTGGGCCGACATCGATCTGGTCCGGGGCACGGTCCACATCCTCTCCAACGGGGGCGGCGAAGTCGACGGCGCCTCGACCATTGGCTACACCCTGACCGTGGATCCGCAGCAGGCGATCGAGACGACGCCGCCGGCCCGCCGCGATGCCGTGCGCGCCGTCCTCGGGGGGCGCCGCGCCCTGTTCCAGATGGACGTGTGGATCGACAGCCGGCTGCGGCTGCGGCGCATCGAGGTCCCGGCCGATTTCAGCTTCAGAGCCGTCACCCCTCCGACCCGGGTGGACGGGGCCACGATTGCCACTGATGTCGATTTCGCTAGCTTCGGAGTGCCCGCGCCTGCGGTCACTGTGCCCACCTGACAGGAGGAAGACCGGTGGAAACCCGCCAAGTTGAGGTCGGAGGGACCCATCTCGCGATCGCCGAGGCGGGAGCCGGGCTGCCCAAGCATCTGCTGCTGCTGCACGGCTTCGCAGGGGCCAAGGAGGACTTCAGTGAGTGGTTGGACCGCTTCGCGGAGGCGGGGTGGCATGCGGTCGCATTCGACATGCGGGGCCACGGGGCCAGCGGCCACCCCCGGGGCGAGGAGAACTACTCCCTGAATCTCATGAAAGATGACGTCGAGGCGGTGGTGGACGACCTCGGGTGGGACCGGCTGGTGCTGTTCGGCCACTCCATGGGCGGCATGGTCGCCCAGCTGTTCGCCATCGAATCCCCCGACCGGCTCGACGGCTTGGTCCTGATGGGAACCACCCACCGGCGACCCGACGGGATCGACGCGGAGCTGGTGAGTCTGGGCCGGGAGGTGGTGCGGGCCGGAGGCACCAAGGCGCTGCTGCAGGCCCAGAAGGACTTCGGCCCCGGTCCCCTCGACACCCAGGCCCACCGCCGCCTGCTGGCCCGGCGTCCCGGGTACGACACGTTCTGCGACAACAAGCTGCTGGCGGCGTCGGATGACATGTGGGTGGCGGTGTCGGCGGAGATGCTGAGCCAGCCCGACCGGCTGCCCCAACTGGAGAAGCTCGAAGTGCCCACCCTGGTCATCGTGGGGGCGTTCGACGAGACGTTCCTGCAGCAGTGCGGGGAGCTGGCCGGAGCCATTCCCGACGCCGACTTCGCCGTCATCGGGCTGGCCGGCCACTGCCCCCAGTTCGAGCAGCCCGACGACTGGTGGTCGGTGATGTCGGAGTTCCTCGGCAGTCGGTAGTCACACCCGCTTGTTACCCTCGCCTGATGATTGACGAGGCGGTATTGCAGCGGGTCCTGACCGAGGCGCTCCGGACGGGCGGCGACTTCGCCGAGGTGTTCGCCGAGGACCGCCGCAACAACGTGGCCCGCCTCGACGACGGCAGGGTCGAGGAGCTCACCTCGGGGCGCGAGCGCGGCGCCGGCATCCGGGTCGTGGTCGGCGAGACAACCGGCTTCGCCCACACCGCCGACCTCTCGGAGTCGGGCCTGCGGACGGCCGCCGGAGCCGCCTCGGCCGCCGCTCGAGGCGGCGGCGGGGGAGTGCGCCGGGTCGCCCTTTCCCGGGTCCGCGCCACCGCCCCCAACGCCGTGACCGTCCTTCCCGAGACGGTGCCCAAGGCGGCCAAGGTCGAGTTGCTGCGCCGGGCCGACGAGGTGGCCCGATCGGCCGGCGGCGCCATTCGCCAGGTCAGCGCGGTGTATGCCGACGGCCGCCGCCAGATCCTGGTGGCCAACAGCGACGGCGTGCTGGCCTCCGACGACCAGGTCAAGACCCGCTTCGCGATCAGCTGCGTGGCGCTCGGAGACACCGGGATGCAGACCGGCCGGGAGTCGGTCGGGGCCACCGTGGGCTGGGAGCTGTTCGATCGCTACGACGTGGAGGAGCTGGCCCGCTCGGCTGCCTCCCGGGCCCTGACCAAGCTGTCGGCCCGGCCCGCCCCCAGTGGGGCCGTCCCGGTGGTCATCAAGAGCGGCGGGGGCGGGGTCTTGTTCCACGAGGCCTGCGGTCACGGGCTGGAGGCGGACCTGGTGGGCCGGGACGCCTCGGTGTTCCGGGGCCGCCGCGGTGAGCAGGTGGCCAGCCCCCTGGTGACCCTGGTCGACGACGGGACGATGGGTCCCGAGTGGGGGGCGCTCGCCATCGACGACGAAGGTCACCCGGCCGGGCGCAACGTCCTCATCCACGACGGTGTCCTGACCGACTACATGTGGGACTGGCTGCGGGCCCGCAAGGAGTGCCGCGACAGCACCGGCAACGGCCGCCGCCAGAGCTACCAGCACCTCCCCATGGTGCGGATGACCAACACCTACGTCGTGGCCGGGACCGAGGACCCCGACGAGATCATCCGCCAGACGCCCAACGGCGTCTACGTAGCCCAGCTCGGGGGCGGCCAGGTCAATACCGCGACGGGCGACTTCGTGTTCGGGATGACCGAGGCCTACCTGATCACCGACGGCCACATCACCGAACCCCTCCGCGACGCCAACCTGATCGGCAGCGGACCTGAAGTGCTGCGCAATATCGACGTGGTGGGCAACGACTTCGCCATGGGCTCCCCGGGCACGTGCGGCAAGGACGGTCAGGGGGTCCCGGTCGGCGACGGCCAGCCCACCCTCAGGGTCCGGGCCCTGACCGTGGGCGGTACCGCGGCGTGAGCGAACTGCTCGATATCGCCACCCGGGTGGCGGGCTGGGCCCGCCCTGGCGAGCAGGTGGAGGCCTACGCGGCCCGGGGCCAGTCGACCGAGGTCAAGGTGTTCGGGGGCGACGTGGAGTCGTTGTCGGTGGCGGAGTCGGCCGGCGTCGGCATCCGCATCATCTCCGGGTGCCGCCAGGGCTTCGCCTACGCCGGGTCCCTCGACGACGAGGTGGTGGCCGAGACCCTGGAAGAGGCGCGGGACAATGCCGGGTTCGGGACCCCTGACGAGCACCTGGGCCTGGCGGCCCCCGACGGCGTCGAGGCGGCACCCCTGGACCTATGGCGCGACGAGCTCGCCCTTTTTCCCACCGAGAAGAAGATCGACCTCGCTTTGGAACTGGAGCGCCTGGTGCGCGCCGGCGACCCCCGCATCCGCCAGGTGGAGTCCTCCTACTGGGGGGACTCGGCCAGCGAATCGGCAGTCGCCACCAGCACCGGTATCGCGGGGACGACCCGGCGGACCTCGTGCTATGTCTCCGCCTACGCCATCGCCGGCGAGGGCGCCGACACCCAGACCGGGGCCGGCTACTCGGTGGGCCGGGCCCCCTCTGACGTCTCGCTCGAGGTTGCGGCGGCCGACGCCGTCCTGCGCTCCACCCGGCTGCTGGGCGCCCGCAAGCCCGCCTCGGCCCGGGTCACGGTGGTGCTCGAACCCCGGATCACGGCCACCCTGCTGGCCATCTTGGCGGGCACCCTGGACGGCGAGGCGGTGCTCAAGGGACGGTCGTTGTTCGCCCAGCGCCTGGGTGAGGCCGTCTCCATCCCCAGTCTGACCCTGGTCGATGACCCGACCGATCCCGAATCGTTCGGGGCGGCCCGGATCGACTCCGAGGGGCTGGCGTGCCGGCGCAACGTCCTGATCGCGGGCGGCGTCCTGCAAGGGTTCCTGTACAACACCTATGCCGGGCGCCGGGCGGGCCGGGCCTCGACGGGCTCCGCGGTCCGGGCCGGGTTCAAGAGCGGTCCCGGGGTCGGGGCCCGGGCGGTGGCGGTGACGCCGGGGAGCCAGTCGCCCGAGGACATTCTGGCCGCGGTCGGCGAGGGGCTGATGGTCCAGTCGATCTCCGGGGTCCACTCGGGTGTCAACACGGTGAGCGGTGACTTCTCGGTCGGTGCCGAGGGGATGATGGTTCGCGACGGCCAACTCGCCGAGCCGGTGCGGGAGTTCACCATCGCCTCGACCATCCAGCGGATGCTGCTCGACGTGGTCGCCATCGGCAACGACCTCGAGCGGCTGCCGTCGTCGGCAGCGGGGCTGACGCTGGCGATCGGCGATGTCAGCATGAGCGGCGTGTAGATCGGAATCTTCGGCCCGCTCGCACCGCGCCCGGACACCGAGCCATCATGACCGAGATTGGCGAGGCGGGCGGCGAGGGTGCCGGGATCTGACGCAACCTGTCGGTAATATTCACCCCGCTTGAACGGACCGCGCGAGGGGCAAGCCGACCGTGCCCGCAGGCTCGTCCCGCCGCGCCGCTGGCCCCGGCGGCTGTTGGTCGGCGTCAACGTGGTGACCGTGATGAGCCTGGTGGCCATCGGCGCCGTGTACGGCTACGCCCGCTACCGCCTGGATCAGATCAAGACCATCTCCAACCTGCCCTTCAATACCGGCGGTCCCGGGGCCTCGGCGGACGGCACCATGAACATCCTGCTGGTCGGCGACAACAGCCGGGTCGGGCTCGACCCCGCCGAGGCGGCCAAGTTCGGCACCCCCGATCAGGCGGGCGGGTCGCACAGCGACGTCACCATGATCCTGCACCTGGACACCAAGACCGGCGGGGCGGCGCTCCTGTCGATCCCCCGGGATCTGTTCGTACCCCTGCCGCCCAGGAACATCGCGGGCGCGGTAGGCAAGATCGACAGCGCCCTGAACGGCACCAACTACCAGTACAGCGACGGTGCCGCCCAGCTCATCACGACCATCCAGAACGACCTCGGCATCCCCATCAACCACTACATCCAGATCAACTTCGACGGGTTCCAGCGCACCGTCGACGCCCTGGGCGGTGTCAACATGTATTTCCCGACCCAGCTGTACGACATCGACGCGGCGTTGCGGATCTACCACAGCGGTTGCCTCCACCTCAACGGCTCGACCGCCCTGGCGGTTGTCCGCTCCCGGCATCTCAAGTACCTCACCGCGACGGGCGACCCCTCGGCGCCGGCCGGCTGGCCCCAGGAACAGCAGTCGGACCTGGCCAGGATCCGCCGGGATCACACCTTCCTGCAGGTGCTGGCCGCCACCGTGACCGCCCAGGGCGTCACCACCGACCTCGGGAAGCTCAACAACATCGTGGGGGCGCTGATCAGCCAGGTGACCATCGACGAGGGCCTCAAGTCCCTGTTGATCCCGCTGGTGAAGAGTTTCCGGCGCATCAATCTGGCCACCGTGCCCCAGATGACGCTGCCCGTCACGGTGCTCCCCGACGCCCAGTACCGCTACGGCGGCGGGGCGTACGGTCAGGTGGACTTCCCGGTGGAACCGCTCGATCACCAGGTCATCGCCCAGTGGGCGGGCCGTCCGCTGCCCAAGGTCGATCCGTCGTCGATCACCGTCCAGGTCCGCAACATCTCCAACGTGGCCCATCAGGCGGCGACCGCGGTGGCCGCCCTGAGCTCCCTTGGCTTCAAAGCCGCCAACGCAGGCTCCGGGACTCCGCCCGCCAGCACTGTGGAGACCATGGTCCGCTACCACCCGGGCCCCGACGGACTGGCCCAGGCGGAGACGTTGCTGCAGTCGTTGTCAGGGGCGGTGATGATGCAGTCCGACCCCCGGGTGGACGCGGGTACCGTCACCGTCGATACCGGTACGTCGCTGGCGGTTGCCTCGGCCAACCCCGTCGCCCTCACGCCCACCTCGCCCCCGTCGGGGCGCTCCTCGGGCGCATCGACGAGCACCGCGGCGTCCTCGGGTCACCAGCCGGTCAGCTCCGCCACCGACCAGCCGGCCGCCTGGGACCCGGTGGCGTGCCCGCCGGGCCAGCCGGTGGTCGGGGCGTGAAGCACTCCGGAAGCGGTCGGGCCCGCTCCGGCGGGGCGGGTGAGGTCGGCTAACTTCGCCCGGAAGCGTTCCCCGGACCCCTGCCGCCCGAAAGCGATTCTCACCGTGCTGCTCGCCGCCGCCCATCCCCTCAGCTTCTTGCAGGCCATCGTCATCGGCCTGGTGCAGGGGGTCACCGAGCTGTTCCCGATATCCAGCCTCGGTCACGCGGTCCTGATCCCCAGCCTGTTCGGGTGGCAGGAACTGGTCACCGCCCAGTCCAAACCAGAAAGCTTCTACCTGGCGTTCATCGTGGGCCTGCACTGCGCCTCGGCACTCGCCCTGCTGTTCTTCTATCGCAAGGACTGGGTGCGCATCATCGGGGCGTTCCTCCGGACCCTGCGGACCCGCAAGGTGGAGACGGCCGACGAGCGCCTGGCGTGGCTGATAGTCGTGGCGACCATTCCCGTCGGCGTGCTGGGGCTGGTACTGGAGCATCCGCTGAGGGTCGTCTTCAGCAAGCCCCTGGCGGCGGCCATCTTCCTCACCGTCAACGGGCTCATCCTGCTGGCCGGCGAGCGAATCCGCCAGCGCTCCGAGGTCAAGGCCCTGGCGGCGCGCGAGGGACTGGAAGCCGACGGCGGCCGGCGCCTGGACACGCTGGAGTACAAGGAGGCCGCCATCATCGGGGTCGGTCAGAGCTTGGCCCTCCTGGCGGGGATCAGCCGGTCGGGGATCACCATGGTGGCCGGGCTCATCCGGGGCCTCGACCATGAGGACGCCGTCAAGTTCGCCTTCCTGCTGGCCACCCCGGTCATCTTGGCGGCCGGTGTCTACAAGCTGCCCGACCTCTTCGGCCCCCTGGGCGACGGCATCCGGGGCCAGGTCCTGGCCGGCAGCGTGGTGGCCGGGTTGGCGTCCTACGCCTCGGTGCGTTTCCTCACCCAGTACTTCAAGTCCAAGACGCTCACCCCCTTCGGGCTCTACTGCCTGGTGGCCGGCGTGTTCTTCGTCCTGTTCACGGTGCTCTGACCGCTCGGCGCCCCGGGGGCGGGCGTTGGTGGATGCCCCCCGGACATAGTCGCCAAGGCGGTCATCCACCGCTCCCGTCCGCCCCGTAGAGGCAGCCAGGAACTCATGCGGGAGGCGTAACTGATGAATCTCTATGCGGTCGTGCTCATTATCGCGGTCGGTACGGCCGGCCTGGCCGGGCTCATTGTGCTCGCCGACATCGATCTCTGGGTTCAAGAAAAGTTTCACACCCTGAATACCGTCTCCTTGACGCGCCAACGTCCCGAGCCTCCGATTCATCTGGAGCTGGCCGTCGTGCGTTCCGAACCAGCGGCGCCGCAAATGCGTTTCAAGGAAATGAGCGAGGGTGAGCGCTGGATGGCCTCCATGGCCGCCTACGCCCCGCCTCCCCACTGGAACTATCGGTCGGTCGAAAATGGGCCCGGCGAAGATGGTGACGTATCCCGCATGCCCGAGGCCGGCTAGCCGGCCTGATTTCGCGGCACTCCCTGCGCCACCCACTGGTGCGTCATAGGTTGCTGGGGCGCTAGCTCGGAGCGAAGGGCCCCGCCCCCAGGGCCTCGCGGCAGTGGCACGCCGGCGACGCCGGTATGGCGGGTATTGCCGCCAGCAGCAGGTCCCGGGTCCGCGACACGTTGGCGGCCAGGGTGTCGAAAACCTGCTGCATGGTGACCGGCTCGATTCCCTCCACCCCCTCGAGGCCGGTGTCGTAGTCGGTGACCAGGGCCACGCCGCAGTAGCACAGGCCCAGTTCCCGGGCCAGGTAGGCCTCGGGGTACTGGGTCATGTTGACCACCTCCCAGCCCGCCGACCGGAACCACCGCGACTCGGCCCGGGTGGAGAACCTCGGCCCTTGGATCACCACCACCGTGCCGCCCCGGTGCACCGTCACGCCCGCCGGCGGCGGCACCGCGGCCACGATGTCGCCGAGCTCGGGGCAGTAGGGGTCCGCGAAACTGACATGGCCCACCACCGGACCGTCCACGTAGGTGTCGGGCCGGCCCCACGTCCGGTCGACCAGTTGGTCGAGGATCACGAAGTCGCCCGGGGCGATGCCCGGCCGCAGCGATCCGACCGCGCAGGGGGCGATGATGCGGCGCACGCCGAGGGAGCGCAGCGCCCAGATGTTGGCCCGGTAGTTGACCCGGTGGGGCGGGTACTGGTGGGCCAGGCCGTGGCGGGGGAGGAAGGCCACCGGCCGGTCCCCGACCACGCCGATGGTCACCGGTGCCGACGGCGCCCCGTAGGGGGTGTGCACCGCCACCTGGCGGGTGTCGCCCAAGAAGGCGTAGAAGCCGGAGCCCCCGATGACGGCGATCTCGGCTCCGGCGGACATCGCCCCAGCCTAAGGCGGACCTAACTGGCAGCCGCCTTGCTCTTTTCGCCCGAGCCCGACGTCCCCGAGCCGGACTCCGACTTGGAGGACCCGCCATCGGGCTTGGAAGACCCGCCCTCAGGCTTGGACTCCAACTTCGACGACCCCTCGGCGGCCGCCGACTTCGACGAATCCGACCCGGAACCGGAGTCGGACTTCGAATCGCCCGCCGCCTCGGGCTTCGGCGCCCCGTCGGCGCCTCCGCCGGCCCCCCCCGCCTTGCCCACCGAGCGGTTGTCGGTGCTGTAGAACCCCGACCCCTTGAAGGAGATGGCGATATTGCCGAACACCTTGCGCAGCGAACCGCCACAGGTGGGGCAGGTCGTGAGGGCGTCGTCGGTGAATGACTGTTGGAGCTCGAGGTGTTGCCCGCACGACTTGCACGCGTACTCGTATGTCGGCATCGAAAACCCTCGCTCCTCCGGACCGCTCCTGCTGATTAGCACTCTCCAACGGTGAGTGCCAAGTTTACCGAGTACCAGCAACTTCTAGCATGGCCGCCTGGTGAGTTCCGTGCCACGAACCGCGGCGATGCTGGTCGCTTCCTACCTGGCTGGAGCCTTCCCGACCGCAGAGCTGGTCGCCCGAGCCCGGGGGCGGGACATCCACCGGGAGGGGTCCGGCAACCCCGGCGCCACCAATACCTACCGCGTGGCCGGCCCCAGGGCGGCCGCCGTGGTGGCGGTGGTCGACGTGGCCAAAGGGGCGCTCACGACCTTCGCCGGCGCCCGCCTGGCCGCTCCCCAGGGCAGCCTCGGTCCCCCCTGTGGGGTCGCTGCGGTGCTCGGCCACTGCTTCCCGCCCACCAATCCCAAACTGGGCGGCAAGGGCGTCGCCACCACCGCCGGGATGCTGCTGGTGCTCGACGCGCCCTTGGCTGGGCTCAGCGCGGTGGCCTGGGCGGTGCTGGCCAAGACCACCCGCCGGCCCAGTTTGGCCTCCATGATCCTGGCCGCCGCCCTCCCGCTCGCGGCCACCGCCCTGCGCCGGCCCCGGGGGGAGCGGGGCGCCCTGGCCGCGGTGTCGGCCATCATCGTGATCCGCCACCGCGACAACCTGGCCCGCCTGCGCAGCGGCCAAGAACCCGCCCTGGTTGCGTAATACTTTTCGTGATGCCTGCGACTGTGCAAAAGGCCGTGATACCGGCGGCCGGCCTCGGCACCCGGTTCCTGCCCGCGACCAAGGCCCAGCCCAAAGAGATGCTGGCCCTGGTGGACAAGCCCGCCATCCAGTACGTCGTCGAGGAAGCGGTCCGGTCCGGGATCACCGACATCCTCATCATCACCGGCCGGGGCAAGCGCAGCCTGGAGGACCACTTCGACCGGTCATTCGAGCTCGAGTACTACCTGGAGAAAGCCGGCAAGTTCGAGCAGCTGAAGGAGATGCAGGCCATCGCGGGGATGGCCGAAATCCACTATGTCCGCCAGGGCGAGCCCAAAGGTCTCGGCCACGCTGTCGCCACGGCCCGCAAACACGTCGGCAACCAGTCCTTCG
The DNA here is from genome assembly GCA_963791545.1 of uncultured Actinomycetota bacterium. Taxonomy (GTDB): domain Bacteria; phylum Actinomycetota; class Acidimicrobiia; order Acidimicrobiales; family Palsa-688; genus JALYXV01. The sequence goes on from CAWBSR010000017.1 coordinate 221,403, forward strand.
TGGTCATGCTGGGCGACGACATCATGCACGAGCGGGCCGGTGTGCTCGACAGCATGCTCCAGGCCTTCGACACCCACCGCGGCTCAGTCGTGGCGCTGAAGGAGGTCGAGCCCAGCGAGATCCAGTTGTACGGCTGTGCCACCCCCGAGTTCCTCGACGAGCATCTGGTGCGCATCCTGGACATCGTCGAGAAACCGCCGGTGGCAACCGCCCCCTCCAACCTGGCCGTGATGGGGCGCTACGTCTTCACGCCGTCGATCTTCGACGCCCTTGACCAGGTGCAGCCCGGCAAGGGCGGCGAGATCCAGCTGACCGACGGCATCAAGCTGCTCCTCGGCGACGAGGCGGTCTACGGCTGGACCTTCCGCGACGGCCGCTTCGACGTGGGCAACAAGCTCGACTACCTCCGGGCCACCGTCGAGTTGGCGCTCGAGCGCGAAGATCTCGGCCCCGGCTTCCGTGCCTTTCTGGCCGAGGTGGTCCGCCGGGAGGGCCTGGCATGATCCCGCTCGAAGCGGCCCGAGCCAAGGTGATGGCCGGGTGCCGTCGGCTGCCGGTCGTCGAGGCGCCGCTCGGCGACGCCTTGGGTTGCGTCACCGCGACCGCTGTCATCTCCGACGACAACGTCCCGTCGTTTCCGAACACCGCCATGGACGGCTACGCGGTTCGGGCCGCGGACACCGAAGGGGCGAGTGCCGACCACCCGGCCCGCCTGCTGGTCGTGGCCACGGTGGCCGCGGGCGCCAACCCCGACCGCCCGGTCCGACCGGGCGAAGCGGTGCGCATCATGACAGGCGCCCCCATGCCGGAGGGCGCCGACGCCATCGCCATCGTCGAGGTGACCACGACCGACGGCGAATATGTGCTCGTCGGCGCCCCGAGCCGGCTCGGGGCGGCCATCCGCCACCCCGGCGGAGACATCGCCATCGGCCAGGAGGTGTTCCCGGCCGGGACGATCCTGGGTCCCGGGCATCTGGGTGTGCTGGCCAGCATCGGGTGGGAAAAAATCGCCGTGTACCGCCGCCCCCGGGTCGGCGTCCTTTCGACCGGTGATGAACTCGTCCAGGGCTCGGTACCCCTGCAGCCGGGTCAGATCCGCGACACCAACCGCTTGACGCTCCTGAGCTTGTGCCGCCAGTCGGGCTTCGAGGCCGTCGACCTGGGCACCGCCCGCGACGACGAGGACGAGATCCGCGGTGTCATCTCCCGCGGCGTGCAGACCTGCGACGCCCTGATCTCCAGCGGCGGGGTGAGCATGGGCGACTTCGACTTCGTAAAGAAGGTGCTGGACCAGATCGGGGACATGGAGTGGATGCAGGTGGCCATCCGCCCCGCCAAACCGCTGGCCTTCGGGATGGTCGAGGACACCCCGGTTTTCGGGCTCCCCGGCAACCCGGTGTCGTCCATGGTGAGCTTCGAGTTGTTCGCCCGACCCGGGCTGCGCCAGATGATGGGCTTCGCGGGAGCCGACCTCGACCGGCCCCGGGTGCTCGGGGTGGCCGATGAAGGCTTCTCCCGGCACGCCGACGGCAAGCTCCATTTCAACCGGGTCCTGGCCGCGGCCGACGCCGCCGACGGCCGGTTCCACGTCCGCTCGACGGGGGGCCAGGAGTCGCACCTGTTGCGGGCCATGGCGCTCGCCAACGCCCTGGCGCTGGTGCCCGACGGGGACGGCATTCCGCCAGGCGGCGACGTCGACCTGCTCCTGTTGGGGTAGCCGCGAGGAATCGATAGCCTGAAACCTATGGGCGATGCTCTGGTCGACTCGTATGGGCGGGTGGTCCGTGACCTGCGCATCTCCGTCACCGACCGGTGCAACTTCCGGTGCCAGTACTGCATGCCGGAAGAGGGCATGGTGTGGTTGCCCCGTACCGACATCCTCACCTTCGAGGAGATCGAGCGGGTGGCCCGGGTGTGCGTGGAGCGCTACGGCATCGACAGCATCCGCCTGACCGGCGGCGAACCGACGGTTAGGGCCCGCCTCCCCCTCCTCGTCGCCAAACTGGCCGCCTTGCGGGTGGGCGGGGTCACCGGCGGCCCCTCCCCGGACCTGGCCATGACGACCAACGGCGCCAGCCTGCGGCTCATGGCCGAGGATCTGTATCGAGCCGGGTTGCGGCGGCTCAACATCAGTTGCGACTCGCTGCAGCGGGAGCGGTTCCTCGCCATCACCAAGCGCGACGCCCTGGAGTCGGTGCTCGACGGGATCGAGGCCGCGGTGACCGCCGGCTTCGCGCCGGTGAAACTGAACTGCGTCCTGATGCGGGGCATCAACGACGACGAGATCGTCGACTTCGCCCGCTTCGGGCGCCAGCATGCGGTGACGGTGCGGTTCATCGAGTTCATGCCCCTGGACGCCTCCGACGAGTGGTCGGCCAACCGGGTCGTGCCGGGCGCCGAGATCGTGGCCGCCATCGACGCCGCCTTCCCCCTGGAGCCGGTGGGCGGCCGGGGGAGCGCGCCCGCGGAGCGGTACCGGTTCCAGGATGGCGGCGGCGAGATCGGGGTCATCGCCAGCGTCAGCGAGCCGTTCTGCGGGGCCTGTGACCGGGTCCGGCTGACGGCCGAGGGGCAGCTGCGGAACTGCCTGTTCGCGGTCGACGAGACCGACCTGCGCCCCATCCTGCGAGGCGACGGGAGCGACGACGACCTGGCGGCTGCCATCGCCGCCAACGTGGCGGGCAAGTGGGCCGGGCATTCGATCAACCAGGTCCATTTCATACGCCCCGCCCGGTCGATGAGCCAGATCGGCGGCTAGTTCCGCGGAGCATCAAGCTTTCCGGCAGTTCTGCCGAAATTTCCCACTGAGCAGCCGGGCAACGGGGCCCGGCCGGCCTAGGGAGCGGGCGGTCATGAAGTTGCGGGAGACGCTGCAGATCGATGAAGTCCTGATGCCCGAGGAAGTGTTCTCGGCGCATGACGACCGGGGCTGCCGGTACGTGATCGCCCATACCACGACCGCCACCTGGTTGTGTGCCCCGATCAGCGAGCGGGCGCTGCAATGTGTGACGTCGGGCCGGGCCGAGCTGCGGGCGGTATTTGCCCACAGCAGTACCGGGATGGTGGAGCGCTGGACCACTTGGGGCGAGGAGTCGACCGTCCCTTGCGCCGAGTTGACCGATGAGGTGCTCCCCCGGCGCGGGGTCCGCCTCTGCTACCACGCCCGCTGCGCCTGACCGGCTCGGCCGGAACGGGCATTTTTTCCCAATCCCAGGCGACAACAGGCCACGTCCTAGACTTGTCCCCATGGTTGACCGTGGTCTGACGCACCTCGACCCCCTGGGTCGGGCCCGCATGGTGGACGTAACGCCCAAGGAATCGACCCACCGGCGGGCCGTGGCCCGCTGCAAGGTTTTCATGCTGGCCGAAACCACCTCCAAGGTGGCCAGCAACGCCATGGCCAAGGGTGACGTCCTCGGGGCGGCCCGCATCGCCGGCATCCAGGCGGCCAAGCGGACTTCGGACCTCATCCCCTTGTGCCACCCCTTGCTAGTCGGCTCGGTCAGCATCAACTTCGTCATCGGCGACGACAACGTCGAGGTGGAATCCAGCGTCGAGACGATCGACCGCACAGGTGTCGAGATGGAGGCGCTGATGGCCTGCGCGGTGGCCGGGTTGACCATCTACGACATGTGCAAGTCCGCCGACCGGTCCATGGTGATCGGCGAACTGGCGCTATGGGAGAAGGTGGGCGGAAAGTCCGGCGTCTGGCGGCGGGCCGAGGGGCCGCTCAACGGACCGCTGATCAACACCCCCAACGATGGTGGGCCGCTCCTGGCCAGCCACGCGGAACTGGCCGCCATCGATGCCGTGCTGGAGCAAGGATCGCTGGGCGAGCCTGCCGGTTAGGCATTTTGCGGTTGGCGCCCTTGGCGCCGGGCGCGTCGAGCGGCTAGGTTCTTTGCCAATCCACGGAGACGAGTTCTTGGGCCAGGTCGCATCCACCATTGCAGCGGCCCAGAGAACTACCGTCCACAATACGGAAGGGTAGGCCGGGGAGCGTTGACCACTGTGGTGCTGCTTGTCCTCGCAGGAATCTGGGTGGCTGTCATCGCAGTACCACTGGTGCGTGCGAAGACGGAGGGAAAGCTGGGAGATTCCATCGGAAGCTTCCGGCGCCACCTGTCGGTGCTGGAGCGGGCTGCGCCTCTTACCGTGATCCCAGCCAACCGGCTGCGCCTACCCCACTCGTCGGGGGTCATCGGACCGTACCGGCCGGTGGCGACCCACGGCCGCGTGTCGGCGGGGCGGGGGCGGCGTCAGCAGGCCCAGAAGCGCCGCCGCGACGTGCTCATGGGTCTGGTAGTAGCCATCGTCGGCTCCGCGTTGCTGGCCATGATTCCCGGCCTCAGCATCATGTGGCTGGTCAACTTGGTGATTGACGTGCTCTTTGCCGGGTACGTGGCGCTGCTGGTACGGATGCGCAACGCGGCTGCCGAGCGGGAGATGAAACTGACCTTCCTGCCCGGGGCCGGGCCGATTCCGATCCGCCGGTATGCCGACGCCCAGCCGGCCGCGGCGGGCTTGGCTGATCTGGCCCGCCGGGCCGCCAACTAGCGGGACGGTTCTCAGTCACGAGTGAGGCGGGCGGCCCGTCCGGTCGCCGCGGCGAGTTGGCCGCTTTCGCGGTCGCCGTGCGTGCCCGGTTGGACGGCGTCAACGGTGCCAGGGAAGTCGCCCTGGCCGGGTGCCGGCGGACCATTCGGGCCTGCGGGAGCTCCATCCGGGCCATCCACCGCCTCGAGCCGGAGCGGGCCGCGGCGCTGGCCCTCGACGCTCGTGACGCCTTGCGCGAGGCTCAGGCGGCGGTCGAACCCCATCCCGCCATCGGCTACGCGGGGTTCGTGCACGACGCCGAGAAGGAGTACGCCGAGGCGATACTGACCGCGGCGCTGGTCGCCGGCGCCGCATTGCCGGGACCCGCGGAGATGGGCGTCGGCATCCCGGCCTGGCTCAACGGCCTTGCCGAGGCGGCGTCGGAGCTGCGGCGCCATCTCCTGGATCGCCTCCGGGAGGGTCAGCTGGCGGTCGCCGAGCGGCTGCTCGGGGACATGGAAGACGTGTACGACCTGTTGGTGACGATCGACTATCCCGATGCCGTGACCGCCGGCCTCCGGCGTTCCGCCGACGCCCTGCGGGCGGTGCTGGAGCGTACGAGGAGCGATCTGACCACCAGCATCCTGCAGGCCCGGCTGCAAGAGGCCATCACGGGACGCCTCGGCCCCAAGGGGTCGTGAGGTAATCTCAGCCCTTCCTGCGGGGGTGTAGCTCAGTTCGGTAGAGCGCTACGTTCGCAACGTAGAAGTCGCCGGTTCAAGTCCGGTCACCTCCACTCGGAAAAGCCCTGGTCAGAGGCTATCTCTGACTCGACCGGGGATGTCCCGATCAGTCGCTTTTGGGTTTCGTGCCCGCTGCGTGCCCGTAGCGGATGAAAACCGTGCCCCGAGACGGGCTGCGGCATCCACCTCGGCGGCGTCGCTCACCTTGGCGTACAGCTCCTGAGACAGCCTGGCAGTGGCATGGCCGAGGCGGTACTGGATGACACGGGGGTGGACGCCGTCGTCGACCATGTAGCTCGTCGCCACCTTCCGAAGGCCCCGGAACGTCAACGTCGGGTCGAGCCCGGCCCGCTTCACGGCCGGCTTGAACACCCGGGCCGCGAACGACCGGCGCAGGGGCATGCCCCTGGCGCCCGTGAAGACCAGGTCCGTTGGTTCGGCGCCGGGCCGGAAGGTCGCCAGGTGATGGGCCAGCTCTTCCACCAGCGGCTCGGGAATGCTCAGTGTGCGGACCGACGATTCGGTCTTCGTGGCCTCGACTGACAACCGCCCCTCCACCTCGGCGATCGTCTCCGACACCTCGATCGTGCGGGACAGGAAGTGGACCTTGCCGATGGTCAAGCCGATCGCCTCCGACCAGCGCAACCCGACCATCCCCGCCAGGAGGATCAGGGCGCGGTAGCGGCCTGGCACCTCCCCGGACAGCCGGACCAGATCCTCGAGGGACAAGGTCCCCCTCGCCGATGGACGTTCCGACGCCAGTTTGATTCCCCGGACCGGGGATCGTCCGATCAGATCCGCCTCGACGGCGGCGTTGAGGACTGCCGCCAGCACCGCCAGGTTGGTCCTCACGGTGGCGGGTGCCAGTCGCTCGTTCATCGCCTCGACGGTGCGGCGCACGTCGAGCGGCGTGATGCTCCCCAGCGGGCGGTTCCCCAGGAGTGGGAGGAAGTGGGTTCGAAGGACCGACTCGTCGCGGGCCCGGGTCGTCGCCCGCTTCCCGGGGTCACCGTTGAGCCACTGGCGCGACCATTCCGTGAGCGTCGTCCGGCCGCTTCGCGGGTCGATGTATGCTCCCTTGAGCATGTCGGCCTCGATCGAGGTCAGGAACCGCTGGGCGTCGCCCTTCGTGGCGAAGGTATGGGGCGCCGGCACATCCTGGCCCGCGCCGACCGGGTCAGCGCGCCTGCCACCGGCCTGAAGCCAACCGTCGGACCCGTCCAAACTGTCGACGCTGAGTCATGGGGTCTCTCCCGCTCAGAACTTGGTTGAGGATACGGTATCGAAAGGGTACGACGGCGATGATCCACCTCGGGTACGGCTATCTCGACGGATGATCGATCGGCGATCGCGGCCCGTCGGACGCTTCAAGAACCGTCGTTCGGTACTGCTTTGTCGTGCGGCGCTGGGCGCCAAAGACCGCCCAGATGGGACGATCTGGCACCCTGGCGTCGTCGCAGAAGCAGCATCGATCGTCCCTACCGTTTGGACGTCGCACCCGAGCCGTCCTTACAAGAGAGGACCGCCATGATCTCGCGCGACTTGGGGGAGAGCCTTCAGGCGTTCTCAACGACGTCGAGCAGATCCTGACCAGAGCGAATCACCGTGATCGGTTCAGGCACCGCATCCGGCAGGTCGGACATCTCAGTCGCTTCGGTGATGCAGGTGCCGCAGCCCACGGGCATTACGACGAAGCCACCGGCGCAGGCGAGCTCGAACATCACGTCCCAGATCGCTCGCCCCGACGCATGGTTGATCATGAGGTTGGATCCCAGGGTGTCCATCCCGTACAGATACGCCTCACCATCCGCCGTTCGGATCACCGCCCACTGGGTGTCCCGCTGGACGATTATCGGAGCCAAGAACGCCTCAACGCGACGGCCATCGCCCACTGAAATATCCTTACCGCGAAACCGCTGGAAGAAGATGTCGAAGCTCATGGGCGCGTGGCGACCATAGCGTGTCGCCTGTAACGTCAAGGGGGCGATGCCGCTTGGACATTGCGAGCACTCGGAACCGTCGATCGGGCGCGACGAATCGTGAGTCAGGAATGGGCTCAGCAGCGCACAGATGATTTGTTCTGAGGGGGGCGCAAAAAGGGGAATATCGGCGGATGAGCCAGCTGCGTTTGTACATCATGCGTAGGGCATCGTTGAAAATCATCCGTTTGGCTATTGGACTGTTCCTCTTGCTATCGGGATGCTCGTCTAGCCAGAAGAGAAGCTCCACCGACACGACCAGCTTCACCGACACGACCACGAACCCGGCTGCACCGGGCAAGGACCTTCCTCTTCCGGCACGGTGGTGGGACTGGGAGGAGTCGTCTCCAGTTGACGCCAACCCGATTGACGATCCGACGGGCGCGGCGTGCGCTCAGAATCAGCCATCTGACGTATGGTTTCTGGCTGGGACTCACGGCGGGAACGCTCACCGAACTTGCACGGTGCCCTCCGGACCGAAGATCTTCTTCCCGGTCTTGAACGCGATCTGCCTTCCGCGACCCGGAGCGTCAGCTGAGGCAGCGATCGCGTCATGTTCAGCGACGCCGACCGTATGACGGCGTCGTTGGATAACCAGCCGCTCGCGATCCACCCTGGCACCTCGGAGAGTTTTTTCGCATTCCAGGCACGGGCAAACTCAACGACGGGGTTCCCCCCAGGAACACATGAAGCTGTCGCATGGGGGGAGTGGGTGGGACCCATTCCGCTTCCCGCAGGCCAACATGTCCTCCGGTTCAGGGCCACCGCGGGAACTTTCCGACTTGACGTGACCTACGACTTGACGGTCCAGAACTCGGCCTGAGACGTCGCCGTCCGAGAGATTCACGTCCGGCAGGCCGCCCACAAGGACCTGCCCCTCCCCTGTCCCGGAGCAGTGGTACCCCACGCCTCTCAAAGTAGGGGGCGACGCAGAACGGCAGCGGACTCCTTACGAAACGAAGCGTCTCCGCCGCGGCCCGAGTCCAAGGCTCTCCGGGTATTCGGCGGTCGGTCGCCTCCGCGGCGCCGAGTGCCGGATCCGTCGACCGTACGCCGTCAGCATCTCGGGGCGGGGTGTCCATGGCATTCCAGATCAGGAAATCGGGCGCTTTGTCGCCCGCCAGCGGCATGGGACCACCGTCGGGTGAGTTTCGCCAGCAGCATGGGACCACCCCTTCGCCAGTAATGGGACCATCCCGGAGCATCCACCAGCGGCGGCGCCGCTGAGGTTTGAGTCGCCACCTGACCCCGTCGAGCGGCCCAGGAGTGGCGATGTTCCGGGAGGTTCAAGTGCATGAGATCCGAGAGGTCCTGCGGCTATGGCTGCGGGGCGAGGGGCACCGTTCGATCGAGCGGTTGTCGTTGGTGGACCGCAACACCGTCCGCCGGTATATCGGCGCTGCGGTCGCTGCGGGCTGGTCCGCGATGGCGGCGAGGGTCAGCTCAGCGATGAGCTGTTGGGCCACCCTCGAGCCCGACAACGGCCATCCCAGCTACCAAGGCCCAAAAGTCCTCACTTCGGTTTGAGGAGTGACCCCGGCCCGTTCTTCTGCTACGGGTCCTCGATCTCACGGATGGCTTGCGTCGGATTGCCACCACCCAGCACGCTTGTGATGCCCGGCATATAGCGGTCGACCATCGCCATATTGGCGACCAGAAGAGGGCCGAGGAGGGACGGCTCGAAGGTGGCGCCCTCCACGTCGATACTGGTCTTGTACCGCAGTTCGCCCGCGTCGAGATCGAGTTCGAAGTTCCCGATGACGGTCCCGAAATTGGCCCGTGTCACGAAGGCCATCATTGCTTCCCGCCGGTCCTCGGGGACGGTTTGGGGCAGTACAGAGTGGACCAAGACCTGCCGCTCCTTCTCCCGGGTGCGGGCGAAGCCGAGCCAGCTTCCGTTTCTGCCCGTTACCGGGAATGCCACCGCCGAGGCGTCGGGGTCAGGTGATACCGGCCACTGGCGCTCTTCCAAGTAGCTCAGCACGATCTCATAGAGGGATGCTTCGCTCACGGGGGGAGCTTATTGGTCGGCCAGCTCGGGTTGGTCCTTGAACTTGGTGTAAAAGGCCAGGGCCTTCCCCGGGAAGGGGTCAAAGTTGTTGACGTTGGTCTTCGCGGACAGGTGGGTGTAGTCGACTGCGGCCAGGTCGACGCCCCGGCGTTGGAGCTCGGCCAACACCTGGATCGTCTGCGCCGCGGTTGGCGTGTAATGGCCGCTCTTGTTGGTGATCCACTTCAGCGCTCCCCCGATGACCTTCAGCTCTCCGGCTCCGGCGACCGCGCCGCCGGCCAGTAACGACGAGTGGTGGAACAACCCGATTCTGTGGTCACCCGCGTAGATCTTGCCGTTGGAGCCCATAACGAAGATGCCGAAGCCGACACCCTTGAACTTGCTGTACGAGCCCGACGTGTCGTATTTCACGCCACCGCCGCGGATGAACGTCGTCCCGCCCGAGAGCTCGTAGTTGGCCCGGTCTTGCGGAGCGACCGCCTCCACCACCGGCTTGTCGGGGCTGGCGGTGCCGATGGCAGGAATCTTGTCGAAGTACTTGGCCGTGTCCGCCGGACGCCACCCAAAGTTGTGTTGCATGTACGCGGCGACGCTCGGGTACGTCCCGGCCTGCACGTGCTTGAGGGCATTCGTGTGAACGTTCTTGAGAGGCTCCGCCCCCAGCGTGAACTCGTTCTCGTACTGAGCGTCGCGCGATCGGAGGTTGGCGTAGCTGACGTCAACCTTGTTGGACTTCGGTCCCAACGCCCCGGGTGCGCCGCCACTCGCCGGGCCCGGGGCCTCCTTGGCCATCGAGGCGTGCCCACCGTCGGCGCTGGGCTCCTGGTCGAACGCGAGCCCCGGCCGCAGGTTCTGCCCCATCTGGCCGGCGCCCGGCGAGGCTCGCCCTCTCGCTCCGATGGCAATGCCGGTCTGCTCACGGCTGTTGTACCAAGGCCCACGGGCCTGCCACTTCTGGCCGCCGTCCGGCGATGACGCAACCGGCGATGCCGGCCCCTTCCCGCCGATCGCCGTGGCGCTGGGCTCCTGGTCGAACGCGAGCCCCGGCCGCAGGTTCTGCCCCATCTGGCCCGCGCCCGGCGAGGCTCGCCCCCTCGCTCCGATGGCGATGCCGGTCTGCTCACGGCTGTTGTACCAAGGCCCACGGGCCTGCCACTTCTGGCCGCCGTCCGGCGAGGCCGCCTCCTTCTCGCCGGTGACGTCGTCGCTCGTGACCCCAGGTTCACGCCGGAGGGACGGCGTGCCCGCGTCATTCGTTGGTTGGGGCACGGGCGTCGTCGACGCAGTTGCCGCCGCCGCATCGGCAAGGAAGCGCACGAGAACCTCGTTGCCAACGGAGCGCTGCAATTGCAGCAGGTGAGCAGGTGAGAGCCCGTCGCAGCCAACCGCAAGATACTCTCGCGTGTTTTCCGCCGGCCGAGCGCCGCGATTAAGGGTTGGGACTTCTGTCTCCTCTTTGCTGGCTGGGATCCAACGCCTCGGCATCGTCCCTCCTCCGGCCTCGCGTGCCAAACCGCCCGAGAAGGCGGTGAGCGTAACAGCTCCGAAGGGCGCGGCCGGCGCAGGTGGTCGAGGGTCGAATGCCGGCAGGGGCCCCACGCGGTGCCCGTTCAGGACGTTGAATCCCTCGGCCCTGACGACCCGGAGGCGCTGGTGCGGGAGCTCCCAAGTTCCTCAAGGACGAGGCTGGCTGCGACGTCTCCGACGACCCGCACGCCTAGTGTCTGTTGGACCCTCTCGTGGACTTTCGATGCGCCTGCTGTAGAACGACGGGACAATGACAGTGGCGGCGTCAGGAAACTGACAGTCCTCGAAGCCCGGATCGGACGCCAGTACCCTTGGCCACAAGCCCAGGGCTCAGCACCGGGTCGCAAAACGACCGAAGGGCCGTCAAAACCCAGGCCGTAGCAACCGCTGGTGCGCCATCATCGTGAGATGCCCGGTCTGATCGAGAACGACGATCCGGGCGCGAGCGGCCTTGTCGGCTACCAAGCGACCGTCACGAGTTCGACTGAACGCTCGTTCCCCATGCTCGATGTCGATCTGGTTGTCGACGGCTTCGCTTCATGGGACTCGACCAAGACCTCGTCGCCGAGGCGGATCGCCGGCTTCGAGCGGACGCTCGAGCCGGAATGCGCTGGCTCCAGGAGCGGCTGGAGGCGCTTGGCCCGCCGCGGAAGCCGCCCACCTGCGATTGCGGGGAACCTCTGGTCGACGTGGCCTGGCGGGGCCGTGCGACCGTGCGCTGCAGCGTCTGTGGGTCCCGTTGGGGCGTCGAGGTCATCGACGAAGGGACAGAGTCGTTTTGGGCCATCAGCGGTCCGACCGCAGAGTGGCTCATGGCCCATCCGGTCGAGGACGACCTGTACGGCGATTTCCAGCCCGAGGATGTCCTTCGCGACGGCCTACCTGCGCTGCCGGCGGCCGCGATCGAGCCCGGGACCTACTACCCGGTCGCGACGTGGCAAGACGATCGGTACGCAGCGGATGCTCTACATCCACCGGCTGGAACCTGCGGAGTTCGACCTGCCGGGCGAGGAGTACGAGGACGAGACAGAGCACCTGGTCCTCGACGAGGACGGCGAATGGAGGAGCACCGGCAGCGGAGGCGGCAACTGGGTCGACGTCTTCGACCCGCCGGTGGAGCTGCTGGACAGCTACGTCGTACTCGGGACCGGCATCTCGGGCACTGGCGATGGAGGCGAGACGGTGTCCTGCACAGGCGGACTCTGCAGCCCTGCCGTGGCCGCGGTTCAGACGGTCGACCGGCATCGGACGCGGACCTATCGGGTCGACCAAGAGCGCCCCTTCTTCGTCGTAGGCGTCCGTGGACCCGGCCAGGTGCGCATCCTGGACCAGCACGGACACGTCCTGCACGGCCGGACCGGGGCGCCGCTGGAGTTCGCCTTGAACGACCACTTGCCTTGATCCCCACTGGCGTCGATCGAGAGGCGCTGCTCAGCAAGATCAACTCGCACGGGATGTCGTGCACGCAGCGTGCCCGGCGCGGGGCGCTCCGACCCGTCGATCGGTCGCGAGTCGGTACCCCACGATTAGCCGTCCCACGGTCCAGATCGGGCATAGTGCCGACGTGGTGATTGTTCCGACCTGAGTGCCGCGGGAGGACGCGTTTCTGCGGGGCCGGGCGGAGTAGGGTCAGCCAACGCCCATGTCGTGGTCCTTGCCCCGGCTCGGGGGCCTCTGGCGAGGCCCAGTGTGGTGGAGCGACGCCCACGGCCGCTGAGCTTGTTGGGCTCTGTGTGTGGCGAGGGTTTGACGAACGGCAAGGTCGGCGTCGGCGATGAGGGTTTCGAGCCGGCTGGCGTGGGGCTGGCCGTGGGTTTCCCAGTCGGCTCTGGCTGCCTCGAGGGCTTGGCGGGCGGCGCCGAGGTCGCCGTCGGCAGCGCATCGTTCCCGGCGGCGGAGTGCCGGGTCGGCGGCGTGGTTGGCCGCACGCCGGTAGTTGGCTTTGGCCTCGGTCAGGTTGAGGGCGGCGCGGCCGGCCGGCGTGTCGGCCCAGTGGCCTGTGCCTTGGCGGAGTTGTTGCAGGTCGTACTCGTGCCGGAGCCGCTCGTCGAGGGCGGCGCCCACCTGCTGGAGGGTGTCGGGTTCGGGTTGCGGGGTTTCGGCTGGTGTCGGTTGGCCTTGGTCGGTGGCCCAGGTTGGGCGACGTTCGGCTTCCCAGCTGTACGCGATCCGTTCGGCTGCTTCGGCGGGGTCGACGGCGGTGGTGTAGACGTGGCTGGCCGCTCGGGCGCGGCTCATGGCGACGTAGGCGAGTTCGCGGCCGCCGCCGTCGTCGAGGACATGCGCGGTGTCGACGGTGGCCCCCTGCGCCCGGTGGGCGGTGACCGCGTAGGCGTGGGCGAGCCGGTCGGCGCCGGTGGCGTCACGGTCGAAATGGAGGCGTCGCCCGTCGCCGGTGACGGCATCAAGGGAGCCGGCATGGGGGTGGAAGGCTGTGATTGTGGCCCGTTCGGAGGTGACCCAATCACCGTACGGTCCGGGTTGGAGGGTGACGATGCGGTCCCCGGCGCCGTAGCGGGTCCCGCCTGGTGCTTGGATCTCGGGGCCGGACAGGTAGCCGATTTCGCGGTAGGCGGCCCGGGCCCGCTGGTTGAGCTCGGCCACGTCGACTCGCTGCCAGGCCAGCAGGAGGCTGTCTCGCCCGGCGACGATGTCGTCGGCCCAGGCGGCGACCATCCACCCGATCGTCTCGTCCCCGTCGGTGCCGGAGCGGATCCGGTTGTGGGAGGCGTACCACGCGACCGCGTGATCGATCCTGCCGGCGCGCAGCTCGACCAAGGCCTGTCTTTCGCCGGGGTCGTGTTGGCGGACGTTCTCGTCGAGGCGGGCAACGCGTTCGGGGTGTCGGGTCAACAGGGCGGCGAGTCCGCCTCCGGGTCCGACCGCTCCGAGTTGACGGTCGTCGCCCGCCACGATCAGCTTGGCCCCGGCCCGGTCGACGGCGGCGAGGATGGCTCCGAGGTCGGCGTCGTCGGTCATGCCGGCCTCGTCGAGGATGATGACGTGGCGGTCGGTGAGGGTTATGTGGTCGTGGTCGAGCCGCCAGCGCAGCGACGCCACCGTCCGCGACTCGGCGATACCGGCGCCTTCGACCAGGCCCCGGGCGGCCTGGCCGCTGGTGGCCGCGCCGAGGACCTGGTAGCCGGCGCCCTCGAACCCGGCGCGCACCGCGGCCAGCAGCGTCGTCTTGCCCGACCCGGCCACCCCGACGACCACGTCGAGACCGGCACCGGAGGACAGCAACCGGTGCGCCGCGTGGCGCTGCCCGGCGTTGAGCCCGATCCCGCTCGCCGCCTCGTGAACCCCGACGGCGGTGTCGGCGGCCTCGGGGTCGAGGCGGGCCGCGGGTTGCGCGGCGAGGCGTTCGGCGGTCTCCGCGATGTGGCCTTCGGCGGCGAGGACGGCGGCGGTGGCGTAGGCCTGGCTGCGGGCGCCGGCCACGCCGAGGAGAGGGACGCAGCGGCTGTCCGCGATCACCGCGTCCACGGCGGTGTCGAGGTCCTCGACGCTATGCCCGTACAGCTGCGGGGCGACAGCCACGATGACATCGGCGCGGTCGAACACCTTGGTCTCGATGAGGGGACCGTCGCAGTCGATCGTCTCCGCGATCACCGTCGCCAGCTCCGACTCGCTGAGACCGTCTCGGACCTGGGAGCGGCCGGCGGCGGCGGCACGGACCTGGGCGTCCAAGTCGTCGGCGTCGATGCCGGCCGATGCCAGCTCATCGCGCCAGCGCGCCACCAGGTCGGCCACCGGCTCATGGGTTTTGGCGGCCCGGTCGAGACGGGCGGCGACATTGCGCGCCGTGTACGACGCCCCAGGCCCGGCCTTGTCACCGATCTCCCGGGACCGCTTCGAGAACACCTCCATTGCCTCTTTGGGGATCCCCGTGATCTGCCAGCCGCCCAGGCGTTCCGAGCGGCCGAAGTCCAACTCGATCCGGTACCCCAACTCCACCGCCCGCCTCGCCGCCGCCAGGCGGCCGATGGCGGTGGCGGCGTGGAGATGGTCGCGGACAAACGCCGAGTCGAGCGCCTTCCACCCAGCCCGGTCGTCTCGCATCCACACGACGTTGGCGATCAGGACATGGTCGTGGATCTGGGGGTCGCCGGCCCTGGTTGTCGCATGCCGAGACGTCGCCCACGTCAACCCCGCCGTCTTCGTCCTGGTCTGCTTTTCCCCCCGGCGTCCGCCCGACGACCGGACCATGGCGTCGAGGTAGGCCATGGTGGCGTCGCGCTCCGCGTCGCAGATGGCGTGCATGTCCTCGGCCCGGCCGATCGCCCCCAGCAACGCCACGCTCTTCGGCGGTGAGACGACCAGCTCCAGGCCCGGACGTCGCGTCGCCACCAGCTCGGCGCCGCTGCGGGGCAGTCGGGCGCCGCCCGGCCCGAAGATCGCCCGGTAGGCCTCGGCGGTGACCGGCCCGTCCACGCCGAGCGTTGAGCGTCCCGATCCGCCCCAGGTGAGTGGTGTCTCACCCCGGGACCCGTAGTAGGCGAGCGCCTTGCCGGTGTGGTCGTCGCCGCGGCCGGCGACGTTCTTTTCGTGGTAGGCGACGCTGTCGGCGCCCATCATCCGCATCCACGCCACGTCGCCTCCCCGGGTGCCGTAGCGGTGACATTGGCAAGCGGAGCTTGCAAACGTGTCACCGCCTTTCCTGCTACAGCAACCTCTATAAACCCGCCACCACCCCCCTGTAAACACCCTTTGTCACCACAGACACCAACAGCAAATACCGGTCAAACAATCTCCCTACTTCCTTTTCCCTCGACACCTTCTCCCGCCCACTTCCTCCCGCCCACTTCCTTCTCCCGCCCACCCTGACTTCTTACGACCACTGCCCTTCTGGGTATCCCCCAAAACCGTGGAGGCATCGCCTATGAGGAGGAGCGATGCCGAAACGGGAGATGCGACGGAAGTTTGACCCGGAGTTCCGAGAAGGAGCTGTCCGGATAGTGAAGGAGACCGGCAAGCCCATCGCCGTGATCGCCAGAGACTTGGGGATCAACGAGGGGACGCTGGGCAACTGGTTGAAGCAGGACCGCATCGAGCATGGCGAGACCGAAGGTCTCACCGTGAACGAGCGGGCCCGGCTGCACGAGCTCGAGCGGGAGGTCGCCGAGCTGCGGATGGAGCGCGATGTCCTCAAGCGATCCGTGGTCCTTTGGGTCAAGGAGGCAACGCGGTGAGCCTGGCCGCCTTTGTTGCCGCCCAGAGGACCGATCACGGCGTGCCCCACGCCGTCGCCTGCCGGGCGCTGAACCTGTCCGAGTCGTGGTTCTACAAGTGGCGGGACCGACCCCCGACCAAGCGCCAACAACGGCGGGTGAGTTTGGACGCCAAGGTGGCCGAGGTCTTCGCCGACTCCGGTGGGACCCCCGAGACCTATGGCAGCCCCAGGGTGTATGCCGAGCTGCGCGACCAGGGATGGGTGGTAAGCGAGAAGACGGTGGCGGCCAGCATGGCCCGCCAGCATCTGGTGGCCCGCCCCGGCCCTCGCCGCCGGCACTGGTTGACCAGGCCCGACAAGCGGGCCGATCCGATCGTGGACCTGATCCGCCGGCATTTCGGCGCCGAGGCGATCGACGTGAAGTGGTGTGGAGACCTGACCGAGATCCCACCGAGGAGGGCAAGTTGTACCTGGCCACCGTCGAAGACCTGGCCAGCCGGCGCCTGCCGGGCTTCGCCATCGGCGAGCACCATGACGCCGAGCTGGCCGCCAACGCCTTGAAGATGGCCGCCGCGGTGCAGAGGCGGCGATGTCACCGGAGTGATATTCCACACCGACAAGGGCTCGGAGTACACCGCCGATCTCTTCGCCCAGACCTGCAAGGCGCTGCGAGTGACCCAGTCGATGAGCCGGGTCGGGTCGGCCCTGGACAACGCCGTCGCGGAAAGCTTCAACTCGACACTGGAGTTCGAGCTGCTCTCCAAGCACCGGTTCAAGACCAAGGCCGAAGCCCGCCGGGCCGTGGCTGGCTACATCGACCGCTACAACCGCACCCGCCGGCACAGCAGCTGCGAAATGAAATCACCTATCCAGTTCGAGGCCATCTTGGCCGAGCGAGCGGCTCAGGCCGCCCGAGCGACGGAGGCGGCATGAAAACCGTCCCCCACAATGCCCTGTGGGGCGATGAAACCAGCCGGGTGGTATCACTACACCCGGCCGAGAGAAGCTGAACCAACTATCAGCCAGCCTCCACGGTTGGGGGGGAAGCCCACTTCCCCCTGCCACCCTCTACCGCCTCCTCGAACACCTTCCCTTCCTCGACCACCGCCTTTTCCTGACCACCATCTCTTCCTCGACCACCTGCTTTCCCGACCCACCCTGCTTTCCTCGACATCTGCTTTCCCGACCCACCCTGCTTTCCTCGACCACCCCTGCTTTCCCCGACCACCGCCTTTCCGACCAACTGCCCTTCTCGCCTCCCACCGCCCACTTCCTTCTAACCACCGCCTCTTACGACCACGCCTCCCTCCCACGACCGCCCACCGCCTTCTGTGACCGGACCTGCCGTCCCCGACGACTGTCGCCCCGACCAACGCGCTTCATCCCCATTTCGCCCGCTCCCGAGCGCGCTGCCTTCCCGGGCGCCCCTTCTCCCCATCGACTCGGCGAAAAGTTGCCCTCCTTTCAAGATTCTCGTTCCGTCTGCGGCCACCACACGTCCGTTAATAGGTATCCAACATTGACAGGAGGACACCATGCCCGGCCCCTACGACCCGACCCAGACCTGCCTCGGCATCCCCGAACTGGCCACCTGGCTGCACATCACCGAACGCCACGTCCGACGCTTCGTTGCCGAACGGCGCATCCCGTTCCACAAGATCGGCGGCCGAGTCAGATTCGTCCCCTCCGAGATCACCGCCTGGCTCGACGACAACTGGCACGAGGCCCACAGGTCAGGCCACGGAGCGAGCGGAATTGCGTCTGATCCAACATTCCGCCGGCCGGCAAGAAGGCCGTAGTTGGTGGGCTTCGGCATCGTAGCGGCCGGGCATGCCATGCCGACCGCCATCGTCGCCGACCTGCTCGGGATCAGCGCCACGACCGCCACCGCATGGGCCGACGCCGTGGCCCGCTGCCGGGCCGACTACGCAAACCACCGTTGATCGTCAAGTGGCCATGGAGTAATCAGACCAGGAGTTTCGGTCACGTTTGCAGGGTCCTCAGCCTGTCCGAGAGTCATAGTCCCAACCAATCACCAGGCGATCGAAATGTCCGAGCGCCCGTTCAGTTCTGGCACCGACGAAGATGAACCATCGACTGGCGGCCGTCACGGGAGTGTCGGACGACTGGTTGGCGCCGGTCATCGCCACGACATCATCACCACGCCACAGTCTGCTTTCGAGGCCCGGCCACCAGGCGACGAAATGCCACGGTTGGAGTTCGGCGGTCAAGGTATCGACGAACCTTCGAGGAACATCGTTTGCTACCAAGACGTGCGGGTCAGACATGACGGCCTCGAACACTGCGACGTGGAAGAGGAACTCATCCAAGCGTTCGCCGGTGCTCGCCCACGTCGAACCATCCGCGTTCTCTCGATCAAAAACCGCCGGGTTCGCGCCTTCGCCGAACGCCCAAAGCCAGACATCCTGGTTCTCCACGTAGAACACCGTCTTGTCAAGCACAGTCTCGAGTTCGCCAGCAGCAAGGACTCTGTTCTGCTGGGTGAGTGGGCGTCCCCAGGCGGACTCGAAGGAATACCAGTCGCGGAGTGCTTGTGGCAACGAACCTGTCGCGGCTGTCGGGATCGTGGCAGGCGGCCCATACCAGCGTGTAAGGAAAGACCGGAGGCCGGCCATCGAGTCCCGTGGCTCACCCCTCATAGCCGAGCCTCAAGAGTCCGTGACAGGGCAGAAAGAACGGGTTGCAGCATCATCGGAGGCGCCCCATCGCTTCCGTTCACGCGATCAAGTTCAAAACGCCCTGGCCGCCGGCGGTCGCCCGATCGTAGAGAGCGGTGATCGCGTCAATGTAGCCAAACACCTCGTTGCGGGTTAACTCGTCGCCATAGTCACCCTGCCAATAGACGGTCACCCGCGATCGACGATGTCTTGATACCGACGACCGATGACGTCTCGATCGAGATCTCGAAGGGCCGGGGCGATTTCGGCCACCTCGGATGGCGTCACGAGCCAGAACGGCTGACCAGGAGGCGGACCCGGAACACTGAGGCGGTGCTGGGTGAAGATCACCTGGCCGAGCGGACCTTCGCCGGGGCGCTCCTCGACAATCCCTGCAAAGAGGTAATGCAGACCATGCCAGAAGACCTCGACCCACAGCTCATCATCGTGGGATGGTTCGAAGTCCTGGAGTCGCCGACCGCCGCCGTCCGCGAGCATCCAGGCCGCGTCGGACGCCGAGATAGCGGTGATCCGTCCATTGACCGACACGCCTGGAATCCTAAAGGGCAGCCGGTGACGCCCTGGGAACATCGCGGATCGAAGCACTGGTGGAGTCCATCTAGTTGAGCGCCCATGATCCAGGTCCCCTTCGTCCCGGAAGGGACTCCACCTCTTCGACTCCGAACCTGCCAGGCGAAGCACGTCCGGATCCGAGACACCCTCCCCGATGTCTCGACCCGAGTCGCCGACCTGGCCGACAGCGGGACACCCGCCAGGCTCGGCTCGACACTGACCCACGAACATGACGCTCGATTCGGTGCGTGCGACACGATCCCGTCTGCGCGGGGCACAATGGTGGCGATGAGCATCGGTGAGGAGCTGTTGGAGGAGCGCCAGCGACGACGTCGGGCCGGCGACCCTCGGATCACGCCCGAAGGGCGCGAGATCCTTTTGCGCCTCGTCTCGGGCGACCTGGTCGATGAGTTCCAAGCGGCCCTCGATGCCGTGTCAGCCGCCGATCCGTTGCTCGGCGGTGGCGACATCGACGACGACGCTTGAGCCGGCGAGGGCGCCGTGATCGTGATCGACGAGTACCTCGCGGTGCGCGTCCTGCTCGCCCAATGGCCCGAGCGGCTACCCGCAGATGAGCTGGCTCTGCCCACCAGCCGACACTGGCGCCTCCTCCAAGCCCTCCATGGCGGCCGAGGCGGTCAGCTCTCCCAAATCCTCGCCCAGCTACCAGAACCGGACCGGGCGGCCCTTCGCCATCCCCACCCAGAGGTCCTCCAGATCCTCGACCCCCGGCCTCTGCTCGACGACGCCGCGGCCATCGCCGCCCGCTATGGCGGCACCGGCTGGCTGATCGCCGAGACCCTCGCGTCCGGTGTCGCCTACGGCTCCCAGCTGTGGTTCGGCGCCGAGCACAACATCGGGCGGCTCGTCGCTCGCGCCGCGCCCGAGCTCGGAGTTGCCGTCCACATCGCCAACTGAGCGTTATGTCGGCGGCGGGTTGCGATAGCCGTTCAGGCCGCCGCCAGCCCGCTACCGACCGCCGTCGGGGGTGTGTCATCTTCGGAGCCCGCATCCGCGCCTCCGCCGTTCGGGTCCGAGGCGCTTTCTGTGAAGCGTCGTGGCGTCGGGTCGGGTCCACTTTGCGCAGACCGCTGCGGGTGTCCCCCATGGCGTGCCCGCCGCGTGCCCGTAGCACGGGCACGAAAGGGTCTTCAGCGGTCGCCAGCGGTTACTGCCGACGGACATGGAAACCCGGTCCGACCTGCTAGTTTGCAGAACCTCGCAGGTCAGCCACTCGTACAAAAATGCCTGTGCGCTACGTTCGCAACGTAGAAGTCGCCGGTTCAAGTCCGGTCACCTCCACCGCCGTGATCATGGTCTTTTGTCTACGGGGAAGGCCTCAGCTCGGTCGTCAGATCCCTTCCGTGCCCGTAGCGTTCGAAAACCCGAGCCCCGAGACGGGCCGGGTAGTCCCGGGTCCAGGAATGGTGGCGTGCCGGTGATCGATGTCGCGGCGCTGCGCCCTAAGGCTCACCAGCTGGAACCGGTGGCCGGGTGGCCGGGCTCCTCTGCGAGCTGGGATCGGCCAGCGTCGCAGCGCCCTGCGCCGACGTGCGCCTGCCGGTGGCGACCGTGGCCGGGTTGGCCACCACGGTGTAGCGGTCGGCGGAGGTGGGGCGGTGACAGAATCGACCCGCAGGCTTGACAGTCATGAGCCATCAGATTCGACATTCCGCTGCCGTTGTCAGGCATGCTCGGCGCAATATGAAACACGTTCGAAAGGGAGCGATGCGAGAACTGGTGAACCGGGAAGTCCACTTCAAGGGCCATCGGCCGCGGCGGCGCCGGTCGGCAACCCTGGGCAGTGGTCTGGTCGCCATCCTTCTGGTGTCGGCGTGCAGCGGCGGTGGCGGGGGCGGTGGCGCATCGCCGGCCACAACCCGGTCGGGGACCACGGGCCCGGCGACCAAGGGGGCTGACCCCGGTACCGTGTCCGCGGGTGATTCCTCGACCGCGGGGTACACGCCGACGAGTCCACTGATCGCCGATTCCGGCTTCCGCCCAGACGCCAACGGCTTCCATTTCGAGAACTACGGCGCAAAGCTCTCATCCGGCGCCACGCCTACGAACCTGGTCGCGGACGACGTGCGCAGGATGTTCGGAGATGGTGTCTGCGCCGATGCGCAGTCGGGGAAATGTGACCTGAATCCCGAGGCCCAGGCCTGGATGGACCAGGCCAACGCCGCCATGGCCGGCGGTCACTGTGAGGGGTTCTCGATGGCGTCCCTCCTGCTGTGGACAGGGAAGCTCCAGCCGGACCCGCTGGGAGCGCCGGCGGCCCCTGCCATGGTGATCGACAACAACACGGTGCTTCAACGCCAGCTCGCGTACAACTTCATGTTCCAGAACCTGCCTGCAGTCCTCCAGCACCAGGTGCACGGAACACCGAACGAGATCCTGAACACGCTGAAGCAGGTCCTGGTGCCCCACCCCACCGAGGCGTACACCCTCGGGATCTATAAGCCCGACCACACCGGCGGCCATGCTGTCACACCCTTTGCCATCGAGGATAAGGGGGGTGGCATGCAGAACCTGCTGATCTACGACAACAACTATCCCGGCGTCATCCGCAAGGTGTCGTTTGACACCAACGCCAACAGCTGGAGCTATGAGGCGTCGACCAATCCCAACGAACCGTCCGCCCTGTACACGGGCGACGCCAGTACCCCAGCACCGTCAATCGAGTTGGACCCCGCCTTCCCCGGTCTCGGAACCCAACCGTGCCCGTTCTGCGGGAAGGTCCCGGCGTCGGCCGGCAACTCGGCCCTCAGGACACCGGGGGCGACGCCGGCCCACCTCGCCGGCTTGAGGACGGATGTCGGGGCCCCGGCAACCGACGAGATCTGGCTCCAGGGCAGCGACACCGACCACGCCCACCTGCTGATCGCCGACGACAAGGGTGGCCAGATCGGCTTTGTCAACGGCGCCTTCGTCAGCAAGATGCCCGGGGCGACCGCAGAGTTCCAAAAGAGCGACCAAGACTGGAGGGCCAGCTCGGAGCCGACCTACTACGTCCCCGACGGGGTGAAATACACCATCACCGTTGATGGGACCAACCTCCAGTCCGCCGATGACACATCGGTAGGGGTCATCGGCTCAAGCTTCGACCTGTCCGTCGACGGCATCACCATGAACCCCGGCGAGAAGGACACGCTCGTCGCCTCGCCGGACGCGACACAACTGGCGTACACCTCGAGCCGGGCCGAGTCACCGACGCTCTCGTTAGCGGTCTCGGATACCAATGCGGACTACACGTTCGAGGTGATGGGTCTCTCCGATGTGCCGGGCAGCACCACAACCCTGAAGCTGCCGGCGGAGGGCGCGGACCTTGTCATCGACACTGGCGCCTCGACGGGCCCGTCCAACGTGACCGTCAAAGTGCACCGGGAGGATGGCGAAGGGGTCAAGGACTTCATCGGGAAGGACATTCAGCTCGCCGCCGGGGAGCAGGCCGACCTGGCATTTGGCTCATGGACTGATCCATCACAACCGCCGCCGATCCAAATCAAGCACGCTGGTGGTTAGCCCAATCACCGGATAACACGAGGGGCATCATCGAGGTCGACCACCCCCCAACCCATGCCCGACGGCCGGGCCCGAGCGAGTGTGGCGCGTGCGGTTACGCCGGGCCCGAGCGAGTGTGGCGCGTGCGGTTACGCCGGGCCCGAGCGAGTGTGGCGCGTGCGGTTACGCCGGGCCCGAGCGAGTGTGGCGCGTGCGGTTACGCCGGGCCCAACAAGTCGTCATGATCGCCGATGCCCTCGGCTGGCCCCCCGCCCCACCCTGATCGCCGATGCCCTCGGCTGGCCCCCCGCCCCACCCTGATCGCCAAGGCCCGGGCTGGCCCCCCGCCCCACCCTGATCGCCAAGGCCCGGGCTGGCCCCCCAGAAGCGTTTTGCCAAAAAGTGGTGTCAGGACAACACTTTTTGGCAAAACGCTTACTGAGTGGTCGGGCCAGAGCCGTTCGGGCGCTGGGATGTCGTGGATCTCGGTGCCGATCGCGGCGGCCCGCTCCGCGCCATGCCCATCCCTGAGGACGAGCCTCGCTCAGGAACGGGCGACGACCTCGAAGTCGCCGATGAAAGAGGGGTACAGGAGAAGACGATGTTGTACCGTCCGGCTTCGAGAGCGAGCCTCTGGCTGGGGTTCGCCATCGGAAAACCACCTTGGCTCGGGACGGTGAACTGGCCGACAAGATGGCCGTCGGATGAGACCGACGCCGCCATCGCGGCGTCCGCCCCTGAACCTCGTGGACCCGGGCGTCCTCGGACGGTACCGGCCCGCCGCCGGGACCCGGGGCCTCTGGCCGGGGAGCCGGTGCCCTGAGGCCCGCGGGTTGGTCCTGGTGGGTACCGGGACTACTCCGCGGGCCCGGGGCCCGCCTGTCTTCGACTACTACCCAGAGGGTGGTCGAGCACCGGAGGGCGCAGGAGGGGGGAATCCCGCGCCGGACGAGGTGACAACGCTCCTGGGGGGCAATGCGAGCTCGACGCCCGTCCACCTCCGGTTCCCGACAACGGTCATGGTAATCTTTTGTGAAAACTTTCACAATAGTTTGGGACGAATTTTTCCGGGGTCGGCTGAAAACGCCCGCAGGCCGCCGTTGACCGGCGCCCGACAACAAGCCGGGAGCCGGCCCCAAAAAAAAGGAGCCTCAATTTGAGCCTCGCCGCTGCCGGGCTATCTAATTGGCTCTTGGTAGGCCGACGAGGGTGGTTCGCCATTATCAGGAACCAGCTTGGGATCGGGGCCCCTGGGTGCCCCGCGACGTCCACGAGGAGCGGGTGATGCGCCGCCCCCTCGCCCTGCCTGCCGCCTCGGGAGGCCCCGGAGCCCCCGTCGCTCCCGGGGGACGTGGGGGGCAGCGGGTAGAGGTGGCATTGGTCGTCGACCCCGCCGAGAAGCGGAGTGGTTTGTGCCCCGCGCCCGGTCGGCGCTGGTGGGGCAGCCGTTGGGCGGCCGTGCCCGGGAGCACTCCCGCCATGCGCATCCGGGGGAGCCGGGTGGCCACCGCGGTGCGAACCCTCGTACATCCGAGGACGCACCGCGTCGTCACCCTTGTCGGAACCATGCACATCGGCGAAGCCCGGTACTTCGAGGAACTGTCGGCGGTGGTGGAGGGCCTGTCCGCCTCGGGCGCCGAGGTCCACGTGGAGGGCATCAGCCACCGTTACGACGACTACATGCGCAAGTGGGAACGCAACTGCCTGGTCGCGGCCGACGGCTGGGCCCATCCGGAGACGATCGGCGCTGCCACCTCGCTCGGCGTCGAATCCCAGGGCGTCCGCATGCGCCTTCCCGAGGAGGCCCGCAACATCGACCTCAGCCACGTCGAACTCCTCCGAGGGGTCGGGTGGGACAACTACCGGCGCCTGTTCGCCCCCCGCCTGGCCGAGCCGTCGGGACGCCGCGCCGGGCCCGTGGTGCGCCGGGCCATCAGCTTCGAGTTCCGCCACCGGGGCGCCCTCGACCGGCTGCGATCGCTTCGTGGCCGCCACCGCACGATGAACCAGGTGGTGATCCGGGACCGGAACCGAATCGCCTTCGCGGGGGCAGTCGAGGCTCTCGCCCGAGGCGATGTCGTGCTGGTGTGGGGCGCCGACCATCTCCCCGGCCTGGCCCGGCTGTTTTCGCTGCAGGGTTTCCACCTCCGCCGCGAGACCTGGTTCGAAGCCTGCCAGATCTGACGACCGGGCCTACCCCCCCGCCTCGAGGGCGCCTCGATCCCAGCCCGCCAGCTCTGCGGCCGCTTCATAGGTGCTTTGGAAGAAGCAGAGCAGGGTGGCATCGGGGTCCTCGGCGGTGCGAACGGCGGTGTACGGCAGGACGAACTCGCCCAGCGCGGTGTCATAGACCGCCGCCGCCGGCTCCACCGGCCATTCCGCGAAGCGCTCCGGCTCGGGATAGGCATAGGCGTAGAACATTCCCTCCTGGCCGCCGCCGGGCCAGAAGCCGCAGCTGGACACCTCCTGGTTGTACGCCATCTCCTGCACCCGATCGGGGCAGTTAGGCACTCCTCCCGGGTGTCGCGGCGCCCGGTTACCCGAGAAGCGAGTCGTGGCCAGGTCGGCGCCCCCCCAGAAGAAGTGCACCGGACTGGCCTTGCCGACGAACCGGGCCCGGAAGTCGTGCATCACCCGGTGTGCCTGGACCAGGGCCTGCCAGAACCGCTGGGCGGCGGCGGGATTGTAGGAGGCGTGCTCCTCGTCCTCGGGGAAGGGTATGGCCACCGCCACCTCGACCGGCCGGGGGAAGATCCGCACCGGGATCTCGAGGTCCTCGAGCGCCGCCATGATCGCGGCGTAGAAACTGGCGACCGACCGAGGCTCGAGCGCCACCGTACGCAGCTCGTCGTCGGTTGTCCGCAGTTCGACAACGTGGTGGAGGAAGTCGAACTCGATCTCCAGCCCCCGCCCTCCGGTGTGCATCAAGGAGGTGGTGAGCCCGCGGGCCGATACATACAGCGGGACCTGCCACCACTGGTTGACCATCGGCTCCAGCGCCATACGGATCTTCCCGACCACCTGGGTCCACAGCTGCAACGTGTCCCGGGTGTCCTCCCACGGCGCCAAGGTCAGCTCGGGCCACCATCGGCTTGATCCGCCACCCCCGCCGGTCGTCATCCGCCCACCGTGTCCCGCCTCCCGAACCCCCACCGGCCCACCCCGGCCACCGGGCCGACCAGCATCAAGGCTGCGGCGGTACTCGGGTTGGGACTGGCCGCGGGTGCCGAGGCGATGGGCGACAGTACCGAACTGTCGGCCAAGAGGCGGTTACTCGTGGTCACGGGGACTCGCCGATGTCCTTGAGGGCGGTGGCCAGGGCGGCTCGCAACCGCCGGGTCGACGCCGGCGAGAAGTGGCCGACCACACCCGTGCCCGGCCGCCCCGCTTCCTCGACGGTCAACTCGATGCGCAACCCGTCACAGGGGTCGCAGTCGTCGAGCGCCGCCACCGCCCACGCCACCCGGGCCCGCTCCGGGTCATCAGCGGGATGATCGTCGAGGCCGTAGTCGGCAAGCTTCTTCATGCCCGCATTCTGGCGTCGTCAGCCAGACACCAACACCCTCGGACCCTGGTGGGCGGGATTGCCATTGCTCGGCTCCCGGGTGATTCCAAGGTGGGAAAAATGGCCGAGATCGGCGACGGTCGTCCAGTGCACGGTTACCGCCGCGTGGGGGTGACGAACGACGAACGAGCCCACCGAGACCCGGTCAGCCCGGCCTGGGCTGTCATCGGCGGCCACCAACCAACAGGTGTACATCGACGTCGGCGGCGACGGCGCCAGGTCGGCGACGGTCATATCGACGATGAGCCCGGCCGGGGTGGTGCGGATGGTGGCGGTGGCGTGGGCGGGGCCGCCGTCGGCGGCGACCAGGCTGATAGTGGCTAGCGCGGGAACTGACCGGTGCCGGAACCGGCTGGCGACGCCGACCCCGGCGGCCACCACGACGGCGGCGGCCGCGGCCACCGTCAGGGCGCGGATCGTCCGTCGCCGTCGGGCCGAGCCAATGGCCGCCATCCCGGTACCCGCTCCGCCCGCTGCCACAACCGGGGCGGTCGCGGCTTCCTGCTCGATGCGGGCGAAGGTGCGGTCCTCGAGGTCGGGAGGCAGGGCGTCCGGCGGGGGCAGGTCGCTGAGCAACCCCGGCAGTCCCGCCAGGGCGCCCACCTCCTCCTTGCAGGGGGGGCACGACGCCAGGTGCTCGGCGAAGCGGCGGGCTTCCTCGGGGTCCAGCGAACCCAGCAGCCACCCGGCCACGTCGGGATGCGGTTCGGAATGAGGCCGGAGCTCAGCCATGGATCTCCCGCTCCTGGAGCGCTGTCTTCAACTGGCGCAAGGCGTGGTGGCTGCGGGTTTTCACGGTCCCCAACGGGATTCCCAGCCTTACGGCGATCTCGGCCTGTTTCAGGTGCTCCCGGTAGGACAACTCCAGGACCTGGCGATGGGGGTCGGATAGGGTGTCGAGGGCGTCCCTGACGCCGAGCTTGAGGATGAGCCGGTCGACCTGGTCGTCGGCGGCGGGACCGTCCGGTGCTTCCGGATCGGTCGTACGCGACGATGGCCGCCGCCACAGGTCGATGGCCAACCGTCGGGCGATGGTGAAGATGAACGAGGCGGCCGAGCCCCGGTCCCGGTCATAGCGGCCCGCGTTGCGCCACACCCGCAGGAAAGTCTCCTGCACCAGTTCCTCGGCCAGCCCCGGATCGGACAGCAGTTGCCTGCCCAGGCCGTAGATTCGCCCCCCGTAGCGCCGGTACAGCTCCCGCAGCGGCTGGTCCCGATCACCGGCCGCCACCGCGGCCAGCAACGACTCGTCCGACGGCGCGTGGGGACGGTTCCCGGGGGTGTCGGGTTCAACGTCGTCGAGCATGGCACAGGCGGACATCAGTTTTCGTACTCAGATACGAGGCAGAGCCCATCGCCGGTTCATGCTCCGTTTTCCGGGAGCCACTCGATCATGATCAACGTGGCGTCATCGGCAAGTGGGCCCCCCCGGTGGCCCATGACCTCCTTGACGATCCGCCGGATCAGCTCCGCCGGTATCAGGTTGTCGGCCAGGTGGCGCTCGAGCCGGGACCGGAGCCGGTCGAGCCCGAACTGGGCCCCGCCCGACGGGCGGGCCTCGATGACTCCGTCGGAGTAGAAGACCACCCGATCGTGGGGTTCGAGCCGCACCCGGCCGACCTCGACGATGTCGATTCCCAGTCCGAGTGGGAGACAGGGCTCTGCGTGGACCTCGGCGATGACTCTCGATCCCCGGACGAGGAGGGGGTCGGGATGGCCGGCGTTGATCCACGTCAGCTCCCCGGTGCCGGTGTCGAGGCGGGCCAAGTGGCCGGTCACAAAGGTCTCGCGGTCGAACTGGTCGATCAGCGCCTCATCGATCTCGAGGGCAATCGCGGTCAGGTCCTGGCCCCGGAGCCGCCCGTAGCGCAGCGCCGTCAGGCTGAGGGCGCTGGCCAGCGACGCGGTCAGCCCATGGCCCATGGCGTCGAGCAGAGCGAAGGTGAACAGGTATCCGTTCAGGCTGTAGTCGAAGGCGTCGCCGGCCACGTGATAGGCGGGCTCCAAAATGCCCGCCAAGGCGATGTCGGGGGCCCGGAAGGTCAACGCCGGCAGCAGTAGGTGCCACTGGACCTCGGCCGCCAGGCTCATGGGCTGGCGCCGCCGGCACAACTCCATGGCGTCGGTGTACTGGCCCGCCGTGCGTATCAGGTGGCCGAGGAGCCGTCCCAAGTCCTCGCACATCTCCCGGGCGCCATCGGGTAGCTGGTCGAAGGCCACTTCCAACACGCCGATGCGCTCGGCCCGCTCCCGCACCGGCGACCAGGTGGTCCACCCACCGTCGCTCTCGACCATGACCACTTCTTGGAGTTGGAACGCCCGGCCCGCCATGGTCCCCGCCACCTCCACCACCTCGGGGGCGTCGACGGCCAGCTCCGCGGCCAGCGCCACCTGGCGCAGCGTGTCCTGCTCGTAATCGACGAGGTACAGCTTGAGGTGGCGGCACCCGAACTGGCCCAGGGCGGCCGCGACGTCGGCGACCAGCAGGTCGGGGGCCGACAGATTGGCCTGCCGCAGCAGGTCGCTCAGGACGTCGTATTTGGCGATGGGGGCCGCTCCGCCGTCAGGGGCGACTGGCGAGAACGAACCAGGAGTACATGGGGACAATGTGGACCACGTCCCCGGAGTGCGGGGACTCGATGATCATGCCCCCCCCGACATACATGGCCACGTGGTCGCCGGGGTTGCTCGGGAAGACCAAGTCACCCGGCTGCAGCTGCGACATGGAGATATGGGTCGTCGAGGAGTACTGGGCGCCGCTGAAGTGGGGGAGGTTGACACCACCATGGGCCCATGCCCACATGACCAGGCCCGAGCAGTCGAATGAACCCGGTCCCTGGGCACCCCAGACATAGGGCATCCCCAGTCGGGACTTGGCCGCCGCCACCGCGGCCGCCGCTCCCACGCCGACGGGGACATTGGCCAGGGCGGCGGCGCTCGGCGTACCCGCCCCGCCGCCGCCCGTGCTGATGGTCTGGACCCGGGTCAGCAACGCCGCCGCCGCCGCCGCCGCGGCCGCCTGTTTGGCTGCTTGCGCCTGGGCCACCAGGGTCACCAGTTCGCCCTTCACCTGGGAGAGGGTCGACGTCAGCTGGTTCTGGGCCGCGATCGTGGCGCTGCGGGCGGCGTTGGTGTTGGCCGCCGCCTTGGTTTGCTGCTTCTCCAACGCCTGCAGCTGGGAGGTGGCGATCTGGGCCGAGGCGGCGGCGTGGTGGAAAGCATCCATGTTCTCGGCCTGGGTCGAGGCCAATGTGGAGATGTACTCACCGGCCAGCAAGCCGCCGTCGGCTTGGGCCACTCCGCCGTTGCGGCTGGCGACCGACGCCAGCGTCCCTCCGTGGACATAGGCATTGACGGCATCGGCCTGGATGGCCCCCTTGGCATGCGAGGCATTGGCCAAGGCCGCCGCCACCGTAGCCTGTTGCTGGCTCACCTTGGCCGCTGTGGATTGGGCGGCCAGGACGGCGGCGTTGTATTGCTCCGCCAGCGCCGATTCCTTGCGCCCCAAGGCGTCGATCTTGTCCGTCAGGGATCTCGCCTGAGCCTGCTTGTCACTCACCGCATCCGCGGTCGCGGAGGGCATTGCCGACCCCGCCACCAGGCCAGCTGCCACCAGCGCAGCTAGAAGCCGCCACGCGTGCCGACGGAAAATCCCCGTGCACGTGTTCACAATGGGCGAGAAGCCTATGGTCCGAGGATGTTGCAGTCAAGTAGTTGACGTGCGGTTGCGGGTCAGCTGGCTACCTCCCGTCCGATTTCCGCTAGTCGGCGTGTCCTGGGAGTGGCACCATAGGTAAGTGATCGAGGATTTCGAGCGGTGCTGGCGAGCCGTGCAAAGCCGCGACAGCCGCTTCGACGGCTGGTTTTACATCGCGGTGCGGACTACCCAAATCTATTGCCGGCCCAGTTGCCCGGCGATGGCGCCGAAGCGGGTCAATGCCTCGTTCTATCCGACTGCGGCGGCGTGCCAGGCGGCCGGCTACCGGGCCTGCCGCCGGTGCCGCCCCGACGCCAGCCCCGGCTCGCCCGAGTGGAACACCCGGGCCGACGTGGTGGGCCGGGCCATGCGCCTGATCGCCGACGGCCTCGTCGACCGCGAGGGCGTGGCCGGCCTGGCCCGGTGCCTGGGGTACAGCCCCCGCCACCTGCACCGTCAGTTGGTGGCCGAATTGGGCGCCGGGCCCATCGCCTTGGCCCGCTCGCAAAGGGCCCACACCGCCCGGCTCCTCTTGGAGACGACGGACCTGCCATGTGGTGACGTCGCCTTCGCCGCCGGCTTCGGGAGCATCCGCCAATTCAACGACACGGTGGCCGCCGTCTTCGGTCTGGCCCCGGGCGATCTGCGCCGGACCTGCCCCAAGGCCCTGCGGCCCGGTCCCTCCTCGTCAGGAGGCCCGATGGGTGAGATGCGCCTGCGGTTGCCCTACCGGGAACCATTGCCCGTCGGGAGTGTCTTGGAGTTCCTGGGCCAGCGGGCCGTCGACGGAGTCGAGCGGTGGGATGGGCACGAGTACCGGCGCACCCTCGCCCTGCCCCACGGTGCTGCCGTGCTGGCCCTGGCCGAAGCCTCGGTTGCCGGTTCCCACGCCGACGCCGGTGCCGGCGAGCGGGAGGGACCGGGGTACGTGGACTGCCGGCTCTGGCTGGCGGACCTGCGGGACCTGGGCACGGCGGTCGCTCGGGCCCGGCGGCTGCTCGACCTCGATGCCGACCCGGTGGCGGTGGCCGAGTGGCTGGGACAGGACCCGCTGCTCGCCCCGGCGGTGGCGGCCGTCCCTGGGCGGCGCATCCCGGGATCGGTGGACGGGGCGGAACTGGCCCTGCGGGCGGTGCTCGGCCAGCAGGTGACAGTGGCCGGAGGCCGGCGCCTGGCGACGGTGTTGACGGCCCGGTGGGGCACCGATCTGGCCGACGGCCCCGGCGCCCGGGCCTCCTGCGAGGGACCGGAGCCGGCCCCGGCGAGACTTTTTCCCCACCCCTCGGTCATCGCCGGCCTCGACCCCTCGACCTTGGGGATGCCCCTGGCGCGGGGCCGGGCCCTCGTCGCCCTGGCCCGTGCCTTGGCCGAGGAGCGCATCGCCATTGACGCCGGGGCCGACCGCGTGGCAGTGGGCCGCCAGCTGATGGCCCTGCCGGGAATCGGCCCGTGGACCGCCGCCTATGTGGCGCTGCGGGGCCTGGGGGACCCTGACGCCTTCCTGGCCGGCGATCTGGGGGTGCGGCGGGCGTTGGCGCAGGCCGGGCTGGCCTCTGGTCCCGGTGCCGCGGCCCGGCGGGCCGAGCGGTGGCGGCCGTGGCGGGGCTACGCCCTGCAGTACCTGTGGGCGGCGTGAACAGCGTCGCCACCGTCTCCACGCCGTGCGGGCCGTTCACCATGATGGTGGACCCCGGCGAGGTGGTGCTGGCCAGCGGCTGGACCGCCGACGCCGGCGCCCTGGCCTCGGTGGCCGCTGTCGGCGAATGGGCCCGGCGCCCGGAGCTGGGGCCGATCACCGACGCCGTGGCCTCGTATTTCGCCGGCGACCTGGCCGCCATCGCCGCGGTACCGGTGAAGCAGCGGTCGGGGCCGTTCATCGAGCAGGTGTGGGAGGCCCTGCGGGCGGTCCCGCCCGGTTCGCCCATCACCTACCAGGACCTGGCGACACGCTGCGGCCGGCCCGGCGCGGCCCGGGCCGCGGGGTCGGCGTGCTGGCGCAATGCGGTCGCCTTGTTCGTTCCCTGCCACCGGGCTCAGCGGCGCGATGGCGGGCTGGGCGGCTTCGCGTGGGGCCTGGTCGTGAAGCGGTGGCTGCTCGACCACGAGTCAGATGGGCAGCTTGCGGGGCTGGGCGTCGTCGGTGTGGAAACCCCCGTTGACGACGTACTGGATCGGCAGCACCCGCGACGACGGAATCAACGTCACGAAGGTTTGTGACGGCGGCAGGAAGAAGGAGACGTGGACCTGGGACGTCTGGCCGTAAGGGACGATGTAGATCATCCCCACGACCGTCATGCCGCCATCGGTGCCCACCGTTGAGAAGTCGGGGTTGTAACTGGCGATATTGAAGGCGTTGGAGGGCAGGTACAGCAACAGGTAGACCCGTTGGTCACCGGGCAGGACGCAGCACTTGGTTCCCCCTTCGATGTAGGCGCTGGTCACCGGGCGGCGGGGGTTGGTGATCGTCACGTACATATCGATCAGCTGGTGCTCGGAGAATCGCTGCACCTGCATGGTCACGATCGGCTTGATGAAGAAGTCGAGCTTGCTGGCGCTCACGTTCTGGACGCTCACCATCAAGTCATTGGGCCCGATCGTGCCGTCCGCGCCCAGCTTGGCCCACATCGCCTCCTCCCCCGGGTCCGCGGACCAGGCCAGCAGGTGGCGCCCCTTGGCGTCGGTCTCCAGTTCGTGGGCCAGTTTGGGGATCGAGAAGTTGCCGCCCCGCAGGGCCGAGAAGGCCGCCTTGGCGATGCTGCTCTGCACATCGCGCCGGGTGTTGGTCTCGTCCGCGGTCGGGTAGAGGAGGTAGTTGCTGAACAGCACCTGGGGCAGGACGTTGTTGGCCGTGTACTTGAACCCGTTCACCGTCACGGGACCGATCACCGACAGGACCGAGCGCAGGGTCACCACGTCGACAAAGAGGACCCCATCGACCTTGCCGAACGGCGAGTTCGCCGACATCTGGGCGTAGACCTTGGCGACGGCGGGCCAGTTGGGCGACGTGTCGGTCGTCCGCCACTCCTGGCCCGGCGACATCCAGCCGTAGAGGTGGTTGATCTCGTCGGGGACGGGAACCCGCTTGCTGTCGGGTAGGTACAGATCGAACGACGAGATGAACTGGCCCGTGGTCATGTCGCCTCCCTCGAAATGGATGAGGCCGGCCGCGGTGGTGATCCCTCCTGAGCGCATCTCGGCGTTGTTCCCGGCCAAGACCAGGTAGGTCCGGGGCCCGGCCAGCATGGTGCGCAGGGTGGCGGTGAGGGTAAGGCCGTCGTCCAGCTGGGTCTTGGCCTGGGCCAGCTTGGTGACCAGCCTGTCCCGGGCCGTCTGGAGGGCCGTGGTGAGGTGGCCGTGGGTCTCGGTCGACACGTGGGCCAGCTGCTGGTTGACCTCGAGCATGTCCTGGCGGAGGGCGTCGATCAGGTAGAGCCGGGCCGCCGGTCCCGCATGGGGGGCGTCGAGTTGGGTCCGGGCCCTCTCGGCCGCCTGGTAGGCGATGTCGCCCACCTGGGCCGCCGACGCCGACAGCACCCGGGCGGCGCGGATCTGGGGCCCGATCTTGGGGACGGGAGCCAGCAACTTCAGCCAGATGCTGTCGCGCGCCAGGTTGGCGCCGGCCCGGAGCCGCCGGTCGGCGAAACCGACCGACGCGTCGATGGACTGGCGGGAGTCCAGTTGGGTCAGCTGCAGGTGGCCGATCAGGTTCTGGCCGGAGTTGAGGTCCTGGCGGATCCGAATGACGTCGCGGACCAACAGCGCAGCCGCCCCTCCGAGCACGATCAGCGCGGCCAGCAGGTAGATGATCCAGCGGGGGGCGGGTTCGGCGGCGGCGGTCAGATCGGTGTGAAAGATGCGCCCAAACCTGCCTGTGATCGACCGGGTCCTTTCACTCGCCATTGGTCCGGAGACTACCGACGGGCCGCCCGTGAAACCACGCACTCGGGTCGTGACGCGTCTGAAGGTGACGCCCGTGAGGGACGTCACCTTCAGTCAGGGTGTTGCTAGATCGGCGCGGTGGTCAGTTGTTGGTGCGGCGCCGCAGCTGACGGGCCGCCAGGACCAACACGATGATGCCCGCCGCGGCCGCCAAGGGGATCGCCGCCTGCTCTCCGGTTAGGGCGAGGGTGGATGATGTGGTCGGGGTATTGCCGATCACCACTGGTGCCGTGGTGGTCGTCCCGCAACCGCCTCCGGAGCCGCTGCCGCCGCTGCCGCCCGATCCTGGGCACGCTTGGGCGCTTGCTGCTGAGGCCCCCACCACCGTCAGGCAGACAAGGAACCCAAGACAAAGAGTCACCCTCATTGCCAGCCGTCCGATTGTTCGCACGTAATCCCCCAGTCCTTCCCGACTCGGCTCACACTGACCGCCGGCACATGTGTTGTGCAAGCAGCTAGATCCTGCCGGGAATCTTCACCGCGCGCAAGCTCTGTCGGCCCTGCCCGGAAAAATTTGAGCATGGCTTAACCCGTTCCAGCATGAGAAACCATGAGAGCCACTAAATCTTTCATCATTTGGACAGCAGTATCGGAAGTCGGCGCCTTTGTACCAGTATGTCCGAGTTCGGTCAGCCGACCCGATGGCTGAGGGAGAGGCCGAAGTCGCCGCCCCCGTCGGTCCACCAGCGGTCCCGGTGGAAGCCCGCGGCCGCCAGTTCGTCGGCAACCCGCGAGGGCCGGAACTTGGCGCTGATCTCGGTGCGAATCTCCTCACCGGCTGTGAAGCGGACCTTGAGGGGCAGGTCGGAGACGGTGACCGTTTGTTCCCCCCGGGAGCGCAGGCGCATCTCGATCCATTCCTCGGCCTCGTTCCACACCGCCACGTGGGCGAAACCGTCGAGGTCGAAGTCGGCGCTCAGCTGGCGGTTGATGACCGCCAGCACGTTGCGGTTGAACTCGGCGGTGACGCCCGCCGGGTCGTCATAGGCGAGGACCAGCCGGTCCCGGGCCTTAACCAGGTCGGTCCCGAGGAGGAGCTGGTCACCGGGGGCCAGGGCGGCGGAGAGCTCGCCCAGGAACGTTGCGCGTCGGGGCGGCTCGAAGTTGCCGATCGTCCCGCCCAGGAACGCCACCAGGCGGTGGCCCGGTTCGCCGATCTCGGTCAACACCGCCAGATGACGGTCGAAGTCGCCTACCACCGCGTGCACCGCCAGGTCGGCGTCTTGGTAGCGGTCCGCCAGCGTGGCCGCGGCGGCGCGCAGGGTTTCCTCGCTGACGTCGAAGGGGACGAAGGTGCGCAGCGGGCCGGCGGCGCCCGCAGCTCCGGCGCTTCGAGCGGTGCCGGTCGTGCCCGCGTCGAGTAGGAGCCGGGTCTTGTCGGAGGTTCCCGAACCGAGTTCGATCAGGGTCTCGATGCGGTGGCCTCCCCCTCCCATGATCTCGCCCGCCCGGGCCTCGAGGATGGCCCGCTCACAGCGGGTCGGGTAGTACTCGGGCAACCGGGTGATCTCGTCGAACAACTGCGAGCCCCGCTCGTCGTAGAACCACTTGGGGGGCAGCGTGCGTTGCCCCTCGGCGGCGGACAGGCCCGAGGCGACGTCGGCCCGCAGGGCGCGGGCGAGGTGGTCGGGGCTCAGCAACACGTCGATGGTCGGTTTCACGGGGTGCGAGCTCCTTGTTGGGCGTCGGTGGCGTCGGTGACGTCGGTGACGTCGGTGGCGTCGGTGACGTCGGTGGCGTCGGTGGCGTCGGTGGTTACGGGGGTGATCTCGGGGGTGGGGCGGGCGGCGGTGGCGACGAGGAGCGAGTGATCGGCGACCGCGACCCAGTCGGGCCCGTCATCGAGGGGCTCGGAGGCGACGATCACGCCGCCCGGGCCAGGTAGCGAACGCCACCAGAGGGTGTCCCCCCACGCGGTGGCCCAGATGGTGGCGCCGTCGGTGAGCAGCAGGTTGAGGCGCCCGGGGAGCCAGGTCACCAGTTCCGTGATCGCCGCCGCCGGATCATGGCCGGCGTCGAGGTGGTCGAGGAGCAGGGCGAAGACCACCTCGGCGTCGCTCGTGCCCTCGAAGCCCCGTTGCCGGCGGGCCGAAACCCGGCCCCGAAGCGCCACCAGGTCGGCGGGGACCGCCCCATTGAGGGAGAACAGCCACGGACCCTCGGTGAACGGCGCCGCCCCGGTTTCCTCGATCGGTGCCGGCGGGGTGGCGGAACGAACCGCCCCCAGGATGCACCCCGACCGCACCACCCGGGCCAGCGACTCCAGCGACCGGTCGCCCCACATGGGCCCGGCCCGCCGAAAGCGGGCCGGTTCTGGTGCGATCTCGGGCTGGTACCAGCCCACGCCGTAGCCGTCCGCGTTGACGGTGCCGTGACGCTGCTGGCGGGGTGCCCAGCTCTGGCGCAGCAGGGACTGGGGCGGGTCGTAGAGAAGCGATGCCAGGGTCACGGGTGGCCCCAGGTACGCCAGGTGCCGGCACATATCAGGTTTAGGGGAGCGGTGCGAGGGCTCTTGTACCCCAGGGGATACCCGAGCCGTCGCACCCCCCGCCCGGGGGCCCCATCAGTCGTCCCGGGCGCAGCGGAAGCCCGCGAAGATCTGGCGACGGATGGGGTAGTCCCAGTTTCGGAACGTGGACCGCACCGCACTCGGGTGGGTGGCCCACGATCCCCCGCGGAGGACCTTGTAATCGGGTCCGAAGAACACCTCCGAGTACTCCCGGTACGGGAAGCTGGCGAAACCCGGGTAGGGCGTAAAGTCCGAGGCGGTCCACTCCCACACGTCGCCGATGAGCTGCTCCGCCCCGCAGGGCGCGGCGCCCCCCGGATAGGCGCCGGCTGGGGCGGGCCGGAAGTGACGGCCGCCCAGGTTGGCCACTCCGTCGCCGGGGGCCGCCTCGCCCCACGGGTACCGCGACGCCATAGGAGGCCGGCGCCCGGGCGACCAGCGGGCCGCCTTCTCCCACTCCTGCTCGGTTGGCAGCCGCTTGCCGGCCCAGCGGGCAAAGGCGTCAGCCTCGTACCAGCACACGTGCTGGGCCGGCTCGTCGGGCGGCACTTCCTCGATCCAACCGAAGCGGTTGCGCGTCCAGGAAGACCCGCCGTCCCGACCGTCGCGGTGCCAGAACCGCGGCGCCTCGAGATGGGACTCGACGCGGAACGCCCAGCCCTCCGGGGTCCACAACTCCTGTCGCCGGTAACCCCCGTCGGCGATGAAGGCCTCGATCGCCCCGTTGGTCACGGGCCAGGTGTCGATCCAGAAGGCGGGGAGGTCGACGGTGTGCCGGGGCCGTTCGTTGTCGTAACCCCACGCCTCGTCGTCGGTGCCCATCTCGAACTCGCCCGCCGGCACGAGGACCTCGCAGGGCCGGCCGGGGGCGGTCGCAGGGACCGGTGGTGGGGCGGGCGCCACCGGGCGGTAGCCGTCGCCGTCCATCAGCTGCAGCGTGGCCAGCATCGTCTCGTCGTGCTGGTGCTCGTGCTGGACGACGAGGCCGACCACGAAGCCGCCCGCCAGCAGCGGAGTCGCGGGGTCGAAGTCGACCGTCTCCAGGACATCCAGCGCCCGGCCCCGCACCTGGCGGAGATAGCGGCGAGCCTCGGCCGGCCCCAACAGGGGTAGCGCGGGCCGCTCGGCGCGGCGGTGGCGGAAGGCGTCGTACATGGCATCCAGCTCTGGCGCCACCCCGGCCCGGCCGCCTGCCGCCCGCACCAGCCACAGGTCCTCGTAGTTGCCGACGTGGGCCAGGTCCCATATCAGCGGCGACATGAGCCCGGAGTGCTGGCGGGTCAGGGACGCCTCGTCGAGGGGGGCCAGCAGGTCCAGCGACCGGCTCCGGACCGCCTCGAGCTCCGCCGCCGCCTGCTCCCTGAGTCCGACGACTCCGACGGCTGCTACTGCCATGGGGGTTCGCATCCCTTCTGCACCGTGGCCGCCCACTGCTCGACCATCACCGCGGTCGTCATGTCGACGCCGACGCGATGCAAACCGGTCAGCGCCCGCCGGGCGCAGATGGCCGCCGCCGCGGCCAGGGCGGGATCGCCCAGCCCGTCGGTCGCCGCCTCCCACCAGCGGTCGGCGACCGGCCGGCACGCCCGCTCGGCGTCACCGTCATCGACCAGGACGGCCGCCACCGCGACCGGTACCCGCCACCAGGGGTCGGGGAGGGCGTCGATCATCCGCAGCTCCAGCCAGCCCCGGGGCCGCACGGGTGGAAACAGCGTGGTCAGGTGGTAGGCCACGTCCTCACAGCTGGGCCAGCCCAGCCGATGGCCGTGCTCGATCCACGCCCGGGCCGTGATCGCCTCGTCGACCAGGGCGTGGTGCTCGCCGCCGGCGCGGATCAGCATCACCTGGGCGTCCAGGGCGTAGTCGACCCACGCCTGAGCCGGGTCCTGGTCGTCACCGCCCCTCTCGCGGGGTCCGCACGGGACGGGGCCGGTGCGGCTCGGGTCCAGCGCCAGCCAAGTGGCCATTCGGCTGGGGAAGCCCGGCGCCGGCGGCGAGGAAGCGAAGGCGGCCGCCAGGACGGGCCCCAGCCGGTTGGCGGCCCGCCACCGCCGGGCGCCCCGGGACCCGGCGCCCAAGCCCAAGTTGACCTGGACCGAGGCGGTGGCGCACATCATGGTGCGGCCCGCCTCCGGCCACTGGCGGTCGAAGTAGGCCTCCATGGCCCGGTACCGGGGAGAGTCGATCAGCCGCGGCGGCGGTACCGGGAGCCTTCCTCGTTGGCCGAGGTCGACACCAAGGTGGGAAAAGGCCAGCCGGGTGGCGGCTAGGTCGGCGCTCAGGCTGTCGCACGCCGCGGCGACGGTCATCTGGGGCGGTGAGCTCAGCTCGACCTGGCCACCAGGTTCAAAGGTGAGGCGGCTGCCGGCGGGTAACTCCACTGCCGGTAGTCGCTCGGGGTGGATGGGGGGACTGGGAAAGCTCTCGAGCTCGACACCGACGGTGCGGTGCGAACTGGGGGTGGGGACGGCGCCGGTGGGGCCGAAGCCGCACCCGGCGATCAGGGAGCAGGCGTCAGCCAACTCCAGTCGTCTAACCGGGGTGGGCATCGCTCAGCGGTGCCCGCATTGAGCGGAAACCCACGCCGCGTTGCGGACCGGTGCCAGCCAGAGCTGTAGGCGGAAGTACGGCGCCATCGCTCCCTCCTTTGTCAGTGTTGCTGTCAGTGATGCGTCCGGGAAGACATTCCCGTGGCTATCTCGCCCTAACCTACGGAACCGGGACCTCTTATGGATCGCATCGCGCCTTTCACTTCTTGCGCCAGGCTTAACTTTCGGTGAACGAGGCACCCCGGTGGTGGGTCGACAGCCTCCGGGCGGCGCTCGAGGAGGCCGGTCGCCCGGGCGGATGGGCCGAGGCGTTCGCGGCTCGGGTCCCGAGCGGCTATATCGAGCGCACCGAGGCGCCCGCCGCCGTGGCCGACCTGATCGAGCTGGGCCTGCTGGGCGGGGAGGCAGGCGATCGTACGGTGCGTATGGCGGTCCAGCCCGACCCCGACCCCGGCGCCGGTATGTTCCGGTTCCGGCTCTACGCCCGGGGGGCGGTGGAGCTGTCCACCTTCGTGCCCATCCTGGAAAGCTTCGGGCTGACCGTGGTGGAGGCGGTCCCCCACCAGATCCAGTCACCCGGCGGCGGCAAGGCGCTGCACCTGGCCGATTTCGGGTTGCGGGCCCGGGGCCGCTGGCCTTTCGACCCGGCGACCGACGGACCCCGCCTGGTGGCGGCGGTCCAGGCGGCGTGGCGGGACGAGGCCGAGGTGGACTCCCTCAACCGGCTGGTCGTGTGCGCCGGGGTCGACTGGCATGACGTGGTGGTCCTGCGGGCCTACCGCCGCTACCGCCGCCAGGTGGGAACCACTTGGACCGACCGCCAGCTCGACGATCCGCTGGTCGAGTTTCCCGGGGTGGCGGTGGCCCTGCTGCGCTATTTCGGAGCCCGCTTCGGGCCGCCCGCCACAGCCCCCCTCGGCGTCGCCGCAGACGACGCGGCCGCAGGCGCCGCCCGGCAGGCGGTGCTGGAACGCCTGACCGCGGTCGAGCGCTTGGAACAGGACCAGGTGCTGCGGGCCTACCTCGCACTGGTGGACGCCACCGTGCGCACCAGCCACTACGCCCGCACCACAGCCGGCGAGCGCCTCCCCACCCTCACCCTGAAGATGGATGCCGCCCGGGTGCCGGAGCTGCCGCCGCCGCGCCCCAGCGTGGAAACCTTCGTGTACGCCCCCCGGGTTGAGGGCATCCACCTCCGGGCGGGACCCATCGCGCGGGGCGGGATCCGTTGGAGCGACCGCCAGGACGACCTGCGCACCGAGGTTCTGGGGTTGGTGCGGGCCCAGATCCTGAAGAACGCGGGCATCGTCCCCACCGGCGCCAAAGGCGGCTACGTCTGCAAGCCGATGGCCGGGGCGGCCGACTACGCCTCCGAGCGGTCGGCGGTCGATGTCCGCACCGAGGTCCGGGAGTGCTACCGGTTGTTCGTCAGCGGGCTGCTGGACATCACCGACAACGTGGTGGGAGGCCGGGTCGTCCCGCCGCCGGGGGTGCGGCCCGCCGACGGCGGAGACTCCTATCTGGTCGTGGCCGCCGACCGGGGAACCGCGGCGTTCTCCGACCTGGCCAACGAGATCAGCGCCGGTTACCGGTTCTGGCTGGGTGACGCCTTCGCCTCGGGCGGCCATCACGGTTACGACCACAAGGCCATGGGCATCACCGCCCGTGGCGCCTGGGTGGCGGCCCGCCAGCACTTCCGTCAGCTAGGGATCGACCCCGAACGCGAGGAGATACGGGTCATCGGGGTGGGCGACATGTCCGGGGACGTGTTCGGCAATGGCATGCTCCTCAGCGGGACGATCAAGCTGATCGCGGCTTTCGACCACCGGCATAT
Organism: uncultured Actinomycetota bacterium; assembly: GCA_963791545.1. Classification (GTDB taxonomy): domain Bacteria; phylum Actinomycetota; class Acidimicrobiia; order Acidimicrobiales; family Palsa-688; genus JALYXV01. The sequence goes on from CAWBSR010000017.1 coordinate 262,220, forward strand.
CTTCGTGGACCCCGATCCCGACCCCGTCGCCTCCTTCGAGGTCCGGACCCGCCTGTTCGAGACACTGGGATCGACCTGGCGCGACTACGACCGATCGGTGCTGTCGGCTGGCGGCGGGGTGTGGTCGCGCACCACCAAGGAGATCGTCCTGTCGCCCGAGGCTCAGGCCGCGGTGGGCGTGACCGCCGGGGTGGTCAGCCCTCCGGAGCTGGTCTCGGCCATCCTCACCGCGTCCGCCGACCTCCTCTGGCTCGGTGGGATCGGCACCTTTGTCAAGGCGCCGGGGGAGTCCCACGCCGAGGTCGGCGACCGGGCCAATGACGTGGTGCGGGTCAACGCCGACCAGGTCCGGGCCCGGGTGGTCGCCGAGGGCGGCAACCTGGGCTTCACCCAGAGGGCCCGAATCGCCTACTCCCGGCGGGGCGGCAAGATCAACACCGACTTCATCGACAACGCGGCCGGTGTGGCCACCTCGGACTACGAGGTCAACCTCAAGATCCTGCTGGCGCCGGCCATCGAAGAGGGGCGGCTGACGTGCGACGAGCGCGACGTTCTCTTGGCCTCGGTCGCAGGCGACGTGACCCGGGCGGTGCTCCATGACGTGGGCCTGACCGCGCTGGCGGTCACCCGGGCCGTGCCCGCCAGCGCCGCCGACCTCGACGCCTATGACGCCTTGATGGGTGACCTCGAGGCCACCGGGCGCCTGGACCGGCAGGTGGAGTCGCTGCCGGGCGGGGAGGAAATGGCGGTGCGCCGGGCCGCCGGGGCGGGGCTGACCCGACCAGAGGCGGCGGTGGTGCTCGCCCTGGCCAAGTCCGATCTGGCCGACGCCCTGGAGGCCTCCACCCTGGTCGCCGATCCCGCCGTCGGCGAGGCGGTGACGGCGTACTTCCCGGTCCGCGTGGTCACCCGGTTCCCGGATCTGGTGGCGCGCCACCGGCTGTATCCCCAGCTGGCCTCCACCCGCCTGGCCCATGAGATCGTCGACCGCATGGGGGTGACCTGGGCTCACGAGACGGCCGACGAACTCGGGATCTCCGTCGCCGACGTCGCCCGGGCCTACTGGGCGGCCCGGGACGGGCTGGCCGCGGAGCAGCGGTGGCAGGAGGTGGAGGCAATGGCTTCGACCATCGAGGCTGAGGCCGAGGCGCTGCTGGACCTGGCCGTGGGGGGTGCCGTCCACCACCTGGCCCGGCGCTACCTGGTCGCCGGCCCGGCGCCGGTCGACGGGGCCGGCGTCCCCGGTGACCGGGCCATTGCCCGCCGGCTGGAAACGTGCGCCGTAAACGAGATGGGCGACGGCGCCGAGGGGAGGACCAAGGCTCTGGTCGAACTCGGGGTGGCACGGCGCCAGGCGGAGTCGTTCGCCCGCCTCTCCGTCGTCGCCGGCGCCGCCGACGTGGGGGCGGTCATCCGGGCGCGGGGCCTGCCCCCCGACGACACCGTGCAGGTGGCCGCGGCGTTCGAGTTATTCGCCACCGCGCTGGGATTGGCCGGCTTCCGCGAGGCCCTGGCCCGGTTGGGTGTCAGCAGCCGTTGGGGCCGGTGGCAGGTGCGCCGACTGGAGGACGACCTGGCCGATCTGCAGCGCCAAGCGGTACTGCAGGCCCCGTCGCCGGGCGCCATGGCGGAATGGCTGGCCGCCCGCCAGGCATCGAAGGTCCGATTCCACCGCCTGGCCGCCCATCTCGGCGACCCCGACGCTGACGGCCACTCGCTGGCCGCGCTGGCGGTGCGGGCCCTCGCGGATCTCGTGAGTTCCCCGTATAGTTCGTAAAGGGCAGCAGCACAGGGGAGGCGAGCGCATGTCGTCGTCTGAGGGGCCGCCGCAAGCTGGAACCGATCGCGTCTTACCGGCGACGCGGATGCTCTCGGTATTCATCATCCCGTTCCTGCTGGTGGCGTTCGTGGTGCTGTACTTCTACCCGTCGGCCAACGACACCGCCCGGCTGTTCGCGTGGAGGATCGTTCCCGAATTCACCCCGATGGTGCTCGGGGCGGTCTACCTCGGCGGCGCCTACTTCTTCCTACGGGCGGCCCGGGCCCAGGAATGGCACCGGGTGGAAGGGGGCTTCATTTCCGTCGGTTTATTCGCCACCCTCATGGGGATCGCCACGATCATCCACTGGAACAAATTCATTCACGACAATCTCGCCTTCTGGTTGTGGGCCGGGCTTTACTTCACGACGCCTTTTCTCGTGTGGGGGGTGTGGTTCCTCAACCGGCGCGAGGAATCGGAGACCACCGCCGACGATCTGGTGTTCTCGGACCGGACCGCCATCGTGATTGGAGCCATGGGGGCCCTGGCGGTCGCCAGCACCCTGTTTCTCTTCCTGTTCCCGAAGACGGCCATCCACATCTGGCCATGGAAGCTCACCGCACTGACGGCTCGGGTGATGGGGGCCATTTTCGCGTTGGGCGTGGCGGGCACGGGAGCCTTGCGCGACAAGCGCTGGTCGGGGGCTCGAATCTTGCTCCAGGTGGCGGCATTCATGCTGGCTTTGATCCTGGTGGCGGCCGTCCGGGCCCGCGCCGACTTCTACACGTCGCGCCCGCTCACCTGGGTGTTCGCAGCCGGCTTCGTCGGTTTGACCCTGGCGATCGGTGTCCTCTACTACCGTATGGAAGCCCAGGCGTCAGCCGGCCGCCGCCCCGCCCCGCAGCCGTGACTCGAGCCGGCGGTCGGGCACCAGCCACATCAGCGCGACGACGACGTACAGGGCCACCGCGATCCAGCGGTTGACCAAGGCCAGCGGGATGGCGGCCACGTAGAGGCAGGGGGAGATCTTGCCTTTCAGGTCCCGGCCCAGGGCCTCGCGGATCTTCGAGTCGCCCCCCTCCTCGGCGACAATGGCCGTCTGGAGCCTACATGCGCCACCAGTTCCCCTTCCTCGGCGTCAAGGCGGCCGGGCAGAAGGCGGCTGTCCGGGCCGCCCTGGCCACCGCGGCGGCGGGCCCACCCCCGAACGAGGCCGAGGTCGTGGCGGCCGTCGACGCCCTGTGGGCCCGGCGGGAGCGGGAGTACCGCTACGCCGGGTGCGACCTGCTGGGCCGCTGCGCCAGCCGGCTCTCGGGCCTCTCCAAGCGGGAAGCGCTGATCAATGTGAAGGGCCGCCGGAGCCGCTAGATCATCTGGGCCCGGGTCAGGGGCATGCCGCTGCTGCCATCGTCCTTCGTCTTGACGGCCAGTACCTGGTGGATGGCGGTCTCGTTCATCTCGAAGCCGACCACCGCCGCCGCCATGTACAGCCGCCAGATCCGGGCCCGGACCATCCCTACGAGGGAAACCGCCTCGTCCCAGTTGGCGTCGAGGTTGTCGAGCCAGTGGCGCAGCGTCAGCGGGTAGTGCTCCCGCAGCGACTCGACGTCGCGGACCTCGAGATCCACCGCCTCCATGGCCGAGACGACATCGGCGACGTCTTCGAGCTCACCGTCGGGGAACACATAGCGGGCCGTGAAGCTGCGCCGGTCGAAGCTGGCCCCGTTCGGCGTCGAAATGGCGTGATTCAGCAACCGCCCGCCCGGCTCCAGAACGTCGCTGAGCACCTTGAAGTAAGCCGCCATCTGCTCCTTGCCCACGTGCTCGAACATCCCGATGGAACTGATGGCATCGAACCGCTCGCCGCCCGTGCCGACATCGCGGTAGTCCTGCAGCCGGATCTCGACCCAGTCGGAAAGCCCCGCCTCGGCCACCCGCTTGCGGGCCAGGTCGTACTGCTGCTCGGACAACGTGATGCCGACCGCGCCCAGCCGGTAGCGGGCGGCGGCGTGCATGGCCATGCCCCCCCACCCGCAGCCCACGTCCAGCAGCCGCATCCCTTCCTGCAGCCCCAGCTTGCGGCAGATGAGGTCGTACTTGGCCTCTTGGGCCTCCTCGAGGGTGAACTCGGGGCGCACGTAGCGAGCACAGCTGTAGGTCATCGACTCCCCGAGAACGAGGCGGTAGAAATCGTTGCCCACGTCGTAGTGATGGGAGATGGCGGCCGCGTCTCGCTGGCGCGAATGCCGGCCGCCCCGCAGCCGGGCCTCCTCGGCGGGTCGAGCGGGGGGACGCCCCAGCACCCCCAGGCGGCCTGCTGCCACCAGGGTGCGGGCCACCGTCTTGGTCCCGATCAGGAGGTCCTGGGGCGCCGCCTGGAACACCGCCCGGATGGCCGCCAGCAGATCGCCTTCGATGTCGGCGTCGCCCGAGACGAAGGCCCGGGCGAATCCGACCTCGTTGGGAGACCACAAGATGCGCCGCAGGGCATCGGGGGAGCGCAACACGATCGTGGCGGCGCCGCCGGTCACCCCCAGGTGGCTACCGTCCCAGAAGCGCACCTCGATGGGGAGGGACTCGCCGAGCACGGCGTACACGAGGGGCGCCAGGGCGCGAGCAGCGGTCGGCATAGGCATCCCCCCAGCCTGACACGCTAGAAACTCAGATATGGCAGATCTCGATTTCGCCGAGCTGTTCCCGCGGATTCCCGCCTATCTGGTCGCCCACAGCAGTCCCCCCGACGAGCTGGTACAGCGCCTGATCGCGGAGACGGCCGCCCTGGGGGGCGTCTCGGAGATGCAGATCTCGACCGACGAGGGCGCCTTCTTGACCTGCCTGGCCCGCCTGGCCGGCGCCGAGAGCGCGGTCGAGGTGGGGACCTTCACCGGCTACTCCGCCATCTGCATCGCCCGGGGGCTGAGGCCCAAGGGCCACCTCCTGTGCTGCGACGTCAACATCGAGTGGACCAGTATCGCCCGGCGCTACTGGGCCGAGGCGGGCCTGGCCGACAAGATCGAGCTCCGCCTGGCTCCGGCCGCCGAGACACTACGCCAGCTGCCCGCCGGGCCCATTTTCGACCTGGCCTTCATCGATGCCGACAAGATCGGCTACCCGACCTACTGGGCCGAGATCGTGCCCCGGATGCGAACCGGCGGCGCCATCGTGGTCGACAACGTGCTCCAGCGGGGCCGGGTCGTCGACGACGCCGCCCAAGATGACAATGTCGTCGCCATCCGCGCCTTCAACGACGCGGTCGTCGCCGACGACCGCGTCGATGTCGCCATGCTGCCCATCCGCGACGGCGTCACCCTCGCCGTCAAGCGTTAGCCAGGAGTCACCATGAGGATCGCCGTCGCCTCCGACCATGCCGGATTCGACCTGAAGGCCGCCGTCAAGGACCATCTGGCCACGGCCGGCCATACCGTGATCGACTGCGGCACCGACTCCCCGGCGCCGGTCGACTACCCCGGGTTCTGTGCCGCCGCGGCTCGCGCGGTGGTGAGAGGTGAGGCCGATTTGGGGATCGTGATGGGCGGCAGCGGCCAAGGTGAGCAGATCGCAGCCAACAAGGTCCACGGCGCCCGGGCCGCCCTGTGCCACGACGAGTTCACAGCCCGCTTGTCCCGCCAGCACAACAACGCCAATGTGCTGGCTCTGGGCGCCCGCATCCTGGCCCCCCAGCTGGCGCTGGTGGTCCTGGACGAGTGGCTGGCCTCCGAGTTCGAGGGGGGCCGCCACCAGGCCCGCATCGACCAGCTGGCTGCCATCGAGCGCGAGGAGTGCGGCGACGCCCACTAGCCGGATCGAGGCGGTGGAGCTGCGCCGCATCCGGCTGCCGCTGGTCCAGCCGTGGCGCTGGCCGGGCGGCACCCTCACCGAACGCGAGGTCATCCTGGTCCGGGCGGTCGGAGCGCACAGCGAGGGCTGGGGCGAGTGCGCCACCTTCCCCGCCCCCACCTACAGCCCGGAATGGCTGGACGGGGCGTGGGACATCCTGCGCCACCACCTGGTACCCCGGGTGCTGGGCCTTTCCCTCACCGCGGAGACGTTGCCGCTCACCGAAATCCAGGGCCACCACATGGCCAAGGCCGCCGTGGAGCTGGCCGTTCTCGACGCCGAGCTCCGGGCCGCGGGCCGGTCCCTGGCCCAGTGCCTGGGTGCCACCCGCACCCGGGTCATGGCCGGCGTCGCGGTTGGCCTCACCGGCTCGCTGCCGGACCTGCTCGACGAGGTGGGCCGCCGGGTGGCCGAGGGCTACCGCCGGGTGAAACTCAAGATCCGCCCGGGCTGGGACGTGGAGCCGGTGCTGGCGGTGCGGGCCGCCTTCCCCGATCTGGCCCTCCAGGTCGACGCCAACGGGGGCTACCGCCTGGCCGACGCCAGCCGCCTGGCCGCCCTCGACGAAGCCCACCTGCTCTGCCTGGAGCAGCCCTTGCCCGGTGACGACCTGGTCGGCCATGCCGCCTGGGCGGGAAAAATGGCGACTCCGGTGTGCCTTGACGAGTCGATCACTTCCGCCGCCGACGCCCAGACGGCTCTCGCCTTGGGGGCCTGCCAGGTGATCAACGTCAAGGCGGGCCGGGTGGGCGGCTATCTGGAGGCGGTCCGCGTCCACGACCTGTGTGCGTTGAGGGGCGTGGCGGTGTGCTGCGGCGGGCTACTGGAGACCGGCGTGGGCCGCACCGCCAACCTGGCCCTGGCCGCGCTCCCGAATTTTTCCCTCCCGGGCGACCTCTCGGCCTCGGATCGTTTCTACCGCGAGGATGTCACCGAGGCGGTGGTTCTCGGCCACGACGGCACCATCGCGGTTCCCGTGGGACCGGGGACCGGGGCGGTGCTCAGGGTTGACGTTCTCGACGAAGCCACCGTCGAGAGTCGGTGGCTCGCCGCAGGGTGACCGAGTTGCGCAGCGTCCACTGCAGCTGGCGGGACAGGGGCGAGCGGTCGCTTGACCAGGGGGCGAGGGGCGCCTCGACCATCCGGGCCAAGTTGAGGATCACGGTGTCGTAGTTGACCCGCCAGCCCGTGAAGCTCTGCCAGGCGGCTTCGCGGTCGGCCACCAGCGGCATCCCGGCGTCGGCCAGCTTCTGGCACGCCTCGTCGTACTCCCCCCGGCCGATGGTGATGGGGTCGTCGGGGCTCGGGTCGGGGAGGTGGGGGACGTTGAAAAAGTCGGCCAGCCGCCGTAGGGCCACGAAGCCGGCCCGGATGCACAGCTGGGCGTCGGGGTCGTTGGGGTGCTCGATGGACGAGACCCACAGCGAGGCGGCGTCGAGCACGGTTCCCGCCGCCGTGACCCACGACTGGTCGGGCTGGGGCGAGCGGAAGTAGGCGAGGACGGGAAACGAGGTATGGGACTCTTCGAGGGCCGCGAACCAGCCCTCCCACGCCTGCCACAGCTCGGTCAGGCGCCCCGTCATGCCGATGCGGAAGTACCGGATGAGCAGGGTCCCGGCATTGGGCGGGGTGCCCGCCCGGACCGTCAGCTGGGCTACCGCGGCCTCCCGCTGGGCGAAGACGCTGTACAGGGTGGGGAGGTAGGTGATGAGCAGCGTGAGGATCAGCAGCCCCATCCCCGCCTCGAGATAGGTGAGGATGCTCGGGATCAGCCGGGGGTCCGAGGTGGTGCCCAGGGTGAACACCGCGGAGCCGGAGATCTTGAAGGCGGTGGCTACGCCGTCGACCCCGGCGCCGAGGTAGGCGGCTGCGAAGCCCACGACCAGCAGCAAGTACCACGTGGTGAGCAGCAGGAGCAGGGCGACCGGCCCGTACATGGCCATGACCCGGTCCCGGCGCTGGTAGGAGGGGGAACGCCCGCTGCGCAGGCGGAACAAGATCCGCGTGCCGCTGTACACCACCCTGGCGATGAACGACTTGACGCCGCGCGGCAGGATCGTGGAGCGGATCGTCGACAGCAGCGTCCCGACCACCAGGACCACCGCGGCCAGGTCCAGCAGGATGTCGCGGGCCAGGCGCACGGCGCCCGAGGACGAACTAGGCGACCGACGCGGTCGGGATCATGTCGCGCAGGTTCTGCAGCCGGGGATCGTTGGAGAAGACCTCGATCACGGGCTGGGTGATGCCCAGCCGGCGCTGCATCTTCTCGATTTCGAGGCGCTGATCCCAGAGCACGAGGGTCACGACCAGGCCTTCCTCGCCGGCCCGGGCGGTGCGCCCCGAGCGGTGGAGATAGGTCTTGCTGTCCTCGGGCGGGTCGTAGTGGATGACGACGTCGATCGCCTCGACGTGGATCCCCCGAGCGGCCACGTCAGTGGCCACGAGAACCGGGAGCTTGCCGCAGGTGAAGTCGGCGAGGGCCCGTTCCCGCAGCTTCTGGGGCAGGTCGCCATGGATGGCGGCCGCCTTGATGCCCTCTCGCTGGAGGTTGCGGGTGAGGCTGTCGGCGCCCCGCTTGGTCCGGGTGAACAGAAGGGTCCGGGGACTGGCCTGGGCCACCGCCGCCGCCACCTTCACCTTGTCCATCTGGTGGACGGCGAGGAAACGGTGCTCCATCTCCGAGACGCTCCCGACCGGTTCGACGACGTCGTGGAACACCGGATCGGCCAGATAGTGCCGCACCAGATAGTCGATCTCGCCGTCCAGAGTGGCCGAGAAGAGCATCGTCTGATGGGGGCTCGGGAGCTTGCGCAGCACCCACTCGACGGGGGGCAGGAACCCCATGTCGGCCATCCGGTCGGCCTCGTCGAGGACCAGGATCTCGACCGCGTCGAGGTGCAGGTCACCGCGTTGGTGCAGGTCGATGAGCCGGCCCGGGGTGGCCACCACCACGTCGAGGGGGCAGTGGAGGGACTTGATCTGGGTGTCCATGCCGGTGCCGCCGTAGATGGTGGCGAGGGTCAGGCCCCGCGACTCACCGAGGGGGCGCAGCACGTCAGCCACCTGGCGGGCCAGTTCCCGGGTCGGGACCATGACCAGGCCCCGGGGCCGGCCCACCTTGGGGGTTCCCTGGCCGGGGCCGCCGGGGCCCGGTCCGGCGGCGAGGCGCTGGAGCATCGGCAGCCCGAAGGCGAGCGTCTTGCCGGAGCCCGTCTTGGCCTTCCCGCAGATGTCCCGCCCTTCCAGGGCGTCGGGGATGGTGAGGGCCTGGATGGGGAACGGATTGGTTATCGGGGCGAGGGCTCGGACCAGGTCCGGCGAAACGCCCAAGGAGTCAAACGTTGGCTTCAAGGTTCTCCTGGAAACAGGTGATGTAACAACATGTCCCGCCCCGCCACGTTGCCGTATATCAGGTTACCACGTGCGTTGTGACCGGGTGCCCCTCTACCGACGTGTCAGTAGGCTTGGGGGATGGACCGATTGGACAGTCAAACCCTTTCGGACGATCGTGCGCTGCTCGAAGCCACGGCGCCGGTTGCCGAGTCCCTTTTCGAACGGCACCTGGCCAAGACCAAGGAGTGGTTCCCCCACGAGTTGGTGCCGTGGAGCCGGGGCCGGGATTTCGAGCCTGGTGAAGTGTGGGATCCCCAGGACTACCCGCTGCCCGACGAGGTGCGCAGCGCGCTCTATCTCAACCTGCTGACCGAGGACAACCTCCCCTACTACTTCCACGCCATCAGCTGGTTGTTCGGCGAGGACAGTGTCTGGGGGGCGTGGAACCGGCGCTGGACGGCCGAGGAGCACCGTCATTCCATCGTCATCCGGGACTGGATGATGGTGACCCGCGCCGTCGACCCTATAGAGATGGAGAGGGGCCGGATGGCCCAGGTTTCCATCGGCTATGCCCCCGAGGGCAAGCTCCTCAATACCTGCGAAGGCGTGATCTACGTCACCTTGCAGGAGCTGGCCACCCGGATCTCGCACCGCAACACCGGGCGACTGCTCGATGGCCCGGGCCAGGAGGTCATGGCCAAGGTGGCGTCCGACGAGAACTTCCATTTCCTGTTCTACCGGGATCTGGCGACCGCCATGCTGGAGGTCGACCCGTCGCGCATGGTGATGGCGTTCGAGACCCAGGTGAAGACCTTCCAGATGCCCGGGGCAGGCATTCCCGACTTCAACCGCCACGCCGCCGCCACCGCGGCCGCCGGGATCTACGACTTCAACATCCACTACGACCAGATCCTGGCGCCGGTGATCCTGCGCCACTGGAAACTGGAGTCGCTCACCGGACTGTGCCCCGAGGCGGAGCAGTCCCGGGAGCGGACGCTGGCCCATATGAAGCGCATCGAGCGGGTCAGCCAGCGGGTGGCCGAGCGCCGCCAGGCCCGCCTGGCCCGCGTTTCCGCCGCCGCCTCGTCCTAGCCCGGTTGTCGACCCAGGGGGCCGGTAGCCTCGCCTCGCCATGACCCTTCCGATGTTCCCGGCCCCGGCGAGCACACCTCGCACGGTGACGCTGGTGCGGCTGGCGGGCGAGATCGCCCGGTCGCTGGCCCCGGTGGGCCGGATCTCGGTCGAGGGCGAGGTCTACCGGCCTCGGGTGGCCGGGGGCGGGCGCATCTACTTCACCCTGCGCGATCGGGCGGCCCAGCTGAGCGTCATGTGCCCCCAGGGCCGGGCTTCCCGTTGCCGGGCGGTGACGGGCGAGCGGGTGTCGGTCGTCGGGGTCCTGAGCTGGCTCAACGACCGGGGCGAGTTGCAGCTGGTCGCGGAGTCGGCGATGCCGGTGGGGGAGGGGGCGGTGGCGGCCATGATCGCCGAAGCCCGCCGCCGACTGGACGCCGACGGGTTGCTCGACCGGTCCCGGCGGCCCGTTCCCCGGCTACCGCGGATGATTGGCGTGGTGTGCGGCGCCGAATCCGCGGTGCGCAAGGACATCGAGTCGGTGGTCGCGGCCCGCTTCCCCGGTTACCCGCTGCGGGTGCTGGAAACCTTCCTGTCGGGCCCGTCGGCGGCGCTGTCGATCATGGACGCCATGGCCCGGTTGGCCGCTGACGACCAGGTGGAGGTCATCGTCCTCGCCCGCGGGGGCGGTGACGCCACCCAGATGCTGCCCTTCAGCGACGAGGAGCTGTGCCGGGCGGTGTGTGCCTGCCGGGTGCCGGTCGTTTCCGCCATCGGCCACGAGGGCGACCGGCCGCTGTGCGACGAGGTCGCCGATCTGCGCTGCGCCACCCCACTGGCGGCGGCCGCGGCCGTGGTCCCCGACCGCCAGGCGTTGGTGGCTGACCTGTCGGCTCGGCGGGCGCTGGCTGCGGCCGCCTTCGAGCGCCACGCCGGAGCCGCCGCCGGGCGGCTGGCCGCCCTCGACACCGGCCGGGCGGTGCGCCAGGGGGCCGCGGTGGCCGCCAACCGCCTGGAGCGGATTGGAGATCGGCTCACCTGGCTCCATCCCCGGGCCCGGCTGGCCGAGGCTCACCGGCGACTGGCCGCCATCGACCGCTCCGGGCCCGCCCAGCGGGTGGTGGCCCGCGCCGAGGGCCGGTTGGACGCCGACGGCCGCCATCTCCACGCCCTGGCGCCGCAGCGGGTCCTCGAGCGTGGTTACGCGGTGGTGCGCGGACCGACGGGGGCGGTGGTCCGGCGCGCCGATCAGGTGGCGCCCGGCGATCTCATTGACGTACACGTGGCGGCCGGTCGCCTGGCGGCCCGGGTGGAAGCGGTATCGGGTGGTTGAACTCGGCAATCCCGAGCAGATGAACTTCGAGCAGCTGGTGACGGCGTTGGAGCAGCTCACCGACCGCTTGGCGTCGGGCCAGATCGGCATCGAGGAGGCCGCCGACCTCTACGAGCAGGCCGAGCGCCTGTATCGCCTGGCCCACCAGCGCTTGGCCGGCGTCCAGGCCCGCATCGAGGCCCTGGGCTCCAAGGTCGACCCCACCGGGGCGGCCGGCGCCTAACGGGCCGGCGCACCCTAACGTCGTTTCTCGACCTTACGGGCCGGGCCCCCCGGGGCTATGGCAGACGGGCGGGCCAGCGGTGGGTGAAGCAGCGGTCGTCGCGTCGCCCCGGTGACCACCGGCCCCACACCCCTCCGAGGGCAGTGGCGGTGGACTCGGTCCACGCGATCACGTCGGGCGCCGCGATGCGCCGGACGACCTGGCGGATGCCGCCTTCGTAGACGGCGTAGCCCGTCCACGTTCCGGGGTAGTCCTTGGTCGAACCGGCCTCCACCACCTCGATGGGGCCGTGGCGGCGGCGCCGGTGGCGGTGGGTGTGGCCGCTGGCGACGAAACTGGCCGGGTTGGCGGCGGCCAGCTCATCGAGGAAAGCTCGGGCCTGGCGGCCGTCGATCCCCGGCGGGTACTCGGTTGGCCACCGCCAGCGCTGGGGCTGATGGTGCAGGACCAGGAACGCCGCTCCCGGCGCCTCGCCGGCCAGGGCGACCAGCTTGGCCCGTTGCCGGTCGTCGATCTCTCCGGAGCGCTCGCCGGGCCGGGGCGTGTTGGCGAACACCAGCCGGATGCCGGGCCGGTCCTGCGCCCACGGCTCCCGGGGCACGAAGATGCCGTACTGCCCGAGGATGGGCCGGCCGTCGGTCTCCAGGTCGTGGAACTCGTGGTTGCCGAAGGTCGCCATGACCGGTACCCGGGCCCGTCCCAGCATCGAGCCGATCTCATGGAGCTCCGAGGCCACCCCGTGGGCGGTCAGGTCGCCCTTGACCACGAGCGCCCGGGCACCCCACCCGATCGCCTCCTCCACGGCGGCGTCGATGCACCGCCAGCTGTAGGGCCGTCCCCCAGGGAGAGGCCACGGATCCTCGATCCCGTGGTGGGGGCCAAATCCCGGCTCGCTCAGATGCAGGTCGTTGATCGTGGCGAAAGCGTCGACGAGGCGTCCCGGGGGCGGCGCCAGGGTGGTCACCCGCTCCACGAGATGGCGGGCCAGGCCCGTGCCCCCGACGGTCAGGTCGTAGCTGGTGCCCGGTCGCAGGCCGTCGATGGTGACGGCGCCGGGACCGCCCATGGCCCCGGCGGCCCGGTTGATCGGGACCGGGCGGCGCCCCCGGCGGTGCAGCAGGGCGGGCGGCGGGGCCGCCACTTCCCTGACCTGGTCGCCGATCTCAAGGGTCACCCGAGGCGCCGCCAGGGCGCGCCAAACGACCTGGATCGAGGTCTCCTCGACCGCGAAAACCGACAGCAATCCTCGGGCTGGCGCCGCGGTCAGCTGGCCTGCGGGGTGGTCAGGGCGCTCCGGAGGGCGGTCGGGAGCTCGGTGGCGACCCGCGCCGCGAAGGCCACGTTGTTGTCGAGCTTCTCCAGCGACTGGGCCACCAGCTTCTGCTGGGGTACCGGATGGGCGGCCAGGAATGCGTGGACCTCGGGGGCCAGGTTCGGGTCGACGATGCCGGACATGGCTTCCAGCATGCGGGGGATGCTGTTGTCGGGGAACCGGGCCCCGATGGTGTCCCAGTGCTCCTCGATGAACGGCCAGGCCAGCGCGGCGCCGGCCCGGGACCCGAGCACCGTTCCGATCACGTAGGGCGCGTCCTGGCTCCGGACCTCGCCGCTCAGGCACAGGTCCAGGGTGCGGCGCAGGAGCGCGGGTATCTCCGATGCCGCCAGGGCGTAGAGGTAGCGCACCTGGTCCTGAGGCGTGACCGCGCCGCGGAACCGCTCTGACATGAGCCGGTACTCCTCCTCCTCACCCGAGAAGGCGACGATGGAGACGACGGCCGAGACCAGGTCGGGGGCCAAGGTGCTGGGATCGCGGAAATACCGGACCAGCCGATCCCGGGCCTCAGCGGCTATGTCGGCATCGGCGCCGAGCGTCCCGAGGGCGGCCAGCAGCCGGGCCCGAAGCGTGCCCAGACGCTCCGCCTCGCCCGGTACCGGGTCCCATCCCAGCTCGTCGAGCACCGGCCGGGCGATGCGGCGCACGAACGCCTGGAGCAACGGACGGTCCTCATCGGCCAGGATCCGGTCCAGTAGGCCGAGAGGTCCCAGGCCGGCGCCCCAGACGTCGGGGTCGCGCTCGGAGGGGAGCTGGGCCACCAGGGCCAGGAAGTCGGTGACCTGCGAGTGTCCGGCCAGCATCGCAGCCGCGGTGTCACTCACCACCGTCAGGCGCTCCAGGGGCGACAGTTCCTCGTGCATGACCCCACGGAGGCTCGCCAGCAGCGACTCCTCGTAGCGGACCCGGTAGAAACCCCAGGCGCCGGCGTTGACGACGACCCAGTCCAGCGGGCCGGGGACCGCCACCTCGGTCGCTTCCTCCGACAACAGCACTCGCGCCGTCTTGACCTGACCGCCCGCCGACAGCCGGAGATTGATCGGCACCTGCCAGCGCTCGTCGCCGCTGTCGCCGCGGTACAGGAACCGGCGCTGGCTGAGCGTGAGGTACTGGCCGTCCTCGGACAACCCCACCGAGACGAGGGGATAGCCGCCCTGGTAGATCCACGACTCCATGACCGCCCGGGCCGGTTCCCCCGACGCCGCCTCGATGGCGTCCCAGAGGTCGGTGGTTTCGGTGTTGCCGTAGGAGTGCTCGGTCAGGTAGCGCGAGATCCCCTGGCGGAACGGCTCCGGCCCCAGGTACTGCTCCAGCATCCGGAGGACCGCCGCCCCTTTCTGGTAGGTGAGGACGTCGAACATGGCCTCGGCCTCTTCGGGCCGCCCGACCGCGAACTCGACGGGACGGGTACTGGTCAGGCCGTCGGTGGTCATGGCCGCGCTGCGACCGATGCCGAAGGTCGTCCAGACGTCCCAGTCGGGCCGGAAGGCGTCGACTGTCAACAACTCCATGAAGGTCGCGAAGGCCTCGTTGAGCCAGATTCCGTTCCACCACTTCATGGTCACCAGGTCGCCGAACCACATATGGGCCGTCTCGTGGGCCACCACCTGGGCGACGCGGTCCAGCTCCAAACGGGAGGCGGCCGCCTTGTCGACCAGCAGGGCCGTTTCCCGGTAGGTGACGCAGCCCAGGTTCTCCATGGCCCCGAAGGCGAAGTCGGGGATGGCGATGTGATCCAGCTTGTCGCTGGGATAGGCGATGCCGAAGTAGTCGGCCAGGAAGTGCAGGGCGTGGGCCGCCGCTTCGGTAGCGAAGCCGGTCAGGTGGCCCTTGCCCTTTATGGACGCGATGCGGATGGGGATACCGTCGACGACGACCGGTTCCGTCGCCTCGAAGGGGCCGACCACAAAGGCCACCAGATACGTCGACATCGGCATGGTGTCTCCGAAGGTCACCTGGCGTTTGCCGTTGCCCAGGTCCTTGTCCTCCACGACGTCGCCGTTGGAGAGTGCGGTCAGGTTCTGGTCGACGATAAGGGTGACCGCAAAGGTCGCCTTGAAGTCGGGTTCATCCCAGCAGGGAAAGGCCCGGCGGGCGTCGGTGGCCTCGAACTGGGTCGTGGCGATCACCTGCTCGGCGCCGTCGGCATCTTTGAAGGTGCTGCGGTAGAAACCGTGCAGCTTGTCGTTGAGCAGCCCCTTGAAGGTGAGGTCGAGCTCCCACTGGCCGGGATCGGCGACGCCGCTAAGGGCGATCGCGGCCCGCTCCTCGGGCTCGTCGTAGGTGACAGTGCCCGCCAGGCGCTCGCCGGTGCTGCTGATGAGCTCGGCACTCAAGATGTCGAGTTCGACCGCGTTGAGCAGGACCTCGGTGACCGACTCGGAGACGTTCAGCCGGATGTGGGCCTCGCCCGCGAAGCGGGCGTCCCCCAGATCCGGGGTGAGAGTCAGTTCGTAGCGCTCGGGAACGATCGTCCGGGGCAGTCGGTAAGTAACCGGATCGGGCACAGCGTCTACCCTACCGGCGCCGCCCGGCGCCGCGACTACCGTCGGTTGATATGGATCGACCCCCCTTCGACGTCATCACCATCGGACACGCCATTGTGGACGTGCTGGCCCCCTCCTCCGACGAGTTGCCGGCCGCCCACGGAATGGAGAAGGGCACCATGACGCTGATCGACGAGGGTCGGGCCCGGGAGCTCTATCAGGTGATTGGCCCCGCCATTGAGAGCTCCGGCGGTTCCGCCGCCAACACCGCGGCCGGCCTGGCGTCCTTCGGTGGTTCCGTCGCCTTCATGGGCAAAGTCCGCAACGACAAGCTGGGCGAGGTCTTTACCCACGATATCCGGGCGGCAGGCGTGGCATTCGACGTCCCGCCGGCCCCCGAGGGCCCGGGAACGGGCCTGTGCCTGGTCATGGTCTCCCCCGACGCCGAGCGCACCATGGCGACCTATCTGGGGGCGGGCGGGTTCCTCCACCCCGACGACATCGACGCCAACCGCTGCATCGAGGCCAAGATCACCTACCTCGAGGGCTACATGTGCGGACTCCGGGAGACGGAGTGGACCGTGAGCAAGGCGGCCGCCGCCTGTCACCTGAAGGGCGGGCGCTTCGCCCTTTCTCTGTCCGATCCGTACTGGGTCGATATTGCCGCGGCGGCGTTGGGGGCGATCCTGCACGACGTCGACATCCTCTTCGGCAACGAGGAGGAAGTCATGGCCATGACCGGCGCCGACTTGGAACACGCCATCGCCGAGTTGGCCCACAGCTGCGATCTGGTCATCGTGACCCGGGGCCCGCTCGGCTCGCTGGTGGCCAGCAATGGCAAGATGGTCGAAGTCCCGGCTCACACCGTCGATACCGTGGTCGACACCACGGGCGCCGGCGACATGTTCGCAGCCGGGTTCCTCTACGGGCTCATTCATGATTACGACCCCGCCGATTGCGCCGAGTTGGGCAGTCTGGCGGCGGCCGAGGTGATCGGGCACCTGGGCGCCCGGCCCCAGACCTCGCTCAGCAAGCTGGCCGCCGAGGCGGGCCTGCTGCGCTAGCGGCCTAGTCCAGGCGCCGGCGGAGCTCGACGTAGACCTCCTCGCCCACCATTGCCGACAACTCCGAGCCCAGCGACTCGACGACGGGGTGGTCGCCGACGTAGGCCCGGTCCCCCTCGGTACAGCACCATGCCATAGCGGCGCCCTCGGCGCCCCAGTCCGGCCGGGTCCAGCCCCGCACCGTGGCCACCTCCACGTCCCCGTCGGGGACCCAGTCGACCTTGATGGGCAGCTGCCAGCACACCGAGGGTTTCCAGTCGATCGGCGACTCGCCCACCGCCAGCGCCGCCAGATGCAGCGCGCATCCCGCCCCGCCCTCGAACCCGGGCCGGTTGAGGAAGACGCAGGCCCCGTCGACGACGCGCGTCGCCCAATGGTCGCCCTCCGCGAGGACCCCGCCCGCCTGGGCCGCCCGATGGTGCTGGAACAGCGAAGGCGCCAGCCCGGCCGCCGACGCGGCGATGGTCCGGGCCTCGTCCTCGCCGTCGAGCTCGGCGCCGAGCGAGCAACACCCCTGCCCCAGATGCTCGGCCTCGGCCGGCCCGATGCCGAGGCACCCCCGCCCCCAGATGCACGTCCAGTTCGACGTGAGGAAGGAACGCTCGAAGCGCCACCGCGTCGCGCCCTCGCCTATCTCCACAAAGGACGAGTCCATGCCGGAAGCCTAAACAGGTAGGTTCGGAAGACATGGTCAATCCTTGGTTGGAGCGGCGGATCCTCAATTACGCCCACCAGGGAGGAGCCCGGGAGGCTCCCTCCAGCACATTGATGGCCCTCCAACAGGCGGTGGGGGCCGGAGCCGACGCCCTGGAGCTCGACGTCCACGCCACTGCCGACGGCGAGCTGGTCGTGTGCCACGACGCCACCGTGGACCGCACCACCGATGGCACCGGCGCCATCGCGGATATGACCCGGGCCGACCTGGAGGAGCTGGACAACGCCTACTGGTGGGTGCCCGGCGAGGTCGTGGCACCCGGCCGGGAAGACTTTGAGTACGTCTACCGGGGGCGGGCCCTGTTCGAGACATCACTCCGGGTGGCCACCCTCCGCGAGGTGCTGGAGCAGTTCGCCGGGGTTTTTCTCAACCTGGATATCAAGCAGACGGCGCCCGCGGTGGCCCCCTATGAGGTGCCGCTGGCCGATCTCCTCCGGGAGTTCGGCCGCTGCGACGATGTCATCGTGGCGTCATTTCACGACACCGCCCTGGTGGCGTTCGAAGCGGCGGCACCCGAGATCCACACCTCGTACCCCTCGGCCGCCACCGTGAACTTCTGGCAGGCGGTACAGGACGGGGTGGCGCCCGCCCCGGCCCGCCATGTCGCCCTCCAGGTCCCCACCATGTTCGAGGACATCGTGGTGGTCGACGAGCGCTTCGTGGCCGCCGCCCACGACCACTCGGTGGCGGTGCACGTGTGGACCGTCGACGAGCCCGAGGAGATGGAGCGGCTCATCGACCTGGGGGTGGATGGCATCATGACCGACCGGCCCAGCGTCCTCGACGGCGTCCTGCGGGAGAAAGGGGCCGGCTGGCGCCAGCCCGCCTAGAAGGTCAGCGGCCCCGGTTGGGCTTGCGGCCGTGGTTGGCCTTGTTGCGGTGGGCTCGAGTCTTGGCCTTCTTGGTTCGCTTGGACACACCCGCAACCTAGTTGGTCCGGCACCGGAACTACCCTCGGCCTCAATGGAGCGCCTCGGCCTGGTCGGCCTGCCCAACGCCGGGAAGTCGAGCCTGTTCAACGCCCTCACGGGTGGCAGCACCGCCGTGGCGGCCCATCCTTTCTCCACCACCGAGACGACCGTGGGGGTGGCCCAGGTCCCCGACGGGCGCCTCGACGCCCTGGCGGCGATGAGCAGGAGCCGCAAGGTCGTCCCCGCCACCGTCGAATTCGTGGACATCGCGGGCCTGGTGGCGGGGGCCGCGAGCGGCGAAGGGCTGGGCAACCGGTTCCTGGCCGGCATCCGGGAGGTAGACGCCATCTGCCTGGTCCTGCGGGCCTTCGAGGACGAAAACGTGGCCGGCGATGCCGATCCCCTCGCCGATCTCCAGGTGCTCGAGCTGGAGCTGGTCCTCGCCGACCTGGCCACCGTGGAGGGCCAGTTCGAGAAGCGCCGGCGCGCCGCCAAGGCCGACAAGTCCCTCGCCGAGGGGGTCCAGGCCCTGAGCCTGGCCCAGGCCACCCTGCAGCAGGGCACGCCGATCTACCGCGCCGCCCTGTCCGGGGAGCAAAAAGCCGCCTTGCGCCCGTTCTTCCTGCTCACCAACAAGCCGATCCTGGCCGTGGTCAACATCGGCGAGGACACCGCCGGCGACGCGGACGCCGAGGCGGCGGTGCTGAAGCCGGTCATCGACGAGCTGGCCGGGGCGGGCGAGGTGCTGGCGGTCAGCGTCAAGCTGGAGGCGGAGGCGGGCCAGCTGGACCCGGGGGAGAGGACCGAGCTCCTCGAAGGCCTGGGGCTCGGCGAGGGCGCCCTGCCCCGAGTGGCCCGGGCCGCCTACCACCTGCTGGGCCGGCGCACCTTCCTCACGACCGGCGACAAGGAGAGCCGGGCCTGGACGTTCCGAGCCGGGGCCAAGGCGCCGGAATGCGCGGGGGTGATCCATTCCGATCTCCAGCGGGGTTTCATCCGGGCCGAGATCATCCGCTGGGACGAACTGCTCACGCTGGGATCGTGGTCGGCAGCCAAGGAGGTGGGCCGGATGCGGGTGGAGGGGAAGGACTACGAAGTCCAAGACGGCGACGTCCTGGAAATCCGCTTCAACGTCTAGATGACCTGGCTGGTCCGAGACGGCGACGTCCTGGCGACGGCGGACGAGGCGACGTCCATGCCCGACCGGGTGCGGGGCCTGTGGCACCGCCCGCCGCCGATGGGCGCCCTGATCCTGAGGCCGCCATTCCTGCTCCACACCGTGGGCCTGCCCTATGCCGTCGACGTGGCCTTCTGCGAGGACGGGACCGACGGCCGCCTCGCGGTCACCGACACCGTCCGCATGCCCCCGTTCCGGGTGGCCCGGCCCCGGTTGGGCACCAAGATGATCGTGGTGGCCAGCGACGGCGCCTTCGAGAGGTGGCGCCTGGCGGTGGGCGACGAGCTCGAGATCCGGGGCCGTGACAACGGGCGGTGACCCCCCGGCCCGACTCCGGGGGCGCATCGTCCTGGTGGGCACACCGATCGGCAACCTGGGCGACCTGTCGCCGCGGGCCCTGCGGGCCCTGGCCGAGGCCGACCTCATCGCCTGTGAGGACACCCGGGTCACCCGGAAACTGCTGACCTACGCCGGCCTCACGGGCCGGCGGCTGGTGGCTCTGCATGCCCATAACGAGGCGGCGGCGGGGATGGCGCTGGTTGGCGAGGCGGCGGCAGGGGCGGTGGTGGCCGTGGTCACCGACGCCGGCATGCCCGGCATCTCCGACCCCGGGACCCGGCTGGTGGCGGCGGCGACCGCGGCCGGCGTGGACGTCGAGGTGGTGCCCGGCCCCTCGGCGGTGCTGGCCGCCCTCGTCCTCTCCGGCTTGGCCACCGACCGCTTCGTCTTCGAGGGCTTTTTGCCACGAAAGGGTGGGGAAAGGGCCGCCCGGTTGGCGGCGGTCGCCGCCGAGCCGAGAACGGTGGTGCTGTTCGAGTCGCCGCACCGGGTGGCGGCGACGATCGGGCACCTGGTCGCCGCCTGTGGTGGCGATCGGGGGGTAGCCGTGGCCCGGGAGCTGACCAAGCTCCATGAGGAGGTCTGGCGGGGCTGCCTGGGCGGTGCCGCTACCTGGCTGGAGAGCGTCGAGCCCCGGGGGGAGTACGTGATCGTGGTCGGCCCCCGGGAGGCGCCACCGCCGCTCGCCCAAGACGACGAAGCCATCACCGCCGCCCTCGCCGCCCGGCTGGCGGCGGGCGAGGACCGCAAGGCCGCGGTGGCCTCGGTGACGGCCGCCCTCGGCGTCCCCCGGCGCCGGGTCTATGACGTGGCGGTGGCGTTGCGAAAGGCAAACGGGCAGGCGGAGGGCGCTCGGTAGGCTGCCCTTCGCCGTGGCCCACTTCTACGTCACCACTCCCATCTATTACGTCAACGACGTGCCCCACATCGGGCACGCCTACACCACGGTGACAGCCGACGCCCTGGCCCGGTGGCACCGGCTGCTGGGCGACGAGGTCTTCTTCCTGACAGGCACCGACGAGCACGGGCTCAAGGTGCAACGGGCCGCGGAAGCCAACGGCCTAACGCCCCCCGAGCACGCCGAGCGCACCAGCGCCCGTTTCCGGGAGGCATGGCGGCTGCTCAACATCTCCTATGACGACTTCATCCGCACGACCGAGCCCCGCCATCATCAGGCGGTGCAGGCGCTGCTCCAGGCGGCGTATGACAACGGGTGGATCGAGCTGGGCACCTACGAGGGCCTGTACTGCGTCTCCTGTGAGGCGTACTACGTCGAGGGCGACCTGCTCGACGGCACCCTGTGCCCCATCCACCGCCGCCCGGTCGAGCTGTTCAAGGAGGAGAACTACTTCTTCAAGCTCTCCGCTTTCCAGCCGCCCCTCCTGGACTGGTACGCCAGCCACCCCGACATGGTCTCGCCCGAGCCCAAGCGCAACGAGGCCCGGGGCCTGATCCGCCAGGGGCTCCAGGACATCTCCATCTCCCGCACGTCGATCAGCTGGGGCGTCCCGGTCCCGTGGGATCCAACCCACGTGTTCTATGTCTGGTACGACGCCCTGATCAACTACGTCACCGCCATCGGCTACGGCTCCGACCGAGCCCGTTTCGACACCTGGTGGCCCGCCGTCCACCATCTGATCGGCAAGGACATCCTGCGGTTCCACTGCGTCTACTGGCCCGCCATGCTGATGGCGGCGGGCGAGGCCCCCCCGGCCCATCTCCACGTCCACGGCTTCCTCCTGGTGGGCGGCGAGAAGATGTCCAAGACCGCCTTCAACCACATCGCCCCGGCCGACCTGGTGCCCGAGTTCGGCGTTGACGGGTACCGCTACCATTTCCTGCGGGATCAGGCGTTCGGCCCCGATGGCGAGTTCTCCTACGAGGCGATGGTCGCTCGCTACAACGCCGACCTGGCCAACAATCTGGGCAACTTGCTGTCCCGGGTCGCCACGGTGGTGGCCAAGCAATGCCGGGGCATCGGCCCCGCCCCGTCTCCGGACTCGGCGCTGGCTCCGGTCGCGGCGTCGGTCTGGTCAGCTGCATCCGCGGCGTGGGACCGGGTGGCGCCGAGCGACGCCCTGGATGCCACCTGGCGGCTGGTGCGGGAAACAAACTCCGCCCTTGAGGCCGCGCAACCGTGGAAGATGGAGCCGGGGCCTCGGTTGGATGCGGTTCTGGGCGACGCCCTCGAGGCGCTTCGGATCGTGGCCCTGCTGGCCGCCCCCGCCATCCCCGATTCCGCCGACGAGATCTGGCGCCGGCTCGGACTCACCGACGCCGTCGGCCCGCTGTCGGCTCAGCGGCTCCCCGCCGCGGCCGCCTGGGGCGGGTACCCGGGCCGGCTACCGGTCGAGAAGGGCGCCCCGCTCTTCCCCCGTATCGTCGCGGCTGCGACCAAGAAGTAACGCCGGTGTGGACCGACAGCCACTGCCATGTAACCGGCGACGCCGTCGGCCCGGCCCGCGACGCCGGCGTCACCCGGATGGTCGTGGTGGGAACCGATGCCTCCTGGTCAGCCGCCGCCATCGACGTGGCTGCCGCCCACGAGGGGGTATGGGCCACCGTCGGGCTCCATCCCCACGATGCCAGCCAGGGCGCCGCCTCCATCGAGCCCCTCCTGGCCGGCCACGGGTCCGAGGTGGTGGCGGTGGGGGAGTGCGGCCTCGACTACCACTACGACTACTCGCCTCGGCCCGTCCAGCGGGAGGCGTTCGCGGTCCAGATCGCCTTGGCCCATGAATACGACCTGGCGCTGGTCATCCACACCCGGGAGGCGTGGGACGACACGTGGGCGGTGCTGCGGGCCGAGGGGGTTCCCGCCCGGACTGTGTTCCACTGCTTCACCGGGGGGCCCCGGGAGGCGGAGCGGGCGTTGGCTCTGGGCGCCGCGCTCTCCTTCAGCGGCATCGTGACCTTCCCTGGGGCGCAGGAGGTGCGAGCCGCCGCCAACCTGTGCCCCCTCGACCGGTTGCTGGTGGAAACCGACGCCCCGTTCCTCGCCCCCGTCCCCCACCGGGGCCGGCCCAACTCGCCCGCCCTGGTGCCCATCGTGGGAGCCGCGGTGGCGGTCGCCCGGGATTGTGCGACCGCCGAGGTGGAAGAGGCGACCTGGGCCAACGCCGAGCGAATTTTCCGATTGATGGGTTTACGGTCGATGTACGAAAGTTGCCCCGATTCTTAACCTTGAATTATCGTTCTCGACTCGGGTGGGGACCTGAGCCGCAGATCCTTGCCTTTGCGCCCCCTAGAAAGGCCGAGACACTGCGACGTGTCATGCGTGAAAGCAAAAAGTTGCGCGGGTTCGTGATCGTCGGACTGTGCGGCAGCTTTGCCGTCGTACCCGCGTTGTCCCTGTTCAACAGTGCCGATAGCAAGGTGAGCCCGCCTCGGCGTCTCGCCGATCCGGCGCCGGGCCCCGGAGACGCCGGCGATGCCTCACTGTCGTCGGGACCAGTGGGCTTGGCGGCCCTGATCGCCTCTGACGCCGCCTGGTCGGCCACCGCCGCCGGGACGTCTTCCCCCGCCGCCGCCTCGGGCACCGTGGCCGCGACCCTGAGCCCATCGGCCGCCGGCGCCCCCGCCAGTGCGCCACCGGCTCCCGGGGCGTTCCGCCCACCCGCGGCCCCAGCCGCCCGGGCGCCGACGGCGCCCACACCACCGGCCGGGCGCGGAGCCCCGGCCCCGCCCCCGGCGGTGCCCCTGGTCCGGCCCCCGACCCCGCCGCCGGTGCATGCCACCGGCGGGAGGGGGGCTCAGCAGGGCATCGCCAGCTGGCTAGACATCGCGGCCGGGACCTGCGCCAACAATGCCGCCCCGATGGGCACCGTCATCACCGTGACCAGCTCGACCGGAGTGTCGATCCAGTGCAAGGTGGTGTCCCGGGGTCCGTTCGGTCCCAACCGGGTGGTGGATCTGGCCGCCACCACCTTCGCCCGCCTGGGTTCCCTCTCCCAGGGGTTGGTGAGCGTCACCGTCACCTGGTAGGACGGCGGCCCGGCCCCCGGGAGGGCTGCCAGGTGGCATGCTCGCCGCGCGCCATGACGCTGACTCGACGCCAGATCACGCAACGGCTGGCCGAGCACGGGCTGCGGCCCAGCCGGGCCCTCGGGCAGAACTTCGTGGCCGATCCCAACACCGTCCGCCGCATGGCGCGCCTGGCCGGCGTCGGCCCCGGCGATCAGGTGCTGGAGATCGGCGCCGGGCTCGGTTCGCTGACCCTGGCCCTGGCCGAGACCGGGGCTCAGGTGACCGCGGTCGAGGTGGACCGCTACCTGGTGCCGGTCCTGCGCAGGACCGCCGAGCCCGCCGGTGTCACGGTGATCGAGGGCGACGCCATGACCCTCGACTGGGGTCAGCTCCTCGGCACCGAGCCCCGGTCCTGGACCATGGTCGCCAACCTGCCCTACAACATCGCCACCCCCCTGGTCGCCGACCTCCTCGACGAGGTCCCCGCCATCGGCCGCCTACTGGTGATGGTCCAGCGTGAGGTGGGCGAACGGCTGGCCGCGGAAGCCGGTTCCGGCCCCTATGGGGCGGTGTCGGTGAAGGTCGCCTATTGGGCCACCGCCAAGGTCGTGGGGCGGGTCCCGGCCAGCGTCTTCATCCCCCGGCCAGCCGTCGAGTCGGTGCTGGTATCGATTATCCGGCGGGACCAGCCGGCCGTCGACCCCGCGCTGGTTTCCGCGGCCGAGCTGTTCGGGCTGGTCAGGGCGGGCTTCGGACAGCGCCGCAAGATGCTCAGGAACTCACTCGAGGGCCTGGTCGGTCCCGAGGCGTTCGAATGCGCCCTGGTCGCCCCGACCGCGCGGGCCGAAGAGCTCGACGTCGCCGCCTGGGGCCGCTTGGCCGCCTGCCGCTATCACAAAACCGGCTGAGGGCGGCGCTGACAAATCCGGGTGTAAAAACGGATTTTCAGCGCAGCCGCAGACCGGCTGTTACTTACCGGCGCGGCGCTGCCAACGGGTCGCCTTCAGCATCTTCTTGTGCTTCTTCTTACGCATGCGCTTGCGGCGCTTCTTGATCAACGAACCCATGGCCGTCGGGCACGCTAGCGGGTCGCACCGTTGGCGGCCAACCCCGGTGACAGGGGGCGCCCGGTTGTGCGACGCTGGGGCCCCAACCCCGTGGCGGGTAGTTCAATTGGCAGAACGCCGGACTTTGGATCCGTAGGTTGGAGGTTCGAGTCCTCCCCCGCCAGCCGTGCCATTCCGAGCAACTACGAGGCGGAAGCCGGTGCCGCCTCGCCAGGGCCGCAGCCGTTGCCCCCCCCGATCAGGCGCGACGTGATCTGGACATGGCCGGAACGGGTCACCGCCAGCTGGGTCCAGCCGTCCAGGGTGGGGGTTATGCAGGCGCGGCCCACGGTGGGGGTCCAGAACCGGGTGTAGCGCAACCGCACCGTCAACCACCCCGGCGACGCCACTTCGAGATCGAAACTGTTGGGCCCGATAGCGGTGAGCCGGGCGGAACCGTCGACGAGTCCCGGCGAGCCGACCACCTGCCACACCTGCCAGTTGGCGTCGTGCCAGGCCGGCTCGAGGTAGGGAAGGCCCTTGAGGACCATGGCCGCCTCCAGCTGCCCCGAGTAGTCCAGGGTCAGGGCCGGCAGCGCCACCCAGCTCACGCCGTGGCTGAGCAGCCAGGCGCCGTAGCTGTCGCTCGTCAACTGGGCGGCGTCGTAGAAGATCCCGTTGTCGGCGATGTCCACCTGGCGTTCCCAGCCCCGGGCCAGTTGCAGGTCGGCGGCCGCCCAACGGGACTCCCAGTGGTCCTGGGTCGGCGGGATCTCCACCCGGGTCAGCTGGGCCCCTTGGCCCCGCAGGTAGCCGACCAGGGGCGAGAAGAACACCTGGTCGCGCGACGGGTCGGGGTGATCCTTGACCACGCTGCCGATGGCGGGGATCCACTGCCACAGCAGCAGCGGCACCGCCACCGCGGCCAGCAGCAGCCGCCGCCGGGGCCACAGCAGGGTGGCCGCGATGGGCCCGCCAATGGCGGTGCCCAGCCGGGCCCAGTTGGCTCCCATGGGCTGGGGGACGACGAACAGCGCCAGGCCGGCCAGCCCGTAGAGGGCGGCCCCGATGCGCAGCGTTCGCTCCTCGGGGGGCAGGAGCCACAGCCCGAGACCGCTCACCAGCAGCACTCCGAGCAGGGTGGTGGCCGCGAACGGCATCCGCCCGCCCTGAGGAAACAGCACCTCGAGGACGCCGATGGGCAGCGCGATGAGCGCACCGAGGCCGATGGCGGCCCGCCGGGTCGGACCCCGGTTGGTCAACACCCAGGCACCCAACGCCAGCAACAGCAAGGCGGCGGCCACCGGGCTGGCCAGGGGGCACAGGGCTCCGAGCGCCCCCGCCAGGACGCGTCGCCGGGCTGTGAAGGCCAGCAGGGCCAGGAGGGCCAGCGAGGTCCCGAGGACGAAGGCGAGCTGGCCGATGGCGACCGGAGCCACCAGGCCGACCGCAAACCACACCGCCCCCACCCAGCTGGTCCGGCCGAAATGGGCCCGCAGCAGCCGGGCGAACGCCCACGCCGACACGGAGGCGCAGACCGCCACCAGGCCCCCGACGCCGAGCAGCACCGCCAGCGGGGCCAGCAGCACGCTGTAACCGAGGGTGTAGTGGCCTCCGAACCATTGGCCGTCCCAGGGGGAGAAACCAACCGCCCGGAACAGGTCGATGCGGTGCAGGGCGGCCGGGAAGTCGGCCCCGGTCCAGCCACTGGCCCACGTCAGCACGGCCAATCCCGCCCCGAGCGCGGCTACCGCCAGCGGGACCTGATCGATACCCCGGGGCCACCGCAGGAGGAGGCTGGGGTTGGGAGTGTCGCTCATGGGCCACATTTAGATTAGTTGGAAGGAAGGCGAATCTCGTGGGTAATGCAAAAAGTGAGAAGGTGCTGGCGTCGGTGCCTGAGGGGCTGTTCATCGGCGGCCACTGGAGGCCCGCGACCGGCGCCCGCACGCTGGCCGTGGAGGACCCGGCCACCGGCGAGGTCATCGCCGAGGTGGCCGACGGCACCGCTGCCGACGCCCGGGCCGCCCTCGACGCCGCCGCCGCGGCCGGGCCCGGCTGGGCCGCCACGCCGCCGCGGGAGCGGGGCGAGGTCCTGCGCCGCGCCTACCGGCTGCTGATGGAACGCCAGGACGACCTGGCGCGGCTGATGACCCTGGAAATGGGCAAGCCGGTGGCGGAATCGGCGGCCGAGATCGCCTACGCGGCCGAGTTCTTCCGCTGGTTTGCCGAGGAGGCGGTGCGGATCGAGGGCCGGTTCTCCGAGGATCCGGGGGGAAAAGGGCGGCTCTTGGTGATGCGCCAGCCGGTTGGCGCCTGCCTGCTCATCACTCCCTGGAATTTCCCGATGGCCATGGGGACGCGGAAAGTAGGGCCCGCAGTGGCGGCCGGTTGCACCATGGTCCTCAAGCCGGCCCAGCTGACGCCGCTGTCGTCCCTGGCCCTGGCCGGCATCCTGAACGAGGCGGGACTGCCCCCGGGGGTCCTCAACGTGGTCACCACCTCCCAGGCGGGGCCGACCCTGGAACCGGTGATCAGGGATTCCCGACTGCGCAAGCTGTCGTTCACCGGCTCCACCGAGGTCGGCCAGAGCCTGGCCGCCCAGGCCGCCGACCAGCTGTTGCGGGTCTCCATGGAGCTGGGCGGAAATGCCCCCTTCCTGGTTTTCGGCGACGCCGACATCGATGCTGCCGTGTCGGGCGCCGTCATCGCCAAGCTGCGCAACGGCGGCGAGGCGTGCACCGCCGCCAACCGGTTCTACGTCCACAGCTCGGTCGCCTCAGCCTTCACCGACCGTCTGGTGGCGCGCTTCGCCGCCATGACGGTGGGCCCGGGTACCGAGCCCGACAGCAAGGTTGGGCCACTCATCGACCGGCGCCAGTTGAACAAGGTGGTCGAACTGGTGGACGACGCCGTGAGCCGCGGCGCCCGGTGCCTGCTAGGAGGCCGCGCCCTCGACCGGCCCGGCTATTTCTTTCCCCCGACCGTGCTGGTGGACGTGCCGTTCGATGCCCGCCTGCTCAAGGAGGAGATATTCGGTCCGGTGGCGCCCATCGTCACCTTCGAGGACGACGCCCAAGCCGTGGCCGGCGCCAACGACACCGAGTTCGGCCTGGTGTCCTACGTGTTCACGGCCAGCCTGGAACGGGCCCTGCGGGTCACCGAGGCCCTCGAGACGGGCATGGTCGGGCTGAACCAGGGCCTGGTCTCCAACGCCGCCGCCCCCTTCGGCGGGGTCAAGCACTCCGGCTACGGCCGGGAGGGGGGCCATGAGGGGATCAACGAATACCTCGAGGTGAAATACGTCGCCATCAACCTCTAGATGGCTCCCGCCCGGATGGCCACCGCCACCGCATGGGCCCGGTTGCGGGCCCCGAGCTGGCGCACCAGGTCGTGAATGACGTTCTTGATGGTGCTCTCGGAATAGGCCAGGTCCTCGGCGATAGCCGCGGTGCTGTTGCCGTCGGCCAGCAGCCGCAGGACTTCGAGATCCCGCTCCCGCAACTCGTGCAGCCAGGCGGGCGGGGCGGGAACTTCGACGCCCGCCAGGTGCCGATGCCGCCCCTCGGGCGGATCAGCAGGGAGAATCTGCTCAGCCTGAGCCACCCCGTACCCCTTCACGCAGCGTCGGAAGCTGCCTGCCCCACGTCCCCCGAATTCAATCCTCGGTGCCTTACGCTAGATCATCTGGTATCCGGCCCGTCAAGGGCCCTACCGTGGGCTTGGTAGAAAGGGGTGCGGTGAGCGACCTCAGCGCAGGTGGGACCCGGTGACAGGGGATCGCCCGCTCTCGGCGGTAGTGCTGGCGGCGGGCGAGGGGACCAGGATGCGGTCTTCCCGGCCCAAGCCGCTGCACCGACTCTGCGGCCGGGCCATGGTGCTCCACGTCCTCGACGCGCTGGCGGAACTCGAGTTGCAGCGGGCCGTGGTGGTGGTCGGCCACGGCGCCGAGCGGGTCACCAAGGCCCTGGTGGAGCACACGGTCGCCCACCTGACGGTGGACTTCGTCGAGCAGCCCGTCCAGCGGGGGACCGGCGACGCGGTCGCGGTCGCCCTCACCGCCTTCCCGGACGACGATGACGACGACGGGGGCGACATCGTGGTGCTGCCCGGCGACACCCCGCTGCTGCGGCCACCGACGCTGGCCGCCCTGGTGCGGGCCCATCGCCAGGCCCAGGCGGCGGCCACCGTGCTCACCGCCGACGTGGCCGACCCGACCGGTTACGGTCGCATCGTCCGGGGCAAGGATCAACGAGTGGCCCGCATCGTCGAGCAGGCCGACGCCACCGCCGAGGAGCGGGAGATCCGGGAGGTCAATACCGGCATCTACGCCTTCCGGCGCAACGTGCTGGCTCCCGCCTTGCGCCGGTTGAGCCCCGACAACGTTCAGGGGGAGTACTACCTGACCGATGTCCTCGGTGTGCTCCACGACGCCGGATACCCGGTGACCAGCCTGCTGGTAGGTGACTCCATGGAGGTGGCCGGAGTGAACGACCGGGCCCAGCTGGCGGTGGCGGAAGCAGAGCTGCGGGATCGCATCAACGAGCGCTGGATGCGGCGCGGGGTCACCATGCTCGATCCCGAGCGCACCTACGTGGACACCACGGTCAGCTTGGCCGCCGACGTCACCTTGTTCCCCGGGACCTTGCTCCAGGGCGACACGGTGATCGCCACCGGCTGCGAGATCGGGCCCAACAGCCATCTGGTGGACTGTGTCGTCGGGGCCCGGGCCACCGTGGCCAACTCGGTGGTGCGCTCGGCCGAGATCGGGGCCGAGGCGGTGGTCGGCCCCTACGCCACCATCCTGCCCGGGGGCCGGGTCGCCCCCGGCGCGGTGACCGGGCCGTATTTCATCGGGCGCAGCGACGACGAGGAAGTAGGCACACCTTGATCGAACTCGTTCCCAAGCGGCGGCTGTACCTGCTGGCCGGCCGGTCGCACACCCAACTGGCCGAGGACATCGCCAAGTCACTCAACGTCGAGCTCTCCCAGCCCAACCTGGTGGACTTCGCCAACGGGGAGATCCGGCCCCGCTTCGAGGAGTCGGTCCGGGGCGCCGACGTCTTCATCATCCAGTCCCATTGCCGCACCCCGGGCCGCTCGGTCAACGATTCGCTCATGGAGCACTGGCTCATGATCGACGCCGCCAAGCGGGCCTCGGCCAAGCGCATCACGGCGGTGTGCCCGTACTACGGGTACTCCCGCCAGGACCGTAAGTCCAAGGGGCGCGAGCCGATCAGCGCCCGCATGGTTTCGGACTTCTTCCTCGCCTCGGGCGCCGACCGGATCATGTCGGTCGACCTGCACTCGGGCCAGATCCAGGGCTTTTTCGACGGTCCCGTCGACCATCTGACCGCGGTCCCGGTGCTGACCCACTATTTGCGCCGGTACGCCTCGGACGATTTCGTGATGGTCGCCCCCGACACCGGTCGTACCAAGGTGGCCGAGCAGGCGGCCCGCCACCTGTCGGGCAACGTCGGCGTGGCCAGCGTCTACAAGCGCCGCCCCAAGGACTCCGTCAACCAGGTCCAGGCCCTCGACGTGATGGGCCACGTCAAGGGGAAAATGTGCGTGCTGATCGACGACATGATCGACACCGCGGGCACGATCTGCGCCGCCGCCGACATCCTGATCGACAAGGGGGCGACCGAGGTGTGGGCCATGGCGACCCACGCCGTGCTGTCCGACCCCGCCGTGGACCGGCTCAAGAACTCCCAGATCACCCGGGTGGTGGTGACCGACACCCTGCCCCTGCCGTCGGAGAAGCAGATCGACAAGATCGAGGTGTGCTCGGTGGCGGGCATGTTCGCCGATGCCATCGACGCCGTGTTCGAGGACGGCTCGGTGTCGCAGATCTTCGGCGGGGAAAACCAGACCTAGGACCGCCTGCGGTAGGATTCCCGGCTGTCCCGCAGTGCTTGTTGCCGTAGGAGCGCGCTCAATGGCCGAAATCACCATCGTCGCCGAAGCACCCCGCCCGCTGGGGTCGCGAGCCGCGGGTCGGCTCCGGGCCGCGGGCAAGATCCCCGGTGTCGTCTACGGCCACGGTCATGACCCGTTGCCCATCGCGGTCGACGGGCGATCCCTGCGGGCCGCCCTCACCACTGCCGCCGGGCTCAACGCCCTGCTGTCGCTCCAGGTCGGTGGCGAGACCCACCTGACCCTGGCCCGGGAGATCCAGCGACACCCGGTACGCAGCACCGTCGTCCACGTGGACTTCCTGATCGTGCGCCGCGACGAGGTGGTGCAGGCCGAGGTCCACATCAACCTGGTCGGCGAAGCCCGCAAGGTGGTTCAGGCGGACGGCCTGATCGAGCAGCCCATGACCAGCCTCACGGTCCATGCCATCCCGGCCAACATCCCCTCCCACGTGGAGGTGGACATCAGCGAGATGGATATCGGCGACACCATCCGCGTCGGTGACATCGCCCTGCCCGAGGGCGTGACCACCGAGCTCGACCCCGAGGAAGCGGTCGTCATCGCGGCCCGCACTGCGGCCGGCGAAGCGGCCGAGGAGGAGGAGGCCACCGAGGCCGCCCCGGCCGAGGGCGCGGAAGCCGCCCCCGGGGCCTGAGCCTGCTCCGACCCCGTACCGGGACCCCGGCCGACCTGCTGGCCGTGGGCCTCGGCAATCCGGGCGCCGAGTACTCCGGCACCCGTCACAACATCGGAGCCGATGTCGTCGCCCGCCTGGCCGGTCGCCACGGGGGCCAGCTGAAACCGCGGCGGGCGCTGCGCTCGCTCGCCACCGAAGTCGACGACGGTGGCCGGCGCCTGGCCCTGGCTTTCCCCCAGACGTTCATGAACGACTCCGGCCTGGCGGTGGCCCCGCTGGTCCGCCGCTTCGGTATCGAGGACCTGACCCGCCTGGTCGTGGTCCATGACGAACTCGACCTCCCGGTGGGTCGCATCCAGGTCAAGGCCGGTGGCGGCCTGGCCGGCCACAACGGGCTCAAGTCCATCAAGGCCCATCTGCACAGTGACGCCTTCACCCGGATCCGGGTCGGGATCGGCAAGCCCGCCGGCCGCCGCCAGGGGATCGACCATGTTCTCGGCCCCCCGGCCAAGTCGGAAAAATCCGAGCTTGACGCGGCGGTGGAGCTGGCCGCGGACGCGGTGGAAGTCATTCTCCGTGAAGGTGTCGTTCCCGCCCAGAACCGGTTCAATGGCTGAAATGGCGCTGTCTTCACTGCTGAGCCTGCTTCGGCGCGACGACGCCCTGGCCGACGTCGGCTGGGCCCGGGCGACCGTCGTCGGGGTCCCCGAAGCGGCCCGGGCGTTTACCATCGCCGGCCTGGCCCGCCAGTCGGATCGCCACCCGACGGTGGTGGCGGTGCCCACCGCGTCGGAGGCGGAGCGCCTGGCCCATGACCTGCGGGTCTTCCTCGGCGCCGACCAGGTGGATGTCTTCCCGGCCTGGGAGACCCTGCCCTTCGAGCGGGTCAGTCCCAGTGTGGAGACCATGGGCCGCCGGCTGCGGACCATGTGGCGGCTTCATGACCCGGCCCGCATGCCCAAGGTGCTGGTGGCGCCGGTGCGGGCCCTCCTGCAACGCCTCGGCCCCGGGGTCGAGGACATAGCGCCCATCATCGTGGCTCGCGGGGGCCGGATCGACCAGAGCGACCTGATCGCCCGGCTGGCCGGGGCCGGGTACCGCCGCGAGTACCAAGTCGAGCACCGGGGCGAATTCGCGGTCCGGGGATCGATCGTCGACGTCTACCCCTCCACCAGCGACGTTCCCGTGCGCATCGACCTCTGGGGCGACGAGGTGGATCGGCTGACGGAGTTCTCCGTCGCCGACCAGCGCTCCACCAACGACGTGGAGTGCGCCGAGATCTTCGGTTGCCGGGAGCTGCTGCCCACCGCCGAGGTGCGGGCCCGGGCCGCCTGGCTGGTCGGTGACCAGCCCTGGGGCCGGGACCGCTGGGACCGCCTGGCCGAGGGCCTCATCTTCGACGGGATGGAATCCTGGCTGCCCTGGCTGACCACCGGCGAGCACGTGCTGTTCGATCTGGTTGGCCCCGACGCCCAGATCCTGCTCGTCGAGGCCCGCCGGATGCGGGACCGCGGCGCCGAGTTGCTGGACGAGGAACACGCCCTGGCCGCCTCCCTGGCATCGACTTGGGGCGCCTCGGGCCAGGTTTTCCCCCAGCTGCACCTGCCCTTCGACCGGCTGCTGGCCCACACCGCGGCTCCCGTCACCACCGTCGTGGCGGTGGCTGAGGGCCCGGGAACGGCCATGGTCACTGCCACCGGTTGGGACCCCTTCCTCGGCGACAACGAGGGCCTGGTGAAGCGGCTCGGATCCCTGGCCGGCCAGGGGTACTCGGTCGTGGTGTGCGCCGAGGGGGCGGGAACGGGCGCCCGGATGGCGGGCCTGCTGCGGGAGGCGGGCCTGACGGTGCCGCTCCTGGCGGCCGGCTCGGAGCGGGACGTGGACCTGGGCAAGGCCGGGGTGCGGGTCATCATCCAGCCCCTCGAACGGGGCTTCGTCTACCCCGCCTTGAACTTGGCGGTCCTCTCCGAGAGCGACCTGACGGGCCGGCGCCGGGCCCACCGGCCCGCGAGGGCCCGAGCCCGGGCCACCGAGACGTTCTTCGACGACCTGAAGGCGGGGGCCCATGTGGTCCATTACCAGCACGGGGTGGGCCGATTCGGGGGCATGGTGACCCGCGCCATCGGCGGGGTGGAGCGGGACTACCTGCTGCTCGAGTACCGGGGCGGCGACAAGCTGTATGTGCCGTCGGACCAGATCGACCTGCTGCGCCCCTACACCGGCGGCGACTCGCCCAGCGTCAACCGGCTGGGGGGTGCCGACTGGCAGCGAGCCAAGTCCCGGGTCCGGGCCGCGGCTCGCCAGATCGCCCAGGAGCTCGTCGTTCTCTACCAGAAGCGCATGCATTCACCGGGGCACCCCTTCGCCGCCGACACCCCGTGGCAGGCCGAGATGGAGGCGGCCTTCCCTTACGCCGAGACGCCCGACCAGCTGAAGGCCATTGCCGAGGTCAAGGCCGACATGGAGGCGCCGGTCCCGATGGACCGGCTGCTGTGCGGCGACGTCGGGTTCGGCAAGACCGAGGTGGCCATCCGGGCCGCGTTCAAGGCGGTCCAGGACAGCAAGCAGGTGGCGGTGCTGGTGCCGACCACCTTGCTGGCGTCGCAGCACCTGCAGACGTTCTCCGACCGGTTCGCGGGCTACCCGATCCGGGTGGAGATGCTGTCGCGCTTCCTCACACCGGCCCAGGCGTCCAAGGTGGTGGCGGGGCTGGCCGAGGGGGCCGTCGACGTGGTCATCGGGACTCACAAGCTGCTGTCCCAGGACGTCGTGTTCAAGGACCTCGGGTTGCTGGTGATCGACGAGGAGCAACGCTTCGGGGTCGGCCACAAAGAGGCCATCAAGAAGCTGCGCCACGACGTGGACGTCATGACCCTGACCGCCACGCCCATTCCGCGGACCCTGGAGATGAGCCTCACCGGCATCCGGGACCTGACGCTCCTGAACACCCCGCCCGCCGAGCGTCAACCGATCTTGACCTACGTGGGCGAGTACGACGAGCGGGCGGTGGCCGAGGCCATCCGCCGGGAGCTGCTGCGCGAAGGCCAGGTGTTCTTCGTCCACAACCGGGTGATGGACATCGAGAAGGTGGCGGCCGAGATCCGGGGCCTGGTACCCGAGGCCCGGACCGTGGTCGCCCACGGCCAGATGGACGAGGGCAGCCTCGAGAAGGTGGTCTTCGACTTCTGGGAGGGACGCTACGACGTCCTCGTGTGCACCACCATCATCGAGTCGGGCATCGACATGCCCACCGTCAATACCATGATCGTGGACCGGGCCGAGCGCCTCGGGCTCGGCCAGCTGCACCAGTTGCGGGGCCGGGTGGGCCGGGCCGGCCAACGGGCCTACGCCTACTTGATGTTCCCGCCCGAGGTCGCCCTGTCGGAGGAGGCCTATGAGCGGCTGCGGACCATCGGCGAGCACACCGAGCTCGGCTCCGGGTTCAAGATCGCCATGCGGGACCTCGAGATCCGCGGCGCCGGCAACCTGCTGGGCGGGGACCAGTCGGGGCACATCGCGGCGGTGGGGTACGACCTGTACGTGCAGATGGTCAGCGAGGCGGTGGCCGAAATGAAGGGCGAGCCGTTGCGGGAGCCGGCCGAGATCAAGCTGGACCTGCCCGTCGACGCCCACCTGCCGGCCGACTACGTCACCCGGGAGGACCTGCGGCTGGAGGCCTACCGGCGCCTGGCCACGGTGACCGCCCACCACGACGTCGAGGACATCGGGGCCGAGTGGGTCGACCGTTACGGCCCGCTGCCCGCCGCCGCGGCATCGTTGCTGCGCATCGGCCACCTACGCGCCGAGTGCGCCCGCACCGGGGTCCGGGAAGTGACCGTGGTCCGGGCCGGGGTGGCCTCGAGCGCCCTGGGCCCGGGCGGAGGCGGCGGAGGAGGCACCGCCCGGCTGGCCCCCCTGTCGCTGAAGACCAGCCAGCGCATCCGCCTGCAGCGCCGCTGGCCCAGGGCGGTCTTCAAGGAGGAGACCGGCCAGATCGTGGTGCCCGTACCCCGGGGGGCCGACCCGGCTCAGTTCGTGACCGAGCTCCTGGCGGAACTGGTCCCCCTCGAACCGGCTCCGGCAGTCGCCCAGTCGGGGGATGTCCCCAAGGCGACGGCCTCAGTAGCATCCCCGGCATCGAGAAAATCGTGAAGTCGGCCCGCCTGCCCGTATGCCTCCTCGCCCTGGCCACCATGGCCGGTGTCGCCTTGTCCGGGTGCACCTCGACCCTTGGTTACGCGGCGGTGGTCAACGGCACGCCCATCAGCCAGAGCCGGCTCAACCAGGAGCTGGCGGATATCGCCGCCAATAAGCAGTACGTGCAGCTGATCGACCAGCCCGGTGGCTCGGGGCCGGTCGCGGGCAGCACCGCGGGCACCTACAACAAGTCGTTCGTGGCCCTGCTCCTGGATCAACAGGTCCGCTTTGAGATCATCCGCCAGAAGCTGGCCGCCACCCGGGCCCTGCCGACCGCCGACCAGGTGAACACGGCCAAGGCGGCGGTGGGTCAAGCCTTCCCGACCGGCGTCTACGCCGCTTTCCCGGGCCGGTACCAGAACCTGCTGGCCACCCAGCAGGCCGAGGCCGACGCCTTCGTCAAGCTGGTCGGCGCCTCCCTGTCGCCCGACGCCCTGAGCGCGTACTACCAGGGCCACCAGGGCGACTACACCACCGAGGCCTGCGTCCAGGTCATCCTGATCGCCGACAAGGACTCCAGTGGCGCCCTCGATTACAACGCCAGCCTGATCGACAGTAAGAAGGTCAAGGCGCTGCTGGACGCGGGTGGCGATTTCGCGGCGCTGGCCAAGCAGTATTCGCAGGACAACCAGGGCTCCGCCGGCGGCAGCGCCGCCCAGGGCGGAAAGTTGACCGGCAGCGCCGCCGACGGCTGCCTCACCACCGCCGACGTGCAGCAGCTGAACAGCCAGCTTCCGGAGCTGGCCACGGCGGTGCTGGCGGCGTCGGTCAACCAGGTGACCAATCCCGTGAAGACCCAGCAGGGGTACAACCTGGTGGAGGTCACCAAACGGGTCACCGCACCCCTGGACGGTACCGTCACCGCCGACATCCAGCAGCGCCTGGCGGGTGACAGGTTGAACGCCCTGGTGACGCAGGCCAAGGTGAAGATCAATCCCGAGTTCGGGACGTTCAACAACAAGGCCAATGCCGCCGGCCAGGTTCCCGGCGTGACCCCGCCGCTCGTCCCCCCCGTGTCCGGCCGTGCCCCGGCGACCACGGCGCCGGCGGCCTCGGGCGCGTCGACCTCGGGCGGCTGATCGACCGGTGGCCGGCCGGATCCTCGTCGTCGGCCTGGGCCCGGGAGCCAGGGGCCTCTTGACGGCGGAAACCCAGGCCGCCATTGAACGTATCCCGCGCCGGTTCCTGCGGACCTCGCGCCATCCCACCGCCGGCGCCGTCCCCGACGCCCGATCCTTCGACCTGGTCTACGAGCAGGCCACCCGGCTCGAGGAGGTGTACCAGTCGATCGCGGACACTCTCATCGAGGCCGCCCAAGAGCACGGCGAGGTCCTCTACGCGGTTCCCGGCTCACCGGTCGTCGGGGAGCGGACAGTGGAGTTGCTCCTCACCGATTCCCGCGTCGAGGTCGAGGTCCTGGCCGCCCTGTCGTTCTTGGACCTGGCGTGGGCCCGCCTGGCGGTGGACCCCATGGCCCTCGGCGTGCGAGTGATCGACGGACATCGCTTCAGTACCGAGGCGGCGGGTCAGCGGGGACCGCTGCTGGTGGCCCAGTGCGACAGCCGGGCGGTGCTCTCGGACATCAAGCTGGCCGTCGACGACAGCGATGGCGCCGGCCCCCCCGTCGTAGTCCTGCAGCGGTTGGGCCTGCCCGACGAGGCGGTCCTCAACCTGGCCTGGGCTGACCTGGACCGGATGGTGACCCCCGACCACCTCACCTCGCTGTGGATCCCCGTCCTGGCGTCCCCGGTCGCCGCCGAGCTGGTCCGCTTCGACGAACTGGTCCACACCCTCCGGGCCCGCTGCCCGTGGGACCGGGAGCAGACCCATCAGACTCTGACCCGGCACCTGCTCGAGGAGACCTACGAGGTACTGGAGGCCATCGACGGGCTGGGGGCCGACTTCGAAGGCGCCGACCACCTGGAGGAGGAGCTCGGGGACCTGCTCTTCCAGGTCGTGTTCCACGCCACCCTGGCCGCCGAGGAAGGGCTGTTCGACCTCTCCGACGTGGCGCGCGGGATCCGTAACAAACTCGTCCACCGCCACCCCCACGTGTTCGGCGACGTCGAGGCCCGCACCGCCGGTCAGGTCATGCGGAACTGGGAGGAGATAAAACAGGTGGAAAAGGGGCGGGAGAGCGTCATGGACGGGATCCCGGGTCATCTGCCGTCGCTGCTGTACGCCCACAAGGCGCAGCGCAAGGCGGCATCCATCGGTTTCGACTGGGACAGCGTCACCGGCGCCTGGCCCAAGATCGCCGAGGAGACGGCCGAACTCGAGGCCGCCATGGCCTCCTCGGGCGCCGTCGAGGAGGAGCTGGGTGATCTGCTGTTCGCGGTGGTCAACGTGGCCCGCCATCTCGACATCGACCCCGAAGCGGCGCTGCGGGCGGCCACGGTCAAGTTCCGTGACCGCTTCATGGCCGTCGAGCGCCTGGCCGCGGCCCGGGGGACGGAGTTGCGCTCCTTGGACTTGGCCGGCCTCGACGCCCTCTGGGACGAAGTCAAGGCGGCGACGCCCTAGAGACGAAACTGGTCGAGGATCGGCGCCGCCTCGGCGGGGACCGAGATGCGCAGGCTGACGGCGTCCGCCTCGATCCCGACAGAGAAGTCGAAGAACGGGCAGCACGCCTTCTCGCTTTGCGCCAGGCGCACCAGCGCCGGGAGCTGGACGAGGTCCTCGTTGAGCCGCAGGTCGAGCCTCGTCGCCGACACCCGTTCTGCGGCCACGATGCTCGTGGCCAGGGCGTCCCGCCATTTTCCCACCTGGTCCTGGGCATCGGTCTCGGTCAGGGTGCATGCGATCGGGATCTGCATGGCGAGAACGCTACGCCGCCGCGCCTAGCTTGGCGCCATGTCCGGCCGGCTGGCGTCGCGAATGGCGCGCCTCGGGACCGAATCCGCCTTCACGGTGCTGGCCCAGGCCCACCAGCTGGAGGCGGCGGGGCGGCCCGTCATCCACCTGGAGATCGGGGAGCCTGACGCGGCGACGCCCGCCCACGTCGTCGCTGCCGCCGTCGAAGCCCTCCACGCCGGCCACACCCACTACGTCCCGGCTCCCGGCCTGGCGTTCCTGCGCCAGGCGGTGACGGCGTTCCTGGAGCGGCACGGCCGTCTTCGCACTTCCCCAGAGCGGGTGATCATCACGCCCGGGGCCAAGCCCATCATGTTCTTCACCATCCTGGCCCTGTGCCAGCCGGGAGACGAGGTGCTGGTGCCGGACCCCGCGTTTGCCATGTACCAGTCGATCACCGCCTTCTCCGGCGCCGTCCCCGTCGCGGTGCCGCTCCGGGAGGAGAACGGCTTCCGGATCGATCCTGACGAGCTGGCCCGTCTCGTCTCCCCACGGACCCGGCTGTTGATCCTCAACTCCCCCCACAACCCCTGCGGCGCCGCCCTGACGGCCGCCGACTGCGAGGCCATCGCCGAGATCGCGCTGCGCCACGACCTCATGGTGCTCAGTGACGAGGTGTACTGGGCCATCCGTTACGACGGGCCCCATGCCAGCGTCGTCGACGTCGACGGCATGGCGGAGCGCACCATTCTCCTCGACGGGTGGTCGAAGACCTTCGCCATGACCGGGTGGCGGCTCGGTTTCGGCGTCTTCCCGCCCGCCCTGGTCGAGCCGGTCACCCGCCTGGTCGTCAACTCGGTCTCCTGCACCTCGGCGTTCAGCCAGTACGCCGCCCAGGCGGCCCTCGACGGACCGTGGGAGCCGGTGTCGGAAATGGTGTCGGAGCTGCAGTCGCGACGCGATCTCGTCGTGGCCGGGCTGAACCGCATCCCTGGCATCACCTGCCCCGTCCCCGAGGGGGCGTTCTACGCCTTTCCGAACATCACTGCCCTTGGCCTTTCCTCGGAGATCCTCCAGTCCCGGTTGCTGCAGGAGGCCGGCGTGGCCTGCCTGGCCGGCGGTTCGTTCGGAAGCTTCGGCGAGGGGCACCTCCGGCTGTCCTACGCCAACTCCCGGGAGATTCTCGAGGCTGGCGTGGCGGCGATCCGGGGGTTCGTGACCGACGGCCTCCAGGTGCCCTAAGCCGCTCCGCACTTGCGGTACCTTCTTCAACAGAAGTCACACCAGTCACAGGAGTCACAGCATCGTGAGCGCCATCGAGACGGTAGTGGGCCGAGAGATCCTGGACTCCCGGGGAAATCCGACCGTCGAGGTTGACGTCTTCTTGGAATCGGGGGCCATGGGCCGCGCCGCCGTGCCCTCGGGGGCCTCGACCGGGGCATTCGAGGCCACCGAGCTGCGCGACGGGGGGGACCGCTACCTGGGCCGGGGAGTCAGCCAGGCAGTGGCCAACGTCAACGACGAGATCGCCGACGTGGTCGTGGGGCTCGAGGCCCTCGACCAGCGGGGCCTCGACAGGACCCTCATCGATCTGGACGGGACGGACAACAAGAACCGCCTCGGCGCCAACGCCATCCTCGGTGTCTCGCTGGCCGCCGCCAAGGCGGCCGCCGACGAGCTGGGCCTGCCGTTGTGGCGCTACCTGGGGGGACCGGGCGCTCACGTGCTGCCCGTCCCCATGATGAACGTGATCAACGGCGGGGTCCACTCCGACAACAACATCGACCTGCAGGAGTTCATGATCATGCCGGTGGGGGCGGCCTCGTTCTCGGAGGCTCTGCGCTGGGGCGTCGAGACCTACCACCGCCTGAAGCAGGTGCTGCACGAGCGGGGCCTGTCGACCGCGGTCGGCGACGAAGGTGGGTTCGCCCCCCACCTGCCCTCCAACGAGAGCGCCCTGTCAGTGCTGATGGAAGCCATCGAACGGGCTGGGCGGGTGCCGGGCGAGGACATCGCGCTGGCCCTGGACCCGGCCTCTACGGAGTTCTTCGAGGACGGCCGCTATCACCTGGCGGGCGAAGGCCGGATGCTGAGCCCCGACGAAATGGTGGCCTATTACGTCGACCTGGCCGACCGGTACCCGATCGTGTCCATCGAGGACGGCGTGGCCGAAGACGATTGGGACGGGTGGAAGGGGCTCACCGAGGCGCTGGGGAGCCGCCTACAGCTGGTGGGCGACGATCTCTTCGTGACCAACTCGGTACGGTTGTCCCGCGGCATTGCGGCGGGGGTGGGCAACGCCATCCTGGTCAAGGTCAACCAGATCGGGTCCCTGAGCGAGACCCTCGACACCATGGCCCTGGCCACTCGCAGCGCCTATCGCTGCGTCATGTCGCACCGCTCGGGGGAGACCGAGGACGCCACCATCGCCGATCTGGCGGTGGCCACCAACGCCGGCCAGATAAAAACCGGCGCCCCGGCCCGGTCGGATCGGGTGGCCAAGTACAACCAGTTGCTGCGCATCGAGGCGGAACTGGGCGAGTCGGCGGCGTTCTGGGGGCCGGCGGCGCTGGCCCCGGGGGGCCGGCCGTGAGGGCCCCCCGCATCCTGGGGTTGGTGGTGGGGTCGATCGCCCTGGCGGCGGGGTTGTTCCTCTTCGTCCTGCCCAGCCGCACCTATCTGGCCCAGCGGCACAGCCTGGCGGCGGCCCAAACCCGCCTCCAGGTGTTCACCGCCCAGAACGCCAAGCTGGCCGTCGACGCCCAGAAGCTCCTGACCGATGCCGAGATCGAGCGGCTCGCCCGGCAACGTTACGGCCTCGTCATGCCGGGCGAAAAGGCCTTCGTAATCACCACGGCACCCGGGCCCGCCGCCGCCGCGCCCAAGACGGCGGCCCGGCCCGGTGTCGTCTCAAGACTCTGGCACAACATCCAGTTCTGGCACTGATCCCAGGGATCCGCCCTGGCACTCAAGTTGGCGGCGGAGGGAAAATAGCGCGCCGGTGGGCGGCGAGTACCGTGGGGGCAGTGCCACTTCGGCGGCCGGGGGGCCGAGCCGGGAACCGCGACCAGGTCGGGAAACGTCGAACCGGCGTGACCCGTTACCGACGATTCCTGTACGCCGCCGCAGCGGCGGCCCTGGCCGGCTGCGGCACTGCGACCACCGCCGGCCCATCGACCACCGCCGGCCCATCGACCACCTCGTCGACATCGACAGCCGCCGCGGGGCTGGTGCCGTCCTCACCTCCGGTATCGGCATCGCCGATCCCTCCGCCCAGGTTGGTCCCGACCACGAAGATCACGCCGACCACGAGGCGACCGGCGGGCGGCTCGGCGGTGCAGATCACCGTTACCGCGGCCGACGATCGCAAAACCGTCAACCTCCGCATCGGCGACTCGGTGCGCCTCCTGCTCGACGATCCCGCTTTCCACTGGGCCAACGTGAACGTTTCGCCAGCCGGACGGCTGGCTCCAGACCCGGCCCCCTCCCCCCCTCCGCACGGGGCCCTGGCCATCTGGACGGCGGTGCAACGGGGTACCGTAACCATCACCGCGGTGGCCGCGGCCTGGTGCGAAGCCGGGGTCGCCTGCCCCATGTGGGCCCGGTTGTACCAGGTCACCGTCGTCGTCAGCTGAGTGACGAGGCGCCCGTGGCCGGGACCTCAGAGGGCCCTTGGAGGGTGCTCCGTAGTTGTCGGGACCGTGAGCGGAAGACGCAGGGTGAAAACCGCCCCGCCGCCGGGGGCATTGGCCGCGGTGGCCGTCCCGCCATGCTCCTGGGCGATGCTGGCCACGATGGCCAGGCCGAGCCCGACGCCCGTGCCCACCCGGGCGCGGTCGGCCCGCCAGAACCGGTCGAAGACATGAGCCAGCCCATCTGGGTTGAGACCCCCGCCGTGGTCGCGGACGGCCACCACCGCCCAGCCGTCCGCCAGCGCCGCCCGCACCTCGATGGGGGTTCCTGAAGGGGTGTGATGAACAGCGTTGGTCACCAGATTGGCGATGGCCTGGCGGAGATGGGCCTGATCGCCGGCGATCACCACCGGCTCCGGGGCGTCCAGGGTGACTCTGCGGTCCCGGGACGAGGCGACGGCGTCGCTGCAGGCGTCGGCGGCCAGCACCGCCAGGTCGACGGGACTGCGTTCCGCGGCCCGGGTCTGGTCGAGCCGGGCCAAAAGGAGCAGGTCCTCGACCAGGACCTTCATCCGGGCCGATTCCTGCTCGATGCGGCGCAGGATGGTGGGGAGGTCAACCTGGGCGTTTTCGCCGCTCAGCCGGAACAGTTCCGCGAAGCCCTGGATCGAGGTCAACGGGGTTCTCAGCTCATGGGAGGCATCCGCCAGGAATTGCCGCAGCCGCATTTCCGTCGCCTGGCGGGCCTGGAACGCTCCCTCGATGTCGTCGAGCATGGTGTTGAGGGCCAGTCCCAGCTGGCCGACCTCCGTGACTCCCTCGGCCGGGCTCACCCGTTGCGACAGGTCGCCCGCCGTGATCGATCGGGCCGTGGCCGCCATCAGTTCCAGGGGCCGCAGGCCCCGGCGCAGGACCAACCACGATCCCGCTGAGAGCAGCAGCAACAGGACGATGGCGCCGCCCGCCTCGTCCAGCACCAGCCGGTGCAGGGCCTTGGTCACCTCGGTCAGGGGCGCCGCGATCACGATCGTGTCGGTCTGACCGGTGTCCGCCGTGGTTCCCCCCTGGAAGTCTCCGGAGCCGCCCCGGCCGTCGCCCGCCCGGCCGGCGCTGGGATCGCTGGCCCGATCTACGTACACCCGGAAGCCGGTGGCGGTGAACAGCCGGGGTCCGCGGCTCGGGTCGGGGAGCGGAGACGGGAGCTTGGGCACGGCCGAGCCGTTCACGTAGGTAGTGAGCACCGTGCCCGCCCGGTCCCGTAGTTCCGCATAGGTCCCCGCCGGGACCTCGATAGGACCGCCGCCTCCTCCCCCGGGCCCGGGAAAGCCCCCGAAGCCCGCCTTGTCGTCCAATTGGTGTTCCACAAAGGTGCGGGAGTTCCGGATCTGGGCGTCCAGGCTCCCGTACTGGGAGCGGGCGTAGAGGGTGTAGGTCGTCACACCGAACACGACCAGGCCGGTGGCGACCAGGGCCACCAGGGCCAAAACCAGTCGCAGGCGCAGCGTCATGGTTCTCAGATCCTGGCGCAACCGGCGCCGGGACCGCCGATCATGGCGCCTGGGGCAGCGCCGGGGGGCGATAGGACGGGAACGACTCGGCCGCCGCCCGGTAGCCCCTGCGGAGGAGGGTCATCGGAACACCCAGCGGCGCAGGAGGAGGAACCGGCCCACCGCGGCGACGCTGCTGACCACGGTGACGACGACCAGATCGCCTCTGAGGGAGTCGACGCCGGCACCACCAGCGGCCAGCAGCGCCGCCACCGTGAGGATCAGGGGGAGCCGGGCGACCACCAGGGCGGCGCGGTAATGACGGCCCCGGCCCGAGCGACCCTGCCGGGCAAAGGTGACCCGGCGGTCGGCGGCGGTGTTGGCGGCGGCCGAGATGGTGAGGGCGCCGTCCCCGGCGGTGA
Source organism: uncultured Actinomycetota bacterium (assembly GCA_963791545.1). Lineage (GTDB taxonomy): Bacteria > Actinomycetota > Acidimicrobiia > Acidimicrobiales > Palsa-688 > JALYXV01. The sequence goes on from CAWBSR010000017.1 coordinate 305,900, forward strand.
GGCGGCGCAGCATCCGTCCGATGCCGCGGAGGTCCTCCACGGCCGTGCCCGCCACGTCGACCCGGGAATCGGCGTCGTCCACCCAGTCCACGGGGACCTCGTGGATGCGCAGACCGTTGTGCTCGGCGAGAAGCAGTAGCTCGGTGTCGAAGAACCAGCTCTCGTCGGCGACGAGCGGCACCAGGGCCCGGGCGACGTCGCCTCGCAGGGCCTTGAACCCGCACTGGGCGTCGGAGAAGCCGTTGCCCAGCAGCGTCTTGAGGCTGAGGTTGTAGCCGCGGGAAACGAGCTCTCGCTTGGCGCCCTGCATCACCCGGGCCCCGGGCGCCAGGCGGGTGCCGATGGCGACGTCGGAATGACCCGACAGCAGGGGCGCCACCAGCGGCAGCAGGGCGTCGAGATCGGTCGAGAGATCGACGTCCATGTACGATTCGAGACCGGCTTCCTCGTTGTGGACCGGGATGACGATTTCCACGTCCACGACCCGCCGGCCGGTCGTGCTTTCCGGACTGAGCAGGGCGGCGGCGGAGGTGGCCATGACCACATGGTCGGAGTTCGGCCTCAGCCCCTTCTCTGCTGCTCCTGGGAGTTCCCTCCGAATGTGGCCCACCAGCACGTGTGGAGCTTCGCCAACCGGCGCTCGAAGATCCTCGGCCGTTCAGTTGGCGAGGGTCGATCGGCCGAGAACTCATCGGGTGACACGACGCACTCGGCGGCCCCGCAATGATTAGTTAATGACATACGGGGTACAGCGAGGTCATGGTTATCGGTGGAGGAACGATCCTTCTTATTCTCATCATTGTCATCGTCGTGCTGCTGCTGCGCCGGTAGCCGCCACCTGTCCGGAGCGGGTGGCGTGGGTCACGACGCCGCTCGGCTCGCCTCTACGATGTGGAGATCCTCTGGTCCGCCGGGGCTCGGACGCGCTCACCGGCATCGAGGCGGGACGCGAGGACGTGGGTGGTGTTGTCGCGGTCTCAGCGACAGGAGGCGCCCCGAAGGAGCGCTGGGGTCGGGACGGCGTCGGCGAGGGTGGGGTTGGCGTGCGCGAAGTCCAAGACGTCGGCCAGGTTCTTGGCATTGGCGTCGCGGGCCCGCAGTGGTTTGAGCTTCCAACGCCATTCGATCATTCGCAGGATCGAGGTGTGCTCGTAGGGTCCGCCATGGGTCACTCCCGAGGCAGCAAATGGTGAGACGACGATGCACGGGACCCGGAATCCCAGCTGGCGGTAGTCGGGCGCTCCGCCGCAGCCGTCGATCCCGCAGCGGTGGTCGACCGCCGCTGGATCGGTGTCGTCGATGACTTGGGGCGGGCTGACGTGGTCGAAGAAACCGCCCCACTCGTCGTAGGTCACGACCAGCACGGTACCGGGCCATTGGGGACCGTTTCGGACCGCGTGGAACACTTCGGCGAGGAACCGGTCTCCGATGCGGATATCGGCAAATGGGTGCTGATCGGACTCGGTGTTGTTCCCGTTGCTGAAGGCGGGATCGATGAACGACACACTGGGCAGGGTTCCCCGCGCCGCATCGGCGAGGAAGGCGGAGAACGGGGAGACGATCGGCAGGTACTTCAACCCCCACAGCCCGATGAAGGGGACGTCGCTGAAGTAGTACCGATGGCTGACACCGGCGGCGGCGAGCCGGTCCCAGATGGTGGGCAGGGTCGCCAGCTTGGCGGGGGGAGTCGAGACGCCGGGCGGATCGAGATTGTGGTCCCGGTCCGTCGTGGCCGCGTTGAGGAAGATCCGGTTGGGGTAGGTCTCGGCCATGAGGGAGCAGAAGTAGCCGTCCAGGGTGGTGTAGTTGCGGGCCAGGGCGGCCAGTACCGGCAGGGCGGACTCGGTGTAGTAGCCGATGGGGTAGGTGTCGTTGACCGCCCGGTTGGGCGGTGTCAGCAACCAGCCGTCGTTGCGCCCGCGGTCCAGTTGGATCTGGCCCCCGGGCCAGGAATGGTCGGGGTCAGCGTTACCGCAGCCCGTGAAGTCTCCCCCCAGGTCATGGGTCGGGTGGCGCTGCCCGCGGCGATCCGGATAGGTGAGGCCGGCCTGGCGACCGTCAGCCCCGGGTAGCCATCCCAGCAGGTGATCGAAGGACCGGTTTTCCAGCATCACCACAACGACAGTGTCGAAGGGCGGTGGCGGGGGGGTGCTGCTCGTGACCGGGGAGGTCCGGGGTGTGGAGGGCGCCGGGCCCGGTACCGGCGACGATGGCGCCGACCGGCAGGCGGTGGCCAGGGTGGTGGGCCAGGCGACACCCAGCCCCGCAGCAGCGGTGGCCTTCAAGAAGCGCCGCCGGGAAAGGCTGGCGTTCGTCAATGCCGCCGGATCTCCATGATGGCCGGTGTCATCCCGGCTCACCCAAGGGCTCGGAAGCGAATATCTGCGGTGGTCGTGACCACGGTCGGGTTGGCGGCACGGGTGGTGCCCCGTGTGGTGCAGGTCAGGGTCATCGAGGCGCGGAACCGTTCGATACCGGCGTCGTCGATCACGAGTTCTGTCACCGTGAGTTGACCGGCCAACACGCTCGGAGTCGGACACGACGCCGAGGAGTCCCCGAAGGTGAAGGTGTCGCCTACGGGCGATGGAATGGTCGTGGCGTGCAGCGTCTGAGGTAGCGAGGCGTGGCGGGGCAGCCCGATCCCCAGCGTCAGGCTGTGTCGGGTGCCCGCCCCTCCCATGATGCGGTGCTCGACATTGATGATGACGTTCTGCACCGCCAAGGCCATGATGGTGACCCCGGGCTCTCCTGCCGATAGCTGCTCGTCGATCCCCGCCTTGCTGGTTCCATTGGGGGCTTTCGACGACGAGTGCAGGTCGAAGGAAGTCCGTCCCAGGCCGCCGGTCGCGACGGGGTCATTCAAGTCGGCGGGTGGCGCGATTGGCGGTGGGCGGCCGAAATCCCACCATTCGAGCTCGGTCGTGAATCCGTCGTTGTCCCGCAGCGGGCTGAACCGGCTTACCTGGCGCAGCCGCTGCTCGGCGTCGACCCACACGTCCAGGTTCAGCGTGCCGGGCAACTCATCCCAGGCCCCCAACTCGGCCGCCACCGGCGCCGGCAGCGTCTTTTGGGCCACCGTGCCATCGAGGGTCACTCGGTAGTGACGAGTGTCGGCGCCCCGCAGGCGAGCGGTCCCGACCGGGACGACGTTGGTGACCGCGGCGTCGATGATCTGGCGCCGCAAGGCCGGCTGATGGGTGTAGACGGGCTCGCCACCTTGGTGGCGGCGCCCGATCACGAGCGGCTCGGGGAACGGGTCGCCGAGCTCGAAGGTCCGCCGGCTCTTCTGCCACTGTGGCGTACCGGACCGGCGGGTGTAGACGTTGTCGCCGTAGCCGAAGACCTGGGCGGCGGTCGGCTGCCCGTTGCCGATGTCACCGTTCAGGGTGCCCTCGACCCGGCTTTGGGCGAAGTCGGCGACGCCTTCGACTTGGGTCAAGAGCCGGCGGGTCGAGCCACTCCGGCCGTATACCCGTTGTGCATAGCGAGCCGTTGCGCCGAGATCATCGGGCCGCCCCGCCAGCGCGTCGACCACCGCGGCCCGAGCCGCAGCCGGCTGTGGTGCCGGGGCATTCGAGGAGCACGCCACCGCCAGACCGAGAACCAGGCATGCCACCGCCACTGCTGTGAGCGAGCGAGCGCAGGTGGCGGGGATGCCGTGACAATCGTTGACCGGGGCGGTGAACACAATCCGGGCTATCCCCATATTCGTCCGGGCGCCCTGCCCGTGCCCGTCATGCGGTCCACGGTGCGGCAGGTCGCTCGCCGTCGCCCTCCGGCATTGACAGGACCGATTGACTCAAAAGTCTGCATTGTTGGGCGTGCGGGGAAAGGGAATGACATCCCGAATGTTGTCCATTCCGGTCATGTAGAGCAGAGTCCGGTCGAAACCCAAGCCAAACCCGGCATGAGGCACGGTACCGTATCGCCTTAAATCCCGGTACCATCCATAGTGCGACCGATCGAGTTTCGCCTCGTCGAGTCTGTGATCGAGCACGTCCAACCGGTCTTCACGTTGACTACCGCCGATGATCTCGCCGATCCCCGGTACCAGGACATCCATTGCGGCGACCGTCCGGCCGTCGTCATTCAGGCGCATGTAGAAAGCCTTGATATCCTTCGGGTAGTCGGTGATCACAATCGGTCTGCCGACGAGTTTCTCGGTCAGGTACCGCTCGTGCTCGGCCTGCAGATCCAGTCCCCAACCGACCGGATAGTCGAACACCACGCCGTCGTCGACAGCCGCTTCCAGCTTCGCCACCGCGGTTGTGTACTGCATCCGCTCGAATTCGGCCTCAATGAGCGCCTCCATGCGCTGGATGCAGCCCGAGTCAATGCGCTCCGAGAAGAACTTCATATCATCGGCGCGTTCGTCAAGGACGGCACGGAAGAGGTACTTCAGGCAGGCCTCGGCCAGGGACGCATTGTCGGATAGATCGGCAAAGGCGATTTCCGGCTCGACCATCCAAAACTCGGCCAGGTGGCGTTTGGTGTGGGAGTTCTCGGCCCGGAAGGTTGGCCCGAATGTGTACACCTTGGTCATGGCCAGGCAGTAGCTTTCCACGTTCAACTGGCCCGATACCGTCAGGAACGTCTCACGCCCGAAGAAATCCTGGGAGAAGTCACAGGTACCGCCGGCTGGCACGGTGACGCCATTCGCAAGATCCAGGGTCGATACGCGGAACAGAGATCCCGCTCCCTCCGCGTCGTTTGCGGTGATGATCGGCGTGTGAATCCACAGGAATCCCCGCTCATCGAAAAACCGGTGGATAGCCATCGCCAGGCAATGACGAACCCGCATCACCGCGCCAAATGTATTTGTCCGGATCCGCAGGTGGGCGACCTCGCGAAGATATTCGAAGGAATGCTGCTTGGGAGCCAATGGATACGTCTCCGGGTCTTCGACCCAGCCCACAACATCTACCGTATCGGCCAGGAGCTCCACCGCCTGCCTGCCTCCAGGCGACACCACGATCTGACCGGTCGCCACGACCGAGCAACCAGTCGTAATCCGAATTACCTCGCTCTCATAGTTGGGTAACGACGCTCGGGCAACGACCTGGATGGAGTCGAAACAGGAGCCGTCATGGACCGCGATGAACGACAGCCCCCCGTCTGACCTGGACTGGCGCCGAGTGCGAACCCAGCCCTTGACGGCGACGACGGTCCCGACGACGCTGGGTTCGGTCAGTGCTTCCACGACTGCGACGTGCGCCATACCCATTCCTTCTAGGAGTCCCCGGGACACGCTAGCGACACCGCTTCGCCGCCTCGGGGCGGCCCGGCGCCGACCACGAGACCACGATGGGCCTCGCCGGGATCCTTCGTAGGCTGTGGTGAGATGGCGCCCCTCGCTGGCCGGATCGTCCCTACCTACGGGGAGCGCCTGGACCGCTACGCGACGGTGGCCGGTTCCCTGGCTCTGCTGAGCGATCGCCGACTGCGCGACCTCGTCGGCGGGGCATCGGTCCTCGGGGCCGGGATCGGGGGCACATCGATGCTGCTGACGGTTGACGAGGCGCCGGTCTTCGTCAAGTGCGTTCCCCTGACGGACCTGGAACGGCGGCCGGTCAACATCATGTCGACGGCCAACTTGTTCGACCTGCCGGTCGGTTGCCAGTACGGCGTGGGGTCGCCCTCCTTTGGCGTGTGGCGGGAGGTGGCCGCCACTGTCCTGACGTCGAGTTGGGTGCTCGGCCGGCGCTCGGAGAGCTTCCCGTTGCTGTACCACTGGCGGGTGCTGGACCGGCCTGCGGCGGTGGCCCCGCTCTCGGCGGAGTTGGCCGATATCGACGGTGTGGTCGCGTACTGGCACGGTTCGGAGGCGGTTCGCGGGCGCATCGAAGCGATCGGGCAGGCCTCGTCCATCGTCGCCCTTTTCCTCGAGTATCTCCCGGTCGCCCTGCCGGATTGGCTGGCCGCCCAGGTTGACTGCGGTGACGAGGTCGCGACGGCCGCCGTCGCCATGATCGAGGGCAGTCTTCGAAGGGACATCGCGTTCATGAACGGTGCCGGTCTCTACCATTTCGACGCCCATTTCGGGAACATCCGCACCGACGGGCAACGGCTCTATTTCGCCGATCTGGGCCTGGCCACCTCCCCGCGTTTCGAGTTGTCGCAGGCGGAGTCGAGCTTCCTGATGGCCAATCGCAGTCATGACGCCTGTCACACTCTCACCCGGCTGGTCGATTGGCTGGTGACCGAACTGGCGGGGGCGCGGTACCGGGTCGAGCGTGACGAGTTCATCGTTCGATGCGCCGAGGGGCATGGGCCTGAGGACCTGTTACCGGCGGCCGCCGCCATCATCAGGCGCTACGCCCCCATCGCCATGGTCATCAACGAGTTCTACCGTCGGCTGCACCTCGAGGACCGGACCACCCCCTACCCTGCCGAGGAGATCCGGCGAGCCTGTGCCACCTCCCGACTCGACGGGCCGTGGTGGCGCGATGATTTCTGACGGGCCGCCGCCGACCAAGCTGAGTCCCGGGCATATAGGCGGGGGAAGGGGGTAGACATCCTGCTGTGACGATGACCGCCGGCCAGGGAGCACGATTTCATGCGGTCGCGGACGGATACGACCGTCAGACCCGGCGCCAGGTCAAGCGGCTCGTCCTGAGCGGCCGTCCGCCCGTGAGCCCCGATTTGGTCGACCTCTCCCGGGCGTACGCCGAGTACCTCCGATGCACGGTGGGCCGCGCCGACCCGGACCGAGGCTTACGGGTGTTCGTCGGCCTCGGGGCGATCTTCATCGGCCTGGGGGTCGTGATCCTCGTCACCGGCGGGGCGATTGGCGCTTTGTACCTGGCTCTGGGGGTCATCGACGTCGCTCTCCTGGCGCCGTCGCAGCGGCGGCAGGCGCGAAAGGCGCGGGACGGGCTGGAGCAGAGTCGCGCCGCGCTGGGACTCGGCCCGCTTCCGTAGGTTTCCTCACTTCTGCGACCTCCCGCCGGTCACTGCTGTGACGAGCGACGGAGGGATGCGACCCCGCGACGACCAAACTGGATGGCCGGGCCGTTCGAGGACAACCGCGACCACCCGGCGGTGGCCTACCGGGGCCGGGGCCGGGGCCGGGGCCGGGGCCGGGGCCCACTGTCCCCGACTCGATGGCGCGGGCGGCGACGGAGCCGTTGGTGGTGGTCCCCGTCACCGGGATCGTGTCACCCACCGCCAGCGCGGAAAGGCTGCTCGGCCGGACGACGGTGACGGTGGTCGCCGCCGACGTGGTCACGGTGACGGTCGTTGGTGAGGGCCTGGATGCCGAAGAAGCCACCGAGGCCGCACACGGCGGCCGCCAGGCCTCCCGCCAGCCACGTCGTGAGGCCCTGACGAGGAGGGGACGCTGTGGCGGCGGGCCGCACCGAGGTGTCCGCAGCCGGATGGGACCCGAAGGCGGTGATGTCAGGTCGGCGACGGGCTCCGGGCGGGGGCCCGGATGATGGGCGCCGACGCCTGCGACCCGAAGGCCGCCAGCAGGCGACCGCCACCGCGCCGCCCGCAATCATGATCCGGGGCCGGCGCACCAAGGTGGCCGTCGACAGACCGGCTGCGGCCACCGCGGCGCCGATGGCGATGGCGCCGCGCAGGGCCGGGTGGTAGCTCGGGGTGCGCAACAGGATCTCGACGGCCACCGCCGCGCTCGCCACGATGGTGGCGGGAAGGATCCAGCCCAGCGCCTTGTGGTGTCGCCCCAGGTGCCAAAGGGCGACCCCGCCGGTTCCCGCCAGAGCCGCGATGGCCGGGGCCAGCTGCACCGAGTAGTAGGGGTGGAAGATGCCCTTCGACAAGCTGAACACGGCGGCCGACACCGCGGCCCAGCCGCCCCACAAGATCCAGCCGGCCCGGCCCCGGTCGGTCCGCGGGGCCTGGCGGGTCAGCCACAGTCCGGCCAACAGACCGGCCACCGCGAGCGGGATGAACCAGGCGATCTGGCCGCCGTTTTCCCCGTTGAATAACCGCCACAGGCCCGGGGTGCCACCGAAGCCGGTCCCGCCTCCCCCGCCGCCCGGACCCCGGCCGGTGGTGTTCCCGAAGATGCGGGATAGGCCGTTGTAGCCGAAGATCAGGGTGAAGATGGAGTTGTCCGAGGTGCTGCCGATGTAAGGACGCGACGCGGTGGGCCAGAGGGCCACTGCCGCGACCCACCACCCGGCCGCCGCGATCAGCACGGCGCCGGCCGCAGCCAGCTGCAGCCGGCGACGGCCCAGTCCCGGGCCGACAGGCCCATCACCCACAAGGCGGCGGGCGGCTTGTCCACCGTGATAACGAGCCCGGATCGACCGACCCGAAGAAGAACGCCTTCCAGCTGATCCCGGGTCGGCCTGTTCCCCCCTCGATGGTCACCGCGGCGGGGTCCGGGGGATACGGGAGCCCGGGAACCACGGGCCTGCCGGGGCAGGTCCCGCTCTTCGAAGATTGCAATCATGACCCTCATGTTCAGAGCCACGGCTTGGCCGGAACTCAGGTCTGCCTGGGAGTTCCCTCAGACTCGGGCGGCAGGCGCAGGCTGTAGCCGACGCCCCGCACGGTGTGGATCAACGGGGGGTCGGTCTCGTCGACCTTGTGACGCAGGTAGCTGATGTAGGTCTCGAGCACGCTGGCGTTGCCTGCGAACGTGTACTCCCACACGTGCTCCAGGATCTGGTCCCTGGTGAGTACCCGGCGGGCATTGGCCAGCAGGTAGTGCAGCAACTTGTACTCGGTCGGCGTCAGCTCGATCAAGCGGCCCCCCCGCCACACGTCGCGGGTGTCCTCGTCGAGTTCCAGGTCGGCATAGCTCAGCCGGCTCTCGCCGGGGCCCATACCACCGGCGCGGCGCAGCACTGCCTTCACCCGCTCGATCAGTTCCTCGATACTGAACGGCTTGGTGACGTAGTCGTCGCTTCCGATGCGCAGTCCCTGAACCTTGTCGGCCGTGGTGTCGCGTGCGGTGAGAAAAATGACAGGGATACGAGCACCGGCCCCTTCACTTTGCCGGAGGCGCCGGGCCACTTCGAAGCCGTCCAAATCGGGGAGCATGACGTCGAGCACTATGAGGTCCGGCTTGCGGCGCTCGACGGCGTCCAGCGCCGCCCGGCCGGTGCCCACCCGCTCCACCTCGAAGCCGTTGTAGCCCAGTCCCATGCCGACCAGTTCGGTGATGTGCTCCTCATCGTCGACAACGAGCACCCTCGGTGGGCGGGTTTGATTCATCGGCTCAAACGGTAGGCGGCCGCTCCCCAGATGACCGAGGCGGCCAACAGGCCCCACGAGATCAGGCCTGATGCTTGGGCGACATACCAGGGCAGGGTTCCGGACATGACGCTCATGTTGGGGTGGGTTCCTCAGAGGACCCTGAGCCGGCCCTCGGAAAAGGCGGGGACTGGCCGCCCCCGGATCGCAGCGACGGGCCCGGCTGGCTGCGGCGGGGCGGCCACCTAGGCTGGCTGCGGTGAGGACTGTCGTCGCGGTGGCGATTTTGGTGGTGCTGATGATTGTGACGCTCATCTGGGCACTCCTCGCCACTTCGGTCCCGCTCATCTACGTATCGATTATTTGCAGCGTCCTCGCGGCGGCGATCCTGATCACCAACGCCGCCCGTCGGATGAAGGGTTACCGAGAGCAGTAGCGCGTCCCCTTCGCGAGGGGTTCCGGCGGTGCCCGGCAGGAACTGCCCGAATGACGCAACCGGAGGCGGTGAGACGCCTGACTGCGCATCGGCTCGCTCCTCGGCGGTAACTTGCCCGGGTGCTCGCCTGCCGTCGCCACCGCCGCCTCCACGGCCGGTGAGCGAAGCCGACCACCAGGCCGTCGCCCGGCTTCTCGGCCATCCCGCCCGGGGGCCGTTCGAGGTGGTCGTCAGAGACAGCTGGGGAGCGCCGGTGGTCATCCGGAATGCCCCGTTCCTCGACGATGGGACGCCGATGCCGACCCGCTACTGGCTGGTCGGCGCCGCTGAGCGACTCATGGTCGATCGGCTGGAATCGGGTGGAGGCGTCGGAGCCGCCGAGGCCGCCGTCGACCCCGGGGAACTGCTGGCCGCCCACGCCCGGTATGCCGCCGAGCGCGACGCCATCATCCCCGCGGACTGGGCCGGGGCCCGACCCTCGGGCGGCGTCGGGGGCACCCGTTGCGGCGTGAAATGCCTGCATGCCCATTACGCCTGGTTCCTTGCGGGCGGCGACGACCCAGTGGGCAGGTGGGTTCACACCACGGCCCAGGGCCACTCTGAGCAGGCCCCGCCCGGAGCCCGAGCCTTCTGATGGCTGCCGCCCCGGTCGCCGCCATTGACTGCGGCAGCAACTCGACCCGACTTCTCATCGTGGGCCCCGACCGCGAGACGCGGGACCGGCGGATGCACATCACCCGCCTGGGACAGGGGGTGGATGAGACGAAGCGGCTGGCCTCCGAGGCGATCGAACGGACGGTCACGGTGTTGGGGGACTACCGCGCCGCCATGGACGCGGCGGGGGTGGGTGCGGTGCGGATGACCGCCACCTCGGCGGCGCGCGACGCCACCAACCGTGAGGATTTCTTCGGGGCCGCCGAGGCGACGATCGGAACCCGGCCCGAGTTGCTCACGGGAGACGAGGAGGCCCGTCTGTCCTTCGCCGGCGCCACCGCGTCCCTCGACACTTCCCACGGGCCGTTCCTGGTCGTGGACATCGGGGGCGGATCGACCGAGTTCGCGATCGGCCCCGCCACCGGCGCCCCCGGCGCCGACCGCCTGACGCCAACCGGTACCATCTCCATCGACGTCGGCTGCGTCCGGCTTACGGAACGGTTCTTGCACCGCGACCCGCCCCGGGCCGAGGAACTGGCCCAGGCGCTGTCGGTGGTCGAGGACTATCTCGAGGACGTCCGCCGGGCCCTTCCCACCCTCGGCGACGCCCGGCGGCTGGTCGGCCTGGCGGGAACGGTCACCACCATGGCGGCGGTGGAGATCGGGCTGGCCCAATACGACCGGGACCGGATCCACCACTTCGTGCTGACCCGGCGGGCGGTCGAGGACGTGTTTCGCACCCTGGCCATGGAGAGGCGGGCCGACCGGATCTTCAATCCCGGCCTCGAGGAGGCCCGTGCCGACGTGATCGTCGGGGGCTGCATCATCCTGGTGGCGATCATGCGCCGCTTCGGTTTCGACGAATGCCTGGTGTCCGAGGAGGACATCCTCGACGGTTTGGCCATGAGCCTTCTGGCCCCGGACTCCCCGCGCTGAGGGAACGCCGGCTGCGGGCCGCCTCGGGCTGCGGGCCGCCTCGGGCTGCCTCGGGCCCCGAGCCGTCGATAGCATGCGAGCCAGTGCCGCACCCCGAGCGCATCCTCATGGGCCCCGGCCCGTCCAACCCTTACCCGGAGGCGACCGAAGCCTTCACCCGGCCCCTGCTCGGGCACCTCGACCCGGTCTTTCTGGCCCTCCTCGACGAGACCTGCGATCGGCTCCGGCAGGTGTGGGGAACCGACAACTCCCTGACCCTGCCGATCTCGGGGACCGGGTCGGCGGGCATGGAAGCCGCCTTTGTCAACACCGTCGGGCCGGGAGATACCGTCGTGATCGGCGTCAATGGGCTGTTCGGGGAGCGCATGTGCGACGTCGCCTCTCGATGCCGGGCCGACGTGGTCCGCGTCGACGAGCCGTGGGGCCAGCCCCTCATTGCCGAGCGCCTGGCGGCCGCCCACCCGAATCCGAAGCTGGTGGCCGTGGTCCACGCCGAGACCAGCACCGGGGTGCGCAACGACGTGGCCCAGATCGCGGCCGCCCTGGGCGCGCCAGGCCGCGGCGAGCCCCTGCTGCTGGCCGACTGCGTCACATCGCTCGGTGGCATCCCAGTCGCCATCGACCAATGGGGTGTCGACCTCGCGTACAGCGGAACCCAGAAATGCCTAGGGGTAGCGCCCGGTCTGGCGCCGTTCACCATGAACGACAAGGCGCGCCAACGGCGGATCGCCCGGCCGCAAAGCTGGTACCTGGACCTCGGAATGATCGCTGATTACGCCGCCACCCAGGGTGCCCGGAAGTATCACCACACCGCCCCCGTGGCCATGATCGTTTCCCTGCACGCCGGCCTCGGCGCCCTGCTCGACGAGGGACTCGACCGCGCCCACCGCCGTCACGCCGAATGCGGTGAGCTCCTCCACGCGGGACTGCAGGCCATGGGCCTGGAACTGTTCGCGGCCGAGGGCTCGCGCCTGCCGGAACTGACGACGGTCTGGGTTCCCGACGACGCCGACGACGCCAAGGTTCGCGGAGCGCTGCTGGAGCGCTACGACATCGAGATCGGCGGGGGAGTGGGCGCCTACGCGGGCCGGGTGTGGCGCATTGGCTGCATGGGCCATACCGCCCGGGTGGCCAACGTGACCCTTCTGCTGGCCGCCCTCGCCGAGGTCTTGGGACGATGACCGTCGTCCAGTCACCGCCGCCTTGGCGGCTGGCGAGACTGGGAGCGACTGCCCGATGAGCTGGGGGGTGGTGCGACCGTCGTCGCTGGAGTTGATCGGCCGGCGTATCGCCCTGCGCCCGCTCATGGCCGGGGATTTCGAGCAGTGGCGCGAGGTCCGCACCCGGTCCAAGGAGTGGCTGATCCGCTGGGAGCCCAAGCCCATCGTCGGCCAGCCCGACGCCGCTGAGGACCGTCGGGTCTTCGCAGCCCGATGCGGCGCCCGGGACCGGGAGCGCCAACTGGGGACCGGTTACGGCTTCGGCATCTTCGTCGGCGGGCGTTTCGGTGGCGAGATCAACATTTCCTCGATCCAACGGGGGCCCTTTCAAAACGCCTACGTCGGTTACTGGATCGACCAGGCCATGGCGGGTAACAGCTATGTCCCCGAGGCCGCGGTACTTGTATTCCGATTTGCGTTCGAGGAATTGGCGCTGCACCGGATCCAGGTGGCGATAATCCCTCGCAACGCCCCCAGCCGCAGGGTGGCGGAAAAACTGGGCCTCCGGGAGGAGGGCATCGCCTTTCGCTACCTGGAGATCAACGGTGTTTGGGAGGACCACGTCCGCTATGCCATCACCGCCGAGGAATGGTGGCAGAAACGGGACGGGTACACGGCCACCTGGCTCAGCTGAGCGGTTATCAATCCTTTAGGTTTCGGGGTTGACCACGGCCGGTGAATGGCGGAAAAAGGCTTCCACGTCCCGTTCGTATTTATATTCCGGCCGGACGACGCCCGCGACTTTGCGGCGCCGATGCGCTTTCAAGAAACTCTCCACCGCGCCTGCCGAGGTGTAGCGGTATTCGAAACCGGCATTCTTCAGGCGACTATTGTCGACCCCGCGGCCGAAACGAAGCAGCGCGATCACCTCGTCAGGCAGCTCCAGGACACCGAGGCGGCTCAGCGGGGAGACGCTGAGAGCGGTCAGAATGGGGGGCAAGGGGAACTGCCGCTTGCCGACCATGGTGGCGACCTCACTCCACGGTAGTTTTCCATCGCCGGCCACGTTGTAGACGCCGGCGATCTCGGTGCGCAGCACGTACTCCAATGCCCGGACGACGTCGTCCTCCTCCACGAACTGCAGCAGCGGGTCAAAGCCGAGAATGCTCGGCACCGCCGGGAGCGAAAGCGCCTTGGAAATCGGCGTGACGATATCGGTGCCGAGCACATTGGCGAAACGAAGGATGGACACCGTCACCTTCGGGCTGTCCACCGTGAAGTCCCCTAAATAGCTCTCGACCTCGAGAAGGGAGCGTTCGACGCGGGTCTTGGCCGAGGTGCTACGGGACATGTCCTCCCGGAACCAGTTCGGGTCACGGTGCGACGCTCCATATACCAGCGTGGAGGATTTCACGGCCAGATGCCGGACCGGGCTGTCGGGTGCCCCCGCCGCGGCCAGCAGGTTCATGGTGCCGATCACGTTGACCTCGTGCAGCGCCCGTCCGCTCATGCGGGTGGAATCCACGACAAGAAACGTGTGCAAGATGGTGTCGACCTGGGTGGCCCGCACGATGCGGGACAGGATTGAATAGCTCTGATCGGCCCGGACGAACTCGGTGCGCTCCAGCTTCACGGTGGGCTCGCAGGTGTCGAGTCCCACGATGAGGTCTACCGATGGGTCCTTCTCCAACGCCTGGGCGACCCGCCCGCCCCAAAATGTCCCCAATCCGGTGACCAGGACCCGCCGTCCCATACCCGCCTCAGCCGGACCAGACGCTGCGGCGATCGGCCAGCATGGTGAGCAGCGCCTCCTGCAGGGACACCCGGATGGCCTCCGCCTCGTCCATAATCAGGCTGCGGGAATAGCGGTCCCGGTCCGGAGGCACAGACATCGTCACCGGGTCGAGTACCTTCAGTTTGAACTTGGTCGGAAAGTACAGCACGGGACCGAGGATCGGCCCGAATGCCAGCATATTGGCCGTGATCGGGAAATAGGGAAGCCCGGTGGCTTTGGCCAGGGCGGCGGATTTCCAGAGGATGGGCATGGACTCCTCGGCGCCGACGACCGCGATGGGGACAATGGGGACGCCGGCGCGCATGGCTATTTCCACGAACCCGCCCCGCCCGAAGCGACGCAACTGGTAGCGGTCCCGGTACAACTTTCCGCTGCCCTTGGTGCCCTCGGGGAACACGAGGGCCAACTGGCGCTGCTCGCGCAGCAGCCGGTAGGCGTTGTCGGGGTGGGCGGGCACGCCGCCTGTCCGCGACCACATGGTGCCCACCACCGGGAGTGTCCGGAACATGTAGTCCGCCAGCCCGTACACCGGGCGGCGAAGTTCCTTCTCGATGCCGTGCATGATGACCGGGGCGTCGCTCGGGATCGCGCCCGCGTGGTTGGCCACCAGCAGGGCGCCCCCGTGGCTGGGGATCTTGTCGAGGCCGTCCCATTCCGCCCGGAACCAGTGCTTGTAGACGGGGTCGTACAGCCGCCGGGCCAGGCTGCGTATCCGCTCCGACCGGCCCCACTCGTCGACGTCGCCGAGTCGGGGATCGGGCAGGGGTTCGGGGTCGGGGGCCGGCCGGGGCAGGGGAACCAATGCCCGTGATCGTCCCGCCTCGCCTGCGGTTGAGCGACCTCCAGCCACTCCGACGATGCTACCGGGGTCCACCGGCGCAGGGAACCGAGCGGCCCGGCGATGCCATCATTGAACGGTGGCTGACTGGGTTTCCCTGGAGGCGCGCCGCGGGGACGCTTCCTTGATCGAAATGACGTGCCGTTAGGCGGAGAACTTCTCCTTGGCTGGCTACGGGTTGATGTCTATCGGAGTGCCGACAGGTACCTGGGAGATGGCGGCGACGGTCGCGGGGTTGGCGCGGATACAGCCGTGGGATGAGGCCACGCCCATGGTCGAGGCGGGATCCGACGGGTAGCCGTGAATTCCCACGGTGCCGTCGCCGCCGTCGAACTCGGTGAACACGTTGGAATGGGTGCCCGTGATGACGACGGTCGGACCGTAGATGTACTGGAGGCGGGCCGGGACGGGGACGATGGCGTCAACGAACGACGGGCCCGTCGGCGTCGCCCACTGCGGTCTCCCCACGCCCACCGGGGCCGAGGAGATGGGCCAGCCGTTCTGGTAGAGCGTCAGGGACCGCTGACTGACCGATATGACGATCCGGTAGGCACTCTTGGTCACCGTCACTTCTTGCCGGCGGACCCAGCCGGTCGATCCGTTGGGCCGGGAGTCCAACTGGATCTGCAGCCAGTCACCCTTGGTGGCCACGACTGGGCGAACCGTCGGCCCGCCCCACGTCGTCGGCCCGAGCTCACCGATGATCGGTTGGCTCAGGTTGTACCAGTACAACAGGTACGACGAGCCCGCCTTGAGCGAGACCAGTTCGGTCGACGCCGGGACCGGCGTCGGCGGCGCGGTCAGTTTGGCAACATCGTCGGCGGGCTGCAGCTCGGCCCCGGCTGCGGGTGGCGCCGCCGCCGCGGCCGCGGTCCGGGCGGCGGTGGTGGTCGAGACCGAGGCGCCCTGCGTTTGCAGGACGACGACGGTGGCGGCCATGACGACGATGGTGGTCGCAATCAGACCCCAGGTGATTCGGCGCATGATCGATACCTTCCCAACCGGTCGAAGAGTTAACGGACTTGAATGGCGGAGCCGGAACGGGGCAAACCGTCGGCAACTGGGCAGAATGCTGCCACATCTGGCCGGTGGCCGGGTTTTCGCGGTTCCTGCGACACACGGGATCCGATGATCGGCCCGGAGTTTCGGCAACGATACAGTCCGGGGCGACCACCTCGGACCCGAGCCCGGTCCTTCAGCCGCGGCGCTCGAGCCGCCTCCGTTGCGCCTCGACGGTGTACCTGGGGTCGGCAGCCGACTGCTTGCCCGCTTCGAAGACACCGAAGCGGGTGAAGGCCGACCCCGCGGCCAGAGCGGCACCCGCCACCGCGCTTACGAGTCGGCTGCGCCAGCCCACCACCGCCAGTATCGCCCCGCCGACCGTGAGGGCCCGAGCCGCCTTCATGTGCCGGCCCGCGGCGCCCTGGTGATAGGGCTCGGCCACCATGGCCAGCGCATCTTCCATGTCCATCTCGGCCCACGTCTCGATGGCGGCGCCGATCACCGCCAGGCGCCGGGCGGGAGCCGCCTGATCGCGGGGAGCGGTGATCAGTCCCACCCCGCCCGCGGCCGCGGCCGACGAGCCTGCGAACACCAACGGCATGTGGAGGTATCCGTCGTGCCAGGCGGGAATCGCGGTGTCGCAGATCAGCGCCGCGGTGTACGTAGCCACCGCGGGCCCGAGCACCGCCGCCCCGGCGGTGGCGACTCCCCCGACCCGGCGGAAGCGCCCGGACAGCTGGCAAGCCGCCGCCACCCCGGCCGCCGGTGCATAGCCCGCCAGGATCCAGGAGCCGACGCTCATGGGCGATGTTGGTTTCAGCACCCGCAGCATGTTGTAGAACCGCGACGGCCGCCCGAGGTCGTGGACGAGGGCCACCGAACCCAGGCCGATGGCTCCCGCGGCCACCAGTTTGCTGGCGGAGGCCAGTTGCCGCCGGCCGGTCGCCTGGGCTCCCGCGGCCAGGACCGACGAGGCCCCCGCCAGGCCGCCGAGGAAGAAGTACCCCGGGATATCGGGGCTGTGCCACACCGGGGCATTGAGGATCGGCAGGCCGTAATAGGACTGGAGCTCGGCCTTGGGGACCATGGGTCGCTCGCCGCCCCCGCGTCGAGCGTCCTTCGGGCGCCCGCCCCGGTAGGGAGGGGCCGCCTGTTGACCGGTCAGTTCGCTCATCGGCCAGGAACTCGAAGAAACGCCGCAATACCCGCGGCGACCAGCGTGGCGGCCGCCGCCCCCACCTTTTTCCACATCAGAGGCAGGTCGCGGGTGGTTACCACCGGATCCGGGGGCAGCCCGTAGACCTCGGGTTCGTCCAGCAACAGGAAAAAGGCGCCGTCACCGCCCACGCCGTCCTCGGGGTCGTGGCCGTAGAGCCGGGCCTCGCTCACCCCGGCCGCCTGGAGGCTGGCGACCCGCTGCGCCGCCCGGGCCCGAAGCTCCTCGAGGGGCCCGAACTGGATGGACTCGGTGGGGCAGGCCTGGGCGCACGCCGGGGGCTTGCCCACCGACAGGCGGTCGTAGCACAGGGTGCACTTCCAGGCCCGGCCGTCCCCCTTGCGCTGGTCGATGACGCCGTAGGGGCAGGCGGGGATGCAGTAGCCGCACCCGTTGCACACGTCCTCCTGCACCACCACCGTCGCGAACTCGGTCCGCATCAGTGACCCGGTCGGGCACACGTCCAGGCAGGCGGCCTCGGTGCAGTGCTTGCACACGTCGCTGGACATGAGCCACCTGAGGTCGCCACCGGAATCCGCCGGTTTCCGCTGTTCGATGAAGGCCACATGGCGCCAGCTGTTGGCGTCCAGGGTCTTGGTGTTGTCGTAGGACATGCCGGTCAGGTTCAGGCCGTCCTCGGGGACGTGGTTCCATTCCTTGCAGGCCACTTCGCAGGCTTTGCACCCGATGCACACGCTGGTGTCGGTGAAGAACCCCATCCGGGCGGGGTGGTCCTCGTAGCCCGCCGCCGCCGCCGGGTTGGTAATCATCTCAGACCTCGCGTCCGGTCTGGTCGGTGATGCCCGCCTGCTGCCGGTACTCCTGCACCAGCGCCAACCGGGCCGGGCCGCGGGGCCGCCGGCCCGGGCGGATGTCGCAGGTCATGGCCTTTACCTCTTGGATATGGACGTTGGGGTCGAGGGACAGGTGGGCCAGCTCATTGGCGGCATCGCCGGTGGAATAGCCGTTGGGCCCCCAGTGGTAGGGGAGCCCGATCTGGTGCACGGTGCGGCCGGCCACGCGCAGCGCGGGGATGCGGTCGGTGACGAGGACCCGGGCCTCGATGGCGTTGCGGGCGGTGACGATGGTCGCCCACCCGAGGTGCTCGAGGCGACGCTCCGCCGCCAGCGCCGCCGACACCTCGCAGAACATCTCCGGCTGGAGTTCCGACAGGTAGGGCAACCAGCGGGACATCCCGCCCGCGGTGTGGTGCTCGGTCAGGCGGTAGGTCGTGGCCACGTAGGGAAAAATGTCGGAGGCGGGGGCGCCGGCAGTCGGGTGGAACAGGTTGTTGCCGTCCGCGGGTCCCACCATCTCCCGGGCCGGGTTGCGCGACTGGCGGTACAGCAGGTTGGGGAAGGGCGACTCCTGGGGCTCGTAGTGCGTCGGCAGCGGACCCTCCGCCAGTCCCGACGGGGCGAACAGCCACGCCTTGCCGTCGGCTTGCATGATGAACGGGTCCCGGCCGCCGATGGCGTCGGGGCCGCGGGCGTCGGGGGGCGGTTGGTAGTCGGGCGCCTTGTCGGGGATGAAATCGGCGATGTCGTGGCCCGTCCAACGGCCGGCCTCCCCGTCCCACCACACGTACGCTTTGCGTTCGCTCCACGGCTTGCCTTCGGGATCCGCCGATGCCCGGTTGTACAGGATGCGCCGGTTGGCGGGCCACGCCCAGCCCCACTCGGGGGCCACCCAACTCTGCTGCGATGCCGGTTTACGACGGGCCGGCTGGTTGAGGCCGTCGGCGTAGCACCCGCAGTAGATCCAGCAGCCGCACGTGGTGGAACCGTCCGCTTTCAGCTCGGTATAGGCCGACAGCGGCCGGCCGTCGGCGCCCCAGCCGTTGATCTCGGCGAGCACCGCCTCGGCGTCGGGCTCGGCGTGGGGTCCGTGGGTGGGATAGTCCCAGGCCAGGTCCAGCACCGGGGCGTCCATGGGATCGCCCGACCCGGCCAGCTTCTCGCGGATGCGCCGGCCCAGGTGGTACATGAACCACAGGTCGCTGCGGGCGTCGCCCGCCGGTTCTACTCCCGCGTGGTGCCACTGGAGGAGGCGCTGGGTATTGGTGAAGCTGCCGTCTTTCTCGGTATGGGCGGCGGCGGGGAGGAAGAACACCTCGGTGGCGATGTCGTCGGTGCACAGCTCGCCGCTGTCGATCTCGGGGCCGTCCTTCCACCAGGTGGCGCTTTCGATGAGGGAGAAGTCCCGCACCACCAGCCATTCGAGGCCCGACAGACCGAGGCGTTGGATGCGGGCGTTGGCCGAACCCACCGCCGGGTTCTCGCCCATAAGGAAATAGCCCTTGCACCGGCCCGCCATCTGGTCCAAGGCGGTCTCGTAGGTGCTGTGGTTGCCCGTGAGGCGGGGCAGGTAATCGAAGCAGTAGTCGTTGGCGGCGGTGGCGGCGTCACCCCAGTAGGCCTTGAGCAGGCTCACCAGGTAGGACCGCATGTTGGCCCAGTACCCTTTCTGCGCCGACTCCGCGGCGACGAACGAGTCCAGGTCGCGGTGTTTGCCGGCTTCGGGCATCGGGATGTAGCCCGGGAGCAGGTTGAACAAGGTCGGGATGTCGGTCGATCCCTGGATCGACGCATGCCCCCGCAGGGCCAGGATCCCCCCGCCCGGGCGTCCCATGTTGCCGAGCAGCGTCTGCAGTATCGACGCCGTGCGGATGTACTGGGCCCCCACGGTGTGCTGGGTCCAGCCGACCGAGTACACGAAGGCGGTTGTACGTTCCCGGCCCGAGTTGGCGGTGATCGCCTCGCAGACCCGGGAGAAGAGGTCCTTCGGGACCCCGCAGATCTGCTCGACCATCGCCGGGGTGTAGCGGGCGAAATGCCGTTTCAGGACCTGGAACACGCATCGGGGGTCCGCCATGGTCTCATCCCGCAAAGGATCGCCGGTCCCGATGGCGGGGCCGCCCGACCCGTAGGAGTGGCCCTTGGCCGACTCCACTTCGTCGCCGGGCGGCGCGTCCCCGCTGGCGGGCGCTCCTGGGCCGCCCGGGGACCCCTGCTCCGCCGAGGCGTCCGTCGCCTCGTACTGCCAGGACGAGCTGTCATAGCTGCGGCGTTCCGGGTCGAAACCCGAAAACAGGCCGTCGAGATCCTCGCTGTCCCGGAAATCCTCCCGGAGCAGCACCGGTCCGTTGCTGTAGGCCGCCACGTACTCCCGGAAGTACTTCTCCTGCTGGAGCACGTAGTTGATCAGCCCCCCCAAAAAGGCGATGTCGGTGCCCACCCGGATGGGCACATGTTCATCGGCCACCGCGCTGGTACGGGTGAAACGGGGATCGACGTGGATGATCGTCGCCCCCCGTGCCTTGGCCTCCATCACCCACTGGAAACCGACCGGGTGGCACTCGGCCATGTTGGAACCCTCAATGACGATGCAGTCCGCGTTCTGCAGGTCCTGCTGAAAGGTGGTGGCACCACCCCGACCGAAGGATGTCCCCAGACCGGGGACGGTGGCGCTGTGTCAGATACGCGCCTGGTTCTCGATCTGGATGGCGCCCAGGGCGGTGAACAGCTTCTTGATGAGGTAGTTCTCCTCATTGTCCAAGGTGGCGCCGCCCAGGTGGGCGAAACCCAACGTCCGGCGGACCCGTTTGCCCTCGGCCTCCCACTGCCAGCCCTCGCGGCGGCTCCTGATGACCCGGTCGGCGATCATGTCCATGGCCTGGTCGAGCGAGAGGTCCTCCCAGTCCGTCCCGTGGGGCCGTCGGTAGCGGACCCGGTACTGCCGCCCGTCGCCCGTCGTCAGTTGCATCGAGGCCGAGCCCTTGGGGCACAGCCGTCCCCGGCTGATCGGGGAATCGGGGTCCCCCTCGATCTGGGTGACCCGTCCGCCCTCGACGTAGACGTTCTGTCCACAGCCCACCGCGCAGTACGGGCACACCGATTTCACGACCTTGTCGGCGGTCGCCACCCGGGATCGTTGCGCCACCCGGGCCGTGGTGGGGCTCTTGACCGCAGCCCCCCGTCCCGAGTGGTCGTTGGTCGTGAACTGACGGAGGACGGGCCAGTCGCCGAGCCCACCGAGGCCGGTCACCTGGCCGTCCCTAGTCCTGTTTCCTGGCGATGGCCTGGGCCAGCTGCAGCTTGGTCATCTTCGAGCGGCCTGCGACGCCGAGCTTCTTGGCTCGCTGGTACAGCTCATCCTTGGTGTGGCCGAATACGTCGACGCCGCCCGCACTCTCGCCGCCCGGGCGCTGGCCCCGCTTCGCCCGCTCGTCCGAGGGGCCCTTTTCCTTCTTGGGCTCCCAGTGGTCGCCGACCTTCTCGAAGCTGTGCTTCAGCGATGCCAGCGCGGTCCGATGGGCCCGCTCCTCGGAGTCGTACTGCTCATGGGCCGATGCCAGGGTTTCCGAGTAGGTCCGTTGCGCCTTGGCCGGGGAGCGCCGGATCGTACCGGGGAGATCCTCCTTGCTGTCCTTTGGCATGTGTCTCCTTTCACGGATTGCGCTTTGCGCTTTGGCCGCCCATGACGCCCCGCGACACCCGCGACGTCCGGTGTCCGCTACGTCCCTAGGGGGCCCTCGTCATGGGGTGCCCCGGGGAGGTCTCCGTGGGCCCGGCGGACGGCATCCTCTTGGTTGTCCACCGCCTCCTGGCTTTCCTCGGCCTCAGACGCCCGGGGATCTGCAACCTCTTGCTCGACCCGGCCATCGGCCTCGACCCGGCGATCGCCGGTCACCGCGCCCAGGACTTCCTTGACCTCGCCCTTCACCCTCTGGGCGGTATCCACATCTTCGTCGCTTGCCACCGCGACGTCCTACCCGCAACTGCCCTGAAGATATGCGCCCCAACAGTCCGGATCACGGCGCCGGCGGTGGCAGCCGGCAGGGAAGGGATCGGGGCGTGGTGGGCGCGGAAGGAGTCGAACCCTCATGACGTCTCCTGCGTCGGTCCAGGTCGGACGCCATTCCCGCATGTCAGAGGCACTCTCTCGTGACCACAGGTGACCGTTGATGACCCCAACTGACCCTAGTTTCGTGGCCCACTGTGGCCCATCTGTGTCCCACACGTGTGGCCGTCAACTTGCCGCCGGCGTTCGAGGTCAACTACCGCAGGCTTGACGACTGGCGTCTCGGCGGCCTTGGCGGCGCTGCTCGAGACGGTCCGTCAGCTGTTCCTGGACACCTTCAAAAAGGTGGCCGTAGGTCCGCAGGGTAATCGCCGGGTCTGTGTGACCCATCCGTTGAGCCACGGCCAGCACATTGGCACCGTCATCGATTAGGAGGCTGGCGTGGGTCTGAAGTCGTATGTGCGAAAGTTGTCGGGAAGACCTGACGCCGACGTTCTCATACGCCCGTTTCTGGATGGCCGCCATCGACACTTCCACGCTGCCGGTGTTCATGGTTGGGCTTGGATGGGGTATGCGGGGGTGGTGTCGCTGGCGTAGCCGTCGGTGACGGTGACGGCGTATTCGATTCCGTTGGGCGACCAGGTGGTGGCGGGGATGGTGGCGGTGTAGTTCCACAGCGAACAGTGCGACGGCGCCGGGGGGGGTCCGGGCCTCCCCCCGCAAATGTAGGCGACCGACGTTGGCGTGGTCTTCTTTCTGCGGCCGACAGTGGGTCGTGTGCACCCCTGTGGCCTTCCTGTATCGATGGAGCGAAGGCTTCGCCAGGGGCTGGGCTGGGGGGGGGATGGAGCTGTCCCGCGCGGACGGCGTCGGGGAGGTTGAACGAGTACCGGCCAAGGACGGACCCCGAAAGGGACCCTCCCGATCTTGACATCGACCTACCTGGAATGTTACAGATAGGACTATGACGATCGAGACTATGCCGGTTAGTTCTTGCGTCGTGCTCGGTCCGTTATCGCAGGGGCCGGCGTCGGGCTACCAACTGGCCGAGAGGGTCGCAGGAGCGAGTTCCAACTTCTGGCCCATGTCCTGCAGCTACGTGTATGCCGGGCTGATACGACTCGCGGAACCTCGGGCTCGTGGAGGCAGCCGACGTCAGCCAGGTCATGCCGCCCAACAAACGGTGTTCTATCCACTAACGAGGGGACCGACTTCCGTGATGTCTGGATGCAGGAACCGACGTTTCGCCAGGAGTCTCGTAGGAACTCCCTTCTGGTCAAGATGCTCTTCGTGGACCGCCTCACTGCCGCCCAGGTCGGGAGACTGATCGACGCGGCACGCCGCGAAGCGTCGCAGAATGCTCCCGGTTGGCGGCCGCCATCACCAACTCGAGAACATCCCGTCGACTCCTGGACTCGCTCCACCGTCCTATTTGGGATGCGCCATCCGAAGCAAGCCTTACGCGGACCGAAGAGATGTACCGACAGCTGAGTGACGGCGCGCGACAGCACAGCTCTGCCTGACCCGCTATGGGCCTGACTCCCGGGCCCGACGATCCAAAGGAGCTTTCCCATGCCGACCAAGGCGGATTCGGTTACGCCGCGATCCACCCCCCCAACCTCGCCTTCCGGTGCCGGCCGGGCAGGCCCGGGATCGAGCTTGTTCACCCGCCTCGGATGGTTCGTCGTCCGTCGGCATCGAGCGGTGCTTGTCGCCACCGTGGTCTTCATCGCTGTCGCTGCCGTGTTGGGAACAGGTACCTTCAAGCGGTTGCAGTCAGGCGGATTTCAGGACCCCGGTGCCGAGTCCACCAAGGCTCAGAGCGTCTTGAAGAACTCGTTCGGCGCGGGCGACACCAATGTGGTGGCGCTGGCGAGTGTGCCGTCGGGGACGGTTGACAACCCGGCCGCGGCGGCCGCCGGGCGTGCGGTGCTCGACCGCCTGGCCGCAATCCCGCATGTCTCTCAAGTGGCGTCGTACTGGTCGCTCGGCCAGGCGCCCCCATTGCGCAGCCGCGATGGGACCGCGGCGATCATTGTCGCCCGGGTGGCGGGGACCGACACCCAGATGAGCGACACGTTCAAGCTGGTCAAGAAGACCGTGGGCGGCAACCAAGGGGCCATCAACGTCCGCTTTGGGGGCGACCTGGCTGTGAATTCCGACATCGGGGCGCAGATCGGCGCCGACCTGGGCAAGGCCGAAGGTATTTCGGCCCCCCTCACAATCATGTTGCTGGTGATCGTCTTCGGCGGCCTGGTTGCGGCTGGTCTGCCACTACTGGTGGCTCTTATCGCGGTGTTCGGCACCCTGCTGGCGCTGTTCGGCATCTCGGAGCTCACCGACGTGTCGATCTATTCCATCAACCTCACCACTGCGTTGGGCCTGGGACTGGCCATCGATTACAGCCTGTTCATCGTGAATCGCTTCCGTGAGGAGCTCAACCGGGGTCTTGAACCGAATGAGGCGGTGGTGCGGACCGTGGAGACGGCGGGACGCACGGTGGCGTTCTCGGCTCTGACCGTGGCCGCCTCTCTGTCGGCGCTGCTGGTGTTCCCGCTGTACTTCCTGCGCACCTTCGCCTACGCCGGCAGTTCGGTCGTGGTCATCGCCGCCCTTGGAGCTGTGGTCGCCCTGCCCGCCCTGTTAGCCGTGACCGGCAGGCGGGTCAACAGTCTCCGGGTGTGGAAACACAAGCCGAAACCGGTCGGCGAAGGCTTCTGGCACCGCTTGGCGACCAACGTCATGCGCCGACCGATCGTGTTCGGAGGGGCGACGATCGCCTTGCTGGTGGTACTGGGACTGCCGTTCCTTCGAGTCAACTTCGGCCTTTCAGGCGCCGAAGCTCTACCCAAAGGCGCCCAGTCCCGGACTGTGTCAGAAAGCCTGCTCCACGACTTCAACGGGGACAGCGGCAACTCCTTCGCCGTGGTCATCAACGGCATCGACAACCCGTCGGCCCATGAGTCGGACATCGACGCCATAGCGATGCAAGTGTCGGGACTTCCGAACGTGTCGCGAGTCGTGGGCCTGACCGGCACCTACCAGAGGGGCCACCTGGTGGCATCACCGGGGCTGACCTCGGCCTCATACCAGCGGCCCACCGGCACCTGGCTCGACGTAGTGCCCTCCGTCGACCAGGTCTCCAAAGCCGGCCAGAAGCTGGTGGCTCAGATCCGGCAGCTGCATTCGCCGCTCCCCTTCGGCGTCGAAGGCCAGGGCGCCATCCTGACCGACACCAAGTCGGCCATCTTCTCGCGGGTGCCACTCGCGTTCGCTGTCATAGCCCTCGTCACATTCGTCCTGCTCTTCCTGGTCTTCGGCAGCCTCCTGGTCCCGATCAAAGCCATCGCATTGAACCTTCTGTCGCTGACGGCGACCTTCGGCGCCATGGTGTGGATCTTCCAGGACGGGCATCTCTCGGGGGTCCTCAATTTCACCGCCACCGGGAGCCTCAACGTCGACATGCCCATCCTCATGTTCTGCATCGCCTTCGGGCTGTCGATGGACTACGAGGTATTCCTTCTCAGCCGGATCAAAGAGGAGCATGACGCCACCGGCGACAACACCCACTCCGTCGCCGTGGGCCTGGAGCGCACCGGGCGCATTGTGACCGCCGCTGCGGCCCTTTTGGCGGTCACGTTCTTGGCTTTCGGGACTAGCGGCATCAGCTTCATCGAGATGTTCGGCCTCGGATTAGCCCTGGCGATCGTGATGGACGCCACGTTGATCCGCGGGGTCCTTGTGCCCGCCTTCATGCGCCTGGCAGGTGAAGCCAACTGGTGGGCCCCAGTCTGGATGCGCCGCATCCACCAGCGCATCGGGATCTCCGAGGGCGGCCCTCCCAATGTGGCCGCGGTTAGCAGGGCCACTACCGAGTGAAGCCCGATGGCGGACGGCGGTCCACCGGAGCGGAGCTCGAGCCCCGGGGCGGCTCAGGCTGCCTTGACTGGTTCTGTTTGGACTGTTACAACCGTGGACTATGCCAGCGTTGACGATGCCTGTCAGCTCTTTTGCCATCCTCGGCCTCCTGTCCCAAGGCCCGGCGTCGGGCTACGACCTGGCCCAGCAGGTCGAGGGGACCATTTCAAACTTCTGGCCCATGTCCAAGAGCAATGTGTATGGGGAGCTGGCCCGGCTCGAGGAGTTGGGACTGGTCGACGCCTCCGAGGTCACCCAGGTCAAGCTTCCCAACAAGCGGGTGTTCCGCCTCTCCGCAGCGGGCGTGGAGACGCTCGACACCTGGTTGGCAGAGCCAACCTTTCGCAAAGAGCGGCGCAAGAACTCCCTGCTCATAAAGATCCTGTTCGCCGATCGACTCACCGACGAACAGATTGCCAACCTGGTCGCCGTGGCCCACCAAGAGGCGACCGCGGAACAGGCTCGACTGGCGGCGATCGTCGAGATGCTCGACAAGTTTCCGAGCGCTATTTGGCGTCGGTCCACGGCGGTGTTCGGACTTCGCCACTCCGAGGCGACGTTGCAGTGGGCCGACGAAATGCGCCAACAACTCAAAAAGGCGCGCCCACAGTCGGAGGATCTGCCCACATCCGTCTGAGCATCCGCGGATGCCGGCTGGCGATGACGCCAGCCTCCGGCCCGGCAAGATTTCCGATCGAAGGCTCCTGTCGAGGAGAGAGCAACCGGCGAAGATATCGTCCCAGCCGGATCGGCTCCCTTCCCCTGGATCTCAAAGGAGTTCGCTCAGGAAGCCCTCAGAGAAGTCACGGTCCGGAGGCGTTGGGCTCCGACCCCGAGGCACCGACAGTACCTTGCGCGGTGGAAGACCCTGAGGCTCTCGAGGTGAGCCTGGATGAGCTGTGTCGGGTCGCGGCCCGCCGGGTGCTGGCCGCCGCCTTGTTGGCCGAGCGGCGCGCCTATCTCGACGCCCACGCCGAGGTCGTCGACGACGACATCCGGCGGATGGTTGTGGGCAACGGTTACGCCCGGCCCCGGGAGGTCATGACCGGGGCGGGCATGGTCGAGGTCAAGGCGCCACGCGTCGATGACCGCCGAGCCGACCACCGATATTCGTCGGCGATCGTGAACACCCTTCGCTCCGATGCCTCGAACTGTCGCGAGCGGGTCCGTTCACTCGGACTGAGGTGCCCGCTGCTTCCAGTGCGGACCGGCGGTGTCACGGCGTCGGTACCCCCATTGCGCCCACAGCGCCGGACCAGGATCAAGATCGACGGCGGCGCAGCCGACAGTGCGAACTATCGCGAGCGCTCCCGAAAACTCGCCTCAGAGACCGGACCACGGTGACGGTCGCAACAGGCCAGGCGTTCGCCCTCCAGAGAAGAGCATTATCCCGCCACCCGTTTGGCGAGCGATATCGGCGTCCGTGCCGCCCGATAACGCTCGTCCCTCGGCGGTACCGCGAAGTCAGGGCGCCGGTCCGCCAGCTCATCGCGCTGTGCATAGGAGGTCGGACCTGACCGTCACGATCGCCGAACAGAGTGAACGTCAGACGAAATCCGGGATGGGCGATATCGGAGGTCTGCCGGCCGACATCAGCGCGCCGTTCAACAACACATCGGGGATACCCATCCGGGCAATGGCGCTCACCAGATGTATCAGCAACAATCAGAACGCCGTATTGGAAACGATGGGAATGACGGCCGACCGGTACGTCATGGACGACCGGGCCACGCGCGAGAGGGTCCGGGTTCTCAACTGCTGTCGGTGTTCGGAGCGCAGGACCCTCGTTGCATCCGTTGCCACCGGTATCGTTTTCATGGTGCGAGCTGCCCGCCTTCCAATCTCGGAGAAAAGCAAGCGCCGCTCGTCCAGGCTCACGCTTCGACCACTACCTTCGCGGCGGATGCGATGGGCGGTTGCCAGTATGGGACGCTCGAAGTGACATGCGCTGCCCGATGTGCCTCCGGTGGCTTCCGCGCTCGGAGTTCAGCCTCGAGCACGCACCCCAGTGGGCCAACCAGTCCCGGCTAGGCCAGCCGTGGCTTGTCGTATCGACCTGTAGATCTTGCAATTCAGGCGTAGCCGGCTCCACCTTCGAGTCAGCCGCCGCCATCGTGAAGGAGGCAGACGAGGCCACGGGGAAAGATCCTGTGTGCCATGTACATGGCACCGCCCACAGCGATCGAGCCTTCAATGCAGGATGGATGAAAAGCCACGAACCAGTCACGGTGGCTGACCTGAAGAGCGCGTACCTGATCGCATTCGCCGTTCTTGGATACTCGTGGGCGACGTCATCGCGGCTCCACCCACTGCGGGCCGCATTTGCCACCGGTCGACCAGCGGGCCGAGCTGACGCCCTTGAGACGTGCGGCCTCGTGACCGACCCCTCGGCGGCCCGGATGGTGAGGGAAGTTTCGGCACCCTTTCCGATGGTCCTCGTGGTCGGCCCTCAGTCGGAGCTGGTCATCGCTCTACCCGTGCACGGCACCGGCGATATCACAGCGGCATGCCTCGCCGTCGCGGGGCGCACCATGACCTGCCTCGACTACCCCTGGCCGCTGATGGTCCGGGAGACTCAGCGGGCGCTCGGTGAGGTCGGATTCAAAAAGCCCGAGGACGCCTGGGACGCCGGCATGTCCTTTCACCTCGACCGCTGCGACAAACCGCATGCAACGGCTGTCAATCCGAACCGTTCGGCGACGCGTGCGGTGAACCGCGAGTTCCGGACTACGTACTCGTCGGTTCTGGGCGGCGCAGCCTCCGACCCGTAACGCGGGCTCCCAGAAGATCCACCCCGGGGCGAGTGACCCTGACGCCGGGATGGGGACCCAGTCCGAACGGGGGGCGATATCGGATGGCCTCGGCGTTCCGCGGCCGCAGCATCGATCCGTCGCTCGGCGGAACCCTGTCCTCATTGACCTGGACTCGGGCTTCACGTCCTGTGGCCGGCCCACTGCACCTGATCGAGGAGGTTCTGGCGGTCCTTCGACGGCTGCAGCAACGTGGCCACGCCTGGCTGTGATCCCCTTTGTCAAGGCACTCGATGGAGCTACTACGTGCGTCCCCGTACTGCCTTCGTGGGACCGCGCGCCAGCTTTTCGGGAAGCGGGCTCATGGCACGGGCCGATGGTCGCTATGCGTTGAGGGCTTGATGGCGGAGATGACCAAGGCGCGGATCTTGGCATCGACGTCTGACTTTCCAAAGCGCTCCTCGACGGCCGCGGCCGCCGCCGCGGTGGCGTCGGCAAGACGTGATGGGTGCCGGGCTTCGATCTCGTTGCACAACGGTGTGCCCTGACAGAAGGCGATCGCCGGGACCTCAACGGACCGTGCCCGGCTTCGAGCCTCCAACACCGCAACACCCGCCGGTGAGACGAAACCTCCGGCTGCAACGTCGGACTGGATCGTGGCCGCGTCGAAATAGCTGTACGGTGTGCGGGCGAGGAAAAGCGGCGGATCGTCCGGGAAAAGACCCGCCACGGCCTTGGTCACGACCGCCGCCAGCTCATTGTGTTCGATCGCGTCCCACACGTTGAACAAGAACAAGCCTCCGGGGCGCAGCACCCGGGCCACCTCAGCGAACGCGGCCGGTCTATCGGGGAAGAACATCACGCCGAACTGACACACCACCGTATCGAAGCTTGCATTGTCGAACGGCAGATCCATCACGTCTGCGCGCTGCCACACCACCGGACGCGACGTACCACAGGATCGGGCGTAGTCGATCATGGGCTGATTCAGATCAGTGGCGGTGATCGACACCGATACGGGCAGGCCAACCGCCATAGCTCGAGTCACGACCCCAGTACCCGCGGCAACCTCGAGAACCGACCCGATATCGAGGTTTCGAAGGCGATTCACGACATCCTCGGCGTAGGGCTCAAAGATCAGCGGGACCAGAAGCCGGTCGTACAACTCCGGCACCGAGCCAGCGAATATCACATCCGGTGTAGGACGATCTGACACCTCACTCCCTCGGCCGACTCCCAGCCCAGAGCATCCCACATCACCGTGGTCAGATGCAGGCGGCACCTCACGGCTCGAACGAAAGCACGGGATCGTTCACAATGATCAAAAGTTCAGGCCGCGCCTGGTGGGGTCACGCCGCATGGCGCAGCGTGACCCATGACGGGGGCCCGCAACAGCACCCGACTCGGGGCGATACCGGGTGGACTGCGGCAATTGTCATCCGTGCTCAAACCCAGACGAGGCTCGGCCCCTTCCCGGTACGCCTGTCGACCCCTCGCGGGGTGGCCGGAGCTCCGGGCCGCGTTCGTGGACACTGGTGTAATGGATGGTGGTTTCCCTTACTATTCCTGTCGTGGGCGACCAGGCGAGTCCCGGGGGTGATTGGTCGGGCTCGGTCGCCGCGGCGTGGGAGATACATCGCCGACTCATGTTCGAGGCCCACCGCCAGGTATCTGACTCATTGGTGCAGAAACTGGACCCGCAGGTCGGGCAGACCATCCTCGAGCTCGCGGCCGGTCCGGGCGAAACCGGCTTCGTCGTCGCCGATCGGATCGGTGCCACCGGCAGGCTGATCTCGACCGATGTGGCAGCTGAGATGGTAGCGGCAGCTCGCCGTGGAGCCACAGAGCGCGGTCTGGGCAACGTCGAGCCCCGGGTTATGGATGCCCACCAGATCGACCTGCCTGACGCCAGCGTCGACGGCGTGCTGTGTCGTTTCGGTTTGATGCTGATGCCCGACCCAGGGCGCGTGGTCACCGAGGTCCGCCGAGTGCTGAGCCCAACCGGCCGATTCGTCTACTCCGTCTTCGGCCCGCCGCAGCGGAACCAATGGATGACACTATTGGGAACAGCACTCGCTCAGTGTGGTCATCGGATGCCAGGCGATCCGCGTGGTCCGGGCGGGGCGTTCTCGCTATGCGACCCCGACCGCAACCGGGACCTCCTGTCGGCGGCCGGGTTCGCGGAGGTTGAAGAAGAGGAGATCGCCGGCGCCATGCATTTCGACAGCTTCGAGGATTACTGGAACGTGCAGACCCAGGTTTCGGGCCGCTTCGCCAGCGTGATCGCCTCGCTGACCGACGACGAGACTGATCTCGTACGGTCCACCCTGAGAGACATTGCGGGGCCGTACTCGCGCGATGGGGCGTACGATCTGCCCACCTTCGCCGTGGTTGTAAGCGCCCGCTGACTCCGCCCCAACTCGCATCAAACGGCGAACCGCCTCCAATACGTCCAGCTTCCCACACTCAATCAATCTGGGCCCAACTAATGGACGGCCATACGTTCGTATTTGTCGCTGACATGGGCAATGCGCCAAATGAACCTGCTGGACGGACCGCACATAACTGGCAGGGAGGATGTGGGTGGTGCTTATGTCCCTCCATCCCTGGTCTGGCAATCGCATTGGCGTATGGTCGGGAGTCCTGGGTCCCGGCCTGACCTGCGAACGGCTGACGCCGCTTCGGTTGTCTTGTGACCTGATTTGTCGGCCGGGTCCCAGGGTTGTTCCCGGCACCCACGGTCGGGTGTTCCGATCTGCCCGGCCTTTACGAGAGGTCGGGGTTCACAGGACGGTCCTCCCGCAATGCGTGCCACCCCTCAACGTGAGAAAGGGATGGCTATGTCCATCGTAGAGAACATGACCGCGAGACGCGCGATCACAGGCGGTGTGGATACCCACGCCGATGTCCATGTGGCAGCCGCGTTGGACCCCGTCGGCGGTTTGCTGGGCGTGGAATCCTTCGAGGTCACCGCGGCCGGCTACGCCAAGTTGCTCGCCTGGCTCGCAGGCTTCGGGGACCGTCCGCCTGGTGGGGGTCGAAGGAACGGGCAGCTACGGGGCGGGCCTGGCTCGCCACCTGGCCACCGCCGGCGTGCGCGTCGTCGAAGTCGACCGCGCCGACCGCGCCGACCGCCACCGCCAGGGCAAGTCCGACCCCCTCGACGCAGTGAGCGCGGCGCGCGCGGCACTGTCGGGCCGGGCCCGGGGGAGACCCAAGGGTCGGGATGGGACGGTGGAGGCGATCAGGGCGTTGATGGTCGCGAAACGATCCGCCCGCAGGGAGCGAACCCAGACCATCAACCAGGCCCGGGGTCTGATCTTCACCGCCCCCGACGACATCCGGGCCCGTTTCGCCAAGCACAGCACCGTCGCCTTGGTGTCGGATATGGCGGCGTTGCGGCCCCGCTCCGGTGACGCCGTGTCGTACTGCACCAAGATGGCGCTGCGGGAGCTGGGACGGCGAGCGGAGTTCCTCGACGAGCAGATCGACCGCCTGAACGAGCTGCTCAGCCCCCTGGTCGCCGTCGCCGCCCCCAGCCTGCTAGCCCTCTACGGCGTCGGCCCCGACACCGCCGCGCTGCTGCTCATCTGTGCCGGCGACCACCCCGAACGCCTGCGCAGCGAGGCCGCCTGGGCGCAGCTGTGCGGCGCCGCTCCCATCCCCGCGTCGTCCGGCAAAACCACCGGCCGCTTCCGCTTCAACCCCGGCGGTGACCGCCAAGCCAACCACGCCCTATGGCGGATCGTGATCACCCGCATGAGCTCTGATGCCCGCACCCGCGACTACGTCGAGCGGCGCACCAAAGAAGGCCTCTCCAAGGCTGAGGTCATCCGCTGCCTGAAGCGTTACGTCGCCCGCGAGGTGTACGCGCACCTCCGCCCGGCCGCCGACTGACGCTCACTTCTCGGGGGCCGCCTGGCCCTCTAACCGGCTGCCGCCCTTCGGGTTGGCCTACGAACGATCTGCCGGCCGCCCCCGAGCCTTTCAACCGATCTGCTGGCGTTGACCTAATAAGAGTCTGCCCTCATCAAGTGGCCCGTCCCTGTCTTGTCCCTCATCCAGCACCTCCCACCAGCCGCGACCCTCCAGCACAGCCGTCGCCCACAACTGCCAAAAGGACACCGCTCGCTATGCCTCGCGTCCAAACTCCCAACAGCACGACCACCCCGCCACGACGTCAAGCAAATCGTCTACATCGTCAACGGACTCGAGACGCTCCTCGTCAACGGCGACGACGAACTGGCCAGGTGCGTCACCGAAATCCTCACCCCCCAAGCCAGCACCGAATCGCTGGCCGACCCCGTCAGCGCGATCCACCGAGTTCTCCGTCGGCGACTAACACTCAGTCCTACGACCCCCCGTCGCCAACCATGGGACTGTCGCAAAAACGGTGTAACCGGTCCTGATCATTGATAGGATTCTCGGTTACTTCGCTGCAGGCATTATACGGTTTGGGAATGCGATTGTAAAGGCATTCAAAGCGGGCTTCCACCGGTTCGTCCAACGCTGGCGGCCCTTCCCAGTCGGATCCAAACTCATCACCGCCAGGTATACACACTTCATGGCCGCCTGCTCGGTCGGGAAATGACCCCGAGCCTTGACCGCCTTACGGATACGGGCATTGATGCTCTCAATAGCGTTCGTGGTGTAAATGACGGTGCGGATCTCCGGGTCGAAGCTGAGGAACGGCACGAACTCCGCCCAAGCGTGCTCCCACAGCGCCACGATGGCCGGGTAGCGGGACTCCCAGCGCCCCGAGAACTCGGCGAAGCGGTCCAAGGCCGCCGCCTCGGTGGCCGCGGTGTAGATGGGCTTGAGGTCCTTGGCGATCGCCGGCCAGTCCTTGCGCGACGCGTAGCGGAACGAATTCCTGAGTAGGTGGACGACACAGGTCTGCACGATCGCCTGGGGCCACACCGAGCTCACCGCGTCGGCGAGGCCGGTCAGGCCGTCGCACACCACGATGCAGGTGTCCTTGGTGCCCCGGTTCTTGACCTCGGTCAACACGTGATGCCAGTACTTGGCGCCCTCGCCGCCGTCGCCGGCCCACAAGCCCAAGATGTCCCGGGTGCCGTCCACGGTCACCCCCACCGCCACGTAGATAGGCCTATTCGCCACTTGGCCCTCACGGATCTTGACCACGATGGCGTCAATAAAGATGACCGGGTACACCGGGTCGAGGGGGCGGTTCTGCCACTCGCTCATCCCCTCCAACACCCGATCGGTGATGCGGGTGATCGTCTCCTTCGACACCTGGGCCCCGTAGATCTCGCCCAGATGGGCGCAGATCTCCCCGTGGGTGAGACCCTTGGCCGACAAGGAGCACACCAGCGCGTCGACGCCGTTCAATCGTCGGCGGCGCTTGGGGACGATCACCGGCTCGAACGTGCCGGCACGGTCCCGGGGCACCTCGAGCACGACCGGGCCGATCTCGGTCAGCACCGTCTTGGTCCGCGTCCCGTTGCGCGAGTTCCCCGAATGATGCCCGGCCGGTTCATAGGGCTCGTAGCCGACATGCTCGGTCAGCTCCGCCGCCAACGCCGACTCCAGCACCGTCTTGGTCAACCCGGCCAACAGGCCGCCCGGGCCCACCAGCGACACCCCCTGCTCGCAGGCCCGGTCCATCAACTGCACCGCCAGCTGCTCCAACGACGGCGGCCGCTCAACCAGCTCGGATCCACCAGCTGCCGTCGGGCTGCTCGTAGCCTCAATCGTGTCGGTCACTACAACTCCTTTCCGGCCAGGTCTCACCCCAGCCTGCCAGAGGTAGTTACACCGATGTTGTTACAGACCCCCAACCATCCAAAACAATCCGCAATTAGGCCTTGACAACCATAGGAGTATCGTTCCTTACGCGCCGCCCGTGTCGGATCCGGAGCCGGCTGTTCCTCCGGTTGTGCAGATGGGTCCCGCCGGTGGGGAGTCGGGAGGTTTTCGGATCATGAAGGGCTGTCATAGGCGGGAGCACCGTGGTCGTGGTCCTCTGTCGGGGGTTCGACCAGGGCCGTGGTTGTTGTGGCTCGGTTCGGTGGGGCGGCTGCGGTGAGATGATGGCGCGGTGGACGGCGCCAGGGATCGCTTTGAGGAGGCGTACCACGAGCGTGGCGAAGGGGCGGCACCGCCACCGCTTTCGGCGCCGAGCCACGGTGGCTTCGCGTTGCGAGGAAGCGTGCTGACGCCGGACAGGGAACTACCCCGCGGGTTTGTGTCGGTGAACCCCGACGGTCGGATCGGGGCGGTCGGCCACCGCCGGCCGGAGTCGGTCCCGGTGGTCGACACCGACGGGGTGATCCTGCCCGGGCTGATCGATCTGCACGGCCACCCCGATTTCAACGTCTTCGCCCCGTGGGAGCCGCCGAGCACGTTCGCCAACCGCTACCAGTGGCGGGCCAGTGACATCTACCGCCGGCTGATCCGCGACACCCAGAACCGGCTGCTGGGCGCCCTGCCGCTTGGTACCCAGGAACGCTACGCCGAGGTCCGGGCCGTGGTGGGCGGGGTGACCGCCATCCAGGGGTCGAGCGGCCGTGAGGTCACCGACAGCCGCAGCTTGGTCCGCCACGTCGATCTGCCGATCTTCGGTGCCGCCCGGGCCCGGGCGTTGATCGACTTGCCGTTCCCCGCGACGCCCGCGGCCGACTATCTGAAGTCGATCGTCGCCCAGATCTCGGCGGGAGCTGTCGACGCCTTCTATCTTCACCTGGCTGAGGGCCGGCCCGACGATCCTGTTTCGGCGGCGGAGTTCGACCGTCTGGTCTCGTTGGGGGCGCTCACCTCGGCCACGATCGTGATCCACGGCACCGGACTGAACCGGGGGCAGCTTGGGGAGATGGCAGCGGCGGGCGCCAAGTTGGTGTGGTCGCCCCAGTCGAACCTACGGCTGTACGGAGTGACGACCGCAGCCGCCCATGCCTTGTCGGTCGGCCTGCCGTTGGCCCTCGGCGCCGACTGGCTTCCCAGTGGCAGCCTCAGCCTCCTGGCGGAGCTGAAAGTGGCCCGGCGGGTGCTGGCCCAACAGGACCACCCGGTCTCGGCGCAGGTATTGGTCGAGATGGTGACCTCGGGCGCCGCCGCTATCGCCGGCCTCGGCGACCAGCTCGGCTCAATCGAGCAGGGCCGCCCGGCCGACCTCGTCGTTCTCGAACGCCACCGCCAGGATCCGTGGCTCAATGTGGTCGAGGCCGAACCATCCTGGGTCGAGCTCGTCTGCGTCAACGGCGCCCCGGCTTACGGTCGGCCCGACTGGCTCGCCACCATCGACCGGGTCCGGCTGGAGCCAGGGACGGCGACGGGGCCCTCGCCGACGCCGGTCGTGGCCTGGGGGCGGCCGATGGTCCTGACCGCGCCCCTGACCGATCTCCGCACCTCCCTCATCGCCGAGTATCCCCAAATAGGACCCATCTTCGCCTGACTAACCAACACCAGACGGGGCGATACCGGACGTCGACCAGCCGAGTCATTACCGATCGGGGGAGTCGACATCTGAAAGACCATACGGGTAGAGTCCCCCACACAACTCGGTATAACTG
Organism: uncultured Actinomycetota bacterium; assembly: GCA_963791545.1. Classification (GTDB taxonomy): domain Bacteria; phylum Actinomycetota; class Acidimicrobiia; order Acidimicrobiales; family Palsa-688; genus JALYXV01. Next base: position 342,108 of record CAWBSR010000017.1, read on the forward strand.
AAGATATCCTGGCTTCCTCGGTGGTGTCTCGTATAAAGACTAGGCGAACTATCGAACACCCGCGAAGAAGACTACAGTGAGTTGACATGGTAGGACACGGCAACGGCTCGATTATTGCGGCGGTCGTTGCGTTTGTTGCATTACTCATATTGAGCCTAGTGACGCTTGTTGTCGGATTTGTCAGCAATTCTCTCGTACCAATCTACATCTCTATCAGCTGCGGTGTTCTTGCCGCGATAGCGCTCGTCGTCCTCGTGGTGCGGTCGGTTTCGTATACCACTCGTCGCCACGGGCCAGCAGGGTGACTAAAGACTGTCGACCGAAATGGGGGGCGATACCGGATGGTTAGGCTCGGACAGTCCGAGGAAGAAAATATGTCCGGGCAGGGCAGAATCGCCCGTGGCAGCGACGGGAGGCATGGTCGGACCCCAAGGCCCTCGCTCCAACATTGATGTAGCGTTGCATCGTGAGTGAAGACGCCCAATCCTTGGAAGATCAAATCCGACACACAGTCATAATCAGAGCGGCTGAACTCAAAGCCAAGCGTGAAACCCAGGATGCGTCGGAGGCTGCTAGACAGAACGACGCGTGTCTCGCCGCCCTCCAAAGCGCGAAGAACGAGAGATGCGTTAACGAATATACAGCTGGCTATTTGTACTCTTGTCAGGGCGAAGGCGCGGGACGTTAGCGCACTTCTTACGACGGATGGCATCCGACCGACGCACCGCGTCAAGGTCTGCGCCACTAGACAAGACGAGCGACGTTTGATTGACTTCTTGCATTTCGAACCTTCGCCACGCGTCTCAACCCGGACGACTCAATTCGTCCTCGTGTGGCTGCTGAGTTTACAACGTCGAAGTCGGACGGAGAACAGAGAGGTAAGCAAGGAGCTCTATCAGGATTTCTCGGTCTACTCGAAATCGGGTGTCGCCCTTGGCCTCAATGGCGACCTCATCTGGTACCGTGATTGCGATACAACTAGCGCTGGTCTGGTTGATCTGCAGCTGGAGCGCCTTCCTAGCGATAAAGAGATCGCCAGCTTCAATCGCATAGACTCGTCCGAACCGGAAATAGAGAAGCAGGCTGTTGTAATGAAGTGGCAGGAGTGGTTGGTCGAGATTGCGGTGCTGTTGTCGACCGAACCACAGTATTGCGTCGCCGATGTGCCCATACCTCGGACATGAGGCGTTCGTTCTTGGGAGCGGCCAACACATCCGCCCAGAAGTCAATCGAAGTCGTCGGCTGGTCGCGAGAGAGTACTGAGCCTTCGGCTGTCACTCGGCGAAGTAAGCGCTAGGGCTGATGACGTTTATAGCAGCGCGGTGTGCGGCCTTCGAACTGCTCTCCAAGCACCGCTTCAAGAGCAAGGTCGAAGCCCGACGAGCCGTGGCTGGCTACATCGACCGCTACAACCGCACCCGCCGGCACAGCACCTGCGAAATGAAATCACCGATCCAGTTCGAAGCCATCTTGGCCGAGCGAGCGGCCCAGGCCGCCCGAGAAACCGAGGCGGCATGAAAACCGTCCCCCACAATGCCCTGCGGGGCGATGAAACCAGCCGAGTGGTATCACTACACCCGGCCGAGAGAAGCTGAACCAATCATCAGCAAGCCTCCACGGTTGGGGGGGAAGCCCAGAGGGCGAGGGTTCAGGAGATCTCGGGTTTGGTTGTGTTTGGCAGGCGGATGCGTTGATGCCGCTACTCGTTTGACGGCTGCCGTGTCGGTGGGTGGACGGCATTGTGGTTGGCGAGCGGCCGGAGCGCGGTGGATTGGCGAGCCGCCACGATGTTGTACGCGAGTCAAGATCGCAGTTGTGCGAGGGCCAGCACGGCGACGCCCTTGCTCCTGAGCTGAGGTGTCGTACCCGGGTGAAGTCACTGAATGTCCCTGTCGCCCGTGACCATCCGGGATCTGGGGCGATCCCGCGACGTGCCGTGGCCGGTTTGGGGGTTGCCTCGTTCGCCGTGGAATGGCATGTTCCCTGGCCTCGATGGGGTCCGAGTCGACGGGCTCGGTCCATGCGGTTAGGTGAGACAATGCGGCGGTTGGTGGCGGGGGGTAGCGGTGGGTGTACCTGGATACCTGATGGTGATCGTGGCGGACGACAGATGTCGGAGTTCAGGTTCGTCGTGTTCTACCCTGCCAGCGGTGACCGGAGATCGGTGGCCGCTGGTTGTGGGGCCGGCGCGGCTCCTACCCGCGGGTCGCACCGTCAGTGACGACGGCGGGACCGTCCACCTCCACCGCCAGACCACTCGCGTGGCACCGTCGGCGGGAGTTTCGGCGATGACCTTGTGCGCCGCGGCGCCGTGTCGCTGGGCGTCGACGTCGATCTCGACGTGGTGGGCGTCGACCGCGACCGGCTGTGCGGTTCATGCTGGCGGGTCGCCGAGGGCTGCCTTGAGCCCCCGGGGTGGCTGACGGCGAGGACCAGGTGGTGGCCTGGCTGGTCGAGACCGCTCTCAAGGGCGGCTCGGCCATGATCGACGACGTCCCCTTCGGCCGGGTCCGTCCCCTTCGGCAGCGTGTCTGCCGTCAGATCAAGGCGACCATCGGCGGGACGGTGACGACCGCGTTGATCTCACCCACGACGATCACGGTGTACTCGGCGTTAGTCGTCGACGCCAAGACCGAAGACCAGCAACACGAGGAGATGCGCGACGCCATGAAGCGCCTTTGGGCCGGCGAAGCAGGACTTCCACTCGGCCAACCGGACTGGCGGCGCAGCTGGTCACAAGTAGCCACGACCCCAGGCTCGTAGCCAAGTTGCGCCAGCTCGTCGCCCCCGGGCGTCACGATCCGATTGGTGTCCCCAAGGCGGCGTTCGGGGTCACGGGGGCCGGGATGGACTACGCCAGTTGACGGCGAAGGTCGAGAAGGTGGTGGCGTACCTCGTGCACGGTGTGGACGGCCATCCACCGCAGGCACCGCTGGAACAGCTTGGGGTAGTTGTACATGACGGTGCGCTCCCAGTCCTCGGAACTGAGGCGGGAGAGGACGTTGGCGAACAGGTACGCCGCGTCGGTGAGCTGACGCACAACGTCGTCGGCGTCCTGCTCGGCATAGCCGTCGTGTTCGACGCGCTCGTCTCGTCCCATGGGGTCGAACGATGGTCGATCGATACGGCGAGCGGCCAGCACCCGCTCACGCTGCACGAGCAGCACGTCACGCAGGTGGCATCCGTACTCGAGGGGCGACCACGTTTGCGGCTGTCGCCTCGTCCGAAGATCGGCGTGGCCGTCGCTCAGCATGACGGCGAACTCACCAACACCCTCGACGATGGCCGGCCCGGCCCGAACTGCCTCCCCCAAGTCGTACTCGAAGCCGCACTCCTCGCACCGGTCCACCTCGGCACGTTAGAGGGCCGACGTCGCCACGGTAGTGCTTTGAACGGCGCAACACGCCACCCCGGCGTCAGGGCACGAGCGGGCCACTCAGACCGCTCGTGCGACGTACTCGGCGAAAATGCCGTCGGCCGTGTATGTGGCGTCCTCGATCCGGAAGCCGCTCCGCTCCAGCATCGGCTCCAACAGCCACGTGAACGTCGAGTGCTCGTCACGGACGTGCTTCTCGAGGTCCGTGCGCACCCACTCACCGTCGGTCGCCGCCTCGGCCGGTAGCGTCGTGCACCACTGCCCGATTCGCTGCTCGGCGTCGGGGGGGTCGAAGGAGTACACGACGTCCGACAGCCGCAGGACGCCACCACGGCTAAGGATCGTGCGCATCCGGTGCAACGCCAGTGCCTTCCAGAAGTCGGGGAGGTGATGCAGCGCCCACCGGGAGTAGACGAAGTCGGCCGCTGGTCCCCGGTGCTCGTAGGTCACGAAGCCAGCATGGACGATCTCGACGTTGGACAGCTCTGACGCGGTCAGCTTGGCGCGTAGTCGCTCGAGCATTAGGGGCGAGATGTCGACGGCGACGACTCGGGCGCAGGACGGGGCGACGGCAAGGGTGAACTGACCAGTGCCTGCTCCGAGGTCCAACACCTGCGACCGGCCATCCAGCCCGAGCTCGACAAGCAGCGCCACCTCGCCGGCTGCGTCGGCGTCCTCCTTTTCGTCATAGCGGGCAACGTGGTCGACATCGAGGTTCTCCCGCCCTGCGCTGCTCACCTCGTCGAGCAACCAGCCGGGAGAAGGCGAGCGACGTGCAGCAGGGGCCATGCCCACAGCCTCGCACCTCGCACCTCGCACCTCGCACCTCGCAAGCATCGTTTGGCACGTTCCCGGCAGGGAGGATGTGGGTGGTGCTTATGTCCCTCCATCCCTGGTCTGGCAATCGCATTGGCGTATGGTCGGGAGTCCTGGGTCCCGGCCTGACCTGCGAACGGCTGACGCCGCTTCGGTTGTCTTGTGACCTGATTTGTCGGCCGGGTCCCAGGGTTGTTCCCGGCACCCACGGTCGGGTGTTCCGATCTGCCCGGCCTTTACGAGAGGTCGGGGTTCACAGGACGGTCCTCCCGCAATGCGTGCCACCCCTCAACGTGAGAAAGGGATGGCTATGTCCATCGTAGAGAACATGACCGCGAGACGCGCGATCACAGGCGGTGTGGATACCCACGCCGATGTCCATGTGGCAGCCGCGTTGGACCCCGTCGGCGGTTTGCTGGGCGTGGAATCCTTCGAGGTCACCGCGGCCGGCTACGCCAAGTTGCTCGCCTGGCTCGCAGGCTTCGGGGACCGTCCGCCTGGTGGGGGTCGAAGGAACGGGCAGCTACGGGGCGGGCCTGGCTCGCCACCTGGCCACCGCCGGCGTGCGCGTCGTCGAAGTCGACCGCGCCGACCGCGCCGACCGCCACCGCCAGGGCAAGTCCGACCCCCTCGACGCAGTGAGCGCGGCGCGCGCGGCACTGTCGGGCCGGGCCCGGGGGAGACCCAAGGGTCGGGATGGGACGGTGGAGGCGATCAGGGCGTTGATGGTCGCGAAACGATCCGCCCGCAGGGAGCGAACCCAGACCATCAACCAGGCCCGGGGTCTGATCTTCACCGCCCCCGACGACATCCGGGCCCGTTTCGCCAAGCACAGCACCGTCGCCTTGGTGTCGGATATGGCGGCGTTGCGGCCCCGCTCCGGTGACGCCGTGTCGTACTGCACCAAGATGGCGCTGCGGGAGCTGGGACGGCGAGCGGAGTTCCTCGACGAGCAGATCGACCGCCTGAACGAGCTGCTCAGCCCCCTGGTCGCCGTCGCCGCCCCCAGCCTGCTAGCCCTCTACGGCGTCGGTACCCCGACACCGCCGCGCTGCTGCTCATCTGTGCCGGCGACCACCCCGAACGCCTGCGCAGCGAGGCCGCCTGGGCGCAGCTGTGCGGCGCCGCTCCCATCCCCGCGTCGTCCGGCAAAACCACCGGCCGCTTCCGCTTCAACCCCGGCGGTGACCGCCAAGCCAACCACGCCCTATGGCGGATCGTGATCACCCGCATGAGCTCTGATGCCCGCACCCGCGACTACGTCGAGCGGCGCACCAAAGAAGGCCTCTCCAAGGCTGAGGTCATCCGCTGCCTGAAGCGTTACGTCGCCCGCGAGGTGTACGCGCACCTCCGCCCGGCCGCCGACTGACGCTCACTTCTCGGGGGCCGCCTGGCCCTCTAACCGGCTGCCGCCCTTCGGGTTGGCCTACGAACGATCTGCCGGCCGCCCCCGAGCCTTTCAACCGATCTGCTGGCGTTGACCTAATAAGAGTCTGCCCTCATCAAGTGGCCCGTCCCTGTCTTGTCCCTCATCCAGCACCTCCCACCAGCCGCGACCCTCCAGCACAGCCGTCGCCCACAACTGCCAAAAGGACACCGCTCGCTATGCCTCGCGTCCAAACTCCCAACAGCACGACCACCCCGCCACGACGTCAAGCAAATCGTCTACATCGTCAACGGACTCGAGACGCTCCTCGTCAACGGCGACGACGAACTGGCCAGGTGCGTCACCGAAATCCTCACCCCCCAAGCCAGCACCGAATCGCTGGCCGACCCCGTCAGCGCGATCCACCGAGTTCTCCGTCGGCGACTAACACTCAGTCCTACGACCCCCCGTCGCCAACCATCCAAAACAATCCGCAATTAGGCCTTGACAACCATAGGAGTATCGTTCGGGGGCAGGCTCCGGCGCGCGCCGATCGGTTGGCGCATCGGAGTGTCGTGGTGAGTTACGTCTACGAGTCGATGCGCTCGTAGGTGAGCTGTAGGTCGTTCTCCCACGGGCCGCCGTCGTGCGACATCGTTCCTTGCGCATTGAGTCGGTTGCCGTCGGCGGCGATGGTGACGACCATGCGCTGGGCGAACCCGGCTTCGTCGCGGTGCCAACGCACTTCGCCGGCGGCCACCTCGACCCTGTACCGGCGGGAGATCCCGCGCTCGTCGAAGTAGATCATCGTGAACGTGCCGACGGCGTCGTCGGAGCCGACGACAGCCACGGCGCTGGGGATCTCCGGCTCGTCGATCTCAGAGCGGATCAAGACGAAAGCACCGCCTTGGTGCCACTCGAACGACGTCCGGCCGTGGAACGTCGTGCCTGGGATAAGCGGATGCGTCCCCGTCGTGCGCCACTGGCCGACCAATGGCGCCAGCGGCTCGAGTGCCGGGTTAGGTCGCTGCGCTTCGGGGCCGATCGGTGTCGCCATCCGCAAGATCATCGCGGACACCCAGCATGGTCACGCTCCCGGCCTCGACCGTCGAGGTCCGCGGCTGTCAGCGAGATCCGGGCGGCGAGCGCATCGCTTGCCGCCAGGGCAACACCGACGCGCTCCCGCGCGATTTCGACGGCGGACACCCCCGGTTCTTATACTTGGCCGCGCACCAGGGCGATGTCCACGTCTGCCCGGTCGAGCGCAGCGACGGCGGTCATCCCGGAGGGGAGCGACCGCGCCACGACTTGGACGTCGGGGAGTTGCCAGCGCCACTGGGTGAGCAGGTTGGGAAGGAGATCGGGCGGTAGGGCGGGCACTGTTCCGAGTCCGACCTCGCCGGCCTCAACGGCGCGGAGGCGCGCCATCCGTTCGCCGATCTGTTCGTGGCGCGCCAGCAGGCGCGGCCCTCGGCGAGCAAGACGTGCCCTGCGGGCGTCAGTACGACGCGCCGGCTGGTGCGCTCGAAGAGAACGACTCCGAACTCGGCCTCGAGGGCCCGGATGAGCTGGCTCACCGCCGGCTGGGCGATGTGCAGTCGGCGCGCGGCCTTGCCGAAATGCAGTTCCTCGCCGACGGCGAGAAATGCCCGGAGGTGCCGAAGGTCCATCTTCGAATGAAAAGCGCCGCTTCTCGATCCAGAGGCGGTTGGGGGCTCGATCGCCCGGTGCATCGGTGGTCCAGTTGACCTAGCGCTCCGGTGGCGGAGCAACGAGGAGGATGACATGTCAGCGGTTCGATTCCGCTCTCGGGGCTTGGACGAGAGCTCGTTCCTCCCGCCCGGCAGCGGTCGGTGGCGTCGCAGGGAATGTCTGGCTGGCGCCCCCATTGGGCGCCCGATGAAGGTGGCACGCGCATGCGCGGGCTCACCCCAAGGTCGCTTGTCCTGCCCGGGTAGGTCTGGTGTCCCATGGCCCATTCGTGGCCCACGGTCCCTGGGGAACGTTCACTCAGGCCGCTGACAAGCACCTTTGCTGTCAGGATGGGGTGGGCGCGGAGGGAGTCGAACCCTCATGCCCGAAGGCCGCAGGGTTTAAGCCCGCTGTGTCTGCCGTTTCACCACGCGCCCTCCACGAGCGAGAGTCTCGCACCTGGGCTCGCTACCCGCGACCGGTGCTAGCCGTGAAAGGTGGCGAGCGCCGCCACCAGGGCATCCTGCTTCTGGATCAGGACGGTCTCGCTGGTGGCGTCGTTCTCGATGAAGGCGAATCGCAACGGTGTGGTCACCGTTATCAGGCCGACCATGGCGCCGACACCGTCGAGGGAGCCGGTCTTGGCCCGCAGCCGGCCCGCTTCGGGAGTCCCGCGGTACCGCGCCGCCATCGTCCCCGTCTGACCGGCGACCGCCAGTCCGGTGAGGGTAGGGCTGAAAGGCGCCTGATTCCCGAGGGCCAGGGCGGCCAGCAACTCCCGGCAGGTGGCCCGGTCGGTCCGCGACAACCCCGAGCCATCGTCCATGTGAACCCCGGTGAGGGGTATGCCGAATTGGGCGGCGTTGCGAAGCACGACGGCCACGCCGCCCGCCGTGGTACCGCTCCCGCCGCTGGCCTTGTCAATGGCCCGCGTCAGCAACTCCGCGATCCAGTTGTCGCTGGCCCGGATCATGGCCTCGACGATCTGGCTGAGCGGCGCCGACTGCACCGACGCCAGGACGACGGCGCCCGCCGGTACGGTCTGGTCGGGCTGGCTTCCTACCGGAACCTGGCGCAGCTGCAGCAGCCGGGCCAGCTCCGACGCGGCATAGTTCGGCGGGTCCTGGGCGAGGGTGAGTGTGGGGGGCGTGAACTGGACGCCCTCGTTGACACTCAGCGCCGACAACAGCCCGATCTGCTGTTGTTGCTGGTACAGCGCGGGCCACACCGGTAGGAAGCGAAGTTTGTCCTCGAAGCTGTCGTCACCCCGCACTCCTCCCGGCACCTGGGTGATGCCCGCGGCGGCCACCGAACTGGCCAGGTTGGCCAGCGGCGTCCACGGGTAGCCCGCCACCCGGGCCCGCCCCGCGTTGTAGGCGATGAACTCCGGAGTCGCCAGCAGGGGGTCCCCGCTGCCGACCAGCCACAGGGCGGCGACCTTGCCGTTGACCGGCGCCGACGACGCCATCACCCGGGTCGTGAACCGGTAGTCCGGGCCCAGCGTGACCAGCGCCGCCTCGCCGACCAGCAGCTTTTGGGTCGAGGCGGGGATGAGGGGGATGTCGGCCCGGTGCTGATAGAGCGTCTGTCCGTTGCCGTCCTCGACCAGCACGCAGGAGTTGGTGCCCGCCACCGCGGCGTCCAAGGTGGAGGAAAAGGTCGTCGTCGGTGGACTGGCCGGGGGAGCGCTCGCCGAGGTTGGTACCGAGGGACGGACCGTCGTGGTGGTCACCCCGGAACCGGTGGCGAATGCCGTAGCCGCATCGTTGCCGGGCCCGGTCGAGCCGGTCCCGGGCAGCTGGGCGCTGGTCGAGCCGTGGGTCACCGCGCTGACCTTGGCGGGGCTATGGGCGGCGCTGGCGCGGACGACGACGATGGCGCCGCCGCCGAGAGCGATCAGAACGCCGAGCACAACGGTGAGCGGCCGCACCAGGCGTTTCACCCCGATGACACTAGGGGATGGCGGCGCCCGACTCGGTGCCACCTGTGATCCCCGGCCCGCTGTGACCGGGTAGTACCGTCGCGCGGTGGCTTTGGCGGTGATCTGCGCGCTGGTGTCATCGCTGCTCTATGCCCTGGCGTCGGTGCTGCAGCATCGGGCCGCGATCGCGCAACCACGACAGCAGGCGATGCGGCTGGGGCTACTGGCCCGGCTGGTTCGCAGTCGTATCTGGCTCCTCGGCCTGGTGTTCGACGGAGGGGCCTTCGGGCTGCAGTTCATTGCCCTTGGTCACGGGTCCCTGGTGCTGGTGCAGCCCCTCCTGGTGTGCGGGCTCCTCTTCGCCCTGCCCCTCGGCGCCTGGGCGGCCGGAAGCCGCATGACCGGCACCGACTGGTGGGGGGCGGTGGCGGTCGTCGTGGGCCTGTCCGCGTTCCTGCTCACCGCGGCTCCGGGGAAGGGTCACGCCGAGGTCGCCAACCGGGACTGGCTGGTCCTGTTCGCGGTCACCGGCGTCGTGATCACAGCGTTGGTCCTGGCCGCCCGGGGGGCCAATAGCCGCCGCCGGGGCGGCTGCCTGGCTGCCGCCGCCGCCATCAACTACGGCGTCACCGCGGCCTTGACCAAAGCGGTGGCCCACCTGCTGGCCGGCGGGGTGCTCGAAGTGGTCGAAAGCTGGGAGGTGTATGTGCTGATCGCGGCCGGGGTGCTGGGGATGTTGATGGCCCAAAGCGCCTTCCAGGCCGGCGCCTTGGACCTGTCGCTTCCCGTGCTCACCGTGGTGGATCCGGTCGTTTCCATCCTGATCGGGGCCTTCCTCCTCGGCGAAGGGGTGCGCTCAGGTCCGTTCCCGACCACCATCGAGGCGGTCGGGCTGATCCTGATGGCTATCGGCGTCGTTGCCCTGAGCCGAGCCGAGGTGGTGCGGGCGGTCCACACCGAGGCCCCGGATGTCCCCGGCCCCGCCGTCGAGCCCGGCAAGGCCGTCGAGCCCGGCGTGGGCTGACCGAGGCGCCTGGTGGTGCGAACACGCGTTCGATAGACTAGGTGAATGGGGTCGGCGACTGACGGCAAGCTGCGGTGGCGGCTGGTCGACGATGAACATTCCGACGACCAGGGTGCCCTGTTCGACGGCGACCAGCTGGTGGACCGGCACGTCGGCACCGGTGAGTTCCGGGGGATGGAATTCCTCCACGTCAACGCCCGCACCATCATCAACGAGGTCCCGGCGGCGTCACGGATGCCGTTCCGCTACACGATCAACGCCTACCGGGGCTGCAGCCACGCCTGCTCGTACTGCTTCGCCCGGCCCACCCACGAGTACCTGGGCCTCGGTGTGGGGGAGGACTTCGAACGCAAGATCGTGGTCAAGATCAACGCCGTGGAGCGGTTGCGGTCCGAGTTGTCAGGGCGCCGTTGGGCCGGGCACCACATCGCGATGGGAACCAATACCGACCCCTATCAGCGCTGCGAGGGCAAGTACCACCTGACCCGGGGGGTCGTGGAGGTCTTGGGCCAGGCGGCCAACCCCTTTTCTATACTGACCAAATCGACCCTGATCCTGCGGGACCTCGACCTGCTCGTCACCGCCGCAGAACGGACCGACGTCAGCACCAGCTTCTCCATCGGGACCCTGGACCCGGGGGTCTGGAAGCTCACCGAGCCCGGGACGCCCCACCCACGCCGTCGCGTCGAGGCGGTGAAGAGGCTCAACGACGCCGGCGTCGCGTGCGGGGTGCTGATAGCCCCTGTCCTGCCGGGACTCTCGGATCGTGACGACCAACTCGAGGAGGTGGTGGCCGCATGCGTCGACGCCGGCGCCGTCTCCATTTCCCCTATCGCCCTTCACCTGCGACCCGGCGTGCGGGAGCACTTCCTGGTTCAGCTGGCCACGACCCACCCGGACCGGGCGGCCGACTATGAGCGCCACTACCGCGGCGCCTACCTCCCCAAGGCGGAACAGCAGATGCTGACCGATCGGGTCCGGGCCATGGTCGCCCGGGCTCGAGGTCACGCCCCGGCTGCCAATCAGACCGGCCATGAGCGCTTCCGACCGGCCCGGCGCCCCCGGTCGCCTGGCGAACCGCGGCCGGGGCTGGCTCCTTCTTTCGCCCCGCCCGCCGACGACCAGCTCGCCTTTGAGCTCCCAGCTGATTCCTAGACCGCACTCAGAGTTTCCTCAGGGGCAGGTGATGAAGTTGTTGCCGTGGACTCTGACCCCCGGCCTCGAGGCACCGACTACTTCGCCGACCATTACGGCCTGGCGGTGTCGCTGGCTCGTCGCTACTCGTTCCGAGCCGGCTGGGCGGACTCCGCGGAGGATCTCAAACAAGTGGCCCTGCTGGGATTGGTGCGCTCAGTTGACCGGTTCGACCCGCAGCGGGGCGTGCCCTTTTCCGCCTTCGCCACCAGCACGATCGTGGGGGAGCTGAAGCACTACCTGCGGGACCGGTCGTGGGCCATCCGGCCGCCCCGGCGCGTCCAGAACCTCTACCTGCGAAGCCAGGAGGCGATCAGCGACCTCGCCCAGGAGATGGGCCGCCAGCCGACCCCCTCCGAGGTCGGGGACCGGGTGTATGCCTCTGCCGGCGACGTCGAAGAGGCGCTGGAAGCGGGCGATCTGCGCCGCCCGGCGTCTCTCGACACCTACGCGGCCGGCGACGACCGGCCTCTGGCGGCCCGCCTCCAGACCGAGGACCGGGCCCTGAATGCCGTCGAGGAGCGTCTCGCCCTCGGCTGGCTCCTGACCCGCCTCCCGGAACGGGAACGGAGAATGGTCCGGCTGCGCTACCTCGACGGCCTGACCCAGCATGAGATCGCCGACCGCATGAGCCTCAGCCAGGCCCATGTCCAGCGGCTCTTGACCCGCAGCATGGACCAGCTCCGGGCGCTGGCCAAGGCGTCCTAGCGGCACCGTTTGGCCGACCCCGGGGGCCGCCGGGGTCGGTCAGTCCGCCTTCACTGCCGCCTGGAGCAACGGCCCCAGCTCTTCGGGATCGCAACGCTCCACCGCCACTGAATCGCACCCGACCCAGGCTGCCGCTTCTCGCAAGGCAACCCCGGCGGCCGCCACCGCGGCGGTCGCCACCCCGGCCGTCGCCACCCCGGCCCACCGCAATGGCCGGGCCGGCCGCGCCGGCCGCACCGGCGAGCTGAGGCTCACCTGGCGGGCGACCAGCGTCTTGCCTACCCGCTTCGGGTCGACCCGCCCGATCAGCTCGCCCCCGGCCAGCAGCGGCATCACGTAGTACCCGTGGACCCTCTGAGGAGCCGGGGTGTACGCCTCCAACCGGTGGGTGAAGCCGAACAATCGGGCCGTCCGGGCCCGGTCCCAGATCAGGGAATCGAACGGCGACACCAAAGTCGTCCGGTGTCGCCCCCGGGCATCGAGCAATGCCAGCGCCCCGGGCTCTGCCCACGCGGTGCCGCCGGCACCGCCTCGGGCTCCTCCCCCGCCCCGGCCTCCGGCCTCCGCTCCCGGCCACCCTTCGACGGTGACGGGGACCAGCCCACTCTCTGCCACCGCCGCCGTAGCCGCGGCCACAGGGATACGGAAGTACTCGGCCAGGTCCTTCACCGTGCCCACCCCCATGGCCCGCCCGGCCAGGCCCACCAGGGTCCGCCAGCAGAGCTCGTCGGAGGGCTCGCCTACCGCTGCCACCCGGGCCGGCAGAACCCGCTCGGTGAGGTCGTACACCCGGCGCCACCCCCGCCGGGTGGTGCAGATGACCTGTCCCAGGTCGAGCAGGCGCTCCACCGCCACCTTCATCGGTGACCAGTCCCACCACGGGCCACCGTTCTTGGAGCCGCCCAGGTCCGACGACGTGAGCGGCCCCTCCGCCGCCAGCCGCGACAGCACCTCGCCGACCACCGGATTGCTGCTCACATACCCGCCCCAGCGGGGACTCTTGGCCAGCCTGCGGCGCCGGAAGGCGAACCACGGCCACATCTCGATCGGCATGATGCACGCCGCGTGGGCCCAGTACTCGACCGCCACCGGCTCGCCGCGGGCGTCACGGCCCCAGCACGCCGCCTCGACGGCCGGCCGTCCGACCGGCCCCACCCGGGCGTAGCACGCCAGCTCGTGGGAACGGGCCAGCACCGAGATGGTGTCCAGCTGCAGCCCCATGACGAGCCGCAGCACCTCGGCCGGGTTCCTGGGGCCGCCGCCTCGCCCCAAAAAGCCCTGGGCCCGCAGCCCCATGCGCCGGGCTTCGACCTGGCTCAACGATTCCGCCACCGTCTCACCCGCCCGCCTACGCTGAGCGGGCGATGAACGCCGCCATCATCTACGAGAGCCTCACCGGCAACACCAAGAAGGCCGCGTATCTGATCGCGGCCCATCTGGCCGAGGCCGGGGTCCGCGCATCGGTCAGCCCCATCACCAACATCGACTATCAGGCTCTCGAGGTGGCGGACCTGGTGATCGTGGGCACCTGGACCGACGGGATCGTGGTGGCCGGCCAGCGGCCGGGGCGGGCGGGACGGCTGCGCCACTTGCCCGTCCTCGGCGGAAAACGCTGCCTGGTCTACATCACCTACGCCATCGATAGCGGCAAGGCGCTGCAGAAGCTGACCGGCATCATGGAGGGCCGGGGCGCCCAGGTGCTCGGCGGCATGGCGATCAAGCGCAACGACCTCGAAGGCGGGGCCCGTGACTTCGTGGCCCGGCTGCTCGAAGCCATCCCTGTGTAGGTCATCGGGGGGGGAAATGGTGGCCGGTCCTGACACCGGCTCAGTCGCCGATCACTCCGGGGAGGCCGTCGATGCTGACCCGGTTGCGGGTCGCCCGGTAATCGACGAGCCCGTCGGATCCCTTGCGGGCCGCCCACTCGGGTAGCAACGGGCGTTGGCCCGCCAGGTCCATGAGCGGGACGCCGAAACCGCACGAGTCGCTGACGCGGGTCACCTCGATCTCGATGATTGACCGCGTCCCGGGCGGCATCGGGGCCGCGAATGCGCTTCGGGCGGCCTCGAACCGGGCGTCGTCGGGGAAGATGGCCGTGCCCCGACCGTGGAGCCGCACGATTCGAGGTGGTCCTGAGAAGGCGCAGAACATCATCACGATGCGGCCGTTGTCGCGTAGGTGGGCCACCGTCTCGATCCCCGAACCGGTGAGGTCGAGATACGCGACCCGGCGGTCGTCGAGGATCGCGAAGGTCCCGTCGAGGCCCTTCGGCGACACGTTGACGTGGCCCTCCAGGTCCGTCGGTGCGGTGGCCACGAAGAACATCGGCTGGGCCCGCAACCACTCCGACAACGCGGCGTTGATCCCCTCGAACACCTTGCCCATGGACCCAGCCTAGAAAGCAAGTACGACGTGTACCGTCCGATATATGAGTGACTTCCGCGTCGAGCACGACACCTTGGGTGAGGTGCGGGTGCCCATGCAGGCCAAATGGGCCGCCCAGACGCAGCGGGCGGTCGAGAACTTCCCGGTTTCCGGCCTCACCATCGACCGGGGCCTGATCCGGGCCCTGGCCCAGCTCAAGGCAGCTGCGGCGGCCGAGAACGCCCGGCTGAATATGGTCGACACCGAGGTGGCGGCCGCCATCGCCCAGGCGGCCGCCGAGGTGGCGGCGGGGCTGTGGGACCGAGAGTTCCCCGTGGATGTGTTCCAGACCGGTTCCGGCACTTCCTCGAACATGAACATGAACGAGGTGCTCGCCACCCTGGCGTCCGAGAAGCTGGGCCGCAAGGTCCATCCCAACGACCACGTCAATGCCTCCCAGTCCTCCAACGACGTGTTCCCCTCGGCCATCCACCTGGCCGCCGTCGACGCGGTGGTCGGCAACCTCATCCCGTCCCTCGAGCACCTGGCCGAGGCGCTGCGGACCAGGAGCCGGGAGTGGCACTCCGTCGTCAAGGCGGGGCGGACCCACCTCATGGACGCCACGCCGGTCACGCTGGGCCAGGAGTTCGGTGGCTACGCGGCCGCGGTCGAACACGGCGTGGAGCGGCTGCGGTCCGCCCTGCCGCGCGTCGGCGAGCTGCCCCTCGGCGGCACCGCAGTCGGCACCGGGCTCAACGCCCCGGAGGGCTTCGCGGCCGGCGTGATCGGCCGGCTGGCGGCCGCTCTCGGGCTGCCCCTCACCGAGGCCCGGGACCACTTCGAGGCCCAGGGAGGGCGCGACGCCCTGGTCGAAGCGTCGGGCGCCTTGCGCACCGTTGCCGTATCCCTCTACAAGTGCGCCAACGACATCCGTTGGATGGGTAGCGGGCCGCGGTGCGGGCTGGCCGAGATCCGTATCCCTGATCTGCAACCGGGTTCGTCGATCATGCCCGGCAAGGTCAACCCGGTCATCGCCGAGGCAGTCTGCCAGGTCGTGGCCCAGGTGATCGGCAACGACGCCGCGGTCGCCTTCGGCGGGGCGGCCGGCAACTTCGAGCTCAACATCATGCTGCCGGTCATGGGCCGCAACCTGCTGGAGTCGATCCGGCTGCTGGCCTCGGTCAGCCGTCTGCTGGCCGACAAGTGCATCGCCGGCATCGAGGCCGACGAAGCGCGAGGTCGGATGTACGCCCTGTCGTCACCGGCCATGGCGACCGCCCTCAACCCTTACATCGGCTACGAGCAGGCGGCCCAGGTGGTCAAGACGGCGGCGGCCGAGGGTAAGGACCTGCGGACCGTGGTGCTGGAGAAGGGCCTCATGACCCCCGACGCGGTCGACCGGGTCCTCGATCCGCAGGCCATGACCAGGGGTGGCATCCTCAAGTCGTCGGGATAATCGGGATAAGCAGTCGGGATAAGCACCTCGCCGGTCCCGCCACCCGCGGCGGGCGCCGCCGTTATCCCAGTGCCGGTGAGCCGGCAAATGGTCCCGGGTCCTTGGCGGTGGGAAAGTTGGGCCCCTGCCAGCTCACGACCTTGGCCAGCCGGTCGGTGACCACTTTCCACTCGGCGGGTTGCCAGCCCTCGGCGGCCCCCTCGACCTTGCCGTGCATCCCCAGGTGCACCAGCGCCGGCAGCCGCTCGAGCCCCAGTTCCTTCACCGCCAGGCGGTCGGGATCGGCGAAAGTGATGATCTCGCGGGCCCACGGGCCCAGGAACTGGCGGCACTCCTCAGCCGTCGCCGCCACCAGCCAGGCGATTCGGACATCGGCCTGCTCGAAGGTCTGGAGGATGCGTCCCGCCGTCGGGAGGATCCAGGCACTCTGGTTGGTGAACGGGTCGATCACCACCAACAGCAGGTGAAAGGTGGTGAGCATCTGCTTGACGGTCCGGGATTTGCCCTGAATCGGCGTCAGGACGAGATCGGGCGAGGGGTCACGGGCCACGGCGCCAGCAACGTACCGCAGCACCCGCTTGGCTCACGAAATGGCGCTACGGTCGCTCTCATGGGTGTGGGTCTCTTCCTGGTCATGCTGTACCTGATGGTCTTTACGCCCGGCCCCGTGCGGGCCGGCTGACCGCCTGCCGCGCCGTGCACCCCATCGAGCACCTGCGGTACGTGGCGCGGGCATCGGGGGCCGACCCGGGCCTGTTGGTGCGGGAGACCGTGGGCGCCCTGGCCGCCATGATGCGCGTCGAACCGGCGGGCCTGGTGCCGGCCTGCCGCCGCCTCATCGAGCGCCACTTGACCGTCGGTCCCGTGTGGTGGCTGGCCGCCCGGGTGCTGACGGCGGCGGACCCGGCGGCCGCCGCCCACGCGGCCGGCGCCGAGATCGAGCACGACGGAACCGCCTCCGGGCTGGCCGCCGCCCTGCCCGACGACATCACGATCACCGTGGTCGGTTGGCCCGACATCGCGGGCGCCGCGCTCCGGCGCCGCGGCGACGTCGAGGTCCTGGTGGGCGACGGGATGGGGGAGGGATCCGTCCTCGCCCGGCGCCTGGATGACGCCGGGACCGCCGCCGCCGTGGTCAGCGACGCCGGCGTGGCGGCTGCCGTAGTGGTCTCCGATCTGGTCATCATCGAGGCCACCGCCGCCGGTCCCGGGGGCCTCCTGGCCACCCTGGGCTCCCACGCCGCAGCGGCGGTGGCGGCGTCCCGGGGCATTCCCGTATGGGCGGTGGCCGGGGTCGGGCGGGTCCTGCCCGGGCGGCTGTGGGACGCCATGCTCGAGCGGGTCGACCGAGGGCCAGCCGAGCCGTGGGACCGCCCGGTTGAACTGGTCCCCGCCGTCCTCCTCAGCCAGGTCGCGGGCCCGAGCGGCCTGAACGCCCCCGACGAGGGGCTGGCCGCGGCCACCTGCCCAGTGGCGGCAGAACTGCTGCGCCCCGCCCTCGGCTGAGTACGTTCTGCCAAAAAGTGATGCCCCAACAACACTTTTTGGCAAAACGATCCGCGGCGGCGGGCGGAACCGCCCGATTCAAAGACGGCAACCGGGGTAGTTTCAAGCCGATGGGAGAGATCGCGGAGTTCCCCAGCAACGGTTCTCGCGCCCAGGGCTACCTGGCGACTCCGGCATCGGGGTCGGGACCGGGTCTTGTCGTGATCCAGGAGTGGTGGGGGCTGGTCGACCACATCGAGGACGTGGCCGACCGCCTGGCGGCCGAGGGCTTCGTGGCCCTGGTGCCCGACCTGTACCACGGGGAGTCGGCGTCGAACAAGGAACCCGACGAGGCGGGCCGGCTCATGATGAGCCTCAACCTGGAGCGGGCGGCCAAGGACATGTCGGGCGCCGTCGATTACGTCGTCGACCACTCCACCGGGAACGGAGTCGGCGTCATGGGCTTCTGCATGGGGGGTGCCCTGGCCCTGCTGCTGGGAACCCTGCGGCCCGATGTGGTCACGGCGGTGGTGCCCTTCTACGGCGTCGTCGGTTATCCGGCCGAGGAACCCGACTGGTCCCAGATGCGAGCGGCGGTGCAGGGCCATTACGCCGAGAACGACGACATGGCGGGACCGGCGGCGGTGGACAAGCTGCGCAAGGAGCTCGACGACCGGGGCGTGCCCGCGGAGTTGTTCCTGTACCCGGGCACGACCCATGCCTTCTTCAACGACACCCGTCCCGAGGTTCACGACCCCGAGGCGTCCGCCCTGGCATGGCAGCGGGCCGTCAAGTTCCTCCACGAGACGCTCGGCTGACCGGCGAGGCATCCCATTCCCGACGTCATCGCGGACTATATCGAGCTGGGCCTGGCCCTCGGACGCCACATCGACGGCTTGGTCGACGCCTATTACGGCCCCCCGGAACTGGCGGCCCGGGTGGCCGCCGACCCCATCCGGCCGCCCGCCGAGCTGGAGGCGCGGGCCCGGCGGCTGCGGAGCGACCTGGAGGGGCACGACGACCTCGACAGCGGCCGCCGCCACTTTCTGGCGGCTCAGGTGGAGGGGCTGCGCACCACCGCCGCCCGGCTGGCCGGCCAGCCCATCGGCTATGTCGACGAGGTCGAGTCGTGCTACGGGGTGCGCCCCCAGATGACGCCCGAGGACAGCTTTGCCGCCGCCCACCGCCGCCTCGACGAGGTCCTGCCGGGATCGGGGCCGCTGGCGGAGCGCTACGTGGGCTGGCGGGAGGCCCAGGCCGTGCCCCCCGACAAGCTGCGCCTCGCGGTCGCCTCGCTGGCCGAGGACCTGCGGGCCCGCACCAAGGTCCTGTGGGGGCTGCCCGAGGACGAGCACGTCGACTTCGACCTGGTGACCAACCAGCCCTGGGCCGGCTTCAACTACTACCAGGGCGCCCTCCGCAGCCGGGTGGTCATCAACGTGGACCTGCCGGTGCTGTCCACCGGGTTGGGCCACCTGGTGGCCCACGAGGCCTACCCCGGCCACCACACCGAGCACTGCCGCAAGGAGGTGGGGCTGGTGCGGCGCCGGCGCCACCTCGAGGAGACCATCTTCCTGGTGGGCACCCCCCAGTGCCTGCTGGCCGAAGGGCTCGCCGATCTCGGTTTGGAGATCGTGGCCGGCAGCCGGCCGGAACCGGTCGTGGCCGGCCACCTGCGTCCCCTGGGCATCGCCTACGACGCCGACCTGGTAGCCCAGCTGTCCCAAGCGGGCGAGGCCCTGGGCCGGGTGCGGGGCAACGCCGCCCTGCTGTTGCACGAAAAGGGGGCTGACGTGGGCACCGTGGTGGACTACTTGGCCCGGTGGTCGCTCCTGTCCCGGCCCCGGGCGGAGAAGGCGGTGCAGTTCCTGACCGATCCCACCTGGCGGGCCTACATCCACTGCTACATCGAGGGGGTGGCCCTCTGCCGGCGGTTCGTGGCCGGCGACCCCGCCCGTTTCGCCCGGCTCATCTCCGAGCAGTTGACTCCGGCCGCCGTCGCCGCCGCCGCCTGAATCGAGGCCGCCCCGTGACGAATTACCGCTCGGTAACCTGAGGGTCATGTCGCAACGCACCCGGCAACTCCCCCGGCGCTCCTGCCTGGCGGTGCCCGCCTCCAGCGAGAAGATGATGGCCAAGGCGGCCGCTCTGCCCGCCGACATGGTGTTCCTCGACCTGGAGGACGCGGTGGCCCCGTTGGAGAAGGAGGGGGCCCGCGCCCAGGCCGCCGACGCCATCAAGAGCCACGACTGGGGCGAGAAGGTCGTCTGTGTCCGCGTGAACAGCTGGGACACCAAATGGACCGCCTTCGATGTCATCGAGGTGGTCGGCGAGGCGGGGGAGCGGCTCGACGAGTTGATGCTGCCCAAGGTGGAGCGGGCGGCCGAGGTGGTGGCGTTGGACCTGTTGCTCAACCAGGTGGAGATCCGCGCCGGGTTGCCGCCCGGGCACATCGGCATCGAGGCCCAGATCGAGACCGCCAAGGGACTGATCAACGTCGAGGAGATCTGCGCCGCTTCGCCCCGCCTGGAGACCGTGATACTCGGTCCTGTCGACTTCTCGGCCTCCATGGGGATGCCGTCGCTGGCCGGAGGCCTGGCCATCCCGGAGTACCCGGGCGACTACTTCCACTATGTCTTCATGAAGATCCTCATGGCGGGCCGGGCCAACGGGCTCCAGGTCATCGACGGGCCCTACGTCAAGATCCAGGATCTCGAGGGGTTCCGGGAGTACAGCCGGCGGACTCAGATCCTGGGCTTCGACGGCAAGTGGGCCCTCCACCCGACGCAGGTCGGGATCCTGAATGAGATGTTCGGGCCCACCCAGGCCCAGTTCGACCGGGCGTGGGGCGTCGTCGAGGCCTACCGGAAGGCGACCGAGGGGGACCGGCGGGGGGCGGTCATGTTCGGTGACGAGATGATCGACGAGGCGTCCCGGAAGGTGGCCGTGAGGGTGGTGGCCCTGGGGGAGCGGGCCGGCCTCACCCGCAGCCCGGCCGCCCACACCTAGCCCGCAGCCCGCCGTCGCCCGCCGGGCCCGCCCATCGCCCGATGTCGCCCCGGCAGTGGCGAGCGCCGGCGACGGTTCAGGCGCAGTCCCGGCACAACTGATGGTCGGCGTCGGCCAGCTGGCCGGGCGGCTTCAGCAGGAAACACGACTGGCACAGGAACTCATCGGGTTGCCGCACCGGGATGACGGTCGCCAGTTGATTGGGCGCGTCGTCATCCTCCTCGTCGTCTTCGATCTCGTCGTCGGAGTCGTTGTCGCCGCCCCGCAGACGCTCGGCCAGGATGACGTCGAGGCTCGCCTCCACCTCGTCGGCCTGAAGTTCGTCGTCGTCGGTTTCGGTGTCGGCTGCCGGGTCGGCAACCGCCGCCTTGGTCTTCACGGCGTCGGTGACCACCGGCACCAGGTCAACCACGACGTCGTCGTCGTCCCCGTCCCCGCCTAGGGCGTCGTCGTCGTCCAGGACGTCCTCGTCGTCGAGTACGTCCTCGTCTTCGCCGACGTCGATGTCCTCCAGGTCCTCGATGTCCTCGATGTCCTGGATCGCTTCGGGACCGTCGGGGCCTTCGTCGATGGTGCTTGTTTCTTCATCAGGGGCGGGCGCTTCAGTCCTCGCGTCCCCCTTCAACTTGGGCTTGGTCGTCGCAATCCTCCTCGCGTGGGCGTGACCCTAGTGGCTGGTGGCCCCTTGGAAACCAGTTCCCGCCACTGGCTATTCCCCCCGGGCGCACATATGGAGCGCGATAGGTGTCCAGGCCCTCTTCCCATCGCCCGGGACCAATAAACCCGCAGCTTCAGTCCTTGCCGGGCACCTCGCCGGGCACCTCGCCGGGCACCTCGCCGGGCACCTCGCCCAGCACCGGCGGACCGATGCGTTCCCGCACCAGGGCCGCCACCTCGCCCGCCTGGGCATGCCTTTCGAGGCCCGCTTTGGAGAAGATGAGCTCGCCGTCGAGGGTGACCTCGAAGCGCCCTTTGGAGGAGGGCCGCAACTCGACGGTCCTGAGGATGGGAGCCCACCGGCTCAGCAGTTCGTCCGTCAGACCGACGGCCCTGGGTATGTAGTTTCAGGGAACGCAGAACTCGATCAGAACGGTGTGCCGAGGGTCGAGCATGGTCCAAGTTACCGCTCCCCCGCCGCCTGCTCCACCAGCCGGCGAGCCACGACCTTGAGGGCCAGCACCTCGTCGGCCCCCTCGAAAATCGACAGCACCCGGGCGTCGACGAAGTAGCGGGAAACGGGGAACTCCTCGGCGTAGCCCATGCCGCCGTGGATCTGCATGGCCTCCCGGCTCACCCATTCCGCGGCCCGGCACACGTAGGCCTTGAGCATGGACGCCTCCATCGAGCCGGTCCCCGTCGCCATCAGCCGGGCCACCTCGTACATGTGCTGGCGGGTGGCCTGGATGACGGCGGCCATGCGCCCCAACTTGGCCTGGGTGAGCTGGTAACCGGCGATGGGCCGCCCGAAGACGACCCGGTCGGCGGCGTAGTCCCGGGCCGCCTCGTAAGCGGCCTGCATGACCCCGATGGCCCGGGCTGCGGTCTGCAGCCGGCCCGCCTCGAACCCCTCCATCTGCAGGTAGAAGCCCCGCCCCCGCCCCGCCGGGCCCCCGATGAGGCAGTCGTCGGGCACCCACCAGTTGTCGAAGGCCAGCTCGTAGGAGTGCATACCCCGGTAGCCGATGGTGTCGATGGGGCGCCCCTCGAGGCGCCCGCAGTCCGGGCCCGGGCCCGAGCCACCCGACGAAGCCTGGTCGACGATGAAGCCCCGCCCATCGGCGCGGGGCTTGGCCACGATGAACAGGCTCAGTCCCCGGTGGGCCTTACCCCGGTCGGTGTCGGTGCGGGCCAACAGCATCAACACATCGGCTCGGGCCGCGAACGTGCACCACGTCTTGACCCCGTTGATCACCCACCCGCCGCCCTCAAAAGGTGTCGCGGTGACTTTCAGCCCCGCCACGTCGGACCCGAAATCGGGCTCCGTCACCGCCACCGCCGCCATCTGCTCCCCCGACGCGATCCGGGGCAGCCAGGCCTGCTTCTGCTCCTCTGTCCCCCCCTTCACCAGGGCCCGGGTCAGGATCTCGGGCCGGGTGATGAGCGAACCACCGACGCCGAGCGACGCTCGGGCCAGTTCCTCGGTCGCGATCACCATGCCCATCAGGTCGCTGGCGCCACCTGAGGCGAACCCGCCGTACTCCTCGGGCACCGACAGCCCGAAGCAGCCCATTTCGGCCAGCCCCTCGATCACCGACTCCGGGATGTCCCCGTTGGTGCGGTGGACCTCATCGGCGACGGGACGAATGCGCTCCTCGGCGAAGCGCCGGAATGTGTCCTGGACCATCTCGAAGTCGCTGTCGAGGTGGCGATCTCCCGCCGTGGTGGCCAGCGTCGCCAGGAACGCCGGGTCCCGGTAGGCCTGCACCACCGGGAGCATGCCGTCGAGCGCCCCCGGGGTCACGCCCCACTGTTGCTCCCGGCCCAGCACCTTGACCATGAGCTCATAGAGGGCGTCGGCCGCGAAGGCGCAGGCCAGGGCGGCCTCGGTTTCCCCGTGGGCCCCGTAGGTGAGCGCCACCCGGGCGACGGCCACCCCGGCCGCCCCGTGGGCGAGGTCGTAGGCGACGACCTGGTTGGCGTCCACGGCGTCATGGCCCTGGCCGGCCAGGTGGGCCGCGGCCCGCCCGATCAGCTCGTCGGCGGCGGCGAGCGCCCCTTTCAGGGCACCGAGATCGGGCGTCGCAGGCATGGCGCCGAGGGTATTACGGCGCTCAGCCGCCGCGGCGGGCGACCACCGTCACCAGCGGCGGCAGGACCATCGGGTCGTCCTCGGGGTCGATGCCGGTGAGGGCCTCGAGGTAATCGCTGACAGGCCCGGGGCCGACCCCCGCGGGCGCCTCGGCCCAGGCGTCGACCAGCTCCAAACCGGCGTCGCGCACCAGCTTGGGGAGTACCGCCCCGACGTCGGGGTGACGGGCATCAGGGTAGGAAAAAGGGCGGCCGTCGATCCGGCCGGCCGAGGTGATGGGTTCCTGCGCCACGATCCAGCCCCCGGGGCGTACCGCGGCTCGCATCCTCAAGAGCACAGCCACCGGGTCGTGGACGTGGAGCAACACGAACCGGCAGTAGGCCAGGTCCACCTGCTCGGGAAGAGTGAGGTCCTCGGCCGCCTGGGTTAGGGCGATCACCTGGGCCTGGGCCGCCTCGGCGGCCGCCTCGGCGACCGCATCTCGCGCCGCGGGGTCGCTATCCACGGCATAGACCCGGCCGTCGCGCCCCACGATCCGGGCCAGGGCCACCGTTACGTCGCCCCCGCCCGCCCCGACATCGACACAGCGCCACCCCTCCCGCAGGCCCAGGCGGTCGAGTGCGGTTGCCAACGGGCGCCGATAAACGTCATTGCGAAGTTCGAGTTCGATCATGGCGGTGGGTGCTCATTATTACGGGCTCATGTCGCGTGCTTCGACGAAGGCGGCACCGTGGTCCCTCTTCGGCATAGAGTCTCGCCCTAGCAGCCAAAATACGGTTCGGCTCAAGGGGAGGGTTCGGATGTTGAAGCGGGTCAAGTTACGTCACGGGACTTTGGTGCTCGTTGCCGCCGCCATGCTGGCGGCGGGGTGCAGCAGTACCAAGTCGACGAATACGACTGGAACGACGGCCGCTGGAGGCTGCGCCGGGTCCGCCGCCCCCGCCACTTCCAACAAGAGTTCTTCGGCGGTGAATGTGGCATTCCACTCGTCGCCCGCGCCTCAGGTGGCGACCCAGGCCGGCGGCACCCTCAAGATCGGCTTCTTCGGTGCCCTGACCGGCCCCGACGCCCAGCTCGGGATCAACGAGCATGAGGGCGAAAAGCTGGCCCTGGCCCAGCACAACGCCAAGCCCGGCGCCACCCAGGTCCAGCTGGTCGACTACGACACCACCGGGTCGGGGACGGTTGCGCCCCAGCTGGCCCAGAAGGCCATTACCGACAAGGTGGTCGCGGTGGTGGGACCCGCCTTCTCCGGTGAATCCAAGACCGCCGACCCCATCTTCGAGCAGGCGGGCATTGTCAACATCACCGCCTCGGCGACCAACCCCTCCCTGGCTGCCAACGGTTGGAAGTACTTCCACCGGGCGGTCGGCAATGACAACGCCCAGGGCCCGGCGGCCGCCAACTACATCTTGAAGAAGCTGAACGCCAAGTGCATCGCCGTCATTGACGACAACGAGGAGTACAGCCTCGGCATCGCCAACATCGTCCGCAGCACCATTACCGGCGCCGGGGCCAAGGTGATCGTGACCGACCACATCGACAAGACGGCCCAGGACTATTCGGCCACCGTCAACAAGGTCAAGGCGGCCCATCCCGACGCCATCTTCTACGGCGGTTACTACTCCGAGGGGGGCCGGTTCCTCAAGCAGCTCCGTGACGCCGGGATCACCGTCAAGTTCGTCTCCGATGACGGCGCCAATGACCCCAAGATCATTGACTCGGCCGGCTCCAGCGCCGCCGTCGGCGCCCTGTTGACCTGCCCGTGCGGCGACATCACTCAGAGCACCAACCCCAACGCGGCCTCCTTCGTCAGCGCCTACACGGCGTCGGCCCATGCCGCTCCGGGGACCTACTCGGCGGAGGCCTACGACGCCACCAACGTGCTCCTGCAAGCCATCGACGCCGGTAAGACCTCGGCGGCCGACATCAACACCTTCCTCACCACCATCAACTACGTGGGCCTGACCAAGACCTTCAAGTTCGACAGCAAGGGCGAGGTCGCCAGCCCGACGGTGTACATGTGGGAGGTCAAGGGCGGCAAGGTCGTCCTGGACGGGGCCGTCGACCAGCTGATCGGCGGGTAGTCGAGACCGGTTTCGGCCAGTCATTCCAACAGGAGCGGGAGCGCTGGTGCGCTCCCGCTCCTCTGGTTCCAAGGAACGGTGAGGTGTGCACAATCTCATCAATCAGTTCTGGCCATCGACCGTCGACGGCCTGACACTCGGGTCCATCTACGCGCTGATCGCGCTCGGCTACACCCTCGTCTACGGCGTCCTGCGGCTCATCAACTTCGCCCACTCCGAGGTGTTCATGGTGGGGACCCTGGGCTCGCTGTTCATGATCCATGCCCTGCATGTGAAGACCGAGCGGAGCGGATTTGCCCTGGTCGGGGTGCTCCTGGCGTCGCTGTTGGCCGCCATGGCGGTGTCCGCGGCGACCGCGGTGCTGCTGGAGCGCATCGCCTACCGGCCTCTGCGGCGACGAGGGGCGGGACGACTGGCGGCGCTGATCTCCGCGATTGGCGCCTCGTTCTTCCTCCAGGAGTTCGTGGCGCTGCGCTACGGGAGGGACCTGATCGCCTTCCCGCGGGTCATGAAGAAGGTGACCCTGTTCAAGATCGGCAGCGCGGACGTCCGCAACGACAAGCTGATCGTGTTCGTCTCCGCCATCGCCCTCATGATCGTGCTCGACCGCTTCGTGAACGGGACCCGCCTCGGCAGGGGAATCCGGGCCACCGCCCAGGACCCGGAAACGGCGGTGCTGATGGGTGTCAACATCGACCGGGTGGTGGTGGCCACCTTCGTACTGGGGGGTCTCATGGCGGGGGTGGCCGCCATGCTGTACGGGCTGCGATTCGAGAACACCCAGTACATCGCGGGTTTCGTGCCCGGCATCAAGGCGTTCACCGCCGCCGTTCTCGGCGGCATCGGCAACCTGAGAGGCGCCCTGCTCGGCGGGCTGCTGCTGGGCCTGGTGGAATCGTACGGTGCGTCGTTCTTCGGGTCGCAATGGTTGGACGTGGTGGCGTTCGCGGTACTCGTGATCGTGTTGATGTTCCGCCCCACCGGCCTCCTCGGCGAGGCCCTGGCACGGGCCCGGGCATGAACCCCTTCACGAAGGTCGGCAATGCCCTAACCCGGGCCCGTCGCGCCATGCCCGACATTGTCGGTCCCATCGGGCGGTGGTGGGACGGGCGGCCGAAGTGGCAGCGCCTGGCGTTCTACGCCCTGGCGCTGGCGATCGCGATCCTGGCGCCCGCCAACGGCGTGGGCCGGATCATGGCGCCGGCCAGCGACTGGAAGACCATCCTGTTCAACCCCATCGGGGTCTACATCCTGCTGGCCTTGGGCCTCAACGTGGTGGTGGGCCTGGCGGGACTGCTGGACCTGGGCTACGTGGCCTTTTTCGCGGTCGGCGCCTACACCATGGCGCTGCTGGCCACGCACCGCCATCTCGACTTCTGGCTGGTGCTGCCCATCGGGATCATTCTGGCCGCCTTCGCCGGGGTCATCCTGGGCGCCCCCACGCTGCGGTTGCGGGGTGACTACCTGGCCATCGTCACCCTCGGTTTCGGAGAGATCGTGCGCCGTATCGCGATCAATTCCAATTCTCTCGGCGGCCCCCGCGGCATCGCGGGCATCCCCCACCCGCCCAGCATCGACCACATCACGGCGTTCAGTTACGGCGTCCTCGACCCGAAGCCCTACTACTACCTCGTCCTGGCCATGATCATCCTGGTGATCGTCATCGGCAAACGGCTCGAACACAGCCGGGTCGGGCGGTCCTGGCAGGCGGTACGGGAGGACGAGGACGTAGCCGAGCTCATGGGGGTGCCCAGCTTCAAGTTCAAGCTGTGGGCCTTCGCCATCGGGGCGTCGATCGGGGGAATGTGCGGCGTCCTGTTCGCGTCCAAGCAGATCGCCATCACGCCCGACAACTTCCCGTTCCTGCTCTCGGTGCTTATTCTCGCCGCCGTCGTCCTCGGGGGTTCCGGCAACATACCCGGGGTGATCCTGGGCGCCTTCCTGGTGGCGTGGCTGCCGGAGTACCTGCGCGACGCCAGCTTCGGCAAGTTCGTGGTGCGCCAGGCCCACCATGTGCTACCGAAGGCCCAGAGCTTTGCCGACCTGCGGGTGCTCATCTTCGGGGGGGCGCTCGTGGTGATGATGATCTTCCGGCCCGAAGGCCTGCTGCCGTCCCGTAAGCGGCGGGCCGAGCTGGCCGAAGGCCAGGGGGGGATGGGCTCGCTGGGCGGCGTGATCGCGGCCCCGGTCACCCCTGGCGTCGAGTCGCGCCCCGAGGCCGAGAGTTGACCGACAACCTGCTCGAGATCGACCACCTCACGGTGCGCTTCGGCGGGGTGGTCGCCATCAGCGACCTCGAACTCGTCGTCCAAACCGGCGAGATCTGCGCCTTGATAGGTCCCAACGGGGCCGGAAAGACGACATGTTTCAACATCATCACCGGCGTCTACCAGCCGTCCGAGGGTGACGTCCGCTTCGCCGCCAGGTCGGTGGCGGGCCTGAAACCGCACCAGATCACCCGGCTGGGAATAGCCCGGACCTTCCAGAACATCCGCCTGTTCGCCAACATGACGACCCTCGAGAACGTCATGGTGGGTGCCGACGCCCGGCACCGCACCAGTGTGCCCGGCGCCGTCCTCACCTTGCCCCGCCACCGCGCCGAGGAGCGGGTGGGCGAACAGGTCGCCCGAGAGCTGCTGGCCTTCGTGGGTATCGGCCGCGCCGCCGACGACGTGGCCAAGAACCTCGCCTACGGCGACCAGCGCCGGCTGGAGATCGCCCGGGCCCTGGCGACGGAGCCCAAGCTGCTCCTGCTCGACGAACCCGCGGCGGGGATGAACCCCGCCGAGAAGGGGTCGCTGCAGGACCTGATCCGGCGGATCCGGGACAAGGGCCACACCGTGCTCCTGATCGAGCACGACATGAGCCTGGTCATGCAGATCAGTGATCGGATCGCGGTGCTGGATTTCGGCCGCAAGATCGCCGAGGGGCTTCCGGCGGCCATCCAGACCAACCCCGCGGTCATCGAGGCCTACCTGGGGAGTGCTGCCGATGCTTCTTGAAGTGAACGACATTCACGTGCATTACGGCAAGGTCGAGGCCCTGAAGGGGATCTCCATCGAGGTCGACGAAGGCGAGATTGTCACCCTGATCGGCGCCAACGGGGCCGGGAAGACGACCACCCTCAAGACGATTTCCGGCGTACGCCCGGTAAGCACCGGTTCGGTGATCTTCCGGGGCGACAACATCACCGGCCTCCCCGGCCATCGCCGCGTCGAGATGGGCCTCAGCCAGGCCCCTGAGGGCCGAGGGATCTTTCCCGGGATGACGGTGGTCGAGAACCTCGAAATGGGCGCCTATGCCCGCCGGGGCAATCAGCGCAAAGAGGTGGCGGCCGACTTCGACCGGGTCTACCAACTGTTCCCCCGTCTCGCCGAGCGCAAGACCCAGATGGGCGGCACCCTCTCGGGCGGTGAGCAGCAAATGCTGGCCATCGGCAGGGCGCTCATGGCCCGCCCCCAGCTGTTGCTGCTGGACGAGCCGTCGATGGGGTTGGCGCCCAAGCTGGTCTCGCAGATCTTTCAGATCATCCGCGAGATCTCGGCCCAGGGCACCACGATCCTGCTGGTGGAGCAGAACGCCGTCCAGGCCCTCTCCCTGGCCGACCGGGCCTACGTGCTCGAGACCGGGCACGTGGTGCGCACCTCCGACGCCCGTTCCCTCCTCGATGACGAATCGGTCCGGGCTGCCTACCTGGGTGGTGCGGTGAAGTCGTGATCCCGGCGGTTCTGCTGGACGTGGGCGGGGTCATCACCACCCCCGACCACGACATGCTGCGCCTGGGCTTGGGACGGGCGGGCACCGACCCGAGCGAGGCGGCTCTCGATCGGGCCCACTATGCCGGGATGTCCGCCCTCGACGGCGGATTCCTTACGACCGGCGTGCTCGACTGGCGGCAGTACGACGCCGGGGTGGCCCGGTCGGTGGGCGTGGCCGAGGAGCTCCTCGGCGACGCCGTCGAAGGGCTCGAGGCGGCATGGGGCCAGGTCCGGGGGTGGCACCGGATCGTGCCCGGCTCCCTTGAGGGGCTGCGGCGGCTGGCGGCGACGGGAGTGAGCATCGGTGTGGTGTCCAACGCCGACGGAACGGTGGCCGACCAGCTGGTGGCGGCCCGGGTGCTGCAGGTGGGGGAGGGCCACGGAGTGTCGGTGGCCGTCGTGGTCGACTCGACGGTCGTCGGGATCGAGAAACCCGATCCCCGTATCTTCACGGTGGCCCTCGACGCCCTGGGGGTGGGCCCCGGCGACGTCGGCCGGGTGGTCCACGTGGGCGACAGCATCTTCTCCGACGTGGCCGGGGCCCGGGCGGCCGGGCTGCGCCCCCTCCACCTCGATCCCTACGGCGACTGCCCCGCCCCGGCCGGCGACCACGAGCATGTTCGCTCGTTGAGCGAGGTCGCGGAGCTGGTGAGGTCGGACCGGTGACCGTTTCCGATCGCCCCTTCGGCCGGGCCTACGAGGATTTCGAAATCGGCGACGTCTACAAACACTGGCCCGGCAAGACCGTTACCGAATACGACGACCACCTGTTCTGCATGATCACCATGAACCATCACCCGCTGCACACCAACGAGTGGTTCGCGCAGAACGAAACGGTCCACGGCAAGAACGTGGTGGTCGGCAACCTGGTCTACAGCCTGGTCCTCGGGATGAGCGTCCCCGACGTCAGCGGCTCCGCCATCGCCAACCTCGAGGTGGAATCGCTGACCCACCCGAGGCCCACCTTCCACGGTGACACCATCTACGCCGAGACCCGGGTGTTGGACAAGCGGGAGTCGGCCTCCAAGCCCGACCGGGGCGTGGTGACCGTCGAGACCAAGGGTTTCAACCAACGGGGGGAAGAGGTCTGTTACTTCCGCCGCAAGGTCATGGTCTGGAAGAAGGATTCTCTGCCGCCCCGGCGCCGCCCTTACCGCGACGACGTCTGGGGGTGACACCCTTTCAGGACGCGGTGCTGGGCTGGGCGCCCACCGGCTGGCGGGATCTGCCGTGGCGGCGCACCCGGGACCCCTGGGCGGTGCTGGTGAGCGAGGTCATGCTGCAGCAGACCCAGGTGGCCCGGGTCATTCCCCGCTGGCACGCCTTCCTCGCCCGCTTCCCCGATCCCCCGGCTTGCGCCGCGGCGCCGCTCGGCGAGGTGATAGGGGAGTGGGTGGGGCTGGGCTACAACCGCCGGGCGGTGATGCTCCACCGGGCCGCGGCCGCCGTGGTCGCCCATCACGGTGGGCAGTTGCCGTCCACCCTCCCCGGGTTGCTGGCCCTCCCCGGTCTCGGCCCCTACACCGCCCGGGCCGTCCTGGCGTTCGCCTTCGAGCAGCCGGTCGCGGTGGTGGACACCAACGTGGCCCGGGTCCTGGCCCGGGCGGTGGCGGGCCGCCGCCTGACGGCGCGGGAGGTCCAGGCGACCGCCGATGCCGCCCGGCCCGCGCCCGCCGGCCTGTCGTGGACCTGGAACCAGGCCCTGCTCGATTTGGGCGCCCGACACTGCACCAGTCGTCGCCCCTCCTGCGACCGGTGCCCCCTCCGGGCCCACCGATGCCGGTGGGCGAGCGCCCATTTTTCCCACCCGGATCCCGCCACCGGCTCGGCACGGGTTTCGGGCCGCCAGTCACCGTTCTCGGGCTCCGACCGGCAAGGCCGGGGCCGCCTCGTCCAGGCCCTGCAGGCGGGGCCCATACCATCCGCGGCCTTGCCCGAGGCCGCCGGGTGGCCCGGCGATGCTGCCCGGGCGGCCCGGGTCGCAAGCTCCCTCGTCCATGATGGCCTGGCGGTGCACGTCGGCGACCAACTGCGGCTGCCGGCCTCGCGGGCTACCTTTTCGTAGTGACCCAAGTCAGGTTGGTTTCCCTCGAGGACGGCATCACCTCGTGCGGATTCCGCAAGATCGCCGCCTACATCTCTCGGATCAACGCCGACACCGAGGCCCTGTACGTCTCGACCAACCAATACCGCAGCCTGCTGGGCAGCATCAAGGGCTCCTTCGGCGGTAAGGGCGAGTTGGACGACGCCCAGGTGGACGAGATCGCCCGAGGCCTGGTCGGCTCCGACCTGGTGGGCTTCTCCTCGATGACCGGCTACGCCGATCTCACCAAGAAGATCATCCACCGGCTCCGTCAGCTCGACCCCAAAGCGTTCGTCCTGTGGGGCGGCATCCATCCCATCATCCACCCCGAGGACGCCATCGGCGCCGAGGTGGACGCCATCTGCACCGGTGAGGGCGAGTTCGCGTTCGAGGAATTCTTCGAGCGGTTCCAAAAGGGCGAGCAGTACACGGACGTCAGCAACTTCTGGTTCAACGACGGCGATCGGGTGGTCCGCAACGGGTTCCGGCCCCTGATGACCACCGGGGAGATGGACACCCTCCCCTTCCCCCAGTACGGGAAGGACGAAAAGATCTACCGGGCCGGCCACGGCTTCGTACCTATGGGAATGGCTGATTACCTGGCCAACGACGGGTTGGGGTACTCGACGCTGTGGTCGATCGGCTGCCCGTTCCACTGCACTTTCTGCGGCAACACCAAGTTCATCGCCAACGATCCCGCCTACAAGAAGATCCGCCACCCCAGCGCCCGTTACATCGTCGACGAGATCAAGGGCGTGCGCCAGCGCTTCGGGCACGTGAGCCAGGTCAGCTTCCACGACGACAGCTTCATGGCCATCACCTACCGGGAGCTGGAGGTATTCGCGGAGCTCTGGAAGGCGGAGCTGGACATCCCCTTCGCCGTCTACGGCGTGATTCCCAACTACGTGAAGCGGGACAAGTTCGAGATCCTCACCTGGGCGGGAATGAACCGGGTCCGGATGGGCATCCAGAGCGGCAGCCAGGAGATCCTGGATTTCTACAAGCGGCCCACCCCGCCCGCCCGGATCCTCGAGGCGGGCGAGGTGATCGCCTCATTCGCCCCCAAGTACCACATCCCGCCCGCCTACGACATCATCATGGACAACCCTATCGAGACCCGCCAAAACGTGGTGGACACCCTCGAGCTGTTGTACCGGATGCCCCGGCCCTACACCTTGTACACCTACTCCCTGAAGGTGATCCCCAACACCGAGATGGAGCGGGTGATGCGCGAGCGGGGCGTCGACATCGAGGAGATTTCGGCCAACTACTCGCTGATCCCGCCCCGGATGGCCAACCTCCTCCTGTACGTGCTGGCGCTGGGCCGGCCGCCCCGCTGGCTCTTCGAACGGCTGCTGAAGCGGGTCGAGGCCAGCGCCACGCCCCAGCGCGAGTACCCCCGCATCGGCATGCTGCTGAGGTCGCTGTACATCGGCAAGCGGGGCCTCGAGCACCTGCGGTTCATGGATTTCTCGGTCATCCCCGGCTGGGGCGGCTACGTCGCCTGGCGGGTGGGCCTGGTGGGACTCTGGCGACGGCGGGTGGTGGGCCGCTTCCCGCGCCCCGATCCCGCCGCCCGGCGCAAGGCCGAGAATGCGGCCCGGATCCCCATCGCGGTCCAGCCCTAACCGCTGGTAGCGCCGTAGGCTCGAGGGCGACGCCATGCGCAACGTCTTCCTTTTCCTCGCCGGATTCCTGGCCTGTTCCGTCGAGATGGTCGAGGCCCTGACCATCGTCCTCGCGGTCGGGGTGACCCGGGGCTGGCGCTCTACCCTGATCGGTTGCGCGGTTGCCACCTTGGCCCTGGCCGCGGTCATCGCCGCCCTCGGTCCCGCCCTCACCGCCATCCCGATCAACGCCCTGCGGGTCGTGGTGGGTGGCCTCCTCCTTGTCTTCGGGCTCCAGTGGCTGCGCAAGGCGATCCTGCGGGCCGGGGGCCTGAAGGCGTTGCACGACGAGGCGCTGATCTACCAGAAGCAGCTCCAGGCGGCCCGAGCTGCGGGATCCGAGGCGCACGCGGGCCTGGACTGGTACTCGTTCACAGTCGCCTTCAAGGGCGTCTTCCTCGAAGGCCTCGAGGTGGCATTCATCGTGGTCACCTTCGGCAGCAACCAGCACAATGTCGCCCTGGCGGCGCTGTCCGCGGTGGCCGCCCTGGTGGTGGTGCTGGTCATCGGTTTCTTCGTTCACGCCCCGCTCAGCCGGGTGCCCGAGAACACCTTGAAGTTCCTGGTGGGCACCATGCTCACCACCTTCGGGATCTTCTGGGGGGCCGAAGGCGCCGGCGTCTCCTGGCCCGGTAGCGATGCCGCCATCGTCGTCATCCTCGGATTTGTCGTCGTCCTGTCCCTGTCCCTGGTGGCGGCCATACGCCGGCACCACGCCGGGCGCGACCGCCTCGTGCCCGGCGCGGCACGGTGAGATTCGTCAAGGCGTTCGGGCGCTTCTGGTACGACTTCATCGTCGGCGACGACTGGACCATCGCGGTGGGCGTGGTGCTGGCCCTCATTGTCACCGCCCTGCTGGCCCACAATGGAGTCAAGTCGGTGTGGTGGCTGTTGCCCCTCGTCGTGGCCGCCGGCCTGACCTGGTCGGTGCTCCGCGCCGCCAGACGCTCGCCCTAGCGGGTGCCGAGGCGAGCCTAACTGCCAGCCACCGGGCCTTGGAGGGTGGCGTGGATGGTGTCGCCCCCCGTTGTCGGCGTGAGGTCGACGGAGTAGCTCCCGGGGCCGAACACCACCGTCTGCACCGAGCGGGTGGTCGTCGCCGTCTGCAGCTGCAACTGGCCGTGCAGGGTCACCGACCCGGGACCATCGAGATGGACGGCGGCCGGCGGCAGGTGCACCTGGGCGTGACCGGTCGTGGAGATGGTGCTGCGGGCGCCGGTGTCAAAAGCGATGCTCGGGTGGGGCGTGGCCAGGCCGCCGGATCCCACCGCCACCGGAGCGCCGAGATTGAAATGCCCGGCGGTGAGCGTCCTCGCGGGCCCGTCGAGCATCCACGTGATCCCGGAGCTGTCGATCTTCACGGCCCCCCCGTCCACGGCCAGCTGGCCGGTGCCGCTGACCGGCAGCGGCTGGCCGCCGTACCAGAAGATCTCGACGTCTCGGCCTCCGACCAGCACCCCGGTGAGGTCGGCGTTGCCCTGGCCCCGGGAGGCGATGGTGATGGTGAACGGGGGCTTGAGGGGCGGCCCGATGGCATCGTCGGCGGTCATCGAGGTGATGGTCCCGGTGACGAACGCCTGCCCGGCGGCGGGCACGATCTCCGGTGGCAGGGTGACCTGGGAGCCGGGCCCGCCCGTCGCGGGGGTGTGGCCGGCGCCGGCACCCGCCTGGTTGCCGGCGGCGCGGTGGTGGATGGCCACGCTGACCACGAGGCCCAGCCCGACCGCGACCACGAGGATGGTGACGGTTCCCAGCAACCGTTTCATGGGTCCGAGTGTTTTAGCAGGCGGCCGCCGCTCCCTCCGGTCGCTTCCCGACCGCCAGTAAGGTTCGTGTCCGCATGACCGACGTTCCCGGTGGGACCGATGACCTAGCCGAGGGGGCGGAGGCGGCCGTGGGGAGCGCGCCGACGGCCGGCGGGGCCCACTTCCGCGCCGTGCTGGGCCATTTCGCGACCGGTATCGTGGTCATTACCGGCGCTCCCGACGGGGTGCCCGCCGGGCTGACCTGCCAGTCGTTCGTCAGCCTGTCGCTCGATCCCCCGCTGGTCGCCTTCTGCCCCAGCAAGAGGTCGAACAGCTGGAGGCGCATCGCGGGATCGGGCGCCTTCTGTGCCAATGTCCTCAACGAGGACCAGGAGGACATCAGCCGGGTGTTCGCCACCTCAGGTGCCGACAAGTTCCAAGGCCTCGGGTGGCGGCCCGGCAAAACCGGTTCGCCCATCCTCCAGGACGTGCTGGCGTTCGTCGACTGCCGGATCGAGGCCCGCTACGACGCCGGCGACCACGACATCATCGTGGGCCGGGTGGTCGACCTCGAGGCCGCTGCCCGGGGCCGGCCACTGCTGTCGTACCGGGGCGGCTACGGCCGCTTCGACGCCTGAGGGCTGCCGCCCCTACCGTAGCCACCCGTGGCCCAGATCCGGGAGTCCGACGTCATTGCCGGAGTTTTCATCGTGGAGCCGGACGTCCACGGCGACGAGCGGGGCCGGTTCATCGAGACCTACCGACGTTCGTGGTTCCCGCTGGGCCGGGAGATGGTCCAGGGGAACCGCTCCGACAAGGCGGCCGGCGCCGTCGTCGGCCTGCACTACCACCTCCATCAGGCCGACTACTGGCTGGTGCCCCGGGGCACGGCCCGGGTGGTGCTGCACGATCTGCGAGAGGCGTCGCCGACCGAAGGGGCCACCCTGGTGGTCGAGATCGGCGAGGCCGACAGCCGGGGGGTGTTCATTCCCCCCGGGGTCGCCCACGGCTTCGCGGCGCTGACCGACATGATGATCACCTACCAGGTCGACAGTTACTACAACCCCGACGATGAGCTCGGGGTGGCCTGGGACGATCCCGACATCGGCGCCGATTGGGGCGTCGCCGACCCCATCGTGTCAGCCCGCGACCAGGCCAATCCCCGCCGGGCCGACCTCCCCGCCGCGCGCCGCCCCCACATCGGCCTCCGCCGCTAGCCCCCGCTCGCCCCGAGTTGGGCCAGCGCCGACTCGACCGCCGCGGGCCCGATGAGCCGGTCCTCCACCTGGCCGTAGCGGTTGGCCCGGATCAGGGCCGGCACCTGGTTGATCTGGAACGCCTCGGCCAGCCGGGGCTCCCGCCGGGCGTCAATCTCGGTTACCTGCGAGGCCGGTTCCGACCGCCGCAGCCGCTCGGCGATGGCCCGCCCCGCCCCGCTGTCCGGGGTGGCGAAAACCACCCACGTCCGATCCGCCCCCCGTAGCACCGCCGCGGGCACCAGGGGGAGGCGGGAAAACCGATTCCGGGGCGAACCGGCCCCGGCCGCCCCCCGGCGCAGGCGCCAGCGCGAGAGCCAGCGCCGATTCGGCAACCGGCGCTGGCGAAACGCCCGCCAGGCCAAAAGGACACCAAAGATCACAAACAGGATGAGCGCGATTCGGGGCACAAGAAAGAACATGCAAATCAAGAGGATAAGGGCCGGTGGCCCCTTGATCTCCAGAAAACGCTGCGTAGAATTGCCTATGGAACTCTCCTCCCTCGGACAGTCGCAGGTTCTGCGCTCTGCCACCGCCGATGTCGTGGTCGCTCGCGAGCGGGCCCGGCAGCGCCGACTCTGGCGTTACGTCCTGCTGGCAGCACCGGTCGTCGCCTTTTTCCTGCTCCGAGATTTCGCGGGTCATCCCGTCGTTCTCGGCCTGCCCCATCTGCCGCCCAACTGGGCCACCCTGGCGCCGCCGATTTTCCTGATCCTGCTGCTCGGTGGCGTCCTCGGCGTCCCCATGCTGGCCGCCGGGCGTTCGCCCCATATCATCTACCGCGCCGACGAGATCGACGTCTCCTTCGACGACGTCAAGGGCGCCCCGGTGGTGGTCGAGGAGGTTGTGAAGTCCCTCAACCTGTTCCTGGCGTACAAGACCTTCCGGGAGCGCATGGGCGGCAACGCCCGCCGGGCCATCCTCTTCGAGGGCCCGCCCGGCACCGGGAAGACGTACCTGGCCAAGGCCATGGCCAAGGAGGCGGGGGTCCCGTTCCTCTTTGTGTCGTCCTCGGCGTTCCAGTCCATGTACTACGGCCAGACCAACCGGAAGGTCCGCTCCTTCTTCAAGGCGCTACGGGCCGCGGCCCGCCGCGAAGGCGGCGCCATCGGCTTCATCGAGGAGATCGACGCCATCGGGGCGGCCCGCAGCGGCATGGGCTCCAGCACCCAGCGCGAAGGTATTTCGGGCGTCGTCAACGAGCTCCTGGTGCAGCTCCAATCCTTCGATCAGCCTCCCGCCGGCCTGCGCCTGGTGGGGGGGATCATCGACCGGATCAACCGGTTCCTCCCGAGCAGCCACCGGATCCACAAGCCCCGGGGCACCCACGCCAACGTGCTGGTCATCGGTGCCACCAACCGGGCCGCCGACCTCGATCCCGCCCTCTTGCGCCCGGGCCGCTTCGACCGCTCGATCTACTTCGACCTGCCCTCCCGGGCGGGCCGGCGGGACATCATCGACTACTACCTGGCAAAGAAGTCCCATGTCAGCGACCTCGACGATCCCGCCCGCCGGGACACCCTGGCCGCCATGACCCTGGGCTACTCGCCCGTGATGATCGAGCATCTCTTCGACGAGGCCCTGGTGTGGGCGCTGCGCCGGGGTGCCGAGCATCTGAGCTGGGACGACATCCAAAAGGCCAAGATGACCGAGGAGATCGGGCTGGCCCAGCCGGTCGCCTATACCGAGGCGGAGCGCCGGACCATCGCCACCCACGAGTCGGGACACGCCACCGTGGCCTACCTGGTCGGGGCGGGGCGCAAGCTCGAGGTGCTGTCGGTGATTAAGCGCAAGGACGCCCTGGGCCTGTTGGCTCACTCGGAGACCGAGGAGCGCTTCACCCAAACCAAGACCGAGATCCTGGCCCTCATCCAGATCGCCTTCGGGGGCTTGGTGGCCGAGGAGCTGTTTTTCGGTGACACCAGCACCGGGGTCTCGGGCGACCTGCAGATGGCCACCGCGGCGGCCGCCCAGATGGTGGGTTCGCTCGGGATGGCCGGGAGCCTGATATCGCTGGAGGCGGCGTCGGGTCCCTATGGCGCCAACATCGTGTCCAAGGTCCTGTCCACCGACGACGGCCGAAAAGCGGTCGAGACGATCCTGGAGGACGCCCGCTCCAGCGTCCGGACCCTGCTGGCAGAGAACCAAGGCATTGTGGAGGCCCTCCGAGATGCCCTGCTGGAGCGCGACGAACTGGTCGGCGACGAGATCACCAACGTGATCACCGAAGTCCGCCAGCTCCCTGTGGCCGATCAGCCGGTCCCCGGGATCATCGACCTGCGGTAGTCACCCCGCGTCCTGCGCCTTGGCGGGATCGGCTGGGGCGAGGCCCACCGATTGCAGGATGAACGCCTGCACCTGGGCCTCGTCCTTCCAGGCGTCGTAGCGCCCGGAAGGGCCGCCGTGGCCGGCATCCATCTCGGTCTTGAGGACGAGAAGGTTGGTATCGGTGCGCAGCACCCGCTGTTCGGCCACCCATTTGGCCGGTTCCCAGAAGCCGACCCGGGGATCGTTGAGCCCACCGGTGACATACATCCTCGGGTAGTCGCGAGCCGCCAGGTTGTCGTTGGGGGAGTAGGACTTCATGTACCAGTACACGCCGGGATCCTCGATGGGGTTGCCCCACTCCTCCCATTCGGTGGCCGTGAGGGGCAAGCTGGGGTCCTGGATGGTGGTGAGGCAGTCGACGAAGGGCACCTCGGCCACCACCGCCTGCCAGAGATCGGGACGCATGTTGGTGACCGCTCCCATGAGCAGGCCGCCGGCGCTGGCCCCGCGGATCACCAGCCGCTGCGGGCTGGTGTATCCCAAAGCCACCAGGTGCTCGGCGCAGGCGATGAAGTCGGTGAAGGTGTTGCCCTTCTTCAAGAGCTTGCCGTCCTCGTACCACCGCCGGCCGAGCTCCCCGCCCCCCCGGATGTGGGCGATGGCGAACACGAACCCCCGCTCCAGCAGGCTGAGGCGGGTGGTCGAGAAGGTGGGGTCAATCGAGATCTCGTAGGCGCCGTAGCCGTACAGCAGGCACGGGTTGCCACCATCGCGGGGCAGGTCCCGGCGGCTCACCAGCGAGATCGGCACCATCACCCCGTCGGGGGCCGTCGCCCAGAGCCGTTCGGTCTGGAACCGAGACGGTTCATAGCCGCCCACCACCTCCTGCTGTTTCACGACCGTCCGCTCGCGCGTGGAGATGTGATAGTCGACGCTTGACGCCGGCGTGACCAGCGAGGTGTAGCCGAAGCGCAGGATGTCGGTCTCCCACTCCAGATTGGCCCCGGCCCCCAGGCTGTACACCGGCTCCGGCTGCGCGACCACGTGGTCCTCACCCGCCCCCAGAGGGATGATGCGCAGCCGCTCCAGCGCCTGTTCCCGCTCCGAAATGACGAGGTGGCCCGCGAAGGAATCCACGCCTTCCAGCCGGACGTCGCGGCGGTGGGCCACCAGGACCCGCCAGTTCTCCCGTCCCGGCGCCTCCGCCGGCGCTCGCATGATCGCGAAGTTCTCGGCCCCCTCGTCATTGGTCAGGATGACGAACACGTCGCCCTCGCCGGGCAGTACCGCGTGGTCGATGTTGTACTCCACCCCCTGGCGCCGGCCCTCGATCAGCCGGGGCGCCTCGGTGGGCCGGCCGGCGTCGATCACCTGCGCCTCGGAGGTGAGCTTGCTGTCACTCGAGATCACGATGAAACGCTGGCTGCGGGTGGCGCCGACGCCGACGAAGAACCGCTCGTCGTCCTCCTGGAACACCAGCTCGTCGCGGTCCACCGGCTGGCCCAGCCGGTGACGCCAGATCTGCCAGGGACGCAGGGCCTCGTCCGGCCGGGTGTAGAACAGCACCTCCCCATCGGCACTCCATGCCGAGGAGTAGTACACGTTGGCGATCTCGTCGGGCAGGTCGTCGCCGGTGGCCAGGTCCCGGAAGCGCAGCGCGTAGCGCTCCCCGCCGGTCAGGTCCACCGCGTACGCCAGCCGGTTCTGGTCGGGGCTGAGATCGAACACCCCGAGCGAGAAATAGTCCGAACCACCGGCTTCCTTGTTCTCGTCCAGCAGCACCTGCTCTCCCGGCTCGCCCGCCACGGCCAGGGCGAGGACCTCGGCCGCTCCCAGGCGGCATTCCCGGTCCTCCCGGCGGCAGTGGATGGGGTACTGGAGCCCTTCGACGGTCCGCCCGTAGTACCACCACCGCCCGTGCCGGGCCGGGGCGCCCACGTCGGTCTCCTTGATCCGGTTCCGGATCTCCTCGAAGAGAGACTGCCGAAACGAGCGCAACGGCGCCAGGGACTCGTCGGTGTACTCGTTCTCGGCCCGGAGGTAGGCGATCACCTCGGGATCGGAGCTGTCCCGCAGCCAGTACCAATCGTCGATTCGCTCGTCACCGTGGGCGACCAGGGCATGCGGGCGTCGGGGTGCGAGCGGGGGCGGCATGGCAACGAGCCTGGCACGCCCGAGCCCCTACCATCTCGGCCCGAGCCCCCTACCATCTCGAGAGGTGGCGGGGGTGGCGGTGTGTGGGGACCCCGAAGTGGCCGCGGTACTCGTCGCCGGCGGAGCGTGCGTGGTGCTGTGCGGCACCGACGGCGCCCGGATCGCCGACGCCGTCGTCGCGCTCCGGGACGCAAACCGGGATACCGCCCGGGATGCAGCCCGCCAAGAGGGAGGGCGGGTGGCGGGGTTCCTCGGGGACCTGGCCGACCCCGCGGTGGAAGCGGCGGCGCTGGCCATGGCGGCCGAGCTGTTCGGGTCCGGCTCGGCCGAGCCCGTCGTCGTCAGGTCCCTGTCAGAGGCGCGTCAGCAAAAGGCGAAGGCGCCCGGTCCGGCAGGGGTGGGATCAGGTAGCGTTTTTGTCCCACCCCCCACCTGCTAGGCGGCCCACCAGCCACGTGCGACAGTTTCCGACGAGAAGCCGGCTGACGACGCGTGGCGCGGCGTCCCTGGTCGCTCTGGCGGCGGCCCTGGCGGTAATCGTCCTCGCGGTTCCCTCCGCGGACGCCGGCAGTGCCGCCAACTCGGCCGACTCCGGCGCCCTGCTCACCTGGAGCCGGGCCACGCCCGGCGTCGCCCCCCCGTCGCGCCTGCACGCGGCGGTGGCTCTCGACCCCGCCCACTCGACCACGGTGCTCTTTGGCGGCCGCTCGGGCGGCAGGGTGCTGAACGACACCTGGACCTGGGACGGTTCGAGCTGGACCGCCCACCACCCCGCCAACAGCCCCCCGCCGCTGGAATCGGCGTCCATGGCCTTCGACAGCATCGGGCCGCGAATCCTGCTCTTCGGCGGCATCGGCAGCGACGGCAATGCCACCAGCGGCACCTGGTCGTGGGATGGGACCAACTGGACCGCCATCGTCCCGGCTACCGCCCCGGCACCGCCCGCCCGCTACGCCGCCTCGATGGCAGCCGACGCCGTCACCGGGACCGACGTTCTCTTCGGCGGCCTGTCGGTGCCCGGCTCACCGCTCGGGGACACCTGGTCGTGGGACGGCAGCCGCTGGACCCAGAACCTGCCCGACTCCGCCTCTTCCGCCCCCGCCCTGCCTTCGGGCACCTCGGCGCCCGCCGCCCAGCCACCCGCCCCGTCACCCCGCAGCGCCGCCGCCATGACCTTCGACGCCACCCGGGGCGTGGTCCTGCTCTTCGGGGGTGCCACCGCGACGGACAACCGGGCCGACACCTGGACCTGGGACGGGAAGGGCTGGTCCCCGCAGACGCCCGCCACCTCACCCCCGGCCCGCAACGACGCCGCCCTGGCGTTCGACAACTCCACCCAGAACGCGGTGCTCTTCGGAGGGACCAGCGGCAACACCGTCTTCGGTGACACCTGGATGTGGAACGGCGCCAACTGGTCGACCTCCCTGCCGCTGTCGCTGCTGCCCCTACTCAATCCGCCCGCCCGCCGGGGGGCGTCGATGGCGGCCGGTCCCGGGGCTCACCGGGTGGTGCTCTTCGGCGGCGAGACAGGCGGGATCGTGGCCAGCATCCTGGGCGACACCTGGAACGTGGCCACCTTGGCCACCGGTCCACCGACGACGACCCCGACCACGCCTGCTGGTTCGTCCCCGTCGACGGTCGGCCCGGCCCCGCCGACCACCGGAGGCCTGGCCGCCCCGCTGACCACCCGGCCCGCTCCACCCGCCACCCGCCCCCCGCCGCCCCGGCCGTCACTGGGCGTAACCTCGAGCTCGGTCCACCGGGGCCAACCGGTCACCGTCTCGGGGAGCGGTTTCGCGCCGGGCGCCGTCGTCACCATCACCTTCCGCTCGGCACCGGTGGTGGTGGGTACTGCCACTGCCGACGCCGAGGGCCGTTTCACCGCCGTGGTGTCGGTTCCGTCGGCCCTGTCGAACGGGACCCACCACATCGAGGCGATGGGCAAGACCTCTTCGGGCGAACAGGCGGTGCTGACCGCCATGGTGCGCATCACGCCACCCGGCGTCCGCACCAGCTGGCTCCTGGTGGCCTTCATGGTGGCGCTGACGGTGCTGCTGGCCGCCGGAGCGGGCCTGGTGCTCACCGCCTCCACCCGCTGGCGGCCGTTCTCGGCGCCCTCCAACCGGGAACCGGCGGGATAATCCCTCCTGGGATTGAATCCTCCCCGGGAGTTGTTACTATCTGCGTAGGAGAAATCCCTCCGCAAAGCTTTCCTGGGAGTGTGAGCGTTCATGGCCACTACCGAGCTCGATCTCGATCGTTACAAGCTTGGGTGGAGCGACGTTGAGGACTACTACGTCTTCAAGCCCAAGCGCGGCCTCGACACCGACATCGTCCGCGAGATGTCGTGGATGAAGGGCGAGCCGCAGTGGATGACCGACCGCCGCCTCAAGGGCCTGATGCATTTCGAGAAGCGGCCCATGCCCAACTGGGGCGGGGACATGTCGGAGATCTTCTTCAAGGACATCTTTTATTATGTAAAGCCCATCGACAAGCAGGTTTCGGCCTGGGACCAGCTGCCCGACTCGGTCAAGGACACCTACGAGAAGCTGGGGATCCCCGAGGCGGAGCGCAAGTACCTGGCCGGCGTGACCGCCCAGTACGAGTCGGAAGTCGTGTACCACCGCAACCGCGACGACCTCGAGGCCCAGGGCGTCATCTTCTGCGACATGGACACCGCCCTCCGGGAGCATCCCGAGCTGGTCAAGCAGTACTTCGGGACCGTCATCCCCCTGAACGACAACAAGTTCGCGGCCCTCAACTCGGCGGTGTGGAGCGGCGGCTCGTTCATCTACGTCCCGCCCGGGGTCAAGGTCGAGATGCCCCTGCAGGCCTACTTCCGGATCAACTCCGAGAACATGGGCCAGTTCGAGCGGACCCTGATCATCGCCGACGAAGGCGCCCAGGTGCACTACATCGAGGGCTGCTCGGCTCCGGTGTACACCAGCGACTCGCTG
Source organism: uncultured Actinomycetota bacterium (assembly GCA_963791545.1). Taxonomy (GTDB): domain Bacteria; phylum Actinomycetota; class Acidimicrobiia; order Acidimicrobiales; family Palsa-688; genus JALYXV01. The sequence goes on from CAWBSR010000017.1 coordinate 385,243, forward strand.
CACTCGGCCGTGGTCGAGATCATCTGCAAGGCCAGCAGCCGGGTGACCTACACCACCATCCAGAACTGGTCCAACAACGTCTTCAACCTGGTCACCAAGCGGGCCCGCTGCGACGCCGAGGCCCACATGGAGTGGATCGACGGCAACATCGGCAGCCGTCTCACCATGAAGTACCCAGCCGTCTACCTGATGGGCCCCAAGGCCTCCGGAGAGGTCCTCTCGGTCGCCTACGCAGGCCGAGGCCAGCACCAGGACGCAGGCGCCAAGATGATCCACGCCGCCCCCGAGACCACCTCGACCATCATCTCCAAGTCGATCTCCAAGGACGCCGGCCGGACCTCGTACCGGGGCCTGGTGCGCTTCGAGCCGGGCGCCGTCAAATCCAAGAGCTTCGTGCGCTGCGACGCCTTGTTGCTGGACGACACCAGCCGCAGCGACACCTATCCCTACATCGAGTTCGGGGAGAAGGACGCCCAGGTCGGCCACGAGGCGACCGTTTCCAAGGTCGGCGACGACCAGCTCTTCTACCTGATGAGCCGGGGCCTCTCCGAGCAGCAGGCCATGAGCATGATCGTGAACGGCTTCATCGAGCCGGTGACCCGGACCCTGCCCATGGAGTACGCGGTGGAGTGGAGCCGGCTGATCGAGTTGCAGATGGAGGGCAGCATCGGCTGATGGTCGTCGGCCCGCCGCCAGCCGCCGTGACGGTGGCAGGATGGAGCCATGGCCATGCGGGAGGAGTGCAAGCACTTTCAGAGCCGGACCTACTCCGACGGGGAAACAGCCCGGTTCTGCGTGCTCGACCTGGCCCCCGAGGCACCATGGCGCTGTCCCGACAACTGCCCCCGCTACGAGCGGCGGCTGGCCGATGCCGGCTGGGTCCACGGCAGCCTGATCGACCCTCCGATAGAGGAGGAGCCCCCCTTCGATGCCTCCACCGCCCGCCTGCTGGACGAGGCGGAGGAGATCGTGACCGCGGTGGGGCCCGAAGTGGTAGCCGAGGAGGAGAAGCGGCGGCAGTCGCTGGACGGCTCGGTTTCCTGGTGGAAGCGCATCGGCGGCCCCTTCCGCCGCCGAAGCTGAACAACAACTGCGAGGTAGGTCCGCTGTGAGCACACCCGAGTGGCTGGGCGCCGCCCGCCAAGGCGCGTCCGACCGGTTTCGGGCGATGTCGCTGCCGAGCGAGTCCGAGGAGGTGTGGCGCTACAGCCGCATCTCCGACCTCGACGTGGAGGGCTTTACCCCCACCACCGGCGAGATCTCCGAGGTTCCCGACGTGGTGCAACCGATCCTCGACGCCATCGGCGCCCGTTCCGCCCTGGTTGTGGGCGGCCGCCCGCGGGGCCCCGTCGCCGGCGGCGTGACGATCGGCGTTGGAGATCAACCGGACCCGATGGGCGAGGTGGCGGGGGAACCCGACGCCTTGGTCGTGCTCAACGCGGCCCACGTCGATCTGTTGCCGATCAGGGTGGGAAAAGGGACGGTGCTGCGCGAGCCCATCGTGATTGTCACATGGGTCGATGGCGACGGGGCGTCGTTTTTCCCCCGCACGCTGGTAACGGTGGAAACCGGTGGCGACGCCACCATCATCGAGATCCTGGCTTCTCCGGACTGTGCCTCGCTGGTCGTCCCCGTCACCGAGGTGGACCTGGCCGCCGGGGCCCGTCTCAGGTACGTGACCGTGCAGGTTCTCGGGCCCCGGGTGTGGCAGGTGGGCACCCAGGCCAGCCGGCTCGGGCGCGACGCCGACTTCGTGTCCTACAACGTGGCGTTGGGCGGCGATTACGCCCGGGTGCGCAGCGAATCCCGGCTGACCGGCTCGGGCGGCAGCAGCAAGTTGCTGGCCATGTTCTTCGGCGCCGGCCGCCAGATGCACGACTTCGCCACCGTTCAGTATCACCAGGGCAAGCACACCACCTCGGACCTGCTGTTCAAGGGGGCGGTGGCCAATGACTCGCACTCGGTGTACCGGGGCCTCATCCGGGTCGAGAAGGGGGCGGCGGGCACCAACGCCTTCCAGACCAACCGCAATCTGGTGCTCGGTGAAGGGGCCCACGCCGACTCGGTCCCGACACTGGAGATCGAGGAGAACGACGTCCGTTGCAGCCATGCCTCGGCGGTCGGCCCCATCGACGAGGAGCAGCGGTTCTACCTCGAAAGCCGCGGGGTTCCCCCCGAGGTGGCCGACCGCCTGATCGTGTCCGGCTTCCTCGACGACGTGCTGGAGAAGCTGCCCGCGCCCACCCTGATCCCGTGGCTGCGGGCCACTCTGCTGGCCCGCCAGGCGGCCGCCTCGGCGGTCGAGGCGGTGACGCTGTGACGGGCACGGTGCGGGTGGAGCGGCTGTGCGCGGTGAGCGAGATCGAGTCGGGGGCGGCCCGGCGCTTCGAGTTCGGAGAGCACCGGGTGTGCCTGGTGCGCGTCGGCGACGAGTTCTACGCCATCGGCGACCGCTGCAGCCACGCCGACTTCTCGCTGGCCGACGGCGAGGTGTACCCGGACAGCAAGGAGATCGAGTGCTGGAAGCACGGCAGCACGTTCTCGCTGCTGGACGGCAAACCGCAGTCGTTGCCCGCCACCAGGCCGGTGCCGGTCTACGACGTGCGCCGTGACGGAGACGATGTCGTGGTGGTGATCCGGTGAGCTACACCCTGCTCATCGAGGGCCTGCGGGCCAATGTCGGCCGCAAGGAGATCCTGAAGGGCATCGACCTCGAGGTGCACAGCGGCGAGGTCCACGTGGTCATGGGCCCCAACGGCTCCGGCAAGAGCACCCTGGCCCACGTCATGGCGGGCCGCCCCGGCTATGTGGTCACGGGTGGGCGGGTCCTGCTGAACGGGCAGGACATGCTCCCGTTGCCGGCCTGGCAGCGGGCCCGGGCGGGGTTGTTCCTGGCCATGCAGTATCCCATCGAAGTGCCCGGCGTAAGCCTGGTCGACGCCCTGAGCGCCGCCTTCGTATCCAACGGCCGCTCGCCGTCGGTCGTGACCGAACTGCTGGCGTTGGAGGCCGACCGGGTGGGTTTGGACCGGCGGTTCCTGGTGCGGCCCCTCAACGTCGACCTCTCGGGCGGGGAGCGCAAGCGCAACGAGACGGTGCAGCTCGGCGTCATCGGGCCCCTGTTCGCGGTCCTCGATGAGATCGACTCCGGCCTCGACGTCGATGCCCTGCGGGCGGTGGCCCGGCGCATCGAGGCCCAGACGGCCGAGACCGGGCTCGGGGTGTTGGCCATCACCCACTACAACCGGTTGCTCAACGAACTGCACCCCGACCGGATCCACGTCCTGTCCGGCGGCCGCATCGTGGCCAGCGGCGGCCCGGAACTGGCCGAGGAGCTGGAGACGACAGGTTACGCCCCCTACGGCGCCGACGAGCCGGTGGGTGCCGGGGCGGGCGTGGGTGCCGTAGCCGGCGCCGCGGTCAGCGCCGGCGCCGCCCGCACCAACCTCGACCCCTTCGCAGACCCCTTCGCCTAGCGGGCCCTCGCCGATCGGGTTTTGCCAAAAAATGCTGTCCTGACATCACTTTTTGGCAAAACGGGTTGGGGCACTGCTGAGTCCCGCGAGAGCGTGCGATATTCGCGGGCCTCGGGCGGCTACTCCTTGCGGGCGCTGCGGGCGCTGCGGGCGCTGCGGGCGGTACCCTGCGGGCGCTGCGGTGGCCGTGGTGGACGCCGACCACCCAGCCCAGGTAGCCGAAGACGGCGGCCACCCCGACCAGCTCCAGGATGTGGAGCACCGCGAACACCAGGTGCAGGACGGTCCACGCCACCACGATCACCGCGATGACGGCGATCACCAGGGCGATGAGCTTCACGATGGTGGGGGAGCCGGTGCGGGGCGCCTCCTTGGGGACGACCCGGGGCCCGGAACGGGGCTTCACCAGGTCCCGGGTGTGGGCGGGCGCCTCTTCGATCGCCGGCGCCTTGGCCGCCTTAGCGGCTTTGTCCCGCGTCCCGGTCCTGGTCCTCGGCGCCGCGGCCGCTTTCGGGCCCTCCAGGGTCTGGCAGATCAGGCAGGTGCCCGGTGGGTAACCGTGGATGCAGGGGCCGGCCACCCCTCTATGGTGGCGCATTTCGTTCCCCAACGGCGCAGCGAGCAGACTGATCGTATGACTCTCGTGCACCGCGTATTGTTCCCCGAGCCGATCGCCAGCCTTGATGAGTACCTGGCCCGCGGCGGTGGCGTGGGGCTCGAGGCGGCTCGCAACAAGGACACCGAGTCCGTCGTGGCCGAGCTGGAGGCATCGGGCCTCAGGGGCCGTGGGGGCGCCGGTTTCCCTACCGGGCGCAAGTGGCGCACCGTGCTCGAGTACCAGTCCCCCGACCTGGCCACGACCGTTATCGTCAACGGCGCCGAGGGCGAGCCGGGCACCTTCAAAGATCGCACCCTCTTGGCCCGCAACCCCTACGCGGTCATCGAGGGGGCGTTGATCGCGGCCCAGGTGGTCGAAGCCAACGAAGTCATCTTCGCGCTCAAGAAGTCGTTCGGGCCCGTCGTCGCCCGGCTGCAGGGGGCCCTGGACGAGGTCGTGGCGGCCGGCTGGGCCGACGGCCTGACGATGCGGATCTTCGAGGGCCCCAACGAGTACCTCTATGGCGAGGAGACGGCCCTGCTGGAGACCGTTGAGGGACGCTACCCATTCCCCCGGGTGTCTCCCCCGTACCGCCGGGGCGAGATCGAGGTGGTCGAGACCGATCGCGACGCGGTGTCGGGGAGCGGCCTGTCGGCGCATGTCGAGATGGCCGACGAGTCGGGCGAGACCGGAGCGCCGCCGGCGCTCATCGACAACGTGGAGACGATGGCCAATGTGCCCCGGATCATCGGCCGGGGGGCCAAGTGGTTTCGCACTGAAGGCACCGAGAAGTCCCCCGGGACCATCGTGTGCACCATCACCGGGCAGGTGCAGCGCGAGGGGGTGGGTGAGGTCATCATGGGCACGACGCTGCGGACGGCCATCGACGCCGTGTCGGGGGGTGTCCGCCCGGGGCGTCAGATAAAGGCGGTGCTGGTCGGGGTCTCGAGCAGCATCATCGTCGCGGCCGGGCTGGACACCCCGCTCACCTACGAGGACATGGCGGCCGCGGGCAGTGGACTGGGCTCCGCCGGCTACATCGTTTTCGACGACACCACCGACATGATCGCGGTGGCGGCCGGAGTCTCACGGTTCCTCGGCGTCGAATCCTGCGGCCAGTGCAGCCCCTGCAAGCTGGACGGCATGTCGCTATCGGACCTGTTGGAGAAGGTGTGCCGGAACGAGGCCGGCGCCGCCGACCTCGACCGGATCCGCCGGCTCATCGACACGGTGGGCGACCGGGCCCGGTGTTCCCTCGCCACCCAGCACCAGACGGTCGTCGGGAGCATCCTGGAGCAGTTCGGCCCCGAGCTGGAGGCCCACGTGTCGGGTCGGGCGAAACCGGTGGCCCCCTTCCTGATCGCCGAGTTGGAGGCGATCGGCGGCGACGGGGCGGTCTGGGACGAGCGCCACCGGGCCAAGCAACCCGATTGGAGCTACACCGACGAGTGGTCGGGCAAGGTGCCCGCCGAACTGTACGGCGACCATCGCCGCCCGTTGACCCTTCCGGAATAGAACCGTCCGGTGGCGACGGTGATGTTCCTCAATGCCATCCCGACGCGGGGTTCAGCACGGAGTGGTTCATCGAGTTGGGGGCCCGGGTAAGTGAGGAAGGCGGGTCCCGCACCTGGCTCCGAAATTCCTAGGAGAGGATGGTTGCCCATGTCACAGATGACCTATCGCCGCCTTGGTCGCTCCGGCCTGCAAGTCAGTGTCCTGTCGTTCGGGTCCTGGGTTTCCTTCGGGGGCCAGGTCGGCGTGGAACGGGCCATGGAATGCCTGGCTGCGGCCCGGGCCGCGGGCGTGAACTTCTTCGACAACGCCGAGGCCTACGCGGGGGGCGAGTCGGAGCGGATCATGGGCAAGGCGATCGCCGATCTCGGGTGGGACCGGGAGAGCTACGTCATTTCCACCAAGTTCTTCTGGGGCCTCCACGACGGCCCCAATATGCGCAACACCCTCAACCGCAAGTACCTGCTCCACGCCATCGAAGGGTCGCTGGAGCGGCTGGGGCTGGACTTCGTCGACCTGATCTTCTGTCATCGGGCGGATCCCAATACCCCGATCGAAGAGACGGTGTGGGCCATGCACGACATCGTCACCTCCGGCCGGGCCCGGTACTGGGGGACATCAGAATGGACGGCCGATGAGATCCGGGCCGCCTGGGAGATCGCGCAGCGCCACCACCTGCGCCACCCGGTGATGGAACAGCCGCAGTACCACCTCTTCGAGCGGGAGAAGGTGGAGCGGGAGTACGCCCGGCTGTACGAGGACATCGGGCTGGGCCTCACGACCTGGAGCCCGCTGGCGTCGGGCCTGTTGACCGGCAAGTACGTCGACGGGGTCCCCGCAGGGAGCCGGGCCACGCTTCCCGGCTACGAGTGGCTGCGGGACCAGTTGACCGATCCGGAGCGCAACCAGCGGGTCACGCGACTGGCCGCGGTGGCGGCGCGGCTCGGGTGCTCGCTGGCTCAGCTGGCCATCGCCTGGTGCGCCGCCAACCCCCAGGTGTCCACCGTCATCACCGGGGCCAGCACCGTCGAGCAGGTGCACGAGAACATGGGGGCGCTCGACGTGATCGCAAAGCTGACGCCGGAGGTGCTGCGGGAGATCGACGAGGTGACCGGCGCCGCCTGAGGCGCGGTGCCGGCCGCCGACTAATCCCCGGGTTCTCCCACCGCCGCCTCCCCGCGGCCTCCATCGGCGTCGCGACCGGCGTCGCGACCGGCGTCGCGACCGGCGTCGCGAGTAGCCACCGCCGGGAGCGGTTCGTAGATGGCGACCGGCTGGGTGCTGCCCCGCACCGCCACCGTCCCCAACGACGCCCACTGGCTGGCCTCGTAGCCGGCGTGGGCCACCGCCTCGCCGGTGGCCAGGACCCCCCGGGGACGACCCTTGGCGATCTCGGTCAGGCGGGCCGCCTCGTTGACGGCCCGGCCGATGACGGTGTACTCGTAGCGTTGCTCGGTGCCAATGTTGCCCGCCACCACCACCCCCGAGGAAACTCCGATCCCCGCCGCCAGGCCGTGGTGGTCGGGCGCCATCTCCCGGATCGCCTGATGGAGCTTGCGAGCCGCCCGCATGGCCCGTGCCGAGTGGTCGGGCTGAAAGGTCGGTGCCCCGAAGACGCACAGCGCCCCGTCGCCCTCGAACTTGTTGACCCAGCCCCCCTCCTCGCTGACCACCTTGACCACGGTGTCGAAGAAGGCGTTCAGGGTGGCCACCACTTCGCCCGGCGGGAGGACCTCGGCCAGCGCCGTCGAGCCCACCAAGTCGACGAACAGTGCGCTCACCGAGTGTTGCTCGCCGCCGAGCCCACTTCCCGCCGCCAGGGCCCGCTGGGCCACCTCGATGCCCACGTGGCGGCCGAAGAGGTCCTGGAGTTGGGCTCGTTCCCGTAGCCCCTTCACCATCCGGTTGAAACCCGATTGCAGCAGCCCGATGTCGCCGCCGTCCTCGACGTCGACCACCACCTCCAGGTCGCCGCCCTCCACCCGCCGCATCCCGCTGCGGACGTGGTCCAGCGGGTCGGCGACCGAGCGAGCCACGGCGAAGGTGATGATGAAGCCGGCCAGAACCCCCGCCAGCGACACTGCGATAACCGCCTGCGAGATGCTCGGTGCCGCGGCGCCGGGCACCGCCGACGCCCTGGCGTCGAGGGGCAGGAGGGCGAGGCCCAGTAGGGGGATGGCGGAGCCGAGCGCCCAGGCCAGGATCAGGCGGGGCCGGATGCCGATCGAGGCCGATCGAGGCGGCGCCTCGCCCTGCAGGGTGAGGGGTATGAGCGGCACCACCGCCCGCTCGATGAGGAAGTAGGCCAGGGCGATACTGACCAGTCCCCCCAGCAGGATGGTGACGAGGACCTGCACCGTGAACAGGGCCGAGTGGTGGAGTATCCAGGCCCAGGCCGCGAAGGCCACCGCGCCGCTGACCCAGGAGACGACCGAGAACTGTGTCGCCCGCCACGGCATGCTCAGGGTGGCCTGCTGCTCCGCCATGGTCGGCGGCCGGGCAGCCGCCATCCATGCCGTGGCCCGCTCGAAGCGGCGCCGGATGAGCCGGTGTTGGACAAAGGCGGTGACCGCCAGCAAAGCCGCGGCCAGCGCCGCGTCGAGGAGGGACTCGGTGCGCCAGCGCGGGGGGAACGGGGCGATGAACTCGAGGTACACGAAGATGAAGCAGGCCCCGGCCAGATTGCCGGCAAATGACCCCATGGTCATGCGGGTCCGCACGTCGGCCCAGTCGAGATGGAGCAGCCGGCGGGCCATGGGGAAAAATTACTCCCTCGGTACTCCCCCTTCGTGACACCGTTGTGTAATCATGTAAGTATGCAACCGACACAATCAATGCGCACCACGGCCGAGCAACGAGCCAAGCTGCACGGTTGGTTCGCGGGCCAGGTACCCGACGGATGGTTCGTGGCCGCCCCGACGGTGACCTTCGACAACGACGAGATCCTGGTGGTCGGCCGCCTCAAGACCCCCGACGTGGAGGCCGGCGCCGGGCCCGAGGGTCAGGCGGCCGCGGAAGCGGCCCGCATCGAGCGGTTCCGGGAAGACACCCGGGAGCAGCGGATGCGCATCGCTGAGGATGCTCAGCACCGGTTCCGGCGCCGGGTCTCATGGGGCGCCCAATGCGGCGACTCCACGCACTATTTCACCACCGCCAGCGCTCCGGTCATGACCCGGCTGCGGATGCCCGAGCGGGCCGTGCTCGACACCTTGATCGACGCCGGGGTGGCTCGCAGCCGCAGTGACGCCCTGGCCTGGTGCGTCCGCCTGGTGGGTCAGAACGAAGCGGCGTGGATCGCCGAGCTCCGGGGCGCATTCGAGCACGTGGAGACGGTCAGGGCCCAAGGCCCGAGCTCCCTCCGAGGTGACGACGACGACGCCGCGGCGCCGGCGCCGGGCTAGCCAGCCGCCTGCTGGGCTTCTTGAGCCTCGTCGAGGCCCTGGGCCAACGTGTTCCACGAAAGGGTGGCGCACTTGATCCGCACCGGGAAGCGCACCACGCCTTGCAGGGCCTCGAGGTCACCCAGCTTCACGGCCGCGTCAGCCGCGGCCGCCGCCGCCCCACCGTCGTCGGCTCCGTCCAGGCGTTGCTCGTGGATCGACATCAGGGACTTGAAGGCCCGGATGGTCGCCCGGGCCTCGGCCAGGCTCTTGCCCTTCACGGCCGCGGACATCATCGACGCCGACGACTGGCTGATCGAGCAGCCCTGGCCGCCGATGCGCAGGTCCTGGACCCGGTCGCCGGCCACGTCGAGGTAGACCACGATCTCGTCGCCGCACAGCGGGTTGAAGCCTTCCACCCGCACCGCGGGTGGGGTCGGCAACTCACCCCGGTTACGGGGGTTGCGGTAATGGTCGAGGATGATCTCGCGGTAGAGGTCTTCGAGGCCCGGCATCTGAGTCAAACCACCTTAGGGAGCTAGGAGAACAACCGGTCGGCACTCGACAATGCGGCCGACAGTGCGTCCACGTCGGCCTCGTCGTTGTAGAGGTAAAGCGACGCCCGGGCGGTCGCCCCGACGCCGAGGCGTCGCATGAGCGGCTTGGCGCAGTGGTGGCCGGCCCGGACACACACCCCGACCTCGTCGAGGACCTGGGAGATGTCGTGGGGGTGGATGTCCTTGTAGGCGAAGCTCAACACGCCGCCTCGCTTTTCGGGGTCGGAAGGTCCGAAGATCTTGATGTCATCTCCGTGGCGCTCCTGCAACGACGACAGGGCGTAGCGGGTGAGCTCGATCTCATGGGCCCGGACGTCGGCCATCCCGAGAGCCTGGAGATAGTCGATGGCGGCCCCGAGCCCGACCGCCTCGGCGATGGGTGGGGTGCCGGCCTCGAACTTCCAGGGCAGCTCGTTGGCCGTGAAGCCGTCCAATCGCACGTCGCGGATCATCTCGCCCCCGCCGAGGAAGATCGGCATGGCGTTGAGCAGCGTCTCGCGGGCCCACAGGACGCCGATGCCTGTCGGGCCCAGCGCCTTGTGGCCCGTGAACCCATAGAAGTCGCAGCCCAGATCGCCCACCTGGGTGGCGAAATGGGGCGTGTACTGGGCCCCGTCCACGAGCACGAGAGCCCCGGCCGCATGCGCCGCCGAAGCCACCCGGGCCACCGGGTTGAGGGTCCCGAGGACGTTGGATACCAGCGTCAGGCCCACCAGCTTGACCCCGTCCAACACTCGCTCCAGGTCGTCGAGGATCAACTCGCCGTTGCCGTCAACGCCGAGGTAGCGCAACTCGATGCCCCGCTCCGCCTTCAGCTGCAGCCACGGCACCAGGTTGGCGTGGTGCTCCATCTCGGTCAGCAGGACGGCGTCGCCGGGTTGCAGGTTGGCCCGACCCCAGGAGTAGGCGACCAGGTTGATGGCCTCGGTCACGTTCTTGGTGAAGATCACTTCCCGCTCCGACGCGGCCCCGATGAAATCGACAACCTTGCGGCGCGCCTGTTCGTAGAGCCGGGTCGACTCCTCGGCGATGGTGTACACACCCCGGTGGACGTTGGCGTAGGTGGTCTCGTACAGCCGCTGCATGGCGTCGAGCACCGCCACCGGCTTCTGCGACGACGAAGCCGAGTCGAGGTAGACGAGGCGGTGCCCGTGAATCAGCTGGTCGAGGATGGGGAAGTCCTTCTTGACCAACTCCACGTCTAGCGCCACGACTCGTAACCCTCCTCCTCGAGCCGGCGGGCCAGCTCCGGACCGCCGCTGGCCGCCACCCGGCCGTCGATCAGCAAGTGGACCACGTCGGGGGTCAGCTCGTCCAGGATCCGCTGGTAGTGGGTGATGATCAGCGCCCCGAGCTCCGGCCGGGCCCGGCGGACCTGCTGGACCCCCCGGGCCACGGCATGGAGGGCATCGATGTCGAGCCCGGAGTCGGTCTCGTCCAGGATGGCCAGCTCGGGCTCCAGGATCGCCATCTGGAGGATCTCGTTGCGCTTCTTCTCGCCGCCCGAGAACCCCTCGTTCAGGTAGCGGTCGCCGAAGGCGGGGTCCATGTCCAGTTTCTTCATCCACTCCATGATCGACAGCCGCAGCTCCAGGACCGACAGGTCGATGCCCTTGCGAGCCGAGAGGGCCTGGCGCAGGAACTGGATGATCGGCACGCCCGGGATCTCCTCGGGGTACTGAAAAGCGAGGAAGATGCCGGCCTTGCCCCGCACGTCGGTTGACCATTCGGTGATGTCCTCGCCCTTGAACAAGATCCGTCCCGATGTCACCTGGTAGCTGGGATTGCCCAGCAGGGTGTTGGCCAGCGTCGACTTGCCGGAACCGTTGGGCCCCATCAGGGCGTGGATCTGGCCGGCGCCGACAACCAGGTCGACGCCCTTCAGGATCTCGGTCGCCCCCACGGTGACGTGCAGGCCTTGGACTTCGAACAGGGGGGTAGAAGACGGCGAACTCACGGCCCCATCCTATTACCACTACCGCCATAGGGGAAATAGGTGCGACGGCTAAATGGCGCCCGTCACCGACGGTCGGGAAGGCCGCCCCGGCACCGCTAGCCTCGACACGGTGATAGACCCCTGGAGCTTTACCGGCGAGGCGGTGGCGATCATCACTGCGGGGTCCACCGTGACCCTGGTGGAAGGCTCGGCGTTCGCCATCTCCTCGGCGGGCGGGGACATGGCGCCGGGCACCGCCGAGGGTCTTTTCTTCCGGGACACCCGTTTCCTCTCCCGGCTGCAGTTGAAGGTCAACGGCCTGGCCCCCGAACCACTGGCCATGTCACCGACCGAGCCCTTCTCAGCTCGTTTCGTGGGCCGGGTCCGGCCCCGGCCGGGGCGGGCCGACTCGACCATCCTCATCACCCGCTCGCGCTACGTCGGCCGGGGCATGCGCGACGACCTGGTGATCTGCAACTTCGGCGACGAACCGACCTACTGCCACATCGAGCTGGCCTATGGCGCCGACTTCGCCGACCTGTTCGAGGTCAAGGAGGGGCGCGTCATCTCGCCGGTCGGCGACGAGGAGTACATCGTGGAGCATGTGGGCGGCAGCATCGGCTTCCGCCACAAGCGGGGCTCCCACGGCCGGGGCATCCGGATCTCGTTTTCCACTCCTCCCACCCTCGACGCCAACCTGGCCAGCTTCGAGGTCATCATCCCGCCTCGGGGGGAGTGGGCGATGTGCCAGCAGTTCACCTGCAGCATCGAGGGTGAGCCCATCGAACCCCGCTGGTTGTGCGGCCAGCCCATCGAGCGGGCCAAGCCCGCCGAACGCATGGCCCAGTGGCGCCGCAGCGTCCCCAACCTGGACACCGACCACGAGGGTTTGCGGATGGTCGTGGCCAAAAGCGCCGAGGACCTGGGGGCGCTGCGCATCTTCGACCCCGACTACCCGGAGCGCACCGTGGTGGCGGCGGGCGCCCCGTGGTTCATGACCCTCTTCGGCCGGGACTCGCTCATCACGTCGTGGATGGCGCTGCTGGTCGACCCCGATCTGGCCCTCGGCGTGCTCCAGACCCTGGCCCGCTTCCAGGGCGACAAGGTCGACCCCAAGACCGAGGAGGAACCGGGCCGCATCCTCCACGAGATGCGCTTCGGCGACGCCCCGTCGCTGTCCCTCGGCGGGGGCAAGGTGTATTACGGCACCGCCGATGCCACCGCCTTGTTCGTGATGCTGCTGGGCGAGTTGCGCCGCTGGGGCCTGGCCAAGGAGGCCGTGGACCAGCTGCTACCCCACGCCGATCGGGCCATCGGTTGGATCGAGAACTTCGGCGATCGCGACGGTGACGGCTACGTCGAGTACCTGCGGACGTCAGATCGGGGCCTGTACAACCAGGGCTGGAAGGACTCCGGCGACGGCGTCCGCTTCGCCGACGGCCGCATCGCCCAGGCTCCCATCGCCTTGTGCGAGGTCCAGGGCTATGTCTACGGCGCCTACCTGGCCCGGGCCTACTTCGCGGGCGAGCAGGGCGACCAGCAGCTGGCGACGGACCTGCGGCGCCGGGCCGCCAAGCTGAAGTCCGACTTCAACCGGGACTTCTGGCTCGAGGACCGGGGCTGGCTGGCCATGGGGCTGGATAAGGACAAGCGGCCCATCGACGCCCTGACATCCAACATGGGCCACTGCCTGTGGACGGGGATCCTCGATGCCGACAAGGCATCCATGGTGGCCAAGCGGCTCCTCTCCCGGGACATGTTCACCGGTTGGGGGGTGCGGACTCTCGCATCCTCCATGAAGGGCTACAACCCCATCAGCTACCACTGCGGATCGGTGTGGCCCCACGACAACGCCATCATCGCCGCGGGCCTGATGCGCTACGGCTACGTCCGGGAGGCCCAGCGGATCATCATGGGGATGCTCGACGCCGCGGTCCTGCAGGGGGGCCGCCTACCGGAGCTGTTCAGCGGTCTCGATCGGCTGGAGATGCCCACCGTGGTTGCCTATCCGACCTCGTGCTCGCCCCAGGCGTGGGCCGCCGCCTCGCCCTTGCTCATGCTGCGCACCCTGCTGCGTCTCGACCCCTGGGTGCCCCGGGGCAAGGTCTGGGTCCACCCCGCCCTGCCCGGACAGATCGGCCGCCTCCGGGTGGACCGCATCCCGCTGGCCGGGGCCCGGGTCTCGGTGTCGGTGGTGGGCGAAAAGGCGGAGATCACGGGACTGCCGCCTGACCTCGAGCTGGTCGACGCGCCCCGGCACCCTTTGACCGGTTCCTAGCCATCGGTTGGGGAAAAAGGGGTCCCGCAGGCTTCACACGGGGCGGACCCGTCGTAGCATGGTGGGGCCGGGACACTGCCTCGGCGGTGGCAGTATCACCAACACATGGGGGCTCTCGGACCTGGCGGTCGATAGCCTCAGGAGGTAAGTGGTGCGGGTCAGCGAAGGGTTGTTGGTCGAGAGCACGGCCGAGATCATCACCAGGGAAACCCCGGCGCTGGACCGGCCCTTGCTGGACGCGGTGGCGGCTGCGTCGTTCCGCACCGCCGCCGTCCGCTTGGCCCGCGAGCCACCCCAGTCGGAGTTCGCCAACGAGGCCGCGGACCAGGCGGCCCAGGCCCTGCTGAGTCTGGCGACCAGCCGTGACGAGTCGGCGCTGCGCCAGATCTTGCGCCCGGATCCCGGGATGGGGGACACGACCTGGACCGTCGCCTGTTACCAGATCGGTGACCTCACGCCGTGCGCCCTGCTGGACTTCGCCAACCCGGTCTCCGCGGTCACGACGCTGGCCCGCTGCGAAGAGGCGAGCCACGTAGCCGCGGAACTGGTGGCGTCCAATCCGACCGGCACCCGGTGGACCGCCCTGATCCGCACCGGGAAGGCGGTGCGATTCCAGCTCCCCGACGACCGTTCCGCCTCGGGTGCCACCCGGGAGAACCCTGGTGAGATGTCGTTGGCGGACCGCCATTGGCGGGACCAGCTGAAGCGCTGGGCCACCGACGGAGGTAGTTCCGAATGGGCCTCGGCCACCCCGTCGGCTCGCCCCGTGAAGGTCCCCCAGGCCCCGTCCGGGTCCCGCCCCTCCCATCCCCTCCGCCCGGAGCTCCGGGCCCCCGAGCGCCCGGAGCTCCGGGCCCCCGAGCGCCCGGCGCCGGCCGGTCTTGAGCACGCCCTGGAACTGGTCCTCGACGCCCTGCGCAGCGTCGAAGTCCGGACGCAACCGACCGCCGGGCAATCCAATGACGAGGTCCTGCGACGCCTGGACGATCTGGACCGGCGCATGAGCGAGTTCCAGGCCACCGTGGGCATGGCGCTGGAGCAGCGGATGCAGGGCCTGGCCAACTACACCGCGGAGCTGGCCCGGGGGTTCGCGGCCCAGCAGAACGCAACCACGGCTCGGCTGGAGGCTCGCCTGGACGAGCTCCTGGCCCGCCTCCCGGGCGACGGGGCGGACCCGGACGACCTGCCGGACCCGGCCGACCTGCCGGAGAGGTGAGGACCCGCATAATGGCGGCGGTTGGTATCGCAGGGTTGCTCCTGGCCGGCTGCAGCCATTCGAAGAGTTCCGGCACCTCGGTCTTCAAGATCAAGGTGGGCAACTGCGTGGTTCCCCCCACCGACATCAAGGCCGAGATCACCTCGGTCAAGGTGGTGTCGTGTGCGGTGGCCCACACCCAGGAGGTGTACGCCTTTGTGACCTATGGCACCTTGACCAGGAATGCGGTCACCACATCGACGTCCGATGCCTTTCCCGGGACGGCGACGCTGCGGAGCTTCGCCGACGGCGCCTGCCTCCAGCAATTCGCCACCTATGTCGGGGCCGACTATCGCGACTCGACGTTGTTCTACACCTACATGCTGCCTTCGGCCCGCAGCTGGAGCTCCCATCACGACCGCAGCGTCGTGTGCCTGGTGACGACGACGGGTCAACCACTGACGGCATCGGTGAAGGGATCGCGACTTTGACGAGGGGAGATCGGTGAATGGGACAGCCCTGGGTGACGGCCACCTCGCAGTTGCTCTGCACCTTCGGCCTCGCCCCGTCGGTCCTCAACGTGCTGCCGGTGAAGCGGGTCCTGGTTGAGGGAAAGCCGGCCGCCTGCATCACCGACATGGCGCCCATCGTCAACATCCCGCCTTTCGGGATGTGCACCAGCCTGGCCAACCCCACCGTGGCCGCCGCCACCGCGGCCGCCCTCGGGGTCCTCACCCCCATGCCGTGCGTTCCCGTCACCGTCGGCCCGTGGGCCCCGCCCGCCGCCCAGACCTTGGTCGGAGGCGTCCCCGCCTTGACGTCCTCGGGCCAATGTCACTGTGCGTGGGGGGGCGTGATCACCATCCTCTTCCCAGGATCGGTCAAAACTCTCGATGCCTGATGACACGGTCGTTCTGATGGTCTATCGTGCATCCAGAGGACTGCGCAGGGGCACTGTGGCGCTGGCGTGGCGGTAACCCTGCCCCCCCTGAGCCTTGCTGTACCCAAGTATCTAGTCATTGAGGGGGAATTATGCCTACCTATGCCGCTCCCGGCGTTTACGTCGAAGAAGTGCCGTCTTCGCAGAAGAGCCTGACGGCCGCCGCCACCGCAATTGCGGCCTTTGTCGGATTCACGGAAAGAGCGCCCGACGACGATCCCACCGACCCCGAAGGTGTCAAGCCCCGCTTGGTCACCAGTTGGACGGCGTTCGAGCAGCTGTACGGCAGCTTCAAGAACGGCTGCATGCTCCCGCTGGCGGTGTTCGGATATTTCCAGAACGGCGGGACGATCGCCTATATCGTCCGCATACCCAACACCACCCCGGCCGGGGAGCCGGCCCAGCTCTCCCTGCCGGCCGCCGATCGGGCGCTCGGCAAGCCCCTCACGGTCACCAGCGTCGAGCCGGATGCCGAGCTCACGGTGGTCATCGAATCCGCTGAGGTCGACGACAGCGACGACAGCGACGGGCCCAATCCCTTCACATTGATTGTCCGTGAAGGCCCCAAGGTGGTCGAGACCTACCCCGACCTGACGATTACTCCCGGCGACCGCAACGCCGAGACCGTGGTCAACGCCGCCTCGACCCGGGTCAAGGTCAAGGTGGACCTGGCCGACGATGTCGACCTGTCTTCGGTCTTGGAAGTGCTGAAGCCGGGCATCTTCCCGCTGGAGAAAGCGGCACCAATCAATGTCCCGGTGAGCGGCAAGAAGTTCGCGGGCTCCGAGTCGGCCCGCACCGGGATCAACGGCCTCACCATCGCCGAAGAGGTGACCATGGTGCTGGTACCCGACCTGATCACCGCGGCCACCAAGGCGGACGGCACGATCGACCTCGGGATGTGGAAGGCGGTTCAAACCGCCCTCATCGGCCACTGCGAGTTGGAGGGCAACCGTATGGCCATCCTCGACTCTCCTCCCGGCATGACCCCCCAGCAGATCAAGGAGTGGCGCTCCGGCGTCGCCATGTATGATTCCGCCTTCGCGGCGTTCTACTACCCCTGGATCAAGGTCGAGAATCCGGCCGGCACCAACGGCGACCGCGAGGTGTTTGTCCCTCCGTCGGGTCACATCGCCGGAGTGTGGGCTCGGACCGACGAGACCCGCGGCGTCTGGAAGGCGCCGGCCAATGACACCATCCGGGGCTGCCTGGATATCGAGCGGCCCATCACCAAGAACGAGCAGGCCCTGCTGAACCCCATCGGGATCAACTGCATCCGGCCTTTCGGGACCCGGGGCATTCGGGTGTGGGGCGCCCGCACCCTCTCGTCGGACAGCGACTGGCGCTATATCAACGTCCGCCGCTTGTTCAACATGATCGAGACCACCATCCTCGACGGCACCCAGTGGGCCGTGTTCGAGCCCAACGACATGAAGCTCTGGGAGGGGGTCAGCCGTACCCTCACCGGCTTCCTGAACGGACTCTGGAAATCGGGAGCTTTGTTCGGGAGCTCGGCCGATCAGGCCTTCTATGTGAAGTGCGATGCCGAGACCAACCCGCCCGAGTCGATCGATGAAGGCAAGCTGGTCGTCGAAGTGGGACTGGCACCGGTGAAGCCGGCCGAGTTCGTGATATTCCGCATCAGCCAGCAAAAGCAGACAGCCAGCTAACGCCGTCCTTTCGAGACCTAGGGAGCACACATGCCAGTAACCGACCTGATCAAGTCCGACCCACTGATCGCGACCAACTTCTTTCTCGAACTCGACGGGCAAGTCATCGACACGCTCTCCGAGGTCAGCGGCCTCGACGTCGAGATCGAAGTGGCCGACGTCACCCAGCGTTCCGACAAAGGGACGTATGTGCAGCACAAGGCGTACTCCAAGCCCAAGTGGATCGGCGAGATCACCGTCAAACGCATCGCGCCGCTCGATGCCACCAAGGACAACATTTGGAAATGGTTCAACGAAATTCGTGAGAAGGGCATGTCCGTCAACAATCGCGGGGCCGAACGTAAGGACGGTTCGATCGTCATTTACGACACCACGATGACGGAAATCGCCCGGTGGAACTTCTTCAAGGCATTTCCCACCAAGATTTCCCAGGACAGCCTGACCGTCGGATCAAATGACCCGGTGAGCGAGAGCATCACGCTGGTTCACGAGAAGCTCGAGCGCAAGAAGTAGGGGTATGCAGACCGAGTACGAGTTCATCCTGCCGCGGGGTTATTTGGACGAAACCGGCGAAGTGCATCGCCGGGGCACCATGCGGTTGGCAACCGCGCGCGACGAACTCGAACCGCTTCGGGACCCGACGATCAACAGTGCCGACGATCCGAGGCTCACCATTGTGGTTCTGGCCCGGGTGGTGAAAACCCTAGGATCGTTGACGCTGGTGACCGCCTACGAAATCGAGGGACTGTTCGCGGCCGATCTGGCCTACCTCCAGGATTTCTACGGCGTCATCAACTTTGGCACAGAGGAGGACATCGCGAATCTCCTCGAGGCTCAGCAGGAACTGCTCAAGCCCCCGCCGAGGCAGCCCGCCCCGGTGGCGCCGGCGTCTGCTCCCGTACCACCCGCGGTCACCGAAGGGGCCCCCGGTCCGCTTGACCTGGGTCCCCAGGAACGGCCCGCGGGGCGCCGCAGCGCCATCGAGGAGGTGCCAGCCAGCGGCCGATGATGCGGTACCCCCCGGAGGCTCTCTGGCAGGAGATCCTCTACTTGGCCTATCACCTGCACTGGAGCCTCGATGACCTCTTGGACCTGGAGCACGCTGATCGTGCCCGGCTGATCCGGGGGGTTGCGTCCCTCAACGCACGAGCCTGGGAGGCGGTGCGGCAACAATGACACCGGACATGGATGGTTTCCACGGCGACACGCCTGTCGCATCACGCTTCCTGTTCGAGGTCGATGACATCGAGATCGGTGTCTTTACCGAGGTGTCGGGGCTGGAGTTGAAGGTGGCCGTGGAGGAGTTCCAAGAGGGTGGCGAGAACAGCTTTACCCACCAGTTGCCGGGACGGATCAGCTGGCCCCACATCGTGCTCAAGCGCGGGGTTACCGACAGCGACGCCTTGTTCAAATGGGTCAACCAGTCGGCAGGTGATGCGTTCGCGGCCAACGGAAACAGGTTGACCCGTAGCACCGGTGCCATCACCATCGTCAACACCAAGAACGAGCGCGAGCGGGCTTGGGAGTTCAGCGAGGTATTCGCAGTGCGCTGGACCGGCCCCAACTTTGACGTCACCTCGGGTGAGCCTCTCCAGGAGGAGCTGGAGATTGCCCACCACGGCTTCCGCTCCAAGACCTTCGACTGAGATGGAAGCTCCGCCACCGCCTTCCCTCGGCCGCCTGGCCGCCGGGCATTTCCGGATTCGCGGCGCCGGACGGTCGCCCAACCGCCTCCCGATGGTCGGCCAGGTGGCCCAGTCGACGGCGCGCTTCGGCCTTGCCGTTGGCCGCTCGCTGTCGGGTCGCCAGACCCTCGGCTCTACCCGCAGCGCCGTGCCCCGGCCGATCGCAGGGCTGGCCGTGGCGCCACCGACCTACCCCTTGCTGGCCGCATTCTGGGAGTCGAACGCCGCCCCCGCCCTCCCGCGGCGCGGGTTGCGCCGGGTTACGACCACCTCGGGCCTGTCGGCGGCTGGTCCCGCCACCAGTCCCGCCTCGCTCACCAGGCGGCTGGCGCCCAAGGTCGTACCGATACGCCCGCCTCCCGAGGTGCGCGCCGCGGGACCCATGTCGGCACCCCGCCCGGCCGCCCCGCCTGCCGCGGCTGGTCCCGGGGGTAACCGGGCCACTCCCGCCGAGGTGGCCGCGTCGCGCAACCGGCCCCGGCTGCCCGCCATCCTGACCCGGGGCGACGCGGTCCCGGATCGGCGCCCATCAGGTACGGCCGGCTCCGACGGCCCCACCGCCAGCTCTTCGCAAGTCGGGGGCGGCCGGGTCAGTGTCGCCGTAGGTCGACCACAAGCTGTGGCCCGTCAGGCCATGACCATCGGTGCCGGTCCCGGCCGCGCGACCCAGCGCCCTTCGGCCCCGCCCTCGGGCCGGGGACCCGGCGGCGGTCCGGGAGTAACGGCGCCTCGGTCGGATGGGACGACTGGTGGCGTCGCCGGCGTGAGGGCCCGCCGGTCGGCCGTCGCCGGCCTGAAGGCCCGCCGGTCGGCCCTTCCGTCGGTGCGGAGACCCAGCCCGCCGTCGGGTGGCGCAGGCGCGGGTGTTTCCGACCCGTCTGCCCGGACCTCTGCGATCCCGGCAGGGAGCCCCCTGGCGGGTGGTTCCGGAACCGGGGTGGGGCAATCGCGGGCCCCTTTGACAGCGGCCGGTGTTCGTGAGGCCGGCCTGGCTCCCTCAGGCGGGACCGCCCCGATGCCGGATGCCCGATCGGGCGGCCTCGGTGGAGATCTCGCCGGGGCGGTGGCTCGCGGAGCAGGTCGCCCGGCCCCCCCGGAATCTCACGGGAACGGACGTCGTGGTGCGGCGCCGCCGAATGACGCCAACGAAGGATCGCAGGGCGTCGTGGGGACGACCGCTCGGGGGGCGGAGCCGGTCAGTGCCGCCGCGGGCGCTGCCCTGGCCCGGATGTTTCCTCGCCCGGCCGGGCCGGCGCCGTCGCCCGGGGCCGGTTCCTCGCGGGAGACAAGGCCGATGGCGGGCCAGGCCCGCCGGCAGTGGGCGGCGGACATGGCGAGATCCCCGTTGGTGGAACGGTCGGTTGGCCTACTCGGCTGGTCGCGGGCGGGCATTGGCAACCGGTCGCTGGTGCCTGCCCCCACCCCGTGGGCAGTACGACCGCAGATGGGGCGGAGCGCTTTCGGCGCCGATCAGGTGGCCGCCGGGCGGAGCGGTGCCGCCTCCCGGTGGACTCGTCCAGTCGCCGTCCCGGCCCCACCGATGCCGCAACGGTCACTACCGGCCTCGCCGCCCGGGGCCGTTCGAGAGGCACTGGGGGCGGCGAGGGGGACCCCCGGGCTCGAGCGTGCGACCCTGCCCCCGGGCGTCCCGGATCGGGCCGCGGGCCGGTCGCCTGCCGGTCCGGGCGGCACCGATCGCCCGTTGCCCGGCCCCCAGCCACAGGTGGCTGCCAGCCATCGGCCGGTTTACCCCGCGGCTCGGGCCGGAGAGGTGGCGGCCGCCGCGGAGGTGGCGCCCCCCGACGTCGGCATGAGGCGCGACGTGGCCAGCCGGTTCGGGGTGGCGATGGCCTTGGGATCGCTGCCTCGGGTGGTGGCGGCGCCCACCGGTTCGGAACCGTCGCCTGCGCTGGCTCGCCTCATGAGGTCGTCGATCGTGGCGGCCGCCAAGCCTTCCCGCCACTTCGCACCAGGGCAGCCGGGGCGGGCCAGGTCTGACGCTCCTGCCGCAGGGGTGGAACCGGCCGGCGACCCCGCACCGGTGGGCACCGCCGCCGCGGGGAGGTCGGCGCCTGGGTGGCACCGAACCACGGCCGCCTTGGCACTGGCCACCGGGGGCGCCACCTTGACCCGAGCCGTGGCGCCGGTCAGTTTGTACACCCCGATCAGATGGGCGGCGACCGAGCGATCGACGCCCCGCCCCTTCGGCGTCCCGGGGGCCACCGGGGCAATGGTTACCCCCTTTGGGGTTCCACGCCAGGCAGGCGCCCCAGGCGCCGATCTCGCCCGCTCGTTCTCGCCGTCTCGGTGGGCTCGCTCGCCCGTCGTCCTCACACCCCGCCTACTGCGGTCGTTCGCGCCGTCGGGGTTCTACCGACCGGTTGGCGCCTCGTCGCCAGGGGTCCCCTCGGTCGCACCGGCTGCGATGTACCGTCCCCCGCCTGGCTCCGCGGCCGGTCGGGCCGCCCGTCTCGCCTACCACCCGGCGCGAGACCCCTCGGTGTCCGGATCGGCGTGGTCGGCCCACGCGGGAACGCACCGACCGGCTGCCGCGGCGGCGGTGGGTTTGCCTCGTGCGGTGGCGCCGGCGGGCGGGGTTGGCCCGGCTGGCGGGGCGGCGGCGGTGGGTTTGCCTCGTGCGGTGGCGCCGGCGGGCGGGTTTGGCCCGGCTGGCGGGGCGGCGGCGGTGGGTTTGCCTCGTGCGGTGGCGCCGGCGGGCGGGTTTGGCCCGGCTGGCGGGGCGGCGGCGGTGGGTTTGCCTCGTGCGGTGGCGCCGGCGGGCGGGTTTGGCCCGGCTGGGGTGGCTCGCGCGGTGGCGCCGGCGGGCGTGTTTGGCCCGGCTGGGGTGGCTCGTTCGGTGTCGGCGGCGGCCTTGTATCGGCCGACGGCGCCGGGTTTGGCGGCTTCGGTGTCGGCGGCGGCCTTGTATCGGCCGACGGCGCCGGGTTTGGCGGCTTCGGTGGCGGCGGCAGGCTGGTATCGCCCGGTGGCGGTGGGTCTGGCGCGCTCGGTGGCGCCGATCGGGCGGTACCGGCCCGCTTTCGCACCGGCCGGGACTTTCCGCCCGGCCTCTGCTTTGGCTCCAGTGGGCCCGGGCGGACGGGCGGGGTGGTACCAACCGGTCTCCGTGTCGGGGGCCGGGATCTTCCGCCCGGCCTCGGCTCCTCGGGCGGGGTCGTATCGCTCCTCGCCCACTCAGGCGGTAGGGCTCCCGCCGGTGGTTTACCGCTCGGGCGCCTCTTCGGGGTCGGGTTCGCGACGCTCGATCGACCCCGCTACCGGGTACCTCCCGAGCTTCGCCCGGCCATTCGGCCAGTCGGCAGCCGCTGGGTCGTACCACCCCGGCCGCCTTCCGGCATTGGCGTTGACGCGGTTGGTTTCGCCTTCGTTCACTTCTTGGCGGCCGGTCGCCAGGTCGGGGGCCGCGGCCGCCGGGTCATACCGGCCCGCCGCTCCTTTGGAGCCGGGATGGACGGGGGCAGTTTTGCCTTCCATCGGTTCAATCCGTCCGCGTTCCAACTGGGCATCGGGTCGGCCGGTCGCGCCCGGTGGGCTCGACGGCCCGCGGGCCGGCACCACTTGGGCGGCCGCGGTACCGCGGCCCTTCGGGGCCTCGGCCGGATCGCGTCCTGGGAGCCTCGGACTGGCTCGCGCGGTTGCCCCGGTCGCCTCGCATCCGCAGCCGGCGACCCAGGCTGGGATCGCCGCAGGCACCTGGCCGGGGTTCAACAGCTCCATGGCTGCGGTCAGGCGCCACCGGCCGCTCCCTTCGCGTCCCGCCCACTTGCCGGCGCCGCCGCCCGGTGCTGGTTTCCATGCCCGAAGCCAGTCGCGCTCGGGGGACCGTGAAGGGGGGCGGCTGGCTCGGACCACCTGGCCCGAATGGGGTCCCCGCCCCGTTTTCCCATCCTCGGCGGCCGAGCGCTTCAGTGAAACCCTGCGACGAGCTCCCGCAGAGCAGCCCCGGCCCTTACCCCACTACTTCCAACCGCTGGCCCGGGCCATCGCCGGTCCCCGTCGCGTGGCCATGCGCACCGGGCCCGGCACCACGGCGGCGTTGGCGGCCGCAGGCAAGGCGGCAGCCACGATCGGCGGGGTGATCCACCTGCGCCGGCTGCCCGACCGCTCGGCCAGGAGCGCCGAGATAGTGGCCCACGAGCTGGTGCACGTGTCCCGTCCGTCGTCGCAACCCCGGTTCTTCGGCGACGACCGGCCCAGTCCGGAGGAATCCCTGGCCCAGCACACCGGAGGCCTGGCCCGGGCTCTCGTGGCGCCTCGCCTGGCGGCGCCTCCGGCCCGGCGCTCTTACGACCGCCTGGCGTGGGGCGCCCAGGGCATGCCGGTGAGCGCCATGGGGGGCGCCCTCAACGCACTGTCACGACATATCACCCCGGTACCCGCGTCGGTCGCCCGAACGCCGGAAACGAAAACAGGAGGAAGCTTGGTCGAGCGCACCGCAGGCATGTTCCGCCAGTCGTCCACCTCACCGTTAGCGTCGTCATCAGCCTCGCCGCTGCCGGCGGTCGCCGACCCCGCGTTCCCCCGACCCGGGGACGCACCCATCGTGCGTCGCAGCACCTGGGATACCGTCCGCCGCCTTGACACCTCGACCAGGACGACTGAGGCGATGACCACCTCGGGCATCGACGCCGCAACCCTTGAGGCGATCATCGATGCTCTCGAGCAGCGGGTCATCGACGAGCTCGAGCGGCGCGGGCTTCGTCACCATCCGGGGGTGTTCTGACATGTCGGCCAAGGCGTTTCTGAAGACCGAGGACAACGTCACGTTGCCGTGCCTCTTCAACCCCGAGTCGCTCACCGTCAGCCGTTCCAACACCTGGCAGGGTTCCGCGGCCCCGGGCCGGGGGGTGCCGGAACTTCGTTATGAGGGGGCGTCGTCGGGCACCTTCAGCCTGAGCCTGTTCTTCGACACCACCGGCGACGGCCAGCCCGTTACCAAGTACACGTCCAAGCTGCTCAAGCTCATGGAGATCAACGACAAGCTGCCGGGGACCAGCAAGGTGACCCAGAACGCCCGGCCCCCTTGGGTCGTGTTCCACTGGGGCGATCTCCACTCTTTCAAGGCGGTCATCACCTCGCTCACGTTGAACTTCACCTACTTCAGCTCCACCGGGGTTCCCTTGCGGGCCAAGGCGGACCTGTCATTGCTCCAGTACAAGGAGGAGCTGGCATTCGGGCCCCAGAACCCGACGTCGGGTACGCCCTTCCCCCATCGCACTCATCGGGTCCAGCCCGGCGAGACGCTGGACCGGATCGCAGCCATCCATTTCGGTGACTCCACCCAATGGCGGCGCATCGCGGACGGCAACGGCATCGAGGACCCGCTGTCGCTGCGGCCCGGCATGCTGCTGGCCATCCCCGAGTTGCACTGACGCTGACCCGCGCCGATGCCTATCTCCCTCGCACCGATCGTGAAGCTCGACGGTCAGGCCCTTCCCGAGACCTGGGTCGAGGCGCTGATCGACCTGCGGGTGGAGCGGGAGCTCCAGGTCCCGGGTCGCTGCACCCTGCGCTTCGCGGACCCCGGCTATGTGCATCTGACGAGCAACAAGGTCAAGCTGGGCACGGCGATCTCGATCCTGGCCGCCGACGGGGGAAATCTGATCGAAGTCGAGGTCACCTCGATCGGAGCCGACCAGCAGGAGGGTCAGCACCCCCACCTGGTCGTCGTCGGCCACGACAAGAGCCACCGCATGGGCCGGCCCACCGTGGTGACCACCTACCTCGAGATGACGTACTCCGACGTGGTCCGCAAAGTCGTCGCACCGTACGGGTTGAGTGCCAGCACCGACAACACCTCGCTCAAACTCGACTACTTGCTGCAGGTGGATTCCGATCTCGGACTCATCACCGAGTTGGCCCGCCGGGCCGGGTTCGACTGGTGGGTCGAGGGCAGTACATTCTACTTCAAGAGGCCAGCCGCGGGAACGGTGGTCGGCCTCACCCTGCACCAGGATCTCCGAAGCTTCTCGGTCCGGGCCAGCGGCCAGTATCCCGACAGCTTCACGGTCGACGGCTGGGACCGAAAGAGCCAGGCCCAGATCACCTCCACCGCCACGACCTCATCGGCACCGGTGAAGGCCACCTCGGTCATCGCCAACGTCGTCGCCTCGCCCTCGAACGCCTTCGGCAAAGCCGTCCTTCTCACCGCCGGCGTGGCCGCCAGTTCCCAGGATGAGGCCGATCAACTGAGCAAGGCGCTGGCCCAGCGGGCCGCCTCGTGCGCCGTCACCGCTCGGGGCACGGCGGAAGGCACCAGCCACATCAAGCCCGGGGGTTCGGTCAAGGTGATCGACGCGGGACCGCTGAGCGGCCAGTATCCCGTCACCAAGGTCGAGCACATCTACAGCACCGGCACCGCGTTCGTCACCCGCTTCGTGGCCGGCGACCGCCGCCCGACCTCGCTGGTCGACGTCCTCGGCTCGGGAGGCGGGAGCCGGGCCACCGCCCACGCCGCCACCAGCCACGCCGGCCTCGTCGTCGGTCAGGTCACCAACATCAACGACCCTAACAAGACAGGGCGGGTCAAGGTTCGGTACCCGGGCCTGAGCAACAAGGACGAAAGCGCGTGGGCCCGGCTGCTGTCGGTGGGCGGCGGCAAGTCGAGGGGCAACGTGTGGATCCCCGAGGTGGGCGACGAGGTGCTGGTGGCCTTCGAGGCGGGCGACCCCCGCCAGCCGGTCGTGCTCGGGGGTTTGTTCGGCGACAAATCCAGTATCCCGGCGTGGACCGTGAAGGACGGGAAGGTGTCGGAGCGGGGGATGACCTCCCGCCTCGGCCATGTCGTGACCCTTTCCGACGGGACCGATCCGGCCACCCAGTTCGTCATGCTGCAGTTGGACGGGAAGAAGCACACCTTTAAGCTGGCCAAGGACAAGGTCGACCTCGAGGTTCCATCCGGCACCCCGGTCAATGTCAAGGCGGGCGATACCAAGATCGCCTTCGCTGCCGACGGGTCGATCGCCATAGAAGGGCTCAACATCACCATCAAAGCCAAGAACCAACTTTCGCTGGAGGGCGTCCAAGGGTCGTTCAAGGCCAGCGCCCAACTGGCGTTGGAAGGCAGCGCCCAGGCCAGCCTGAAGGGGG
Source organism: uncultured Actinomycetota bacterium (assembly GCA_963791545.1). GTDB lineage: Bacteria > Actinomycetota > Acidimicrobiia > Acidimicrobiales > Palsa-688 > JALYXV01. The sequence goes on from CAWBSR010000017.1 coordinate 411,580, forward strand.
CGGCGGTGCAGGTCGAGGGTTCGGGAATGGTTGCCGTCAAGGGCGGCGTCGTCCAGATCAACTGATGAGCTCCACGGAACCCAACCTCCCGATGCGGCTGCCCGAGGGTGCCAGCCCCGACCCGTCCTTCATCGGCCGGGGCATCCGATTCCCGATGGGTGTCGACCATCGGGGAGCCATCTCCATGGCCACCGGTCCCGAAGCCTTGGACTGCGCCATCCGCGTGGTCCTGTCGACGGCGCCCGGCGAACGGGTCATGCGTCCCGCCTTCGGGTGCAAGATCTGGGACCTCCTGTTCGAGCCCGTGAACAGCAACACTTTGGGCCTCATGGCCCAGGCGGTCCGCGAGGCGGTGGCCCAATGGGAGCCTCGTGTCAACCTCATGGATGTCGAGGTGATCCCCGACCCCAAGGACTCGGCCATGGTCCGGATCAACCTCACCTACGAGATCCGCACCACCAATGACCGCCGCAACCTGGTCTATCCCTTCTACGTCATCCCCCGAGAGGATTCGTAATGGCGCTCCCCGCGCCGAACCTCGACGACCGCCGCTTCCAGGACATCGTCGACGAGGCCAAACGGCTGATCCCCCGCTACTGCCCCGAGTGGACCAACCACAACCTGGCCGATCCCGGCGTCGCCCTCATCGAGTTGTTCGCCTGGATGAGTGAGATGATCCTGTTCCGGCTCAACCAGGTTCCCGACCGGCTCTATGTGCGGTTCCTGGAACTGGTCGGGGTCGAGCCGTTCCCACCGTCGGTGGCCCGGGCCGACCTCACCTTCTGGTTGTCAACGGTGCTCGACCATCCCGTAGTCGTGCCCGCCGGGACCGAGGTGGCGACGACTGCGATCTCGACCGGCGGCGAGGAAGTGCTGTTCTCCACCATTGAGGACCTGGTGGTCGCACCGCCGAAGTTGTTTGCCGCCCGTACCGGCAAGGCGGGCAACGACCAGTACTTCGTCGATGCGTGGGACGACCTGCGCTACGCGGGCGCGGAGACGGTGTGCTTCACCTCGGCGCCGCCCACTCCCGGCGACGCCATCTACCTTGGGTTCGAGAAGAACCTGGCGGGCAACGCCATTCGTCTCACGATCACCGCGTCCATCGAGGGCATCGGCGTTGACCCCACCGACCCTCCCCTCGCCTGGGAGGCCTGGTCGGGCGAGGCGTGGATCCCGCTTCCTGTCCACGCTGACACGACCGGCGGGTTGAACCGCAACGGCTTCGTCACCTTGTTGGTGCCCCTGGGGATGCAGTCCCTGTCGATCGGGGGCACCCGGGCGTTCTGGCTGCGGGCCCGGCTGACACCGATCCGGCCCGGTCAGCCCCGCTATCAGGCGTCGCCCAAGATCGGTTCGGTGCGGGCCGACAGCCTGGGCGGGACCGTCCCCGCCGAGCATGCCCGGGTGCTGGGACCCGAGACGCTGAGCCGCAGCGACGGACGCCCCGGTCAGCGGTTCACGATTTCCCGGCCTCCGGTCCTGCCCCGCCGGGAGGGTGAGGCCGTCCGGGTCGTGAGCGCGGGGCGCAGTGACGCCTGGGAGGAGGTCACCGACTTCAGCAACTCTGCCCAGAACGACCGGGTCTACGTATGGGATGGCGCCACCGGTGAGATCACCTTCGGACCGTCGGTGCGCTTCGCGGATGGCACCGTGGTTCAGCACGGGGCTATTCCGCCCGACGGCGCCGAGATCGTGGTGGACCGGTACCGCCATGGCGGCGGGGCCGCCGGAAATGTGGGCTCGGGCACGCTGACCGTGCTGCGCAGCACGGTGGCCTTTGTCGACCGGGTCAGCAACAGCGCCCCGGCGCGAGGCGGCGTCGACGCGGAGACGGTCCGCAACGCCAAGCTGCGCGGTCCGCTCTCGCTGCGGACGGGGCAGCGGGCGGTGACGGTGAGGGACTTCGAGCGGTTGACGCTGGAGGCCTCAGCCGAGGTCGCCCGGGCCCGGTGTCTGGCCCCCCGGGAGCCGGCCGGTCCGGTGCGGGTGCTGGTCGTGCCCCACGTGCGGCGGGGCCCCGACGACCAGCGGCTGGACGATTTCGCGCTGTCCGACACCCTGGTCGGCCAGATCCGGGCCAACCTCGACGAGCGCCGCATCCTCGGGACGACCGTCGAGATCGGGACCCCGTTCTACCAGGGTGTCACCGTGGCCGCCCTCCTGCATGCCCTGCCCGGGCGACCGGCGGGCCTGGTGCGGCAGCGGGCCCTGGATCTGCTGTACCGCTATGTCAACCCCCTGGTGGGCGGGGTCGACGCGGGCGGGTGGCCCTTCGATACCGACCTCAATGCGGCGCCGTTGGCCCAGCTGTTGGAGGCGGTCGAAGGGGTGGAGCGCGTCGATGAGGTGCTCTTGTTCGAGTTCGACCTGCGTACCGGGGCTCGCTACGGCAGTGGTCGGGAGCTGATCCGCCTCGATCGCCAGTCGCTGTTCCTGTCGGCCGGCCACCAGGTCGTGGTGCGATGAACAGGGATTCCGGGGCTCTCCGATCAGTCCCGGGTGAGGCGTCGTGAGGCGGTCCGACTGGCTGATCGGCCAGCTCCCGATGGGGATGCTCGATGACGACTTCTTCATCCGCTTTGTGTCCCTCTTCCAGGACCTGGCCACCACGCTGCTCGACGGCGTGGACAACATCCCCAACGTGGTCGACGTCACGGTGGCTCCGGCTCCCCTGGTGCGCTGGCTCGGGTCCTGGATCGGCGTGGGCAACATCGACTCTTCCATCCCGGTCGACCTGCAGCGCCGCATCGTGAGGGAGTCGTCCCAGATCCTCGCCTGGCGGGGAACCCACAGGGGACTGGTTCAGTTCCTGGAACTGATAAGCCAGGGACCGGCCGAGGTGGACGACAGTGGTGGCATCTTCGTGGCCGGCGAAGGTGGTCACCGGGCTCCGCATGTCCGGATGCGAGTGGAATCCACCGGCTGGGTCCGCGAGGACGAATTCGTGAAGCTGGTGATCGATGAGCTTCCGGCCAATGTGACCTTCGAGCTGTTTGTGCGCGACAAGCAGTTGTGGCCGCCGATGTCGCGTTTCGACGCCGTGTCACCGGTCGCCGCGGTGCTGCCGACCCTGGAGGGGGAGGTGCGGGTGGCGATCCTGGCCGACGACGCGGCGTCGGGCTCAGAGACCGGCCCTGAGTCGGGAGCGGAGTCGGGCCCGGTGTCGGGCGCGGTGTCGGGCGCGGTGTCGGGCCCTGGGGACGGGTCTGCCGTCGATGGAGGCGACGTACCCGGCGACCGGCCACCGATCGGGGGCGGCCCCGAAGACCGGCCGCCGGTGGGCGGCAGCCCGCTGGACGGGTTAACGGGCGACGGCACCCTGGCGGGGCCCGGCGAGGGGGCGCAGTGACGAGCGAGGGGGCGCAGTGACGACGGAGGGGGCGCGGTGACGACGGAGGGGGCGCGGTGACGACGGAGGGGGCGCGGTGACGACCGAGGTCATTTGTCCCACCTGCGGCACGGTGGCGCAGTTGGATGACACCAACCGTGACGCCCAAGCTTTCTGCCGGGTGTGCGATTATCCGCTGTTCTGGATCCGGGCCGCCGCCATGGGCGCCGGTGAGGGGGGGCGGGATGGCGACCCCGGGCTCCGGCGCCTCCCCGGCACCGCCGGTCTGGTGGCGGTGGCCATACTGGCCTGCTGGAACTGTGACGAGCGCAACCCCGTCACCGGGATCCACTGCATCCGCTGCGGCGTGGAGCTCAACCCTGCCCCGGTCGTGATGGCGCCTCTGGCGCCCCCCGACCCGGAGCCTCTGGTTGCGCCCGAGCCGCCGCCCCCGCCTAAGCCCCCGCTCGTTCCGCTGGCGTGGGTCCCGGCGTTGATCGCCGGGATACTGCTGCTCCTGTTGTGCATCGCCGGCGCCGTCGTGGCGATTCTCCAGTAAGCGAATGCCGCGGTCGGGGCGGCGCCCGCGGGACGCGGTCGGGGCGGCGCCCGCGGGACGCGGTCCGGCGATCGGGTAGGCGCGATAACTTCCGCGGGTCCGATAAGGCGGTGGGACATGGTGGGATGCAGCCATGGACGTTGCCGATCTGTTGCTGGAGTTGTACGGAAGGGTCCCGCCATTGGCCCACGACGTGGTGAGCGGGCTCGACCCCGAATCGTTGGCCGAGGCGCCGCTCCCAGGTGCCAACACCATCGCCTGGCTCGTCTGGCACCTGGCCCGAATCCAGGACCACCACATCGCCCAACTCCGTGACGACGACCAGATCTGGGTGACGGGCGACTGGGCTCGGCATTTCGGTTTGGAGCCGGATCCGCAAAACACCGGATACGGCCACCAGGCCGGCGAGGTGACCGCGGTCCGCCCCGACCGTCCCGGGGTGCTGCTGGAGTATCTGGATGCGGTCGACCGGCGGACCCGGAAATGGCTCGAGGGTCTGACCGCCGCGGACCTCGACCGGATTGTGGACCGCCGGTGGGACCCGCCGATCACCCTCGGGGTGCGCCTGGTGAGCGTGGCCGACGACAGCCTGCAGCACCTCGGCCAGGCGGCCTACACCCGGGGGCTGCTCGAACGCCGCTGATCGGGCCCTCGGCGGGACCCTGGCCGGGACCCCGGCCTTCGGGCGGTCAGCTCACCGAGCCGTTTTGGGTCGTGTTGTGGCCGTCGGTCAGCTCACCGAGCCGTTTTGGGTCGTGGTGTGGCCGTCGGTCAGCTCACCGAGCCGTTTTGGGTCGTGGTGTGGCCGTCGGTCACCGTCGCCGACGCCGTCTGCGACTGGCAGCCGGCGGCGCTGAAGGTGACGGTGTACCGGCCCGGGGGCAGGAAGGCGTGATAGCTGCCGCCCGCCGCTGCCGACACCGTCGTGGCGGCCGGACCAGTGACCGAGACGTCCACCAAGGCCGAGGCCGGGCAACTGCTACCGGTGGCAGGGTTGGCCGAGACCGTCCCGCTGAGCTGGCCTTCCACCAGGGAAACGGTGGCCGTCACCGGGTCGTGGGCCGTCGGGGCGAAGGGGACAGTGATGGCCCCGCTGGTGCCTGACGGTAGGCCCTGATGGGGTACCGGCGAGTGGCTCCCGTCCACCGACACGGAGTATGACCCCGGCGGGACCAACGAGAACGTGGCGGTTCCGTCGGAACCGGTCACGACCGGGCCGAACCGCTGCCCGCCATTGCCGCTCAGGGTGACGGCGGCAGCGGCCGCCGGCCCCCCGGCATCGGACTTGACCGTCACCTTGACCGAATGGTCGCTCGGGGTCAGGACCGGGCTCAGGGTAAGCGAAGCCGCGGCGGCCAGGACCTGATTGCTCAATGACTGGCTGACGTAGCCGGGGGCGCTGAAGGTGACGCCGTAGGCCCCGGGTGGGAGGAAGATGTCGAAGGATCCGCCCACAACGGCCGGCGACGCCGCCGCGGGGCCCGTCACCTTGACCGAAACCGCCCCCGGTCCCTCGCTGACCGAGGGGGTCCCGGTGATTTCGCCTTCTTCGATCGTCACCGTGAGGGGCGGGGGATCGGTCGGCGACGCGGGGACCGTCACGCTCCCCGCTCCTCTCCCATGAGCCGGCGCCAGGCCGGAACCGTCAACCGACACGGTGTAGGTGCCGGGACCCACACCCGGGAAGCTGGCCACCCCGTGGTTGCCCCCCACGGTGCCGGTGGTCACCTTCTGCGGGGTTCCGCCACCCGCGGCGGGGGCGAGGGTGACGCTGGCGCCCTCCAGCGGGGTCGAGCCGACCGCGGAGACAACATCGACGTTCACGGTGTGGCCCTGGGGAGACAGAGCCACGGGCGCCTGCGCCGAGCGCTGGCCGCTGGCCAGGGTGACCGTGACCGGCGCCGGAGCGTTGGCGCCGTTGGCGCTCACGCTGATGGTGTAGGTCCCGGGCGCCAGGAAGCTGTCATAGGTATTGCCTTTGATTGCCGGGGTCACGGTTACCGGAGCCGGGGCCCCGGCCGGGGTCCCGGTTATGTTGACGGTGGCCGGCCCTCCCCCTCCGGTCACCGAGACGGCGCCTGAGATCTCGACCTCACGGATGGTGACCGGCACCGTGGACGGATCGTTCACGAATATGGGGATGTTGAGGTTTGTCACTGTCGTCGACTGGTGAGCAGGGCTGAGCCGGCCGCCGTCGACCGCGAGGTTGTAATAGCCAGGAGGGACGTTGGTGAAGGTCACGACGCCGTGGCTCTGGGCGACCAGGCCTGACGTGACGGGGCCGAAGGGGGCTGTGCCCCCGGTGGTGGGTGAGAGCGTGACCTCGGCGCCGTCCAACGGGGTCCGGGTCGGCGCCGGGACCGCCGACAGGACCTGAATGGTGACGGTGTGGGCCAGCGGGCCAAGGGTCGCGTTGACGCCGGTCACCTGCTGGCCGGGGGTGGTCGCCGCCACCGTGACCGCGGCACTCGGTTGGTAACCGGGGGCGGTCATGGTTACCTGGTAGCGGTCCGGGGGAACGAACGCCTGGTAGGTGCCGTCGGCGTTCACCTGGGGTGGGGCGATGCTGGTTCCGGCGGCGTTGACCAGGTGGACGGTAACCAGGTTGACACTGCCGTGGGGCGTCACCACTCCGGAGACCGCCGCCTCGGTGAGGGTGAGGGCGACGATGATCGGGTCCTTGGCCGCCGGGGTGGCCGCGACGACCAGCTGGGCGGTGGCGGATGCCGTCGGGGCGTTCGGGTTCCGCGCCGCCGCCACCGTATAGGTCCCCGGGTTCACGCGATTGAAAATGGCCGTTCCGTCCTTGCCCGTTGCCTGGGTCGAGCCACCGAGGGTTACCGTGGCCCCCTGGGCGGCGGCGTTGCCGACCGTCGAGCGGACCGCCACGCTGACGGTGCGGGTGGGGGGAGCCGGGGTGGTTTCGGGCCCGGCCGGTGCCGCATTCGCGGATCGTGGGGCCAGAGCGCTGGCCGACCCCGTCATCAAAAGGGTGGGGGGGATGTCGGTGACTTTGGTGGGGGTGGCGGTGAGGGTGACGGTGTGGGTTTGGGAGGTGTAGCCGGTGGCGTTGTAGACGAGTTGGTAGCCGGTTCCGGCGGGGGTGGCGAAGCTCAGGTAGGGGGTGGTGAACTTGCCGCTGCCGTCGAGGTTGGCGGCCAGGGTGGCGGTGGGGGTGCCGGTGGCGGTGAGGCCGGCCACGTCGGCGCCGGTGCTGTCGTGGATGGCGACGGTGGCGGTGGTGGGGCTGAGGAGGTTGTCGCCGCTGGTGAACAGCCCCTCGTTGAGGGTGGCGGTGGCGGTGTAGGCCATGGTCGGAGGGAGGATGGCCACGTTGACGGCGACGGTGGCGGTGGTGGCCATGCCCGCCTTGGCCCGGGTGGCGGTGAAGGTGTAGTTGACCCCGGCGGGCAGCGAGAAGGTGAACACCCCGGGAGGGGTTTCGGTGCCGGTGGCGCTGGCGGGGCTGACGGTGACGGTGGTGTCACCGGCGGCCAGGGCGTCACCGGTGGCGGAGGCAACCGTCACCGTCACGGTGTGGGTCAGCGGCACCAGGGTGGGGGGGATGTCGGTGACTTTGGTGGGGGTGGCGGTGAGGGTGACGGTGTGGGTTTGGGAGGTGTAGCCGGTGGCGTTGTAGACGAGTTGGTAGCCGGTTCCGGCGGGGGTGGCGAAGCTCAGGTAGGGGGTGGTGAACTTGCCGCTGCCGTCGAGGTTGGCGGCCAGGGTGGCGGTGGGGGTGCCGGTGGCGGTGAGGCCGGCCACGTCGGCGCCGGTGCTGTCGTGGATGGCGACGGTGGCGGTGGTGGGGCTGAGGAGGTTGTCGCCGCTGGTGAACAGCCCCTCGTTGAGGGTGGCGGTGGCGGTGTAGGCCATGGTCGGAGGGAGGATGGCCACGTTGACGGCGACGGTGGCGGTGGTGGCCATGCCCGCCTTGGCCCGGGTGGCGGTGAAGGTGTAGTTGACCCCGGCGGGCAGCGAGAAGGTGAACACCCCGGGAGGGGTTTCGGTGCCGGTGGCGCTGGCGGGGCTGACGGTGACGGTGGTGTCACCGGCGGCCAGGGCGTCACCGGTGGCGGAGGCAACCGTCACCGTCACGGTGTGGGTCAGCGGCACCAGGGTGGGGGGGATGTCGGTGACTTTGGTGGGGGTGGCGGTGAGGGTGACGGTGTGGGTTTGGGAGGTGTAGCCGGTGGCGTTGTAGACGAGTTGGTAGCCGGTTCCGGCGGGGGTGGCGAAGCTCAGGTAGGGGGTGGTGAACTTGCCGCTGCCGTCGAGGTTGGCGGCCAGGGTGGCGGTGGGGGTGCCGGTGGCGGTGAGGCCGGCCACGTCGGCGCCGGTGCTGTCGTGGATGGCGACGGTGGCGGTGGTGGGGCTGAGGAGGTTGTCGCCGCTGGTGAACAGCCCCTCGTTGAGGGTGGCGGTGGCGGTGTAGGCCATGGTCGGAGGGAGGATGGCCACGTTGACGGCGACGGTGGCGGTGGTGGCCATGCCCGCCTTGGCCCGGGTGGCGGTGAAGGTGTAGTTGACCCCGGCGGGCAGCGAGAAGGTGAACACCCCGGGAGGGGTTTCGGTGCCGGTGGCGCTGGCGGGGCTGACGGTGACGGTGGTGTCACCGGCGGCCAGGGCGTCACCGGTGGCGGAGGCAACCGTCACCGTCACGGTGTGGGTCAGCGGCACCAGATTGCCGTTGATGTCGTTTCGCTGGGCCCCGGAGGTGGTCACATCGACGATGGTCGACGACGGGACGTACCCTGTCTCGCTGAACTGGACCGTGTAGGAGTTGGCTGCCAGGTAGGACTTGTAGGAGCCGTCGGCGGTGGCGACCGCCGGTGTGTCGCCTGGGTGGCCATTGGGATCGGTGATGAGAACCTTGACGGGTCCCGCGGCGCCGTTGGGAGTGGTCTTCCCGCTGATCAGGACCTCATCAAGGACGACTGTCACCGAATCGCTGGCATTGGAACTCACGGGAATCTTGAAGAGCACGACTCCCGTGGTCTGCATCCCAAGCTGCTTGCGGGTGGCGGTAAAGGTGTACGAGCTGCCCGAGTTGAGGTGGAAGGTCACCGTTCCATTGCCGTCGGTCATCTGATCAGGTTGGGCGGCGCTGGCGGGGGGCGACGGATCGGCCGGGGCCACCGACACCGTGGCATCGCCCAACCCGACCGGGGAGTGGCCCACCGCCGACTGCACCGTCACCGTCACGCCGTGGGCTGAGGTCAACGCGGCGTCGACGTGGACCGCAGTCCGGTTGGCATCGGTCAGCACGACGTCGGGGGCGGTAAAGGTGTTGTAGCCAGGGGCGCTGAACCTGAGGGAGTACGTCTCTGTTATCGGGAGGGTCGGACCCAGCTTCACGAAGGTTCTGTAGAAGCCGGTCGTGCCGTCCACGACCGGGGCAGGCGTCACGTTGGTGGCGTCGGTCTTGTCGGTCACCGCCACCGCGGTGCCCGCCAGGCCGATCGGGGTGACGTAGCCGCTGATCTCGCCCTCGTCGAGCATGGCCGCGCCGGGGACGGTGTCGGTGGTGGTGCTGTTGATCGGGGGCGTGAAGGTGGCAGTGCCGGTCGTGGCCGCGCCGCCCTGGGCCCGGGTGGCGGTAAAGGTGTAAGAGACGCCTGCGTTCAACGAAAATGTGACCCTGCCGTCGTTTCCGGTCGACTCGGTCGTGGTTGCCGGCACGGTGACAACCGTGGCGTCGCCATTGCTGACCGCGAGCCCCGTAGCCCGGGACTTCACGGTCAACGTGACGCGGTGAACCAGGGGAGAGAGGGTGGCGTCAACCCCTGACAAGGCTGCGGTGCCGTTGGCGTTGCCGGTCACCAGTGTGGCCGGGATCGTTTGCGTCCCGAACCCCGTCTTGGCGAACGTGACGTTGTAACTTCCGTCGATGACGCCGCTGATGGTGAAGGTCCCGGTCGACGAAGCGGACGTGGCGCTATAGATATTGGCGGGGTGGGCGGGGTCGACCATGGTCACCGTTACGTTCCCGAGGACGGTGGGCGCGTCGGTACCGACCTGTTGGAATGTCGTTCCCTTGATAATGCTGTGATTCCTGACCAACTGAATGTTGCCCAGCGAAAATGGGCAACTGCCGGTTGCGCATATGGCGATGGCTCCCGACTGAATGTCACCGGTTTTCACGGTGGTGTTGGTGTAACCATCCTTGCTGAAGGTAAGGGTGTAAGCGCCCGGAAAGGCCTGGTTGAGCGGGGCCCCCGAGTCCTTCCAGGAAATAGTTCCATCGGGGCCGACGGTCACCGTCACCGGGGCGGGGGCCGAGTTGTTCGTGTACACCACCGTGACATTGATCCCGTTGAAGGTATCGAAGGCCGCCTTCCCGGAGAGCGTGACCGTCCCGCTGATGGGAACGGTGACGGGTGTGAGGGTAAACGCCCCCAGGGTTCCCGGGTCGGTCGTGACCCCGGTGGCGGAGAACGGTTGGAATCCGGGCGCGGTCACGACGAAATCGGCCTTCGGGGCCAGATTCACCGACGAGGTCCCGAAGGAGAAGTTCATGTTGGGCGCACCTGGGTTGATGGTGACTCCGTACGCCAAAATGTTGGGCATCCCCGGTGCCCCGGGCGTTCCGAAGGTGTACGACGCCACGCCCTTCATCGTGATCTGGGCGCCATTGGCAGGCAGGGGTTGGGCGACGGTGCCCTCGCGCCATTGGAGGGAACCCGAGACCGCCCGAGGCGGTGACGACAGGACGGCGTTGATCACAACTGATTGGTTCAACCCGGGGGTGAACCGGCACCCGTTGGCACTGCTGGCTCCCTGGATCGCGCAATAGTTCAGCTGGGGTGAAAAGGTCACTGTCTCGGCGACGCCATTCGGTAGGTCGCCGATCACAGTTGAGCTGGTCGGCCCGGTCGTCGCCGCGGGGCCGGGAGGGGAGGGGGTCAGCGTTACCGCAACATTGGGCAGCGGGACCAGGGCGCCGCCGTCAGTCGGCTGCCACGTGAAGACCTGGGCACCCGACAGCTTGTCGAGCGCGAAGTTGGCCACCTGGTCGGTGTCGAGTGGCAGCGTGACGGTCCTGGTGGTCGCCGGGTCCACCGAGACCGGGGGCGTAGCCGGCAGGAAATGGGGGGCGCTCGCCACCGCGAAATAGGTGCCGTGGACCAGGTTGTCCACGGTGTACTGACCGTTCGGGTTGGCGATCCCAAAGGCCTCGGTCACGCCATCGGCCTTTTTGGCCTTGTTGCCGCTCGGATCATACAAGGTGACCGTCGCCCCCTCGATCACGCCACCCGCGTTGGAGCTGACGATGCCCGTCAGTTTGTCCAGCCGGGGCAGATTGATAGTCGGCGCAAACGCCTGGGTGTTCAGCCCGACCGCGGCCTTCACGGTGACCGGCTCGAAGCCGGTGGCCATGGACGCCTTGATGGTGTGGATCCCCGCCGTCAGGCCCGAGATGGTGTAGTCGCCGCTGTTGGCGGCGTAGGTCACGCACGGGGAGGGGCCGGCGGGAGGCGCGCAGTCCGGGGTGACCGCTCCGTCGACGCCGACGGACAGCCCGGGCGTCACGTTGGCCGACGCGGTGCCCGTGTGGACGAGAGTGTCGCTGGGGTTGAACAGGTCGCCCACATGACCGATGATCTTGGATGTCTTCTGGTCGACCGGGCCCACGCACGGCAGTACCAGGTTCTGGGTGACGGGGCTGCCGGCCGCCACGTCGACCTGGGTGACCTGGCCCGCGTATTCGAAGGCCGAAGCCGACAGGGTGTAGTGGCCCGGGGGGATCCCGGCCAGGGCGAATTGGCCCGCCGTGGCCGGGTCGGACGCGCTCAGGGACTTGAAGGTGTTCTGGTCGTTGGACAGCACCAATCCGGCATTGCCCAGGCCGGAGTTGCCCTGGGCGTCCGGCGGCCCCACCGCCAGGTTGTCGGCGCAGTTGCCATCGGCGCGGTGGGGAGTCGAGATGGTGCCGGAAACCGACCCCGTGGTCGGGACGATCGACGGGTTGACGACCGCGTTACCGGCCAACTGCACCTGTTGGGTCTGGGTCGTCCAGCCGTCGCCACTGATCGTCAGGGTGTAGGTCCCGGGGATGGGCAGGTTGGGAAGAGTGAAGGTGCCGACCGGGGCAGCCGTGGAGGTGGTTGCGGTCAAGGTGGTGGACCCGGTGGACGCCGTCACGGTCACCCCGCCGACCGGGTTGACCGCCCCGCCGCCGGCGCCGGTCACGACGCCGTTGCCGCTGGCGGACGTCGTCGTCACGGTGCCGGTGATGGACCCCGCCCCGGCCTTCATGTTGAGCACCACCCCGCCGATCGTCTGGCCCGCGGCGAGCGTCTGCAGGCTGGTTTCGGTGGCGTATCCACTGCGGGTTGCGGTGATCAGGTAGGTACCCGGAGTGGACAATCCTTTGATCGCCCAGGTGCCGACGGCACCGGTGGTCGGCGTGCGGGTCACCAGGGTGAGCGTGCCATTGGTGATGGTGATGTCCACCCCCCCCAGCGGCCCCGCCGAGTTCAGGACCGACCCACCGATGGCGCCCGACCCGGTCTTGAGGGACGCGCCGAGCTGGACCGGGGCATTGTCGGCAGTCGTGGTGACGACGTAACTCTGGGCGTCATAGCCGGACTTCGTGAAGGTGATCTTGTAGTAGCCCGGGGCATGCACCCCCTTGAATGACCACAGTCCGTCCGCGTCGGTCGTCGTGCTCCCGCTGGAGCCGATGGCCTGGCCGACGATGGGCGCCGCCAGCTCACCCAGGACCTTCCCTGGCCCGCCGGCGGCAGCCGACGCCGCCGAGGCCGACGCCAGCTGCGAGTTGGAGGCTCCCTGTTGCTTGGATTCATCCACCAACTGGGTCGGGACCAGGCTCACGCTCACATTGGAGGGGTCGGCGGCGCTGACCTTGCCGCTGATGCGGGTGCCCGCTGCGGCGCCGGCTCCCGACCCCGTCCCCGCCCCGCCGGCCCCGCCCGCCCCGCCGGCCGCCCCGTTGCCACTGGCGCCACCGGCATCGCCCGCCCCACTGCCGCCCGCGGCACCGCCGGCGGCTCCACCGTTCGCGCCTCCGCTGCCCCCGGTTCCAGTGCCTGATGTCACTCCGCCCGCGATGGCGGCGCCCGACGCCGGGCCGCTGGTTGCGTTCTTGGAGGCCCGCTGTTTGGCCTGGCCCCCCAACCGGCCCACCAGCAGCACCGCCAGGGTGATCCAGACGCCCAGGAGAACGACGACGGCCAAAATCCGGAACGCAGATTTGGAGACCACCGCCCGCTGGGTGAAGGAGGCGTCGAGGACCACCGGGGTGGAGCGGCCCTGGACCCGGACCACGAACGGGCGGCGCTTGGGGCTCCCGAAATGCGGCCGGTCAGCCCGCACCAGGGCCTTGATCTGGATCTCCTCGCCCGGGAGGACGACTACCGATGGCTCCGCGAAACGTACCCTGACCTCGTCGCCCACCGACGCTGAGGAAAGTTCGACCCGGATCGGGGTGCCGCCCCGATTGTGGAGGATGACGAGGAAGCGCCCCCGGTCCCGGCCTCGCACGTCCACCGGCTCCAGCGCCGCGCTGATCGTGGTGCCGTCGGCGACCACGAGAACCATGTCGACCGACAGGTGAGCGCCGAGCGGGGCCCCGGTGGCAGGATCGAGTGGTTGGACCCCCAGGCTGACGGCCAGGTCCGACGCCGGGAATCCGGTCGGCAAGGTGACCGTGAAGGCGGCGCTCGCCGATTCCCCCCACGCCAGCGGGCCCAGCCGGTCAGGCCCCACGACCAGCTCACGGTCGATCCCGTGGAGGGTCACGGCGTAGGTACGGGGGGACCCTTCCAGGTTGCGCAACAGCACCATGACCGTGGCCGGGTGCCCGGGGGTGAGTTCGGCGTCGCCGATCACCGCCTCCAGCCGCGGCTCGGTGGCGTCGGTCACTGGGCGTTCACCAGACAGTTGTGGGTCGCCGGATCGCAGATCTGGTCCTGCATGCTGAGCCCGAGGTTGAGGATCTCCATGGTGAACTGACCCGGGGAACCGGGAGGAAAGGCGAACTGGACCACATAGCTCTGGGGAGCGTCGACATTGTCGAACTTGAAGAACCCGTTGGCGCCGGTGGTGGCGACGCGGGAAGGACCGTTCGGGTACTGGTCGGCCCGGAACAGCCGGATCTCGGCCCCGAGGAGCGGCGCGGGTGGGGTCAGATTGGCCTGGAACACGTTCCCGAAAATGGACGCGGCAGGGGCCAGCACCGGGTTCAGCACTCTGTGGGTTCCGGCCGTCAAGGTGAGGATCGACGACGTCGGCACGCCCCCGGCCCGAGTGAAGCTCACCGTGTAGGTGCCCGGCTGGACGTGGTCGAACTCGTAGGCGCCCGGCGAGGTGGACGAGGTGGCGGCCGAGGTGACCTGGTACGAGGTCGTCCCCGAGCTCAGGGTGACCGTGATCTGGCCGACCGGGCACTGGGTGGTGACCGGCGCCACCGTCGTGGGAGGTAGCGGGGCGGTTTCCGGGGGGGCGATGGTGGGCGGCGGCGACGTGGTGCCGCAGGCGCCGGGGTGATTCTCGAGCACCGTCCCCGAGAGGATGGCGGTGGCCGAGGTCATGGTGGCGTTGACGCCCGCGGCGGTGGCCGTTCCCAACGCATCCAGCGTGACGGCCTTGGTTTGGCTCACCAGGTCGGGCCGGGAGAAGGTGACGGTGTAGGTGTTGGGCACCGGGAGGCCGCTGACCTGGTAGGCGCCGGGGGTTCCGGTACTTAGGCTGACAGTCTGCAGGCTGAGTTGGCCGCTGGTCACCGTGACCGTCACCCCACCTGCGGGCGTTGTCACCGCAGGCGTTCCCGAGGACACACTCACCTGGCCCGAGATACTGCCGGCGCCGGTGGCGAGGCTGACGGACACTCCCGTCAGCTGCTGGGCCGCCGCCAGCTGCACCGTCAGCGTCTGGCTGGCGAAGCCGGGAGAGCTGACAATCACGGTGAAAGTGTCGGGGGTCGGCAGGTTGCTCAGTGTGAACGACCCGACCAGTCCCTGGGTCAGGCTGACGCTACTCACGGTGTTGTGGCCGTCGGAGGCGGTGATGGTGGCCCCGCCGAGCGGGCCCGACGCGGTGCTGACCTGGCCTGCGATCGACCCGTCGCCCTGACGGAGGGTGATGGTCAGGCCCTTGCGCTGCTCGCCGCTCCCAAGGTCGACCTGCTGGGTCACGGTCGTGAAACCCGCCTTGGCCACGACCAGCGCGTAGGTGCTGGGCGAGGGGATGTTGGTCAGGGTGAAGGCGCCGCTGGCGTCGAGCGTCTGGGTGGTCACGACGGCGGGCCCCGCCGACGAGGCGCCGCTGGCGGCCACCGAGGCGCCGGTGCCCCCCGCGCCCCCGACCACCGTCGTTGGTGTTGCCGACCCGACCGTCCCCGGGGCAGCCACCGGCGTCGTCGCACCTGCGGTCAGCATCTCCAGCGCCACCGTGGCCCCGGTGGGGTCAGTACCCACGACCAGTCCCGTGAGGGTGGCCGGAACGCCGCCCAGGCGGACGTCGATGCCGGCCAACGCCTGGCCCGGATTAAGCGTTATCGGGCTGGAATTGTCAGGGGTGAGGCTGGTCGGATACCACAACTGGGTGAAGCCGGCCCCACTGAAGCGCAACTTGTAGGTCCCCGGCCCCAAGCCCTGGAATTGGTAGCCGCCGGCCGCGGTGGTCGCCACCGACGCCAGCGGCGAGGCACTGTTGGCGGCGCTGAAGATCTCCACCGTCACCCCGCTCACACCGACACCCGAGGTCAGCAGGCTGACCGTTCCCTTGATGGATCCGCTGCCTCCCCCACCGC
Source organism: uncultured Actinomycetota bacterium (assembly GCA_963791545.1). Lineage (GTDB taxonomy): Bacteria > Actinomycetota > Acidimicrobiia > Acidimicrobiales > Palsa-688 > JALYXV01. Next base: position 427,246 of record CAWBSR010000017.1, read on the forward strand.
CCCCCGCTTGGCTGGCCTGGGACACTTGCAGGGCGAGATCGCGGTCGGCGTTGGATTTGCCCACCACCCGCGACAGCGACAGGGTGAGCACCAGGGCGAACACGGTGATGGCCGCCACCAGACCGAGGAGGGCGATCGCCCCCCGCGACAGCAGGGGCTTCTGCACCCAGGTTCCAAACGCGCTCACCGGCGGCTGGCCCGGTCCCACCAGGACGTTGAAGGGCCGGATCCGAGGGCTGCCGAACAAGGGCCGCTTGGCCCGCAAGGCCACCGTCGCCAAGGTTCTCTCGCCCGGAGCCAGGGTGGCCCAGGCGGGCCGGAAGGCGAACTGGACCTGGGCCTCGTCGTCGCTGCCGCTCAGGTCGATCTCAACGTCGGAGTTACCGATGTTGTCGACCAGCACCCCGACCGACGCTGACCGGCCGCCGGTGGTGCTGGCGGGATCAAGTTCGACCCTGAGACCGAGTTCCGAGGGGACCGTCAGCTCCACTTCGACCATCTGGCGGTCGCCGGGTGGCGTCAGTTCCAGGACCTCGACGCCGACGTGGCGGACTCCGGCCGGAATGCCCTTCGGTAGCGTCACCGACAAGACCACGACTCCGGCCGCGTCGGGGAACAGCGAGAGCTGATCCTGGTCCAGGTGGACCCAGCGGGGGTCGACGCCGAGGACGCGGACCCGGTGCCCACTGATGACGGTGCCGGTGTTGACCACCCGGACCGTCATGATCGTGGGAAGACCGGGGGCGACGGTGATCCGGCGGGGTTCGACCTCGATGCGCATCAGGACGACGGCGCCATCGTCACGTTCGCCGTCACCGGCTGGCCCGGAGCCACCAACTGGCCTGGGCCCAACTGCACGAAGAGGGTCTGGGTGGCGTAGCCGGCCAGGCTGAAGCTCACCGAATACGCCCCCGCGGGCAGGCCCGAGAGGGAGTAACTCACGGGCGGGCTGCCGCCCAAGGCGTCCGAGGTGATGGTGGTGCGAGTGTCGGCGGGATTGCCGTCGCTGACCGTGACGCTGACGCCGCCCAACGGGGCCATCGCGCCCGGAGGGCAAGGAGCGACCGTGCAATGTGTCACAGTGCCCGCGATCAGGCCGACGCCGAGCGACAAGGTGGCGTTGACCCCCGTGGCGGAGCCACTGGAGGCCAGGGTGACAGGCACCGTCAGGCTGTTGTAGCCGCCCTTGGAGAAGGTGACGGTGTAGTTGCCAGGAGTGACCAATCCCGACACGACATAGGTCCCGAGGGGCGCCGCGGTCAGGGTCTGGGTGGTGACCGGCGCCGCGCCGCCGTTGACGGTGACGGTGACCCCGCCCAGGGGAACCGTGGCCCCGCCGGGAGTCGTCGGTCCGGACACCAGACCCGTAACCTGGCCCGTTCCTCCGACCATGGAGACCGTGAGGTTGTTGTTGATCTCGCCCGGCCCCAGGAAGACCGACACCGTCTTGGTCCCGAATCCGGTCTTGGTGAAAGTGAGCAGGTAGGTCGCCGGCGTGGACAGGCCGGTCAAGGCGAAGTGGCCGATGGCGCCCGTGGTGGGGGTGGCGCTGGTGAGCGTCCGACCGTTGGCATTGGCGGTGATGGTGACGCCGCCCAGGGGGTTGGTACCGTCAGTCACGAGTCCGTCGATCTCGCCGCCACCGGCGGTGAGCCGGACCTGGTTGGCGATGCGCTTCTCACCACCCCCGAGTTGCTCGACGTCGGACCCCGCCTGGAAGTGGGGTGCGCTGAACGTGAGGTCGTAGGTCCCCGGCGTCGGCAGACCCGAGATGGTGTAGTGCCCGGCGGAGTCGGTCGTGACCGTTCCCAGAACCGCGCTGGTGGTGCCCTGTTCGGGTGTCACCTGGACAGTCACCAGGGGCGGGGTGGCGGCGCCGGTGTCGACCATCCCCGAGATGGAGCCCGGCAGTCCCACGACCGTGGCGGGCATGGCGGCGGTGATCGAGGAGGCGGCGACGTCGACCGGTGTGGCGGTGGCGTCCCCAGGGGCAGTCGGATACCACAGATCCTGGAACCCCCCCGCGGTGAAGTGCAGCTTGTACATTCCCGGCAGCAGGCCCACCAGGCTGTAGCTGCCATCGGCCTGGCTGGCCGCCGAGGACACCAACACCAGCCCCGACGGGGAGTCCCGTTTGGCTTCGATGGTGATGCGGCCCACGCCCTGGCCGGTGCTGGCGGCCAGCACGGTGCCGCTGATGGTTCCCCCGACTCCTTCGACCACGCCGCTCTTGGGGACCGCCCCGGCGGGGAGGTCGTTGAGCCCCGGCGTGCCCACGATGAGCCCGAGGCCGTTACCGGCAGCCGCGCCCGACCCTGCCGGCACCTTGGAGGCGGCATAGAACGACGGCGGTACCGCCTTGGTCAGCGGGTCGGACCCGAACGCCTTGCCCAACCCGAACAGGAAGGCACCCGCCCAGGCGGCGATGATGAGCCCGAGAACGAGCGCCGTCCGGGCGCCGCGAGGGATGAGCGGGGTCTGGCGGAAACGGGCCTGGGCCTCGACCTCGATGCCGACGTCGCCGGCCGAGCCCAGGATCTTGATGGCGTGGCCCACTTCGCCGCCGAGCAGGTGGCGCCGGGCCCTCACCGACAACAGGGCCGATGCCGACTCGCCCGCCGCCACCGGGAGCAGGAGTGGGTGGAACTTGGCCCGGACGCTACGGTCGGGGTCGGACGCGGCCAGCGCCACCTCGAGATCGGTGTTGCCGAGGTTGTCGCACATCACGGTGTAGCGGGCGTCATGATGCCCCGAGCGCAGCGGAGGCACGACGGTGAGGGCGACGGCCGGCTGGGCCAGGACCTCCACGCCCAGCGCTACGATCCCGGGTTGGTCCGGCTGGACCGCCGACAGCACCTGGACCTCGGCGGGATGGGGACCGGCGAGCAGGTTGGCAGGGAAGCTGACTCGCAGCGTCAGCCGCCCCGTGGTGTCGGGGAACAGCGGCAGGATGGCCGGTTCGCTGGTCGTCGTCACGCCCTCGGGCCCAACCACGCGAGCCGTGAGGCCGTCTATGGCCGGCAAGGTGTTGGTGACGTCGACCTCGACGGTCACTGCGACGCCCGGGGTGACGACGACGGTCGGGTCCTTCAGCGTGACGCGCACGGCGTCGCTACTCAGTCAGCGGGATCAGCATTTTGGGGCTCCGCCCGCCCGTCGTCGAGGGGGCGGCTGTCAGTCGCCCGGCCTTCCATGACTAACGCTCCATTGACCCGGCGTCGCCGCAGCGGCGGCCCGTCGTCGGCACCCGCCGAGGAATTGGCGGTCACGAGACCGGGCATGGGTGAGATGGTGATGCCGATCGACTCCGCAGGAACTGCCGCCGGCCGCCACGAGAACACCTCGAACGGCAGGCTCAGTTCCAGCTCCAATCCAGGCTTCAGGCGGCCGTCCAGGGCCGACCAGAACTCGCCCGGTGCCCGCTTTTCGTGGGTGGCCAAGGCCATGGAGATCCAACTGGTCCCCGAAAGCGCTTCTGGCAGGGCACTGGCCGGCAGGGCGGAATGGGCCAGGATGCACGACAGGATCGAACCCAACAGCTGGTGCTCGTCGCGCTGTTCCGATGCCCAGGCCGTTATCAGGTAGTGCAGGTCTACCACCGGCGCTGACGGCCGCCGGTCGACTCGCCCGTCGGGCCCCCGCCGCTGTTGGAGGCCGGCGATGGCCGCGGCCGGATTCCGGGTGACCTCCCACAAGAAGATGTTCACGGTGGGCCGGGTGATACCGGCGCCCCACGTGCGATCGGGAGCGTCAAAAGAGACATCTACGGCATTCTCGGCCAAAGGAACTGCCTGCCGGAGAAACTGTTCGACCGCTCGATCGACCAGTTGGATCACGCCAAATACCCCCTCGGAAACCCCTTCGAACTTCTTCGATACATAGACCGGACGCCGCGTGCCGGGCGGCGTCTGGTTCACTGGTGCGGTGTCGAGGCCGCGACCATCCAGCGTACCGCTTCCATCCCGACTGGGGTCGACAGAAACCGAGCCCTGGCTGCTGTTTGCCGACTTGCTACTGCAGCGGGCGGCGGTGGCGGCCCGGGTGGGCCGGGACCGGGTACCTGATCCACTGGTCGGCCTGAAGGTCGACGACGACGACATCAACGTGTTGCTATCGGAGCTGCCCGGTCTCGGCCCGGCGTCCGAAGAGGTGGGAAAAAACCTCGCCGACCTCGAGGACATCCTGGCGCCGGGACTGGCTCGAGCCGAGGCGGGATTCGCCCGGTGGCTGGAGTCGGAAACGTCATTCGCCCAGCTGGCGGCGGAGGCCCGGCTGGAGCCGCAGGAGGCGAAGGTGCTGGCTTTGCTGTGCGCGGTGGAACTCGACCCGCGGCGCCAGCGCCTGGTCGGCTACCTGAACGATGACGTGACCCAGCGCCGGGTGACTCCATGGACGCTGGGCCTGATCTTCGGAACGGACCTGGATCCCCACCTGGCGGTGGGGCCCGGCGGAAGCCTGCGCCGGGGGGCCCTGATCGCCCCCCCGGGCGAAGGCGCCTGGGCGTCCAGCCCGGTCGTGGTGGCGCCATCGGTGGTGTGGTGGCTGGCCGGTGACCGATCGCTGGATCCCGACCTGCCCGCTGGCGTCGAGGTGCTGGCGGGGCCTCCCCGTCCCCGCGGCGACCGGCGGCCGGCGCCGGACTTGGTGACGGCGGCCGGTCCCGACCGGGTGCGGCGTCTCCAGGCCGCGGTCACCGCGCTGCCGCGCCAGCTGTTCCTGGTGACCCCGCTGCCCGTGTCGCGCGAGCAGTGGGACGCCGTGATCCGCCAGGCGACGCTGGCCCAGCTGGGCGTGGTGCTCGAGGTCGAGAACGAACTGCCCCCCGAGGCCCGGCAACGCATCGAACAGGCGGACCACCTTCCGTGGGCGCTCGTCAGCCCCAAAGAGCTCCCGCTGACCGCCCTGCCCCGCCGGCCCTGGGTCGACCTGGTGGTGGAAGCCAGCCCCGCCACCGCCGACGAATGGCACGCCTCGATGGGGCACCCGCCGCCCGAGCAGTATCACCTGACCGCCGACCAACTGCACCTGGTGAGCCGGGCGTCGGCCGCCATGGGTGGGGACCTCCCCGCCGCCGTGCGCCGCCTCGCGGCGGGGCACATCGACGCCGCCGCGGCCCGGGTCCGGCCGTCGCGCAGCTGGGAGGACATCGTCCTCGACGATGACCGGATGAGCCAGCTCCGCGAGGTCTCGGTGCGCTGCCGCCACCGCGACACCGTCTTCGGGCAGTGGGGGTTCTCGCCCGAACCGTCGACGGGCGTGGTGGCGTTGTTCGCGGGCCCGTCGGGCACCGGAAAGACCCTGGCCGCCGAGGTCATCGCCGGGGACCTCGGCGTCGACCTGTACAAGATCGACCTGGCCAACATGGTGAGCAAGTACATCGGCGAGACTGAGAAGAACCTGTCCCGGGTGTTCGACGCCGCCGAGGCCAGCAGCGTTGCCCTGTTCTTCGATGAAGCCGATGCCCTGCTCGGGCGGCGCTCCGAGGTGTCCGACGCCCACGACCGCTACGCCAACATCGAGGTCGCCTACCTCCTCCAGCGCCTGGAGCGCTACGAGGGCCTGGTCGTCCTGGCGACCAACCTGGCCAAGAACATCGACTCTGCCTTCCTCCGCCGCATCCACGTGGTCATCGAATTCCCGATGCCGGGACCGACCGAGCGCCGCCGGATCTGGGCCCGCTGCCTACCCGCATTGGCGCCCGCAGCCGGGGACCTCGACCTCGACTTCCTGGCCGACGCCTTCGAGCTTTCCGGCGGCACCATCCGCAACGCGGTGGTGGCGGCCGCCTTCCTGGCCGCCGAGGGGGGAACCCCGATCACCATGTCGACGGCGGTGCTGGCGTTGCGCCGGGAGCTGCAGAAGATGGGCCGCCTGGTCCGGCCCGAGGATTTCGGCCCCCACGCCGGCGCCCTACCCGAGGACCGTCCCTTCAAGTCCTAAGCGGGGCTCACCGGCGCCTCACGGCTGCGGGGATGGAGACTGGTTTCGAGCCGGCGGACGGTGTTGTCGAAATCGCGGTGGAGTTCCGACATCCGGTTGCCATGTTCCCGCTCCGTGAGGCGGAAAGTGCGGCTCACCTCTAGCAGCGACTGCTGCAGGCTGGCCTGAATCTCCTCGCTGAACTTCGGTAGCCCGACACTGATCATCGTCTCCAGCTCGTCGAGTCGCGCCCCGGTGTGCTGGGCCTGCAATATCGCGGTCAGGGCCTCATAAGCCTCCCCCTGAGCCGTCAAGGTTTCCCCGTGGCGGTCTATTTCACGGCCCACCTGCTCGGTCGACGCTTGCAGGGCGGCCGCGATCTGCTCGCTCATGGTGTCGAGGGCGCTCTGAATCTGGCCGCCCAGGGTGTTGAGGACGGTTTGCACCCGCTCGCCGAAGCTGCCCATCGTGCCCTGCAGCGACTCGACCGAGCCTCGCATCTCGGCCGCCTGCTGGCGGTTGCTGGCGCTGAAACCGGCCAGCCCGACCCGGAGCGACTCCACCGTGCGTACCAACTCCCGGTGCTGTTGCTGGTGCTCACGGCGGTCGCGTTCGACCAGTTCGCCCAGCGCCTCGAGAGAACGGGTGAGGGCCACCAGCATCTTGCCGTTGGCCGCGCTGTCGCCTGCCACCACGCCCCGGTGGCCGTCGACGGAACGCTTCAACTCGGCCACCTGGTCGTGATTGTCCACGCATTGACGGCGCAGCGCTTCGAGGGAATGGGCGACCGCGGTGCCATTGGCCACCGACGCAATATTGGTGAGCGCCGCCGTGTCCCCTGTGCTGCGGGCCTCGCTGGTCAGAATGCGCCGGCATACCTCCTGGAGCTCAGTGAGCAGCGCAGACGACCGGTCACTCATATCAGCCAACGAAGCTCTCTCCCTGAAGCGCTCCTTTCACAGTACGTCAACCGTGGTCCCCGAGGTCTCCTTTCCCGGGGCGGGAACGATCAAGAGGGGCCCGCCGGGGCCCAAGCCGCCCCGGTCACCGGTTGTGCGAGACCGGCGGATGTTCGCCTCTACCAGCCGCGGTCGATCCAATCCTGGAGGTTGGGCCGCTCCTCGCCGATCGAGGTGTCATTGCCGTGGCCGGGCATCACGATGGTCTCGGCCGCCAAGGGCGCGAACAGCCGGTCCTCGATGGAACCGATGATGGTTTGGAAGTCGCCGCCCGGGAAGGTGGTGTTGCCGGGGCCGCCAGGAAACAAGGTGTCGCCGCTGAACAGTACCGGCGAGCCCTCGAGCCGGAAGCACATGGAGCCCGGGGTGTGGCCTGGGGTGAGGATGGTGTGCAGGCGCAGCCGGCCCACCGGGATGACGACCTCGTCGTCGAGCACGAAGTCGTACGACGGCAGCATCTTGGCGTCGGCCGCCGTCACGCCCACCTCGTAGCCGGCGTCGCGCACCGCGGGTACCGCCTGGATGTGGTCCCAGTGGCCGTGGGTCTCGAGCACCTTGCGCACCCCCAGGCTCCGACACAACTCGAGCAGCATCTCGTGCTCGTTGGCGGCGTCGAGAAGGACGGCGTCGCCGGTTTCCTTGCACCGCAGCACGTAGACGTTGTTGTCCATGGGGCCGACCACGACCTTGTGGATCTCCGCCTGGCTGTCCTGGTAGTGGAGGGAGCTGGCCATGTCGTTAGCCTAGATTGGCCGGCGATGAATCTCGCCTTCAGTGACGAGCAGGAGGAACTGCGCCGATCGGTGCGCCGGTTCCTGGCTGACAAGTCGCCCGAGACCGAGGTCCGGCGACTCATGGCGACCGAAGTGGGCTACGACCCTGACGTGTGGGACCAGATGGCCCAGCAGTTGGGTCTGCCGGCGCTGGCCATCCCCGAGGAGTATGGCGGCGCCGGGTTCTCGTTCGTGGAGTTGGTCGTGGTGATGGAGGAGATGGGGCGGGCGCTTCTGTGCGCCCCGTTCTTCTCCAGTGCCGTACTGGCGGCCGCCGCCCTGCTGGCGGGCGACGACGAAGAGGCCAAGAAGTTGTGGCTCCCCGGAATCGCCTCGGGCGTGGTGCGGGCCACCCTGGCCCTCACCGAGGACTCGGGACGCTGGGACGAGGGGGGCGTGACCGCGACCGCGGCTCCAGGGCCCGACGGTGGCGACGGTTGGGTGATCGACGGTCGCAAGACCTTCGTGCTGGACGGCCATACCGCGTCGGTCGTGCTGGTAGTGGCCCGGGCGGCGGCCGGGGTGTCGCTGTTCGCAGTCGATGGGAACGCCTCGGGGCTGGTGCGGACGGCGCTGCCGACCATGGACCAGACCCGCAAACAAGCCCGGCTGGACTTCTCGTCGGTCCCCGCCCAACTGCTCGGCACCGCCGGGCGGGCCTGGCCGGTCGTCGCCCGGGCCCTCGACCGGGCCGCGGTGGCCCTGGCCGCGGAGCAGGTGGGCGGGGCCCAGCGGGTCCTCGAGATGAGCGTCGAGTACGCCAAGGCCCGGGTCCAGTTCGGGCGCCCCATCGGCAGCTTCCAGGCGGTGAAGCACAAATGCGCCGACATGCTGCTGGCCGTGGAGTCAGCCAAGTCGGCGGCGTACTACGCCGCTTGGGCGGCGGCCGAGGACAACGAGGAGCTGCCGGTGATGGCGTCACTGGCCAAGGCGTACTGCTCCGAGGCGTTCTTCCAGGCGGCCGCCGACAACATCCAGATCCACGGCGGGATCGGGTTCACCTGGGACCACCCGGCCCACCTCTATTTCAAGCGGGCCAAGAGCTCGGAGCTGATCCTGGGGGACCCCTCCTACCACCGGGAGTTGCTGGCCCAGCGCATCGGGATCTGAACCGGCCAGGCCACCATTAGCCTGAAACGCTATGACGGTGGTTTACGGCGTGATCGGGCTGGTGGTGGTGTTCGCCATCGCGGCCGTGGTCATCGGTCGCGAGGCGCGCCGGCTCGACGCCGTACCCCCGCGTCCCGTCTTCGACATGAACGAAGCCGTGACCTGGGTGGCCGAGCACCTGCCTTTCGAGGTCAGCGCGGTGTTGAGCCACGCCGATGTCCGCAACATCATCGACTGGAACCTCGAGTACTTCCGCAGCAAGGGGGTCTCGGGCAACGGGTCCTCGGCCCATCACAACGCTCAGGTGGTGGTCGGCGGGGCGGAGACGGTGGACTGGGTGATGGCCAAGGCCCAGCACACCGGAGCCGTCTACACCGCGGCCCAGATCCACGCGGTGCTCGACGCCCAGATGACCTACCTGGAGGCGATCGGCGCCATCGGTCCCGAGGCGGCGCCGGGGGAGTAGGCACCGTCGTGGCGGCGAGCGCAAATGGCCACCACTGGCGCCCCGGCTTGGGTACGATTTCCGGTACCAGAGAAAGGAGGTGGTCCAACTGAGCAGTCATCAAGGTTTTGGGACCCTGGAGGTGGCTGGCCGCTAGGGCGGCCGCTGGACTCACCTGGCGAATCCCAGCCAGTTACCCGGGAGGCTCCGCCGGAACTTGGTCCCGCCGGCACACAAAGGGATCCTCCCGCCTTTCCAGTAAATGTGCCCGAGGGGGCGTCGGCGACGGCGCCTCCTCGACGCGTCCAGGCCGCGGGGGGCCGCTACCGTGTCGTCATGGTGACCCGGCCGACCCGCTTCGAGCGCTACCGGTGGCTCGGCGACAAGCGCACCCAGCAGGTGCACGACCTCGATCACACCGTGGCCGACTGTCATCTTGACGAACTGCTGACATCCGGGCAGTTCGCGTCCTTCGGTCCCGACCGGTTGGCCGAGGCCCGCAACCGCGGTTACAAGGCCCACCGCGCCTGCATCCGCTCTCCCCACCGTGGGTGAGCCGGTCACCATCGTCTCCGGCGACCTCGAGTTGGCCGGCTACCTGTCCCGCCCCCCGGCATCCGCGGCCCAGGGAGCGGGCCGCTACGGGCTGGTCCTCAGTCACGGTTTCCCCGAAGGGCCCCAGAACGCGGCCGTAGTGGGCAAGACGTTCCCGGAACTGGCCGACCGCTTGGCAATCGACGCCAACTGGACGGTCCTGACCTTCAACTTTCGGGGCACCGGGGAGTCCAAGGGCGACTTCTCCCTGGCCGGCTGGCTGGCCGATTTGCGGGCCGCGGTGGACCACCTGCTCAAGGAGGAGGGCCTGGAGGGGGTGTGGCTGTGCGGATTCTCCGTTGGGGGGGCGCTCAGCATCTGCGCGGCCGGCGAGGACGATCGGGTCCGGGGGGTGGCGACCTTCGCGGCGCCCGCCGACTTCAACGACTGGGCCTCCGACGCCCGGCGGTTCCTGGCTCACGCCCGCACGGTGGGCGTGATCCGCAGCACCCGGTTCCCACCCGATCCCGACGCCTGGGCCCGCGAGCTGCGCGAGGTCCGGCCCCTGTCGCTGATCGGCAAGATCCCGCCCCGGCCGCTGCTCATCGTGCACGGCGCCAACGACGATGCGGTCGCCATGCTCGACGCCCGGGCCCTGGCCGACTCCGCCGAGGGTCAGGTCGAGCTGCGCGTCCTGGCTGCGGCCGGCCATCACCTGCGCCACGATCCTCGGGCCATCGCCATCCTGCTCGGGTGGTTGGACCGCCAGCTGCTCTAGTCGCTGCGGTCGCTGCGGTCGCTGCGGTCGCTGCGGTAGGTGCGCTGAGGTAGGTGCGCTGAGTACTTGCTGTGTACACGGCAACTATTCAGCGCACCTCTCCCGGATGTACCAAATTCGTCACAGTCGGGACCTTCGGCCCTGAATGGTTCGGGACCATCGGCGGGAGTCCGCGGCGGCGTCTGGTCGTACCGCGCCTCGACGACACACGGGGCCGGGCCAGCCTGAAGCTCCAGACGCAGCCACTCCATGAGCTCGTCGACGTCGTCATCCGCTTTGCCGGCGACTCGGGTGACGGGATGCAGCTGACGGGGGAGCGCTTCTCGGTGTCCAGCGCCCTGTTCGGCAACGACCTGGCCACGGTTCCCGACTACCCGGCCGAGATCCGGGCGCCGGCGGGAACCATGGGCGGGGTGTCGGCGTTCCAGATCCACATCTCGGACCACGACATCCTGACGCCAGGCGACCGCCCCAACGTCCTGGTGGCCATGAACCCGGCCGCATTGCGGGCCAACGTCGGCGACCTGGCGCCGGGCAGCACCCTTATCGTCAACCTCGACGCCTTCGAGGACCGCAACCTGGCCAAGGCCGGCTATGCCAGCAACCCGCTGAGCGACGGGTCGCTGGGCCGCTTCACGGTCTACGAGGTCCCGATGACCAGCCTCACGATCGAGGCGGCCCGCCCGAGCGGCGCCAAGTCCCGTGACGCCGAGCGGTCCAAGAACTTCTTTGCGCTGGGCCTGGTGTCGTGGATGTACAGCCGGCCCAGCGACTTGACCCTGGCCGGGATCGAAGAGCGCTTCGGCGCCAACCCGGCGGTCGCCGCCGCCAACCAAATGGCGTTGGAGGCGGGTTACAACGTCGGGCGAGACGGCGGAGTTGGTGGGCGGCCCGTTCAGGGTGAAGCCCACCGTGTTCGAGCCCGGCACCTACACCAATATCAGCGGGAACACGGCGCTGGCGTGGGGACTGTTGGCGGCCGGGCAGCTGGCCAAGCTGCCCGTGTTCCTGGCCTCGTACCCGATCACGCCGGCCTCGGACATCCTCCACGAGCTGTCCAAGCGCCAGAACTTCGGGGTCCGGACCCTGCAGGCCGGGGACGAGATCGCGCCCGTGGGTTCCGCCGCCCTCGGCGCTGCCTTCGGGGGCCTGCTCGGCGTCACGACCACTAGCGGGCCGGGCATAGACCTAAAGGCCGAGACCATCGGGTTGGCCGTCAGCCTGGAGTTGCCGCTGATCGTCATCGACGTCCCGCGCGGCGGCCCCTCGACCGGCCTGCCCACCAAGACCGAGCACTCTGACCTGCTCCTGGCCATGTACGGCCGCCACGGCGAGGCGCCCCTGCCGATCATCGGGGCCCGCACGCCGGGCGACTGGTTCTTCGCCGCCATCGAAGCGGGTCCGCCTGGCCGTGAAGTATCGGACCCCGGTGATCCTGCTGGCCGACGGCTACCTGGCCAACAGCGCCGAGCCATGGCGGCTCCCCTCGGTGGCCGACCGGCCCGACATCAGCGTCGCCTATGCCGCCGCCCCCAACCACCTGGCCGCCGACGGGACGGCGGCGTTCTGGCCCTATCTACGGGATCCGGTGACGCTGGCCCGGCCCTGGGCCATCCCCGGACAACGCCATCAACCGCGGCCCCCACCGCGTCGGGTGTTATCGGGGTCAACGTCGCCGAGAAGCTCAGGGGCGACTGGAAGACCACGCCCGCGACCAGCGCGTCGCGAGCGATGACCCAGTAACGACCGGGACCGCCGTGGCGGCCGCGGTCGTGGAGCAAGGTGAGGATCAGGTTGTGGCGGACAGGCTCCGCGGCCAGGAACGCGTGGGCCTGGCGAAGCACCAACCGCGGATCCTCGGTGGGTGCGACCGTCGTTGCCATAGACCGTGATCGGCGAAACGGTTCCGTCCTGCCAGTGGATTGTCCCCCGGCTACGGTGGGGTGATGGCCCTGGACGCGGAGCTGGCGGCGGAGCTGAAAGCGACGAAATCCGCCATCGACGAACTCCAGATCAAGTTGAAGGATCTGGTGGCGGCGCTCCGGGAGAAGGGCGCGTCAGCCCAGGAGATCGGCGAGGCCTTGCGCGGTTAGGGCGCCTGGGTCCGGGTGACGTTGCCCGCCTTGCAGGTGAGAGGGCCCTTGGCCGAGGTCAGACCCTGCAGATGGAACGTTGCCGTGGCCCCCGCCTCAACCTTGCCTACCGTGTCGGCACCCTGGCTCACCTGGTTACCGGCCGAGTCGTAGAAGTTCACATTGACGATATAGGTGCTCGCCTTGGAGCTGTGGTTGTTGATGGTGCCGTCGGCCGACGGGCGGCCACCGGAGGGATCGGCGGTGCACGCGGTGATGGTGACGTCCTTGGACGCGGTGGCCGAGGAGGTGCACCCGGCCAACAGCGAGGACACGATGATGGCCAGGACTGCGGCCGCGAGCGCCGTCGAGGTGTGCCGGGACAACGATGCAGAGCTTCGGGATTTCGTCGTGGCCCTTACATACCCATGCGGTGCCATCGGGACACCTTGGTGTCATATACCGGCTTCGGCTCCCTGACTTGGCAGGGCGTCTCGGAGTCGTCGGGCGGCTTCCTCGGGGTCGGCGGCCTCGGTGAGGTAGCGAACGACGACGAAGCGTTGCGCCCCCGCCTCCGCCATGGCGGCGATGGTTTCGGGTGTCACGCCGCCGGTCACGAACCAGGGGGCGGTGGCGAAGCGGGCCGCTTGACCCAGATAGTCGAGCCCGGTCCCGGGGCGTCCCGGTTTGGTCGGCGTCGGGTTGACCGGGCCCGCGGAGAAGTAGTCGACCGGCTCGCCCGCCACCGCCTGCAGTTCCCCCAGGGCATGGGTGGACCGGCCCACGATGGCGTCGGGGCCCAGGATCTGGCGGGCCAGCCACGGCGGGGCGTCGTTCTGGCCGACATGGACCCCGTCCGCTCCACAGGCCAAGGCCAGGTCGGGCCGGTCGTTGAGGATGAACGGCACCCCGAGGTCCCGGCACACCACCCCGGCCACCTCGGCCCGGCGCAGCAGCGGTAGCGCCTCCAGGTTCTTGTCCCGCACTTGGACGATGTCGACGCCACCGCGGATGCAGGCGGCGAGAAAGGGGACCAGATCGCGCCGGTCGCCGGTGCACAGGTAGAGGCGGCAGCCGCCCACCCGGCTGGCGCCGGAGGCTGTGCCGGCGCCGGGGGCCGTGCCGGCGCCGGGGGCCGTGCCGGCGCCGGGGGCCGTGCCGGGGCGCCCGTCGGTTGTCGGGCCCGCCTCAGCCACCGGCAACCGCCCGGACCAACTCGATGCGGTCGCCGTCGGCGAGCACGGTCAGGCCCATGGCGCCGCGGTCGACGGCCTCACCGTTGCGTTCCGCCACCACCCACCTGGCGCCGAGGCCGAGGGTGGCCAGCAGGTCGTTCAAGGTGGCGCCGGCGCGGAGCTCGGTGGGGGCGCCGTTGGCGGTGACGATCACTCGGGCCCTGGGGTCGGCGCTATTCGGCGGCTATCGGTGAGGCCGCAGCCGAGGCCGCCTTAGCCTCGGCTTTCTTGGCCCGCTTGTAGTCCCGGACCTCGGCCAGGGTGTCGGGGCCGGTGATATCGGCGACCGACATCAGCGTTCCCGGGCGGCCGTAGGGTCCCGCTGCCTCGTCCCAGCCGGGCGGGCTTACGCCAAGCTGTTTGCCCAACAGGGCGACGAAGATCTTGGCCTTCTGCTCGCCGAATCCCGGAAGCGCCTTGATCCGGCGGTATAACTCGGCCCCCGTGTCCGCGGTGGCCCACACCGAGGAAGCCTCGCCGTGGTACTCCTCCACGATGATCTCGGCCAGCGCCTGGACCCGCTTGGCATTGGCGCCAGGGAAGCGGTGCAGGGCGGGTCGGGCCGAAAACACCTTGCCCAGGGCGTCCGGGTCCATGGCCGCGATCTCGGCCACGTCGAGCTGACCACCAAGGCGGTCCTGCAGCCGGCGCGGGGCGCTGAAGGCCCATTCCAAAGGGACTTGCTGGTCGAGCACCATGCCGATCAGAAGGGCGAAAGGGTCCGCGGACAGCAACTCGTCGGCTGCCGGATCGCCGGAGAGATGGAGTTCAGGCACGCCTCCAACTCTACGCAGCCGGCCGTCCCAACGGCCTTCCGATCACTACCGTTGAGCCCAACGAGAGAAGGGGGAACTCACATGGGGAGCACGGCGTATGCGGCCGGCGATACCAGGACTCCGCTGCTGGAAGAAACCATCGGCTGCGCCTTCGATCGGACCGTCGCCGCCCACGGAGATCGCGAGGCGTTGGTCGTCGCCTTCCAGGAGGTGAGGCTCACCTACCGCCAACTGGGCGAGCGGGTCGATCAAGTGGCCCGAGGACTGCTTGGCATCGGCCTCGAGAAGGGGGACCGACTCGGGATGTGGAGCCCCAATAACGCCGAGTGGGTCTACGTCCAGTTCGCGGCGGCCAAGGCAGGCGTCATCCTCGTCAACATCAACCCCGCCTTTCAGACCGAGGAGTTGCGCTACACCCTGGCCCAGTCGGGGTGCCGGGCCCTGATCTCGGCGACGCGCTTCAAGACCAGCGAGTACGCCGCCATGGTCGCCGAGGTCCGGCCGTCACTGCCGGATCTGGAGCACGCCATGTTCCTCGCCACACCCGACTGGGACGCCCTGCTGGCCGCCGGCGATTCCGTCACCACCGAGCAGCTGGCGGCGAGAGGGGCCGAGCTCACCAACCGAGATCCCATCAACATCCAGTACACCAGCGGGACAACCGGGTCACCCAAGGGCGCCACCCTCAGCCACCGCAACATCCTCAACAACGGCTATTTCCTGGGCGAGGGCTTCCGTTACAGCGAGGAGGACCGGGTGTGCGTCCCGGTTCCCTTCTACCACTGCTTCGGGATGGTGATCGGCAATCTGGCCTGCCTCACCCACGGCGCCGCCATCGTTATCCCGGCCCCGTCGTTCGACCCTCTGGCGACCCTGCAGACCCTCGAAGCGGAGCGCTGCACCAGCAGCCTGGGCGTGCCCACCATGTTCATCGCCATGCTGGCCCACCCGGAGTTCTCGCGCTTCGACCTGACGTCGCTGCGGACCGGGATGATGGCGGGCTCGCCGTGTCCCGTCGAGGTGATGAAACAGTGCGTCAACGAGATGCACATGCCGGAGGTCACCATCGGCTACGGGATGACCGAAACCTCCCCGGTGTCGACCCAGACCTCGCCCGACGATCCCCTGGAGAAGCGGGTCAGCACCGTCGGCCGGGTCCATCCCCACGTGGAGGTCAAGGTGATCGACTCTGGGGGCGCCACCGTCGGCATTGACCAACCCGGGGAGTTGTGCACCAAGGGGTATTCGGTGATGCTCGGCTACTGGGACAACCCCGATGCCACCGCCGAGGCGATCGATACCGACGGGTGGATGCACACCGGTGACCTGGCGGTCATGGACGCCGACGGCTACTTGAGCATCGTGGGACGGATCAAGGACATGATCATCCGAGGGGGCGAGAACGTCTACCCCCGCGAGGTCGAGGAGTTCCTCTACACCCACCCCGATATCGTCGACGTCCAGATCATCGGCGTGCCCGACGACAACTACGGCGAGGAGCTCGTCGCCTGGGTGCGCCTACGCGAAGGGGCCAGCCTGACCCGTGATGACCTGGCCGCCTTCTGCTCGGGCCGCATCGCTCATTTCAAGATCCCCCGGTACCTGCACCTCACCGACGAGTTCCCGATGACGGTCACCGGGAAGGTCCAGAAATACCGAATGCGAGAGGTATCGACCGAGCAGCTGGCCGCCGACCGAGCCGCCCGTTGAGCTGCCACCCCGTCGAGCTGCCACCCCGTCGAGCTGCCAGCCCGTCGAGCTGCCACCCCGTCGAGCCGCCACCCCGTTGAGCTGCCACCCCGTTGAGCTGCCACCCCGTCGAGCTGCCACCCCGTCGAGCTGCCACCCCGTCGAGCTGCCGCCCCGTTTAATCCCCGTTGAGCCGCCACGCCGGCTCAGCCCGCCTCCCGCTGCTGCCCGGCTCCTCGAGCCCGCACCCGGCGTGGCCCTGCCGACGGCCCTTTTTCCACCCTTAAGCCAGCAGTGGGTCCGGTGCTTCCGCGTCGATCTGGTACGACGCAATGGCGTCCGCGACCTCTTCCTGCTTGCCCTCGCCGGTGGCCCGTAGGCCGTCGAGCACCGCCACCACCACGTGGGCGGCGTCGGTTTCGAAATGCCGGCGCAATGCCGCCCGGGTGTCGCTGCGGCCGTAGCCGTCGGTGCCGAGTGGTGTGAAATGCGACGGTATCCACCGGGCCACCTGGTCGGGCACCATCTTCATGTAGTCCGTGACAGCCACGACCGGCCCCTCTGCCGCGGCCAGCGCCGAGGTCAGGTATGGGGTCCGGGCCGCCTGGTGCGGGTGGAGCCGGTTGTAGCGCTCCACCCCGAGCGCCTCCTCCCGGAGTGCCTTGTAGGAGGTCACCGACCACAGCTCGGCGCCCACGTCGTGGTGCTCGGCGAGCAGCTTCTGGGATTCAAGCGCCGCCTGGCTGCCGGTACCGCTGAACAGGATGGTCGCCTTCCGCGACGGCCCCTCGGGGGCGGCGGAGAACCGGTAGATGCCGCGCACGATCTGCTCGTCGACGACGGCGCCGTCAGGAAACGGCGACGGGGCGGGTGGCATCACGATGTTCTCGTTGTACAGGGTCACGTAGTAGAACACGTCCTCTGGTTCCGACGACGTGTACATGCGGCGGATCCCGTCCTTGACGATCGCGGCGGTCTCGTAGGCGAACGCCGGATCGTAGGCCCGCAGGTTGGGGACCGTCGACGCCAGGATCAGTGAGTGCCCGTCGTCATGCTGGAGGCCCTCGCCGGTGAGAGTCGTCCGCCCCGCGGTGGCGCCCATCAGGAAGCCTCGGCCCCGGATATCGCCGAAGGCCCAGATCAAGTCTCCGACCCGCTGGAACCCGAACATGGAATAGAACATGAAGAACGGGATCATCGGCGAGCCGTGGGTTGCGTAAGCCGTGCCCGCCGCCGTGAAGTCGGCCATCGACCCCGCCTCGGTGATGCCCTCCTCGAGGATCTGGCCGTCCTTGGCCTCGGTGTAGGACAGCATCAACTGGGAGTCGACGGGGTCGTACAGCTGGCCCCCGGGGGCGTAGATCTTCATCTCCTTGAACAGGGCGTCGAGGCCGAAGGTCCGGGCCTCGTCGGGGATGATGGGAACGATCCGCCGGCCGATGTTGTGGTCCCGGAGCAGGTTGCGCATGAGACCGCCGAAGGCGACGGTCGTGGATACCGAGCGGGTGCCCGACCCTGTCTTGAACTCCCCGAACACCTTTTCGTCAGGCGGGTCCAACGGCTTGGCCCGGCGCGGGGTGCGGCGGGGGAGGGCCCCTCCGAGGGCTCGGCGGCGCTGCATCATGTACTGGTACTCGACGCTGTCGGTGGCGGGCCGGAAGTACGGCGGCAGCTCGCCCGTGAGCGCCGAGTCGGGGATCTCATCCTCGAGGTGCAGCCGTTCCCGCAGCGTCTTCAGCTGGGCCTTGGTCATCTTCTTGATCTGGTGGGTGGCGTTGCGCCCTTCGATCTCGGGGCCGAGGGTCCACCCCTTGATGGTCTTGGCCAGGATGACGGTGGGCTGGCCCGTCGTCTCGGTAGCTGCCTTATAGGCGGCGTACAGCTTGTGGTAGTCGTGCCCGCCTCGGGGCAGGTTGCGCAGGTCGTCGTCGGAAAGGTGCTCCACGATCTTGCGCAGCCGGGGGTCGGGGCCGAAAAAGTGCTCCCGGATGTACGCCCCGTCGTGGGTGGCGTACTGCTGGTACTCGCCGTCGACGCTGGTGTTCATGCGGTTGAGCAGCACCCCGTCCACGTCCCGGGCCAGCAGCTCGTCCCACTTTGAACCCCAGATGACCTTGATGACGTTCCAGCCAGCGCCTCGGAAGACCGCCTCGAGCTCCTGGATGATCTTGCCATTGCCCCGCACCGGGCCGTCGAGGCGCTGCAGGTTGCAGTTGATGACGAAGGTGAGGTTGTCGAGGTTTTCCCTCGCCGCCAGCGAGAGCGCCCCGAGTGTCTCCGGCTCGTCGCACTCGCCGTCGCCGACGAAGCACCACACCCGCGACGCCGAAGTGTCGGCAATGCGGCGGTTGAGGAGGTACTTGTTGAAATGGGCCTGGTAGATGGCGTTCAGCGGGCCGAGACCCATGGAGACGGTGGGAAATTCCCAGAACTCGGGCATCAAGCGGGGATGCGGGTAGGAGGACAGTCCTCCGGTGCCGGAGGCTTTCCCGGAGACCTCGGTCCGGAAATTGTCCAATTGACCGTCGCTCAGGCGGCCCTCCAGGAAGGCCCGGGCGTAGATCCCCGGCGCCGCGTGGCCCTGGAAGAAGACCTGGTCGCCCGAGCGGCCGTCGTCCTTGCCCCGGAAGAAGTGGTTGAAGCCCACCTCGTAGAGCGCGGCGCTGCTGGCGAAGGTGGCCAAATGGCCGCCGATGCCCTCGGCGCGGTGATTGGCCCGTACCACCATGACCGCGGCGTTCCAGCGGATGAAGGCCCGGATGCGGCGCTCGACGTATTCGTCGCCCGGGAACCACGGTTCCTGGTCCGGGGGGATGGTGTTCACATACGGGGTGCTCACCGTGGCCGGAAAGCCCACCTGCTGCTCGCGGGCCCGCTCCAGCAGCTTCATCAGAAGGAAACGGGCCCTCGTCTTGCCGTGGGCGTCGAGTACGGCGTCGAATGAGTCGACCCACTCCCTGGTTTCCTCCGCGTCGGTGTCGGGGAGTTGATGCGAGAAGCCGTCGAAGATCACGTCTCTATGCTCGCGCGCGTGAGGAGTTGAGCCAGTACCCCGGTGACGGTTGCGGGCGAATTCATCACGCGGAAACGGTCCTCGAGGATTGCCGCCTCGGGGCCGAATCCGTCCACGATCAGATGCGCCCCCTTGACCGAGGGGAGGTCGGTTTCGTCGTTGGCGACCACGACGCAGGTGAGGTGGGCGGCTCGAGCCGCCTCCCAGCCGGGGCCGGAGTCTTCCACGGCCACCGCGCCCGTCACCTTCACGCCCAGCCGTTGCAGGGCCAGCAGGTACGCCTCGGGGTCCGGTTTGCGGTGGGCCACGTCGTCGCCCGCCACCACCACGTCGAAACGGTCGATGCCAAAGGCCTGGTCGAGCAGGGGGACGGCCCACTGGCGGGAGCCGGTGGTGGCCACCGCGAGGCGGATGCCGTCAGCCGCCAGTTGGTCCAGCCAGTCGGTCACACCCTTCCGGGCCGGGATGGCGCCGGCCGCCGCCAAGGCCTCGACCCGGTCCGTCTTCCACCGGTGCAGCGCCTTCGCCAGGTCCCGGCGCTCCGCCTCGGGGCGGTCGCAGCTGGCCGACTCCGAGCTCGACAGCCAGCCGAAGATGCGGCGCTCCCCTCCGGTCGTGGCCAGCAGGCCCCGGTACCGCTCAGGTGTCCAGCGGTCGGGGAGGCCGAACGCCTCGAATGCGTCGTTGAACGCCACCCGGTGGCCGAACTGTTCGCTATCGACCAGGGTGCCGTCGAGATCGAAGATCACCGCCTCCAACACCGGACCATCTTGCCTGACGGCCCGACGTTGCCGGCGAGGCCGACTGGTGAACCGGGCGCAGATTGTGATTTTCGCGCCACACGGTGGTCGTTGGACGACAATGACGAGGCTCAGTTGAGCAGGCCGGTCTTGGCGCCACGGTGGTGGTATCAGCCGGAGCGGGACATGACAGCCCGGGTTTGCCGCGGGCCCCGGCCGGGCACAGTGTGTCCATGCTTACCATCCTGCTAATCGTCCTGATTGTGTTGCTCCTCTTTGGCGGCGGCGGCTACTACTACCGCGGGCGCCGCCGGCTCTGACCCTGCGCCCTCCGCGTCTCGGGGAGATCCCCCCGGCGTGTGCCAGACTTCGCCCCGAGGTGGTCCACAGATAGGAGGCGAAGGTGAGCGACGGGACGAACGGAGCCCAACCCGAGGCCGCAGCCGCGACCGAGGCGCCGGCCGAGGCGTCGGCTGACGCCACCGGCGAGGAAACCGCGGATCTGGAGACGGTGGAGGTCATAACTGCCGAGGTCGAGGGGGACGGCACAGTCGTCATCGACGACCTGGTCGCCGAGGTCGATGCCGCCGGCAATGTGGTAGCCACCGACGAGATGGTCGAGGTCGACCTGCCGGACGGCACGGTAATCCTGGACGAGACGTTTTCGGTGGTCGATGACGCCGGCAACTTGGTCGTTATCGACGAAGAGACGACTGTCCTCAGTCCGGCCGAAGGCGGCGACGAAACAGATGAGGAAGAAAGCGCCCCGGCCGGGGGGGCCGGCGCCAGCGGCGCCACCGCCTAGCCGAGGGGTAGCGATGGCCCACGAGATTGCCCTGCGCCCCAACGCCGAGTTCGCCAATGTTCCGATGCTGCACGATGCGTACACCAAGATGCAGGCGTTACCAGCGGCGGACAATCGGGGTTGGGAGTATTGGGCGTCCTATCACGGGTACCTTCACAACTTCTGCTGGCATCACGCCCGCCGGGGGAACCAGGGGTTCCATTACGACCTTTTTCTGCCGTGGCATCGGGCCTATCTGGTGTATTGGGACCACGCGGCGCGAGACCAGAATCCAGAGGCCATCCAACCGTGGTGGGATTGGACCTCGGCCAAGTCGCATCAGGCGGGAATTCCTGAGGTCTACAGCCAACCGGATGCCGATGGGAACCCCAATCCCCTGGCCAGCGGCCCCAAGCCGTCGATTGCGAATGATTCCAACGCCGGCCCCAGGACGATCCGCAACCCGGGCGATCCGGCAGAGCTCCCGAACGGCACCACCCCAGGGCTGATGGCAATTGCCGACATATTGAACCTCAGCGATTTCGTGGACTTCTCCAACCAGATACAGAACATCCACGACATGGTCCACGGCTGGGTCGGCGGCGATATGACCAACATTGTCACCGCCGCGTTCGACCCTATTTTCTACGCCCATCATTGCATGATCGACAGGCTCTGGTATCTCTGGCAGATCAAGCACGGCACCAACAACATTCCGGACAATTACCTCAACTATCCGCTGCAGGGCTTCGATTACCGGGTGCGCGACGTCCTGGATATAACGCAACTTGGCTACGGATACGCCAGTTCAGCTGCGGAAGCCACCGTCGGCGGCGCAGCATGAACATTTCCACGGCCATTTCCACCGGTCTCCTCGACCGTGAGTTCAGCCGGGCCGACATCGAGTTCGAGGGTGTCGACCACTCCGGGGCATCTTTCGAGGCCCGGGTGTTCTTCAACAAGGCGACGCCTGAGGGCGATCGTGACCGGACTCCGGCCAACGGGTATGCGGGGTCGTTCTACGTCTTCGGCCACGGCAACTGCTTCGGCGACGTGGGCCACTGCGACGTGAGGGAGCGGCGCCAGTACGACCCGCGCCCGGCCCACCCGTTGACGCCCGCCAAGAAGGTGGTGATCGCAACCACCGCGCTGCGCCAGGCCCTCGCCCAGGGGGATTCCGTCGCCATCACCGTGATCCCGGTGGTTCGGGAGGGCGCGGGCGGCGCCAAGGCCGAGCAGGGTGTGCTCAAGTTCGAGAAGGTACGCATCGTCACCTACCGCTGAGCCGGGCGTGGTCGCAGGGTGCCGACGACCAAAGCCCGCTCGTTGTGTGAGGTGGTGGCCGCCGCCCAGGCCGGGCTCCGGGCCTCCCCGAGCCGACGCCGGCCCGGGCCGCTCGCAGCGCGGGGGTGCCGAAGCGGGCGCCACTCAGGCATGCTGGCCCGGTGAGCGACGCCCCGTGGACGACCGTGTACACCGACGGCGCCTGCCAGGGCAATCCTGGGCCCGGGGGCTGGGCGTGGGCCGTGCCCGGGGGCCAATACCAAAGCGGACCCGAGAGGTACACGACCAATCAGCGCATGGAGATCCGAGCCGCCCTGGAAGCGGTCACCACCCTGGATGGCGCCCTCGAGGTGGTCAGCGACTCCACCTACGTCGTCAACTGCTTCCGGGACCGCTGGTGGGAAGGATGGTTGGCTCGGGGCTGGATCAACTCGGCCAAGAAACCGGTTGCCAACCGTGACCTCTGGGAACCGCTCGTCAGCGCCTTCCGGTCCGACCCGGCCCGGATCCGGTTCCGGTGGGTCAAGGGGCACGGGACCGACAAGATGAATGACTTGGTCGACCGCCTGGCGGTGGCCGCCGCCGCCACTCAGTCGGGGGCGAGCGGCACCGGCGTTCCCGATGCCCTGGGCGCCGCCGATGCGGTGCGACGCGGGCGCCCCCGGATGCGCCCCCCCCAGGGGCCAGGGTCGTGGTCCCGCCCGGCCGGCGGCCGCGGGCTCTCCTAAAGCGCCCCTGATTCCGTTGCCTACCAGCCCGTCCGGCCCGACCGGACCGACCAACCCGACCGCCCCGACCACCCCGGCCACCCCGGCCGGCCCGACCAACCCGGCCAACCCGGTCGGTCCGACGGAGCCGACCGGTCCGACGGGGCTGACCGGTCCGACCGGTCCGACGGGAACGGAAGGGGCCCCCCAAGGCGCCACCTGCCCGACCTGTGGTGTGGCCGCGCCCCCAGGCGGCCGGTATTGCCCCAACTGCGCCACCCCTCTCCCCGGAGCCGAAGGGCCGCCGCCCACCTTGCCTCCTCTCCCCACCTCGGCGCCGCTGCGGCCCCCTGCCCGCGCCCACCGGCGCGTCCGCGGGACGAGTGGCTGGGTGAAAGCGCTGATCGTGGCCCTCGTGGTGGGCGTTGTCGCCGCGGTCACCGTTGCCGTCGTTGTGGCCCTCGGGGTCCACAAGGCGACCAATAATTTCAACGACACCGTGACACCCAGGCCGGGCCGCCCTTCCGGATACCACGGTCCGGGCTATCCGGGCATGCTGGTCCAGGACCTCGTCGCGCCCCGCCCCGGCGGCTCGATCGACGTCAATGGGGAGACCCTCTCGGCGGGGGACCTGACCCGGGCGACCAGCGTGTTCGGGCCAACCCTCTGCTCGCCGGTGACTGTCGCCAACCACGCCCTGGCAACCAAGGATGTCGGCCCCCTGGAATGGAAACTCCAGCAGCCCAACGGGCTCGTGGAGGGCCTCGGCATCACAGGCACCCTGCAGCCGGGCCAGATAGCTCCCGGCGGGACCGCCACCGGGACGGTGTGCTTCCCCGACACCGGGCAGTCCGGCTCCTTCATCATGCTGTGGCAGCCGCTCGGACGGGCCGGCCGAGGCGTCTGGCTCCTACGTTTCTGAGCCTCCGATGATCTATCCGGGCTGGCGCCGAAGAGGTACCGACGCCCCTACAGCGGCTACGACGTCCCCTCGATGTAATGGGGTGGGAAAAGGAGGCTGAGGTAGGCGGAGCCCGCCGTCGCCCTGAGAGCGTCGTGGTGGATCGGGGGCATCATCGGTGCTCTCGTCGTCAACACCCCGCAGGCGTTGGATGGCGCCGAGATCGAAATCTGTCCAGTCGGAACCACCTCCCGGACGCACACCGTCGTGCGAGCCCGGGAGGTGCCCGGCGGGGGAATCGTCTACGCCGGGGACTTCCCGGCCATCGCCGAGGGCGACTACACCCTGCTGCCGGTCGGGTCCCTGCCTTCGGCCACCGTCCATATCGACGGGGGGACAGTGACCCAGTTCAACTGGTAGCGCGTACCGCGTGGGTGTTGGCCTGGTCGGTATAGGCCGAGTCCATGACATCGGGGCGGTCGACCTGCAGTAGGGCGATGCCCGTTCCGCTGCCGTCGCGCCAGACGCTGGCCGGGCCCTCGGGCGTACCCATCGGGCCTCCTTCGAGGACCCAGCCGCCCGCCTTCAAGTCACCGCCGGCTGCGTCGAGGTCGTCCACTGCGTAGATCGGGAGTACCGAACCGGCAGGCCGGTGGTCGGCCAGCAGCACGACCGGTGTCCCGGGGGTGCTCAGGTCGACCGCCGCCACGTCGGCGCCGAAGTGTTGGAACCGCCACCGAAGGCGGGCGCCCGGCAACGCCAGCCACGTAGCCAGATCGCGCTCGGTGTCGGACGTCCCCACGTATAAGAAGCGCAATTCCACGGCCTTCATACTTTCATCACAGTTCCACGACCGCTGCCTCATGTCTGTCGCCGACCCTGGGGGAACACCAACAAGGAGATCCTGCAATGAGATTCTCGCTCGGCAAGAAGATTGCGGCCCTCGCCGTGGCTGGCGTGGTCCTGGTCGGGGCCGGGACGGTGGCATTCGCCCAGACGAGCCCTAGCCCCACGACCGCTGGGCCCCCGGCATCGGGCAAGGCGACCGGAAAGGCCGCCGGTAAGGCGGAGGGCAAGGGACTCGCCTTCCTGAAAGGGGCCGATCACGGTGACGTCGAGGTCAAGGTCAAGGGCGGGACGTGGAAGACGGTCACCTTTGACCGGGGCCAAGTCGGGGATGTGGCGGCCGATCACATCACCTTGGCCCGTCCCGACGGCAAGTTGGTGACCCTCACCATCAACGCCGGCACCAAGTTCAAGGGCGTCACGGCGTGGCAGCAGGTGACCAAGGCGCAGGGTGCCATTGTTGTCTCCGACAACGGGACCGCCACCCTGATCATCCAGAAGGCGGCGACCGCCACGTCGCCTCCGGCGGCGTAAGGGCTGGCAAAATCGCGGGGTGCTGTTCCCCCGGCAGTTCTGGGCCGGCCTCACCGACGGAACGATCACGGTGGCGTTCCGTCGGTGGACCCGGCCCACCGTCAAAGCCGCGGGAACGCTCCAGTCACCGGGGGGACTGTTGGCGATTGACGAGGTCATGATCATCGAACCCGACGAGATCACCGAAGGCGACGCCCGGGCGGCCGGATACCCGGGCCCCGATGAGGCGAAGTCCGCTCTCCGTCCCCACGGCGACCTTTACCGGATCCGGTTCCACCGCCTCGGCGAGGACCCCCGGGCGGCGCTACGCCGCCACGACGCGCTGAGCCCCGCCCAGGTGGCCGACCTGGTCGCCTCCCTGGCTCGCTTGAGCTGGGCCCTGCCGACGCTGCGCCTGATCGCCGACCATCCCGGCGTGGTGAGCACGGAACTGGCGGCCACCGTCAGCCTGGAGCGCCTCCCGTTCAAGCAGCGGGTGCGCCGGCTCAAGGAGCTGGGCCTCACCGAGAGCCTCCAGGTCGGCTACCGCCTGTCCCCCCGTGGGGAGGCGTTCCTGGCCGCGCTCGACCACAACCAATAGCGCGCCACGATGGATGCCGGCGCCCTTGGGCGCCCGGCGTCAGTCACAGCGCGACGCCGGCCGCTGAGGTGATCCTGCCAGGACGGAGCCGGACCACCAGTTCCCCGGGGACGCCATTTCGAGCCCCGTACGTCCCGGCCTGCTCCTCGCCCATGTAACGCCCGCCGATGACCGTGGCCCAGTGCAGGAGTCCAGCCGGGTCGTCGGAGAGTTCGACGGTGCCCTCGAGGATGGCGAAGGCAAACGGAGGCCGTTCGTCGTCAACGCACAGGGCGGCGCGGGGGTCGCGGCGAAGGTTGCGCCCCTTGAGGGAGTCGGCATGGGTGGTGAACACCACCCCGCGACCGCCGGCCCCCTCGTCGACGGCGTACCAGACCGGGGCCACATGGGGCCTGCCGTCCTTGCGGGTGGTGGCCAGCTTGCCGGTGTGGGGCGGCATCGTCGCCAGGAAGGCCCAAAGCTCGTCATCGGTCATCGGGTGGTACGCCACGACGTGGGCAACCGGCGGCGGCCCCCGGATCTTCCCGGTAGCGTCGGGCGCCATGCGTATCGACGGGTCGGCGGCCATCGTCACGGGGGGCGCGTCGGGGTTGGGCGAGGCGACGGTGCGCCGACTTGCGGGGTCGGGCGCGTCGGTCACGATCTGCGACCTGGATCGGGAACGAGGCGAGGCCCTGGCCGAGGAACTCGGACCCCTGACCCGCTTCGTCGCCTGCGACGTCACCGATCCCGACCAGGTGGCGGCTGCGGTCGCGGTGGCCGCCTCCGATCTCCCCCTGCGTATCAATGTGAACTGCGCCGGCGTCGGCGACGCCGCCCGCACCGTCGCCCGCAACGGGACTCCGCACGATCACGGGCGTTTCGTCCGGGTCATCAACATCAACCTGACCGGCACCTTCAATGCCATGGTGCACGCGGCAGTCGCCATCGCCGGGACCCAGCCCGAGGCCGACGGTGAGCGGGGCGTCATCATCAATACGGCGTCGATCGCAGCCTATGACGGCCAGATCGGCCAGCTGGCCTACGCGGCGTCCAAGGGCGGGGTTGTCGCCATGACTCTGCCCGCCGCCCGCGACCTGTCGAGCGTGGGTATCCGGGTGTGCGCCATAGCCCCGGGGCTAATGGACACGCCCCTGCTGGGGCTGCTCCCCGAGGATGCCCGACGGGCCCTCGGCGCCGAAGTGCCGTTTCCCAAGCGCCTCGGCGTGCCCGGCGACTTCGCGGCGCTGGTCGCCCAC
The DNA here is from genome assembly GCA_963791545.1 of uncultured Actinomycetota bacterium. Taxonomy (GTDB): domain Bacteria; phylum Actinomycetota; class Acidimicrobiia; order Acidimicrobiales; family Palsa-688; genus JALYXV01. The sequence goes on from CAWBSR010000017.1 coordinate 454,163, forward strand.
ATCGTGGAGAACCGGTACCTGAACGCCGAGGTCATCCGCCTCGACGGCGCCCTCCGCATGCCCCCGCGGTAGCACCTTGGGGTCAAACATTCGGAGCGCCCCGCGCTCTGGGTGTGGTTTCTGTCTCTGGGTGTGCCTTATCCCGGTATACCCGGGATAAGGCACACCCAAAGCGACGGACCATCACAGTCGAGCAGGACCACAGCCCGGCAGGACGGTGGGCCGTTGCGGTCAGGGGGGCATCTCTGACAACACTCGTGGCCGGTTTACGCGATCCGGGTGAGTTCCACCTCGACGTCGAGGCTCTTGACGGGGGCGCCGGTGAACAACCCCTTGAGCGGGGTGACGTCCGCGTAGTCCCGGCCTCGGGCCACGATCACGTGCTGGGGGCCCGCGAACCCGCCATGGGTCGGGTCCAGCGCCAACCAGTCACCGACCCACGCCTCGACCCATGCATGGCTCTGGCCCGCGTGGGCCTGACCCAGGGTGGCATCGATCTCGGGGTACAGATAACCCGAGACGTAGCGGCTCGGTATCCCCATGGCCCGGAGGATGCCCAAGAGGACGTGGGCGAAGTCCTGGCACACCCCGCTTCCGGCCGCGAACGCCTCGGGCGCCGAGGTGGCGACGGTGGTCGAACCCTTCTTGTACTTCATATGCTCATGGACGAAGGTGCTGGCCTCCACCGCCTGAGTCAAAGGGTCGACCGAGTCCGACGATCGCAGGTCGGCCGCCTGCCGCGCCAGCGCCTCGTCGACGGGTGCGTACTGGGATGGGCTGAGGAGTTCGCACCACCGGTCGAGGAGATCCTCGCCCGCCAGCGCCTCCCAGGTCGTCACTTCGGAGATGGGCTGCCATTGCGACGTCTCGACGACCGCCGACGCCGCCACCATGAGTTCGTTGTGGGGCTGGTGCAGGTCGAAGGCGTGCACCATGGTCCCCCAGTAGTCCCAGTACCGGTACGCCCGCACCGCGGGCCGGATTTCGAGGCGGGCGTCGATCGTCGTCTGCCCCAGGTTGCTGAGCGGCGTCATCCGGGCCTCGTTGTACGAGGTCGTGACCAGCCCCGCGTACTCGTACCGGGTCGTGTGATGGACCCGCAGGCGCCAGTTCATGGTCGCATCGGGCTCATCCGGCCCGCCAGGCGACGACCCGGGTCTGGCCGAAATAGCGGGCCGCGATGGCACCCGCCGCCTTGCCGCACAGGGACTGGATGTCCGCCAGCCGTGCCGGCAGGTGGGCCAGCAGCTCCTCCCGGCCTCCGAATTCGAGCCCCGTCCGGGCCCGTCCCAGCATGCGCCGGGCCTCGTCCTCGAGCCCGGTCCGTCCCGACCGCGGGTCCAACTCGGCCAGGCACTGCTCGGCGGTGCTCAGGGCGTGGAACAACGACCGCGGAAACAGTCGGTCCAGCAGCAGGAACTCCGCCGCCAACGAGGCATCCACGGCCTGGTGGTAGGTCCGCAGGTACGCCTCGTGGGCCGAGCAGCACCGCAGGGTGGTGATCCACCCCGCCGTGCCCCAGCCCTCCCGGTGGCGGGCCGACAGCAGCCGGGTCGTCATATCCACCCGCTCCACGCTGCGCCCGAGCACGAGGAACCGCCAACCGTCGTCGCGGCTCATCGTCGAATCGGCCAGGCCGGCCAGGATGGCGGAGCGCTCCTTGATCCAGTCGAAGAAGGTGTGAGGGCTGTACCCGTCGGCAATCTCGCGGGCTTCGGGCAGCGCGTTGTAGGTGGCGTTGAGGCACCGCCACGTCTCGGCCGAGACGGCCTCCCGGGCGCCCCGGGCGTTTTCCCACGCCGCCGTCACTGCGCCCACTATTGACCCGCCGTACATGGGGTCGTAGGCCAGCAGCCGGGTGACGCTGTCGGCGTCGAGGCGAAGGCCGGCGGCCCGTTGCGAGACGCCCATGACCTCGAGCAGAGCCCGGCAGGCCGCCTCCTCGTCCACCTCGGGGTCCTCGAGCAGGAGGTGGTAGTGGACGTCGAGGATGCGGGCGGTGTCCTCGGCCCGCTCCACGTAGCGCCCGAACCAGTAAAGCGACTCCGCGATGCGACTCAGCACGGCTCCCCCGGCGGACCGGCGGGGCCCTGCTGTCGCTGCTGTTGCTCCCGTTGCTGTTGCTCCCGTTGCTCCCGTTGCTGTCGCTGCTGCTGCTGTTGCTGTTGCTGTTGCTGCTGGGCGTCGGTGGACCCGGGGCCCAGCTCCGGTTCCGGGTTGGCGCCCAAGATGAGCGGCGCCAGGCCGGCGGGCGGCTGGCGGTCGACCTCCTGGCGGACCTCATTGTCGGTCAGCACCCAGGTGTCCTTGGACCCGCCCCCCTGGCTGGAGTTGACGACGAAGCTGCCCGCCGGCAGCGCCACCCGGGTCAGGCCGCCCGGTACCACCCAGACCTCGTCGCCGGTGTTGACGGCGAAGGGCCGCAGGTCGATGTGGCGGGGGGCCATGCCCTCGGGGCACTGGGTCGGGCTGGTCGACAGCTGGACCACCTCTTGGGCGATCCACCCCCGGGGATTGGCCTGGATCACTGGCGCCAGCTCCGCCAACACCGAATCCGTCGCTTGGGGCCCGATGACCAGCCCCTTGCCCCCCGAACCGTCGACGGGCTTCAGCACCAGCTGGTCGAGGCGCCGCAGCACATGGGCCAGCACGTCGGGGTCCTCGAGGCGGTAGGTCGGGACGTTGGCGAGCACCGCCTCCTCACCCAGGTAGTACTTGATGAGTTCGGGAACATAGGGATAGATCGCCTTGTCGTCGGCCAGCCCGTTGCCGACCGCGTTGGCGATGGTCACGTTCCCGGCCCGGGCCGCGTTCAACACGCCCGGGCAGCCGAGAACCGACTCGGGCCGGAAGTGGACCGGGTCGAGATAATCGTCATCGATGCGGCGGTACAGCACGTCGATGCGGCGTTCGCCTTCGGTGGTGCGCATGTACAGAACGCTGTCCATGCACACCAGATCCCGCCCCTCGACCAGTTCCACGCCCATCTGGCGGGCCAGGAACGAGTGCTCGAAGTAGGCCGAGTTGTACACCCCGGGCGTCAGCAGGACCACGACCGGGTCACCGGCTCCGGCCGGGGCCGCGGCCCGCAGGGCGGACAGCAACATGGCCGGGTACCCCGCCACCGGCCGCACCCGGTGACTCACGAACAACTCGGGAAAGACATGGGTCATGGCCCGGCGGTTCTCGATCACGTAGGAGATCCCCGAGGGAGTGCGGACGTTGTCCTCGAGGACGACGTAGTTTCCGGCCACGTCGCGCACCAGGTCGATGCCGGCTACGTGGACCCGGACGCCGTTGGCCGGTTCGATGCCGGCCGCCTCCCGGTGGAAATGGGTGGCGGTGGTCACCAGCCGGCGGCTGATCACGCCGTCATTCATGACCTCGCCAGCGCCGTAGACGTCCTCCAGGAAGGCTTCCAGCGCCTTTACCCGCTGCCGCACCCCCCGCTCGATGATCGCCCACTCGTGGGCCGGTATGACCCGGGGGACCAGGTCGAGGGGGAAGGGTCGCTCCTCCCCGGACAGCGAGAAGGTGATCCCCTGGTCGCGAAATGCCTGGTCCCGGGCCCGGCACCGCATCTCGAAATCGGCCGGTGACAGCGTTTGCAGGACGCCGAACAAGCCCTGGTAGTGCTCCCGGGGCTCGCCGTCAACCGCGAACATCTCGTCCCATGCGGGACCCAGGGCGTATCGGTCAAGGATGTCGCCCACCTACGACAGCACAGCAGCCGCTTGTTTCCGGGCTGTTGCCGGATGTTGAACGGTCGCGTACATGCTCCCCACACCGCCCATACTGCCTTGGGAGCCGCCGGTCGTGCCGACACATCTGTTGTTCGGGGCGGCATGGTCAAACCGAGCGGCCGCCCCCTGGTAACGGAGCGTCGCTCGTACACTCCGCTTGTGGGCCGGGCGCCGGGCGAGCTGGAGGTCCTCGTTCCTCTGGAGGGGGGCGGCCCGGGAACGCTACCGCCTCCTCGAGGTGACCGTCCCGAGGCCACCGACGGGGCAGCCCGGGTTCGGTCCCGGCCACCCCGGCGGCGTCGTTGGCCGGTTGTGGTGGTCCTGGCGACGATCGTGGGGGTAGCCATCGCGTTCCCGGTACGGGACCTTCTGGCTCGCCGCCAGTTGCAGTGGTTGCAACGTCAGTGGGCCCAGACCCAGGCCGACGACGGGGGCCGGATCATTGCCGAACAACACATAAAGGCATACTTGCCCTTCACTGCCGACGGCCCCGTGAATGCCGCCCTGGCGGCCGTCTACCACGACGAACAGTACCGATTTCTGACTGTCGGTGACCGGCTCCGGCGGGCGGTGCTGGTCGACCCGGGCCTGTCCTCGCTCCGGTCGCACCTGGTCGCCTACGTGGCCGATCGGGCGGCGCGGTTCGCCCGTGTCGCGACCTGGTACGACCGCCCGACGGGCCGCCCGGTCCCCGACAGCGCCGACGATCAGACGGGCCTTGACGCGCTGGCGGTGGGCCACGACCTGGCGGCGGCCCAGACCCGTTGGGGACCCCGATCGGCGAACTCGCCGGCCGTCGCCACGGCGGCGCCCTATCCCGCCGCCGAGGGCGAGCTGGTCCGCCTCGGCCATTGGCTCGATGGGCCCATCGGGGTTGTCCTCCTGTCGGTGGCCAACCACCAGTTGACGCGCCTCGACATCGACAGCAGCCGCAGCGTGCCCGTCCCGGCCCCGATGGTGGACGGCAACGTCGTCGCCCGCCAAGGCTATATCGCCCTCGAGTTCGGCGAGCAGGTTTGGGCCTTGGCGCCCGACGGCTCGGGGGTGCCCCGGAAGCTGGCCGCCGGTTCCTCGGTATTCGGCGCCGCCGATCCGAGTGCGATCTGGGTGGAGGATTCCCACACCTCGGCCGCCACCGCCCTCGAGCTCGACCAAACAGGCCGGGTCCTGATGGGTCCTATTGCGGTGCCCGGGCTGGCGATCGATGCCACATCGACGGCCCTCATCGTGTACCCCCCCGACCAGTCGGCGGTCGAAGTGCGCAACCTCGCCGATGGGGCGCTGCGGTGCCGCCTGGGAAGTCGGCCGAGTGCCGCCGCGGGGATTCCCTACGAGATCGGTCTGTCCGGGGATTTGCTGGCCTGGATCGACGTCACCAATCGGGTCCACCTGACCGACACCCGCGCCTGCACCGACCGGCCCGGGCCGGCGCCCGCGGGGGGAACGCCGCTGCAAGCCGGTCCCGGGGCGGCCACGGCCGCGTTCAGCCCCGACGGCCGGCATTTCGCGATTGCGGGAAGCGACCAGGATGTTCCCGGTCACGACGTCTACTTCCTGGATGTCATCGACCTGGTGGCGGATCAGATCACGACTGTCCCCGTCGGCGTGGGCTTCCCGATCAGTGCCCTGGCGTGGACCGCCGACAGCGACCGCCTGTTCTGGCTGACGGCCACGCCCAATGGAGGCGGGGTGCCGGCCATCAGCATGTGGCGGCTCGGCGATGCCAAGGTGCAGCCGTTGCGGGTCTTTGACCTGGGCCTGACGCCACCGCTGCTGGTCGTTCCGTGACCTGCCGGCGGCGGGGAAGCCCGCATTCGTACACCCGATGAGGATGTCGTGTCCGACGGCCGGAGCCTCGCCGTGGGCGCTGATCGCCAGGACGGGTACGGCAGCGACGTCTTTGGACTCGACTTGATCGATCTCGCCTCGGCCCGGTGACGGAGGTCCCGGGGGCACCAGTCACGTCAGACCCGATCGGCACTATCGCCTGGACTCCCGACGAGCCGCCTGTTCTGGGTGTACCGGGAGGGGTTGGCGCCGTTGACCGTCATCGCGACCTGGCGGCAGGGCGACGCGTCGGCGCGGCCCCCGCGGGCGGTCGGGTTGTCCCTGACGTTCCCGCTCTATGTCATTCCTTAGCGCCGCTCCAGCGTCAGGCCCGCTGCCAGTCCTTCCAAACCGGCTCATAGCCGGCTGCCCGCAGAAACGTCGCAATCTCCTCCGGGGAGCGGGTATCGGCAATCTCGAACTGGGGCTCGGCGTCGCTGTCGGAGGCGTAGCCGCCCGGTTCGGTGTGCGAGCCCGCCGACATGGTGGTGACGCCGAGGCGGACCAGGCCGTCCCGAAGCGGCCCCGGCTCCCGGGTCGAGAGATTGATGCCGACGTCGGGGAGAACGATGCGCAGCGCGCACAGCAGTTGCACGAAGTCGGCGTCGGAGATGGGGTCGGCGGGCTGGAAACCGCCCGCCGCCGGGCGGAGCCGGGGCAGGGCGATTGTCACCTCGCAGCGCCACCACCGTTTCATCAGCGCCTGGGCGTGGGCCGCCAGGGCGATGGCGTCAGCCCGCCAGTCCCCGTGCAGGCCCAGCAAGGCGCCGATTCCCAGCCTCCGCATACCGGCTTCCGCGCCCCGGTCCGGTGCCGCCATCCGCCACGCATAGTTGCGCTTCTTGCCTTTCAGATGAACCGCGGCATACGTCGCCGGGTCGTAGGTCTCCTGGAAGACGGTCAGCCCGTCACAGCCCGCCGTAACCAGCCGCCGGTAGGTGGCCGTGTCCCACACCTGGACCTCGGCGCTGATCTGGGGGACGGTCGGGGCCAGAGCCTCGACGCAAGCCACCAGGTAGTCCTTGCTCACGATGCGGGCGTGCTCGCCCGCCACCAGCAGCAGGTGGCGGAAGCCCTGGGCCCGGAGGGCGGCCGCCTCAGCCTCAACCTCGGGCAGCGAGAGGGTCCGGCGCCGGATCTCGTTGCCCGCCGAGAACCCGCAGTAGGTGCACACCGAGACGCACTCGTTGGAGAGGTAGAGGGGGGCGTAGAGCCGGACCGTGGGCCCGAAGCGTCGGATCGTTGTCTTGTGGGCTTGCTGGGCCAGGTCCTCCAACCGCCCGGCGGCCGCCGGCGACAGGAGGACGGCCAGGTCCTCCAGGCGCCCATGGGTCCCCGACCCGAGCGCCCGGTCGACGTCAGCTGCCCCGGCGCGGCTGGTGACCGCTCGGAGGGCGGCGACGTCAGTATCGACCACGTCCGCCGCCGCCGTCCCCGGGGGGACCGTGTCTCGCCGGCTCGTCAGCACGATGGGGACAGGCGCAGCCGCAGCCCCGGCCACGCCGGCTCCTCTCGCCCCGTGGGCCACGGACGTCATCGGGCCAGGAAACCTGTCAACGGCGACGACGCCGACGCCACCATGGCGGGTGCCGGCAGCCCGGCCCGGTAGGCGGCGCGACCGGCCTCCACCGCCAAGGCAAAGGCCCGCCCCATGCTCTGGGGGTCTCGGGCGGTGCCTATGGCGGTGTTCACCAGCACCGCCCCGGCGCCGAGTTCCATGGCCAACGATGCGTGGCTGGGGGCGCCGATCCCCGCGTCCACCACGACCGGCACCCGGGCTTGATCGATGATGATCTCGAGGGCCGCCCGGGTCCGCAGCCCCTGATTGGACCCGATCCAGGAACCGAGCGGCATGACGGTGGCACAACCGGCTTCCTCGAGCCGCTTGCACAGCACCGGGTCGGCTGAGCAGTAGGGCAGGACGACAAACCCCTCCGCCACCAGGATCTCCGCGGCTCGCAGGGTGTCGATGGGATCGGGGAGGAGATATCTCGGATCCGGCGTGACCTCGAGCTTGATCCACTCCGGGAGTCCCGCCGCCCGGGCCAGGCGGGCCAGGCGTACCGCCTCGGCGGCGTCCACGGCGCCGCTGGTGTTGGTCAGCAGCAGCACCCCGTCGCTTGGGAGGGCGTCGAGGATGTCCTCGGTGGCGTGGGGGTCGATCCGCCGGAGGGCCACGGTCACCATCTCGGTCCCGCACGCCGCGATCGTCTCGGACAGCACCTGGTTGGACGGGAACTTCCCGGTCCCGAGGAACAGCCGCGAGCCGAACTGTCGCCCGGCGATAACGAGTGGATCGGAAATGGTCATCGATGCGCTCCCTGGCCCGCGTTACCGGACCGGTCCTCAGGAGGGTCGCGGGCCGCCCTCGCCCGCCTCTCAGCCCGGAATCGCCGAGCTCCCCTGCGTCGCCGCTAGCTTACTCTCGATGCGGTTCTGGACAGTTGACGAGGCCCGGGGCTACCTGCCCCGGGCGCGCCAGCTGCTCACGGCCATCCGCGCCGTGGCCACCGGCGCCGCCCGGTCGACGAGCAACGGCCACGGTCCCGTCGGGGCCGCCGACTCCATCCAGGCGAGCCTGGAAGAACTCCGGGAGGGTGACATCATCTTGCGCGACGCCGAGTCGGGGCTCATCGATTTCCATGCCCGGGGAGCCGACGGCGTGGTGTATCTCCTGTGTTGGCGGGAAGGCGACAGCGAACTGGGCTGGTGGCACCTCCCCGAGGAGGGCTTCGCGGGCCGCAAGCCATTGCCGAGGGATCCCGAGTGAGTACCCGCAAGCTGATCATCGCCGCCCTCATCACGGGCCTGGCCATCCTGATTGCTTTCGCCATCCAGGTGACGGTGGCCACCCACTGAGCGCCGCCGAGGGCCAAAGAGCGGCCCTTGACCGCAACTTCTTCGCAACGCTCTAGTCTCCAGGTGTGCCGGAGCGATTCGATGTCGTGATTGTCGGAGGCGGGCCCGGCGGTTATGCCGCCGCCCTCCACGGTGCCCTGGCGGGACTGAACATCGCGGTAGTGGAGAAGGAAAAGGTCGGCGGCACCTGCCTGCACCGTGGCTGCATCCCGGCCAAGGAGTTCCTGGAGACGGCCTCGGTGTACCGCACCGTGGTCGGTGCCGGTGAGTTCGGCATCACTGCCACACCCGACGGCCAACTTCCGGGATTGGACTTCTCGAAGTCCCAGGCCAGGAAACAGAAGGTCGTCAACCAGTTGTGGAAGGGCCTCCAGGGCCTGATGAAAAAGCGCAAGATCACCATCTACCCGGGGACCGGCAGGCTGGGCCCGAACCGTACCGTCACCGTCGACGACGGCACGGAACTGGTGGGCGAAACTGTCGTCCTGGCGTCGGGCTCCATCCCCCGCACCATCCCCGGCTTCGAAGTGGACGGCTCCATCGTGATGACCTCTGACGAGGTCCTGGCGCTCGACCGGCTGCCCCAGTCGGCGGTTGTCATCGGCGGCGGTGCTATCGGCTGCGAGTTCGCGTCCATGCTCTGCGACCTCGGGTGCCAGGTGACCATCCTCGAAGCGCTGCCCAAGCTGCTCCCTGGCTGTGACGCCGATGTCGTCGATGTCGTCGCCCGCTCGTTCAAGAAACGCGGGATCGGGATCCGCCTCGGGGTGTCTGTCCACGGCCACAAGCCCAACGGGTCCGGGACCACCGTCATGTTCGGCGAGGGCGAGGAGCTCCCCGTCGAAGCCGTGGTGGTCTCGGTCGGCCGCCGCCCCCTCTCGGCGGGACTGGGCCTCGAGGGCACTGCGGTCGAGGTCGACGAGCGGGGCTACGTCAGGGTGGACGAGTACATGCAGACCGGCGAACCGGGCGTCTACGCGGTCGGGGATCTGGTGGCGACACCGGCCCTGGCCCACGTCGGCTTTGCCGAAGGGGTCCTGGTCATCGACCAGATCCTGGGCGACGATGTCGTCCCCGTCGACTACGCCAAGGTGCCCTGGTGCATCTACTGCCACCCCGAGGTGGCCTTCGCCGGGCATTCCGAGGAGTCGGCCCGCCAGGCCGGTTTCGAGGTGATCATCAAGAAGGACCCCTACGGCGGCAACGGTCGGGCGCTGATCATCGGTGACGCCGAAGGCCTCGTCAAGGTCATAGCTGAGAAAGGGCCTGACGGCCGGGCCGGGCGCATCCTCGGGGTGCACATGGTCGGGCCGTGGGTGACCGAGCAGCTCGGTCAGGGATATTTGTCGGTCAACTGGGAGGCAACCGTGGGCGAGGTGGCCCATTTCATTCAGCCCCATCCAACGCTGTCGGAGACCTTCGGTGAGACAGTCCTCGCCCTGACCGGAAGGGGGCTCCACGTTGGCTGACATCACCATGCCCCAGCTGGGGGAGACGGTCACCGAGGGCACGATCACCAAGTGGCTGAAGAACGTAGGTGATCCCGTCGCCGAGGACGACGTGCTCTTCGAGGTGTCGACCGACAAGGTCGACTCCGAGGTGCCGTCGCCGGCCACCGGGTTCATCGCCGAGATCCTGGTGGCCGAGGGCGAGACGGTCGATGTGGGCACCAAGCTGGCCGTGATCTCAAGCGAGCAGCCGAGTCAGGCCGGGGCCACGCCCCCCAAGGCCGAGGCTCCAGGCGAGGCCCGGCCCGGTGACCCCGAGGCCCCGCCCGGCGCCCCCGAGGCCCGGCCCGGCGACCCCGAGGCCCCGCCCGGCGCCCCCGAGGTCCCGCCCGCCAACGCCATCGCACCGCCCGCCGACCCCGAACCGGCCCCGGCAGCGGCGTCCGAGTCGCTACCGGAACCGCAACCGCCGGCCGACGCCGCACCCGCCACCCCGATCTCGGCCCCCAGTGGCCAGCGGCCCGCGTTCGGCAGCCCGGCCGGTTCGGGTGGCACCCGGCCCGCCAACGAGCGCCCTCCGAGCGCCCCCGGCAGTCTCGGTGGTCCCAGCAAGGTCCTGTCCCCGGTCGTCCGCCGGCTCATCGCCGAGCACGGCCTCAACGCCGCCGAGATCGAAGGCACCGGCGCCGGCGGTCGCATCACCCGCGACGACGTGCTCACCCTGATCGACCGTCGGGAGACCACGGCCCCAACGCCCGCCGCCGGCCCCAGGTCGACCCCCCCTGCCCGGGCCCCAGCTCCGGCCCCGACCCGGGCCGCCTCCGAGGCGGAGGCAGGTGAGGACGACACCGTCGTTCCCTTCACCAACATCCGCCGCCGCACCGCCGAGCACATGGTGCGCTCGAAGCAGACGTCGGCCCACACCGTGGTCGCCATGGAGGTTGACTACTCCGGTGTCGAGCGGGTTCGCCAGGCGGAAAGGGAACGCTTCAAGCAGCACGAGGGCGTCAGTCTCACCTATCTCCCCTTCATTGCCCGGGCCGTCATCGATGGCATCGCCGACTGGCCCCACATCAACAGTTCCGTCGGCGACGACGCCCTGGTCGTACATCACCGCATCAACCTCGGCGTCGCGGTAGACCTCAATTTTGAAGGGCTACTGGTCCCGGTCATCCATGACGCCGGCGACAAGCGCCTGCGGGCCCTGGCCCGGGAGATCGCCAACCTGGCCGATCGGGCCCGGTCCAAGCGCCTCACCATGGACGACATCAGCGGCGGCACTTTCACCCTGACCAACGCCGGCCCCTTCGGGACCCTTTTCACCATCCCGGTGATCAACCAACCCCAGGTCGCCATTCTCGCCACCGACGGCGTCCGCAAGAAGCCGGTGGTGGCCGAGCTCCCCGACGGTTCCGACGCCATCGCCATTCACCCGGTGGGCAACCTGGTCCTGTCCTTCGACCACCGGGCCATCGACGGCGCCTACGCCTCGGCGTTCATGCGGGCGGTAAAGCAGAGCCTCGAAACCCGGGACTGGTCAACCGAGCTATGACGCTGCGCATCCGCTGGTTGGGCCGGGTCCGCTACCAGGACGCCCTGGCCCTCCAGCGGGCGCTGTTCCGGGGCGGGGCGCCCGACGACTGGCTGCTCCTTCTCGAGCACGACCCCGTCTACACCATGGGCGTCAGCGCCCGGCCCGAACACGTGCTGGTCGACCCGGCGTCGGTCGGCGCCGAGTTGGTCAAGGCGGACCGGGGCGGCGATGTCACCTACCACGGCCCCGGTCAGCTGACCGGCTATCCCATACTCTCGGTGCCCCTCGGGCCCAACGCCGTGCCTGACTACGTCGGTGGCATCGAGCAGCTCGTCATCGACGTGCTGGCCGACCTGGGCCTCGGGGCCGGGCGACTGGCAGACCACCCCGGCGTCTGGGTCGGCGACCGGAAGATCTGCGCCGTCGGGGTGCGCCTCTCCCGGGGCCGCTCGATGCACGGCTTCGCCCTCAACGTCGCCCCCGACCTGGGCTATTTCGGCCACATCGTCCCCTGCGGCATCGTCGACAAGGGGGTCACGTCGCTGGCGGCCGAGGGGATCGACGCCTCGATGCGCCAGGTCGTCGATGCCGTCGCCCGGCGAGCCGCACAGCGGTGGGGAAAAGGGCCGGGTACCGCGCGATCCGAGCGACAGGATGTCGCCTGGCGCGTCCGGCCCGAGGACTTGTCCGCGTTCACGCGCGGCCATGCTTCGCTGGGCGGTGCCGCGCAGCCCCCGGTTCTGGCCGCCGCGGTCGCCTCGCCGCCTGCCCCGGCGACGCCGGTACGGCTGCTGGGGCGCCTTGCCCAGGCGGGGGTCGATATCGCGGGCGGCCACCCGATCGGCGAGCGCAAACCGGTATGGCTGCGGGCCAAGGCGGAAATGGGGCCCGAGTACCGGGCCCTGAAGCACACCATGCGATCCCTCGATCTGGTCACCGTCTGTGAGGAAGCGGGCTGCCCCAACATCTTCCAGTGCTGGGCCGAGGGCACCGCCACCTTCATGATCAACGGCGACCGCTGCACCCGGGCCTGTGGTTTCTGCCTGGTGGACACCCGCAAGCCGGAACCGGTCGACGGGGCCGAACCAGACCGGGTCGCCGACGCCGTGGCTCGCCTGGGCCTGTCCTATGCCGTGGTGACCGCGGTCGCCCGCGACGATCTGGCCGACGGCGGTGCCCGCGCGTTTGCCCACACGATCGAAGCCATCCACCGCCGCTGCCCGGGGACCGATGTCGAGGTGCTGATTCCCGACTGCCGCGGTGAGCCGTCCGCCCTCAACGTCATCTTCGATGCCCGGCCCGAGGTGCTCAATCACAACCTGGAGACGGTGGCCCGGCTCCAACGGGCGGTTCGCCCCTCGGCCTCCTACGGCCGCAGCCTGGCGGTGCTCTCCCGGGCCCAGGCGGCCGGCCTGACGACAAAGTCGGGCCTCATCCTGGGCATGGGCGAAACAACCCCCGAAGTCATCGCCGCCCTCGCCGACCTCCGGGGCGTGGGCTGCGACATCGTCACCATCGGCCAGTACCTCCGGCCGACCTCGCGCCATCTGCCGGTCGCTCGCTGGTGGCCGCCGGAGGAGTTCACCCGGCTCAAGGAGATCGGCGAGGCGATGGGGATCCCCCACATCGAGGCGTCGCCGTTGACCCGGAGCAGCTATCACGCCCGCCAGGCCGCCCACGCCGCGGTGCCGTCGCTAGGGTCGTTCTCGTGACCTCACCTCGCCAGGAGCGGCTGGACCGGGTGCGCGCCGCCATGGGGGTGGCGGGCGTCGACTGCCTGCTCCTCTCGCTCGGCGCCGATCTGCCCTGGCTGACCGGGTACACGGCCATGCCGCTGGAACGCCTGACCATGCTCGTCCTGCCCGCCGACGGCGACGCCACCTTGGTGGTCGCCCGGCTGGAGGCGCCCCGCGTCCCCGAGGACAAGGACGTCTTCGCGGTGATGCCCTGGGACGAGACGGAGGACCCGGTTGTCGTCGTGACCCGCCTGATCGGCGCCCGCCGGCGACTGGCCATCTCCGACCGGGCGTGGGCCACCTTCCTCCTGCAACTGCAGGACCAACTGCCCGACGCCGCCTGGACCAAGGCGTCCGAGGTCACCGCGCCGCTGCGCGCCGTCAAGGACCCGAGCGAGGTGGCCGCCCTGGCCGCGGCGTCATCGGCCGCCGACCGGGTCGCGACCGCCCTGGTCCGGGGCGAGATCCCCCTGGTGGGGCGCACCGAAGCCGCGGTCTCCGAGGAGATCGGCCGGCGCCTGGTGGCGGAAGGCCACCAGCGGGTCAACTTCGCCATCGTCGCCAGCGGGCCCAACTCGGCCAGTCCCCACCACGACGCCGGGCGGCGGGTCATCGGGCCCGGGGAGGCGGTGGTCTGCGACTTCGGGGGGACCATGGACGGATACTGCTCCGACATCACCCGCACCGTGTTCACCGGCGACCCGCCCGGGGAGTTCCTGGCCCTGTACTCGGTGCTCCAACGGGCCCAGGCGTCGGCCGTCGCCGCGGCGGCGGTCGGGACCCCCTGCGAACAGGTCGACCGGACCGCACGCGACATCATCGCCGAGGCCGGCTACGGGCCCTACTTCATCCACCGCACCGGCCACGGCATCGGCCTCGAGGAGCATGAGGATCCGTACATCGTGGGGGGCAATCAGGAGCCCCTCGTTTCCGGCCACGCCTTCTCCGTCGAGCCGGGTATCTATCTGCCGGGCCGCTACGGCGCCCGCATCGAAGACATCGTCGTCGCCTCCGTTGACGGCCCCCGGGCCCTCAACGACGTCGACCACGGCCTGGCGCGGGTGGCGGGGTAGGCGTGGATCTGGGCGTGGCGGGCAAGGTCGCGCTGGTTACGGCGGCGTCCAAGGGACTGGGCAAGGCCAGCGCCATAGCCCTGGCGGCGGAAGGGGCGAAGGTCGTCATCTGCGCGAGGGGCGAGGAAGCGCTGCGCGTCGCCGAGGCCGAGATCCGGGGGGCGGGCGGCGAGGTCCACGCCATGGTGGCCGACGTGACCCAGCCCGACACCCCCGCCCACCTGGTGGCGGAAACAGTGGCTCATTACGGGAGCCTCGACATCCTGGTCGGCAATGCCGGTGGACCCCCACCGGGCCGAGCCCTGGAGGTAACCGACGATCAGATAGCCGCGGCACTCAACAACAACCTGACCACGTCGATCCGCCTGGTCCGCGAGTCGGTGCCGCACATGCGCCAGTCGGGCTGGGGAAGGATCTGCCTGATCACCTCCTACTCGATCAAGCAGCCCATGGTTGGCCTGTCCTTGAGCAACCTGGCCCGATCCGCGCTCTGGGCTTGGGCGAAGACCGCCGCCCAGGACCTCTTTCCCGTCGGTATAACGCTGAACCTCGCCTGCCCCGGGCCCCATTCGACCGATCGTATGAAGGAGTTGGGCGGAGACACCGGGAATATGGGGGACCCGGCCGACTTCGGTCGGATAGTCGCCTTCCTGTGCTCGGACTGCTGTGGGTATCTGTCGAGCGTCGCCGTGAACGTCGACGGCGCCGCGGTGATCGGCCTTCTTTAGGTCCCGGGCGGAACCAGCCCCGGGCTGCCCTGGGCCTCGCACTGCCCGGTCCTCCTTTACGCCACCGTGTCGGCGGCTGTTCTCAGGCCTGGCGCCGACCGAGGACCTGGACCTCGAGGGGCTCGAGGGTGACCCGCACGGTGCGCAGCGGACCGAAGCCGACCGACCCCTCCACCTCCTGCACCCGCACGGCACCCCTCTCGGTCACCGGCCCGGCGGGCGTCGAGGTCGCCTTGTTGCTGTAGAGGATGGCGGGGCCGGGACCGACCGCGTTGAGATGGGCGTCCACGATGACCTCCAGCGAGACCGACGCGCTCCCGGGGTTGGCGATGACGGTGACCTCCTCGTCGTTCAGGATCCGGGAGAACGCCATCACCCCGCCGGGAAACGGTGAAACGGCGAAGTTGCTGCCGTCGCCGGAGATGGGCCGGAAGTAGAAGCGGCCGTAGCGAAGGGCGCGCCGGTCGCGCCGCAACGCCCCGATGGCCGCCAGTCCCCGGTAGAAGGGGCTCTGGGTGTCGAAGCCCGGCCCGCCCCACAGTGCCTCGCGCACCGCGGCGTCGCTGCCGCTGCCGTGCAGGCCCTGCTCGGTCCCGTAGTACAGGCAGGGGATCCCCGGGAGGCAGTACAGGCACGCCAGGCCCAAGGTGACCTGGTCGTCGAAACGGTGCTCGTCTCCGGGTTGGGCGTAGCGGATTCGCTCCTTCACGTCATGGTTGTCGAGAAAGGTCACGAAGTACCGGGTGGCATCGCCATGGGAGCTGAGCACGTCGCGCTCCACCACCTTGCGGCGCTGGTACATGTCGACCACGTCCTTGGGGGCGCCGAAGCCTTTGACGGCTGGCTTGAGGGCGTTGTACAGCGGATAGTCGAGGGCGGCATCGACGCCGACGACCTGGGGGTCGTTGGCGTCGGTGGTGTTGCGGCCGATGAAGGCCGCGATATCGTTCTCGGCGTTGGCGTCGTAGACCTCACCGAAGGTGAAGAAGTTCTTCTTGCCGATGCTGAGGGCGTACTCCCGGATGGCGTTGCCGAACAGCCGGGGGAGGCCGCCCTTCAGGTAGCGCAGGGTGTCGATCCGGAAGCCGTCGACGTCGAAGCGGGCGATCACATACTGGTAGGCCCGGATCAGGAAGCTCTGCAGCACGACGTCCTCGGTGCGCATCTGCTTCAGGGTCTGGAAATCCCCGAAGGTATCGTCCCCCTGGGGGTCCGGGACGCCCTGGCGGCGGAAGAACCGGTCCTGCTGCAACTCGCTCGGCCACACCAGGCCATCGCGGGCTCGGGGTGGTGGTATGTCCTCGACCGGTCCCGGTGGGCCCGCCACGGCCCCGGTGCCGTCGCGCCAGAGAACCGCTTCCGGCTGGTTGTGCCAGGCGACCTGGGCCCCGCCGTCGGGGTAGGCGAACACGTCGCCGCTGTGGTTGAGCACGATGTCCAAGATCACGTAGATGCCCTCGGCGTGGGCGGCGTCAACCAGGGCCCGCAGCTCATCATCGGCATTGGCGGCCACGTCGGCGAAACGGGGCTCCGCTGCGAGGAAATCGTGGATGCCATAGCCGTGGTACTGGCCCTCTTGGTACTGGAGGTTCTTCAGCACCGGGCTCAGCCAGACCGCCCCGGCCCCCAGCTGCTTGATGTACCGAAGCTGGCGTTGTACGCCGGAGAACTTGCCGCCCTGGAAGGCGTAGAAGTTCGGGTCGTCGAATGGTTGATGCACCGGAGGCTGGGCCGGGTTGTTGAACCGGTCCACCATCAGGAAGTAGATGGTCTGGTCACGCCAGTCCTCCGGGGAGGCGAAGCCCCCGGCCGCCTTGGGACCGTCGAGGACGGCCTGGACGTCGGGACCGAACAGTGAGGTGGGCGTCATGGTTTCTCCGGGTGAGGCGAGGGGGGACGCGAACTGCCGCCCTCCTGACTATCAGAGCCGCCGGGGGTTCCTTGGATACCGGCTGATTCGCCTATTGGTCACCGGTTTGGTTTGGTGGAAAGGTCATGATCCGCCTGGATGCCGCCACCGTCCTGCTGCAATGGGCGGCCGGCGGCTTGTTCTTCGCTTGGGTGACCACCCGGCGGCGCCAGGTCGGGATCGGCTACGGCTGGTTGCTCCGCGGCATCTTCCTTGTCATGGCCCTTGGTGCCGCGGCGGCCGGTCGCGCCGTGCATCCCAACGGCTGGCGCGACGCCTGCTCGGTCGGGGTGGCGGGGGCGGCGTCGGTGGCGCTCGCCGTCTCCATCGTCCGCCGCCATGGCGGGGTGTCGGGAGAGGTGCAGCGCGAGGAACGGCGCCGCGCCCGGGTGGCGGCGATGACCGGTAGCAACCGGGCCACCAAAGTGGTCGACGGCAGTCGGCCCGAGTACCCGCCCTGGCTGGACCTGGTGGCCCCCGGAATCGCCGTGGTGGGTCTGGTGATCGCCGCCGTGGCCGACGGGGGCCCCCACGGCCTGGCCATTGCCCGCACCCTGGTGGGCGCCGCCTTCCTCGGCTCGGTTACCGACGCCATGCTCCTCGGGCACTGGTATCTGGTCCAGCCGGGCCTCGGGCGGGGCCTGTTGAACGAGTTGGTGCTGCTGGTGGCGTGGATCTGGCCGCTCGAAGTGGCGGTCCTTTTGTGGCCCGCCGGGATGGTCCAGGTCCTGGACGGCCACATCGACGACAGCTACGGGGGCCTCCTGGGGTGGTTCTGGTTGGCCTGTGTCGTCACGACCATCGTGCTCCTGCTGGTGACGCGGGCCGCGCTCAAGGAGCGCTATTACTCCGCGGTCATGGCGGCCACCGGGCTGTTGTACCTGGCTATCCTCACCGCCTTCGGGACCGACCTGGTCGCTCGCGCCGTCCTGGCCCGCTAGACCGCCCGGCCCTGCTAGAGACCCGAGGGGAAGGTGATGTTGGCCGGCGCCGGTGCCGGCGTGCCCACGTCGATCTGGATTTGGGAGTGGGTCGCCAGGGGGATAAGCCGGGGGTCGCCGGTATAGGGCTTGTTGTCGACAAACACCGTCAGCTTCCCCTTGACCGGGCCGAGCTGGCCCGAGTTGAGCGGCTGGCCCCACACATCGAAGTATTGACCGAGGGTGTAGGTCGCTTGGGTCGGCGACTCGATGTGCATGATCCCGTCGGCGGCGTGGGCGTGCAACCAGTAGAAGCACGTCCCCCCGTTGACGAAGGTGCCGTTGGCGGTGTTGTACTGGAGGGGCGGCGCGATCCCGATGCCGTAGGGGACGACCCGGGGTTGGCCATTCACGAACAGGCTCAGGTGGGCGTGAATGTGGTACACCACCTGCTCGCTGGCCTCGCACTTGATCCCGTCGATCGTCTGCGGATAGCGGCTGGTCACCACCGGCGCCAGGATGGCCCCACCGGGAACGGGGACCTGCTCAGGTCCCGACAGGGCCGCGGTGACGGCCGGGGTGGGGTTGCTGCTGCCGTTGACGGCCAAGGCGAAGAAGATCACCAGGCTGGCGATCAGCGGCAGGGCCACGATCGCCACGATCGTCTTACTGGTGATGTTCCGCTTCTTGCGTCGCGGCGGCGGGGGCGGGCGCCGGGCGGCGCTGCGCGGCGTCCCGGTGGGCGGCCGGTAGTTGGGCCCTGAGGGGTTGGTCTTGGGGCCGCCGGGGGTCGGGCTCTTGCTGGTCGAGGCCCTCGAGGCGTTCCCGCCGCCGCCCTTGGCACCGGCCGCCGTGGCGACCGCGTCGGCTCCCTCGGCGCCGCCTGTCCCGGCGCTCGGGGCGCCCGACGACGAGCGCGTCTTGGTCGGCGTCGGAGCGGGACTCTTGGCCGCGCTCTTGGGCGGAGCGGCATTCTTGCCCGTCGCGTCCTCAGCCGCGTCGGTACCCTCGGGGCCGTTCGGAGGGGGTGGTTTCTTGGCGGCTGGTCGCGGTGGTCGCTTGGTTGGCGCGCGCCGTTGGCTGGCCATCGGTGATCTCCCTGGACTCGTTCCCGACGATCGTACCTGGGCCGCTGTCAGCGCCGCCTTCGCCCGCCCCGTCCCCGCCCTCGGCCCGGCTGCCTCAGCCGGTCGCCCAGCCGGTCGCAGTGGAGCGTGATCAGTGCATCTTGTAGTCTTTCGGCGGTCGCCCCTGCCGCCAACTCCAGAGGTACTTCCCCGCTATGCATTTCTGGACCAGTCCCTTGTTGTACGCCTCGATTGTCGCCCTGCTGGGCGCCACCGGTTTGGTCATCTACCTGACCGCCCCCGGTCGCCTCAAGGCCAAGCAGCGTAAGAAGCAGGAGCGGGTAGGCCCGGTGGCACCCAGCTGGCCCGAACGGTCGGCGCCGCCGTTCACCCGGGCGGTACCCGACTACGACCGGACCCCGGCCGCCACGCTGCCGGCCGGGGCGCCGGGGGTCAAGGCGGGCAAAGCGCCCCGCTCCGACCCGCGACGGGAACACTCCGGGGCCCCCGGCGCCGGGGGCTTGGCGCCGATCGGCCCGATCCCGGTCGCGGCCGAGCACGAGACGACCATGTTCACCGACCTGGCAGGGTTGGACGAAGCCATTACCGAGCTCAGCGAGGTCCGCGAGTACCTTTCCGACCCGGAGCGCTTCCGCGCCGTGGGGGCCGAGCTGCCGCACGGGATCCTGCTGTACGGGCCTCCCGGCTGCGGCAAGACGCTGCTGGCCCGGGCCCTGGCCGGCGAGGCCGGGGTGCCGTTCTACAGCGTTTCCGCGGCCAGCTTCGTGGAGCAGATGGTCGGGTTGGGAGCGGCGCGGGTCCGGCAGCTGTTCGACGAAGCCCGGCGCACCGCTCCCTCGATCGTGTTCCTGGACGAGTTGGACGCCATCGGCCGCAGCCGGGACGACCGCTCCTCGGGGTCGCGGGAGTTCGACCACACGTTGAACCAGCTGCTGGTCGAGCTGGACGGCTTCGGCGGCTCGACCGGGGTGCTGCTCATCGGTGCCACCAACCGCCCCGAGCTGATCGACTCGGCCCTGATGCGGCCGGGCCGCTTCGACCGCCGGATCCAGGTGGAACGCCCCGACCGCAAGGGCCGGGAACAAATTCTGCGCCTCCACGCCAACAAGCGCCCCGTGTCCCCCCAGGTCAACTGGTCCGAGGTGGCGGCCGATACCTCGGGCCTCAACGGCGCCGAGCTGGCCAACATCGTCAACGAGGCGGCCTTGTTGGCGGCCCGCCAGCACTACGCCCGGGTGGAGCCCGAGAATGTCTGGGAGGCGGTGGCCCGGGTGGCCGCCGGTACCGGCAGCGAGCGCCTGATCCGCGACGACGAGCGCCATCTCCGGGCGACCCACGAGGCGGGCCACGCCCTGCTCACCCTGCTGCTGCGGGGCCAACGGCCCCCGTCGCGCGTCTCCATCGTGAGCCGCAAGGGCGCCTTCGAACGCTCGCCGTGGTCGTCACCCGACGACCGCGATGCCCAGACCAAACGGGAGTTGATGGCCCAGCTGATCGTCCTGTTGGGCGGGCGGGCGGCCGAGATCCACACCTTCGGCGAGCCCAGCACCCGGGCCGAGGACGACCTGCAGCATGCCGCCGCGCTGGCCCGGCGCATGGTCGAACAGTGGGCGATGACGGGGCGCTACGAACTGGCCAGCGGCCAGCGGGACAAGAAGATGCCCTATGTCGAGGGCAGCGCCGGTGGCAGCGAGGTCCGCACCCTCCTGGCGGGCGCCGAGCAGGCGGCCCGGACCATCCTGGCCGACAATGAGCCCAGCCTCCGCCTGATCGCCGACACCCTGGCCGAGCGGGAGACCTTGACCGCCTCGGAACTGGCCGACCTGCACCGCCACGGGGTGACGGGCGGCGGGATAACGGGCGGAATCACCGGCGGCATCACGGGCCCCGCCGTCGGGCCCCTCGCCCTGCCCCCCGCCATACCCCCCGCCGGGATCCATCGCCCCGGCGTCATCGACGTGCCCTTCGACAGCGCCGCCGAGCTGCGCCGGCGCCTGGACGCCATCTTCGACAACCCCGACTACCAGTAGCGGCGGGCGCCCCGCGCCGACCGGGCGGAGCCCCGCCCCGAGTTGCCGCTCCCGACCGCCGGCTGATCCGCCCACTGGGGTCGCGTCGTCCCCGCCTGATGCCCGGCGGCCTACCCCCGCGACGTGATGAAGTACTTGGCCTTGGGGTGGTGGCAGATGATGGCGGCCGTCGTCTGCTCGGGGTGGAACTGCCACGAGGACGCCTCGCTGACTTCGACCCCGAGCCGTTCCGCCCCGACCAGTTCCGCGCACTTGGCGTTGTCCTCCAGGTTGGGGCAGGCCGGGTAGCCCCAGGAGTAGCGACCGCCGCGGTACTGCTGGCGGAACAAGCCCGCCACGCTGGGTCCGTCCTCGGACGCGAATCCCCATTCCTCCCGGATGCGGCGGTGCCAGTACTCGGCCAGCGCCTCGGCCATCTCCACGCCGAGGCCGTGCAGGTGCAGGTACTCGGTGTAGCGGTTCTCGGCGAAGAGGGCCGCGGTGGCCTCCGACACCGCCGCTCCCATGGTCACCACGCAGAACGCCGCGTAGTCCACCTCGCCCGAGTCGACGGGCCGGTAGAAGTCGCTGATGCACCGCCATGGTGAAACCGGCTGGCGGGGGAAACGGAACCGTAGCCACTCGCCGGTCCGTGACTCGTCCTTCCAGATGATCAGCTCATCGCCGTCCCCGTTGGCCGGGAAGTACCCGTAGCCGACTGCCGGCTGGAGGACGCCCTGGCGCCGGGCCGAGCCCAGCTCGGCTCGCAGCACCGCCCGTACCCGCTCCTTGAACTCGGCATCGGTTTCCCCGCCGGTCGGGCGATACCCCCATTGGTTCCTGAACAGCGCCGTCTCGTTGAGGTAGGCCGCGATCTCGTCCAGCGACAGCCCTTTTTCCACCCTTGATCCCACGAAGGGGGGCACGAAGATCGGGTTGTCCGTCTCCACCTCGGGGGAGCGGGCGGGCAGCACCGCAGCCCCGGCGTTGACAGACGAGCGGGGCGGCAGCGCCCGGCCCCCCAGGGCCACCCCGAAATCGGGATCCGCCTCCAGCCCCCCCGGCCCCCGCTTGAGCTCCATGAGGCGGTCCATGGTGTGCAGCCCCTCGAAGGCGTCCTTGCCGTAGAACAGGCGCCCTTCGTACACCGATCGCAGGTCCCGCTCAACGTAGTTGCGGGTCAGGGCGGCCCCGCCCAGCAGCACCGGCACCGCCGAGGCGCCTCGCTCGTTCATATCGAGCAGGTTGTCGCGCATGATGAGGGTGCTCTTGACCAAGAGCCCGCTCATGCCGATGGCATCGGCCCCCACTTCCGAAGCCTTCTCCAGCATGTCGTGGATCGGCACTTTGGTGCCCAGGTTGTGGACCTCGTAGCCGTTGTTGGTGAAGATGATGTCCACCAGGTTCTTGCCGATGTCGTGGACGTCGCCTTTGACGGTGGCCAGCACGATGCGGCCCTTGCCGCCCTCCTCCGAGCGCTCCATGTGGGGTTCGAGGTGGGCCACCGACGCCTTCATGGTCTCGGCCGACTGGAGCACGAACGGCAGCTGCATCTGACCGGAGCCGAACAGGTCGCCGACGATCTTCATGCCGCCCAGCAGGGTGTCGTTGACGATGGAGAGGGCGGCAACGCCCGACGCCAAGGCGAGATCCAGATCCGCTTCCAGCCCCTCGCGGTCGCCGTCGATGATCCGCTGGGCCAGGCGCTTTTCGACCGGCCAGCCGCTGCGATCCTCCTTGACGACGGCGCTGGCGGAGACGCCCTCGAACAGTCCCAGCAGCTCCTGCAGCGGGTCGTAGCCGGGGGAGCGCCGGTCGTAGATCAGGTCCAGGCACACCTCGACCACCCGGGGGTCGATCTTGTTGAGCGGCATGATCCGGGCCGCGTGCACGATGGCGGCGTCCAGGCCCGCCTGCTGGCACTCGTGCAGGAACACCGAGTTCAAGGCGTGCCGCGCCGCCGGGTTCAATCCGAACGAGATGTTGGACAGCCCCACGATGGTCCCCACGCCCGGCAAGGACGACTTGATCAGGCCGATGCCTTCGAGGGTCTCGATCCCGTCGCGGCGGCTCTCCTCCATTCCGGTGGAGATGGGCAGCACCAGGGGGTCGAACAGCAGGTCACCGGGGTCCATCCCGTAGCGGTCCACGGCCAGGTCGTAGATGGACCGGGCGGCCCGCAGTTTCCACGACGCGGTACGGGCCTGGCCCTCCTCGTCGATGCAGGTGCACACCACTGCGGCGCCGTACTCCCGGGCCAGCGAAAGGAAGCGGTCGAATCGGGTGCCGGTCGAAGACCCGTCCTCGAGGTTGACGGAGTTGAGCAACGGCTTGCCCGCGATGCGCTGCAGGCCCGTCTCGATGACCGGCGCCTCGGTCGAGTCCAACATCAGCGGCACCGTGGCCTGGGTGGCGAAACGCCCTGCCACCTGGGCCATGTCCGAGATGCCGTCCTCGCCGGTGTAGTCGACGCACACGTCGATGACATGCGCCCCTTCCTTCTCCTGGTCGCGGGCCATGGCCACGCAGGTGTCCCAGTCCGAGGCCAGCATGGCCTCCCGGAAGCGCTTGGAACCGTTGGCGTTGGTCCGCTCGCCGACCACCAGTACCGACGGCTCCTGGTCGAAGGGGACGTGGCTGTAAATCGAGGCGCAGCCCGGCTCCCAGGTGGGGGAGCGCCGCCCCGGCGCCAGGTCCCGGCACGCCGCCACCACGGCCGCCAGGTGCTCGGGCGTGGTGCCGCAGCACCCGCCCACCACCGACAGCCCGTATTCGGTGACGAAGCGGGCCTGATGCTCGGCCAGCTGGCGCGGCGTCAGGTCGTAGTGCATCCGACCCTCGACCACCGAGGGAAGGCCGGCGTTGGGCAGGCACGACAGCGGCATCCGGGCGTGCTGGGAGAGGTAGCGCAGGTGCTCGCTCATCTCCTGGGGCCCGGTGGCGCAGTTGATCCCCATGACGTCGGGGCGGATGGCGTCGAGGGTCGTGAGGGCGGCGCCGATCTCGGTGCCCATCAGCATCCGCCCCGTGAGCTCGATGGTGACCTGGGCCTGGATGGGCACCTGGCGCCCCACCGCCGCCATGGCCCGCCGACACCCGATCATGGCCGCCTTGACCTGGAGCAGGTCCTGGCAGGTCTCCACCACGAACAGGTCGACGCCGCCTTCGAGCAGCCCTGCCGCCGCCTCCTGGTAGCCGTCTCGCAGGTCGGCGAAGGAGATCTGGCCCAGCGACACCAGCTTGGTGCCCGGGCCCAGCGACCCCGCCACCCAGGCGTCCCGCCCGCCCCCGGCGCCCCGGTACCCGGCCGCCACCTCCCGGGCGATGCGCGCCGAGCGCTGCGCCAGCCCCCGGGTCCGGTGGGCGATGCCGTACTCGGCCAGCACCCAGGGCAGCGACCCGAAACTGTCGGTCTCGACCACGTCCACCCCGACGTCGAAGAACGACCGGTGGAGGTCGGCGACCACATCGGGCCGGGTATCGCACAGCAGCTCGTTGCAGCCCTCCAGGGCCGGGCCCCCGAAATCGTCGGGGCCCAGGTCCCGCAGCTGCAGGTTGGTCCCGGTGGCGCCATCGAAAATCACGACCCGCTCGCGAAGCGCTTCCAGGTAGGTCGTCATCGCCTCAGGCTATCGGGGGGAAAATGCCTCCCCGGTACCATTCCGGTCCTGCGGGGGCCCGGGGCCGCTCGGTAACATGCGCCGTGCCCCGGCAGCTGCGAGCCCTCATCACTGTCACGATCGTGCTCCTTTTCCTCGGGGCCCCGGCGTGCGGGCTGCGTCACCACACCATCGCCCCCCGCAAGGGGACCCTCATCATCACGCCGCCTGCGGGCAAGCCGGCGACGCCGTTCATGCTGACCGCGGGCGGGTTCCGGCCCGGGGAGGCCATGACCTTCGAGATCGACGGGCCCAACAAGGCCCGCTTCGTCGGGCCGAGCCACACCGCCGACCCGACGGGGATGGTGGCCTCCACCTACAAGCCCCTGAGCACGGACCCGCCCGGGCCGTACACGGTGCTGGCCGTGGGCAACCAGGGGACCCGGGCCCAGGGGACCCTGACCGTCACCCCGTAGGGATCGCCGCCGTGGACTCCTGGATCTGCCCCCAGTGCCAGCGGCGGTTCCGGCGCCGGGGCCAATCGCACGAGTGCTCACCGGCCATGGCCCTCGAGGAGTATTTTTCCACCGGGCCGGAACGGGAGCGCCCCATCTTCGAGGCGGTGATGGCGCATCTGGCGACGCTGGGACCGGTGCACGTCGAGCCGGTCTCGGTCGGCATCTTCATCAAGAAGTCGGGGACGTTCCTGCAGCTGCGACCTATGACCCGTTGGGTCGCCCTGTCCTTCCTGGTGCCCCATAAGATCCAGCACTCCAAGATTGCCCGAAAGCCAGTCGGTTACGGCGGGCTCACCTATCACGTCGTGAACCTCCGCGGGCCGGAGGACGTGGACGACGACGTGCGGGGCTGGCTCACCGAATCGTATGCCGCCGTGCCTTAACCTCCTAAAGGTTCCCAGATGACCGAGAGCTTCGACCATTTCGTGACCGCCGTGAAGACCCGGGCCCGGCCCGGTGTCACCACCTGGGCCATCCGGGGCCCAGCCGGCCAGACGGCGCGCATCGGTGTCGGGGATCCGGCCTTCGAGGTAGTCGTCAACAACGACGCCGGTCTGGCCGCGGCGGCCTCGTTCTCCGAGCTGGCCATCGCCGAGGCCTACATGAACGGCGACATCGACTTCACGGGGGATTTCTTCCAGGTCATGGAGCTCCGCCACCTGGTCAAGGACCGCAGTTGGGCCCTCACTGCGTGGGCCCAGTTGAGCCCGCTCCTCTTCGGTCGCAAGCGCCTCAACCCCAAGTGGATCGCCAAACACTACGACTCCAACAACGTGCAGACGGTGGGGCTCGACCAGGACTACTTCGTCTACACGCCCGGCATTTACCTGGACGACGACGACAGCCTCGAGGTGGGCTCGGCCCGGAAACTGGACTACGCCTTCGCCTCGCTCGGCCTCCACGACGGTGCCTCGCTGCTCGACGTCGGCTGCGGGTGGGGTGGGATGTCCCGCTACAGCGCCAGCCGAGGGGTCGAAGTGACCGGGATCACCCTGTCGCGCCATCAGCTGGAGTTCACCAAGGACCGCCTGCAGGAGGACGGGCTCAAGGGCACCATGCTCTACCAGGACTTCTTCACCTTCGAACCGGGCCGCCGCTTCGACGGGATCAGCATGATGGGCGTGATGGAGGACCTCTCCGACTACGACCGGGTCTTCAAGCATCTGCGGGGGCTGCTGGCGCCGGGGGGCCGGATCTACTGCGACTTCGCGGCCTCGCCCCGGCGCTACGGCATCGCCTCCATAGTCACCAAGCACGTGTGGCCGGGGAAGTTCCGGATGATCTACATGCCCCAGTTCACCAAGGCGGCGGCCGCCCACGGCTTCGACATCATCGAGATCGAGAACGACCGCCGCAACTATCACCTGTGGACCAGGAAGGTCCACCAACGGTGGATCGAGCGGCGCGACGAGGCGTTGAAGATCGTCGACGAGCCCATGTGGCGGCTGATGCGGCTGCTGATGGCCGGGGTGTCGCACTCCATGGGCCCGACCGCGGCCGACGACACCGCCTACCGGGTGGTGCTCGGGTGGCGCAGTCCTGCCAACGTCGAGGGCTGACGGTAGGGTCGGAGCGAAGCTCGCGAAGGGAGTCGACTTATGGCGGTACGCAGTGCTCACGCGCGATGGGAAGGGCCGCTGGTCGGCGGCAAAGGGACTATGGACACCGAGAGCGGGGCCTTTTCGGGTGATTACTCGTTCCCGTCCCGCTTCGAGGAGGGTGGCGGGACCAACCCCGAGGAGCTTCTCGGCGCCGCCCATGCCGGCTGCTTCTCGATGGCCCTGGCCCACCAACTGGCGGAGGGGGGCCACGTCGCCGCCAGCGTCGACACCACCGCCCACGTCACCATCAAGCCCGTCGCGGGCGGCTTCGGCATCACCGCCGTCGAGCTGCTGTGCGAAGCCGTCGTCCCCGGCATCAGCGACGACGATTTCCAGGCCGCCGCGGCCGCGACCAAGGCCGGTTGCCCGGTGTCGAAGGCGCTGGCCGCGGTCCCGATCACGCTCAACGCAGTCCTCGTCTCCTGAAGATCTACACCCGCAAGGGCGACGATGGGACCACTGGGCTGCTCTACGGCGGCCGGGTAGCCAAGCAATCGGACGCCATTGAGGCCAACGGGGCGGTCGACGAGGCCCAGGCGGCGCTCGGGCTGGCCCGGGCTGAAGCCGAGGCGGCCTCAGAGCTCGACGGGCTGCTGGTCGCCCTGGAACGGGACCTCTACGTGCTCATGGGTGAGCTGGCCACCGCCCCCGCCAACCGGGCCAAGTTGGTGGCCGGCCAAACCCGGGTGACATCCGGGATGGTCGAACGGCTCGAGGCGTTGATCGACGAGCTGACCGAGCGGTTCCCGCCCGTCACCGAGTTCGTGCTCCCCGGCCACGACCGGGCGTCCGCCGCCCTCGACCTGGCCCGGACCCTGGTCCGCCGGGCCGAGCGCCGGGCGCTCGCGCTACCCCTGGACGACTCGCTGGTCGTGCCCTACCTCAACCGCCTCTCCGACCTGTTGTGGACCATGGCCCGCTGGCAGGAGCACGGCGAATCCTTACCTAGTCGCCAATCGACACGATCTCCACTTGGAGAGGGCCACTCGGCGCCTGGTAGCTGACATGGGCCCCCGGTCGGTGGCCCATCAGGGCCTGGCCGAGCGGTGAGTTGGGGGAGATGATGGAGACGCCCTCCCGGCGCTCCTCGATCGACCCGATCAGGAAGCGCTCGACGTCGTCGTCGCCCTCATAGCGCAGCGAGACGACGACGCCGGTCGTCACCGTGCCCGACGAGGCCGCCTTGGCGTCGACGATCTCGACCCCTTCGAGCATGCCCTGCAGCTGGCGGATGCGGGCCTCCATCTTCCCCTGGGAGTCCTTGGCGGCGTGGTAGTCGCCGTTCTCCGACAGGTCGCCCAACGCCCGGGCCGCCTCGATGGCCCGGGCGATCTCCACCCGACCTCGGGTCCGCAGGTCCTCGAGCTCCTCCTGGAGGCGATCGAAGGTGTCCCGGGAAAGCTGCGTCTGTGCCATACGACGACACCTTACGGGCGCTGTTGACGCAGCGGGCCGGATCAACGACACTGGTGACGCTGTGTTCATCCTCGACGTCACCGTAATTATCGTCTAGCGCCCCGGACCGCCCCGGTGTGCGCCCTCGACCGTCCACTTGGTGGGCGGTCGTTTCGTTTCCAAGGAATCCAACTCGCGTGACCCGTTATCGAATCGCTGTGCTCGGTGGTGATGGGATCGGCCCCGAGGTGATGGCCGAAGCCCTCAAGGTGTGCCGCGCCGCGGGCGCCCAACTCGACACGGTCGATTACGACCTGGGCGGCCGCCGCTACCTGGCTACGGGCGAGGTGCTGCCGGACCCGGTCCTCGCCGAACTGGCCGGCTACGACGCCATCCTGCTGGGGGCGGTCGGCAGCCCGTCGGTCCCTCCGGGTGTGCTCGAGCGGGGATTGTTGCTGAAGCTGCGCTTCGAGCTGGATCTGTACATCAACCTCCGCCCGTTCCTGGCCCCGGGGATCGACCTCGCCGTGGTGCGGGAGAACACCGAGGGCGGCTACGCCGGCGAGGGGGGCTTCCTGCGCCGGGGAACCCCCCACGAGGTGGCCACCCAGGGGTCGGTCAATACCCGCTTCGGCGTCGAGCGCTGCGTTCGCTTCGCCTTCGACCTGGCCCGCAGCCGCGATCGCCACCACCTCACCCTGGTCCACAAGACCAATGTCCTCACCTTTGCCGGCGACTTGTGGCAGCGGACCTTCGACCAGGTGGCGCCCGAGTACCCCGAAGTCACGACCGGCTACAGCCACGTGGACGCCGCCTGTATCTATCTGGTCGAGTCCCCGCTCCGCTATGACGTGATCGTCACCGACAACCTTTTCGGCGACATCCTCACCGACTTGGCGGGGGCCGTCTCCGGCGGGATCGGGCTGGCCGCGTCGGCCAACCTCAACCCGGCCCGGACCGGGCCGTCGCTGTTCGAGCCGGTGCACGGCAGCGCTCCCGACATCGCGGGGACGGGACGGGCCAACCCCCTCGCCGCCATCGTCTCGGCTGCCATGATGCTCGATTTCCTGGGCGAGAGCGGGGCTGCCGGCCGCATTACCAAGGCGGTAGCCGACTACCGCAGCCACACTGGAGCAGGTGCCTCGACGTCGCAGATTGGCGACGCCATTGCAGAAAGGGTGTAGGAGATGCCGATTACCAAGTCCGACAAGGTGTGGATGGATGGCGAAATGGTCGACTGGGACGACGCAAACATCCACATCCTGACCCACACCCTCCACTACGGCCTCGGGGTATTCGAGGGTATCCGGGCCTATGCCACCGACCAGGGGCCGGCGGTCTTCCGCCTGACCGACCACATAATGCGGCTGTTCGACTCGGCCAAGATCTTCATGATCGAGATCCCTTTCACCCCCGACCAGCTGATCGAAGCGGTCAAGGACACGGTGAGGGTCAACGGCCTGAAGGAGTGCTACATCCGGCCCATCGTGTACCTCGGCTACGGCGAGATGGGGCTCAACCCCCTGCCCTGCCCGGTCAACGTCTCGATCGCAGTGTGGCCGTGGGGCACCTACCTCGGCGCCGAGGGCATCGAGCACGGGGTCCGGATGAAGATCAGCTCGTGGCAGCGCCACGACCCCAATGCCATCCCCCCCGCCGCCAAGGGCACCGGGATGTACATCAACTCGTGCCTGGCCAAGGTCGAGGCCCTGAAGGCGGGCTACGACGAGGCCATACTGCTCTCCCCCCAGGGCTTCGTCAGCGAGTGCACCGGTGAGAACATCTTCATCGTCAAGGGAGGGCGGATCATCACCCCGCCGGTCACCGCGGGCGCCCTGCCCGGGATCACCCAGAGCTCGGTGTTCGCCATCGCCCACGACCTGGGCTACGAATGCGATTTCGGCAACCTGCTGCGCTCCGATGTGTACACCGCCGACGAGGCGTTCCTCAGTGGTACCGCCGCCGAGGTGGTGCCGATCCGCTCCGTCGACGACCGGTCGGTCGGCACCGGCGAGCCGGGCCCCATGACCAGGAAGATCCAAGAGATGTTCGCGGCCGCGGTGCGGGGCAAGGTGGACCGCCACAAGGACTGGGTCGAACATGTCGGCTGACGGGCCCGGCGGGCACGGCCACCTGATCCCCCGGGAGCTGCCGGAAGCGGTCGACATCTACGACACCACCCTCCGAGACGGCAGCCAGCAGGAGGGGCTGTCGCTGACGGTGGACGACAAGCTGCGCGTCGCCGAGCAACTCGACCACCTCGGCGTCGCCTACATCGAGGGCGGCTGGCCGGGCGCCAACCCCAAGGACGAGGAGTTCTTCCGCCGGGCCGCGGCCGGCGACCTCCACCTCCACACCGCCACCCTGGTGGCGTTCGGCTCGACCCGAAAGGCCCACACCCGCCCCGAGCACGACCCCGTCCTGCGCCATTTGCTGGACGCCCAGACCTCGACGGTCTGCCTGGTCGCCAAGTCGGCCGAGTGGCACGTGACCGAGACGCTCCGCACCAGCCTCACCGAGGCCATCGACATGGTGGCCGACTCCGTGAGCTTCCTGAAGGCCCACGGGCGGCGGGTGTTCGTGGACGCCGAGCACTTCTTCGACGGCTACCGGGGCAACGCCCGCTTCAGTCTCGACATCCTCAAGACGGCCCGGGCGGCCGGAGCCGAGGTCGCCATCTTGTGCGACACCAATGGGGGCACCCTGCCCGCCGATGCCGAGCGGATCGTGGGCGCAGTGCGCGACTTCCTGGACGACGGCATCGCCCTGGGCTGCCATTTCCACAACGACGCCGGCTGCGCGGTCGCCAACTCCCTGATCGCGGTCCGCCAGGGGTGCACCCAGGTGCAGGGGTGCGTCAACGGCTACGGCGAGCGCACCGGCAACGCCGACCTGTGCGCCACCGTGCCCAACCTGACCCTCAAGATGGGGGTGCGGACCATCGGCCGGCAGCGCCTGGAGCGCCTCACCCCCGTCGCCCACCACATCGCGGAACTGGTCAACATCGCCCCCGACCCCCACCAGCCCTACGTGGGGGCCAGCGCCTTCGCCCACAAGGCGGGCCTGCACACCAGCGCCATCGTCCGGGCCCCGCAGGCCTACGAGCACGTCCCGCCCGACTCCGTCGGCAACGGCACCCGCGTTGTCGTCTCGGAAATGTCGGGCCGTTCCACGGTGCAGCTGAAGGCCAAGGAGCTGGGCCTGGATCTGGACGGCGCCGGGCTCACCGAGGTGCTCGACAGCCTGAAAGAACTCGAGCACCGGGGTTACCACTTCGAGGTCGCCGACGGATCCTTGGAGCTGCTGATGCGGGCCGCCACCGGCTGGAAGCAGGCCTTTTTCCGGTTGGAGTCGTTCCGGGTGATCACCGAGCAGCGCGAGGACGGGGTCTTCGTCACCGAGGCGACCATCAAGGTCCACGTGGGCGACGAGCGGGTGCTCGCCACCGCCGAGGGCAACGGCCCCGTCAATGCCCTCGACGCCGCCCTGCGCAAGGCCATCGGCCCCCGGTTCCCGCAGCTGTCCCACTTGCATCTGACCGACTACAAGGTGCGGGTGCTGGACACCGAGAAGGGGACCGGAGCCGTGACCCGGGTCCTCATCGACTCGACCGACGGCGAGCGGACGTGGACGACCATCGGCGTGTCGGAGAATGTCATCGAGGCCTCCTGGGAGGCGCTGTCTGATTCCCTCGTGTTCGGCTTGCTGCAAGGCGGCGGCGGCGGCGAGGATGGTCCCGTGACCCCACCAGTTGTCGAGGGTGTGCCCCGGCCGTGACCGCCCCCGACTACGTCCCCCTGGCGGCTCCGGACCGCATCCGGCCCATCGACCGGCTGCCGGTGCCGCGGTCGTGGCGGTCCACCCGGCCCGGCGAGGTGCTCGACCCCGTTGCGCCCGAGGGTTCCAAGTTCGGCTCGACCGGCCCCGACCTGGGCTACGGCCTCAAGCTGGCCCGGCGCTTGGCGCCCAAGCTGGAGGTGACCGAAGGCGAGCACAGATCCGACGCCATCGCCGGGTGCTTCGCGGTGGGCGGCAAGCGGGCCGCCTCCTTCGGCCGGGCCCCCGTCATCTTCGACATGGAGCTGGCCTACACCCTGTGGGGTTTCCTGGGCGACGCTCCCGCCGACCTGATTGCCTTCCGCAAGCCCCTGTTCATGGGGGCGGCCCATGAATACTGGGAGCAGCGCCAGATCGTGGACCGGGTGAAACCGTCGACGCTGCGGCTGACTCCGGCCCAGGTTCGGGCCCAGCTCCAGGACTGGAAGAACCTGATCGAAACCCAGGCCATCTTCTGCTGACGGTGCTCACGAGCGCGGCCAGCCAGGCAGCACCGAGGACCCAGCCGGCCAGCACGTCGCTCAGCCAGTGAGCGCCCAGGTATAAGCGGGTCGCGCCGACCAGACCCACCGTAAGTGCCGCCCCCGCCCAGACGGTCACCGCCGCCCAGGTCCGCCGGGCCGTCCCGGCGACCAGGGTGGCGCCCATGCCCCAGACGGCGGCGCTCAAGGTGGCGTGCCCGGAGGGGAAGGCGTAACCGCTGTAGTGGCCGACCGCCAGCGCGACGGGGGGGCGGGGGCGGCCGATAGCCAGCTTCAGGACCTGGAAAAGCGCCTCCCCGCCCAGGTAGGACAGGGCGAGAAGGACGAGCGGGGCCCACGACCGCCGGGCCCGCCGGTACACCAGGCCGACCACGACGACCATCGGGATGAGCACGGCCGAGCCGCCCAGCGCGGTGACGGCCCGGGCCACCGTGGTGAGCCACGGCTGGCGGTGGTGAACGAAGAAGTTGAGGACGTCGCGGTCGATCTGACCTACGTACCCCGCCGGGCGCTTCTCGAGCGCGTGAAGGGGCGCTTTTTGCCCCGGCACGAGCAACCGGGGGCCGACTCCTGACTGTCCCGATGCCGTCTCAGGCGGCGGGCTCCGGCATCATGAAAGACAAAAGGATCCCCGGTGATCGGGGAGGTTCCCTTGTACTCCTTTATAAGAGGATCTCCAGCAGGCGCTCGGGTGGCCGGGCGATGACGGCTCGCTCGCCGACCACGACGATGGGCCGCTCCAGGAGGATGGGGTGGGCGACCACCGCCGCCAGCAGCTCGTCCGGGGAGGCTTTATCCAACCCCAGCTCCTGGTAGACCTTCTCCCCGGGACGCATCATGGCGCGGGGGTCGTCGCTACCCAGCCTGGTCATCAGGTCGCGTAGTTCCCCGATCGTCGGCGGTGTCTCGAGGTAGCGGACGAAGGTGGCGTCGACGCCCTTTTCGGCCAGGATGCCTTGGACGGTGCGACATTTCGAGCAGGCCGGGTTGAAGTAGACGGTCGGTTCGGGCACGCCGGCAGACTACGACAGCGCCTCGTCGAGGGCCGCCCCCAGGGTGGCCACCGTCTGATAGCCGGAAAGGCGCATCTTTTCCGCCCCGTCGATGAACAGCACGAACGTCGGGACCGCGGTCACCGCGTAGGCGGCGGCGTCGTCAGGTGAACTCTCGACATCGGCCTGCACCACCTTCAGCCGGTCCGCGTACCGGCGCAGGACCTGGGTCAGGACCGGTTCCTGGAGCCGGCAGGCGGGGGCGTCGCGTTCCGCGAACTCGACCAGCACCGCCGGGGCGCTGGCTACCTCTCCGGCCAGCTGGCCCGGCTGGGCGTGGGTCGCCTTATGGGCGAAATGAAAACCCACCTCGGGTGCCTCCCTACCAGTGATATTCGGTGTGCCCCGACGTGCTGCTGAAGTTGGAGCCGGGGTCTTCCAGATGCTCGTACGCCGACTGCACCGCCACCCGACCGGGTCCCCAGAGCCGCAGCCACAGGTACCGGTTGCCCCACGATCGCCAGAACTTGACCCCGGAGTGGGGGTATTCGACGTGGAGCTTCATACCGACCGTCGGGTCCTTGTACAGGAGCGACGGCGGCTTGATGAGGATCGTTTCGCCCGGCCCGAGGTTGCGCACGAAGGCGTTGCCCCGGGCGTGGAGCAGCAGCAGGCCGGGAACCGATTGCGAATAAAATCGGTCGATGTACCGGCCGACCGGGTAATGCCACTCCGTCTCGTCGCCGTTGCGGGTGGTGAACCACACCCCGCTCTGAGCCCAGTCGTAGGTCACCGGCGAGGTGGCCACCAGGAAGTGGTTCTCCCGGACATCGATAGCCGTGCCCGGCTGCAGGGGGACGGCGACGACCTCGCCCGGCGAGTCGTAGGAGAACGCCACGTGCCCGGGGCCGTGCGCTTCCATCATCACCAGCGGCAGGCCCGCCATCATGCGGGTCCAGGCGCCCGTCATGGGCAGCGTCCCCAGTTGCACCGACTGGTCGGTCCACAACAGGACGTGATGGCTGAAGTAGACGCCCTCGGCGGGGGCCAGGTTCATGTCGACGGTGGGGACGTAGGTACCGGCCACCTGGCAGGAGGACTGGCCGAACTGGATTCGGGCCATGTCGGGTATGGCGGGCATCTCGACCCACCCGGAGTCGGTGGTGAGAGACCGGATGTCGACCGGGGCGCCGCACGCTGGGCAGCTGACGCCGCCCCCGGCGCTGGTCAGGTGGCACCAACGGCAGGTGTAGGGCCCTGCCGCCGGGGCCGCGTAGGTGTCGGTCACGGGCCCGCCACTACCCGGTGTGGTGGTGGACGTACATGGACTGGATGCCCACCCGGCCCGGCCCCGTCATCCGGGCCAGGTACATGTTGGTGTGGCCGATGATCCCCGTCTTGAACTTCAGCTGCTCCACGTCCATGGTCACCGAAGAGTCCTTGTACAGGAAGGCCCCGGGCTCGAGCAGGATGCTCTCGCCCTGGCCCAGCTGGCGCTCGAAGACGTTGCCGTATCCGTGCAGTACCAGCAGGCCCTGGACCTGATTGGTGACGAATCGGTCCATGTACATCCCCTCGCCGCCGTGGAGAATGTTGCGCAGCCCCTGGATGCGGATGAACGAGTAGCTGATGGTGTGCGACGCCAGGAGGAAGGCGTGCTCCCGGACATCGAGCTCCATCGACGGGTGCAGGGGGAGGACGACGAGTTCGCCGCTCGCATCGCGGGAGAAGGCGATGCGGCCCGGGCCGTTGGCGACACTGACCACGAACGGCATGCCCGCGAAGGCCCGCTTGGCCCCCCCCGGGGTCTGCATGACTGACATGCCGACGCCCTCGTCCTTCCACAGCAATACGTGGTGCTCGAAGAACACCGCGTCGCCCCCGCCGAGGTTGATCTCCGCCACCGGGACGACCTCGCCCTCGACCTGGCAGGTGCTGCTGCCGAAGCGGATCTCGGTCATGTCCCGCAGTCGGGGCGCTTCCCGCCAGCCGGAGTCGCTGACCAGGTTGCGGATGTCGAGCGGGGCCCCGCAGGTGCCGCAGGCGGTGGCGCCGAGGGGGTTCTGGCTGTGGCACCACTGGCATTCGATGCGCTGGGAAACGTCAGTCACAGCTGGCCCTCGGCAACGCTGCCTCCCCGATCGTGTACCGGTCCCGGTCCTCGCCCGAAGGTCAACGATAACCTCACCCGGGCCATGTACGTGTTCGTCTTCCCTGGTCAAGGCTCGCAGCGGCCCGGGATGGGCGAGGCCTGGCGCGACACCGAGTGGTGGCCTTTGGTGGCCGACCTGAGCGAGGTCACGGGGCGCGATATCGGCCGGTTGCTGGTCGGCGCCGACGCCGAGGAGCTCAAGGCGACCGCCAATGCCCAACTGGCCACGTTCACCTTGAGCCTGGTGATCCTGGACGCGGTGCGGGCCGTCGCCGGGTCGGCAGCCGGGCCGGCAGCCGTCGCCGGTCACAGCCTGGGGGAGTACAGCGCCTTGGTCGCGGCGGGAGTGCTGGCGCCCGCTGAGGGGGCCCGCCTGGTCGCGGCCCGGGGGGCGGCGATGGCGGCTGCCGCCTCGGCCCAGCCGGGCACCATGGCCGCCATACTCGGGCTGGATCCCGACGGCGTGGCCGCCGCCTGTGCCGACCTCGAGGGGGCGTGGGTGGCCAACGACAACGCCCCGGGCCAGATCGTGATCGCGGGGACCGCAGCCGGCGTCGCCGAGGCGGGCGCCCGGGCCCGGCAACTCGGGGCCAAACGGGTCATCCCGCTGGCGGTCGGCGGCGCCTTCCACACCCCGCTCATGGGGTCCGCCCAGGCGGCGCTGGATGCCGCCCTGGCCGCCGCCGACCTCCAGGACGGGGCGGTGGCGTGCGTCGCCAATGTCGATGCCACGGTCCATACCTCGGCGGGCGAGTGGCGGAGCCTGCTGTCGGCCCAGCTGACCTCACCGGTGCGCTGGCGCCAGTCGCTGCTCGTCCTCGGCGCCGGCGGCGCCGAGGGCGCCGCCGTCACGACCTTTGTCGAGCTAGGACCGGGCGCCGAGTTGTCGGGAATGGTCAAGCGCACCGTGGCCGGCGCCACCCGGGCCAACGTGGCCACCCCGGCTGACCTGGCCGCCCTGGCCCAGCTCGCAGACCTCCGCTAGCCATGTTCGCGGAGCCGCCGGTTCACTCCCTCCCGTGGTACTTCGGTGTCGCCGTCTTCGGGGTGTGGGCGGCGGCCGCCGCCGGATTCACGGTCCTCGTCCGGCGCCGGCTGCGAGACCGGGCGCAACGCCGCCGGGACAGCCAGCGGCGTCGGTCCCGGCGGCCCCCGACTCCCCCCGCCCCGATCCGCGACGACCGCGCCCTCGGTTCGGGGGGCGACCTGGAGCGGTTCTAAGCCCTTTACTCGGGGCCCTTGGCGGGCCGGCGGCCCACCAGCGCCCCGTCTGTGAGGCGGTTTACGGTCTATCGCCAGCACCGCCTCAGCGGTACGCCGCCGCCTGAATTCCGTAGAGCTCGGCATACTGGCCCCCCTTGGCCAGCAGCTCCTCGTGGCTGCCGACCTCGACGACCCGGGCGCCGTCGAGGACGACGATGAGGTCCGCCATACGCACCGTCGAGAAGCGATGCGAGACCAGGATCGTGATCCGCCCGTCCCCGCCCCCGTTCGGGTCCGCCAACCCGTCCCCGTCCCCGTCGCCGACTCCCGCCTCCCCACCGGAAAGCGGGCGGCGGGCCCCGGCCGCGTACCGCTCGAACAGGGCGTGCTCGGTCTCGGCATCCAAGGCCGCGGTGGGCTCGTCGAGCACCAACAGCAGCGGCCCATCTCGCATGAAGCCCCGGGCCAGGGCCAGCTTCTGCCACTGCCCGAAGCTCACCTCGACCCCCCCGGGCCAGGTCGGCCCGAGCTGGGTTTCCAACCCGTTGACCAGATGGTCGATGACGTCATCGGCCCCCGCCCGGGTCACCGCCACCCCCACCGCGGCCTGGTCGTCGATGCGGGGTAGGTCTCCCAGGCCGACCGTCTGACGGGCCGGGAACTCGAAGCGGAAGAAGTCCTGGTAGGCCCCGGCCAACCGGGTCCGCCACTCGTCGGCGGCCATCCGGGCCAGATCGGCGCCGTCCACCAGGATCCGCCCTTCGGTGGGCGAGTAGAACTTGGACAGCAGCTTTACCAACGTCGTCTTGCCCGCCCCGTTCTCGCCGACGATGGCCACCACGGCACCCGCCGGCAACAGCAGATCGACATCTTCGAGAACCAGGCGGTCGGTCCCCGGATACGAGAACGACACCGCCTCGAACCGGATCCCGGAGCTCAAACGGACCGGCACCGGCTGGTCGGAGCGGGCGGTGAGCGCCGCCGCGTAGTCCTCCAGCCACGCCAGCCGGCGTGACCCGTCCATCCAGATCCCCCGCAGGAACCCGATCTCGCCCACCGTGGCCCCGATGTACGACGACAGCCGGGACCCGGCGGCCAGCACCAGCAGCACGTCTTGGGGCGGCGAGTGCACGCGGTCGGCCACGAACACCACCGCGCCGACGTACGCGAGACCGAACAGCGCCCACCCCGCGGTGTGCCACAACGCCGAGCGGTTCCGGGTTGCCGACACTTCCGCGTACCAGCGCTCCCACCC
The DNA here is from genome assembly GCA_963791545.1 of uncultured Actinomycetota bacterium. GTDB lineage: Bacteria > Actinomycetota > Acidimicrobiia > Acidimicrobiales > Palsa-688 > JALYXV01. Next base: position 492,071 of record CAWBSR010000017.1, read on the forward strand.
GGCCCGCCGGTCAGAAGCCAAGCGGGGCCCGATGCCGGTGACCCGCACTTCCTTGCCGGCCGGCGCGGTGGTCGCGACAGTGAACAAGTGCCGGGCCAGCCGGTCCGACGACGCCCCCCGTTCGACCGCGGCCCGCTCCACGCCAGGCCGCCACGTCGAGGTCAGCACCGTCGGGAGGGCGAACAGCGCCAGCAGCACCAAAGCGGGATGGACCGACATCAGCAGCCCCACCGTGACCCCGAGGCGCAAGATCCATCCGCAGGTGGAGAAGAGCGACATGTACATGTGGTCGAGCACGAAAATCTGGTCGCGCAGCACCGAGAGCCGGTCCAGGTACTCAGGCCGCTCCTGATGGGCGATGGTGATGACCGTGGCCTGCAGCGAGGCGACGTGGGACTCGAGGGCGATGGTGACCTTGTCGCGGAACCGTCGCTGCACCCGGGTGGATACGGTCCGCAGGAACCACGTGGCCACACTCGACAACCCCATCCCGATGGCGGCGACCACCACCAGGCCCCGCCGGTGCTGCAGCACCCCCTCGCCCAGCAGCTTCAGCCACACCGCGATCAGGGCGTCGGGAAGCGCGGCGAGCAGAGACAACACGAAGGCGGCCACGATAAGGCCCGGCTCGTTGCGGTACCCGAGCTTGCACAGCCGCCACATGGACGACAAGGCGGGCGGCAGGTCGTCGTCCCGGGGACGTCCCGGACCCTTAGGCGAGGACATCGAACACCGCCTCCTCCTCGCCGTCGATGGGCGCAGCCGAAGAGAACCGCTCCGCCTGCAGGTCGAACATGGTCTGGTACCGCCCCCGCCGCGCCATCAGCTCGTCGTGACTGCCCAGCTCGATCACGTGGCCGTGCTCCAGCACGCAGATGCGGTCGGCGTGGCGGACGGTGGAGAAACGGTGCGAGATCAAAATCGTCGTGCACCCCCGCGTGGCGGTGAGGATGCGGTCGAAGATCTCCGCCTCCCCCCGCACGTCGAGTTGGGCGGTGGGCTCGTCCAGCAGCACCACCCCGGCCCCGAGGCGCACCGCGCACAGGGCCCGGGCCAGGGCGACTCGCTGCCACTGGCCCCCGGACAGGTCGGTGCCGCCCTCATAGCCCTTGGCCAGGATGGTGTCGAGGGCCGCCAGGCCGGTACCGCCGGCATCCGCCAGGGCCGCCGCGACCGTCGAATCGGGCGCCCCCCCAGGAGCCACGTTGTCACGAAGCGGCAGCTCGAAACGGATGAAGTCCTGGAACACCGCCGCCAGCCGGCGCCGCCACGACGCCAGGTCGAACTCCCGGATATCGACCCCGTCGGCCTCGATGGCACCCGACTGGGGGTCGTAGAGCCGGCACAGGAGCTTGCCCAGCGTGGTCTTGCCGGCCCCGTTCTGGCCCACGATGGCGAGCGACGTCCCGGCCGGGATCGTCAGGTCGAGGTGCGCCAGCACCGCCTCGCCCGGGCCCGAGTCCGCGTCCGCGTCCGGGTAGGCAAAGGTGACATCCCGAAAACGCAACTCCCGGGCCGGCAAACCCTCAGCGGGCCGGGTACCCGAGGCCAGGGCGCCCGCCGGCGCCATGGCCGGCTCCAGCCGCAGCACCGCGTTGACCGGGGCCGAGGCGCCATCGAGGGCCCAGTTGAGACCCCCGAAGGCGATCAACGACGCCCCGACTGCGGCCTGGGCGTACACCACCACTGACCCCAGGCTCAGGTGGCCGGCGGCCGCCGAAGAGGCCAGGAACCAGAACACACAGACGTTGGCCCCCCCGACGATCAGCAGGCTGGTGAGCACCGAGCGCTCCCGCAGGCGGGTGGCCTGGTACTGCAGCTCGTGCAGCCGGCGCCGGCGGTCGATGAAGCGGTCGATGGTCCAGCCCGCCAGGCCGAACATACGCAGCTCCTTGGCGGCGGGCGGGTCGACGGCCAGGCGGTAGGCGTACTCGGCGTCACGCTGGGCCCGGCGCACCTCGTCGGTGTTGCGGTCCCGCCAGATGCCGCTCTCCTTGAGCAGCCAGTGGGTCGCCAGCCACGCCCCGCCCAGCACGATCGGCGCCCACCAGGAGAAGGCGAACAGGACCGCGGCCGAGGACAACCCGCCGATCAGCTCGACCAGGCCGCCCGCGATGAAGTCCATCCCCATCGACAGGGGCGGCCCGGTCATCCCCCGGTCGAATTCCCGGGCCACCTGTAGGTCGGCGGCCAGTTCCGGGTTCTCCAGATGGCCCATGCCAGGCGGCCCGACACAGGCGTCGGTGAGCCGGTCGTACAGCCACGCCGCGGTCCGATCCCCGAGGTTGGCGCTAATGGCGGTGTGGATGGGCCCCAAAACCTGTAACAGGACGAACACCACGCCCATCAGGGCCAGCGGCCCCACCAGGTCGCGGTGGCTCTGGACCGAGCCGACCAGCACCCCCATGGCGACGGCGAAGGCGGCCGGGAGCACACCCCGCAGGACCAGGACGGCCCACCAGGCGACCGCCAGCACCCGGTCGGCCTGGGGCAGGACGCCGAAGAAGCGCCACTCCTTGCGGGCCCGCAGTTTGGTCAGCACGCATCCACCATTGCATAGAGGTCGTTGTACGAGGCCCGGCTCAGACTCGGGCCACCGGCCGAGTGTACGGCCCCCGTCAAGGCGTCCCGCATGCCGCGGAGGCGGCCAACGCCCAGTTCGATGTCGGGGTCGTTGTGGCGGGGCCCTCCGGATTTCCGGTCTCGCGGATGGCAACATGCAAGACCGTGGCTCCCGACACCAACCGTGCCCTCGTGGAATGCTTCTACCAGGTGCTCTGGAACGACTGGGACGACGAGGCGGTGCTGAGCGTCCTCGCCGAGGACTTCGCCTTCCGTGGGTCGTTGGGCAACCAAACCCGGGGACGCGACGGTTGGCGGGCCTATCGGGACCTGATCCGCCAGGCGTCCCCGGATTTCCACAATCAAATCGTCGATGCCATATGCGAAGGTGACCGGGGCGCGGCCCGGGTTCTGTGTTCCGGGCATCACCGAGGAACCCTGCTCGGCATACCCGCGACCGGCCGGGCTTTCCGCTACCAGGTGGCCGCCTTCTTCACCTTCGGCAACGGACTGATGCGCGAGGCCTGGGTCCTCGGGGACCTCGAGAGCCTGCGGGCGCAGCTGGCGGGAACGTCCTCCGGGACCTGAGGGCCGGCTAATCGAACGAGGGCGGGCGGTCCCGGGTCCGCTTGAGCTCGTAGAACCCGTCGGTGCTGGCGACCGCCAGCACCCCGTCCCAGAGCTTGGCGGCCGCCTCGCCCCGGGGGATGGGGGTGAGGACGGGGCCGAAGAAGGCGATCCCGTTGACGCTGATCACCGGGGTTCCCACCTCGTAGCCCACCTGATCCATCCCCTCATGGTGGGACTTGCGGATGGCGTCGTCGAACTCGGTGCTGTCCATGGCGTCGGCCAGTTGCGCCGGCAATCCCGCCTCGGCCAGGGCGTCTTCGATGGTCGCCCGGACCCGTTCTTTGCCTTCCTGGTGGAAACGGTTGCCCAAGGCGGTGTACAGAGGGAGCAGCACCTCGGCGCCGTGCTCCTGGGCGGCCGCCATGCACACCCGCACCGGACCCCAGGCGGTGGACAGCATCTGGCGGTACTCCTCCGAGATCTCCTTGTTCTCGTTCAGGTAGGCCAGGCTCATGATGTGCCAGCGGGGCTCGATGGGCCGCCGGGGCTGCACCTCGAGCACCCAGCGCGAGGTGATCCAGGCCCACGGGCACAGGGGGTCAAACCAGAAGTCGACAACGTCGTTGACGGGTTCGGGGCGCGCGTCGGTCACGCCCTCAATCAACCGCCGGGTTTGGGCACATCTTCCCGTTTTCGCCCGACGGCCGCCCTTTTTCCCGCCCTAGCCTGGTCGGGTGCCTGATTATGTGCCCCCGTTCCGTGACATCCGGTTCGTGCTTGACCAGATTGTGGACCTGCCCGGCCTGGCCCAACTCGACGGATTCGGGCACGCCGACCCCGACACCTGCCACGGGGTGATCGAGGAGGCGGGCCGGTTCCTGGCCGAGGTGTTCGGGCCCCTGAACCGGGTCGGCGACCAGGTGGGCAGCGTCGTGGACGACAACGGCGACGTCGTCACCCCGCCCGGCTTCGGGGATGCCTACCGGGCCTACGTCGATGCCGGTTGGGGCGCTGTCCCCTTCGAACCCGACTTCGGCGGAGGCGGCTTCCCATGGGTCGTGGCGGTCGCCATCCAGGAAATCCTGACCTCGGCCAACATGGCTTTTTCCCTGTGCCCGCTGCTCAATCAGAGCGCCATCGACATGCTGACCCGTTACGGGACAGCCGAGCAGCAGGCCACCTATCTGGAGAAGATGGTGACCGGGGTGTGGACCGGGACCATGAACCTCACCGAGCCCGAGGCGGGCTCGGATGTGGGCGCCCTGCGCACCAAGGCCGTGCCCGCCGAGGACGGCTCCTGGCGCATCACCGGCCAGAAAATCTTCATCACCTACGGCGACCATGACCTGACCGAGAACATCATCCACCTGGTCCTGGCCCGGGCGCCCGGCGCTCCCCCGGGTACCAAGGGCATCTCCACGTTCATCGTGCCCAAATACCTCGTCAATCAGGACGGCTCCCTCGGGGAACGCAACGACGTGCGCTGCGTATCCCTGGAGCACAAGATGGGCATCCACGCCAGCCCCACCTGCGTCATGTCCTACGGGGACAACGGCGGCGCCGTCGGCTACCTGGTGGGCGAGGTCAACGCGGGCATGCGCTACATGTTCCACATGATGAACATGGCCCGGCTTTCGGTCGGCGTCGAGGGCCTCGCCATCGCCGAGCGGGCCTACCAGGCGGCCCTCGGCTACGCCCGGCAGCGCCGCCAGGGCCGGGCCATCGGCGCCGCCGCCACCGAGAGCTCGCTCATCGTCGAGCACCCCGACGTGCGCCGCATGTTGCTCACCATGAAGTCGCAGGTCGAGGCCATGCGGAACCTCATCTACACCAACGCCGCGGCCATGGACCGGGCCCGCCACGGCGCCGACGCCGAGAGCCGCCAGGGCGCTCAGGAGCTGGTCGAGCTGTTGACGCCGGTGGCCAAGGCGTGGTGCACCGACCTCGGCGTTTCCATCTCCTCGCTCGCCATCCAGGTTTACGGCGGTATGGGTTTCATTGAAGAGGCCGGAGTGGCCCAGCACTACCGGGACAGCCGCATCGCCCCGATCTACGAGGGCACCAACGGCATCCAGGCGATCGATCTGGTGATGCGCAAGCTGGCCGTGCGCGACGGAGGGGTGGTCAAGGACCTCGTCGGGGCCATGGAAGCCCTCGACGGGGATTTGGCGGCGGCCGGCCCCGACCTGGCGCCGGTGCGCGCCGGGCTGGCCACCGGGGTCGACGCCCTCCGCCAGGCCAGCGACTGGCTATTGGGCCGGGTGCGCACCGAGCCCAACGATGCCCTGGCCGGGGCCACCCCGTACCTCTCGCTCTTCGGCCTGGTGACCGGGGGGTGGTTGCTGGCGCGCGCCGCCCTGGCGGCCCAGCGGGACCTGGCAGCCGGCACTGGCGACCGCGGGTTCCTGGGCGACAAGGTGGCGACCGCCCGCTTCTATTGCGGGCAACTCCTGCCCGCCGCCAGCGCTCTGCTGCCCTCGATCACCGCGGGTGCCGCGCCGCTGTATGCAGTGGGGCTAGGATCCGCCCAGCTGGCCTAGAAGGGGCAAGGCGCAGCCGGTCCTGAAGGAGGGGTATTCATGGGTGTAGTCCGCCGGTTCCCGATCCTGGTCGCGGTGGTAGCGGCGTTGACGGTGGGCCTTTACGGCGTCGCCGGCTCGGCGGTGTCCCAAGCCACGACGACCGGTCACCTCGTCGTGTTGCGCTCGACCATGCTCGGCGCCAATGAGGTCCCGCGCCCGGGGGACCCCAACGCGTCCGGTACCGCGGTGGTCATTCTCAATGCCCGGTCGGGGCAGGTGTGCTACCAGATCCATGTCGAGGGCCTATCGGCACCGGTCACCGCCGGCCACATCCATGTGGGGGCGGCCGGCCTGGCGGGACCGGTGAAAATCCCCTTCCCCTTGACGCCGCCGATGACGGCCCCCGGATCGCATACCTTCAGCGGCTGCACCACCGCCGACCCGGCGCTGATCCAGGCGATCATCGCCAACCCCAGCGATTACTACACCAACGTCCACAACGCCCAGTTCCCGGGGGGCGCCCTCCGGGGCCAGCTCATGGGGCTCACCTCGGCCGGGTGATTTAGCCGCTGCTTAGCGCCCTCTCCGGGCGCCATCGGGCATCCTGGAACAGGTGCGTCGTTCTCTGGCCGCGGGAATCTGGCTGGCCCTGACCGTCTCCGCCACCCTGATCGTGTGGGCCGCGGTGTCGGTGGTGGCCGCTGACGTGACCGACCGGCCGGCTCCCGTGGTCGCCCATCACGACGTGGTGGTCGCCCTCAACGGGGGTGCCCCCATCGAGACGACCTCGATCACCACGGTCCCCGTTCCGGCTCGGGCCACCGCCCCGGTTTCGCCGACATCGGCGGCCGGCCGGCCGACCACCACCGTGCCCGGCAGCCGTACCGTCCCCACCACCGCGCCGGTCTTGGGGTCGACGACCACTACCACCCGGCCACCGGTCACCTCGACGACCAAGCCCCCGGGTCACCCGGTCCCGACCACGACCACGACTGCCCCTGCCGTCGGAGGCACCGCTACCTACTCCAACGACGGCGGGACGGTGGCCGTGGCATGCACCAGCTTCAACACCATCCGGCTGGTCGCCGCCCTCCCCAACGACGGCTTCCAGGCGGTCGTCACGACCCCCGGCCCGCTCTTCGTTCAGGTCAACTTCGTCGGCCAGGGCAGGAATCTTCCCATCAGCGGCTTCTGCTTCTTCGGCCAGCCCTTCGAGGGCACCCAGCCCCGCCTCGGCCCCTAGGTCCCTCCCAGGTCAGATGCCGTCGTCGGGCGGCCCGAAGGTGATCTCGATGCGGGTCCCCCCCGCCGGGCTGCGGCCCGCGGCAACCGATCCCCCCGAAGCTTCCGCGGTTCGCCGCACGATGTCCAGGCCGAGGCCCGTCCCCGATCCGCTGGTCGTCCCCCGGCTCGGGAGGGAGTTTCCCGGCAGACCGGGACCGCTGTCCTCGACGACGAGCAACCACCCGTTGGGCGAAGGGAGAATCTCGACTCCGAACGACGTTCCCGACGGCGTGTGGGTGAACACGTTGTTGAGCAGCGCGTCCAGGCAGACGTCGAGTTCTGCAACCGAGACCCCGATCGGCTGGGACCCGTGGGGGATATCGGACGACACCTGGCGGCCCTGGTCCTCGGCCAGCACCGACCAGAACTTCAGCCGGTGGCGCACCGCCTGACCGAGGTCGGCGCGGCCCCGCACCGGGTGGGAACCCCGCCGGCCGCCGTCGCGGGACTCTTCGATGACCTGGGTCACGACCTTCTCCAGCTGGTCGATGTCGCTGGCGATGCGGACCCGGTCGACGGGCGATTCCAGGCCCTCGGCATCCAGGCGCAGGACCGTGAGCGGGGTCCGCAGCTGGTGCGACAGGTCGGCCGCCGCCTCTCGCTCGGCGGCCAGCAAATCGCCGATCCGCTCGGCCAGCTCGTTGACCGCCACCCCCACCTCCTCGACCTCGGGGGGGCCGGCCGGTTTGACCCGGGCATTCAGCTCGCCGCTCTGCAGCCGCCGGGTCACCGAGAGCAGTTCGACCATGGGGGTGACAATTGCCTGGCCCAGCCGGTCGGCCAGGAGGACCGCGATCAGCACGACCAGCGCCCCGATGGCCACGATGATCGTCCACGCCCGGTGGACCCCCCGGTTGAGGAGGGCGCCTGCCACCCGCACCCGCACCACCCGGGGTCCGCCTGCTGCCACGATCCCTACCAGGATGTCCCGGCCCCCCCCGGGCGCCACCGCGGTGAAGGAGCGGCCCTGACGGGCCAGCTCCACCTCGGCGTCGACCGGTATCGGGGCCCCGAGGACTGTGCCGTCGGGCAGGTAGACGGTGGTCGGGCGGGGGTTGCCGGCGTTGGCCTGTTGCACCAGCTGCTTCACGGTGCTGGGATCGGTCACCTCGACCAGGGCACCGGCCAGTGAGCGGGACTCCAGCTTGGCCGCGTCCAGCGCCCGGTTGGTCGCCACCACCTGGATCAGGCGCCCCAGCGGGATGCAGAAGGCAATCACGATCATGCCGGTGACCGCGGCCGCGGTCAGCGCCAGGCGGGGCCTCACGGGGAGTCTGGGTCAACCAGCATGACGCCCACCCCGCGCACGCTGCGCAGATAGCGGGGGGCGTTGGCGGTTTCCCCGAGCTTGCGGCGCAACCACGACAGGTGTACGTCAATGGTCTTCTCGGCCCCGCCGTAGGGTTGCCGCCAGACCGCGGCCAGCAATTCCCGCTTGGAGACGACCTCGCCGCGTCGGTTGGCCAGGTGCCACAGCAGGTCGAACTCCTTGCGGCTCAGCTCCAGGGGCTCGCCGTCCATCAGGACAACCCGGCTCAGGGGGTGGATGGCCAACCCCCCGATCTCGATGGGGGCGCCTCCCTCGTCGTCCTTGACCCGCCGCAGCACCGCCCGGATACGGGCGTCGAGCTGGTCGGCGGAATAGGGCTTCACGACGTAGTCGTCGGCGCCGGCATCGAGGGTGCGGACAATCTCCCGCTCGTCGTCGCGGGCGGTGGCCACGATCACCGGTACGGAACTCACGGCCCGCAGCATCCGGAGCAGTTCCAACCCGTCGATGTCGGGTAGGCCCAGGTCCAGGACGACGACATCAGGGCGGTGGTCGACGATCTCGCTCAGGGCGCCGAGCCCCGTCGAGGCGGAGAATACGGCGTGGCCCCGATCCGTGAGGCCACGGCACACGGCGGAGCGGATCCGGGGGTCGTCTTCAACCACCGCGACCGTTGTCACAGTCCGAGACGCTAGACGCCCGGACCCGCCAAACCGTGTCCATTCGGCTGGAGGGCGCCGCCCTCCCAATCTCCCGCTGGAGGGGCGGCACCGGGCGGCGTGGCTAGCCGAGCACGTCTTTCAGCATCATCAGTCCCGGCGCCAGCTCCGGTTGCGCCTCGGCCAGCTTGGCGAGCTGCTCGGCCAGCTCCGCCTGTTGCGCCTTGGGGAGGGAGTCGGCGCAGCGGGCGATGGCCCGCATCGATTCATTGCGGTCGCCCAGGATCATGGCGGTGGTCGCCAGCGCCAGCTGGGCCCCGATGTTCTCGGGGTACAAACCGGCCAGCAGGCGGGCCCGGGGAATGGCCCGGATGGGGTCGGCGCGGTTGGCGGAGCTGGTCACCAGGTCACCGAGCGCCTCCGGCTCGTCGAGGACGGAGAAGGCAAAATCGGCGCCATCCAGGCGGATCAAGCTGAGCAGGCCCTGGTGGGCCAGCAGGTCGGGCTGGCCCGGGTTGTCGTCCACCAGCTCGTCGAGCACCGACTCCGCCTCGTCGGTATGGAACTCCTTGGCGTTGTCGTCGTAGAACGCCCGGGCTTCCTCCCACGACTGGGTGGACACCCACGCCACCAAGCGCTCGGCCAGGGCGAAGCGCCGGATCGACTCGTCGATGGCGTCGTAGGCGGCGTCGATGCCGCCCACCCGGGCCGCCTCGAGCAGCTCCTGGTGCAGGCCCAGGACCTCCTGGTCCGGGTTGCTGTCGATCAGCTGCTGGATCGTGATCTCCCCGGCCTCGGTGAGCAGCTCTTGGTGGTGCTCGGTCAGGAACTTCCGGGAGTTCCCCCAGTTGTCCGAGGTGACCCAGTCGACCACCAACTGGGCCAGCGCCGGGTCGCCGACGGCCTCATCGGGCAGGACGAAGGTCATGGCCGCCACCCTAGCGGGGGCCTCCCTGATGGGTGACGGCCCTTGAGGCGACTTGTCGGGTGGTGACAACGGCTGGTGGCGGCCTCGCCGATCGCGGCCTCCCGGGTGGCGGCCCTCGTAGTGGCGGTCGACGCGCCGCCAGCCGGCCCGTCGCGCCCCTAGCCCACTGGGACCCGCCGGCGGGTGGCCTCGGCCAGGACCTGGCCGGGGCGGGTGGGGGTGAACAGCAACCGGGCCGAGGCGCCCTGTTCGCCGCCCAACCGGCCCGGCTTGGCCCGGGTCATGGGCACCTTCTCGGTGAGCACCAGCTCCAGCGTCAGGCCCAAGGCGCCCTGGGTCAGGTCCAGCGAATCGGTGCCGGCAGCCGCGGGTCGCAGCGCCTCGATGCTGGCCCGGGGAAACAACACCGGATCCAGCAGGCTGATCGGGTCGTGCAGTACCACCCCGGCGGGGACGAACACCAGCCACCGCCGGGACAAGCCGTGCAGGGAACGGGCCAGCACGATCGCCACCGGAAGCCCGACCAACCCAACCACCGCCCCGAGGATCCAGTTCCGGGCCGCCAGCAGCACGATGGCGGCGGTCGGAGCGCCGACGACCAACGCCCACGAGAGCTCGAGGGGCCCGAGCAGCAGCGGCCCTGGCGGCCGCAACGGGTAGCGCCGCTCGTTGGGGTAGGCGGGACCGTTGACGTAGAGGACCGCGGTCGGTGGCGCCAGGGCCAGCACCATGACCACCCCGGTGACCGCGACCGCTACCACCGAGGCCAGAAGCGACGGCCGTCCCGTGGTCGCCGCGAGCACCGCCGCCGCGGCGGCCGCCGGGGCGCACACCCGCAGCCCGGTCAGCCCCAGCGGGTGGGGAACGAGCGTCCCGACCAGCACCACCGCCCATCCGGCCCACAGCCAGATCGTGGCGGCCAGGCGCACTGCCTCACTGTGCGGATGCAGGGCGGCGCCGAAGGCCGGGCCCGACGCGAACGGCAAGGACAGCCAGCCGGCCCGGAGGAGCCAGGGGAGGATTCGTCGCAGGTCCATCGGCTCGATGGTCGCGCGCCACCGGTCAAATCGTCACACCGCCTGGCTAGCCTCGCGGCAGTGCGAGTGGCAGCGTGGTGATGTCAGATGCTCCGGCCGAGCGGGCCGAGCAGCTCCGGGTCCAGATCGGGTACCACAACCAGCGGTACTACGAGCTGGACGATCCCGAGATCAGCGACGCCGACTACGACGCCCTGATCCGGGAGTTGCAGGCCCTCGAGGAGGAGTACCCCGACCTGCGGACGCCGGAGTCTCCGACCCAGAAGGTCGGGGCGGGCGCCAACCTTCTTTTCGCCGAGGCCCGCCATCTCCAGCCCATGATGTCATTGGACAACGCCACCACCTTCGAGGACCTCCGGGCGTGGGTCAAACGCATGGACCGCTTCATCGAAGGCGAGGTGGCCTTCACCTGCGAGCTCAAGATCGACGGTTTGGCGATGTCGCTGCTCTACCAGGACGGGGTGCTGGTACGGGCCGCCACCCGGGGTGACGGGGTGGTCGGTGAGGACGTGACCCCCAACGTCCGCACCATCGCCTCCATCCCCCGACAACTGGTGGTCACCGGCGAGGCCAAGCCCCCATCGGTCCTCGAGGTCCGAGGTGAGGTCTACATGCCGATCTCGGCGTTCGAGGAGCTCAACCGGCGCCAACTGGCCGAGGGCGGCCGGGTGTTCAGCAATCCCCGCAACTCCGGGGCGGGGTCGCTGCGCCAGAAGGACCCCAGCATCACCGCCAGCCGGGAGCTGTCGTTCTGGGCCTACCAGCTCGGCGCCATGGAGGGTGGGCCCACCTTCGGCGAGCATCGCCAGACCCTGCAATGGATGACCGCGGCGGGCTTCCCCGTCAACCCCAACATCGGGACCGTCCGGGGCCTGGACGAGGTCGACGACTACTGCCGGCACTGGCTCGAGCACCGCCACGACCTGGACTACGAGATCGACGGCGTGGTCGTGAAGGTGGACTCCCTGGCCCAGCGCCGGGAGCTCGGCGCCACCTCCAAGGCGCCCCGGTGGGCCATCGCGTTCAAGTTCCCGCCCGAGGAGCGCACCACCGTGCTCCGGGACATCATGGTGTCGATCGGCCGCACCGGGAAGGCGACGCCCTTTGCCATGCTGGACCCCGTCTTCGTGAGCGGCAGCACGGTGAAGCTGGCCACCCTGCACAACGAGGACCAGGTCCGGGCCAAGGATGTCCGCCCCGGCGACACCGTGATCGTCCGCAAGGCGGGCGACGTGATCCCCGAGGTCCGCGGTCCCGTCCTGTCGCTGCGGCCACCGGACCTGCCGGAGTGGCACTTTCCGACCAGCTGCCCCAGTTGCGGCCAACCGCTGATCCGCAAGGAGGCGGAGAGCGACACCTTCTGCGTCAACACCGAATGCCCGGGCCAGCGGGTCATGCGGATCAGCCATTTCGCGGGCCGGGGGGCCATGGACATCGAGGGCCTCGGTGAGCGCACGGTGGGCCAGTTCTGCCAGGCCGGGCTGTTGAGGGACGTGGGCGACATCTACAACCTGGACTTCGGGCGGATCCAGGCCTTCGAAGGTTTCGGCGACGTCTCCATCGCCAACCTGCAACGGGCCATCGAGGCGTCCAAGGACCGGCCCCTGGCCAACCTCCTGGTCGGGTTGTCGATCCGCCACCTGGGGGGCACCGGCAGTCGGGTCCTGGCCCGGGCCATGGGCAGCCTGGAGCGGATCATGGCGGCGCCGGCCGAGGAGATGGCGGGCATCGAGGGGGTGGGACCGGTCATCGCGGCCAGCGTTGCCGAGTTCTTCGCCGATGAGGTCAACCGCGAGATCGTGGCCCGGCTCCGCCAGGCGGGCGTCAACTTCCAGGGTCCTGACGCCCCAAGTGCTCCTCAGGTGCTTCTCGGGGCGTCGGTGGTCGTGACCGGGACCCTGGAAGGATGGTCGCGGGAAGCGGCCGAGGAGGCGATCAAGTTGCGGGGGGGCAAGGCGCCCGGCAGCGTGTCCAAGAAGACCACCGCGGTGGTCGTGGGCGCCGAGCCCGGTCAGGCCAAGCTGACCAAGGCCCGGGAACTCGGGGTGCCGATCCTCGATGAGGCCGGCTTCGCCGACCTGCTGGAGACCGGCGAGCTGGCGCCTAGTGGGTCTGGAAACACCAGCTGAACGGCGTTCCCGGATCACCCGCGTTGAGGGTCGGCCGGATGAGGACCTTGACGCAGATCCGCCCGACCGGGAGCTCGGCGAACTGCCGCCCCGGAGCGGCTGCGAAGGAGAACTGATTCTGACCCGGGAGTACCTGCAGCTCGTCCAGAGGGATGCCCACGACAGAACCGTTGACCCCGATGGCCAGACCGTTCTCGTTGTCGTAGGCCAAGGTGTATCCCGTCGCCAGGGTCACGCCCACCGACGACTGGCGCAGCACCAGGTCGCCCGGCTGGGGCGTGACCGCCACCACCCGGTGGTCGCTGAGGCTGGCCACGGTGTTGGCCGGCCGGACAAGGGTGAAGCTCAGCACCAGCAGCGCCGCGCACGAGGCGAGGATGAGGGAGATGATGACTCGGCGCTTGGTGATCAACACGGCGGCAGCTTGGGGGAAGGGAACACGGAGGCCGACGCGGCGAGCAGGACGATACAGCCCACGGAAAGGATTTCCTCCAGCGTCCGCTCGTAGACAGGCAGCCCCGGCTTGGCCAGGACGACAACGGCGGTGGTGGCCTCGAACAGCAGCAGCGCCATCCACGCCCCGGGCCGGCGGCGCAGCAGGCCCCAGCCGAACCCGTACTTCAGGCACAGGAACCCGATCAGAGCGGGAGCGGCGCGGTAGGAGCCGAAGGCGATGATCGAGATGAGGAGGGTCGTTTCCAGGGCCGACAGGCCCGCCACCGCAGGCAGGATCCATCCCCGCCCCGGCGCCGGCCCCACCGGCCCGCCCAGCTCCGCCGGCGCTGCGCTCACGGGCGGGAGACCGGCGCTTCGTCGGCGAAGCACCGGGCCAGGCGGCGGTTGAACACCTCGATGCGGGTCCGCAGCTCCCCGTCGGGCATGTCGTCGCGGACCGCCTCCATGATCTTCCACAGGCGGGGGTAGACGATCCCCTCGACGTCGCTGGCCAGGCGCCTCGGAATGTCCCCCAACTGGACCCGCAGGCCGATCGAGCGCAGCGGCTGGGTCAGGAGCCCGGCGACGGTGTCGCCGAGGCCGTCGCAGTCAGCCTCGAGGGAGGCGATGAGGGTGGCCAGCTGCTCGGGGTCCCACAACGCCCCGCGTCGTACGAACTCCTCGAGCTCGTCGACCAGGGCCAGGCGCACCCGCCCATTGTGGCCTCAAGGTGGCGCGGGCGGCATCCCCCTCGACGCGAAGCGGCGCCAGTACCCTCAAAAACGTGGCGACGTCCCGCATCGTTGAGCACGTGGGGCGTGTCCTCAGCGACCGCTACCGCCTCACGAGACCTCTGGGCACCGGCGCGTCGGCCCACGTGTACGTCGCCGAGGACGTCACGTTGCGTCGCCGGGTGGCCGTCAAGCTGCTGCATCCGGGCCTCGCCGACGACGAGGCGTTCCTCCGCCGCTTCCAGGCCGAGGCCCGGGTGGTGGCCGCCCTGCGCCACCCCAACATCGTGCGGGTTTACGACTGGGGCGACGATCAGGGCAGCCCGTTCCTGGTGATGGAGTTGCTGGAGGGCGGCAGCCTGCGCAGCCTGCTCGACCGGGGCCAGCGGCTCAATGCCGCCCAGGTGGCCCGCATCGGTGGCGACGCCGCCAAAGCGCTCGACTACGCCCATCGCCGGGGCCTCGTCCATCGCGACATCAAGCCCGCCAACCTCCTCTTCGACGAGGACGGCCAGGTGTCGGTGGCCGACTTCGGCCTGGCCCGGGCCTTGGCCGAGGCCACCTGGACCGAGCCGGTGGGGGCCATGCTGGGTACGGCTCGCTATGCCGCCCCCGAGCAGATCGGCGGCGGTGCCCTGGACGGAAAGGCGGACGTCTACTCCCTGGCGTTGGTCCTGGTGGAAGCGGTCACCGGAAAGGTGCCCTTCGCGGCCGACACGACCCTCGGCACCTTGATGGCCCGGGTGGACAAGGACCTGCCGGTCAACGACGAGCTGGGGTCGCTGGCGGCGGCCATCGGGGCGGCGGGCACCGCCGACCCCAGGGTTCGCTCCGACGCCGCCACCCTCGCCTCGGCGCTGGCCGGCGCCGCCCGCCAGTTGCCGGCACCGGCCCCGCTGACGCTGGCGACAGAGATGGACATCCTGGAAGTCGACGACGACCGCGATCTCACCCAACTTCCCAGTACCTCGAAGTTGTACGACAACGAGGACCCCCGAAAGTCAGTTCCTTCGGGCACGGCGGCGGCCACGACCGCCGCCCCGGCAGCACTCCCGCCAGCCCCCCCGGCAGTGGCCCGCTCCCGCCGGCCCCGCCCGCCGGTGGGCCCCGGACCGGCCCTGGTACCGGGCCCGGGGAGGTTTTCCCCACCCCGCCGCCGGCGCCGGCGGTGGCCTTACGCCCTAGTGGTGGTGCTGGTCGCAGCCGCCCTGGGCGCCGGTGGCCTGGTCTGGTCCCGGTCCGTCAAACCCAGCCACGCGGTACCTGCCCTGACCAACCGGACCCCGGCGGCCGCCGCCCAGGCGCTGGCCCCGCTCCATTTCAAGTTGGCGACGGCCAGCCGCTACGACGACGTGGTGGCCAGGGGCCTGATCATCAGCCAGGGGGAGCCGGCCAACAAGGTCCTCAGGGAGGGCGCCACGGTGCCCGTCGTAGTGTCGCTGGGCCCGCCGCCGGTGATGGTGCCCGACCTGATCGGGGTCTCGGTGGGCGACGCCACCAACCGCCTGATCGGTGCCGGACTCAAACTGGGGGCGGTGAGCGGGCGCTTCGACAACACCACCCCGAAAGGTGGGGTGCTGTCCTGGTCGGGTGAGGGCGGGCCGCTGCCCAAGGGGAGCCCGGTGGACCTGGTTATCTCCAACGGGCCGCCGGTGGTGGCGGTGCCGCCGATCACCAATGGGACCTTCGGCGCCGCCCAGGCGGCCCTGGCCGCGATCAACCTGAGCGCGGTGGAGAACGACGTGTTCAGCAACACCGTGCCCAAGGGCCAGGTCTACGGCACCAGCCCGGGCGCCGGGGCGTCGGTCCCGGTGGGCACCAAGGTGACCGTCAATGTCTCCAAGGGGCCCGACCTGGTCGCGGTGACCGATGTCCGTGGCCAGCCCGTCGGAGCCGCCAGCGCGGCGTTGAAGGGGGCCGGTTTCATGGTGAGCGGCGTCACCGGGGACCCCACCAAGAACGTCACCCACACCTCGCCCGCCGCCGGGGCCCAGGTACTGCGGGGGTCGTCGGTGACGCTGTTCACGACCTGACGCCTCACTGACCAGGAATTCCGATTGTCCGTTAGCCTCCCCCGCGTGGGCGCTCTGGAAGGACGGGTAGCAATCGTCACCGGGGCCGGGAGGGGGCTCGGCAAGGAGCACGCCCTGTTCCTGGCGTCCGAGGGGGCGCGGGTCGTGGTCAACGACCGAGGTGTCGCCATGGACGGCCAGGGCCGGGACCGGACCCCGGCCGAGGAGGTGGTCGCCGAGATCCGGGCCCGGGGGGGTGACGCGGTCGCCAACAACGACGACGTGGCCGACTGGCAGGGCGGCCAGCGGCTGATCGAAACCGCCCTGGAGCGCTTCGGTGAACTGCACGTGGTGGTCAACAACGCCGGCATCCTTCGTGACCGGGCCTTGGTCAACATGACCGAGGACGAATGGGACGACGTCATCGCGGTCCATCTGAAGGGCCATTTCGTGCCCACCCGTCACGCCGCCGCCCATTGGCGGAGCCTGGCCAAGGCCGGGGCCACGGTGCGGGCCGCGGTCATCAACACGTCCTCCACCTCGGGGCTCATGGGAAACCCCTTCCAGGCCAACTACGGCGCCGCCAAGGCGGGGATCGGGGCGTTCACGATCATCGCTGCCCATGAGCTGGGGCGCTACGGCGTCCGGGTGAACTGCGTCGTCCCCGCCGCCCGGACCCGGTTGACATCGGCGACGCAGGGCTTGGGCGACATCGTGAAGGCGCCCGAGGACGGGGCGTCGTTCGATATCTGGGACCCGGCCAATGTGTCCCCGCTGGTGGCCTGGTTGGCGACCGAGGGCTGCCCGGCGACGGGGAAGGTCTTCTTCGCCCAAGGGGGCTCGGTTCGCCTGATGAATACCTGGACCATGGGCGACGGCATGGATCGCCCCCACCGGCTGACCCTCCAGGACCTGGACGACGAACTGGGCCAGCTGGTCGGCGGCTCCGGGGGGAGTAACTAGTCGTTTCCGCCGGCGCCGGAATCCCTCAAGCGGCCCCGTTAACCTTCGGACCTGCCGTACGATTGCCCCATAGGGTCTGGCAGGCGGCGATGTTGAGGCAGTGATCCCCAGCCGCTGCTGGAGCAGCCGCCCCAGACCCTCTTCTTTCCCCCGGCCCGGCGCTACTCCGTGATCTGCTGGATACGCCGGGCGATGGCGATGGCGGCCGGGTCGGGGTTGGCGGCGACGGTCTGCAGCGCCATCAGCTTCGACCAGTCCCCCTCGACTTTGATCTTGCCCGCCATGAGCGCCTGCATCCCGATCTGGGGGTTCCCCTCGACCAGGATCGCCTTGGCCACCGAGTACTCCAGCGTCACGGTGACGTCGGCGTCGTCGAGGTGGCCGAACTCGAGCTCCATCTCGCCCGAGGAGGTGTCGAGGTGCATCTGGATGGTGCCCGGGCCGAATGGCACCTGGGTCACGTTCTGGTTCATCTTGATCGGCGTGACGGGGGGTGCCGGATTGGTTCTGAGCTCCAGTCGGATCGCCCGTGCCTCGGCTATCCACTCGTCGCTCAGGAAGGGATACCTCTCCACCAACGGTTTCCTCCTCGGTCGGTAACGGGCACGGTAGCCCGGTCCGGCTTTGCCCGTACCCGCCTACCATGAGCGCCATGCCCGCCCCGATCTCCCGGGCGGACGTGGTCCACGTGGCCCGTCTGGCCCGGCTCGCCCTCACCGACGACGAGTTGGAGCGGTTCACCGACCAACTGGGGGCGGTGCTCGAACACGCCCGCGATGTCGAGGCGCTGGACACCGCCGGTGTCGCCCCGACCGCCCACCCGCTGCCGTTGTGCAACGTGCTGCGGGAGGACCGGGTCGCCCCAAGCCTGAATCGGGAGGAGGTGCTGGCCCAGGCGCCCGAAGCGGAGGCGGACCGATTCAAGGTGCCGCCGATCCTGGGCGAGGCGCGGTGACGGCACCGTCGCCCGCCCTCGACCTGGCCACCGCCGTGCGGAGAGGGGAGCGACAAGCCGCCGACGCCCTGGAGGGCTTCCTGGTCGCCATCGCCGCCCGCGACGACGCCATCCACGCCTTCAACCACGTGATGACCGAACAGGCGCGGGCCGACGCGGCCGCGGTCGACCACGCGGTAGCGGCGGGCAGGGACCCAGGGCCCCTGGCCGGCATTCCCGTGGCCTTGAAGGACAACATGTGCACCCGCGGCGTTGCCACCACCTGCTCGTCGCGAATCCTCGGCGCCTGGTTGCCGCCCTACGACGCCACCGTGGTGACTCGCCTGCGCCAGGCGGGCGCGGTCATCGTCGGCAAGACCAATCTGGACGAGTTCGCGATGGGCTCCTCGACGGAGAACTCCGCCTTCGGCCCCACCCGCAACCCCCACCGACTCGACCGGGTGCCCGGCGGATCTTCCGGCGGCAGCGCAGCTGCGGTGGCAGCCGGCTTCGCGCCTGTCGCCCTAGGGTCCGACACCGGCGGCTCCATCCGCCAGCCGGCCGCTTTCTGCGGGGTGGTCGGCGTCAAGCCGACCTACGGCCTGGTGTCCCGCTACGGCCTGGTGGCCTTCGCCAGTTCCCTGGACCAGATCGGACCCTTCGCCAGCACAGTGGCCGACGCCGCCCTCCTCCTCGACGTCATCGCGGGCCACGATCCTCTGGATTCGACGTCGCTGCCCGGCCGGCCGGGCGGGGTGCCCGGCCAGTTGCCGTCGGCGCAGGCCCGGCTGGGCGAGGGGGTGGAGGGCCTTCGCGTCGGCGTCATCAGCGAGCTGACCGACGCCGAGGGGATCGCCCCCGACGTGGTGGCCCGGGTGCGGGAGGCCGCCGACGCCCTGGCCGGGGCCGGGGCCAAGGTGGAGGAGGTCAACATCCCTGCCGCGGTGTACGGACTGTCCGCCTATTACCTGATCGCCCCCGCCGAGGCGTCCTCCAACCTGGCCCGCTACGACGGCGTTCGTTACGGGATCCGGGTTCCCGGGGCGGACATCACCGAGATGTACGCCACGACCCGGGCGGCCGGCTTCGGCGCCGAGGTCAAGCGGCGCATCATGCTGGGCACCTACGCCCTGTCGGCCGGCTACTACGACGCCTACTACGGGCAGGCCCAGCGGGTGCGGACCCTGATCATCCGGGACTTCGAGGCGGCCTACGAGTCCTTCGACGTGCTGCTGGCGGCCACCACCCCCACCACCGCCTTCGAGATCGGGGCCAAGTCCGCCGACCCCCTGGCCATGTACCTCTCCGACCTGTGCACCGTTCCCTCTAACCTGGCGGGACATCCCGCCATGACAGTGCCATTCGGCCCCGGCGACGACGGCCTGCCCGTCGGAGTCCAGCTGCTGGCCCCGGCGCTCGGGGAGACGGTCATGTTCCAGGTCGCGGCGGCCGTCGAAGCGGCGGCGCCGACCCTGGCCGAGGCGCGGCTGTGAGCCGCCACGCCCCGGCCACCGCCGGCCCTATTTCCCCCCCATCAGGATGGGAGACGGTCATCGGCCTCGAGGTCCACTGCGAGCTGGGCACCGAAACCAAGTTGTTCTGCGGCTGCCGCAACGCCTTCGGCTCGCCGCCCAACACCAACGTCTGCCCGGTGTGCCTGGGCCTGCCTGGGTCGCTGCCGGTCCTCAACGCGATGGCGGTCGAGTACGCCATGCGCATCGGGCTGGCGCTGCACTGCCGAGTCGAGCCGTCGACCTTCCACCGGAAGAACTATTTCTATCCCGACATGCCGAAGGACTACCAGATCAGCCAGTACGACCAGCCGATCAACGTGGACGGCTGGCTGGACCTGCCGGGCGGCACCCGGATCGGCATCGAACGGGCCCATATGGAGGAGGACACGGGGAAGACGACCCATGTCGGCGGGGGTGGGCGCATCCACGACGCCGGGTACTCGCTGGTGGATTACAACCGGTCGGGGGTGCCGCTGGTGGAGATCGTGTCGCGACCGGACCTGGGCAGCGCCGGCGACGCCCGGGCCTACGTCGACGAGCTTCGCTCCATTTTGGTCGCCACCGGCGCATCGGATGGGAAAATGGAGGAGGGATCGCTGCGGGTCGACGCCAACGTCTCGGTCCGTCCCGCCGGGAGCGCCACGCTCGGTACCCGCTGCGAGATCAAGAATATGAACTCGTTGCGCAGTCTGGGCCGGGCCATCGACTACGAGGTGGCCCGCCAGATCAAGTTGCTGGAGTCGGGTGGCCGCGTCGTGCAGGAGACCCGGCACTGGAACGAGGTGGACGGGAGCACCCGCGCCATGCGGTCCAAGGAGGAGGCGTTCGACTACCGGTATTTCCCGGAGCCGGATCTGGTGCCGCTGGCGCCCTCTGCGGATTGGGTGTCGTCGGTAGCGGCCCAACTGCGTCCGATGCCGGCCGAACGGCGGGAGCGGGTGGCCGCGGCGTCGGGGCTGGATGCCGACAGTGACGCCGTGGTCACGGTGGTGCGGCTCGACCTGGACAGCTTCGTGATGGCGGCGGCCGACGTCGGGGCCGACGCCGCCCTGGCGGTGCGCCGCTTGGCCAACGAGGTGGCGGGCTCGGTTTCCGGCGCCGGTCACCGGCTGGACCCCGACGGGTTCTGCCGGCTGCTTCTGATGGAGTCGAAGGGGTTGCTCAGCACCGCTCAGGCCCGGGAGGTGCTCGGGCACCTCTTGGGTGAGGGCGGCGATCCAGCCGTGGTGGCCGCCTCGTTGGGATTCGAGGCCATGGCGGCCGGCGACCTCGGTCGCGCCGTGGATGACGTCATTGCCGCCAACCCGGTGGAGTGGGGCCGCTTCGTGGCCGGCGAGGACAAGCTGCAGGGCCTCTTCGTGGGCAAGGTGAGGGCGGCGACGGGTGGCAAAGCCGACTTGAAGGCGGTTTCCGGCCTGCTCCGGGACCGGAGGGCGGCCGCCCAGGCCTGAGACGCAATGCCGCCCGTGGATATCGCGGGGACGTCCCGATGCCGGGTCCACGTAGGATTCGACCCATGGCGAGCGATATGAAGCCGCGCAGTTACGAGGTCACCGACGGCTACGAGCGGGCCCCGGCTCGGGCCATGCTGCGGGCGGTAGGGATGACCGACGCCGACTGGGACAAGCCCCAGGTCGGGGTCGCCTCCTCCTGGAACGAGGTCACTCCGTGCAACCTCCCCCTCGACCGGCTGGCCAAGCGGGCCAAGGTGGGGGTCCGGGACGCCGGTGGTTTCCCGTTCGAGTTCGTCACCATCGCCGTCTCCGACGGGATCTCCATGGGCCACGAGGGGATGCGGGCGTCGCTCGTCAGCCGTGAGGTCATCGCCGACTCGGTGGAGACCGTCATGCACGCCGAGCGCTTCGACGCCTTGGTCACCTTCGCGGGCTGCGACAAATCGCTGCCGGGAATGCTCATGGCCGCGGCCCGGATCAACCTGCCGTCGGTCTTCCTCTACGGGGGCAGCATCCTGCCGGGGCGGGGCAGCCGGGGCGAGGCGCTGGACATCGTCAGCGTGTTCGAAGCCGTCGGCGCCCGGGCCCAGGGCGGCCTCACCGACGAGGAGCTCTCCCTGATCGAGCGCAACGCCTGCCCCACCGAGGGCAGCTGCGCCGGCATGTTCACCGCCAACACCATGGCGTCGGTTTCCGAGGCCCTGGGTATGGCGCTTCCAGGCAGCGCGTCGCCCCCGGCCGTCGACCGCCGCCGCGACGACTACGCCTACGCCACCGGGAAGGCAGTGGTCCGGCTCCTGGAGCTCGGCATCCGGCCCCGCCAGATCCTGACCAAGGAGGCGTTCGAGAACGCCATCGCGGTGGTGAACGCCCTGGGCGGCTCGACCAACGCGGTGCTCCACCTGCTGGCGATCGCCAACGAGGCCCGCGTCGAGCTCACCATCGACGACTTCGACCGGGTGGGCCGCAAGGTGCCCCACCTGGCCGACACCAAACCCCACGGCCGCTATCACATGTTCGACATCGACCGCATCGGCGGCATCCCGGTCGTGATGCGGGAACTGCTCGAGGCGGGGCTGCTGCACGGTGACTGCCTGACGGTGACCGGACGCACGTTGGCCGAGAACCTGGCCCTGCTCGACCCTCCCGCCCCCGACGGCCTGGTCATCCACCCGATGTCCGATCCCATCCACACGACGGGCGGGATTGCCATCCTGCGGGGAACTCTCGCCCCCGAAGGCTCGGTGGTCAAGGTGGCCGGTCTCGACGTCGACGTCTTCGATGGCACGGCGTCGGTCTTCGACGGTGAGGATGGGGCCATGGAGGCCATCCTGGCGGGCCGCATCGAGCCGGGCACGGTTGTCGTCATCCGCTACGAAGGCCCCAAGGGTGGGCCCGGGATGCGGGAGATGCTGGCGGTGACCGGGGCCATGAAGGGCGCCGGGCGGGGCGGGGACTGCGCCCTGTTGACCGACGGCCGGTTCTCGGGGGGCACCCGCGGCTTCTGTATCGGGCACGTGGCGCCCGAGGCGGTGGCCGGTGGACCGATTGCCTTTGTCGCCGACGGTGACCGCATCGTGATCGACGTCCCCAATCGCAAGGTCGACCTCCTGGTGGACGACGAGACGATCGCCCGCCGCCGGGCCGACTGGAAGCTGCCCGAGCCCCGTTACACGACCGGTGTGCTGGCCAAGTACGCCAAGTTGGTGACCGGCGCCGAGCGGGGAGCCATCACCCAGCCCTGATGAGCGCCGCTCACCGCTGGGCCACGGCTCTCGGCGAATGGGCCATCCCCAGGGAGATCCTGGACCGCGCCCCTGAGGAGCCCTGGCACCCCTGGCGCTCGGTTGTGCTTCAGCGAGCACCAACCGGGTGACTGGGGGCCCCGCCGGGTGACCCAGCCCGAGATCCGGGCCGCCTTCACCAGCGGCTGGCAGATCGACTCCATCGAGGCGTCGCGGCTGGAGGTGACGTTCCTCCCCGAGGAAGTCTCCGCCTGGCGGGCCGCCCTGACCCGGATCTGATTCGTGTCGCGGGTTGCCAAGCGGGCGTTCGGAGTGTCACAATCGTGCCCCATGGCCGCCTCGCTGGATCTCGTACTCATCACCTGACGCACGCGGAGGCCTCACGCGTGCGCACGACCTCCCAGCCGGGAGGTCGTTTTATTTTCACGGGAAGGACCGGGATGCCGGAATGAAGCTGACCGGGGCGCAAGCCCTCATCAAGAGCCTGGAGATGGAGGGGACCGAGGTCGCCTTCGGCCTGCCCGGCGGTGCCATCCTCCCGGCGTACGACCCCATCATCGACTCGCCCATCCGCCACATCCTGGTCCGCCACGAGCAGGGGGCGGGCCACATGGCCGAGGGCTACGCCCACGTGACCGGGCGCCCCGGGGTGGCCATCGTGACCAGCGGGCCCGCCGCCACCAACATCGTCACCCCGCTGTGCGACGCCTATATGGACTCGGTTCCCATCGTGGTGATCACCGGTCAGGTGTCGCGGGCCATGATCGGCACCGACGGGTTCCAGGAGTGCGACACGGTCGGTATAACCCGCTCGGTCACCAAGCACAACGAGCTGGTCATGAATCCCGACGACATCACCATGGCGATCCGCCAGGCGTTTCACATCGCCACCACCGGGAGGCCGGGTCCGGTGCTGGTGGATCTGCCCAAGGACGTCCTCCAAGCGGCCACCGACTGGAACTGGCCGACCGACGCCGAGGTCGCGGCGTCGTTGCCCGGCTACCGCCCCACGACCAAGGGCCATCCCCGGATGATCAAGGAGGCGGCTCGCCTGATCGGCGAGAGCCGCCGGCCCGTGATCTATGCCGGCGGCGGCATCCTCAACAGCCACGCCGCGGCCGAGTTGCGGGAGCTGGCCGAGCTGACCGGGATCCACGTGGTGACCACCTTGATGGCCCGGGGCGCCTTCCCCGACAGCCACCCGCTGTGCCTGGGCATGCCGGGCATGCACGGCAACTTCACCGCCATCACCGCCATGCAGCGCGCTGACCTGCTGATCGCCCTGGGCAGCCGCTTCGACGACCGGGTCACGGGCCGGGTCGGGTCCTTCGCCCCCGACGCCAAGGTCATTCATGTCGACATCGACCCCGCCGAGCTGGGCAAGATCCGGCGCCCCGACGTCCCCATCGTGGGCGACGCCCGCCTGGTGATCGAGCAGCTGGTCCTGGAGGTGCGGGCTTTGATGACGGCCGCCGCCGCCCCTCCTCCGGCTCCTCCGGCTCTTCCGGCTCGGCCGGCGCCTGGCCGGACCGGTCGGCGTGGAACGGCCAGATCGACGCATGGCGGCGCGAGTTCCCGCTCCACTACGACGCCCCCGAGGACGGGGACCAGCTCAAGCCGCAATATGTCCTCGAGACGCTCCGGGACTCGACCCCCGACGACACCATCGTGGTCTCCGGGGTGGGCCAGCACCAGATGTGGGCCAGCCAGTACTGGCGCTTCGAGCACCCCTACACGTGGGTCAACTCGGGTGGCCTCGGCACCATGGGCTTCGCGGTGCCCGCCGCCATCGGAGCCAAGGTCGGCCGCCCCGACAAGATGGTGTGGGCGGTCGACGGCGACGGCTGCTTCCAGATGACGGCCCAGGAACTTGTCACCGCATCCAGCGAGCGCATCCCGGTGAAGATCGCCATCCTCAACAACGCCTACCTCGGCATGGTCCGGCAATGGCAGGAGATGTTCTACGACGAGCGCTACTCCGAGGTGTACCTGTCGCCCGACCTGCCTGACTATGTGAAGTGGGCCGAGGCCATGGGATGCGTGGGCTTCCGGGTGGAAACCCCCGAAGAGGTGCAACCGACCATCGACAAGGCCAACGAGATCGACGACCGGCCCGTCGTGATCGACTTCCGCACCGACGCCCGGGAAAAGGTTTTCCCGATGGTCCCGGCCGGGGCGTCCAACGACGACGTGGTGGTGCACCCGACCCAGACCCCCCCGGGGGGCCGCACCTCGGGCCGGCGGGTGGTCCAGTAGTGGCCGCCGCCCCCCCGGCGCGGCACCACACGCTGTCGGTGCTCGTCGAGAACAAGTTCGGCGTCCTGGCCCGGGTGTCGGGGATGTTCGCCCGCCGGGGCTACAACATCTTCTCGCTGGCGGTGGCGCCCACCGATGACGTTCGTTTCAGCCGCATCACGATCGTGGTGGATGCCGAGCAGACCTCGGTGGAGCAAATGGTGAAGCAGCTGTTCAAGATCATCAACGTGGTCAAAGTCACCGAGCTGAGCCCCAGCGAGTCAGTGGAGCGGGAGTTGCTGTTGCTCACCGTCCGCGCCGACGTGGCCGGGCGGGGCCAGGTCATCGAGCTGCTCCAGGTCCTGGGTGGCAAGATCGTGGACGTGGGTCACGAGACATTGACGGTCATGCTGGCCGACGCTCCCAACAAGTTGGACGACTTCGAGGAGCTCATGGGACCCTTTGGCATCACCGAACTGCAGCGCACCGGACGGGTGGCGCTGCCCAAACTCGATAAGACTGCGCCCCGGTTGCGGGCAGCATTGGGAAAGGTGGGCTGAACGATGGCCAACGTCTACTACGAAAGGGACGCCGATCCGGGGCTCATCGCGGGCCGCAAGGTGGCAATTGTCGGCTACGGCTCCCAAGGTCACGCCCACGCCCTGAACCTGCGGGACTCGGGCGTGGACGTGCGGGTGGCCCTGCGGGACGGCTCCTCGTCGGCGGCCAAGGCGTCGGCGGCGGGATTGAAGGTGACGGCGATCGATCAGGCGGCCGAGGAGGCCGACCTGATCATGATGCTGGCTCCCGACACCGAGCAGCAGGCCATCTACCAGGCCTCGATCGAACCGCACCTGCGGCCGGGTGACGCCTTGTTCTTCGCCCACGGCTTCAACATCCGATTCGGCCTCATCGAAGCCCCGGAGGGCGTCGACGTGGCCATGGTCGCCCCGAAAGGTCCCGGCCACCTGGTCCGGCGCACCTTCGAAGGCGGCGGCGGCGTACCGTCGCTTATCGCGGTGGCCCAGGATGCCACCGGCAAGGCCCGGGAGCTGGCGCTGTCCTATGCCAACGCCATCGGTGCCACGCGTGCGGGGGTACTGGACACCACTTTCTCCGAGGAGACCGAAACCGACCTCTTCGGGGAGCAGGTCGTCCTCTGCGGCGGCCTGACGTCGCTCATCATGGCGGGCTTCGAGACGTTGGTGGCGGCCGGTTACCAGCCCGAGTCGGCCTACTTCGAGTGCCTGCACGAGGTGAAGCTGATCGTCGACCTCATGTACGAGAACGGGATTTCGGGCATGCGGTTCTCGATCTCCGACACTGCCGAGTTCGGCGATCTCACCCGAGGTCCCCGGGTCATCAACGAGTCGGTGAAGGCGGAGATGAAGAAGATCCTCACCGAGATACAGGACGGCAGCTTCGCCCAAGAGTGGATCGCGGAGAACCGGGCCGGTCGGCCCAACTTCAACCGGCTGCGGGCGGCGGGGCGGGAACACCCCATCGAGCAGGTAGGCAAGCAGCTCCGGGCCATGATGCCGTTCATCGCGGCGGGATCTCAGCGCCCGGAATCCGTCTCCGGGGGCTAGCGACCCGCCGCCCGGGAGCCCGGCGGTTCTACGACGACTGCGGGGGGATGCGCCGGCGTCGCCGCCGGTCCCCGATCACCAGGGCCAGGCACAACAGCAGCGCCAGCCCGCCCGCCGCGGTTACTCGCCAGAAGGAGTCCGGCGCCGGTGGCTGCCGCGACGTCAACGCGGCCGCGGGCGCCGCGTTCGGGAATCCCGCCGGAGGTGGCAAGCCGGGCCGGCCCGCAGTGGGCCCCGGCGCCAGCTCCGAAGGCCCCGAGGCGCCCGCACCCGCGGACTGGCTGGCGGCGGCCAGGTTGACCGCGGGCAGCTGATCGGTCGCGGTTTCGCCCGCGACCGGTGTCGCGAACCCCTTGTCGAGGAGCATCTTGGCGGCGAGCGTCGGGTTGGTGCTGTTGAGGACGACCGCCAGCATGGTTCGTCCCCCCACCCGGGCAGCCGCCATGATGCAGGCTCCGGCCCGCCTGGTGTAGCCCGTTTTGATGCCGACGGCGCCGGCGTAGGTGGTCAGGAACAGCTTGTTGTGGTTCGTCAGGCGATGGTGCACGTTGTCGGGGCCATCGAAGTAGTACACCGGCACCGCCACGATGGCAGCCAGAGAGGGAACTGCCAGCAGCGCCCGGCCCGCCATGGCCAGGTCGCGGGCGCTGAGGAGGTTGCCCCCGTCGAGGCCGTCCGGTCCGTCCAGGCCGGCCGGGTCCACCAGCACCGGGTGATCGACCATCCCCAGTCCGAGGGCGGTGCGGGCGAAGATGGGCTGGAAGCCCTCCAGGCTGCCTCCCACCTCTTCGGCCAGGGAGACGGCGGCGTCATTGGCCGAGGAGATGAGCAGGGAGTGCATCATCTGGTCGGCCGTCCACACCTGGCCCGCCTTCATGAACAGCTTGTCGGCCGGCGCCGCAGCCGCCCGGGGGCTCACCGTGATGGGCGTGGCCGGCGCCAGGTTGCTGGCCGTCACGGCCGTGATCACCTTGCTGAGGCTGGCGGGGGGCATCGGCGTCCGGTCGTTGCCGGCGTCGATCACATTGCCGGTGTCGGCGTCCACGACGATCCACGCCTTGGACACCGGAGGTGTGGCGGTCGTCGTGGAGGCGGCCGGAGGCGGGGCCGCGGGCGGCTGACCCGTCTTGGCGCTGGCGACACCGGTAGGGAGCCCAATCAGAGCGGCGGCGCTCACGACCAGAACCGCGATTCGCCGACGTCGCTCCCAGCCGTGCCTCAAGACCCGTCGACGCTAATGGGTTGCGCCCGCGGAAAGCCATCCCCGCGGGCCCGCGAGGACGAAGCCGCTCCGACGCCGCCTGCGGGGACGAGGCCGCTACGAGGTGACGCGGAGCTAGGGTCACCCGCCGTGGACACCGCCCTGTCGCTCGAACCGACGGTGGTCCTGAAGGACCTCCGCGGGGCGCGCCGCCGGCACCGCATCGCCGACTTCGATCCCTTCGAGGCGCTCTATCGGGCCTACCTGACCGGGATCACCCTGTCGATCGGCGTCCTCCTCCTGTCGGGCGTCACCGGCGACACCAAGGTGGCCGGCGCCGACCTGACCACGCTGCGCGCCCATGGCGGGGCGTGGGTCGGCCTCGCCGTCGCCCTGGCCTTCGCGGTGGGCCTCCGCTCGGGGGGGCGGGGCGGCCCCCTGGTCGTCGAGGCCGCCGATGTCCGCCATGTGCTGCTGGCCCCGGTCGACCGCTCGGTGGCGTTGCGGGGCCCCGCCATCCGTCAGCTCCGTTTTCTCCTCCTGGCCGGGGGCACGACCGGCGCCATCGCCGGCCTCCTCGCCCTGCGGCGACTGCCGGGACCAGCCGCCGGCTGGGTGGCGGCCGGAGCGGCCACCGGGATCCTGGCGGTAGCCGGCGGCTTCGGTCTCGCCATGGTCGTGTCGGGCCGCCGGCTCGGGCGATGGGTGGGCGGGGGCCTGGCGATCGTCGTCCTTGCCTGGTCGGCCGCCGACGTGCAGTGGCACCGGGTCACGTCGCCCGCCACCGTGCTGGGGCGCTTGGCGCTGTGGCCGCTGGCAATCCACCCGATCGACCTGGTCGGGCCCGCGGTGGCCCTCGCCGCCTTGATCGCGGGACTGTTGAGCGTGGGCGGCACCTCACTCGAGGCATCCGAGCGGCGGGCGGGGCTGGTCGGCCAGATCCGTTTCGCGGCCACCCTGCAGGACCTGCGAACGGTCATCGTGCTGCGTCGCCAGCTTTCCCAGGAGCTGCCCCGACAGCGCCCGTGGCTGCGCCTACCCCGAGCCATCCCCAAGGACTGGGTCGTTCGCCAGGCCCCCGGCGTCACCGACGCCACCCGCTCGCGCCTGCGCACCCGGCGGCTGCCGGTGTGGCGCCGGGGGTGGCATGGCATCCTGCGCTGGCCTGCCTTGCGGCTGGCCCGGGTGGCGCTCTTCGGCGCCGTGGCCGGCCTGTCCCTGGTCGGAGTGTGGAACGGCACCACCCCACTCGTCATCGTGGCCGCCCTGGCGCTGTACCTGGCCGCGCTCGATGTCACCGAACCGCTGGCCCAGGAGGTCGACCATCCCGACCGTTCGGCCGGCTTCGACCTGGCCGCCGGAGAACTCCACCTGCGCCAGATGGGCCCCTCGGTCGTGCTCATGATCCTGGTCGGCGGCATCGGCATCGTGGCGGCCGCGGCCGTGACCGGCTGGTCGCAGCTGACCTGGCAGATCGGCGCGATCGTCGTCGTTCCTGCTGTCGTGTGCGCCTTGGGCGCCGGCGCCATGAGCGTCATCAAGGGACCGCCCCCGGCGCTCAGTTCGCAGGCGGTGCTGATCCCCGAAGCCGCCGGCGCCCGGGCGGTGGGGCGGCTGTTGTGGCCCCCGCTCATGTGCGTGATCGGAGTCATCCCGGTCATCGCGGCCCGCAACGCCAACCTGCACCACAAACCGGTCCTGGCGGCGGCCGCCGGTCTCGACCAGCTGGTGGCGGTGGTGGCCATCTTCGGCCTGGCCTGGATCCGCTACCAGGAGAATGCCCACGAGTGGTGGGACAACCAGGTCCAAGAAGCCAAAACCGTCAGCGGCCGGGACCCCAAGCCAGGCGCCGCGTGAACCGCCTGGGGCAAGCAGCGGGCCGCGCTCCGGTAGCTTTGGCCTCACCCATGCCCGATCCTTCGGAACCGATAAGCGTCCTCTCCGCCCGGGGGCTGGCCAAGTCCTATGGCGACCTGATCGCTTTGGAACCCCTGGACCTGTCGGTGCCCGAGGGGCAGCGCCTGGTGCTGGTCGGCCACAACGGCTCGGGTAAGACGACCCTGCTGCGAATGGCCGCCGGGCTCCTGGAGCCCACTTCGGGGGAGGTCTCCGTCATCGGCGCCCGAGCCGGATCGATCGAGGCCCGGGCCGCAGTGTCCTACCTCCCCGACAATCCCGTCCTCTACGACGACCTTTCGGTCCTGGAGCACATCGAGTACGTCTGCCGGCTCCACGAAGCCGAGGATTGGCAGTCGCGCGCGGTGGGCCTGCTCGACGCCCTCGCCCTGACGGCCCGGGCCGACGATCTGCCGTCGCGGTTCAGCCGGGGGTTGCGCCAGAAGACCGCCATCCTGCTGGGGCTGATCCGTCCCTTTTCCCTGCTGCTGATCGACGAGCCCTTCGTCGGCCTCGACCCGCCGGGCCGGGCGGCGCTGGTGGAGTTGCTCGACGACGCCACCGATTCCGGGGCGACGGTCATCGTGGCCACCCACCAGCTGGACTTTGTCGCTCGCGCCGAGCGCTGCATCGCCCTCCGGGACGGGGCGGTCATCTTTGACGGCCCGCCCGACGACGTCGACGTCACCACCCTGGCCGGCTGAGACGCCGGCCCGACGGGCCCGGCCTGATCTGGTCCCCGGGCCAACCGGAGCCCCGCCTACAAATAGGACACTTCGTGGCCAGTATGCAACGTACCGTACTGGCTATGGACACCTTCACAATCTTGTCCAAGGGGCCGTTCAGGGCCGTGGCTCCATGCGCCGGCCCCCGGCAAATGGCACAGAGATGGCGCACCCGCCTATCCCAGGCGGCTGGTGCCGCCTTCGAGGTGGCGGGCCGGGAGATGTGGGCGGTACCCACCGCCGACGCCATGGTCGAACTCGGCGCCGGCGGGGTGGCGGCGGCGACCGGCATGGAGCTGGCAGGGCAGAACGGGTGGTTGCGGTGGCCGGGGCCGCCCAGGCGGGCCAGCTTGACGCGGCCGTGACCGCCGGGCTTGCCGATGACGAGGCCCGGGCCGGGCTGCGGACCATCCCCGGCATCGGCCCCTTCTATGCCGACCTCATTCTCATCCGGGCCACCGGTGTCACCGACGTCTTCCCGCTCGACGAGCCCTGCCTGCTGGCCATGATGGGCGAGCTCTACCGGCGGGGCGGCCCGATGCAGCCCAAGGAGGCGGAGCGGCTGGCGGAGCGGTGGCGGCCTTGGCGCACCTGGGTCGGCGTCCTCTTCCGGGCCGCCGGCCCCCGGGTGCAACTTCGCGGAGGTGCGCTGAGTAGTTGACGTGTACACGCCAACTACTCAGCGCACCTACCGGCTACAAGGCTGCCAGGGCCAGTCCGAGCCCGGCGCCCGCGGCGCAGATCACCGCGGTGCCGATCACATTACGGACGGCGGCGCCTAGATCGCCGTCGTCCACCAGTCGCATCGTCTCGAAGGTGAAGGTGGAAAAAGTGGTGTAGGCGCCACAGAATCCTGTGCCCAGGATCACGCGGGGTGCCTGCGGGAAGGCGTGGTATATGGCCAGCCCGGTCAACAGACCAAGCAGCGCCGACCCGGTCATGTTGACGACCAGCGTCCCCCAAGGAAACTCGCCCGAAGCCCGGTCGCTCACCAGGCCATCGACGACGTAGCGCAGCGGCGCCCCCAGGGCGGCCGCGGCCACGAATCCGAGCCATCCCAGCGGACTCATGTGGCCCCACCGGGCCGCCAGGAGGCGAAAGCCTGGGCCGTCCGCACTCCGGCAAACACCGCCAGCAGGCCCACCACCAGGCTGGCCCCGGCATAGGCCAGCGCCACCGCCACGTGCCCATCTTTCAGCAGCACGTCGGTCTCCACCGCAAAGGTCGAATACGTCGTGTAGGCGCCCAGAAACCCGGTGGCGACCAAGGCCCGCAGGTACCGCGACGGCGGGAAACGCTTCAGGACGAGACCGAGGATCGCCCCGAGGGCGAAGCTCCCCGAGATGTTGGTCCAAAAGGTGGCCCAGGGAAAGCTCCCAGGCGCTACATGGATCAGTTGCGCCACGCCGTAGCGGGCCGGCCCGCCCAGCGCCCCGCCCAGGGCGATGGCCGCCAGCATCCGCACCTCGGCCCGCCAATCACGGCGATCACGTCGCCGCCCCGGGCCGGCCGCCGGACCCGGGCTCAGGCGAGGCGCTCCACTACGTAGTCGATGCAGTGGGTCAGTGCGGCCACATCGTCGGGGTCCACGTTGGGGAACATCCCGACTCGCAGTTGGTTACGCCCCAGCTTCCGGTACGACTCCGTGTCAACGATCCCGTTGGCCCGCAGGGCGCGGCATACCGCAGCATCCGAAACCGACCCGTCCAGATCGATCGTCCCCACCACCGTGCTGCGCTCATCCGGCTTGACCACGAATGGCGACGCATAGGCGGACCCGGCGGCCCACTCGTACAACGTCGCGGCGGAACGCGACGACTGGGCCACACACCACCCCAGACCCCCCTGGTCCAACATCCATTCCACCTGGTCCACCAGTAGCCACAGCGTGGCCAGAGCGGGCGTGTTGTAGGTCTGATTGAGCTCGCTGTTGTCGAGGGCGATGCCCAGATCGAGCGACGCCGGCACCCACCGCCCCGACCCCGCGATGCGCCGCACCCGGCCGACGGCCGCCGGCGACAGCACCGCGATCCAAAGCCCACCGTCGGAGCCGAAGCACTTCTGGGGCGCGAAGTAGTAGGCGTCCACCTCGGCGGGATCGAAGGCCAGCCCGCCCGCC
This sequence comes from uncultured Actinomycetota bacterium, assembly GCA_963791545.1. Classification (GTDB taxonomy): domain Bacteria; phylum Actinomycetota; class Acidimicrobiia; order Acidimicrobiales; family Palsa-688; genus JALYXV01. The sequence goes on from CAWBSR010000017.1 coordinate 524,585, forward strand.
CCCGAGGTGGCGTCGACCGCCACCAGGGCCGCAGCGGAAGCCGAAGGAGGGCGCAGAAGCGGCATCATCACGCCCGTCGAGGTCTCGTTGTGGGTGAGGGCGTACAAGTCGACACCGGCCTCCGCGACCGCCGAGGGGTGGCTCCCGGGTTCCGACTCGAGGACCGACGGGGCCTTGAGGAATGGCGCCGCGGTGGCCGCCGCCGCGAACTTGGCCGAGAACTCCCCGAACACCAGGTGCTGGCTGCGCTCTTCGATGAGGCAGAAGGTGGCGATGTCCCAGAACATGGTGGCGCCGCCGTTGCCCACCGCCACCTGGTACCCGTCCGGCAGCCCGAACAGGGTGGCCAGCCCTGACCGCAGCCGGCCGACCACCGACTTCACCGTGGGCTGGCGGTGGCTGGTCCCGAGGAACGACCGGCTGGTCGCGGCCAACCCCGCGATCGCCGACTGCCGCACCTTGGAGGGGCCGCAGCCGAAGCGGCCGTCGGCCGGCAGGAGATCGGCGGGGATGCGGATATCGGTGCGAGGGGTGTCGCTCACTGTGCCAGCATGGCAGCAATGACACGTACATCGAAGAGAGTAGCGGCGGTAACGGAGTCGGCAACTCTGGCGATCGACGCCAAGGCCAAGGCGTTGAAGGCGGCGGGGGAACCGGTGATTGGCTTCGGCGCCGGCGAGCCCGATTTCGCCACGCCGGACCACATCGTGGATGCAGCCGTGGCGGCCTGCCGGGACCCCAAGAACCACAAGTACACCCCGGCCGGCGGCCTGCCCGAGTTGCGGGCCGCGGTGGCGGCCAAGACTGAACGTGACTCGGGCTGGGCGGGCCTCAAACCGGGCCAGGTGCTCATTACCAACGGCGGCAAGCACGCCCTGGAAACGGCGTTCGCATTGCTGCTCGACCCCGGCGACGAGGCGCTGCTCCCCGCCCCCTACTGGACCACCTACCCGGAGTCGATCGGGCTGGCCGGGGGCGTGCCCGTCGTGCTGCCCACCACCGACGCGGACGGCTACAAGGTGACTGTCGACCAGCTGGAGGCGGCCCGCACGGCGCGCACCAAGGCCCTCGTGTTCGTGAGCCCCTCCAACCCGACCGGCGCCGTCTACACCCCCGCCGAGGTGACCGCCATCGGCCAGTGGGCGGTCGAGCACGGGGTGTGGGTGATAACCGATGAGATCTACGAACACCTGGTGTACGGCGACGCCGTCTTTTCCTCGATGCCCGTCGCCGTCCCCGAGGTCGCCGGCCAAACCCTCGTCGTCAACGGCGTCGCCAAGACCTATGCCATGACCGGTTGGCGGGTGGGTTGGCTGATCGGTCCCGCCGATGTCATGGCGGCCGCTGTCAACCTGCAATCCCACACCACCTCCAACGTCTGCAACGTGGCCCAGCGGGCCGCCCTGGCCGCGGTCACCGGCGACCTGACGGCGGTGGAGGCCATGCGCCAGGTCTACGACCGGCGCCGCCACACCATCGTCTCCATGTTGCGGGACATCCCGGGCGTGGTGTGCCCCGAGCCCGAGGGAGCGTTTTACGCCTTCCCGAGCTTCGAGGGCGTGCTGGGCCGCACCGTGCGGGGTCGCACCCCGGCCACCACCTTGGATCTGGCCGCGCTGCTGCTCGACGAGGCCAAGGTGGCGGTGGTGCCGGGGGAGGCCTTCGGCGCCCCCGGGTACATCCGGTTCTCCTACGCCCTGGCCGACGACGATCTGGCCGAGGGTGTGGCCAGGATCGGGAAATTGCTCGCCGAGGCCGACTGAACGGGTGACGGGCCGCTAACGCCGTTTTGTCAGGAAGGATGAAACCATGGCCCGCGTATTGGTGACCGAGGAGATATCCGAACGAGGCCTGGCGACGCTGAGCGGAGCCGGCCACGATGTGGACGTGCAGTTGGGACTGTCCCCGGCCGACTTGCTGGCCGCGGTACCCGGGGCGGCGGCATTGATCATCCGCTCGGCCACCCAGGTCACCGCCTCGGTTTTGGACGCGGGCCGGGACCTGGTGGTCGTGGGCCGGGCCGGCATCGGGCTGGACAACGTCGACGTGGCGGCGGCCACTGGTCGCGGCGTCATGGTGGTCAACGCCCCCCGTTCCAACATCCTCTCGGCCGCCGAGCACACCATGGCGTTGCTGCTGGCCCAGGCCCGCAATATCCCCCAGGCCCACGCCGCGCTCACCGCGGGTCGCTGGGAGCGCAGCCGCTGGGAGGGTGTCGAGGTCCATGGCAAGACCCTCGGGGTGGTCGGGCTGGGCCGGGTGGGCGCCCTGGTGGCCCAGCGGGCCCACGCCTTCGGGATGCGGCTGGTGGCCTTTGACCCCTACGTGGCGCCGGAGCGGGCCAGGCAGATGGGCGTGGAGCTGTTGGCCCTGGAGGACGTGGTGCGCCAGGCCGACTTCCTGACCATCCACCTGCCCAAGACGGCCGAGACGTTGGGGCTCATCGGCGCCGCCCTGCTGGCCCAGGCCAAGCCCGACCTGAGGATCATCAATACCGCCCGGGGCGGCATCGTGGATGAGGAGGCGCTGGCCGCGGCGGTGGCGTCGGGGACCATCGCGGGGGCGGCACTGGACGTGTTCCTGGACGAGCCAACGACGGTGTCGCCACTGTTCGAGCTGCCGTCGGTGATTGTGACGCCCCATCTGGGCGCCTCGACCAAAGAGGCCCAGGACAAGGCGGGCATCTCGATCGCGGAGCAGGTGGAGCTGGCGCTGGCGGGCGAGTTCGTTCCCTACGCCGTCAACATCGGCGCGGCCGAGGCGTCGGAGACAGTGCGGCCGTTCCTGCCCCTGGCGGAGCGGTTGGGGCGCCTGTTCGGGTTGCTGGCCCGGGAACTGGCCTCGGTTTTGGAGATCGAGTACGAGGGCCAGCTGGCCGAGTACGACACCCGGATCCTGACGTTGTCGGTGCTCAAGGGGTTGTTCTCGGCGGCCGCCGCCGAGCCGGTCTCCTTTGTCAATGCTCCCCAGTTGGCCGAGGAGCGGGGCCTGTCGGTGCGTGCCACCAGCGCCTTGGCGTCGCAGGACTACGTCAACCTGATCACCTTGCGGGGCGGGAGTCACGCCCTGTCGGGAACGTTGTTCGGGATGCGGGGCGAGTCCAAGATCGTCATGGTGGACGATCACGACATCGAGTTGCCCATCGCCCGTTCCATGCTGGTGGTGCGCAATGACGACCGGGTCGGCATGGTGGCGGTCGTGGCCGAGATCCTGCGGGACGCGGGCCTGAACATCGTCGACCTGAAGCTGGGCCGCAGCCGGGCCGGCAAGACGGCCATGATGGCGCTGTCGTTCGACCAGCCCGTCGGATCCGACGTGGTCGAGCAACTCCTGGCCGAACCCGGAATACTGGAAGCGGTTGCTATTTCCGATTCGTAGGGCCGGGGGTTGTCATGACGAATGTGTCCACGCTGCACCAGATTTCGGTCGGGCTGAAACTGATCGAAAACGTCGAAGGGCATTCGGCGCGAACGGATTCGACCGAATTCGTTCGCGCCCGGGCCACGGTCCAGAAGATCGTGACCACCCTCAGTCCGAATCCCTACGGGCCGCCACCGATCCAGGCGCACCATGCCGGGTCGATCTGGCTGTACGACGGCAAGGATTGGCGCCTCGTCCTCAACTGGGGCGGGATCGAATGGTCGGCCCAGTTCTGCGCCGATCCCCAGAAGGTCGACGCGCTGCGGCAGAACGCGGCCGCGGTGACGGCCCGCTTCCCCGAGACCATTCCGCAGTTGACGAGCCTGGGCTATGCCGACATCGGTCTGCTGACGACGCCGGTGGTGGACGCCACCAGTATCGCCAACTACGTGGACAGCATCTGGAACTCCTGCGTTCCCATACCCCAGCCCGGCCATACCGGGACCGTCAAGCCGGACTCTCCCCAGGCGGCGGGGGTGCACAACTATCCCGAGTCGATGTGCGCCATCCCCCGCTTCATGCACAGCGACTTCATCCCCTTCGTGGTGGACGCGACTACCGGTAGCGCGGCCGTGGTGGCCCCTGTCGCGCCCCGCGGCGCCGGCGACCCTCGGGTTCGGGTGCTGTACACCGAGAAGGGCCATCCACTGGCGGCGGCCAAGGCCCAGGCCAGCAACCAGGGGGCGGCGCTGGTGCTGGGGCCCGACAACCCCATCACCCAGGCCGCCTACGCCAACCAGTGAGCCCCGGTCGGGCCCGCGTCAGCGTTTCGCTCTGGTGAAGCCGTCCGCCTCGGCCGCGGACTCCTCGGCGTAGCAGCGGTCGGGCTTGGTGCGGTTGTAGTTGAGCATCCCGGGGAGGTGGTAGATGCCGCTCGCCGACTTGGCCTTGATCAGATGAGCGGGAGGGCAGCCACCGTCGACCGGGGCCAACCATGCCGGGGCCGGCTCGAGGGCCGGCTCGGGGGCCGGCTCGGGGGTCTCCAGGATGGGCGTCCACGGGTCCCGGGAGGCAACAATGTGATTGGTTTCCTCCCGGAGGCGCAGGGTCCGCCGCACCATGACCCCGACCGCCAGAAAGAACCCGCCGGTGAGGACCAATCGCAACAAACGCCTCGCCATGAATTCGAACGTACCCCCTGACTCTCTTGACGGGTGGGATCAACCATGCGACCATTGTCGGGATATGTCCCCGGCACCGTTCCTGTCGATCCTCCTTCTTACCTGACGGCGAGCCCCCATCTGGGTCTCGCCCCTGCCTCCTGAGCCTCTGGCCAGGAGGTTTTGTTTTGCTGCTTTTCCCTGCTGACCACCGAAAGGAACCACTGCAATGGCTGAGCGCGTGATCATCTTCGACACCACCCTGCGCGACGGGGAGCAGTCGCCGGGGATCGCACTCGACGCCGTCGAGAAGCTCGAGATCGCGGAGCAGTTGGCCCGCCTCAATGTCGACTACATCGAGGCCGGATTCCCGGTGGCCAGCCAGGGCGACTTCGAGGCGGTACAGGCCATCGCCCGCAAGGTGGGAAGAGACGGCGGCCCGGTGATCGCGGGCCTGTCCCGGACCCATTTGTCCGACGTCGACCGCTGCTGGGAGGCGGTCAAGGACGCCGCCCGGAGCCGCATCCACGTCTTCATCTCGACCAGTCCCCAGCACATGGAGCACATGCTGAAGATGGACCAGGCCCAGGTGAAGGCGGAGACGGCGGCGGGCGTGGGCCGGGCCCGGGAGCACACCCACGACGTAGAGTTCAGCCCCCAGGACGCCACCCGCACGCCCCTCGACTTCATGATGGAAGTGCTGCAGGTCGCGGTGGATTCCGGCGCCACCACCCTGAACATTCCCGACACGGTGGGCTACGGAATTCCCTGGGAGTTCGGGGCCTTGATCCAGTACATCCGCCGGGAGATCAAGGGCGAGTACGTCCTGTCGACCCATTGCCACAACGACCTCGGCCTGGCCGTGGCCAATTCGCTCTCAGGGATCCAGGGCGGCGCCCGTCAGGTCGAGGTCTGTGTCAACGGGCTGGGGGAGCGGGCGGGCAATGCCGCCCTGGAAGAAGTGGTGATGGCGCTCAAGATCCGAGCCGACATGTTCCCGGGCCTGGAGACTGGGGTCCGGACCGAGGAGCTGGCCCGCACCAGCCGGCTGGTGAGCCGCCTGACCGGGTATCCGGTCCAGTTCAACAAGGCGGTCGTGGGTCGCAACGCCTTCCGCCACGAGTCGGGGATCCACCAGCACGGCGTGCTGGCCGAGCGCAGCACCTACGAGATCATCGACGCCGACTCGGTGGGACAGACCGGTAGCCAGATTGTGCTGGGCAAGCACTCGGGCCGCCACGCCTTCCGCGACACTCTGGCGAAGATGGGCCTCAGCATCAGCGGCGATGCCCTTAACGCCGCCTTCGCCCGCTTCAAGGAACTGGCCGACCGCAAGGTTGAGATCACCGACGCCGACCTGGAGGCCATCGTGGCCGAGGAGCTCGGGACCAGCTCCGCGCCCGCGTTTTCCCTGGAGGCGCTGGAGGTGGCGGGCGGCACCGTCGGCGTCCCCAACGCCCGGGTGGTGCTGGTACGAGGGGGGGAGAAGGTCGAGGCCACTTCTGAGGGCGACGGCATGATCGACGCCGCCTGCCAGGCGATCCGGGCCGCGACCGGAGTGGATGCCAAGCTCACCGATTTCAACGTGAATGGCGTGACCGGCGGTGTCGACGCCTTAGGTGACGTCATTATCCAGGTCGTGGCCGACGGCATCCGGGTATCGGGCCGCGGCGTGTCGACTGACGTGGTCGAGGCGGCCGCCCGGGCTTACCTGAACGCCGTCAACAAGGTCGTCCGTATCCGGGCCCGCGACGACCGACGCCTGCCCGAAGCCACGCCGTGACCACCAGCGGCGGGGCTCCGAGCGGCGGGGCTCCGAGCGGCGGGGCTCCGAGCGGCGGGGCCTCCGAGCGGCGGGGCTCCGAGCGGGGGTACCTTCGAGCGGCGGGGCTTCGAGCGGCGGGGCCGCCACCAACGAGTGGGCCGCGGCATCGCATGCCGGCGCCTATCTCCGGCGCGGCCCCGAATGGCCACCCCACCGCTTCGAGGGCGAAGCGGTGTTGCTCTCCCTCGTCGGAGACCGGGCCGCGGGGATGGGGTCGGGTACTCGATCTCGGCACCGGCGACGGGCGGTTACTGGCGTCGGCATTGGAGTCTCAGCCGGCTGCCCGAGGAGTAGCAGTTGGACGGGTCGCCGACGATACCTAGGCGCTAACTGAGGGCAGCCATGGCGGGCGGCGGCCCTCGAAGGCGGCGATGTCGCCGGCGTGGACCAGCGTCAGGCCGATGTCGTCGAGGCCGTTGAGCAGCCGGTACCGGGTGTGCTCGTCGAGCGGGAACTTCGCCTCGATCCCCGCCGCCGGGGCGCTGACGGTGCCCCGCTCGACATCGATGGTTATCTCCAGGGTGGGGTCAGCGGCCACCGCGGCCAGCAGGGCCGCCCCAACCTCGGGCTCGACCTGGACCGGGAGCAGGCCCGACTTGGTGGCGTTGTTGCGGAAGATGTCGCCGAAGCGGGGGGAGATCACGGCCTGGAATCCGTAGTCCGTCAGGGCCCACACCGCGTGCTCGCGTGACGATCCGGTGCCGAACCGGGGCCCCGCGATCAGCACCGTGGCCCCTGCGTACTCGGGTCGGTTGAGCACGAAGGCCCGATCGTCGCGCCACTCGGCGAACAGGCCCTGGCCGAAGCCGGTCCGCTCGACCCGTTTCAGCCAGTCGCTCGGGATGATCTGGTCGGTGTCGACGTCCGACCGGTCGAGAGGCACCGCGGTTCCGGTGACGACGTGAACTGGTTTCATGGGCTGGTTCCTCTCAGGTTCAGGCTCGCCCTCGCACTCGCACTCGCACTCGCACTCGCACTCGGGCTCGCACTCGCACTCGGGCTCGCACTCGCACTCGGGCTCGCACTCGCACCCGGGCTTGGGCCCGGGGCCACGGTCTCGGGCGGGCTCAAGATAGGTCGGCGGGGCTGGCGAAGTGGCCCGCCACCGCGGTGGCGGCGGCGACGGCCGGCGACACCAGGTGGGTCCGGCCCCCGCGGCCCTGGCGACCTTCGAAGTTCCGGTTGGACGTGGAGGCGCAACGCTCGCCCGGCGCCAGCTTGTCGGGATTCATGGCCAGGCACATGGAGCATCCCGGCTGCCGCCATTCGAAGCCGGCGCTGGTAAAGATCCGGTCGAGGCCCTCGGACTCCGCCTGGGCCTTGACGAGGCCCGAGCCGGGCACGACCATGGCCCGTATGCCGGGCGACACGTGGCGGCCCGCCAGTACCGCGGCCGCGGCCCGCAGATCCTCGATGCGGGCGTTGGTACAGGAGCCAATGAACACCGTGTCCACCTTGACGTCGCGCACCGGCGTGCCCGCCGTGAGGCCCATGTAGCTGAGCGCCCGGCCGGCCGCTTCCCGGGCCGCCGGCGTCTCCAGGCGATCGGGGTCGGGAACCGCGCCGTCCAGCCCGACCACCTGGCTCGGGTTGGTCCCCCACGTGACATGGGGCGAGAGAGTGGCGGCGGCGAGGGTGACCTGCTGGTCGAAGGCGGCCCCGGGGTCACTCGGCAGCTCCCGCCAGGCGTCCAGTGCCGCCTCCCAGGCCGCCCCCTGCGGGGCTTGGGGGCGTCGTTCGAGGTAGGCGAAGGTGGTGTCGTCGGGGGCGATCATGCCGGCTCGGGCCCCCGCTTCGATGGACATGTTGCAAACCGTCATCCGGCCTTCCATGGAAAGGGCGGCGATGGCCGACCCCCGGTATTCGATGACGTGGCCCATGCCGCCGCCGGTGCCGATGGCTCCGATGATGGCCAGGATGATGTCCTTGGCCGTGACTCCGGGCGGCAGCTCCCCATCGACCGTGATGGCCATGGTCAGCGGCGGTTGCTGGGGGAGCGTCTGGGTGGCCAGCACGTGCTCGACTTCACTGGTGCCGATTCCGAACGCCAGCGCTCCGAACGCCCCGTGGGTCGAGGTATGGCTGTCCCCGCACACGATGGTCATGCCCGGCTGGGTCAGGCCCTGCTCGGGGCCGATGATGTGGACGATCCCCTGGCGCCGGTCGCCCATGGGATACAGGGCGATTCCGAACTCGGCGCAATTGGCGGCCAGGACCTCGATCTGGCGGGCCGAGATGGGGTCTTCGACCGGGCGGTCCTGGCCGACGGTCGGCACGTTGTGGTCCATGGTGGCCAGTGTCAGGTCCGGGCGGCGTACCGGTCGTCCCGCCTGCCGTAGCCCGTCGAACGCCTGGGGCGAGGTGACCTCGTGCACCAGGTGGAGGTCGACGTACAACAGGTCCGGTTGCCCCTCGCCTCGATGGACCAGGTGTTGCTGCCAGATCTTCTCCGCCATCGTGGTTGTGCCAGCCATGCTAGTTCTCACATTCTGGGATATAGTCTTGAATCGTGGGAGACAGTGTAAGTGATGTCGGGGTCCTGAACAAGGCGGTCACCATCCTCGACGCCGTGAGCGCGCAGCCGCTGGCCTTGGCGGAACTGGGGATGGCCACCGGCCTGCCCCGGGCAACGGTGCACCGCCTGGCCGTCGCCCTGGAGCGACATCGGCTGGTGGCACGCGACGGCGAGGGAAGATTCGAGCTCGGGCCCCGGATCCGGGAGCTGGCCCGCACCGGCCCCGTCAATCGGCGCGCCCTCGGCCGGGCGGCCGGCCCCGCGCTGGTGATGCTGCGGGATGCCACCGGCGAGAGTGCCCAACTCTACGTACCGGTCGGGGAGTCCCGCATCTGCGTGGCCGCCCTGGAATCACCCCACAGCCTGCGCACCATCGTGCCCGTCGGCGCCTCGCTGCCCATGGACCGGGGATCGGCGGGCAAGGTCCTTTCGGGCGCCGCCGATGCCCGTCAGCGGGGTTGGGCGGAGAGCGTCGAGGAGCGGGAGCCGGGCGTGGCCTCGGTAAGCGCCCCCGTCGTGGCCGGCGGCGAGGTGATCGCCGCGGTGTCGGTCTCGGGACCGATCGAGCGAACCACCCGGCAACCCGGCCAGAAGTATGCCGCGGCCGTGGTCGCAGCCGCCGACGCCATCGCCCGGGCCTTGTCGTAACGCCCGGCTAGGTCACGGCTAGGTCGTGGGCAGGGGTTCGATCGGGGCCGACCCGGCGGCCCCCGCCTGGGTGGCCGCCCGGTGGGCCACGCGGCGGCAGGCCGCGACCAGGACCGGCACGAAACGAGCCGCCCCCGCCGCGCACACGGCATGGTCACCGGCCACCCGGAACACCTCGGCGCCGGCAATGGCCTCCGCCAGTGCCAACTGGTTGGCCGGCGGCACCACCAGGTCCGCCTCGGTCACGACCACCGCGGTGGGTATGTCGATCGTCGGCAGCCACGCCCCGGCGTCGAACATGCCGAGGGCGGCGCCGGCCCGGAGCAGTGCGGCGGGGTCGTTGCTGGCCAGCTCGTGGGCCGCCCAGGCGGAGAGGTGGGTGCCATCGAGGCGGTTGTTGACGAAGCGGGTCATGGCCCGGTGCCGCAGCGAGGCCGGGGAGAGGTTGGCGGCGAGGGAGAGGCCCAGTATCCCCTGGGCGAACATCCGATCGGCGGGGCGGCCGGCACCGAAGCGGGCCGCGGTGGCGCACAGGACCACGCCCTCGACCAGGTGCCGGTGGCGGAGCCAGGTCAGCATGGCGACGGGTCCGCCCATCGAATAGCCCACCGGGATCAGCCGGGTGATCTTCAACTCCTCGGCCAAGGCGGCCACGTCGTCGGCGCAGTCCTCCAGGCGAAACGGACGGCGGCTGCGGATGCCCAACCCGTGGCCTCGTTGGTCCAGCGCCAGCACCCGAAAATGCTGGCTCAGGGGCCCGAAGGTCGGAAACCAATTGAGGGCCGCGGTTGCCGTCCACCCATGCAGCAGGACCACCACCGGGGCGTCGGGGGGCCCCGGGACCTCCCGGACAAAGGTCGTCCCCCGCCCCGGCAACTCCACCGGCCTGCCCTCGGGCAAGCCGGGGGGAGCGTCGGGATGCTGGGCCATGACCCTTAGATTAGGGATTTTCTCCGCATCACCCGGCGGAGGTCAGGGCGGCCCGGTGGCGCTCCCAGGCCCAGCCGGCGGCGTCGTGGGCCAGGGCCGGGTGGTAGCGCATCTCCAGTAGCCGATGTTCGGCCGAATCCAGGTCGTCACCCAGTTCGATCATGCTGAGGGCCAGCAAGCGGCCCCGCCGCCGCAGCCGGTCACCGCTGGGTACCTGGAGTTGTTCCGTCTGCCAGCGCTGGTGGGCGGCCTGGAGCGCGGGAGGCAGCCGGTTCACCTGGCGCTGGCTCAGTGGTGGCACCTTGCGGCGTACCGCCAGCACGTCAGGGCCTTCCGGCACTGCCAGTTCGAACTTGACGGTACGGCTGACGGCCCGCACGAACGGCGACGAGCGCCCGCCGCGATCGCTCAGCCCCAGCGACCGGGCCGTTTCGGCCAGCGAGATCGGGTAGCCCCGGGGTTCCCGTTCCAGGCCTGCGACCAGGCGCCGGACCAGCCAGGTAGTGGATGGGCCGAGCACGCTCAGCCAATAGGTCTCGACATAGGCGGAGCGGGGATCGAAGCCGAAGCTGTCGATGACCTCGTCGGCCCAGGGCCGGATATGCAAGATGTCGGGGGCGTGGAACTCGGTGAGGAAGCGCAAGTCAGGGGTAGGGCGCACGAAGGCCTCCAAGCGGTCGGTCGGCAACGACAGGGGAAGTGCTCACCGTCTCCTATGCCGCGCCCGTCGCCCGTCGCCTGTCGCCTGTCGCCTGTCGCCTGTCGCCTGTCGCCTGTCGCCTGTCGCCTGTCGCCCGTCGCCCGTCGCCCGTCCCCGACGCCCGACGCGGCCCGACGGGCCGACCGGACCGACCCCTCAGCCCTGCCGGAAGGCGACGGCCGCCCAGGTGTGGCCGCCGTCGTTGGTCTGGATCAGCACCCCTTTCGACGAACCGGCGTGGTAGTCGATGGCGACGCCCTGGTTGGGACTGGTGAAGCCCAGCTCGAGCCATTGGCCCGCCTCTGGGGTCTCGGACACGGGAGCCCAGGTCGTGCCACCGTCGAACGACCCCACCAACACCGCGCCGCTTTGGGTATAGGACGCGAAGATGATCGTGTCGCGGGATTGGGCGGTGGCGTTCGCCAAACCGTGATAGATCGAGCCGGGCGCGGTCGGCGTCGGGTGGAAGGTCGCGCCCCCATCGGTCGACAGGTAGGCCCGCACCGAGGCGGGACCGGGGCCGCTCCAAACCCCTTCGTCGCACACCGCGGCCAGGTCGGTCGGGGTGGATGCGGCGAGCGCGACGGAGCCTCCGACGGTGAGGCATGGTGGTTGCCAGGGAGCCCAGCCGCCGTCGAACCGGGCGCCGGCAATGACGGTCCGGTCGTTTTCCACCAGCCACCCGATGTGGCCCTGCAGGACGATCTGAACGGTGGGGACCGGCCCCGCCCCAATGGGCAGCTTGGTCGCCGACGCCGTCCAGTTGTCGGTGGCCGCCCGGCTGGTCTCGATCAGGAGTTGGGCGTTGCCGCCCGCCACTACCGCGTGGACGAGACCGGCCCCGGCCTCCAAATCCAGGATCGGGGAACCGGCCACCGCGCCCGGCAGGGCGACCTTCTTCCAGTGGGCCCCCCCGTCGTGGGTGCCCCACAGCTCGGTGCCGAACGCCCAGCCGTCCTGGAGGTTGGCGAAGCGGATGAAGCTGACGCCGGGGCTGCCCGGAGGAACGGCCAGGGCGGTTAGGGGGGCGGGAAGGCCGACCCAGGTCTTGCCACCGTCATTGGTGCGCACCACGGAGGCACACGGCGGGGTGGCGCAAGGGGCGGAACCGAGCACCCATCCGGTCCGTGTCGACACGAACGTCACCGAGGCCGGTGAGAAACCCTTGGGCACCGGCCCCCCACCGGGACCCGACGGGGGGGCCACGGTAGTGGCTCCCCCGGCGGCGACGGACGGGATCGCGGGGACGCTGGAGGCCACCGGGGCGGTGGCCGGGGCGGTGCTGGGGGCCGGCGCGACCAGGTTGACCTTGGAGGTCCTGGTGCCTGGTGACCGCAGCACCACGAAAAGGGCGGCCGCCGCCACCGCCAGCGCGACCGCCACTGCCGATCCTGGCCACCACCGGCGGGGCCGGGGATGGAGGGGAAAAAGCGGAGTGTGATCAGCGGGATGTGGAACCGCCTGCCATTGGTGGGCGGCGGGGGTCACCGTCTCGGCTCGGGTCAACAATGTGTCCCGGAGCCGTTCGATCAGTTCGTCGTCGTTCACTGCAATGCCTTCCTCAGGTCGGCGAGGGCCCGGTGGCTGATGGATTTCACGGTGCCGGGACGGCAGCTGAGGCTGTCGGCAATCTCCGCCTCCGACAGGTCGAGGTAGTAGCGCAGGACGAGCACCGCCCGCCGGCGCGGTGTGAGCCGGGTCAGGGCGTCCCACACCTCGTCATGTTCGGGGGCCGCCGCGGCCGGCTCGGGCTGGGTTTGGGCCCATGCCTCCTCCCGTCGCCGGCGCCGGTGGTAGGAGTAGCAGGCGTTGGTGACCGCCCGGCGCAGGTAGGCGGCGGGCACCTCGATCTCCGCCCAATGGCTCTGGACCCGGAGGAAGCAGTCGTGCACCAGTTCCTCGGCAACCGGACGCGACTGGGTCAAGAGGTAGGCCAGCCGCAGCATCGGCTCCTGCTGGGCCCGGTAGAACCCTGTGAACGACTCCCATTCGGCGCCGTCGGTCGGCAAGCGGTGAACTGCTTCTATGGCTGCCATCATGCCCCTGACGCCGGGCCCGGCGCCGAGGTTCCCGCCGGCTGGTGGCGCTTCGGAGCCGACTTCGCCGGGGGCCTGGTAGTTGAAGAGCGGAGGTAGTCCTGCGGTCGTGAATCGGGGCGAATCGGGGCGACCTTGCCATCGGCCGTCAGATCACGGCAACGCCGTCCTTCCAGACGTGGCGTACCCGCCCCGCCAGTTTCTCGAGGTCTGACGGGTCGCCATCGAAGACGACCAGATCGGCCCCCTTGCCGGGCTCGATTGTGCCGAGGACCGAATCCACGCCCAGCAATCGGGCCGCACTCGAGGTGGTGGCCCGCCACGCGTCGAGAGCCGTCATGGCGCTGTTCTCGACCATCAACGCCAGTTCGTTCAGATTGGTGCCGTGGGGCGAGATGGGGCAGTCGGTCCCCATGGCGACCTTGACCCCGGCGTCGACGGCGCGCCGGAACGACTCACGATGGCATCCGACCACGTCGTGGGCCTTGCGCAGCGAGGCCTCGGGGATGGACGCTCCCGCGGCCGCGGCATCGATGACACCCTGTGGGGCCAGCAGGGTGGGGACCAACCAGGTGCCCCGTTCGAGCATCATCCCGATCGCCTCGTCGTCGAGGAATATCCCGTGCTCGATCGAGCGGATGCCGGCTCGGACCGCGGCTTTGATCCCGTCGGTCGCCTGGGCGTGGGCCATCACGAACCGGCCCGCGGCGGTGGCCTCGGCGACGAGCGCCTGGAGCTCGTCGTCGCGGAAATGGCCGTGGCGAGGGTCGTCGCGAGGGGAGAGCACCCCACCCGAGGTGGCCACCTTGATGACGTCCGCCCCGTTCCGGATGAGCTCGCGTACCTTGCGCCGCATCTCGTCAGGGCCGTCGACGAGGCCGGAGGGACGTCCGGGGTGCTCGACGAAGAGATGCACGTGGCCGCCACAGGGGAACCACCCGTCTCCGTGGCCCCCTGTCTGGGAGATCATGGACAGCGACACCTGCATTCTCGGACCGGCGATGAGCCCGTCATCCACCGCCTGTTTGACGCCGAGATCGGCACCCGCGGCATCCCGGATTGTCGTTATCCCGAGGCCCAGCAGTGTCCGCAGGTTCCTCGCCGCCTCATAGAAACTGTACGAGAAGGGGGTCTGCATCAGCTCCAGCACACCCACCCGGCTGAGCATCACGTGGACGTGACTGTCGAACAGGCCGGGCAGGACCGCCGTCCCGGTGCAGTCGATGGCCTCGTCGCCGTCCAGGCCGACGCCCACCGCAATGATCCGGCCGCCCTCAACCACGACATCGCCGACGGCCGGCGCGGCCCCGGTGCCGTCCACCACCAGGCCACCACGGAATATCGTGCGCGTCATGCGCTCAGTCTGGCACTGGTGCCGCGAGCCAGAGCTGCAAAACCGCTACAGGTCGGTGCCGGCCCTTCGCGGCCAGTCGCGAGAAACCCGAACACCCCGCCGACAGGGTCGGACCTCCCACAGCCTCCGCCACCGGCGGGTGTGCGGCGACCGACGGACCGGTGTCCTTCCTGACCAGGTGCTGAGTGTGGCTCCCCCCGACACCGCGTGCGAGTAACGAGGCCCCGTCGAGTTACCCATTGTTTCACCCCTTCGGCGGCCCTCTGTTTGAACCGCCGGCCCCCAAGATAGTTGAGCCGGGCGGGGGCACCGTACCTCCCCGTCGGTGGGTCAGCACCTCTTGGCTGACTCCGTCCCATCCGGCCCGGCCGCCGCGACCTGGACTCGGTCAGACAGCGTTCAGCCTGTCCGGCCGGCGCACGTCGGGCTCGATATAGATGACCCTCGCCTCAGGGACGCTGGCCCGGATCCTCGCCTCGACGGCGTCGATGGCCTCGGCCAGCTCGACAACGGTGAGATCGGTATCGAACGCCACCTTGGCGCCGACCAGCAATTCCTCGGGACCGAGGTGCTCGGTTCGCAGGTGGATGACGCCCAGCACCCGCTCGGAAGACTCGATGGCGGCCCGGATGCGTTGCACCCCGTCGGGCGACGCCGCTTCGCCGATCAGCAGGCTCTTCATCTCGATCACGAGGATGACGGCGATTGAGCCCAGCAGGATGGCGATGGCGACACTGCCCAAGGCGTCGAAACGGGCGTTCCCCGTCACTTGCGCCAGCCCCACCCCAACGAGAGCCAGCGTCAGGCCGATCAAGGCGCCGAAGTCCTCGAGCAGGACCACGGGCAGTTCCGGCGTCTTCGAACGGCGGACGAAGCGCCACCACGATCCGTCGCCCTTTAGGGGCCGGGCCTCCCGCAGGGCGGTGCGGAACGAGAAGCCCTCCAGCACCATCGATATGAGGAGGATCCCTACCGCCCAGGTGATGGATTCCAGCTGGTGCGGGTGCACAAGCTTGGATACGCCCTCGAACAGGGCGAACAGGGCCCCGGCGCTGAAGATGATCAGGGCCACGATGAAGGCCCAGAAGTAGCGCTCCCGCCCGTAGCCGAAGGGGTGCTTGGGGGTGGCTGCCTGTTGGGCCTTGGCCCCGCCCAGGAAAAGCAGACCCTGGTTGGTGGTGTCGGCGAGCGAATGCACCGCCTCGGCCAGCAACGACGCGGCGCCGGTGAATCCGAACCCCACCAACTTGGCCACCGCGATGGCCAAGTTGGCCATCGCGGCCGCCAGGATGGCCCGCCGGTTGCCGTGATCCATTCCGGCGATGCTAAGGGGCCCAGACAAAAACTACCTGGGCGGCGCTTGTCAGCTTCCCCGAATCGCTAAGTGCGGCTTGCGGCAAAGCCGCCCAAGTCGATTTGTCACTGGCCCTAAACGGCCGGCGGCTACCAGCGGCCCCGGTGGATCACCGACTCCGCGGGGCGATGACCCCGGGCCAGCGAGGGTGAGGGCCGGTCGTGCTCGTCGGCCCAGCCCAGGATCACCGCCCCGATGGGCGCCAAGGTGGGCGGTACCCCGAGCGCCGCCATGACCTCCTGGTCGTGGTGGTTGAGGCCGGTGAACAACGCTCCCAACCCGGCGTCGACCGCCGACAGCAGGATGAGCAGGGCTGCGAAGGACGTGTCGACCAGCCAGTAGGGAACCGGCCAGTCCGACGACGCCAGCCCAGATGTGGCCTTGTCCGGCTCCGCGTACCGGGCCCGGTAGACCGCCTCGTCGGTGAGGGGCACGATGACCACCGGGGCATTCAACAAACCGGGCCAGGTCGGCTTGGCTCGCCACTCGGGATCGCTGACCGCATCCCAGAACACGGCCGTCTCCTCCGGTCCCTCCAAAACCAGGAACGCCCAGCCCTGGCTGAAGCCCGCCGACGGCGCCCGCTGGGCGTTGGCCAGGATCCGGTCGAGCACCGGAGCCGGTACCGGGTCCGGTAAGAAGGACCGCACCATCTTCCGCCGCCGGACCACGGATTGGAACTCCATGGCGCTCCAGGCTAGGGCCGCGGAATGCCGACCGACTCGGTAAGGTTTAACCCTGTATGCCCTCCTTCCGAGATCTCCTCAAGTCGACCAAGGCCCATATCCGCGAGGTGGATACCGCGGGGGCGGCCGAGGCCGTGGCCCAGCCGGGCACCATCGTTCTCGATGTCCGGGAAGCCGACGAGTATGAGCAGGGCGCCCTTCCCGGCGCCGTCCACATTCCCCGGGGCTTCCTCGAGAGCCAGGTGGAAGGCAAGATCCCCGATCACGACGCCTCGGTGGTGGTCTACTGCGCGGGCGGGGTGCGCTCCGCCTTCGCGGCCGAGACCCTCCAGCAGCTGGGGTACTCCGATGTGGTGTCGATGGACGGCGGTTTCAACCGCTGGAAGGACGAGGGTCGTGACTGGCGGACCCCCGCCAGCCTGAGCGCCGAGCAGCGCAACCGCTACCAGCGCCACCTCCTCCTCCCTGAGGTCGACGTCCGGGGCCAGCAGAAGCTCCTCGACTCCAAGGTCCTCCTCATCGGCGCCGGCGGCTTGGGCAGCCCCGCCGCCTTGTACCTGGCGGCGGCCGGGGTGGGCACGCTGGGCATCATCGACATGGACGTCGTCGACGCGTCCAACCTGCAGCGCCAGATTCTGCACAACATGGACCGCATCGGCGAGCGCAAGGTGGACTCGGCCAAGAAGACCCTCACCAGCCTTAACCCCGACGTCGACGTGGTCACCTACGACGTCAGGTTGGGGGCCGACAATGTGCTGCAGATCTTCCAGGGCTACGACGTCATCGTCGACGGGACCGATAACTTCCCGACCCGTTACCTGGTGAACGACGCCTCGCTGAAGCTCGACATCCCGGTCGTGCACGGGTCGATCTTCCGCTTCGAGGGCCAGGCCAGCGTCTACCTGCCCCACCAGGGCCCCTGCTACCGCTGCCAAGTCCCAGAGCCGCCGCCGGCCGAGCTGGCGCCCTCCTGCGCCGAGGCCGGCGTGCTCGGCGTCCTGCCTGGGATCATCGGCAGCATCCAGGCCATGGAGACGATCAAGCTGCTCCTCGGAATCGGCGAGCCGCTGGCCGGCCGGCTCCTGGCCTATGACGCCCTCGAGGAGAGCTTCCGCACCTTCAAGGTGCCCCGCGACCCCGACTGCGCCGCCTGCGGTATCCCCAAGGAGCAGCTGGTTATCGCCGAATACGACCAGTTATGCATGCCCCACCCGATTGCCGCCCCAGCCAACGCTTGAAACGGGCCGCCTGATCCTCCGGCCCCTCGGCTGGGAGGACCTGGGGCCGCTGACGGAGCTCCACTGCGAGGAATCGTTCTGGCGCTACCCGATGCAGCGCGCCATGACCGCCGAGGAGACCCGGACGTTCATGGAGCGGGTCATCAGCTACTACGAAGCCGACGGGGTGGGCCTGAGCGCAGCTGTCGTCAAGGAGACGGGCGAGCTGGCGGGCTGGCTGGGGCTGGCGGTGCCCCATTTCCTCCCCGAGATCCTGCCCGCGGTCGAGGTGGGCTGGAGACTGGGTGAGCGCTTCTGGGGCCGGGGTTACGCAACCGAGGGCGCCGCGGCCGCCATCCGCTATGGCTTCGAGGACCTGGGCCTGGACCGGCTGGTCAGCATCTTCGAGCCCGCCAACGTGGCGTCGGGGCGGGTCATGGAGAAGCTGGGGTTCGTGTTCGAGCGGGCCACTGCCGACCCTCGCCGGGGCGTCCCCCTCGAGGTCAGGGAGTTGACGCGAGGCCAATGGGGGAAAATGCCTCCCGCGGCGCTCGACCAGCGGTAGGAGGCTTTCCCGCCGCCCTCCCGGAAGGGCCCTAACCTGGTCCGGGTGGAGGCCGAGGAGCGCCGGACCGATGACGGGATCGCCATTCAGACCGTCTACACGGCCGGCGACCTGGAGGGCTGGGACCCCGAGGGGCGGCTGGGTCGCCCCGGTGGCCGCCCCTACACCCGGGGCGTTCAGGCCACCATGTACCGGGGCCGGCTGTGGACCATGCGCCAGTACGCCGGGTTCGGGGATGCCGAGACCACCAACCAGCGGTGGAAGATGCTGCTCGCCAGTGGGTCCACCGGTTTGTCGTGCGCCTTCGACCTGCCCACCCAGATGGGCTACGACTCCGACCACCCCCGGGCCGAGGGCGAGGTGGGCCGGGTCGGGGTGGCCGTCGACTCGGTCGAGGACATGAAGCGGCTGTTGGCCGGGCTCCCCTTGGACCGGGTCACCACGTCGATGACCATCAATGCCACCGCCGCCATCCTGCTGCTGCTGTACCAGCTGGTAGCCGAGGAGGCGGGCATCGCAGGGTCGGCGCTGGGCGGCACCATCCAGAACGACATCTTGAAGGAGTACATCGCCCGGGGGACCTACATCTATCCGCCCCGGCCCTCGATGCGGCTGGTTACCGACACCTTCGCCTATTGCCGGGAACACCTCCCGGCGTGGAACACCATCTCCATTTCCGGCTACCACATCCGCGAGGCGGGTTCCACCGCGGTCCAGGAGCTGGCCTTCACGCTGGCCGACGGCATCGCCTATGTCGAGGCGGCCGTTGGCGCGGGGCTGGCCGTGGACGAGTTCGCGTCCCGGTTGAGCTTCTTCTGGAACGCCCACAACAACCTGTTCGAAGAGGTGGCCAAGTTCCGCGCCGCCCGCCGGATGTGGACCCGCATCATGAGCGAGCGCTTCCACGCCCGCGACGAGCGCAGCCTGCGGTTGCGTTTTCACGCCCAGACCGGGGGTTCCACCCTGACCGCCCAGCAGCCCGGCAACAACGTGGTGCGGGTTTCGGTGCAGGCCCTGGCCGCGGTCCTGGGCGGGACCCAGAGCCTGCACACCAACGGCTTCGATGAGGCGCTGGGCCTGCCGACCGAGGATGCCGCCCGGCTGGCGCTGCGGACCCAGCAGATAATCGCCTTCGAGTCGGGGGTGACCGACACCGTCGACCCGCTGGCCGGTTCGTACTACGTGGAGTCGCTGACCGAGGCCATCGAGGCCGCCGCCTGGCAGTACCTGGAGAAGATCGACGCCATGGGCGGTGCCGTGGCTGCCATCGAGGCCGGTTTCCAGGGCGAGGAGATCGAACGCTCCGCGTTCGAGTACGCCAAGGCCGTCGACGAGGGCCGCAAGGTGGTCGTAGGGGTCAACCGGTACGTCTCGGAATCGGTGTCGGTGACCGAGGTGCTGGCACCGGACCCGACGCTGCAGGCGGCCCAGGCGGCCCGGGTGCGGTCGCTGCGGGAGCGACGGGACCCGGGAGAAGTCGACTCGGCGCTGGCCGAGGTGGGCGCCGCCGCCCGGGGAACCCAGAACCTGCTGGTCCCCATGAAGACGGCCTTGGCCGCCCGGGCGACCCTGGGTGAGGTCAGCGACGTGCTCCGGGCCGCCTTTGGCACCTACACGGCGGGAGGCTGAGGCGATGTCGGCGGTGCGATTTGTCATCATCGGCGGCGGCCCGGCCGGCAACACCGCGGCCAGTTACGCCGCCCGGCTGGGGGCCAAGGTCACCCTGATCGAGAACGACATCATCGGTGGGTCGGCCCACCTGAGGGACTGCATCCCGTCCAAGACCATGATCGCCACCGGCGGTGCCCTGTCCTTTACCCGGCGCATCTCGGGGATGGGGTTGCGGTCCCTCGATGCCCAGGTCGACCTGGGGGCGCTGCGCCAGCGGGTGGAGTACATCGAGGGTCACCTGCACGACTCGGTCTGCCAACTGCTGCGCAGCCAGGGCGTGCGCATGATCCGGGGCACGGGCAGCCTGAAAGGGGCCCACGACGTGGTGGTCGAGACCGACGACGGGATCGAGGAGCTGCCCGCCGATGCCATCTTGCTGGCCACCGGCAGCCGTCCCCGGATCCCCGACTGGGCAGAACCCGACGGCCTGCGGGTGCTGACGACCCAACAGGCCTACCCGCCACCGGCGCTGCCGTCGCACCTGGTGGTCATCGGCTCGGGTGTCACCGGCGTCGAGTTCGTGCACATGTTCACCTCCTTCGGTTCCCAGGTGACCCTGATCGTGAGCCGCCAGCAGGTGCTGCCCACCAAGGACCCCGAGGTGGCGGCGGCGCTGGAGACGGAGTTGCTGCGCCGGGGGGTGCGGTTGTTCAAGGGGGCCCGGGCCGAGGCGGTGCTGCGCAGTGACCAAGGCGTGTCGGTGGCCTGCGACGACGGCCGGGTGGCTCGCGGGAGCCACGCCCTGCTGGCCATCGGGTCGATACCCAACTCCGAGAGCCTGGGGCTCGAGCACGCCGGCGTGATGATGGACGCCGGCGGCTACATCCCGGTCAACCATCACTGCCAGTCCAACATCGGCCACATCTACGCGGCCGGCGACCTGTCGGGCAAACTGCCGCTGTCGTCGGTCGCCTCGATGCAGGGCCGCAAGATCGCCGAGCATGTGATGGGGCTGCATACCCGGGACCACCGCCACCTGGACTACGAGAAGGCGGCGTCGGCCATCTTCACCGAGCCCGAGATCGCCGACGTCGGCCTCGCGGAAGCCGAAGCCTTCGCCAGTGGGCGCAAGATCCGGGTGACCAAGGTGCCGTTCTCGGCCAATGCCAAGGCGCTGATCAACGACACGCCTCAGGGCTTCGTGAAGATCCTGTCGGACCCGGCCACGGGCGTGGTGCTCGGGGGCTCGATCGTGGGGCGCCACGCCGCGGAACTGATCTCGGTGATCGCCCTGGCCGTCACCTGCAACCTGAAGGTCACCGACATCGTCGAGAGCGTGCTAGTCCACCCCTCGCTGTCGGAGGCGTTGGCCGATGCCGCGGAATAGGGGGTCTTCGTGACAGCTGTCAAAGAGGCGGCTCGGGTCGCCATCGACGAGGCCCGGGAGCGGCTGGTGAAGCTGTCGCATCGGATCCACGCCAACCCCGAGCTGGCCTTCGAGGAGGAACGGGCGGCCGCCTGGGTGGGCGGGGCGCTGGATACTGGCGGCCTTTCGGTGGAGATGGGCATCTGCGACCTCCCGACCGCCTTTGAGGCCACCGCGGGCCGAGGGCCGCTCCACGTGGCGGTCTGCGCCGAGTACGACGCCCTTCCCGACATCGGCCACGCCTGCGGTCACAACATCATCGCGGCGGCGGCGGTGGGCACCGGGCTGGCCCTGGCCCGGGTGGCCGACGACCTCGGGATCACGGTGCACGTGTTCGGGACCCCGGCCGAGGAGGGTGGGGGCGGCAAGATCCTGATGATGCAGGGGGGTGCCTTCAATGGCATCCACGTGGCCATGATGGTCCACCCTTATCCCATCGAGCTGGCCGCCATGACGTGCCTGGCAGTCAGCCACATCGACGTCCATTACCGGGGCAAGTCCGCCCACGCCTCGTCGTACCCGGAGCGGGGGATCAATGCCGCCGATGCCATCACAGTGGCCCAGACCTCGATCGGGCTGCTGCGCCAGCACATCCGGTATTCGGATCGCATCCACGGCATCGTGATCAAAGGCGGCGACGCCCCCAACATTGTGCCCGCCCACACCATCGGCAAGTGGTACCTGCGGGCCAGGACGACCGTCGAACTGGAGGAGTTGGAGCCGCGGGTCCATCGCTGTTTCGAAGCGGGCGCAGTGGCGACCGGCTGCACCATGGAGATCGTGCCCCGGAGCCCGGTCTATTCCGAGATGCGGGCCGATACCGAGTTGAGCGCCTTGTACCAGGCCAATGCCGAGGCGCTGGGCCGGCGATTTCCGGTGCTCTCGAAGGAGGAGCAGGAGCGGACCGCGGCGTCCACCGACATGGCCAATGTCTCCCTCGAGATGCCCACCATCCACCCCATGTTGGGCATCGACAGCCTGCCTGCGGTCAACCACCAGCCCGAGTTCGCGGCCCATTGCATCCGGCCCGTGGCCGATCAGGCCCTGGTGGACGGGGCCACGGCCATGGCGTGGACGGTGATCGACGCCGCCACCAAGGCAGCCGTCCGGGACCGCCTGCTGGCCGGCCAGCGCCGCGACTGAACGGGCGCCATCGCGCTCAGTGGTAACCGGTCCACGAGATATTCAGCTAGTCGCCGATGACAACCACCACGTCACCGGCACCCACCGAATCGCCGGGCGCCACCTTGACCTGCGTCACGGTGCCCGCCTTCTCGGCGGTGATGTGGTTTTCCATCTTCATGGCCTCGAGAATGCATACCGCCTGCCCGACCTCCACCGTGTCACCGACCGCCACCAAAACCTGGACCATCGTGCCCTGCATGGGGACGGTAACGTTGCCCCCGCCTCCGGCTGCACCGCTCGCCGCCCTGGCGGACGCCGAGAACGGTCTCGGTCGGGCCGGTCCCCGGCCGCCGCCGGCGGCGCCCGCCCCGGCTCCGGCCGGCGGCGGGGGCAGGTCGGGCACCCACAGCTTGACCTGGTAGCGGCGGCCGTTGACCTCGACATCCACGTCCCTCTGCACCAGCGCCGGCGGGCCGCCTTCGAGCGATGCTGCCGCCGGGGCGGGGGACGACACCGCGGAGAGATCCAGGCGCTGCTCCACCCAGGCGGTGGCGTGCTGGACCGCGATGAAGTCCGGGTGTTCGAGGATGGCGACGTCGGCGGGGATCGTGGTGGCGATCCCTTCGATCTCGGTTTCCCGTAGCGCCCGCAACATCCGGTGGCGGGCCTCCTCCCGGTCGCCGCCCCAGACGATCAACTTGGCGACCAGGTTGTCGTAGAACTGGCTGACCGTGTCGCCCTCGTCGTAGCCGGAATCGGTGCGTACCCCGAGGCCGTCGGGACGCCGGAAGCGGGTGATGGGACCCGGTGAGGGCAGGAAGCGGCCGCCCGCCGGATCCTCGGCGTTTATCCGGACCTCCATGGCGTGGCCCCGGCGGCTGATCTGGTCCTGGGCGAACGGGAGCCGTTCCCCGGAGGCCACTTTCAGCTGCAGCGCCACCAGGTCCAGTCCTGTCACCTCCTCGGTGACGGGGTGCTCGACCTGCAAGCGGGTGTTCATCTCCAGGAAGTAGAACTCCCCGTCCTGGTACAGGAACTCGACCGTCCCGGCATTGACGTACCCGCAGGCCCGCGCCACCTTCACCGCGGCCTGGCCCATGGCGGCTTCGACGGGGCCCGGGATGCCGGGCGCGGGCGCCTCCTCGATCAGCTTCTGATGGCGCCGCTGGGCCGAGCAGTCCCGGGTGCCCAGGTACACGCAGTGGCCCCGGGCGTCGGCGAACACCTGGACCTCGACGTGGCGGGGCCAGGGTAGGTAGCGCTCCAGGTACGACTCGGAGCGCCCGAAGGACTTGAGCGCCTCCCGCTCCGCGGATTCCAAGGCGGCGGGCGCGTCGGCCGCCGAGGCCACCACCCGCATGCCCCGGCCGCCGCCGCCATAGGCCGCCTTGATGGCCACCGGCCAGCCATGGGCCTCGCCGAAGGCGACGACCTGATCGGCCGAGGTCGTCACCTCGGTGGTCCCTGGGACGCCCACCACCTGGGCCCGCTCGGCGGCCAGTCGGGAGCTGATCTTGTCGCCCATGATCTCGATGGCTTCCGGCGGTGGCCCGATCCAGGCCACCCCTTCGGCGATCACGGCCCGTGCGAAGTCGGCGTTCTCGGAGAGGAACCCGTAGCCGGGATGGACACCGTCGGCCCCCGAGCGGCGGATGGCGTCGAGGATCTTGGCGACGTTGAGATAGCTCTCGGCCGCCGTGTCCCCGCCCAGGGCGTAGGCCTCGTCGGCCAGGCGCACATGGAGGGCGCTGCGGTCCACATCGGAGTACACGGCCACCGTGGCGATGCCCAGTTCCCGGCAGGTGCGGATCACGCGCACCGCGATCTCGCCCCGGTTGGCTATCAACACCTTCGTCAGCACAGCCAGGCAGTCTGTCAGGCAATGATCGTCGACGAGCAAACGCGGCGCCGGCTGTCCGCCACCACCCGCTTCGCCGACATCCGGGAGCTGGCGGAGGTCGATTCCACCAACCGCCACCTGCTCGACCTGGCCCGGGCCGGCGCCCCCGAAGGGGTGGTCGTGGTCGCCGACCACCAGTCGGCGGGCCGGGGCCGGCGGGGCCGGAGCTGGGAGGCACCCCCGGGCGCAGCGCTGCTGGTGTCGATCCTCTTCAGACCGTCGCGGCTCGGCGCCGACAGGCGCTGGGTGGTCCCGGCGGCGGTGGCGCTGGCGGCGGCCGATGCCTGCGGGCCGCTGACCGCCATCAAGTGGCCCAACGACCTCCTGGTGGGCGACCGCAAGCTGGCCGGCATCCTGGCCGAGGCCGAGGCCGACCCCGGGGCCATCGTGGTGGGTGTCGGCATCAACGTGGCCTGGGCCCCGCCGGGTGCCGCGGCGGTGGGGCTCTCGGTTGACCGGGGAGAACTCCTCGCGGCCCTCCTCGGGAACCTCGAGGGGTGGTGTGACCGGTGGGACGACGTGGCCGTTGCCTACCGGGCTCGCTGCGCCACGGTGGGCCAGGCCGTTCGGGTCGAGGTCCCAGGCGGCTCGGTCGTCGGCCGGGCCGAGGCGGTCGAGCCCGATGGCCGGCTCCGGGTGGTCACCACAAAGGGCGTTTGCACCTTTTCAGCCGCCGACGTGGTCCATCTACGGCCGGAATGAGACCGGCCAGAAAAATTACCGGCCCGTAAACTTGGAGCGTGCACTTTGACTTCTCCGAAGAGCAGGAGTCCTTCCGGAAAGTCGTACGGGACTTCGCAGAGACTGAAATCGCACCATTTGCCGAGCAGTGGGACCGAGATCACCTGTTCCCGCTGGAGACGGTCAAGGCCATGGGCCAGCTGGGCCTGTTCGGGCTGCCCTTCCCCGAGGAGTACGGCGGGTCGGGGGCCGACTTCACCACCTTGTGCCTGGTCATCGAAGAACTGGCCCGGGTCGACAGCTCCATGGCGGTCACCGTCGAGGCGGGGGTGGGCCTCGGGGCCAACCCGATCTACCAGTTCGGCACCGAGGAGCAGCGCCAGACCTGGCTACCCGACCTGTGCGCGGGCAGGGCCCTCGGGGCCTTCGGGCTGACCGAACCCGACGCCGGCAGCGACGCCGGCGGCACCAGGACCCGGGCCCACCTGGACACGACCGGCCCCGGCGCCGGAGTATGGGTCCTCGACGGCAGCAAGGCGTTCATCACCAACTCGGGAACCCCGATCACCTCGGTGATCACCGTCACCGCCCGCACCCCCGAGGGGATCTCGGCGTTCATCGTCCCCGCCGGGACGCCGGGGCTGATCGTGGAGCCGCCCTACCGCAAGATGGGGTGGCACGCCTCCGACACCCACGGGCTGCGCCTGGAGGGCTGCCGGGTGCCCGGGGGCAACCTGCTCGGGGAGCCGGGCCGGGGGCTGGCCCAGTTCCTCGCCATCTTGGACGACGGCCGGGTGGCGATCGCGGCCCTGGCGGTCGGTCTGGCCCAGGCGTGCCTGGAGCACAGCGTCGCCTACGCCAAGGCCCGCAGCGCCTTCGGCGGCCCCATCGGTCGCAACCAGGCGGTGGCCTTCAAGTGCGCCGACATGGCGGTATCCGTGGAAGCGGCCCGGGGCCTGGTGTACAAGGCGGCGTGGTTGAAGGACCAAGGGCGCCCGTTCAAGCAGGCCGCGGCCATGGCCAAGCTGTTCGCCAGCGAGGCCGCGGTCACCGCCACCCGCCACGCCACCCAGATCTTCGGCGGCTACGGGTTCATGGACGAGACCCCCGTCGCCCGCTTCTACCGCGACGCCAGGATCCTCGAGATCGGGGAGGGCACCAGTGAGATCCAGCGCCTCATCGTGGCGAGGGGCCTGGGGCTGCCTGTCTGAGGGCGCGAGACCCGTCGAGTAGCGTCGGGGGGGCGTGAAAGCCCTGATCCTGGCCGGTGGCGCCGGCACCCGGCTGCGGCCCATCACCCACACCAGGGCCAAACAGCTGGTGCCGGTGGCCAACAAGCCCATCTTGTTCTACGGGCTGGAGGCCCTGGCCGAGGCGGGTATCAAGGAAGTCGGCATGATCGTGGGCGACACCGCGGCCGAGGTGGAAGCCGCGGTCGGCGACGGCTCCCACTGGGGGCTCGAGGTCACCTACATACCGCAGTCGGCGCCCCTCGGGCTGGCTCACTGCGTGCTTATCGCCCGGGAGTTCCTGGGCAACGACGACTTCGTGATGTACCTGGGCGACAACCTGATCCGCCAGGGCGTCAAGGAGTTCGCGGACCGCTTCCGCACCGAGCGGCGCCACTCCGATCCGGCCGCCGCCCATATCCTGCTGACCCACGTCCCTGACCCGCACCGCTTCGGCGTGGCCGAACTGGACGGCGCCGGCCACGTGGTGCGCCTGGTCGAGAAGCCGGCCCAACCCAAGTCGGACCTGGCCCTCGTCGGCGTGTACCTCTTCGGCCCCGTCATCCACGACGCCGTCGAGGCCATCGAGCCGTCGAGCCGCAACGAGCTGGAGATCACCGACGCCATCCAGTGGCTGGTGGACCACGGCCACCGGGTCCGCACCGAGGTGTTGACCGGCTGGTGGATCGATACCGGCAAGCTGACGCCGCTACTGGAGGCCAATCGCCTGATCCTGGAGACCCTGGAGCGGCGCATCGACGGCACCGTCGACGCCCACAGCCGGGTCGAGGGCCGGGTGGTGATCGAGGCGGGCGCGGTGGTCGAGCGCTCCCAGATCCGGGGCCCGGCCATCATCGGCGCCGGGACCCGCATCGTCAACAGCTTCGTCGGACCGTTCACCGCCATTGATGAGGACTGCGAGATCCGGGACTCCGAAGTGGAGCACTCGGTGATCCTGGCCCGCACCCGGGTCGATCACGCGGGCCGGCTGGAGGATTCGCTGCTCGGCCGCGACGTCGAGGTGACCCGAACCGGCTTGCTGCCGCGGGCGACGCGGCTCATGGTCGGCGACGACTGCCAGATCGACCTCACCTGACCCGGTACCCTCGCTGGTCGTGCAGCTGCTCGTAACCGGGGGCGCCGGGTTCATCGGCTCCAACTTCGTGCGCTACTGGGTCGACGCCCACCCCGGCGATACCGTCGTGGTCTACGACGCCCTGACCTATGCCGGTAACCGGGCCAACCTCGGCGGCCTCGAGGACCGGGTCCCCTTCGTTCACGGGGACATCTGCGACCTGGAGCGGGCCCGGGGCGCCTTGCGGCAGCACCGGATCGATGTGGTCGTCAACTTCGCGGCCGAGTCCCACAACAGCCTGGCCGTGCTCGACCCGGGCCTGTTCTTCCGCACCAATGTGGTCGGCACCCAGACCCTGCTGGAGGCCACCCGCCACTCGGGCGCGTCCCGTTTCCACCACATCTCGACCTGCGAGGTTTACGGCGACCTCGACCTGGACCCCGACAGCGACGCCGGGCAGGCCTTCACCGAATGCTCGCCCTACCGGCCCCGCACCCCCTACAACGCCTCCAAGGCGGGCGCCGACCACGCAGTGCGGGCCTACCACGAGACCTACGGGCTGGCGGTCACCATCACCAACTGCGCCAACAACTACGGGCCCTACCAGTTCCCGGAGAAGGTCATCCCGCTGTTCACCACCCGGGCCCTCGATGGCCTGACCCTTCCCCTCTACGCCTCCACCGGCAACCGCCGGGAGTGGATCCACGTCGTCGACCACTGCCGGGCCATCGAGGCGGTGCTCCTCCGGGGCCAGGTGGGGGAGACCTACCACGTGGGCACGGGCGTGGAGGCCAGCATCGACGACGTGGCCGACCGGGTGCTGGCCATCCTCGGCCTACCGGCAGAACTGAAGACCATCGTCGCCGACCGGCCCGGCCACGACCGCCGCTACCTGCTCGACGCCAGCCGTATTCAGCGGGAGCTCGGGTGGACGCCGGCTGTCGACTGGGAAACCGGCCTGGCGGACACGGTGCGCTGGTACGCCGACCACCGCTCCTGGTGGGAGCCGCTCCGCGACCGGGCGCCCGTGGTGGAATCGGCCTGGAAGGCCGCCACCGCCTGACATGGCTCTCGCCAACCCGATGCGGGTACTCATCACCGGAGCCGGAGGCCAGTTAGGCCGCGACCTCACCGCGGTCGCCGGTCACAACGGACGGGCGGAGATCCTGGCGGCCGACCGCCGACAGCTCGATGTCGCGGACCGCGACGCCGTCCTTCAAGCCGTCACCGCCGCTCGCCCCACCCATGTCATCCACGCCGCCGCCTGGACCGAGGTCGATGCCTGCGAGAGCGATCCCGACCGGGCCTACCGCGTCAACGCCCTCGGGACCCGCCACGTGGCCGAGGCGGCGGCCCTCGTGGACGCCCACCTGGTTTACATCTCGACCGACTACGTCTTCGACGGCCGCTCACAGGACGCGTACCGCGAATGGGACCCGACCAACCCGCTGTCGGTCTACGGCCGCTCCAAGCTGGGCGGTGAGCGGGAAGCGCGGTCCGTGACGCCCACCGTCACCATCGTCCGCACCTCGTGGTTGTGCGGGGCCCACGGCGCCAACATGGTCAAGGCGGTGCTGCGACTGGCGGCCCAGGAGCCCCGCCGGGAACTGCGCTTCGTCGACGACCAGCACGGCTGCCCCACCTTCACCGAGGACCTGGCGGGGATGATCCTCCGCCTGGCCACGGCCCGGCGGCCCGGGATGTACCACGTCACCAACCAGGGTCCGACCACCTGGTACCACTTCGCCCGGGACATCCTGGCCGCGGCCGGCGAGGACCCCGAGCGTGTCCAGCCTGTCACCACCGCCGAGCTCCAACCAAAGCGGCCCGCCCCCCGCCCCGCCAACTCGGTCCTCGACAACGCCGCCCTCCGGTACCAGGGCATCGCCCTGTTGGACGACCACCATGTGCCTCTGGAACGCGTCGTAAAGCAACTCGGAGCCGGCCAGTGAGCCGGGTCGCGGTCATCGGCACCGGCTACGTCGGCCTCACCACCGGGGCCTGCCTGGCCCACCTGGGCCACACCGTCACCTGTGCCGACATCGACGTGGCCAAGGTCGAGCTGCTCCAGTCCGGGACCATCCCCATCTTCGAACACGGCCTCGAGGCGCTCGTCCGCGAGGGCCTGGCCGCCCGCCGCCTCCAGTTCGTGGTCGGCGCCGCCGAGGCGGTCACCCGGGCCCGGGCCGAGTTCGTGTTCCTCTGCGTCCAGACGCCCCAGGGGGCGGACGGCTCCGCGGACCTGCGATTCGTCGAGCAGGCGTCGGCCGACATCGGCCCCCACCTGGGCGACGGCGCCGTCGTGATCACCAAGTCGACGGTCCCTGTCGGTTCCGCCCAGGTGGTCGAACGGGTCCTCGGGCGCCGCGACGTCGCCGTCGTTTCCAACCCCGAGTTCCTTCGGGAGGGCCAGGCGGTGCACGACTGCCTCCATCCCGACCGGGTTGTCATCGGCTGCGACGACCAGGCCGCGGCGGCCAAGGTGGCAGGGCTGTACCAGGGCCTCAACGCCCCGGTCATGGTCACCGACCCGGCCACCGCGGAGACCATCAAGTACGCCTGCAACGCCTTCCTGGCGACCAAGGTGTCGTTCATCAATGCCATCGCCAACCTGTGCCAGGCGGTGGGCGCCGACGTGCGCGACGTGGTGCTGGGCATGGGCTACGACAAGCGCATCGGCTTCGAGTTCCTGAAGCCGGGCCCCGGCTGGGGCGGCTCCTGTCTCATCGGTGCCGAGACGGTCCTGGTGCGGCGGGGCGGAGCGACCTGGCTGACGTCGCTCGAAAATCTGTTCGTCACCGTCGATCGGCTGGGTGCCGACGGGTGGGAGGTGCTCTCCTGGCGTGACGGCGACAGCGAGGCGGTGTTCCTTCCGGTCCTTCTCTTCACCCGTCGGCCCTACCGCGGCGAGGTCGTAGAGGTCAGGACGAAGATGGGCCGGCGGGTGACGGTAACTCCCGACCATCCCTTCGTGGTCGGCGATGGCCTCAGGCCCAGCCCGACCGGGCGAAAGCTGGCCCGGGACTTGACCATCGAGGACTGGCTACCCGTCGCCCAGGGAGTCGAGGAACCGACGCCCCTTGTGCTCGTTTTCGACCTTCTGGAGGATTTGGACGGTGCCGGGATCGACCGGGCATCGGTCATCGCCCGTCTGGACGGGCGACTCCGGAGCGAGTTGCTGTCGCGGATCTCTGATATCTCGTCGGGACGGGCACGGGACATGCTTCGATGCGGGACTGCTCGTTTGACGGAGCTGGACCGTCTCGGGATGGACGCGTCGGGTGCGTTGGTGAGCACCGTGACCAACGGGACCTACGTTCCGACCGAGCTGATGGCCGGTCGGGACTTTTGGCGGATAATCGGGTTGTACCTGGCTGAGGGGCACATCGGCGCAGACAGGGCCCGGCGCCGGATCGTGTGGTCGTTCAACCTGGTGGGCGAGGAGGATCTCGCTGCGTTTGTGTCGAGTTTCTGGCAACGCCTCGGTGTGAAAGTGACCACCCGGCGGATGACCACCGCACTCCAGGTCTCGATCTCATCGCGCATCCTGGCCGCCTGGCTTTCCGACGGTCTCCGACTCGGAACGAACTGCGATCAACACCGGATCCCGGATGCCGTCTGGGACCGTCCGGCGGAAGAAAAGCGGGCGCTGCTACGGGGGCTCTGGGACGGTGACGGTTCCTGGTCGCTGGTCTCAGGGGGACCGAGCGTGGTGCTCGAGTACGGGACCGCGAGTCGCGAGCTGGCCGACGGGATGTTGCGCCTCCTGGCCGACGTGCGGGTCACGGCTCGCCTCAAGGTTGGCCGCACGCCTAAGTCGACGGTGGACACCTACTGGATCTCGGTAAGCGGCGCCGACCAGGTAGAGGATGCGCTCTGGCTGCTGCCCCCGGACGAGGCGGTGCTGATTCGCGGCCACCTCGCCCGCCAGCAGAAGCGGATCAAGCCAACCGGCTATCGACCGCTGGCCAAGAACGTGTCCTGGGTCCGGGTAATCGACCGCACCAGCCGTCCGTTCAGCGGCGACGTGTACTCGATGGAAGTGCCGGGGTCTCACACGTTCGTGGCCACGCACGGTCTGGTGGTGTCCAACTGCTTTCCTAAAGACTCCCGGGCCCTGGTGCGCATCGCCGAGGACGCGGGCTACGACTTCGAGTTGCTGAAAGGTGTCATCGCGGTCAACGAGCAGCAGTTCCGCCTGCTGGCCGACCGGATCGCCCAGCTGGCCGGAGGCTCCCTCGAAGGCGCCGTGGTCGCGGTGTGGGGGCTGACCTTCAAGGCGGGCACCGACGACCTGCGCGACTCCCCGGCCATCTCGGTGGTGGAGCGGCTGCGAGAACACGGCGCCACCGTGCGGGCCTACGACCCGACCGTGACCGACGCTCTCCCGCCCCACCTCCGGAACCTCGACATCGAGGTATGCCAGGACCCGTACGCGGCCTGCGCCGGCGCCTCGGTGCTGGCGGTGCTCACCGAGTGGGACGAGTTCCGCTGGCTGGACTTCGAAAAGGTGGCCGGCACCATGGCGACGCCGGTCATCCTCGACGCCCGCAACCTGCTCGACCCCACCAGCCTGCGCCGCCGGGGCTTCGTCTACCAGGGCCTGGGCCGCAAGTGAGGGTGGTGGTGGCCGGCGGCGCCGGGTTTCTCGGGTCCCACCTCTGCCGCGCCCTGCTCGATCGCGGCGACGAGGTGGTGGCGGTCGACAACCTGGTAACGGGGTCGCAGCGCAACGTCGACGCCCTGCGCGACGAGCCCCGTTTCTCCTTCCAGCTGGCAGATGTCATCGACGGAGTAGCGGTGGACGGCGCCGTCGACGCCGTCATGAACCTGGCCAGCCCCGCCTCGCCGGCCGACTTCGCGGTGATCCCGATACAAATCCTCCAGGTCGGCAGCGCCGGAACCAAGAACCTGCTGGACCTGGCGCTGGCCAAGGGCGCCCGGTTCTTCCAGGCCTCCACCAGCGAGGTCTACGGCGACCCGACCGAGCATCCCCAGGCCGAGACCTACTGGGGCCACGTCAATCCCATCGGCCCCCGATCCGTCTACGACGAGGCCAAGCGCTTCGGCGAGGCGATCACCATGGCGTACCACCGTGCCCATGGCCTCGATGTGCGCCTGGTCCGAATCTTCAACACCTACGGCCCCCACATGCGCCCCGACGACGGCCGGGTGGTCTCCAACTTCATCAACCAGGCGCTGCTGGGCAAGCCCCTCACGGTCTACGGCGTCGGCTTCCAGACCCGCAGCTTCTGCTACGCCAGCGATCAGGTGGCGGGATTCCTCACCGTCCTCGGCTCCGACTACGTGGGTCCCGTCAACGTGGGCAACCCGAGCGAGTTCACGGTGCTGGAACTGGCCCGGCTGGTCCTGGAGATCACCGGCTCGTCATCGCAGCTGCAGTTCGTGGACCTGCCCGAGGACGACCCGACCCAGCGCTGCCCCGACATCGCAGTGGCCCGCTCCCTCGGGTGGGAGCCGCGGGTGGCCTTGCGCGAGGGGATCGAGCGCACGACCACCTGGTTCCGGTCGCAGCGGTGACCGAGTACCGCCTGCTGTCGGTGATCGTGCCCGTCTACAACGAGCGCAACACGGTGGGGGAGATCATCCGGCGAATGCGGCTGGTCGAACTCCCCATCGACAGGGAGATCATCGTGGTCGACGACGGCTCGACGGACGGTACCGACAAAATCCTGGCGGCACTGGCGGATTCCACCATCCGTGTCGCCTCTCATGAGAACAATCGGGGAAAAGGCGCCGCGGTGCGCACGGGAGTCTCCTTGGCGCGAGGGGACGTGGTGCTGATCCAGGATGCCGACCTCGAATATGACCCGCAACAATGGCCCCGCCTGCTGGCTCCCGTGCTCCAGGGCCGGGCCCAGGTGGTCTACGGGAGCCGGTACCTGGGGGAGCGGGAAGCGACATCGCTCTTGCGCTGGGCCGGGGACCGGTCGCTCTCGGTGCTGACCGCGGTGTTGTTCAACACCACCCTCACCGACATCGAGACGGGCTACAAGCTGATCGACCGCCGGGTTCTGGACAGCCTGGATCTCGTTTCGGACCGTTTCGACTTCGAACCCGAAATCACCGCCAAGCTGCTGCGCCGCCACTTCCGCATCTACGAGGTTCCCGTGAGCTATTCGGGGCGGGCCGGTGACGATGGGCGCAAGTTCACCTGGCGCGACGGTCTCGCCGCCGCCCGGACCCTCATCCGGCTGCGGCTTCGCCGCGACGGCGGCGACCGCCACCGGTGACCTCGGGTCCCATCCGGGCGATCGTGGTCAACTACCAGTCGGCCTCGGTGCTCCCGGCCTGTGTGGCCAGCCTGGTGGCCGACGGAGCGACCGAGGTGGTGGTGGTCGACAATGGCCACCGCCGGGGCCCTTGCGACCAGGCGGCCCGGACGGCGTTGCGGGACGCGGGCCTGGCCGTGACCTGGGTGGCCGCGGGCCGCAATCTCGGGTACGGCCAGGCCGTCAATCTCGGGGCCCGGTCATGTCCCGACGGCGACCTGCTGGTGTGCAATCCCGACATCGTGGTCGCCCGGGGCGCGCTCGCCCAACTCGCCTCGGTGCTCGCCGACGCACCCGACGTGGCCGTCGTGGGCCCGGAGCTGGAGAACTCCGACGGCACCGTCTACCCCTCGGGCAGGACCTTTCCCTCGCTCGTCGACGCTGCCGGCCACGGGCTGTTGGGGCTGGTCTGGGGCAACAACCCGTTCTCCCGCCGCTACCGGATGCTCGACTGGGACCGCCGCCAGCGCCGGGTGGTGGACTGGGTATCGGGCGCCTGCTTCCTGATCCGCCGCCAGGCGTGGGAGGGCCTGTCGGGGTTCGACCCCGGGTACTTCATGTACATGGAGGATGTCGATCTGTGCTGGCGGGCCGGCCGCCAGGGATGGCGGGTGGTGTACCAGCCCGCCGCGCGCGTCGTCCACGAACAGGGCATCTCCGCCGATACCCGGCCGTACCGGATGATCCTGGCCCACCACCGCTCGATGCTGCGCTTCGCCTGGCAGACCGGTGGGACGGGGGACCGGGCCCTGTTCCCCCTGGTGGTGGCGGCGGTGGTAGGCCGCTCGGTGGCCGCTTGCGCCACCAAATGGCGCGCCAGTACGAGGGCCGGTGGCCGCAGCCGGGCCGTGGGAGGCGTCGGCTAGCCTCACCCCCGCTATGGGAAAGGCTTCTTCCAACAAAAAAGTGCAACGTGCCGCCAGCACCAGCGGCGGTCGCACTGCCGGTGGCCGAACGCCCTGGGTGTATTACCTGGCAATCGTCGGCGTGGTCGTGCTGGGCACCGCCATGGTGTACTTCAGCCGGGCTCACCGGCTGGCCAAGGCCACCAACGTGGGCACCACGGCCCCCGAGATCGGCGTCGCCCACTGGCACGAGGCGTACGCCTTCTACGTGTGCAACAGCGCCACCAAGGGCGATGTCATCCCGCCCATCCCGTACCAGACCGACGCCGAGGGGATCCACACCCACGGCGACGGCGTGATCGCTATCCACCCCTACGAGAAGTCGGCGGCGGGGAAGAATGCCGTGCTTGGCGTTTTCACCAAGGTGACCGGGGTCACCCTGAACGCGGGCGAGCTTCACGTCCCGAGCTTCGCCGGCTACAGCGGCCACGACTACCACGACAGCGACGACTGCGGGGGCAAGCCGGGCCGGGTCCAGGTGACCCAGTTCACGCTCGACCCAACAGACGGACAAGCCCACGCCCGGTGTCCTCTGGACCAAGGACCCCCGTGACGTGCCCCTCCAGGACCGGATCCTGGTCGTGGTGTCGTTCATGCCCAAGGACGCCACGATTCCGCCTCCCGACCAGGCCCGGATCACCGCCATGGAGCATCCCACCGACGTTCCCGCCGCCGCCCTGCCGACGACGACCACCGTGCCCGCGACCACCGTCCCCGGCGCCACGACCACCACGGTTCCTGGGGTCACGACCTCTACCGCGCCGGCCACCACGACGACCGCGGTCGCGGCCACCACGACGACTTCGCACCCGTGAAAGCGGTCGTACTGGTCGGGGGTCGGGGCACGCGCCTCCGGCCCCTTACCTTGACCACGCCCAAGCAGATGCTGCCAGTGGCGGGGCGGCCCATGATCGAACGGGTGCTGGCCCATCTGGCTGCCCACGGTGTCGACGAGGCCATCCTCTCCCTCGGTTACAAGCCCGACGCCTTCCTGGCCGCCTACCGGGACGGATTCTGCGCTGAGGTGCGGTTGCGCTACGCGGTGGAACCCGAGCCCCTCGACACCGCGGGCGGCGTCGCCTTCGCGGCGCGCGACGCCGGGCTGGACGACACGTTTCTGGTGCAAAACGGCGACGTCCTCACCACGATGGACGTCTCCGCCCTGGTGGATTTCCACCGGGCCCGAGCGGCATTGGCCTCAATCAGCTTGACGCCGGTCGACGACCCCTCGCGCTACGGGGTGGTGGCCACCGACGAGGCGGGCCGGGTCACCGCCTTCATCGAGAAGCCCCCTCCCGGCGAGGCGCCCAGCAATCTGATCAACGCCGGCACCTACGTCCTCGAACCCGAGGTGCTGGATCGAATCCCCGAGGGCCGAGCGGTGTCGATCGAGCGGGAGACCTTTCCCGCCCTGGTGGCGGGCGGGGCCCTGTACGCCCTCGCCTCCGACGCCGAATGGGTCGACGCGGGCACCGCCCTCACCTACCTGAACGCCAACCTCTCGCTCGCCCATCGGGAGCACCACTGGGTTCACCACCAGGCCGACATCGACCCGCGAGCCTGCGTGACCGGGAGCATCATCGCGGCCGGGGCGAGGATCGCCGAGGGTGCCTGCGTCGAGCGGACCCTGGTGATGACCGGGGCCCGGGTGGGGCGCCGGGCGGTGATCCGGGATTCCATCATCGGGGCGGGTGCCGTGGTTGGCGACGGGGCCACCATCGAGGCCCTCTCCATCCTGGGCGACGGGGTGTCGGTCGAGGCGGGCTACGCGGCATCGGGCACCCTTTTCCCCACCCCTGTTCCATGAGGACGCTCGTGACCGGCGGCGCCGGGTTCATCGGGTCCAACCTGGTCGACCGGCTGCTGGCCGAGGGCCACAGCGTGGATGTGATCGACAACCTGACCACCGGCTCGCTGGCCAATCTGGCGTCGGCCCGGAGCAATCCCGACCACAAGATGACCTTTCAGCAGATCGACGTGCGCTCGCCCGACGTGGTCGAGGTGATCGCCCGGCGCCGGCCCGAGGTGGTGTTCCACCTGGCCGCCCAGGCCGACGTGCGGGTCTCGGTCTCCCAGCCGGTATTCGACGCCGAGGTCAACATCATCGGCAGCCTCAACGTGATCGAAGCGGCCCGGGCCGCGGGGGTGGGAAAGGTGGTGTTCGCCTCCAGCGGCGGCACCATATACGGCGACCCTGATCCCTCCCACCTGCCGATCAAGGAGTCGCATCCCCAGCTCCCGGTATCGCCCTACGGCGTGGCCAAGAAGGTGGTCGGCGACTACCTGTACGCCTACCGGGAGCTGCACAACCTGGAGTACACGGCGCTGGCGCTGGCCAACGTCTACGGCCCTCGTCAGGACCCTCACGGCGAGGCGGGCGTGGTCGCCATCTTCTCGGCTCGTCTACTGGCTGGCCGGCAATGCACCATTTTCGGCGACGGGGGCCAGACCCGGGACTTCGTGTTCGTCGACGACGTGGTCGACGCCTTCGCCCGGGCCGCGGTGCGGGGCAGTGGGCTGGTCGTCAACATCGGCACCGGGCGGGAGACGTCGGTCAACGAGCTGTACGACACCATGGCCCGGGCGGCCGGCGTCCGCGACCAACCGGCCTATGCCCCCGCCCGCCCCGGGGAGCTGCGCCGCAGCAGTCTCGACCCGGGCCGGGCCGCCATCCACCTGGGCTGGAGACCGTGGACGACCCTGGCCGAGGGTACCGGCGCCGTCCTCGACTATTTCCGGAACCGGCAATCCTGAGATTCCGCGCTTGGGGCCGGTCGTAGCCCTCCGGCGTGGCTAGCGAAACAAGTCGTCCTCGTGGCTTCTGACGATTTCATCCCGCACCGATGACTCCCGCAGCCACTCGGGCTCCACCCCGCGGACGATGGCGACGGGAATGGCGGCGGCCTTGCCCATCACCAGCTCGGCGGCGGCCGCCAGCTCGTCGGCCACACACACCGAGGTGGCGTGGAGTTCCCGCCCGGTGGTGTCGAAGGTGCCCCGGAGGTCGTGGACGGCGGCAACGCCGGCGCAGCCGATGGCCACATCGGTGAGCCCCCGTCGCCAGGGACGCCCGAAGGTATCGGAGATGATGACCCCCACCTCGACGCCCGCCCTCGCCCGCAGGCCATCGCGGATGCGGCGGGCGGATCGGTCCGAGTCCAGGGGGAGGAGGGCCGCCCACCCCGGTTCGATGTTGGACCGGTCGACGCCGGAGTTGGCGCAGATGAAGCCGTGCCGGGTCTCGGTGATGATCAGGTGCGCCTGCTCGCGGATCGTCCGGACCGACTCGTCGAGCACCAGTTGCCGGTGCGCCTTGGGGTCGTCGGGGTCGATTGGCACCAACCGGCCCTCGGCCTTGGACACGATCTTCTGGGTGACGACGAGCACGTCGCCGTTCTCGAGCTCGGCGTGGCGGGCGATCACCTCGGCCAAGACGTCTCCCGGGTGGATCTCGGGGATGCCGGGAACCGGGATGAGGGTGATCATCGACGCCTCCGGGCGGCAAGGGTGGTCCGGGCCAGGGCCGCGGCTTCTTTGGGGCCCGACATCACGGTGGCGGTTACGATACAGGTCATCCCCTCCGCCTCGACCGCCTCGGCGAGGTGGGCGTCGGCGTGGTCGATGACGAGGGTGGCGGCCAGCGGGGCGTAGAGGCGGGCCACGCCGACGACCGACGCGTCGTGGCCCAGCTCGACGAGCATGTGGTCGGCGGGCCCCTTGAGGGCCCGACCGCCCACGATGGGCGAGACGGCGACGCTGTCGGCGCGCCGGGCTTGGACCGCGTCGCGGATTCCGGGCACGGCCAGGAGGGGGCCGATGGAGACGATGGGGTTGGACGGGCATATGAGCAGGCGCTCGGCGGTCTCGATCGCCTTGAGGACGCCAGGCCCGGGCTTGGCGTCGTTCGCCCCCCGGAACGTGATTGCCTCCACGGCGACGTCGTGGTGGAGGCCGACGAAATACTCCTGGAAGCCGATTTCGTGACCGTCGACGGTGACGCGGGTTTCGACCCGGTCGTCGGACATCGGGAGCAACGTGATCGGGACTTCCCATCGGGCCGCGATCTCGGCGGTGACCTGGCTGAGGGGGGCGCCGGCGGCCAGCCGATTGGTGCGGTAGAGGTGGGTGCCGAGGTCCCGGTCGCCGAGGCGGAACCAGGCCGCGCCCCCGTCGCCATAGGCGGCCAGCGCTTCCATGGCGGCCCAGGACTCACCCGACAGTCCCCAGCCGGTCTCGGGGTTGATGGCGCCCGCCAGGGTGTAGGTGACGGTGTCCAGGTCGGGGCTTATGTGCAAGCCGTGGAGGATCACGTCGTCGCCGGTGTTTACGACCGCGACCACGTCACCAGGGTCCAGTTCTTGCAGCGCGTCGACCAGCCCTCGCAACATCCGAGCCGCCCCGACGCCGCCGGCCAGGGCGACAAGCATGGGTAGAGGCTAGGCCGGCGCCCGCCGGGGGTCGGCGGGGCCGCCCGGCTCCGGGCATCCCCGCCGGAGGTAGGGATCCGGGGTTTGGGTCGTCGGGCAGCCTGGATCCCCTGTCCTTCGGCTCGGTTGCCTTGGGCCCTAGGCTGAGCGGCCCGTGATTCGGGTCGCCGTGGACGCAACCCCCCTGCTCGGGGAGCGGACCGGCATCGGGGTCGTGGTGGCCGGGGCGCTGCGGGAGCTAGCGGCGCGGCCCGACCTGGATCTGCGGGCGTTCGCCATGTCGTGGCGGGGGCGGGGGGCGCTGGCGGCCCCCGGCCTGGTGCCGCCCGGTGTCCGGGTGGTTCGCTGGCCCATGGCGGCCGCCGGGCTCCAGAGGGTCTGGGCCCGGATGGATGGTCCGGTCGTCGAGTGGTGGACCGGCCGGGTGGATGTGGTGCACGGCACCAACTTCGTGGTGCCGCCCGCGGCCCGGGCGGCGGAAGTGGTGAGCGTGCACGACCTGACCGCACTGCGGTTTCCGGAGCTGTGCCAGCCGGTCACCTTGGGCTACCCCCGCCAGCTCCGCCGGGCCATCCGGCGGGGCGCCTGGGTCCACACGGTATCCCAGGCCATGGCCAAGGAGATCGTCGAACTGCTGGGGGCTCCCCCCGAGCGGGTCCGGGTCGTGGCGCCGGGTATCGACGACACGGCCCCGCTCGTCGACCGCCCTGCGGAGGGCAGTTGGCGGCGGCCCTACCTGCTGGCTCTGGGACGGGCCGAGCCACGGAAGGACCTGCCGCTGCTGGTTGACGCCTTCGACGCCATCGCGGGACAGCACCCGGACCTGGACCTGGTCATCGCGGGGCCGCCCGGGTGGGCGGAGGAGTCACTGACGGCGGCGGTCACCAGGGCGCGCCACCACGAGCGCATCCGGCGCCTGGGCTGGGTCGACGACGCCCACAAGGCCCGGCTGCTGCGCCACGCGGCCGCCTTCGTCTATCCGTCGGTCTACGAAGGATTCGGGATCCCACCGTTGGAGGCCATGGCGGCCGGTATTCCGGTCGTCGCCACGGCGGCGGGAGGTATCCCCGAGGTGGTCGGCCCGGCCGCGGTACTGGTACCGGTCGGTGACCGAAATGCCTTGGCGGCCGGCCTGACCGGCGTCCTGGGTGACACCGGATTGCGAGCCCAGCTCGTGGCCGCCGGCCACGAGCGAGTCGCCCTCTTCAGTTGGGCCCGATGCGGCGACGGCTTAGAGGCCCTCTACCGCGAAGCGGCCGCCGCCTCCCGAGGCTGAGGGCGGCCTCAAAGACGGCCGCCAGGTCGCCCGGCGGTGTGGCCGGGGTCAGCACCGGCCGCAGGCGCCTCCCGGTCGTGCTCGACGGCTCCGCCGGAAGCAGTTCCACGACGGCTTCCGCCAGCCGCATCGGGTCGCCGGGCGGCACCAGGCGCCCGGGGGCTGCCGCCCCGCTTCCGGTTGCCGCCCCGGTTCCGGTTGCCGCCCCGGTTCCGGCACCGGGCCCGGGCCCGGCTGCCGCCGGGCCCAGGATCTCCGACGGCCCTCCCGCCGCCGTCGCCACCACCGGCACGCCCGACGCCAGCGCCTCGATGACGGCCAACCCGAATGGTTCCGGCTCCGTGGACGGCAGGACCAGAACATCGAGATCGGCGATCAGCTCGGCGATGTCCTCGCGCGGTCCCAGCCAGTGGACCCCGGCCATGAGCGCGGCTCGTTGTGACAGTCGGGCCGCGTAGGCCTCCTTGCCGTTGACCGTCGCCCCCGCCACCACCACTTGAAGCCCGGGACGGCGCCGCTGCAGCTCGGGCGCCGCGTCCAACACGACGTCGATGCCCTTCCAG
The DNA here is from genome assembly GCA_963791545.1 of uncultured Actinomycetota bacterium. Taxonomy (GTDB): domain Bacteria; phylum Actinomycetota; class Acidimicrobiia; order Acidimicrobiales; family Palsa-688; genus JALYXV01. The sequence goes on from CAWBSR010000017.1 coordinate 565,446, forward strand.
ATGTCGATGCGGCCCACCAGGCCCACGACCGGCGCCGAGTCGGAAATCCCGACGCGGGATCGGAAGTTCCCGGCCCGTCGGGGGTGGAACTCCTCGGCGTCGACGGTGTCATAGCGCACCACTACGTTGGCTGGGTCCAGCTGGGCCCCCACCGCCGAGGACACCGCCACCACCGTGTCCGCAAAGTGCCGGCACAGGGCCCGCTCGAGCCGCAGCGCCGCCCCCGACTGCACCACGATCTCGCGGGCGTGCCACACATGGGGCCGGCGCAGGATCCCCGCGACCGCCCAGCCGTACCAGCTGTGGAGCGAGTTGCTGTGGATGACCGGAGCGTCTATGCGCCGGGCCAGCCGGGCCAGCCGGGTCACCGACAGGGGCCAGTTCACCAGATAGGCCGCCCAGTACCGGAGGGAACCGGAAGTGGTGATCCGCCGCATCGGAACCAGGTGCACGGTGGCCCCCGCCGCCTCGAATTCGGCCGCCATCGGCGACACCGCGGGCAGGACGATGTGACAGTCCCATCCCGCGTGGGCGAGGCTTCCGGCCAGACGGGCCAGGGCCCGGTCCGAGCCGCCGCGCTCCGCGACCGGCTGGATGGAGAGGATGCGCTTGGTGCGGGTGGCGGTCAACGTCGAGCAGCTCCTGTACCGGCCGCCGGGCGGCATCGGCCGGTACACGGCGAAGCTGGTGACACTACTGCCGCGATTGTTCCCCGACGATCAGGTGGCCTCGTTCACGGCCCGCCACTCGCAGGCCGAAGTCGACACGGCGTGGCGGAGCGCCACCGGCCCCCACCCCACCAGCCCCGACCCCACCGCCCCCAGACCCCCCGGACCCGCCCCGATCCGGCTCCCTCTACCCCGCGCCGCCCTGTACGAGGGCTGGAACACCTTCGGCTGGCCCCCCCTCGGCCTCCTCGATCGCCGGTTACGAGACGTCGATCTGATCCACGCCCCATCGGTCGCGGTCCCGCCCCGCAGCCGGGGGCCGCTGATCGTCACCGTCCACGACGTCGCTCCGGCCCTCTTCCCGGAGGCGTTCCCGTGGCACGGCCGTTGGTTCCACGCCCGCGGCATCGCAGCCGCCGCCCGCCGGGCCGACCTGGTCATCACCGTGAGCGAGTCGGCAGCCGCCGAGATCCAGGCCGGTACCGGCATATCCCGGGACCGGATCCGGATCGTGGCCAATGGTGTCGACCATATCGTCGCCACTCCTGAGGACGTGGCGGCGGTCAAGGCAAAACACGGTCTCGGTGAATCGGAGCCCTACATCCTCTGGGTCGGCACCGTGGAACCTCGCAAGAACGTCGCCACCCTGCTGCGGGCCTTCGCCCAGCTGGACCACTCGGGCCACGCCGCCGACCACCGGCTGGTCCTGGCCGGCCCCTCCGGGTGGCTGTCGGATGGCCTCATCCCCGATGGGGTGTGGGCACAACTGGGCGGGGACGGTCCCGACAGCCGGGTGCGGCTGCTGGGCCAGCTGCCCGAGGCCGAGCTGCGGGCCCTCTACGCCGGCGCCACCCTGTTCGCGCTCCCGAGCAAGCACGAAGGTTTCGGGTTGCCCGTTCTCGAGGCCATGGTCCAGGGCACCCCGGTGTTGTGTGCCCGCATCCCGGCCCTCCTCGAGGTCAGCGGCGGCGCCGCCCGGCTGGTATCCCCGACCGACGTCGATGCCTGGGCCGACGCCCTGGGCGACCTCCTCGGCCACGACGAGGAACGGCGACAACTGGCCGCCGCGGGACGGGCCTGGTCGGAGCGTTTCAGCTGGGAACAAACCGTCCGCCAGACCCGGACCGTCTACGCCGAGGCCCTGACCGACACCCGGTAGGGTCCGAGAGGTGAGAGCGTTCGTCACGGGTGGTCACGGTTTCGTCGGGCCGTGGCTGGCCCGGCACCTGGCCGAATCCGGTGACGACGTCACGCTCGCTGACCCCGCCGTCGACGTGACCGACGGGCCCGCGGTGCGCAAGGCCATTGAGGAGGTCGACCCCGAGGTCGTGTACCACCTGGCGGCCCAATCGAGCGTCCAGGACTCCTGGGAGTCCCCGGTCGCCACCTTCAACGTCAACGCCCTGGGCACGGTCAACGTGCTCAGTGCCGTCAGAGCGGCGGCGCCAACTGCCCGGGTGCTCCTCGTTAGTTCGGTCGAGGTCTACGGCGTCGTCAAGGAGAGCGAGCTACCGCTGGCCGAGTCGGCCCCGTTGCGTCCCGCCACGCCCTACGCGGCCAGCAAGGCGGCCGCCGAGATGGCAGGGCTGCAGGCCCACTTCGGCTGGGGCCTCGATGTCATGCGGGTCCGGCCGTTCACCCACACCGGGCCCGGCCAGACCGACCGCTTCTTCGTGCCCAACATGGCCCGCCAGATCATCGAGGCGGCCACGAGCGGCGCCACCGAGCTGCGGACCGGCAACCTGACGGTCCGCCGGGACCTCCTCGACGTGCGCGACGTGGTCCGGGCCTACCGACTGGTGGCGGATCGGGGCACTTCGGGAGAGGTCTACAACGTCTGCTCGGGCCGGTCGGTCCCCCTGGACCAGGTGGTCCGCCGGCTGCTGGAGCTCGAGCGCCGCGGCGCCGCCCTCGCCGTCACCGCCGATCCGGCCCGGATGCGCCCCGTCGACCTCCCCGACCTCCGGGGCGATCCCCACCATCTCGAAGCCGACACCGGGTGGCAACCCGAGTACACCCTGGACCAGACTCTCGTCGACGTCCTCGGGTACTGGCGCTCGGCTAGGTCGCCTGGCTCACCGACGACATGTTGAAGTCGGGGATGCGCAGCGGCGGCATGGCGGTGCGCGAGAAATAGTCGGACCACTCACGCGACAGCGTGAGCTCGGTGGCGCCCACCTCGGTCGCCCGCCGGAGTAGGTCGACGGGGCTCTCGTTGAAGCGGAAGTTGTTGACCGCCCCCACGACCTCGCCGCCTTCCACCAGGTAGACGCCATCGCGGGTCAGGCCCGTCAACAGCAGGGTCTGGGGGTCGACCTCCCGGATGTACCACAGGCTGGTGAGCAGCAGGCCCCGGCCGGTGGCGGCCGCCATCTCGCTCAGCGAGGCGCCGGCAGAGCTACCCGAAGCCCCGTCCGGGCCCTCCATGATCAGGTTGTCGATCGGCGGCGTCACCGCCAGGCCGGTCAGCCGGGCCGAGTTCCGGGTCTGCAGCAGCGCCGCCAACCGACCCTCGGCGATCCACGACGTCGGCGCCAGCGCCAGCCCGTTGTCGAACACCGACGAGACGGAACTGGAGGCGTGGGCGATGACGAACGGGGCGCACTCCAGCCCCTCGGCCCCGGGGTCACTGCGCAGCGTGAGCGGCAGCTCGCCCAGCGTCTCGCCGACCCGGGTCCCGCCGCCGGGCTTGCTGAACACGGTGCGGCCCTCGAAGGCGTCCCGGGCCCCCGCCGACCAGTAGAGGTCGATCATGAGGTCGGCAACTGCGGTGGGGGGGAGCAGCGTCTCGTAGCGCCCGGGGGGCAGTTCGACGCGGCGCCGGGCCCACTCCAGCCGCTGCGCCAAGTGGCCGTCGAGCGCCGCCAGATCCACCCCCGAGAAGGTGGCCGCGGGCCGCCCGACCCACGCCGAGCGGGTCAAGTCGGGCGACTTGGCGTTCAGCTCCAGCCGCCCGGAGGGCTGGTCGTGGCGCAACCGGAGGCCGGTGGAGGAACCCAGGTAGGTACTGCGGAGCTGGTGCTCGGCGAAGCCGAACAGCAGCCGGTCGCCGCCCCGGGCCTGATCGAAGGCGTGGCGCAACGAAGCAATGAGGTGGGAGAATTGGTCGAATGTTGTCTCGGCCGGCGGCTCATCCCAACCGCCCCCTACCCCGGCCTGGGAGCTGTCCGGTGCCACGAGAGGCTGGGCATCCTCGGCGGCCATGGATGAGCGAGCCGCCTCCTCGGCGGCGCGCACCAGATCCTCGAGCCGGTCGGGAGTGACCCCGCTGCGCGACACCGCCCCGGCCGCCATGCCGGTCGAGTTGCCGACGGTCGCGATCACCGTCAGCTGACGGCTCCTGGTGACGCCATTGGTGGTCACCGTGTTGTTGGCCCAACGCAGGTTGGCGTCGCTGGCCTCATCGGCGATCACGATGCAGCCATCCGCCTGGGACAGGGCCAGGGTGGCTTCCACAGTCTCCTGGGGGGTGGTCACCGTCGGCCCTCGGAGGTGGTGTTGAGGATGCGCACCTGCCGGAACAGGGCACTCGGACAGCCGTGGCTCACCGCCGCCACTTGACCGGGCTGACCCTTGCCGCAGTTGAACGCTCCCCCCAGGACATAGGTGCCGGGGCCGCCCACCGCCTCCATGGATCCCCAGAAGTCGGTGGTGCTCGATTGGTAGGCGACGTCGCGCACCTGGCCCGCCAGTTTGCCCCCGCGGATGCGGTAAAAGCGCTGGCCGGTGAACTGGAAGTTGTAGCGCTGCATGTCGATCGACCAACTCTTGTCCCCGATGATGTAGATCCCGTCGTCGACAGCCGCGATCAAGCCGTCCGTCGCCGGGCCCCCGGCCGCCGGTTGCAACGACACGTTGGCCATGCGTTGGATGGGCACGTGGTGCGGGGAATCGGCGAAGGCGCACCCGTTGGAGCGCCCGAGGCCCTTCATGTGGGCCATGTGCCGATCGATCTGGTAGCCGACCAGGATCCCGTCTCGCACCAGATCCCAGGATTGGGATGCCACCCCCTCGTCGTCGTAGCCGACTGAGGCCAGCCCGTGCTCGGCGTTGCGGTCGGCCGTCACGTGCATGACCGGCGACCCGTAACGAAGGTGGCCCAACTTGTCGAAAGTGGCGAAGGACGTCCCTGCGTACGCCGCCTCGTAGCCGAGGGCCCGGTCGAGCTCGGTGGCGTGGCCGATCGATTCATGGATGGTGAGCCACAGGTTGGACGGGTCGATCACCAGGTCGTAGGTCCCCGCCTCGACACTCGGAGCCACCATCTTCTCGGCCAGCAAGTGGGGGAGCGTGGCCAGTTCCGCGTCCCAGTCCCATCCCGCCCCGGTGAGGAACTCCCACCCGCGCCCGACCGGTGGCGCCACGGTGCGCATCGTCTCAAAGGCCCCCGAAGTGGCGTCCACCCCGACCACCGTCACCGCGGCGTGCGAGCGGATCCGCTGCTGGGTGGTGACCGTTCCCGCCAGGTCGGCGTAGAACTTGTTCTCCTGGACCGTGTGGTAGCTGGCGTCGGCGTGGTCGACCGGCGCCGCGGTGAGGAGCCGGGCCGTCCACCCGACCAGGAGGGCGACACGCTCGTTCTCGGGGACCTCGAAAGGGTTTATCTCGTAGTCCGACTGCCAGACCACGTCGCTGTAGACCGGCTCGTCGGCCAGCGCCACCCGCTCGGCGGTGATGGGCTCGGAGGCCCGGGCCACCTCGACGGCCAGCTGCGCGAGCCGGGCCGCGGCCTCCGGGGTGAGGTCGACTCCCGCCGCGAAGCCCCAGGTCCCGTCGCGAACCACCCGCACCGCCATCCCCGTATCCTCGGCATCCAAGGCGCCGTCGACCTCGGCGTCGTGCACCCGCAGCGAGGCATCCCGGATCCGCTCGAGGCGGAAGTCGACGTGCTCGACGCCGAGTTCCCGGGCTCGGGACAAGGCGGCATCGGCCAACCGGGTGCGATCGAGGGCGAGAAAAGCGGGATCAATCGGATGGGTCACCCGTTCATTCTGCCGGAGCCGAAAACGGAGCCCGGCCAGGTCACCAAGACGCCGGCCGGGCTGGGGCTGCCTACCGGGCGCCGACGGCCTGGCGGACCTGATGCTCGGTGTCCCGGGCGACCTTGCGGGCCGACGCCACGATGCTCTTGACCTGCTCGGGCAGCTTCTCGCTGACCTTGTCGAGCTGGACGTCGAGGTCATGGCGAACCGGCTCGATGCGGGCGTCGAGGTGGCGGATGGCGGTGGCCAATTGCTCCTTGGCCCCGTCCAGCTGGGTTTCGACGGCGTGACGCTGGATGTTCAGGTCCTTCATCAGTTCCCGGCGGCGCACCTGGGTCTTGTTCCAGCCCATGACACCGAAGCCGACGATGGCGTTGGCGGCGTCCTTCAAGGCCTTGGTCAGCTCGTGGCTGGCCGCCGTAGTGTCGGCGCCGGCGGCCTGGGCCCCGGCGGCTTGGGTGCTGGCGGTCCTGGGCGGAGTGGACTTGCTGGTGGACTTGCGGGGGCCGGTGTTGTCGGTGGTCATCTGTCGTGCTCCTTGCTGGCTGGTTTCCTGAATACGCTAACCATAATAGCGCTTTTGTATAACAGTTGCAAGCAGTTGAGGGAGCATTTCTCCAACCCCATGTCGTGCCTGGTCGCTGATCGTTGTCTACGTTGGTGCCCCTGATGGACCCCCAACCCGCGGCACCGCCTGTAGTGGCGGTTGTCGTCACCTGTGACCCCGGCCCCTGGCTGGAGGAGGCGTTGGCGGCGTTGGCGGCCCAGGAGTATCCCAACCTCTCGGTACTGGTCATCGACGCCGGCAGTGTCACCGACCCGACCGGACGGGTGGCTTCAGTACTGCCCGGGGCCTACGTCCGGCGACTGCCCGACCAGGTGGGTTTCTCCCAGGCCGCCAACGAGGTCCTCGCCATCGTCGAGGGCGCCTCGCACTATCTCTTCTGTCACGACGACGTGGCGCCCGAACCCGACACCATCCGGGTGCTGGTCGAAGAGGCGTTCCGGTCCAATGCCGGAATCGTCTGCCCGAAGCTGGTCGAGTGGGAACACCCGGACCGGCTGCTGGCGGTGGGCCTCTCGGTCGACAAGACCGGCGTGGTCGCCGACCTCGTCGATGTCGGTGAGTTGGACCAGGAGCAACACGACTCGGTCCGTGACGTGTTCTGCGCCCCCGGGGGTTGCCTGCTGGTGCGCGCCGACCTCTTTGCCACCCTGCGAGGGTTCGACCCGGAGATCGACCTGATCGGAGAGACCCTCAACCTCTGCTGGCGGGCCCAGGTCGCCGGGGCCCGGGTGGTCGTGGCGCCCGGGGTCCGGGTGCGCCACGTGGAGGCCATCGGCCGCGGCATGCGCGACGGTTGGGACGACCCCGGCGCCGCCCCCCGGGTCTTCGCGCTCGAGGAGGAGCACCGGGTCCGCACCATCCTCGTCTGCTACGGCTGGTTCCACCTGGTCATCGTGCTTCCCCAGGCCCTGGTGCTCACCCTGGCCCAGTCGACGGTGCAGCTTGTGACCGGGCGGCCGGCCATGGCCAAGGCGTCGTTCCTGGCCTGGCCCCGGGCTCTGCGGCACACCGGCTCGCTGCTGTCGGCCCGCCGGTTGGTCCAGCGCCAGCGCACCGTCGGCGACGGCGAGGTGCGGCGACTGCAGACGCCCGGCAGCGCCAACCTGCGGGCGTTCATCAGGGCCACCCTCGGAGGTCAAAGCCCCCTCGATGCCCTGTCGTCGAGCCAGACCCTCGCCACCCGCTTGGCTTCGCGCCGTTGGCGGCTGCCGGCCGCCGCCTGGGCGCTGGCGGTGCTGGTCCTGCTGGTCGGCAGCCGCAATCTGCTGGGTCACGGCCTGCCCGGGATCGGCGCATTGCCGGTGATCCACGGAGGTCCCTCGGGGCTCTGGCACCAATGGTGGTCGGGGTGGCGCACCGACGGGCTGGGCAGCGCCGCCCCCGCCCCGCCCGCCCTCGCCTTCCTCGCACTGTCCGCCACCGCGCTGCTGGGCGGCGTCGGCGTACTCGTGAAGCTGCTGGTGTTGGGGCCGTTGATCATCGGGCCCCTGGGCGCCTACCGGGCCGCGAAACCGCTGGGTTCGCCTTTCGCGCGCGCCGCCGTGCTGGTCGCCTATGCCGTCGCCCCGGTGCCCTTCAACGCGCTGGCGGGCGGTCACTGGCCCGGTCTGGTCTCCTATGCCGTCGCCCCGTGGATCCTGGCCGGGCTGTGCCGGCTGGGAGGCGACGCCCCCTTCGTCGCCCTTCCCCGCCGGCCTGCTCGGGTCATCGGCCTCGGGCTGCTGGTGGCCCTGGCGGCCGCCTTCGCCCCGGCCCTGCTGGTGGTGGTCCCGTTGATCGGAGCCGGCCTGGCCGCCGGTTCCGCGCTGGCCGGGCGACCGGTCGCCGGGTTGCGGGCGTTGGCGGCCTCGGTGGGCGCCACGATCGTGGCCGTCGTGCTCCTTTTTCCCTGGGCTTTCAACGTCCTGCGGTCCCGGACTTCGCTGTTCGGCGTACCCCTTTCGGCCGCCGGCGCCCCCCGGCTCGCCGACGTGATGCGTTTCCACACCGGTCCCGTCGGCGGCGGCGGGCTGGGCTGGGGCCTCTTGGTGGCGGCCGCCCTGCCCCTGCTGTTCGGCCGGTCGTGGCGGCTCGCCTGGGCCACCCGCATGTGGGGTGTGGCGCTGTGCTGCTGGCTCTTGGTGTGGGCGGCGGGACGTGGCTTCGTCCCGGTGCCCATGGCGGACCCGGAGGTGTTCCTCGCCCCGGCGGCGGCCGCCCTGGCCATGTCGGTGGGGCTGGGGGCGTTGGCCTTCCGATTGGACCTGCCCGGCTATCGCCTCGGCTGGCGTCAGCTGGCGTCCATGGCGGCGGCGGCGGGTCTGGGGCTGGGCGCCCTGCCCATGCTGGGCGCCGCGGCGGGCGGCCGCTGGAACCTGCCTCGCCAGGATCTCGGTACCTCCCTTTCGGTCGCCGCCGGCTCCGCCTACCGGGTGCTGTGGATCGGCGATCCTCGGGCCCTACCGCTCGGTTCCTGGCAGTACGAGTCCGGGGTCGGCTACGCCACCTCGGACAATGGTCCGCCTGACGTCACCGAGCTGTGGCCGCCCACCAGTGCCGGTGCCAGCCCCCTGCTGGCCACCGACGTGCACCTGGCGGCCAGCCGCCTGACTACCCGGCTCGGTCATCTGCTGGCGCCGATGGCGGTGCGGTACATCGTCGTCCCGGCCCAGACGGCGGCCGTCGGGGCGGGGGGGGCGCCCGTTCCTGTTCCCGGGGATGTGGTGGCGGGACTCGACCAGCAGACCGATCTGAAGGCCCGCCCGGCCGACGAGGCGCTCCGGGTTTACGAGAACGCGGCCTGGGTTCCCCATCGGGCCCTGCTGTCGCCCGCCGCCGCCGACGCCGCGGTGGCTGCGAATTCTTCCGCCGCCAGCCAGTCGGTGGAGCTGGCCGGCAGTCCCCCGGTGCTGTCTGCCACGAGTGCTGACTCCTTCAGCGGCGCCCTCCCGGGTGTCGGTCCCGTCCTGGTCGGCAACACCTATCAGTCTGGATGGCACCTTTCGGTCGCCGGGCACCCAGCGTCGCGGCAGCGGGCCTTCGGCTGGGCCATGGTGTTCCCGGCGCCCCCTCAGGCGGTTTCGGGAGGAAAGGCCTCACTCCACTTCGTGACGCCGATCGCGGGCCGGGGCCTGTTGGTCCTCGAAGTGGCGTTGTGGTTGGTCGCGATCGGCGCACTCATCGGCGATCGGCGACGCCGCCGGGCGTCCCGGGCTTCGGGTGGCGTGGAGCCGTCGCGTGGGGATGCGGCGGGCTTGGCTCCGGACGAGGCGCCGTTGGCGCTCGATTTGAGTGGCGGAGTGGGCGGCCATCGCCGGCCTCGCCGGGTCACGGTTCCCGATACCGGTGACGGAGACGAGTTGTGGACGTGAGCGACGGCGACGCAGGCCCCGACGCAGGTCCCGGCGCTGGCCCCGGGCCTGGCCCCGGGGCTGGCGCCGGCGAAGGTCCCGACGCTGGCCCCGGGCCTGGCTCCGGCAAAGGCTCCGACGCTGGCCACGGGACTGGCCCCGGCGCCGGCCCCGCCGCCCTCACGGCCCACCGCGCCGGCAGTGACACCGCCGGTGCCGGTGCCGGTGCCGGTGCCGGTGCCGGCGCCGGGGGGCCGGTGCCACCATCTTCGGCGACAGAGGAGCCTGGCTCCCTCCATTCCCGCCTTACCGCATCGCGGTCCCGCCGACCCCGGGCGGGCCCGCCCCTGGCCGGCCCGGTTGTCGGCCGGCTGGCCATGATCTCGGTGATTGTTGCGGTAATCGCCCTTTCCGCCTTCGCCGACCGGTCGTCGAAGAGCCATCCGACCTCGGTGCCCATTGCCGCCATGCCGGTCGCGGCCCCGGCGGCCGCCTTGTCCTCGTCGTGGTTTTGCGCCGGTCCCGTCGCCGGTCCGGCCGGCAGCCCCCATCTCGCCGACGGGCGGCTGGTGATCGCCAACGCCTCCCCCCGGGCCCTGAAGGGTCATGTCAGATTCGTCCCCAGTACCGGCCCGGCCGTGTCCCAGGATGTGCAGGTCGGGCCCACATCACGGGTAACGATTCCCGAGAAGACCACGTCGGGCGCTCCCTATCTGGGGGCATTGGTCGACCTCGATGGCGGTCAGGTGGCTGTCCAGCAGGTCGTGTCGGGCACCGCCGGCACCAGCAGCACGGCGTGCTCCACCGCCGGATCGACCAACTGGTACTTCGCTTCGGGCACCACCCAGGAGAGTTCGACGCTCACGTTGTCGCTGCTCAACCCCTACGCCGATGACGCCATCGCCGATCTTTCGTTCACCACCGAACAGGGCCAGGAGAGCCCCCAGGACTTCCAGGGGATCGTCATTCCCGGAGGAACGATGGCGGCCTACGACATCGGCAGCCACTTGCGCCTGCGGGCGTCGGTGGCGACCACCGTGACCCTCCGGGTAGGCCGGCTGGTGGCCTTCCAGACCCAGACCGTCCAGGCCCAGAGCCAGGCGGCGGCCGCCACCAATCCCTCCGGTTCGACACCCTGGCCGCCCGGCGTCAGTGTGACCTTGGGCGCCCCATCGGTGGGGACGTCGTGGTGGTGGGCCAGCGGGTCGGCGGGCGACGGCACGACCGAGCAGTACGTGATCTACAACCCCGGCGCCAAGGCGGCCGACATCTCACTGCAATTCGATCTCGACCAGGGGAGCGCCGATCCGCTCCAGGTCAGCGTCGATCCCCACGCGATGGCGGTGGTGACCACCAACTCCGAGTCTCGGATTCCGAAGGGGGTCGGCCACGCGGCGGCGCTTCGAAGTACCAATGGGGTGGGCGTGGTCGCCGAGCGGGTAGTCCTCGCCACCTCCCCGGCCGGCCAGACCGGCGTGGCCGAGGTGTTCGGTAGCCGGCTGATGGCGCGCCGGTGGCTGGCACCGGGCGATGGCGCCACCGACAGCGTGGCCCCCAGCCTGGCGATCTACAACCCCGGTTCCGCGGCGGTGCGGCTGTCGATTTCGGCGCGGGACGGCAACCTCACCCCGCTGGACGGGCAGGGAGCGGTGACAATCCCCGGCCACCACCGCTACGTGCTGGCTGCGAGCCCGGGCGCCGGTGCCGACCGGGCCCTGGTAGTCGCCATCCAGAGCGGCGGCCCGGTCGTGGTCGAAGCCGACACCTCACCCGCCAAGGGCATCGGCATCGACGCCGCGGTCGGGGTCCCGCTGGAGTAGGACCCGTGCTGTCGGCAATGCCGGGTCATCGGCGATGATGAAGGCGACATGTCGACGCTGATCGTTGCCGCCGCCCTGGTGGCGGTGGCCGGGATCGTCGCCGGGGCCATCCGGCGGGGCAAGCCCGAGCCGCCGACCCAGGCCCAGTGGGCGGTGCCCACCCAACTGGACCGAGCCGACTTCGACCAGCCGGCAACACCCTGGCTCGTCGTCGTGTTCTCCTCGACCACCTGCGCCTCGTGTGCCCAGGCGGTGGCCAAGGCCATGGTGCTGGCCAGCCCCGAGGTGGCGGTGCAGGACGTGGCCTACCAGGTTCGTCCCGACCTCCACGACCGTTATCACATCGAGGCGGCGCCCACGATCGTGGTGGCCGACGCCGAGGGGGTGGTGCGGGCCAGCTTCGTCAGCACGCCCACCGCCACCGACCTGTGGGCGGCGGTGGCCGAGGCCCGCTACCCGGGCAGCGCGCCCGAGTGTGACCACCACACCGCCGGCAACTGACTCGACGCCCGCCGGTTTGGGCGTGGTTCATCGCTCTGGGTGTGCCTTATCCCGGTCATACCGGGTTACGCCACACCCAAAGCGAAAAACCACACCCAGACAGGGGCCCCGGGGGCGGGGCCTCCCGGTTATACCGGGTTACGCCACACCCAAAGCGATAACCCACGCCCAGACAGGGGCCCCGGGGGCGGGGCCTCCCGGTTATACCGGGTTACGCCACACCCAAAGCGATAACCCACGCCCAGACAGGAGGCCCCACGGCCGGGGGACGGCTGGAGATGACTATCGGCGGCGACGTCCCCGTTACCGGGGGCGCCAAGACGTGGCCGGCAGCGACGGAGCCGGCGCCGGCGACTCGGCCGGGGTGGCCTCGGGGTCGTGGCCGTTCTCGCTGACGATGTCGGCGAAATGGGGGACCTCGGTGTAGTCCTCGTGCACCGGCCGCCCGTAGGCGCCGTCCACCAGCTTGCCCACCTCGGAGCCACCCACCGTCTCCTTTTCCAGCAGGGCGGCGGCGACGGCCCCCAGACCGTCGCGGTGCTCCCGGAGCAGGCGGATGGCCCGGCTTTCCTGCTCCCGCAGGATACGTTCGACCTCCTCGTCGATGACCCGGGAGGTGACATCGCTGTAGTCGCGGGTGTGCATGAGGTCCTCGCCCAGGAACACGGCACCTTCGGAGCCCCACGCCATGGGCCCGACCCGTTCGCTCATGCCCCACTCACGGACCATCTTGCGGGCCAGCTCGGTAGCCCGCTGCAGGTCGTTGCTGGCCCCGGTGGACATGCTGCCCAACATCTCTTGTTCCGCGCAGCGGCCGCCCATCATCACGCACAGGGTGTCCTCGACGTACTCCCGGGACAGGGCGTGGCGCTCCTCAACCGGCAGCTGCTGGGTCACGCCGAGGGCCATGCCGGTGGGGAGGATGGTGACCTTGTGCACCGGATCGGCGTCGGGCAGCACGTAGGCCAGCACCGCGTGGCCGCCCTCGTGGTAGGCGGTGGCAGTCTTCTCCTTGTCGGACAGCACCGTGGACTCGCGCCGCTGACCCATGAGCACCCGGTCCCGGGCCGCCTCGAAGTCGATCATCTGCACGGCGTCGGCGTTGCGCCGCACCGCGTGCAGGGCGGCCTCGTTGACCAGGTTGGACAGGTCGGCGCCGCTCATCCCCGGGGTGCCCCGGGCGACCAGTTGCAGGTCGACGTCGGGGGCCATCCGCTTGTCCTTGGAGTGGACCTGCAGGATCGGGAGTCGCTCCTCGAGGTCGGGGAGCGGGACCACGATCTGGCGGTCGAAGCGACCGGGCCGCAGTAGCGCCGGGTCGAGGATGTCGGGCCGGTTAGTGGCGGCCATCATGACGATCCCCTCGGTCGTCTCGAAGCCGTCCATCTCGGCCAGCATCTGGTTGAGGGTCTGCTCCCGCTCGTCATGGCCACCGCCCAGGCCGGCACCCCGCTTGCGGCCGATGGAGTCGATCTCGTCGACGAAGATGATGGCAGGGGCCTGCTTGCGGGCCGTCTGGAACAGGTCCCGCACCCGGGACGCCCCGACACCCACGAACATCTCCATGAAGTCGGAGCCGGTGACCGACAGGAATGGGACCCCCGCCTCACCGGCCACCGCCCGGGCCAGCAGCGTCTTGCCGGTACCGGGAGGGCCGACCAACAGGACGCCCTTGGGGATCCGGGCCCCGATCTCCTTGAACCGGTTGGCGGACCGGAGGAAATCCACCACCTCCCGGATCTCCAGCTTCACACCGTTGTACCCGGCCACGTCGGCGAAGGTCGTCCGGGGCCGTTCGGTCGTGTACACCTTGGCCTTGGAACGCCCGATCGACATGATTCCGCTCATCTGGCCCTGGGCCCGGCGGCTCATCCATACGAAGAAACCGACGATGATGGCCCCGTACAGCAGGAATGGCAGCAGCGAAGCCAGCCAGCTGCTGGTGGTATTGGAGAAGCTGAGGTTGTTCTTGACGTTGGCCCGCAACTCCTGGGCGACGCTGTCGGGTAGCGGATGGGGACCGGAGACCGTGTACCTGGTCCCGGTGTTGTCGGTATAGGTGATCTTGCCGCTGTCGTTGTTGATGGTGGCGGCCGTGACCCGGTGCGAGTCCAGGGCGCTGGAGAAGTCGCTGAACGACTGCGACTTGGGGGCGGGACCCTTGGAGAACTGCGACAGCATGAAGGCGACCACGATGAGCCCGCCCAGCACCAGCGCGAAAAGCCGCCAGTTGCGGTCGGGGGACAGGGGACCGGAGGGTTTATCAGCACGATCGGGACGATCGGAACGACCAGGGCGCAAATCGCCCGGTTGACGACTCATGCCGACATCGTAGGCGGGATAGGGCCGTTAACTGGCTCACAGGGCATCCGCGTTTCGCCCCGCCTCTCCGGGATACCGTGAAACGATGGCTTCGTCCCAACGCTGCGCTCGACCGGGTTGTGGCGGCGCCGCGACCGCGTGGCTCAGCTACGACTACGCCGGTCAGCGGGTCTGGCTGGACGATCCCGGGGCCGAGGTGGGTGGCCACCACAGCGCCCTGTGCTCCGCCCACGCCGGGCGGCTGCGCCCGCCCCAGGGCTGGTCGTTCCAAGATCGGCGCACCGCCCGGTCGCCGGCCACTCCACCACCGCCTCTGCCGGCCCCGCCGCCGATGCCTGCCGCGAGCTCGAGGCATCCCGGCGGCCGGTTGAGCGAGGGACTACAGGCCTCACCCGCGATCGCCGTCTAAGGCCGGTGCCCGGCCCACCCACCCCCGAGACCCCCGCCCAGGCGGGGTTGCTCGCAGCTGTCGGTGCCTTCCTCGGCGGGACTCTGCTGTCGGGTTTGTTGCTGGGGATAGCCGGCGCCGCCACCGGCTACCGACAGGGCGCCCACCAATCGGTGCCCCTGGCGGTCACCGCGTTCGGCCTGCTCGGCTTGTGGGCGGGCCTGGTGGGAGGGATCATCCTGTACGGCCGCTTCTGGGCTCAGGACAGCCTCCGGAAGGACCTCGGGTTGTACTTCAAGGTGCCTTTCGACGTGGCGATCGGCCTGGTCGCGGGGGTGGGAACCCAGCTGGTGCTGATCCCCCTGCTCTACTTCCCCTTCGAACAGGCCGACCCCACCCTGAGGCACCGCCTTGAGGCGCCGGCCAAGACCGACACGGCAGGCGTGCACGGGGCCTGGCAGATATCAGTGCTCTTTCTGTTGCTGGCGGTTGGAGCACCGGTCGTCGAGGAGCTGTTTTTCCGGGGACTGCTAATGCGTTCCCTCACCCGCTGGAAAGGGCCGCTGGTCGGCATCGGGGCCTCCGCCGTCGTGTTCGGGTTGGCCCATTTCGAGCTCCTCCAACTCCCTGCGCTCCTCCTCTTCGGGCTCATCCTGGGAACGCTGGCCTACAAGACCGGTCGCTTGGGGCCGGGGATAGTGGCCCACGCCGCCTTCAACGCGGTCACCGTGATCACCCTCACCGTCTATCGCTAGGTCGCTTCCTTCAGGTGGGTCCGGGGCCTGCCGATGTATCAGCCGTAACGGCCAACGAAAACGGAAATTGGAGGCGCCGCAGGTGCGTTGTCCGCAGTGTCAGTCGCGGTTAATGGTTGAGATTTCGTTGTCCGTCGCCGGTGAACGAGTGACCCTGAAGAGTTGCTCGTCGTGCGACCTACGTTGGTGGGAGGGCTATCAAGGCCGCCTCCCCCTGGACTACCTGCTGGAGCTGGCGGCCCGCGAGCGCTGACCAGGGGCGGCTCGGGCGGGGGATGCTGGCCCAAGGGCTGAGAATCGAGGCAACATAGAGGCGCCATGACCGCGCTCGACGTCACCGACCCGCCTGTCCGCGTCCCTGTCGACGACGAGCCGCCGCCGGGAGATTTCCCGTTCGGGCTCGACACCGACCGCCCGAGCGGCCCCCCCCGGCGCTGGCGCCTTCCGGAGAACGTCAACTGGCCAGAGGTCATCATCACCTTCGTGATCGTGGCCTTTCTGGTGGGCTTCGTTTTCAAATACCTGCAGCCCTCGAAGCTGTTCCTGAACAGCACCCCGGCGGGGGGCGACACCGGCGCCCACGTCTGGGGGCCCGCCTTCCTGCGTGACCATCTGCTGACCCACTTCCGGCTGACCGGCTGGGCCCCCGACTGGTACTCCGGCTTCCCGTCCCTGGTGTTCTACTTCCCCCTGCCAAGCCTGCTCATCGTCATCCTCAACCTGGTCATGCCGTACAACGTGGCCTTCAAGCTCATCACCGTGTTCGGGCTGCTGACCCTGCCGGTGGCAGCGTGGTTCTTCGGGCGGCTGGCCCGATTCCGCTTCCCGGGCCCGGTGCTCCTGGCGGCGGGCACCCTGCCATTCCTGTTCTCCCGCAACTTCACCATTTATGGCGGCAACATCGCATCCACCCTGGCGGGTGAGTTCGGTTTTTCCATCAGCCTGTCGCTCACTCTCGTCTTCCTGGGGCTGGTCGCGAGAGGCTTGGAGACGGGAAAATACCGGGCGCTGGCGGCGGTCGTGCTGATGTTGACGGGTTTGTCCCATTTGTTGCCGGCCCTCTTCGCCATCGTGGGGGGGATCGTCCTAGTTCTCTTGCGCTGGGACCGGCGGAGTTGGCGCTGGATCACCCCGGTGTTCGCGGTGGCCGGGGGACTGGCTGCCTTCTGGTGGCTGCCGTTCCTGCTGCGGCTGCCGTACGCCACCGACATGGGGTACGAGAAGCTGACCCAGTACCACAGCAACCTGTTGCCCCCTCATCAGCTGTCGGGGGCCTTGTATGTCCTGGCCATCGTCGGTGTGTTCGTGTCGCTGCTGCGCCGCCAGAAGCTGGGGATTTTCCTCGGAATCATGGCCGGAATCTCGGTCGTCGTGTTCCGTTTCGGCTGGCCCGTGGGCCGGCTGTGGAACGCCCGGGTACTGCCGTTCTGGTTCCTCTGCCTCTATCTGCTGGCCGCGGTCGCCATCGCCGAGGGAGGCGCCCTGCTGCTGGAACCGCTGCGGGGCGGCGAGGTCCCCGCCTGGTCACGGATCGCCACCCTGATCCTGCCGGTGGTGGCCGCCATGGCGGTGTGGATCTGGGTCGGTTTCCCGCTCCACGGGCTACCCGGGGGCAAGGTCACCGCCCGCACCGGCCAGTACACGTGGTTGGGGATCAGCAATGCCGACAATTCCTTCATCCCCGCCTGGGCGACGTGGAACTACAGCGGCTACGAGTCCACCACCAAGTCCCGCAAGGCCGAGTACTTCGGCTTGATCAAAACCATGACGCAGCTGGGTAAGAGCAACGGCTGTGGCCGGGCCATGTGGGAGTACGAGCCGGGGCTGGATCAAATGGGCACCCCCGACGCCCTGATGCTGCTGCCTTATTGGACGAACGCCTGCATCGGCTCCATGGAGGGCCTGTACTACGAGTCGTCGGCGACCACGCCGTACCACTTCATCAACGCCGCCGAGCTGTCGTTGCAACCGTCCGACCCTGTCCGGGGCCTCAACTACCCATCCTCCCCCAACGTCGCCGACGGTGTCCGGCACCTCCAACTGCTGGGCGTCCGGTACTACATGGCCTTGACCCCGGAAACCCAGATGCAGGCGGACACCAACCCCGATCTCACGGTGGTGGCCACATCTGGGCCCTGGCCGGAGAGTTACCCCAGCGGCACCCAGAGCAGCGTCAAGGAGCGGACCTGGAAGATCTACCAGGTCGCCGACTCCCAGATCGTGGCGCCGTTGATCAACCAGCCGGTCGTGATGAAGGGCGTGTCCAAGGGCGGGAAGGGCTGGCTGGATGCGTCCGAGGCTTGGTACCTCGACCAGAACCGGGCCGATGTCATGTACGCGGCGTCGGGCCCCAGCGGCTGGTCTCGGGTGGCACCCATGGCGACCACGCCGCCGCGAACCAGCCTCCCCGCCGTTCTCGTCGATCACATCTTGAGCAGCGACAACGCGGTGTCGTTCAACGTCGACACGGTCGGGGTGCCGGTGTTGGTGAAGGTCTCCTATTTCCCGAACTGGCAGGCCCGGGGCGCCAAGGGACCGTACCGGGTCGCCCCCAACCTGATGGTCGTCATCCCCACTTCCCATCACGTGGTTCTGGCCTACGCCAACACGCCGGTCGACTGGTTCGGCGACTTGCTCGGTCTACTGGGCCTGGCCGCGCTGGTATGGCTGGTGCGGGCCAAGCCGGTCGTCTTCTCGGCCCCACGGCGGCCCCTCGCCAGCCCGGTCGGTGGCGGGGCGACCACCGAGACAGGCGTCGACGACGCCTATGTTCGCCTCCGTAAGGAACTGGCGGCCGGAATGATTTCGCATCCCCCCGGCGACGACGGTTCCCCGCCGGGCACCCAGGACATCGATCAGTGGCTCGGCTTCCCGGGCGGCCTGGGAAATGTGTCTTCTGCCCCGCCGCCCTCCGGGGCCGGTCCCCACGGCCCGCCGGATGCCGCTCCCGGCAGCGTGGCGTCGGCGCCTGCGGACACCGGCGGGCTCCGGGCGCCCGACCGCGACGGGGCGGCGGTGGACGATGGCGGGGCCCCGACGGGCCACGACACCAGGCCCCCGGCGGACGATGGCGGTGCCCCGACGGGCCACGACGCCAGGCCCCCGGCGGACAGCAGCCTTGGACCCCGGGCCGGCCACGACGCCGGGCCCCGGGCGGGCGAAAGCGTCCCCGCGGTGGCGGGCGCCACTCGGCCCGCGGACGGCGGCAACCGATCCGCAGTCGGCGGTGCCGGCCTTTCACCCGCCGGCTCCGACGACGTCGCGGCCTTCGGGGTCCAGGACCGTGATGCCTCACCAGGCGTCTCGCGGGGGCGGAGCGTGCCCGCCGAGCTCGATACCGATCCCAGCGTGGCCGGGAGCGAGACCGATTTGGACACGGCGTGGCTCGGCGCCCGCAGCGAGGAGGAAGCGGTCGGCCCCATCGAACGAACCCTCATCGACCGCCGGGGGGGACCGCAGGCTCGTGAACCCGGTATTGAGCGCTCGACCGAGAGCGGTTCTCGCCCTCCCGACGAAGACAGGAATGGGCTGGCATAGCGACTGCCAACCGGCCGACCCCTTTTCCCAACACCACTAAGGTCGGGCCCGCGATGCTCGACACCCTCTTCAAGGCCTACGACATTCGCGGCCTGGTCCCCGAACAGCTCGACGCGGCGCTGGTGCGCCGGATCGGGGAGGCATTCGCGGCCTTCGCCAACGCCCCTCGCATCCTGGTGGGGCGCGACATGCGGGCGTCGGGGGTCGACCTGGTCCGCGCCTTCGCCGAGGGGGTCACCCAGGCCGGCACCGACGTCGTCGACCTGGGGATGATGTCGACCGACGAGATGTACTTCGCGTCGGGCCACCTGGACGCGCCCGGGGCGATGTTCACGGCCTCCCACAACCCCGCCCAGTACAACGGGATCAAGCTGTGCCTGGCGGGCGCCCGGCCGGTCGGGGAGGACACCGGTCTGGCTGAGATCAAGGCCGCGGTGGCCACGGGCTCGACGATGACGGCCACCCGGACCGGGATCATCAGCACCGATGACGTGCTCGACGACTTCGCCACCCACGTGCGGGCGTTCGTCGACCGTGCCGCCCTCCGTCCCCTGCGGGTAGTTGCGGACACCGGCAATGGTATGGGCGGACTGGTCGTCCCCAAGCTGTTCTCGGAACTCCCCTTCGAGCTCGAGGTGATGTACGGGGAACTGGACGGCAGCTTTCCCAACCACCCCGCCGATCCCATCCAGCCGGCCAATGTCGCCGACCTGCAGGACCGGGTGCTGGAGGTCGGCGCCGACGTGGGGCTGGCCTTCGATGGTGACGCCGACCGGTGCTTCCTGGTCGACAACCTGGCCCGACCGCTTTCCGGGTCCACCACGACTGCCCTGGTAGCGGCGGCCGTGCTCGAAAAGTCGCCTGGGTCAACGGTCCTGTACAACGTGGTCTGCTCCAAGGCGGTTCCCGAGAGCATCAGGGAACGAGGGGGCGTTGCGGTGCGGACCCGGGTGGGGCACTCGTTCATCAAATCGGTGATGGCGACCACGGGTGCCGTATTCGGCGGCGAGCATTCCGGGCACTACTACTTTCGGGACAATTATCGGGCCGACTCCGGCGCCATCGCCGCCCTGGTTGTCCTCGAGGTGCTGTCGCGAGCCGATCGGCCGCTGTCAGAGTTGCGCCGGCCCTTCGAGCGCTATGCCGATTCGGGGGAGATCAACACCGAGGTGGACGACCCCAGGGCAGTTATCGCGGCCATATCGGCGGCCTTCGACTCGCCTCGCCGCCCCGGAGTGACCCAGGAGTGGGTGGATGGGTTGACGGTCGACCTGGGGGACTGGTGGTTCAATCTGCGGCCGTCGAATACTGAGCCGCTGCTGCGGCTCAACCTGGAAGCGGCGACGCCGGCGGAGTGCGAGGGGCACACCGCTGAGGTTCTCGCCCTCATCAAGGAGCTTTAGGCACCCAAATGGCGCTCGACCCCAAGCTGCTGGAGATCCTGGCCTGCCCCGAGGACAAGGGGCCGTTGCTGTACTTCGCCGACGAGGATGCCCTGTACAATCCCCGGCTGAAACGCCGCTACGCCATCCAGGACGACATCCCCATCATGCTGATCGACGAAGCCGTGACCGTCTCGCCCGACGAGGACGCCCGGCTCCTGGCCAAGGCGGAGGCCGAGGGGATCAAGCCGACGTTCGATCCCGCGGTTCCCGCGTGGGGCGGCGGCGCAACTGCCGCCCCGGAGCCGGCCGATGCCGCGCCGCGCTGACGCCGCGCCGGCTGACGCCGCGCCGGCTGACGCCGCGCCGGCGGCAGATCCGGCTGACCCGGCGGCGGGTTGATGAGTCGGTCGCCGGGACGCCCATGGTGATGTCGGAGGTGTTGGACACCGAAGGGATCTTCGCTGCCACCTACGGCCTACCCGAGCAGATCGAAGCCGCCGTCGTGGCGGCTGACGCCGTCGCCGACCAGGTGGTGGCGCTCGAGTCGCCCGGGTCCGCGGCGACGCGAATGGCGGTCTCCGGGGAGTCCTCGGCGCCGGCCGGGCATAACCGGCTGGCGGAGTGGGTTCGCCAGATCGTCGTATTCGGCATGGGCGGCAGCGGGATCGCAGGCGACATTCTGCTGGCGACGGCGGGCGCCGTGCTGCCGGTGCCGGCCACGGTCGTGAAGTCCTACGAATGCCCGCCGTTTGTCGGTGAGGGCACCTTGGTATTCGCCATCTCTGCCTCGGGCAACACCGAGGAGACCATCGAGGCCACCAGTGAGGCGGCGCTCAGCGGTGCTCGTGTCGTCGCAGTGACGGGCGGAGGCGAGCTGGCCCGCCTCGCGGCGGGGTGGAACGTCCCGGTGATCCCGGTCCCTGCCCTTCCCCAACCCAGGACCGCGGTCGCGGCCATGTCCATCCCGCCCCTCGTGGTGCTGGAGGACCTGGGATTGTTCCGGGGCGCCCGGTCGTGGATCGGCGAAGCCGTCGATCACCTGAAGCGGCGTCGCGACGTGTACCTAAGGGCCGGTGACAGCAGCGAGCCGGCGGACATCGCCCGGCGCATCGGGCGCACCTGGCCACTGATCCAAGGGGGCGGGTTGGTCGGCGCGGCTTGCGCCCAGCGGTGGAAGACCCAAGTCAACGAGAACGCCAAGGCGCCCGCGTTCTGGTCTGTTCAGCCCGAGTTGTGCCACAACGAGGTGTGCGGCTGGGGCCAGCACGGCGACGTCAGCCGCCAGTTGCTGACGCTGGTCCAATTGCGTCATGACGGCGAGCATCCACAGGTGAGCCGGCGGTTTGAACTGGTCGCCGACGTGATGCGCGAGGTCATGGCCGGCATCATCGAGGTCCGGGCCCAAGGCGACGGCGACCTGGCCCAGCTGTTCGACCTGATCCTGACGGGCGACCTGGTGTCGCTGTGGTTGGCCGCCGCGGAAGGCATCGATCCTGGACCCGTGCCGATCCTGGCCGAACTGAAAGACCAGCTGCGGGCTGGCTGAACTGAGTGGATGCTTGAGGCGAGTGGACGCCTGAGGCGCAGGCGGCTCATGGCGCTCGCCGTCTCGAGGTAGCAACCGAATCGGATTGCGCGAACCTGGCGCAGTGCACGTGCGCTGTGCGTGCTGTGCAGGGTGCAGGGTCCAGGGTCCAGGGTGCAGGGTGCAGGGTGCAGGGTGCAGGGTGCAGGGTGCAGGGTGCAGGGTGCAGGGTGCTGTTTGGGCCGGTTGGTGGCCGTTGGGCGGCCATGGAACGGCGTGGGTGAGTCGCCAGGGCGCTTGCCCGCCAGATTGCACTGCCAGCGGGAACGACCGCCTTCGGTGCCCATCCCCGCGGCGGCGACGGTATGTCCCTACACTGCGATATGGGCCTCGTGCGGGTCTGTGGTTGCAAGTCGATGCCAGTCGCAGGCGAAACGACCCACGTAAGGCAACCCGTGGTTGCTGAGCATGGTGCGACTTAGGAGTAAGCCCTGCCCGCTCACAGGCCGACCCTCGGCCCGGAGCGGAGACGGCGCCAAGCGGGAGCTTGGGCGACGTTGGGGGGCGACACCAGGCGGTCAACGCCCGGGGTCAGCCTCCGCCGCCGCCTTCCCGCCACTGCCGCGGCAGGCGAGTGTGGGGTCAAAGACCAGGTCAGCCGCACGGGGCTCACATATTCGGCACCGAATCGATCTATCGCCTGAACAGCCCGACTTGCCTCACTCGGGGAAGGACCGGCCATGGACATCGCGTTTCGCGTCCGCAATGTTGAGGTTCCCGACAGCCTGCGGCGGGTCACCTTGGACAAGGTGACGCGGCTGGCCGGCTGGTGTGGCGTCGAGTGGGCCGATGTGTGCTTCTCCGAGGAGCGCAACCCCCGAATCGCGGAACGTGAGGTCTGCGAGATCACCTTGTTCGCCCGGGGCCGCGTGCTGCAGGCCCAGGCGGCGGCGACCGAAGTGGCGGTCGCCGCCGACCGGGTGGTCGGCAAGCTGGAGCAGCGGGCCGCCCGCTTTCGGGGCCGGACGGGCCGGGGGAACCGATCTGGGGACCGGTGGGGTGGTTCCGTGTACCGGTCCGAGGACCTGTCGGGCGGTTCCGTGTACCGGTCCGGGGATGGTTCCGGGGACCGGTGCCCGGACCGGCGGTACTCTCCTCGATGCACTCAGGTGATTCGTCCAACCTCGGATTGCGACGGGTCGGTACACTTCCAGGCGAATTGGTCAACGGCAGGCAGGGAACCGGATGCCGCGGACGAGGCAGTGGGTGACGCCGGTGAGGCGGCGGACACGGGTTTCAGCGATTCAGACCGCGAGTCGCTGACGCCGGAGGAGGCCGCCTTGGAAATGGGTGAGCGAGGTAACGACATCTTCTTCTTCGTGAATGCCGAGACGGGCAGGCTCGCGGTGGTTTACCGCCGCCGCGATGGTGACGTGGCGCTTGTCGACGACGCCATGAGGTCGTGATAGTGAGCGACGGACCGGGCGCCGTTCCTGCCCCCATGGCCCCGGCGGCCGCCGCGTCCTCTTCCACCCCTTCCAAATCTTTCAAATCATCGAACTCTTCGAACTCTTCGAACTCTTCGAACTCGTCGGACGACGTGGTCCGGGTGCTGATCGCCGACGACCAGGCCGTCTTCCGCCGGGGCCTGTACGTCGTGCTCTCCACCGAGGACAACATCGAGGTGGTGGCGGAAGCCGAGAACGGCGAGGAGGCGATCGCCAAGACCGAGGAGCTGGCCCCCGACGTGGTGCTCATGGATGTGCGCATGCCCCGCGTCAACGGGATCGAGGCGGCTCGCCAGATCCGCGACATCAGCCCCAGCACCAAGATCCTCATGCTCACCGTGAGCGACGAGGAGGACGACCTTTACCAGGCGATCAAGGCGGGGGCCAACGGCTACCTCCTGAAGGAGATCTCGGTCGAGGAAGTGGCCGATGCCATACGGGCGGTGGCCCAGGGGCAGAGCCTGATCTCGCCCTCGATGGCCTCCAAGCTCCTCAACGAGTTCAACTCTCTCGCCAAGCGGGCCGAGGAACGCGACCAGTACCTGGCCCCCCGGCTCACCACCCGGGAGCTGGACGTGCTGCGCCAGGTGGCCCGAGGGATGAGCAACCGGGAGATCGCGGACACCTTGTTCATCTCCGAGAACACGGTGAAAAACCACGTGCGCAACATTCTGGAGAAGCTCCACCTCCACTCCCGTATGGAGGCGGTCATGTACGCCATGCGGGAACGGCTCTTCGACATCCGAGGCGCCGAGGAGTCCCGCCCCGCCAGTCGCGGCCCCGCCGCCTAGCGGCCGGAAGCCCGGTAGACGCCCGCGGGTCGCCCAGCGTGGACCCCCCGGTACACTCGGTAACGCCATGAGCATCTTCACCAAAGTTCTCCGAGCGGGTGAGGGCAAGAAGGTCCGGGCGCTGCAGAGCCTCATCCCGGACATCAACGCCCTGGAACCCGAGATCGAGGTGCTGAGCGACGAGGAGCTGGCCCGCCGGACCGTCACCTTCCGCGAGCGCCTGGCCAACGGCGAGGAACTCAACGATCTGCTGGTTGAGTCGTTCGCGACCGTCCGCGAGGCGGCCCGCCGCACCATCGGCCAGCGGCACTTCGACGTGCAGCTGATGGGCGGCGCCGCCCTGCACTTCGGATGGATCGCAGAAATGAAGACCGGTGAGGGCAAGACCCTCGTTTCCACCCTCCCGGTGTATCTCAACGGCCTGTCGTCCAAGGGCGTCCACGTGGTCACCGTGAACGACTACCTGGCCCGCCGCGACGCCGAGTGGATGGGCCAGATCCACCGCTTCCTCGGGGTGACGGTCGGGCGGGTGACGCCGGACATCGACGACTGGAGCGAGAAGAAGGCGGCCTACGGGTGCGATGTCACCTATGGCACCAACACCGAGTTCGGCTTCGACTACCTCCGCGACAACATGGCCCGCTCCGTCGAGCACATGGTCCAGCGGGGCCATCGCTACGCCATCGTGGACGAGGTCGACTCCATCCTCATCGACGAGGCCCGGACGCCGCTGATCATCGCGGGCCCCGCCACCGAGTCAGTCCGCCTCTACCACCAGTTTGCGGGCATCGCCCGGACCCTGATCCGAGATGAGGACTACGAGGTCGACGAGGAGAAGCGCCAGACGGCGCCGACCGAGCACGGCATCGCCAAGGTGGAGCGCCAGCTCGGGGTGGACAACCTCTACGACCTGGTTTCCTCCAACCTGGTCCACCAGCTGACCCAGGCGCTGCGGGCCAAGGAGCTGTACCGCCGGGACAAGGACTACATCGTCGCCGACGGCGAAGTGAAGATCGTCGATGAGTTCACGGGCCGGGTGCTCGAAGGCCGGCGCTGGTCCGATGGCCTGCATCAGGCGGTCGAGGCCAAGGAAAGGGTGAAGATCAAAGAGGAGAACCACACCTGGGCCACCGTCACCCTCCAGAACTATTTCCGTCTCTACAAGAAGCTGGCCGGTATGACCGGCACCGCGGAGACCGAGGCCTCGGAGTTCGCCAACACTTACAACCTGCCGGTCGTCCCCATCCCGACCAACCGGGCCATGGTCCGCCTCGACCAGCCCGACCTGATCTACAAGACCGAGCTGGCCAAGTTCGAGGCCGTCATCGAAGATCTGGTCGAGCGCTACGACGAGGGCCAGCCGGTCCTGGTGGGCACGGCGTCGGTCGAGAAGTCCGAGGTCCTGTCGCGGATGCTCGACAAGCGGGGCATCCCCCACAACGTGCTCAACGCCAAGGCCCACGTCCGGGAGGCGGGCATCGTCGCCCAGGCGGGGCGGCTGCACGCCATCACGGTGGCGACCAACATGGCGGGCCGGGGCGTCGACATCATCTTGGGCGGCAACCCCGAGGGGCTGGCTGCCTCCGAGGTCCTGGCGAGCGGCGAGGAGCTCGACAGCGAGGACGGCCAGGGGCGCTACAAGGAGCTGCTGGCCAAGTACGAGGAGTCCTGCGCCGCCGAGGGCGACAAGGTCCGCGAGCTCGGCGGCCTGTACGTGCTGGGGTCGGAACGCCACGAGTCCCGCCGCATCGACAACCAGCTCCGGGGCCGCTCGGGCCGCCAGGGGGACCCGGGCGAGAGCCGGTTCTTCCTTTCCCTGGAGGATGAGCTGATGCGCCTGTTCGCCACCGGCGCCATGAACTGGGTGATGGGCAAGGCCTTGCCCGACGACGTCCCGATCGAGGCCAAGATGGTCACCAAGGCCATCGAGCGGGCCCAGAACACCGTCGAGGCCCGCAACGGCGAGGTGCGTAAGGACGTCCTCAAGTACGACGAGGTCATGAACTCCCAGCGCAAGGTGATCTACAAGCGCCGCCGCCAGATCCTCGACGGCGAGGACCTGCGGGCCCGCACCATCGAGGTGCTCTCCAGTGCCCTGGAGTCGATCGTACGGGCCAACTGCACCTCCGACATCGATGAGGACTGGGACCTCGAGGGGCTGCTGCGGGAAGTGCGGGTCTACTACCCGACCGCGTTCGTGGTGGAGGACCTGGCCGAGGCCAAGCGAGCCGATGACGTGTACGAGGCCCTGCTGGCCGAGGCCCTCGAGTACTACGAGAAGCGCGAGCAGTCGATGCCCGGCGACCCTCCCGAGGACACCATGCGGGCCCTCGAGCGCGAGGTCATGCTGCAGATCATCGACCAGAAGTGGCGGGAGCACCTCTCGGAGATGGACTACCTCCGGGAGGGCATCAACCTGCGGGCCATGGGCCAGCAGGACCCGCTGGTCGAGTGGCAGCGTGAGGGCTACGAGATGTTCGGCCAGCTGATGTCGGGCATCGACGACGACTACGTGAAGATCGTCATGCACGCCCAGGTCCAGGTGCTCGAGCAGACCACCCCCGACGAGTCGGCGGAGCTGGCCCGGGCCAGCTATCTGGCCGCCGACGATCCGGTCCAGGGCAACTCGGGTGTGCAGCGGGCCATGGCGGCGGGCCCCGCCCCGGGGGAGGAGGTCGTCTTCGCGGCCGACCCCGCACAAGGCCCAGTCCCGGCGCGAGGTCCGGTCCCGGCCCCGGTACCGAAGGGCGCCCCGGCATCGGCTCCCGAGGACGCCCCCATGGTGCCCATCGTCAAGGACTCCATGTTCGACAAGGTGGGTCGCAACGACGCTTGCCCCTGCGGCAGCGGCAAGAAGTTCAAGTTCTGCCACGGCCGTCAGTAGGCGAGTAGGCCACCATGGGCGTTCGTGATTTCAGCGACGATCTGCGCGCCTTGCGCCGCCGCCTGACGGAGGCGGCCGCCTATCTCGACCTCGAAGGCAGCCAGCGGCGACTGGACGAGCTCGAGGTGGAGGTGGCCCGCCCCGACCTCTGGAACGACACCGAGGTGGGCCAGCGGGTCACCCGGGAGTACGGCCAGGTCAAGGCCGATGTCGAGGAGATGAGCGGCCTCGACGGCCGGCTGAGCGACGCCGAGACGCTCTACGAGCTGGCGGTGGAGGAAGACGACTCCTCGCCGGAGGCGGAGCTGTCGGCCGCCGTCGACGCCCTGGGACGAGAGCTCGACCGGGTGGAGCTGCGATCGCTGTTCAGCGGGGAGCACGACGGGCGCGACGCGGTATGTGAGATCCACGCCGGCGAAGGGGGAACCGACGCCCAGGACTGGGCCGAGATGCTGCTGCGGATGTACCAGCGCTGGGCGGAGCGGCGGGGCTTCGAACTCGAGCTGGAGGAGGTCACCCAGGGCCAGGAGGCCGGCATCCTCTCGGCCACCTTCATCATCAAGGGCCGCTACGCCTACGGGATGCTGTCGGCCGAGCGGGGGGTGCACCGGCTCTACCGGATATCCCCATTCGACTCCCAGGCCCGGCGCCAGACCTCCTACGCCGCCCTCGACGTGACCCCGTTCCTCGAAGACGCCACCTCAGAGGTGGAGATCGACGAGAAGGACCTGCGGATCGACACCTATCGCTCCTCCGGCGCGGGCGGCCAGCATGTCAACGTGACCGACTCCGCGGTGCGGGTCACCCACTTGCCGTCGGGGGTCGTGGTGGCGGTGCAGAACGAGCGCAGCCAGTACCAGAACAAGGTCAAGGCCATGCAGATCCTGGCCGCCAAGCTGGCCGAGCGGCAGCGGGAGGAGCGGCGGGCCGAGCTCCAGGCGCTCAGCGGGCCTCAGGGCCAGGTCAGCCGGGGCGGGGCCTTCATCCGGGCCTACGTCCTGGCGCCGTACCAGAAGGTCAAAGACGAGCGCACCAGCCACGAGACGGGCAACGTGGAAGCCGTCCTCGAGGGCGACATCGACCCCTTCATGGAATCGTGGTTGCGATGGCGGCGCACCACCCAGGGCGCTCCCGCGTGAGCCCAAAGCCGGCTCGCGACCTGGCTGCCACCAACTCCGACTCCCTGCTGGATTAGACTGCCTCCCTGTTGCGCCGGGCGGGCGTGCGGCACTTTCGACCCCAAACGGACTTGACACCATGATTCGACTCGACAACGTCACCAAGGCCTACAAGGGCACGACTGTGGCGTTACGCGAGGTATCGGTCGATGTCCAGAAGGGGGAGTTCGTCTTCCTCGTGGGGCCCTCGGGGTCGGGCAAATCGACATTCGTCCGCCTCATCACCAAGGAGGAGGAACCCGACGAAGGCCAGATCTGGGTGGCGGGCAAGGACATCGCCAATCTCACCCAATGGAAGATCCCCTACCTGCGCCGCAACATCGGCTGCGTGTTCCAGGACTTCCGGTTGCTGCCGACCAAGACGGTGCACGAGAACGTGGCCTTCGCCCTCGAGGTGATCGGCCGCCCCCGCCATGTGATCCGGTCCCAGGTTCCCCAGATCCTCGATCTGGTCGGGCTGGGCAAGAAGATCAACAACCTCCCCCACGAGCTCTCCGGCGGCGAGCAACAACGGGTGGCCATCGCCCGGGCGTTCGTCAACCGTCCCCTGATCCTGCTGGCTGACGAACCCACCGGCAACCTCGACCCGAGCACCAGCGCCGGCATCATGCGGCTGTTGGACCGGATCAATCGGACCGGGACCACCGTCATCATGGCCACCCACGATCAGAGCATCGTGGACTCCATGCGCCGCCGGGTCATCGAGCTGGACCGGGGCAGTGTCATCCGCGACCAGGCGCGGGGTGTATACGGCGTGGGGTCGGGATAGTTGGCTGTTTCTGCCAGTTACGTGGTGCGCGAAACGGCGGTCAATCTCCGCCGCAATCTGCTGATGACCGTTGCCGCCGTAATCACCATGGCCGTTTCGCTGACGCTGGTCGCCTCCGCCCTGATGATGAAACAAGCCATCAAGAAGGCCTCGGTGCAATGGCGGGGCGGGGTGGAGCTGTCGATTTTCCTCCAGCCCACCGTCACGCCCAATCAGCAGGACGCCCTTACCAAAGAGCTGAACGGGATGACGCAGGTCAAGAAGGTCCGCTTCGTCGACAAGCCGGCGGCCTACGACGAGTTCAAGCAGATGTTCGCGAATACCCCGGACCTGGTCAACAGCCTGAGCGTGAACGACATGCCGCCCTCGTACCGGGTGGTGCCCAGCAAGGCGGAGGACGTCAACGCCATAGGCCAGCGCTTCCAGAGCCAACCGGGCGTCAAAGAGGTCGTCTACGCCAAGGAAGTCATCAGCAACATCCTGAAGCAGTTCGACACCCGCCGGAAGGTGGCCATCGTGCTGGCCATCGGCGCCTTCGCGGGGGCGTTCGCCCTGATCGTGAACACTATCCAGCTGGCCATTTTCGCCCGCCGGCGGGAGATCGCGGTCATGAAACTGGTCGGGGCGACTAACTGGTTCATCCAGATCCCGTTCATGCTGGAGGGGGCGATCCAGGGGATCCTCGGGGCCGCGGTGGCCTTCGTCATCGCCTACGTCTTCCGGGGCACCATCGCGTCCCTGGCGTCGAGCGGGACCCTGGTGGGCGGGCCACCGTTGTATGTCACCCCCCACGAGGCGATCCTCACCGGCGTCGCCATCATGGTCGTGGGTGGCCTCATCGGGATCATCGGGTCCGCGTTTTCGGTCCGCCGCTTCCTGGCCGTCTAGCCCGGGGCCGGCCCCCTCCGCCCGGTCGCGCCCCATGGCTTCGCGCATCGAGGACTACGCCCTGATCGGCGACACCCAGACCGCGGCATTGGTGGGCTGCGACGGTTCCATCGATTGGCTGTGCGTGCCCCGGTTCGACTCCGGCGCCTGTTTCGCGGCCCTGCTCGGCACACCCGACCACGGCCGCTGGCTCATCCACCCGTCGCTCCACAGCGCTGACGACAGCCCCGACAGCCCCGACAGCCCCGACAGCCCCGACGACAGGTCCGCCGGTACCGTTTTGCCAAAAAATCGCGCTGGGACATCAGTTTTTGGCAAAACGCTCCCCTCCGGCCCCTCCGGCCCCTCCGGCCCCCTCCGGCCCCTCCGGCCCCTCCGGCCCCTCCGGCCCCGTGATCGCCACCACCCGCCGCTACCGCGGCGACAGCCTGGTCCTGGAGACCGATTTCACCACCCCTACCGGCCAGGTCCGCATCATCGACTTCATGCCCCCCCGGCAAACCCGGCCCGACGTGGTCCGGATCGTAGAGGGCAGGAGCGGGAAGGTGGACATGGAGATGGAACTGGTCATCCGGTTCGACTACGGCTGGCAGGTCCCCTGGGTGCGGCGGGTCCCCGAGGCCGACCAGGCCTACCCGTCGCTGCTGGCCATCGGCGGGCCCGACGCCGTGGTCCTGCGCACCGGGATCCCGACGCACGGGAAGGGCCTGCGCACCCGGGCCCATTTTTCCATCTCCGAAGGCCAGCGCGTCCCCTTCGTACTCACCGCCTTCCCTTCGCACCTGCCTCTCCCCGCCCGGGTCGATCCCGAGGCGGCTCTGCGGGACACCCTCGACTTCTGGGAGGACTTTTCCAAAGGGCTGCTCGACGTCCACGGGCCGTGGCAGGCCCAGGCCCGGCGGTCACTGGTGACCCTGAAGGCGCTTACCTACATCCCCACCGGGGGCATCGTGGCCGCCCCCACCACGTCGCTACCCGAGGACCTGGGCGGGGTCCGCAACTGGGACTACCGCTACTGCTGGGTTCGCGACGCCACCCTCACTCTCGACGCTCTCCTCGAGTCCGGGGCGGTGGCCGAAGCCGAGGCGTGGCGGGGCTGGCTGCTGCGGGCCGCGGCCGGCGTCCCCGAGCAGCTCCAGATCATGTACGGCCCGGCGGGCGAGCGGCGCCTGCCCGAGCTCGTCATCGACTGGCTCCCCGGCTACGAGGACTCCCGCCCGGTGCGGGTGGGCAACGCGGCCGCCCAACAGTTCCAGCTGGATGTGTACGGGGAACTCATGGACGTCCTGGAACGGGCCCGGGGTCATGGCATCGCCGAGAACAGCTGGTCGTGGGGGCTGCAGCGGGCCGTCATGGACTTCCTCGAGGACCACTGGGCCGAGCCCGACAACGGCATCTGGGAGGTACGCGGTCCGCGCCGCCACTTCGTGCATTCCAAGGTAATGGCGTGGGTCGCCTTCGACCGGGCGGTGACCGCGGTCGAGAACCACGGCCTCGACGGGCCCCTCGAGCGGTGGCGGGCGCAGCGCCAGCAGATCCACGACGAGGTGTGCCGGGAGGGGTACAACGCCGCCGTCGGCGCCTTCACCCAGTACTACGGTTCGACCGATCTCGACGCCAGCGTCCTGCTGATCCCCTCGGTCGGGTTTCTGCCCGCCCGCGACGAGCGGGTGGTGTCGACCGTCGCCGCCATCGAGCGGGAACTCGTGAGCGACGGCCTGGTGATGCGCTACCGGACCCACGCGGAGGTCGATGGCGTGGCGGGGAGAGAGGGCACCTTCCTGCCCTGTTCGTTCTGGTTGGTTGACGCCCTGGCCGCCATGGGCCGGGTCGACGAGGCCCGGGCCCGCTTCGAGCTCCTACTGGGGCTGGCCAACGACGTGGGCCTGCTGGCGGAGGAGTACGACACCCACCGGCGCCGCCAGGTCGGGAACTTCCCCCAGGCGTTCACCCACGTGGGGCTGGTCAACAGCGCCCGGGGACTGGCCCGGGCGCTGGAACTTCAGGGGGGGAAAGGCCCGCTCGCCGCCTCCCCGCCGACTGGGGGCCATCCGGGCGCCATCGGCTGAGGGCCGGCGCCGGGGCGGGAGGAAGCGGGGAAACGGAATCCCGCCTGACCCCCCCGGGGCGTGAAGTTCGCAGGGGCAACCGGCGTCAGCGGGGGGTGAGGTCCTGTACCGCCTCCACTACCGCCGCCGGGCGTTGGTGGAGGAGCAGGTGGCCGGCGCCCAGTTCGACCAGCCGGGCGCCCGGTATGGCGCCCGCCAACTGGCGTCCCGCGGCGGGGGGCACGGTACGGTCAGCCTCGCCCTGCAAGACCACCGTCGGGGCCACGATGCCGGCCAGCCCGACGACCAGGGAGGGCAACTCGTCGATCAGGCATTGCTGCTCGGTGACGAAGCTTTCCCAGACCCGGTTGTGACGCCATGCCGTCACCAGGGCATCGGGATCGGGGGCGCCATCCCATTCGTCCCGATTGTCCCGACTGTCCCGACTGTCGCGACTGTCGCGACTGTCGCGAGTGTCCCGGCGGGTGGGCCGGCTACCCCTCCGGGCGGGCCGGCTTACCCGGTGGGCGACGGGGCTGTCCCGTCGGTCTCGGTCCCGGGTGGGGCGGTGTCGACCGGCCGGGGTGTCCGGGTGGGCGTCGCCGGCGCCGGCGAGGATGCCGGAGCGGTCAGCATCGTCGGCGGCGTTGGCGGTGCCGTTGGTGTCGCCGCCATGGGCGTCGGTGACGCTGGCGTCCACGCCCGGCCCGGCGGGGGCGGGGCGATGGCGACGCTCGAGGGCCCGGCGTACCGAGGGGATGGCCAAGGCGCCCCGGGCCAGGAAAAGTCCCCCCGCGGTGACGGCGGTACCGATGGGGGGCACGGCCAGCATCCGGTCGAACCGGGTGAGGTTGTAGCCCGGGCAGACCGAGGACACCAGTACCAGGGCCGCCACCCGCTCCGGCGCCTCCTCCGCCAGCGCGATGGCCGCGCCGCCCGCCCAGCTGTAGCCGACGATCGTGGCTTGGTCGAGACCCAGGCGGTCGAGCAGGCCGACCACGGCCGCCGCGTTGGCCCGGAAGCCCCGGGCCCGTCCTCCCGTGTCGCCGTACCCGGGACGATCGGGAACCACGACGAGGTAGTCGGTCTCCAGTCGCCTGGCCACCGCGGCCCAGTCGCCGCGGCTACCCGGTTGGCCGTGCAACAGCACGACCGCCGGCCCGGCGCCTGATACGTCTGCGATCAACCCGGTCATCCGTCAGTCACCACAAGACCTGGGCAGGCCCGTCCCGCCCGGATTCACTCTCCCACGTGGCTGGGACTATTACGGGCCGGAGTTGATGGTGAAGACGCCCCCCGCCACTCATGGGGCAATGCGCCGTTCCTCGTGGGTTCGGGCGGGCGCTGTGGGTGTCGGTCAGGGCACCGATCACGGCACAGCTCACCGTGGTCACGATCATCGGGAGTTGGGCCCGCTCACCGCCGGAGTCGTCTCAGGTGGAGACCCCGAACCAGGGAATCACCGTCTGTACCACCACCACGGCCGACATCAGGCTCACACCGGCGACGCAAATGGTGGCCACCACACGGAAGATCGGCCCGTTTACGGCATCACCGAGCACGCTGCGCCGGTTGGCCAATGTCAACACGAATACCAGGATCACCGGCGTGATGATGCCGTTGAGTATCTGGGTCCGGATCAGCAGGTCGATCAGGTTGCCCCCGGCGAGGGCGACCGCGGCCCCGACCACCACCTGGCCCGTGAACAGCCCGAGGAACAGCGGTGCCTCGGTGAAGCGCCGGGAAACCGATCGTTCGACCCCGATCGCTTCGGACAGCGCGTAGGCGGTGGACAGTGGGACCACCGCGGCTGCCAGGGCCGAGGCACCGAAGAGCCCGAGCGCGAACAGCTGGACCGCGAAACGCCCCGCCGCGGGACGCAGGGCCTGGGCGGCATCCTTGGCCGAGCTCAACGGCTGACCCACACCTCCGATGGCGGCGCCGGTCGCGATGATGATGAACAGGCTGATGATGTCGCCGAGGATGGCCCCACCGATGGAGTCGAGCTTCTCGTAGCGGTACTCCTCGGGGCCGATCCCCTTGTCGGCGACCGCGGCCGCCACATACAGCTGCATGTAGGGGGTGATGGTGGTCCCGATCAGGGCCACGCCGAGCAGGATGAACCCCTTGCTGGCCAGCAGGTGGGGGACGATCGTCGACCCGAGGGCGGCGCCCCAGTCGGGGTGGCCGAGGAAGGCGGCCAGGGGGTAGGCGAAGAACACCAACGAAAGCACCAGGAAGATGCGCTCGGCGTAGCGGTAGGAGCCGAAGAGGACCAGGGCCCAAATGGCGATGGCCGCGATCGGGATGGAGATGAACCGGCTGACGCCGAGCAGTTCCAGGGCCGCCCCGATCCCTGCGAACTCGGATACGACCAGCCCCACGTTGGCCAGGATGAGGCACAGCAGGGCGAACGCGGAAACCCGGAGGGTGAACTCCTCCCGGATGAGCGCCGCCAGGCCCTTGCCGGTGAACGCCCCTAGCCGGGCTGCCATCTCCTGGACCACGACCAGGCCGACGGTGACCAGGACCATGAAGAACAGGGTCCGGTAGCGGTACTGGGCCCCGGCCGAGGCGTAGGTGACGATTCCCCCGGCATCGTTGCCGGCGTTGGCCGCGATGATCCCGGGTCCCGCCCAGGCGAGGTAGGTGAGGAACCGGCGGCGCCGGGACATGGGACCCCGTAGCGCGGGAGGTGGGGTTGCCTCGACGGTCTCATCGGGCGCCGTGGCCGTCAAGACAGCAGCCTCGGGAAGTGGAACCGGCCCCGCTCGGGCAGCAGGGCGTCGATGACGTCGTCGGCCAGGATGCGGCCGATAGGGCGGCATTCGTCGTCGACCACGACAACCGAGGAGCGCCGGGCTTCGGTCAGTTGCGAGGCCACCTCCCGAAGTTCTGCGTCCGCGGTGACAGTCACCGGTTCGTGGTCGGCCAGCAGTTCGCTGATCTTCTGGGCGTCGCCCGCGATGGCCAGGTCGTAGAGGCTGACGTCTTCGACGTAACGGCCGTTCTCGTCCACCACCGCCACCGCGTCGATGTCGCCTCGGTGGTCCACCTCGGCCCGCAGCTGGTCGCGTACATCGGCTACCCGCTCGTCGGGGGTGGCCAGGACGAGGCTGGTGGTCATGAAGCCGCCCGCCGTGTTCTCCTTGTACTCGAGCAGTTCGACCAGCTCTTCGCGCTGCTCGTCGTCCATGTGCTCGAGCAGTTCTTCGCGTTCGTCCTCGTCGAGGTCGCGGAGGGCGTCGACCGCCTCGTCGGGCTCCATGTTGGCGACCAGTTCCGCCGCCTGCTCGGGCGGCGTCTCCCGGAGCAGGGCACCCAGCTCCTCGGGGTCCATCTCCTCCAGGGCGTCCGCGGCCATCTCGGGCTCCAGGCTGGCCAGCAGCTCCTGGCGCCCCGACCGCCCGAGGTCCTCCAGCAGGTCGGCGAGCTCCCCGGGGCGCAACCGCTGCAGTCCGTCGTTGGAGGAGCGCAGCTTGACCTGGCGGACCTCGCCCGCGAACGGCTGGATGTTGGACCAGTCGATGACCCGTTCCGGCGTGGGCCGGCCCCGCCACCTCTTGGGCCCCAGGCGGCGCAGGAGGGTCTGCATGCTCACGTCGGCCCCAACCAGGCGCAGGACCCGCTCGGGGCCGTCGGGACCGGTCGTGGAGGGCGCCGGCATCCAGGCCAGGTAGAGATCGGCGGCCCGGATGACCTGCACCCCGTCGATGTCGACCAACTGGTGGTCCACGACGTCCTTGCCCAACATCACCTCACCGGGGCGCCGGGCGAACTCGCGGAGGTCGAGGCGGGCCGAGCGCAGCTGGACCCGGTCGTGGCGGACGTCCACGACCTCTTCAATGGCTACGAAGGCCTCCCGCCGGCCCACCTTCACGACCAGTCCGGTCACCGGGGGATACGACTCCTCGCCGTCCCAGCGGGCCACCACGTCGACCAGTGTTCCGATGTCCTCGCCCGACTGATTGAGCACCGGCTCATGCACGATGCCCGCCAGGGAGATCAGGTTGTCTCGAAGCGAGCGCGTGGCCAGAAGCCGCTGTTGGCGTTGGCGGCGGACCGTTCGCAGCGGGTTCGGCGGAAGAGGGGGACGGATGGCCATGGCTACCCTCGCTCTGGTCGGGCGGGAACGGGAGGCGATGAGCCAGCCAGGCCGTCGGACTGACGTGTGATGCGGCAGTTACACGGCAGTCCCGGCTTGGGAGGCGCAGAGGAGCCAGCGACTACTGGGGGGTTCGCCGTTGTGCATGCGCCCTCACCTCCTCGTATAAGCCGTTGCCTCCAGACTAATCGGTTTCCTTACGCCCTCCGTCCTGCCACCGACGACGACTCGGGGCGGGAAGCAGGCGGCCCAGTCCCGTCTCGCTCGTTTTCGGTTGACGCCCACGGCTGTCAGAGACCGTGCACCGCCGGGGTGAACCGGGCCAGGTAGGAGGTCAGGTGGCGGTAGGTGTCGGTGGCCAGCAGGACGCCGAGGATCACCAGTAGCACCCCGGCCACCCGTTCGATCTTGGGGCCCATCCGGCGCAGGGCAGCGCTCAGAGCCGGCCACGAGGCGAGGCCCAGCGATGCCACCAGGAAGGGAACGCCGATGCCCAGCGCGTAGGCCAGGAGGAGGATGGCGCCTCGACCCGCCTGGCCGCTGGCTGCGGCCACGGTCAGGGCGGCTGCCAGCAGCGGTCCCACGCACGGGCTCCAGGCCGCCCCGAAGGCGACCCCGATCACGTAGGGGCGCAGCCGCCCTCCGATCTTGGGCAGCCGCTTGAACAGCCGGACCTCTCGTGTCAGCGGGCCCCGCACCAGTCCCAGGAGGGCTAATCCCATCAGGGCGACGATCACGCCTCCGACCCGCTGCACGACCATCTGGAGGTGGTGCAGGGACGACCCGATCAGACCCGCCGCCGCCCCCAGGCCCGCGAAGACGGTGGCGAAGCCCGCTACGAACACCGCGGTGGCGGGCACGGCGCGGCTGGCGTCGCGGCCGGCGCTGGCCTCGCCGGTGATGATGCCGAGGTAGGCGGGCAGCAGCGGTACCAGGCAGGGGGCCAGGAACGACGCCACTCCGGCACCGAACAGGGCGATCAGATCACGCAGCATGGCGACGTCGGGCCACCCTCACCTCCCGAAGGTGAAGTCATAGGCCAAAAGGCCGGCGCCGCCGGCGCTCACCCGCAGGGTATGGCCCTCGACGCCGGGGCCGAGCACCAAGCGGTACATGTCGGCGTTGTTCACCAGGACCGTTGTCCGGCCTGCCCCGTCGACGACGGTTTGGGGAGTCCGGTAGGCGAGAGGCAGCGGTTGGCCGTCCAGAAGCAAGGTGACGATCACCGGTCCCGAGGCGGGTGGCGCCAGGACCAGGTTGACTTCCCGGGCCTGGTAGTGCAGTACCACGGCACTGCCCGCCTGGTCCGCCTGCACATAGTCGGCGGTCCCCGTCCACGAACCGGAGAGCTTGGCGGTGTCTACGGGCACCGAGGTCGGATCGGGGTAGGACGCGGTCCCCTGTTGGGCGTCATTGCCCCGCAGGACGCCGAGATAGGTCTCCGGAGTGATGTCCGGAGTGGACGGTGCGTTCGCGGTCGCGCCAGCCGAGGGGGAGGCGGCCCGCGGCGCGGTCGGACTCACGCCGAGGAGGGTCCGGAGGACGTCTTCGGTCTGGGCGTAGTCGCCTTCGCCGACATGGGCATACCGGAGGCGGCCCGAGGGGTCGGCGATGTAGTCGGCGGGCCAGGAGTTGTTGTGGAAGGCCTGCCAGACGACCATCTTGTCGTCCAGGGCGACGGGCCAGGTAACCCCGAGGCTGCTGACGGCCCGGGTCACGTTGGCATGGTTCTTCTCGAAGTCGAACTCGGGCGAGTGGATACCGATGATCACCAGGCCCTGGGCGGAATAGCGCTCGTACCACGACCGGATGTACCCGAGGGTGCGGACGCAGTTGATGCACGAGTACGTCCAGAAGTCGTAGAGGACGACCTTGCCCGCCAGGGCGCTCGGCGTGAGGGGCGGGGAGTCGATCCAGCCGACCGCGTTGACCGCCGGGGCGACGGGGCCGACCGGTAGGTGGCTCGGGTCGACCTTGGGTTGAAGGCTCGACGGGCTGGTGTGGGCGGCCAGCAGGACCGCTCCGACGGCCACCACGACCAGCCCCGCGGCGATGGCGAGGTACAGGCTCCGGCGGGCCGGGGGCGGCGCCGCGGTGGGCTCGGCATCTGTAGGGGGCTCGGCGGGCGGCACGGCCCCATCTTGGCTCGGAGCCGGGTTCAGTACGGGTCGGACCGGGGCAGCGGAAGTATCGGTGCCAGACGACGGCCACCGCAACGCCCGACCCGGTGGGCCTCGATCTCTGAGGAGAAGACGTTGAGCCCCGACGCCACGACCTGGCTGACGCCGTCGGGCAGGTGGCAGGCACCGCGGCCCACCACCACGGCCAAGTGGCGTTGGAGATTGGTGACGCCCTCGGGGGTCATCCGGCCCTGCACCAGGGCATCGACGCCGGCCGCGATGGCCGGGAGCCCATTGACGCAGGGGCCGCATTGGCCGGCCGACTGCCCGGCCAGCCACCGGGCCAGCCGGGCGACCTCGACCAGGCCGCAGACCGAAGCCGGGAAGGCGAGGACGACGCCTGCCCCGACGCTGAGGTCGATGGGGCGCCCCCAGGCCGCCTCGGGCGGGTACCAGGTACCGAAGTAGCCACCGAGCAGCACGGCCGAGAGCGGCTCGGTCGGTCCTCCGGCGGTCTGGAACACGTCGCCGACGATGGTCCCGCAGGCGGCTTCCACGACGCCGGGCCGGGCCACGGCGCCCGATACGGTAACCAGCATGGACCCGGGCGTGGCTGCCGTCCCCAGGCGCTGGAACCAGTCACTGCCATAGCGGGCGATGAGGGCCAGATTGGCGAGGGTCTCGACGTTGTCGATCAGGGTCGGGCGGTCGTGGACCCCGCGCTGGAAGGGCCGGGGGGGCACGAAGGCCGGCTTGCCGGGGCCGCCGTTCAGCAGGTTGACCAGCGCCGTCTCCTCGCCCGAGACGTAGCGGCTGGGGACGATCACCACCCGCACCGGCACCCGGTCGGTCCGTTCCGCCAGCGCCCCGGTTACAGCCCGGTAGGCCGGCCCCGCGGTCCGTTCGACGCAGACGATGGCCTCAGTGGCGCCGACCGCGCCCGCCGCGACCGCCACGCCGTCGAGGACCAGGTGGGGGGACAGGGCGAGGAGGGTGCGATCCTTACCGCTGGCCGGTTCGCTCTCCGAACCGTTGGCCACCACGACCGGGGGGCGGCGCGGTCGTTGCCCCGCCACTGCGGCCAGCTTGCGGGCGGTGGGGAATCCCGCTCCGCCTCGGCCCCGTAGTCCGCTGCGCGCCACGACGGAGATGAAGTCCGGAGCCAGGGCGGGAAGGGGCCCGTACCGCTGCTGGTGGGCGGCGAGCGCCAAGGGCGCGTCAGTCGGTGGCAGGAGCCGGGGCAGGTCGCCCAACCGATGGGGCCAGGTGGGGCTCGCCACGGCGGTCATGGTTCGGGCCAACCGGCCACCGTGGTGACCGCCCCGTCGATGGCGACGAGCCGGGCTGGCAGGCCGTGAGCCGCCAGCCAGCCGGGGGCGGCCGCTCCGAGCACGACAGCGGCGGTGCTGGCGGTGTTGGCATCGACGCAGGAGGCGGCGGCCACGCTGACGGTCCGCCAGGGCGACGCAGCCGGCCGGCCGGTGGCGGGGTCGAGCAGATGGTGCCGCTCCTGGCCACCCTGGTGCCAGCGGCGAACCGTGGTTCCCGAGGTGGCCAGCCCGCCGCTCCACAGGTCGATGGTCTGACCGGGTGCATCGGCCGGCCCGGCGTGGTCGTCGGTGACCCGGATGGACCACCCGCAAGCGGGGACGGGACCGGCGACCGCCACGTCGCCGCCCAGGCTGACCAGGACGCCGCAGCCCGCCACCCGGTGGGCAGCGGCGGCGGCTCGGTCAGCGGCCAGCGCCTTGGCGGTGGCGCCCAGATCGAGTTCCACCCCTTCGGGTAGGGAGATGGTGCCCCGAGTCCGATCGACGGTGACCATCCGCCAGCCCGGGGCAGGGTGGGGTCGAGCCACAACTGTCGCCATCGGGCGGCGCGGGCGGGCCGAGCCGGCCGGGTGATCGGGCCGCATCGAGGAGGGGCCGATGAGAACCGCGAAGTCCCGGTCGTAACCGAGCAGGCGCATGGCTCGCCCGACAGTGGGGTCCACCACACCACCGGTGAGGCGGGCTGCCTGCAGTGCCACCAGGACCGCGTCCATGAACCCGGGGCTGGCCGGGAACGGCTGGCCTGCCGCCGCATTGAGGCGGGACAGCTCAGAATCGGGTCGGAAACGACTGCAGGACCCGTCGATGGCCGCCACTTCGTCCCTGACCGCCTCCAGGGCGACCACGGCCGCCTCCTGGCCAGCGTCCACCACCACGACCGCGGTGCTGCCCAGGGCCGGGAAACTGACCGGGAGGAGCGTCGCTGTCATGACGACCCGGATGTGGCCACGCCACGACCGCCGCTGGCTCGCGTCGGTGGTTGGCTGGGGGGCTGCAGGAAGCTGTTCCCGGGTGCCGGCTGGGTCGTGGGGGTGATGGTCGTCGCCGCCTTGGCCTGGCCCGGCCGGGCCTGGGCGACGAGGGCGGAGAAGGCGCCGGCCAGGACCACTGCGGTGCCCACCACCCAGCGGGTCAGGCGGGAGAGGCGGCGGAGACCGAGATCGCGCCCGGCGCTGTCCATACCGTCGAGTATCACGGGGCCGGCTGAGACTGCGCTGAGAGCCAGCCGGGGGGCCGGTCAGAGGTTGAAGAGCGCTCGCAGGCTGGGCGCCTGGGCGGCGGCGCCGAGCCGGCCCGGGAGGCCCAACAGCTCCTCGGTGGCGCCCAGCACCGCGAAGTGGTCGAACGGTTGGCTCACGACGGTGCCCGGATGCACCGCCGGGCCGATCATGAGGTTGGGCACCGGGCTGTACTCGTCCCACACCACGAGGATGGCGGTGGTGCCCTGGCGGTAGACCGGGCTGGTCAGGATCGAGGGCAGCTCGCCCGCCAACCAGGCGTCACCGGTGGCCACCGGGCAGTCATGGGTGTCGTGGCAGAGGTTCGGGGTGACGAACGCGAAAGTGGGCAGGTTTCCCGCGCCGAGGTCGGCCGCCAGTTGCGGGAAGGGCACGTCGTCGGCCTGGCAGGCCACCCGGTCCTCGCCGTTGGGCCCCACGTAGTAGGCGGCCGGGTTGTGCTTCACCGCGTAGCGGCCCCCCGCCGACGCCTGGCAGGGCTGGGTCATGTCCTCCTGATAGCTTCTCTCCGTTCCTCCCGCGGCCCGTACCTGCCGGAACAGGTTGTCGACGGTTAACGGATGGCTGGGCGGTGAGGCGTCGTCGGACATGCCCTGGGTCCCGCCCGAGGTCGCCCCGATGTAGTTGGGCAGAGAGGGGCTGCCCACATCGCGGTACGCGGTCGCAGTGGCGCACTGGGCCGCCAGCGACACCTCGTACGGCGCCGCGGCGCGGTCACCGAGGACCTGGGGCCAGCTGTGGTTTTCCATCCAGATCCAGATCACGTGCTGGTACCTGGCCGGCGGAGCGGCCGCCCACCCACAGGGGCCGGGGGCGGAAGGGGCCGTCGTCGGGGCGGGCAGCGTCGAGTGGGAGAGGGTCGAGGATGGGAGCGGCGCCGCGGACCGCGACTTGGGGGGGGAGGGGGAGCAGCCGCCCAGCGCCGCCAGGAATACGACGATGAACGGGAGAACGACGATGGCCGAACGAGATGGGCGGAGGTGGCCGGCCGGACTTGCAGACCGGCCGGCCAACTCCGCAACCCCCGCCCCCTGCGTGGCACCAGTCGGCGCTGGCGGCACTGCCTCGGTGCCACATTCAGGGAACATGTGGGGGCCCCTGAAGGGGGAACGCACGACGAGGCGCAGACTTGCGGAGAATTTCTACCGACCCCCTGCGATCCAGTCCTCGACCGCGTCGCGCAGGACCGGGAGGCTCACCGATCCCGATCCGAGCACGGCGTCGTGGAAACCCTTGATGTCGAACCGGGGTCCGAGGGCGGTCCGGCCCACGTCCCGGAGGCCGATGATCTCCCGCTGGCCCACCTTGTAGGCCAGGGCCTGGCCGGGCATGGCGATGTAGCGATCGACCTCGACTTCGACTTCGGCACGCGACATCGGGGTGTGGGCGACCATGAACTCGATCGCTTGGTGGCGCGACCAGCCCATGGCGTGGAGCCCGGAGTCCACGACCAGCCGGCAGGAACGCAACGAATCGGCGCTGAGCATCCCGAGCCGGTCCAGGTCACCGGGATAGAGGCCCATTTCCTCGGCGAGGCGTTCCGAGTACAGGCCCCAACCTTCGCAGTAG
Source organism: uncultured Actinomycetota bacterium (assembly GCA_963791545.1). Taxonomy (GTDB): domain Bacteria; phylum Actinomycetota; class Acidimicrobiia; order Acidimicrobiales; family Palsa-688; genus JALYXV01. The sequence goes on from CAWBSR010000017.1 coordinate 607,655, forward strand.
GCGGCGTTGGCAAGGGAGAAGCGCCGAAACCGGGGCAGCTCGCACAACTCCGAGGCGATCGTGAGCTGCAGATGGTGGCCCGGTATGGCCTCGTGGAACGCCACCGACGCCGCTTCGTAACGAGGCTTGTTCTCGGGGTGGTGGGTGTTGACGAAGTACGTCCCGCTCCTTGATCCGTCCGGGGCTGGGGGGACGTAATAGGCGCCCGGCGAGTCGGCGGCCAGGTATTCGGGAACCGGCTCGATCACGCAGGGCGTCCGCGGGAGCCGGCCGAACCAGTCGGCCATCGCCGCCGAGGCGGAATCCAGGATCGTTTGGGCGGCGTCCATGATCTCGTCAGGTGTGCGGAAGCGGAGGCTCTTGTCGTGGCGCAGCCGTTCGAAGACCTCGGCCGGCTCGGCGAGGCCGAGGAGCCGGCCGGCCACGTCCGCGTACTCGCCCGGCAACTTGCCGGTCACCTCGGACAGGCCGAACTGGTGGACCTCGTCGGGCGTGAGGTCGAGGCTGGTGTGGTGGCGCATCAAGGTGGCGTAGATCTGCGGTCCGTCCTTGAGCCATCCCAGGCCGCAGTGGTCGTCATCGCGGGCGATTGGGAGCAGGTGGTCACGCAGGAGCCTCGCCATCCGGCGATAGGCGGGGCGGACGTCGTCACGGACCGCCTCCTGGAGGGCAGCCCGCCACTTGGTCTCTTCGACCCACCCCTCGGGGCCCTTCAGTTGCGCGAACACATCGGTCTCGAGGGGCGAGGCCAGGTAACCCTCAGTCACGTTGAGCGAGCGGTTGACGCACACCCGGGCCGGGGGGCGGCCGGCCGCGGCGCCATCGAGGAAGCGTTGACCGGCCTGCTGGAAGGCACGCGGGATCTGGCGTAACCGGGCCACGAGCTTCCAGGCCGATTCCGGATCCGGGGCTGACACCAGCGAGGCCGAGATCAGCAGGCCCACGTGATAGCTCGTCATCTGGTCGGACTGCAGCTCGGCCAGGCGCTCGTCGATGCCGGCCATGGCGTCGCCGATCTCCTGGTCCAGCTGGCGGCACGTGGCCCGGTCGACGCGGTCGAGGCCCGACCTGTCCCGCGCTGACACCCGCTCGGCCAGATCCGACCACCGACGACGTAGCTGCTGCTCGCCGGGGGCCGACAGGTCCTCGATGCGATCGTCGTAGCGGTGGTCGCCCAGGATGGTCGCCATCGTCGGACTCGTCTCTAGGAACGTCTCCCAGTACTCCTCTGCGAGCGCGCCTACCTGGTCGTCGGGCATCCCTCGACGCTACGCGGGCGCCGCCGGCCCGGTTGGCCATGAGCCGCCTAACCCACGCCGACGGCGCCGGCTGCGGCAGGATCACACCCGACATGCTGCTCGCCGACGTGGTCGCTACCTGCTCGCTGGTCGCGGGAACCCCTTCCCGGTCGGCGAAAGTGGCTGCCCTGGCCGCCCTGATCGGGCGGGTCCCGCCGGAGGAGGTCGAGGCGGTCGTCGCCGCCCTGGCCGGGGAGCCCCGGCAGGGGAAAATCGGAGTCGGTTGGGCCGCCTTGATGACCGCCGCCGACGGCGCGGCGTCCGATGATGGACCTCCACTGACCATCGCCGACCTCGACGTGGCGCTCAGTGCACTGCGGGCCCTGGGGGGACCTGGCTCCGGTGCCGCGAGGACAGGAATGCTCGCTCGGCTCCTCACCCGGGCCAGCGCCGAGGAGGCGCTGTTCATCCGGCGCCTGTTGTTGGGGGAGTTGCGCCATGGGGCCCTGGAAGGCGTCGTCACCGACGCTGTGGCCCGGGCCGCCGGGGTGCCTGTCGAGACCATGCGCCGGGCGGTGATGCTGGGCGGCAATCTGGCTCGGACCGCGGTGGTCGCGCGCGCCGAGGGGGCGGCAGGGCTGGCTGCCATGGGGCTGCAGGTGCTGCGGCCCGTCCAGCCGATGCTGGCGTCGAGCGCGGCCAGCGTCGCCGAGGCGGTGACGGGACCATCGTCGGTGGAATGGAAGCTCGACGGAGCCCGAGTCCAGGCTCACCGGGTGGGGGTGGAGGTGCGCCTCTTCACCCGCAACCTCAACGATGTGACGGCCCGGTTGCCGGGCGTGGCGGCCCTGGTGCGGGCCATGCCGGCCGCCTCCCTCGTTCTCGACGGCGAGGTCATCGGGCCCGATATGTTCCAGGACACCATGAGCCGCTTCAGCGGCAGCGGGGGCGGCCCGGAACTCTCCGTGTGGTGGTTCGACTGCCTCCACGCCGACGGCGTTGACCTTCTGGACCGGCCGCTGGCGGAGCGGCGGGCCGTCCTGGAGCGCCTGGTGGGCGTCGGTGCGGTACCGGCCACCGTGACCGACGATCCGGCGGTGGCCCAGCGCTTCCTCGACGACGCGGTGGCAGCCGGCCACGAGGGCATCGTGGTCAAGGCGGCCGACTCCCGCTACGAGGCGGGGCGGCGAGGCCAGGCGTGGAAGAAGGTCAAGCCGGTGCGCACCTTGGACCTGGTGGTGCTGGCCGCAGAATGGGGTCACGGGCGGCGCCGGGCGTGGCTGTCCAATCTCCACCTCGGCGCCCGCAATCCCGACGGGGGGTTCGTGATGCTGGGCAAGACCTTCAAGGGCCTGACCGACGAGATGCTGGGATGGCAGACCGAGCGCCTGCTGGCGTCGCAGACCGCCACCGTGGGCCCCGTGGTGCACGTCCGGCCGGAACTGGTCGTCGAGATCGCCTTGGACGGGGTTCAGGTTTCCACCCGCTATCCGGGGGGGGTGGCGCTGCGCTTCGCCCGGGTGCGCCGGTACCGCCAAGACAAGTCGGCGGAAGACGCCGACGTCATCGACGACGTTCGTGCCATGCTCCCGCACCATGTTTCGTGATCGCGCCGGTTTGAGGGCGCCGCCCGTGATGGCTGCTCTGGTCAGGCCGGTCGGGCCGGTCGGGCCGGTCAGGCCGGTCAGGCCGGTGGGGGCCACCCTCTTTATGACGGCCCTTGTCTTTCTTCTCGGGGTGGCCGGGTGTCAGGGGGCCAGTACAGCCGGGCCCGCGGTCTCCGGCGGGTCCAACCCGCCGACCACGGTCCCGGTGGCCACCACCGCGTCGACCGCCCCCCCGGTCACGGTTTACCGCGCCAGCGCCCCGCAGTCCTCGCAGGACCTGGCCGGAGCCCACCTGGTGGCGGCCTGGAAGGCCGGGGACCGGGCGGTAGCCCTTACTGACGCCACCCCGGCCGCGGTGGACGCCGTGTTCGCCCAGAGGTATCCGGCGGGTGGACTGCAGCCCCGCGGGTGTTCGGTACCGGTGGCCGGCCCCGCCCACTGCATCTACCGCCTCCCCAATGGGACTGCGGTGGCGCTGACGGCGGAAAACGGTCCCGGGGGCTGGTTCGTCTCCATGGCTCGTTTCGAGTGACATGAAGAGTGGTCCCCCGCGGGGGACCACTCTTCACACAGCCGTTCACATCCGAACTACACCTTGGGCTAGCCGATGGTGTCGCTCAATGGCCGGGCACCCGAAGTCTTGGCAAAGGCATCCGGAACCGGGTAATCGCCGAGGACAAAATGCAGGATGGCGCTGTGCTGCATTTCCACGGGCTGGATGGTGGCCGCGATCTTGATGGCGCTCGCAGCTTGCAGCGCATTCTGGATGGCATTCAGGTAGGTGGCGGCCGCCGCGTCCTCGAGACCCAAGGCGAACTTGGCCAAACCCGGAATGTCCTTCACGGCGGCGAACCCGGGGGTGACGACGGCATCCTTCACCGTGGTGTCGACCCCGGAAATCGCCGTCTTGCCGGCGCCGGTGATGATGGAGTTCCACGCAGCCGCGTGGTCCTTGTGCTGTCCTTGTACCGTCGTCGCGAACTTGGCGATAGCGGGGGGAACAGCGCCCAACTTGCCAGCTGTGGCGGCATCGAGTCCCGCCTGGTAGGTGGCGACAGCCAGGTTCTCGAGGCTGGCCGCCAGAGCTGCCACGGCCAGGTCACCCGTGTAGGGATTGCCCTTGCCGACACCGCCGGAGGTGGCGCCGGCTGCCGTCGTGCTGCTGGTTCCGCCCACGGACGTCTTGGACTTGGAGCAGGCGGCCAGTAGCAAGCCACCGACACCGAGGCCGGCACCGATCACAAAGCCTCGGCGGCTGGGCCCACGCCGAGCATCCGCGCCGGCGCCCGCAGGGTCGGCGTCGGCCCGGAGCTCATGGCTGAGCTCGGAGTACTCGGCGGCCGCCTCGTGCATGGCCGGCAGGGTGGCGTGGTGGATCTCGTCGAGATCCTTGGTCATGACAATGAGCTCGCGCTCGCTGATCTGCATCTCGTTGTCTCCGCGCTTGGTCATTGAACGGCTCCCTCAGTGGCCGGGCGAGCCATGTCGAGGCCGTAGAAGGAGCGGGGGAATCCCACCGAGCCAGCCGCTTCGGGCAGCTTGTCGGCGGGCGGGGGGATGGTGATCAGCTGAGGTGCGCCTCCGCCGAGCAGTGCGGCCACTGCCAGCAGGACCGACACGTGCTGGGCCTCGACGCCCATGATCGACGAGAAGGCGTTGCGCAGGCCCTTGTCGCTGACCGCAGCCGTCTCCAGGGCGTAGGTCTCGGCGGCCACATTCTCCAGGACGGCGGCAAAGTTGACCACGTCGAGGGGGGACTTCAGCTTGGGCAGCTCGGGGACAACAACGCTGTTGTACACGGGCATGTCCAGGCCGGTCTGCGGCTTGCCACCGAGATTCATGACCGCGGCATTGAAGGCCGCGGCATGGGCGGTGTGCTGCTGGATGGTCTGGGTGACGAACACCGTGACCGTAGGCCCGGCGGGAGCCGGGATGTTCTTCATGAACGGCAACCCGGCCGCCACGTTGTACACCTTGATCGCCAGGTTCTCGATCGAGGCCGCAGTCTGGCCCGCCTGGATGTCCATGGTGCTGTCGGCGAAGGCGGGCTGGGTGAACATCTGGTAGAGGCCGGCGCCGAGCGCCGTGCCCGCCACCGCGCCCACACCCTTGAGGCCGGTGCCGAGCAAACGGCGCCGCTCGATGTGGTAGGCCCGTGTCTCCTCGGGGTCGAAACCGCCAGTGGACTGGCGCTCCAATCCTTGCTCGACGACGTCAGCCAGGCCACTCTTGGTGGTCTTCATGGCGTCGGACTGAATATCTGCGGACTCTTCGATCAGTGATCGCAGAGCCCGGTCGTCAACTGACACAGGTTTCCTCCCTCTTGGTCACTCCGGGGTGGATGCGACCTCTAAACGAGCCGATATCGAATAACGCCGGAGTTGTCGATGTTTCCGCCGGATGATTTCCGGTATTCGACTTCCTCCGATTTACTCTTCGGGGCTATAGGCCATTCTGGATGAGGAAGGGTTTACAGGGAGAGGGGGCGGATGGGGGCCAGAACTGTTTCGGGATGCTCGCTCCAATCGACTCCCGGGACGTCGATGTACAGCTCGATCTCGTTGCCGTCGGGATCGTAGATGTAGACGCTGTGGGAGACGGTGTGGTCGGACGTTCCCGCGATCGTCACGCCGGCGGCTTGTACCGCCGCCAGGGCGCGGCGCAGCTCGTCGTCGCTGTCCCCGACCTTGAGGCCGAAATGGTAGAGGCCGAGGTGACGGCCCCGGGGGAGGGGCGCGGCGCCGGCGCCGACTTCGATGAGCAGCAGTTCATGGTGGGTCCGCCCGCTGGAGAAGGCGGCCACGGGCAGCCCCTCGGGGCTGATCTGTTTCCACCCGAGGACGTCGCGATAGAAGGCTGCCGATTGCTTCACGTCCCGCACATACAGCACCAGGTGCCCGAGTTCCTTGATCTCCATGCCTTCGGGAACCGCGATGTCGGCGCCGGCATTCCGCCGGGCGTGATCAGCTCTCGTGACCCAGCAGCAGGGCCAGGGTGGGGCAGGCCTCAGCGGCCCGCCGGGCGTGGGCCTCGAGGTGGGGCGGGATCGGGGTGGGGTCGATGATCGGATAGCCCCATTCGTCGAGGGTGATCCCCTCGGGGAACAGCTCGGCGCACAAGCCGTGGCGCTTGCACTGAATCCAGTTGACGGCCAGCTTCACGGTCACGGGGAGCTCAACCCCCGACCGAAGACGTGGACGTGACCTCGGCCTTCGGGGTGCCCGCCCGGCTCGACCAGCCGGGCCGCAGCGGCCCCAGCACCAGCCACACCACTACCACGACGGGCACCAGCACGCTGGCGGCGCTCGCCAGCCATCGGGTCGAGGCATACGCCGGGCCCATGTCGCGGCTCTTCCAGAGTCGCCACCATACGGCCGCCAGGACGGCACCGAGGCAGGCCAGCGAGAGAAGGAGCACCCAGGGGACGACCGTGTCGGATCCGGTGCCGAACCCGTGGATCAGGGCGATGGGCCAGCAGGCGTAGCTGAACCAGTGGATGGCGCGCCAGGTCGGATAGCCCAACCGGCGGCGCAGAAGGCTGGTGATGACGACCGCCAGCAACAGGTCGAAGGCCACGGCGCCGAGCCCCAGCCAGAGGGGCCGGTAGCGGGAGACGAAGGGCAGGACCGAGTCCAGCCAGCCGATCGGGGCGAAGGTGTCCAGCACCGCGGTGGCGATGTGCACCCCGAGGAAGGCGACGACCAGCAGCGAGATGTTGCGGTGCAGCCCCGCCGTGACAAAACGGGGCCAGTTAGGCCGGGCCCAGGTGCTGAACTCCAGCACGCCCAACAGCACCGAGGCGGTCAGTAGCAGCAGCGCCACCAGGCCGGTGCCGCGGGTGAGATACCACAACGCCTGGGTGTTGGTCACGGCGACCACGACCACCATTGTCGCCGCCCGCCTGGGTCCCAGGTGAGCGGGAACTAAGCCTCGGCTGAGAGCGACGGCCGGGCGGCCGTCGGGTCGGAGTTGTCCCGCGACGCCACCCACTCGATAACCGACGCCACCGCCTCGTCCCGGGGGACGAAGTTGCGCTGCGACCCGTCCCGGAACCGGAACGACACCGTGCCCTTGGCCTGGTCCTCCTCGCCGGCCAGCAGCATGAAGGGGATCTTCTGCTTCTGGGCGTTGCGGATCTTCTTCTGCATCCGCTCGTCCGACCGGTCGACGTCGACCCGCACCCGGGCCGCCTTCAGGGAAGAAGCCACCGAATCCAAGTACGGAACCTGGCCCTCGGTGATCGGGATGCCGATGACCTGGACCGGTGCCAACCAGGCCGGAAAGGCCCCGGCATAGTGCTCCACCAGGATCCCGAAGAAGCGTTCGATGGACCCGAACAGGGCCCGGTGGATCATGACGGGGCGCTTGCGGGTCCCGTCGGGGGCGTCGTACTCCAACTCGAAGCGAACCGGCAGTTGGGTATCGACCTGGATCGTCGACATCTGCCATGTCCGGCCGATGGCATCGCGGGCCTGGACCGAGATCTTGGGCCCGTAGAAGGCGGCTCCGCCCTCGTCCAGCACCAGGTCCAGGCCCGCCGCCTCGGCAGTCGTCCGCAGCGCGTCTGTCGCCGCTTCCCAGTCCTCGTCGGAGCCTGCGAACTTTTCCTTCTCCGGACCCCGGGTGGACAGCTCGAGGTAGAAGTCGGAGAGCCCGAAGTCGGCCAGCAGGTCGAGTACGAACTGCAGCAGGCTCTTCAGCTCGCCGACCACCTGCTCCGGGGTGCAGAAGATGTGCGCATCGTCCATCGTGAGCCCCCGCACCCGGGTCAGCCCATGGATCACGCCCGACTGCTCGTAGCGGTACACGGTGCCGAACTCGAAGTACCGCCGTGGGAGTTCCCGGTACGACCGGCCCCGGTCCCGGTAGATCAGGATGTGGAACGGGCAGTTCATGGGCTTCAGGTAGTACCGGGCCCCCTCCAGCTCCATGGGCGGGTACATGTGCTCGGCGTACCAGCCGAGGTGCCCTGAGGTCTGGAACAACTGCTCCTTGGTGATGTGCGGCGTATTGACGAACTCGTAACCGGCGTCTTCGTGGCGGCGCCGGGAGTGGTCCTCCAGCACCCGGCGGATGGTGCCCCCTTTGGGGTGGAACACCGCGAGACCGCTGCCGATCTCCGGCGGGAATGAGAACAGGTCCAGCTCCGCCCCCAGCCGGCGGTGGTCCCGGCGTTCCGCTTCCGCCAGATGGGCCAGGTACTGGTCCTGGGCCTCGCCCGAGGGCCAGGCGGTGCCGTATATGCGTTGCAACTGCGGGTTCTTCTCGCTGCCCCGCCAATAGGCGCCGGCGCTGCGCAACAGCTTGAAGGCGGCGATGTTGCGGGTGGTGGGCAGATGGGGGCCCCGGCACAGGTCGGTCCAGACGAGCTCGCCGGTCCGGCCGTGCAGGTTGTCGTACATGGTCAGCTCGCCCGGCCCCACCTCGACCATGGCTTCGGAATCCGAGGAAGCGCCGCCCTTGAGCCCGATCAGCTCCAACTTGTAGGGCTGGTCGGCCAGCTCGGCCCGGGCGCTCTCGTCGTCGGTGACCCGCCGGGAGAAGCGCTGGGACTGCTTGACGATCTCCCGCATCCGCTTCTCGATGGCCTTCAAGTCGTCGGGGGTGAAGGGGACCTCGACATCGAAGTCGTAGTAGAAGCCGTTCTCGATGGGGGGCCCGATGCCCAGCTTGACCCCGGGGAACAACCCCTGCACTGCCTGGGCCAGCACATGGGCCGTCGAATGGCGCAGGATGGCCAGCCCGTCGGGGCTGTCCATCGCCACCGGCTCCACCTCGTCGCCGGGCTGCAGGGGCGTGGCCAGATCCCGGAGCCGGCCCCCCATCCGGACCGCCACGATCCCCGGCAGGTTGGGAAAAAGGGAGCCCGCGGTGGCTCCGGCGTCGATGTCGCGCGTACCCGAGGTTCCGGAGAGGTCGTGCACCATTACCGAGAAGGTCGACATAGAAGCAACGCCAGCTTACGGTCCCGGTTTCTGACGCCCGGCCCCCTTTTCTGCCTGCCCGGTTAGAGTTCCGCGGTCCGGGATAAACGGGATCCATGACCTCCATCGTCAAGCGGGTGCTACTGGGCCGGCCGCTCGCGACCCGCGAAGCCGACGAGCAACGGCTGCCCAAGCTGCTGGCGCTGCCGACCTTCTCCGCCGACGCCATCTCGTCGACCGCCTACGCCACCGAGCAGATCCTGGTGGTGCTCAGCGCGGGCGGGGCCAGCCTGGCTCTCGGGCTGGCCAAGCTGGTCCCCCTCTCACTGGTCGTGGGCGCCCTGCTGGTTGTCGTGGTCATCTCGTACCGCCAGACCATCCACGCCTACCCGAATGGCGGGGGTAGCTACATCGTCAGCCGGGAGAACCTGGGTCGCATGCCCTCGCTGGTGGCCGCGGCCGCCTTGATGATCGACTACGTCCTGACGGTGGCGGTGTCCATCTCGGCGGGGACGGCCGCCGTCGTGTCCCTGCCGGCGCTGCGGAGCCTGGCGCCCCGCAGCGTGCTTGTCTGCCTGGTGGCCATCGCCGTCATCACGCTGGCCAACCTGCGGGGCCTGCGGGAGTCGGGTGCCCTCTTCGCGGTCCCGACCTACACCTACATCGGGATCATGGCACTGCTGTTGGCGTTAGGGCTGGGGCGCACCTATTTCGGCCATATCGCACCCGTGCCGTTCGACCCCAAGGCGTACACCGGCTCGCTGGTGACCGGGGGGCACCTGGGGCTGTTCCTTTTGTTGAAGGGCTTCTCCTCGGGAGCCGTCGCCCTGACCGGCGTCGAGGCCATCTCCAACGGAGTCCCCGCCTTCAAGGCGCCGGAATCGAAGAACGCGGCCATGACGATGGCGTGGATGGGCACCATCCTGGGCGCCCTGTTCTTCGGCGTCTCGGTGCTCGGTCACCACCTTCGCCCCTATCCCAGCCGCAACGAGACCGTCCTGTCGGAGCTGGGCCGGGTGGTGTTCGGCCCGGGCCCGCTGTACATCCTCCTCCAGGTGGCGACCGCGGCCATCTTGACCCTGGCGGCCAACACCGCTTACGCCGACTTCCCCCGCCTGGCCAGCATCGTGGCCAAGGACGGGTTCCTCCCCAAGCAGCTGGCCCGCCGGGGCGACCGCCTTGTCTTCTCCAACGGGATCTTGACCCTGGCGGCGCTGGCCGCGGTGCTCGTCGTGGCCTTCGGCGGCAAGACCGACGCCTTGGTCCCGCTGTACGCGGTCGGTGTCTTCACCGCCTTCACACTGAGCCAGGCGGGGATGGTGCGCCACCACCGCCGGGAGCGCGAGCCCGGCTGGCAACGCAGCACGATCGTCAACGCCGTCGGGGCGGTGGCCACCGGGGTTGTAGCCATCATCGTCGCCGTCACCAAGTTCACGAGCGGCGCCTGGATACCCGTCATCGTGGTGCCCATCGTGGTGACCGGCTTCCTCCGGGTGCGGCGCTACTACGACCACCTGGAAAAGGCGCTGGCGGTGAGCCCCGAGCTGGCCCAGCCCCAGCCAGTCCGGCTCACGGCCGTTGTCATGGTCGGGCAACTCCACCGGGGCGTCCTGAACGCTTTGAACTATGCCCGGGGTATGTGCCCGGAGCGGTTGGTGGCGCTGCACGTCTGTGTCGAGGACGACGATGGCGAGAGTCTGCGCCGCCAGTGGGAAGAGCTCGCCATCGACGTCCCCCTGGAGATGGTCACGGCCCAGTACCGGGACCTGGGGGCGGTGGTGGAGGAGTACGTGGGGGAGCTACGGCAGCGCTGGCGGGACACCGAGATCACGTTCGTCACCAGCCAGTACGCGGCCGGCGGCATGTTCGACGACCTGCTCCACAACCAGAGCCTGGTGATGCTGCGCGAACAGCTGATGGTCGACTGCGGCGTGGCCGTGGTCGCGGTGCCCTACCGCATCGGCTAGCGCCGGCGGTGGCAGGCACGAGCCACGGCGGTCAGTGGGCATGGCAGGCCCGCCGTAACTTCCTTGCCCGCATCCCCCCTAGTGCCCGCGGTTACTGTCGGGTAGCTTTCCTGCTTCTGAATTGCCGCAAAGGGGGGAAACATGCCAGATCCGGACAATTACAGCCGGCGGGCCTTCTTGGCACGTGTCGGGATATTGGGGGCGGTCGTCGCGGCAGGTGGGGCGGCGGCCGCGGTTCCGGTGCTGGCCAAGTCCTCCAAGAGCGGCACGGCAGCCCGCCGATCAACGGTGCCACCTCGTTGCCGGCATTGGTCGACCTCTTGCGGCCCGCCCTCGACAATCTGGCCCATGACACCCTGACGGGCCTGGCCGTGTTTGCCTTGCCCGGCCCCGACCCGTGGTCGAAAGCCCAGGGGGCGAGCCACCACTTGCCGGGGGCGGTCCAGTCCCGGGGGGCGGGCTTCATGACCGAGGCCCTCGACCACTTCGTCCCCTTCCCCGACCAGTTGGCCCGGCCCCTGGCCGCCGCCTTCTCGACCGCCCTGGCCGACATCGCCCTGCCCTTGCCCAACCCGCTCGGGATCCTCCCCGTCCAGTTGGTGGACAACGTCGACAAGGCGTTGTCGTTCCTGCTGCAGAACGACCAGACCATCCCGCTGTCGGTGGCGGTGGCCATGCTTTTGAACCTCCTTGCCACCCGGGTCAACCCGACCTCGGTGAAGCCGGGCTCGGCGTTGGGGCCATTCTCCCGGCTGTCATACGCCGAGAAGGCTCAGGCGTTCAAGCTGCTGGAAGAGACCGAGTCCGATTTGGTGAGCGCCCTCGACCTGCAGCTGCCGGCACCGTTGCGGGGGTCGGTGTCGGGCGTGCTCAAGTTCGTCGGGGGGTCACTGCTGGAGTTCACCGCCTTCGGCAACTACGCCGAGTGGGCTGTGTTCGACAGGGCGACCCGGCGACTGACGGGACGCCCCGTGGGCTGGGAGCTGTCGGGATACTCGCCCAATGGGATCGTCGATGGCTGGGACGACTTCAAGGGGTATTACCAGGGCCGCCAATCGGTGGCGGACTGAGCGGGGGGAAGCCGACATGCGCGACGTGATCATCATCGGAGCCGGCGGTGGCGGCGCGGTGGCCGCCAAGGAGCTGGCGGGACGGGGCCTCGACGTCCTGGTCCTGGAGGCGGGCCCGCGGTGGGGGAAGCCCCGAGAGCAGTGGACCCACTTCGAGAACGATGCCAACAACCCCCTCAACGGCTATTTCCGCTTCGGTCCTGGCGACCGGACCAAGCCGTGGTGGTTCCGGGAAACGCCGCAGAACTCTTTCCTGTGGCAGCTCTCCGGCGTCGGAGGCACGACCCAGCACTACTACGGCAACTGCCCCCGGGCCTACCCGGGGGTGTTCACCGGCTATGCCGGGGCCGACGCCGCGGCCTACGACACCGGTCACCGATTTCCCTTCACCTACGGCGAGTTGGTGCCCTACTACCAGTGGGTCGAGGCCACCCTGCCGGTGCAGACGGCGGCCATGGGGACCAAGGAGCGGGTCTTTTTCGACGGGTGCGAGAAGCTGGGCATCCCCGTGCAGGCGACCAAGACGACCCACCACAGCTGCTACCGGCCCCAGGAGAACGCAATCCTGCAGCCCGGAGGTACCGCGGGTCGGACCTCCAACCGGTCCCAGCTGTTCCACCCGACCGCCACCGGGTGCACATTCTGCGGGTTCTGCTTCCAGGGATGCATGGAGCCCATCAACGCTCCCCGGAACCTGTTCGCCAAGCGCTCCACCGACAACAGCTACTTCCCCATGGCGATGACTGCCGATGCCTGGACGACGTCGGGCAAGGCGGTGACGCTGGTCACCGATGCCTTCGCCACCAGGATCCACCACCAGGTGCACGGCGGCCAGACGGTGGCGACCGGCGTCAGCTGGCGGGACACCAACACCGGCCACGTCTCCCGTGAAGACTCCAAGGTGGTCGTCATGGCGGGGGGGACCACCGAGAATCCGAGGCTGTGGTTCAACAGCGGGCTCCCCAACCCGAACGGCTGGGTGGGCCGGGGCTACACCGACCACTATTTCGACTGGCTCATCGGGTTGTTCGACAAGGACACCAGGTCCTCCAAAGGCGTCGGCTCCTCGGCGCGGGTGGACTTCCCGGGTCGGGGTGGATTGGAGAACGTGGGGCTGCCCCCAGCCCTGGAAGCATTCACCATGGGCTTCAGCGACAGCGGCATACGGGGCCAGTACACCAACGGGCCCGATCTACGAGGGCTGTGGGACGGCCCGGCCGGGCGGATGTACGGTGAGGAGCTGAAAGACGCCATGATCAATGGCATCGACCGCCTGCTCAACGTGCTCGTCATCACCGACGACGACGTGGAGGCCCAGAACCGGGTCACCCTGTCCGCCTTCCCCGCCGATGAGCACGGACCGGTGGCCAAGGTCGAGTTTCATCAGCGAGCCCGTTCCCCCCGCACCCATGCCAACCGGGAGTTCCTGGCCAACCAGGCGGCCAAGCTGCTGCGCGGTGCCGGAGCCAAGAAGGTGATCCGGCTGAACTGGCCGCCGCTTATCCTGCACGTCCAATCGACTATGCGGATGGGATTGTCGGCCGCCAACTCGGTGCTCGACGCCAACGGCGAGGCCCGGTGGGTCAAGCATTTGTTCATCGCCGACAACTCGGCGCTGTCCAACGCCCTCGGCGGTCCCAACCCGACGCTGACCAACCAGGCGTTGGCCACGCGGACCTCGGAAAAGATCTTCCGCACCTACTTCGGCGGCGATCCCTGGGTCGGTCACGAGTCGCCGGTGACCTCGATCGACAACAAGGTCACCATGGCGGTGCTCAGCCGGGGGCTGTAGGGGGTCCTTCGGCCTAAACTGGGCGCCAAGATGAGGCCCCGGGTCGGTATAACCAGCACACCGACCCTGTACCTGGATCGCCACATCGACCGGATCAGCCGGTGGTACGTGGAGGCCGTGCTGGGCGCCGGAGGGCTGCCGTTGGTCCTGCCGACCATGGCACCCGACGACGCCGAAGAGGTTTTGTCGGGCCTGGACGCCCTGCTCCTCACCGGCGGCGGTGACGTGGATCCGGCGCGCTACGGCGAGCAACCGGTTCCCGAGGTGTATGGCGTGGACCCGGCGCGCGACGACTGGGAACTGGCCCTGGTGCGGGCCGCCGACCGACATCCCATCCTCGGAGTGTGCCGGGGCGCCCAGTTGCTCAACGTGGCCGCGGGCGGGACCTTGATCCAGCACCTCTCGTCCACCGCCGCCGCCCACCGGCTCCGGGAGCGAGATCAGGAGGTGGTGCACGACGTCGACGTCGACCCCGACAGCCTCCTGGCCGGGATCGTGGGCCAGCCCCGCCTGGGCGTCAACTCGATCCACCACCAGGCGGTCAAGCGGGTGGGGGAGGGTTTCCGGGCCGTGGCCTGGGCGGCCGACGGCGTCGTCGAGGCCATTGAGCGCAGCGACGGGGCGCCCGTCGTCGCGATCCAGTGGCACCCCGAGTCGCTGACCTACCTTGCCCCCCACCGGCACTTGTTCGGTTGGTTGACCCGGTGTGCGGCACCGGGGCGGCGACCTGGCTTGATCAGGGTGACCGGTGGGTAGCAGTTCGACACTGACGCGAAACATCTCCCGTCTATCCTGAGCTAGGGGAGGTCCAGATCGTGGCCCAAGCACCAGCTTCGCTCACCGAGGACCAGCGCCAGGTTGCCAGGGTCACCGCGGAGTCCGTTCCGGGGAGCCCCGCCCCGGTCTCGACGATGGCGCCGCTGCCTCCCCACGTCATCGTCATGTTCGGGGCGACCGGCGACCTGGCCCGGCGCAAGCTCCTGCCGGGCCTGATGCACCTGGCCCAAGCGGGGCTGCTCCCGGAGTTCCGGGTGATCGGGACCTCTCTCGACGAATACGACGACCAGGGCTTCCGGGAGCACGCCCGCGGCGCCTGCGACGAGTTCGGCCGGACCAAGCTCGATTCCGACGAGTGGGCCGGGTTCGCCAGCCGGCTCCACTATGTGCCCCAGGGCCGGGGACCCGAAGGGCTGGCGGCCGCCGTCGCTTCGGCCGAGCAGGAGCTCATCGCCCGGGCCCGGCCGACCGGCGACGGTGCGCCCATCGAGGTCCGGCGGCTGCACTACCTGAGCATCCCGCCCGCCGCCGCCCGGGCGGTGGTCCAGATGCTGAGCCAGGCCGGCTTGGTCGAGCGGTCCCGAATCATCATGGAGAAGCCATTCGGGACCGACCTGCGCTCCGCCCAGGAGCTCAACGCCATCGTCCACGAGGTGTTCGACGAGACCCAGGTGTACCGGATCGACCACTTCCTCGGGAAGGAGGCGGCCCAGAACATCCTGGCCTTCCGCTTCGCCAACGGCCTGTTCGAGCCCATCTGGAACCGTGACCACATCGACCACGTCCAGATCGACGTGCCCGAGACCCTCTCGGTGGGGAGCCGGGGCCAGTTCTACGACGCTACCGGGGTGTTCCGGGACATGGTGGTGACCCACCTGTTCCAGATCCTGGGATTCATGGCCATGGAGCCACCGACCGCACTGGAGCCGCGCGCCATCAGCGAGGAGAAGAACAAGGTCTTCCGTTCCCTGTGCCCCATCGACCCGACCCAGGTGGTGCGGGGCCAGTACGAGGGCTATCGCGACACCCCCGGGGTCGACCCCCACTCATCGACCGAGACCTTCATTGCCCTTCGCTGCGTCATCGACAACTGGCGGTGGGCCGGGGTTCCGTTCTTCCTCCGGACCGGCAAACGCATGGCCGAGGGCGCCCGTATCATCTCCATCGCCTTCCGGGAACCACCCCGGAGCATGTTCCCGACCGGTTCCGGGGTCGGCGCCATGGGGCCCGACCACCTGACCTTCGACCTGGCCGACTCCTCCAAGCTGTCGCTGTCGTTCTACGGCAAACGACCCGGCCCGGGCATGAAGCTGGACAAGCTGAGCTTGCAGTTCGCGCTCCAGGAGACGAGCTACGAGGGCGACGTGCTGGAGGCCTACGAACGGTTGATCCACGATGCCATGAGCGGTGACCACACATTGTTCACGACCGCGGAAGGCATCGAACGGCTGTGGGAGGTGGCGACGCCGCTGCAGGAGAACCCGCCCCCGGCGCACTCCTATCAGCAGGGTTCCTGGGGGCCGGAGGCCATGCACAAGTTGATCAGCCCCCACCAGTGGCGCCTCCCCTTCCAACGGGGCTGGCGCAACGCCGCCAAGTGACCCCTTCTGGGTGCGGTTTGTGTCTTTGGGCGTGGCGTATACCGGTATCTCCGGGTTAGGCCACGCCCAAAGCGATGAACCACACCCAAACCCGGTTGTCGGAGCCGACCGCGGCCCGGGGTTAGCCTCGGTGGCCGCGTGGCCACCTTCCGCCGCCTGACACCGATGCCCACCCCGCCCCTTTCCTCCGCCCTTTCTCGTCCCGCGTGACCGCGACCGCACCGGCCGACGTGGTGGCGGGGTACCGCCCGCCTGGGGACGCCTTCGACGAGATGGTCGACGGCGACGGGCGGCTCCGGGAGCACTGGGAGCGGGTCGGCCAGGTGCTCGACGGCCTGGGGCTGGCGGAGCTGCAGCGGCGGCGGGCCGAGGTGACCCGGCTGCTCGACGACGACGGCGTCACCTACAACGTGTACGGCCGCCACCGCGAGGTCGCCCCCCGATGGCGCCTGGACCCGGTGCCGGTGCTGGTCACCAGCGAGGAGTGGGCCCGCATTGAGAGCGGGGTCATCCAGCGCTGCGAGCTCCTCAACGCGATCCTCGCCGACCTCTACGGCCCCCGGGAGCTCCTGCGCCGGGGCTGGTTGCCCCGGGAGCTGATCTTCGACCACCCCGGCTTCCTGCGCCCGTGCGACGGGATTTTCCTGCCCGGAGCCCATCAGCTGTTCACGGTGGCCGTGGATTTGGCTCGCGACGCGGCGGGCACCACCTGGGTGCTGGCCGACCGCACCCAGGCGCCGTCGGGGGCGGGCTACGCCATCGAGAACCGGGTCGTGATGTCCCGGGTGTTCCCCAGTCTCTACCGCGATGCCCAGGTGCACCGGCTGGCCCCGTTCACCCGGGCCCTGCGGTCCGGTTTGCAGGCGGTGGCGCCACCTGGCGTCGCCGACCCCCGCATCGTGGTGCTCACCCCGGGGGCCCAGAGCGAGACCGCCTTCGAGCATGCCTTCCTCGCCTCCCACCTCGGGTACCCGCTCGTCGAAGGGGCCGACCTGGTGGTGCAGGGGGGGCGGGTGTGGATGCGATCCCTCGGGCGGCTGGAACCGGTGGACGTCATCCTGCGCCGGGTGGACGCCTGGTTCTGCGACTCCCTGGAGCTGCGGGCCCGGTCCTACCTGGGCGTCCCCGGCTTGGTCGAGGCGTGCCGCCGGGGGACGGTGTCGGTGGTCAACACCTTAGGGAGCGGGGTCCTGGAGAACCCTGGGCTGGCGGTGTTCCTACCCCGGCTGGCCGAGCGGTTGCTGGGTGAGTCGCTGGAGCTGCCGTCGGTGCCCACCTGGTGGTGCGGAGAGCCCGCCGGGTTGAGCCACGTGCTGGCCCACCTCGACGAGTTGGTCATCAAGCCCACCGCGAGGGCCGAAGGCGGAGTCCCGGGGGCGGTGTTCGGGTGGCAGATCAGCGGTTCCGAGCGTGACCAGCTGCGACGGCGGGTCGAGGCCCGGCCCCACCGCTGGGTCGGCCAGGCGCAGATGGCGCTGGCCTCGGTACCCACCGTCAGCGACGGGGGCCTGCTGGCCCAGCGCAGCATCGTGCGGGCCTTCGCGGTGGCTCGGGGCGACTCCTATCTGGTCATGCCCGGGGGCCTGACGCGGGTGGCCGCCCACCAGGGGGCGGCCATAACCAACCAGGCGGGGGCCGTCAGCAAGGACACCTGGGTGCTGGCGTCAGAACCCGAGCAGATGGCGGGCCTGTGGCTGTCCCCGGGGCCGGCCGTGGCGGCGGTGGAGGCCGAGGCATCCATTTCGTCCCGGTCCGCCGAGAACATCTTCTGGCTGGGCCGCTATGCCGAACGGGCCGAGGGCGTGCTGCGGGTGCTGCGGGTGGTGCACGACCGGCGCAACGACTTCGCCGACGGCACCAACCCGGCGGGCACCGCCTGCGTACAGGTGCTGCTGGCCGCCTTGACCGAGGTGACGGCGACCTATCCCGGCTTCGCCGAGCCGGGCCAGGCCGGACAGTCGGCGCTGGCCGACCCGGGCCCGGAGCTCCAGTCGCTGGCCACGGCCGCCGACCGGCCGGGCACGCTCGCGTTTGCCGTGCGCCGGATGCTCGAAGCCGCCCACGCGGCGCGCGACCAGCTGTCGCTCGACACCTGGCTGGTGATCGCCTCGCTGCAGCGCGACCTCTTGGAAGTGCCGTCGCTGGAAAGGGCCACCTTGCAGCGGGTGCTGGTCAGCCTGCTGGCCCTGTCGGGATTGGGGGCGGAAAGCCTGGTCCGGGACCCCGCCTGGCGGTTCATGGACGCCGGGCGTCGCCTGGAACGGGGCGCCCATCTGGCCGCCCTGCTGCGGGCCACCGTCACCATCGAGCGGGACAATGCCACCGACAGCCTCATCCTGGAGTCGCTGTTGATCGCAGCCGAGAGCATCATCACCTACCGGCGCCGCTACCGGTCCCACGCCCAGTTGGAGACGGTGCTGGACCTCCTGTTGCTGGACCCCGACAATCCCCGCTCCCTCAGCTTCCAGCTGGGCCGGCTGCTCGACGATCTGCAGGCCCTGCCCGGCCATCCGGGGCCGGGGCGGGTGTCGGCGGCCGAGAAGCTGGCCCTCGAGGCGTGGACGGCACTGCGAATCGCGGACACCGCCCAGCTGGCCCAATCCCAGGAGTCGAAACGGGCCGCCCTCGACGGTTTCCTGTTGGGCATCGAACAGCGGCTGTACGCGGCCGCGGACGCCTTGGCCGCCCAGCACTTCGTGGCCGCGCTGCCCCAGCAGGATCTGGCCACGCCGGCCGATTCGAGGGCGGCCCGGGCGTCGCACCGGTTCCTGCCGTGAAGTACCGGGTCGCCCACACGACCGCCTACCGCTACGCCGACGACGTGTCCTCGAGCTACGGCCAGTTTCATCTCCTGCCGCGCGACCTGGCCGGTCAGCACTGCGAGCGTTCCGAGGTTGTCATCGAGCCCCGACCCGACGATTACCGGGAGCGGTCCGATTTCTTCGGGAACCGGATGGCCTATTTCGAGATCGGCTCCCCGCACCGGAGCCTGTCGGTGAGCACGACCAGTTGGGTCGAGGTGTCGGACAGCGCCCGGCGGGACGCGGTGGCGGCGTTGGAGGCTGCCGGGACCTCGTGGGAACAGGCTCGGGTGGGAGCGCCCGCCGCCGATCCGGAGGGGTCGGAGTTCCTGCTGGACTCGCCTCTCGTGGCCGGGTCCGGCGAACTGGCGGCCTACGGGCGGGCGATCTTCACCAAAGGGCGCCCGATGGTCGAGGCGCTGACTGATCTCGCGGTGCAGGTCCACGACCAGTTCGCATTCCGGCCCGGCGCCACCAAGGTGAGCACCACCGCCGCCGAAGTGCTGGTGCAGCGCCAAGGGGTCTGCCAGGATTTCGCCCACCTGGTGATCGGCTGCCTGCGATCGCTGGGGTTGGCGGCCCGTTACGTAAGCGGCTATCTGGAGACCCTGCCGCCTCCCGGCCGGGCCCGCCTGCAGGGCGCCGACGTCTCCCACGCTTGGGCCTCGGTCCTGGTGCCGGGGATGGGCTGGTTCGACGTCGACCCCACCAACCGGCATTTGGTCAACGAGCACTACGTTGTGACGGCGTGGGGTCGTGACTACAGCGACGTGCCCCCCCTCAAGGGCGTCATCTTCACGGAGGGGACCGAACACGACCTCGAGGTGCTGGTGGACGTCATCCGGGAGGACTGAGCGGGGCCGGGCGGGAGCCCCCAGAGAGGGGCACCACGCCGGCCAGCCGGCCTGGTTGCGCCGCCGTCACGGCTCGACCATCGGGCGCCGGTACGCCGGGAGCGTTCTCGACACCGGCCAAAGCGCTCGGGTTGCTAGGTGCCGAAGCCAACCAACTGGAACGTCCAGGTCCCGTCGACCAGCGTCAGCAGGGTGGCATACAGGAGCCGGCCGTGGGGGAGGCCGGGAACCGACAGCGACGACTGGGACGCCGGCAGGACACCGGAGTTGACCAGGTTGGATCCGTAGACGGTCGTGCCCACCACCAGGATGTAGCTCTGGGCGCCGGCGACGGTCGACCAGGTGAACGTGGTCGGTACGGCGACGCCCAACTGGCCGTTCACGGGGTTGGTCAGGATGCCCTTGGCCGGCCCGGCCGTGAAGATGACCGACTGGACCCGGCTGAAGGCTCCGTTGACCTTGGTGAAGACCGAGGCGTACAGGGTGATGGCGGGCGGCAGGGTGGCGGTGGCGAAGGAGGACTGGGTGGCCGGCAGCACCCCGCTGTTGGCCAGGTTGGCGCCGTACTGGCTGGTGCCGACGATCACCAGGTACCCCTGGGCCTGGGGGATGGTCAACCAGGTCAACGCTCGGGTGGGGTCGACGCCCGCTTGGCCGTTGAGCGGGAACGTCAGGGCCGCCTGGCCGGGCGCCGCGGTGAAGTCCACCGCCTGGTAACTGGTCCAGTTGCCGCCGACCTGGGCGTACAAGGTGGCATGCAGCGTGGGCCCCGCGGGAAGGGCGGGCACGTTGAAGCTGGACTGGCCCCCCGGCAGGGCGCCGGAGTTGACCAGGTCAGCCCCGAAGACGGCGGTGCCAACCGTGAGGATGTAGCCCTGGGCCTGGGGAATGGGCGACCAGGTGAAGGGCTGGGTCGTGTCCACGTTGGTCTGGCCGTCGACGGGATTGCTCAAGGTGGCCTGACTGACCGTCAGCGTGAAGTTCTGGACCGCGTCAGGACCGACGCCGTTGGCGGCGGTGAAGGTGACCGGGTAGCTGGCTGCCGTCGCCTGGGCGGGCGTGCCGCTGAGGCTGCGGGTCCCGTTGTTAAACGTCACCCCCGTGGGGAGGGGGCCCGATTCGGTGACCGTGACGGGAGGGGAACCGCCGGCGCCGATGGTGAGCGCCCCGGGGACGCCGACGGTGAAGGTGACGCTGGCGGCGCTGGTGATGACGGGAGCCGCCGACGCCGAGTTGACGACGATGGGATGAGCGACCAGGCAGCCACCGCTGCCGCTGTTGGCGTCATTGGCCCAGGTGGTCTGGACCGCGAAGGATCCCGTCGTCAGGGCAATGTTCTGGGAGGCGCCCGGTCCGGAGCCGACCCAGGCGCACTTGTCACCGTTTTCGTTCTGCACGGCATCCAGCCAGCCGCCGATCGGGAACTGATCGGTGATGGTCTCGGCATATTCGTGGCCGCCCACGATGGTCACTCCGTCGAGTGTCCCGCCAGTGCCGGGGTTGACGAAATTCTTCCCGCAGGTACCCCCGGCGTCGGTCACGTAGGGCATGTTGGTAAAGGCGACCGCAAACGGAGAGATCGCCGCCCCACCTCCAGGCAGAGTCGGGTCGGCGGTGAAATCGTGCCAGGCGCAGAACTGGCCGCTCGGCGTGTTGAAACCGTCGGGCGTCGTCCCACTCGGGGAGACGACGAAGTACTGGATGTTGCGGTTGGCGGCCTGGGTGGTCCTGCCGAAGTGGTTGGCGGCGGTAATGGCTTCCTGCGCCAGTTGGTGGCCGGTCGGGGAGCTGGGAGCGGCCGCGGCGGTGTCGGCCCAGACGCCGGCCAGGGCGCCGCCGGTGGGATAGCCGACATGGGCGGCACCGGCGGGGCAGGCCTGGGCGCCGGTCGCGATCGCCTCGCAGTACTGGGTCATGACGCCGCTCCAGGTTTCGCCGCCGGTACCAAGACCCTTGAGGAAACCCTGCAGGTCGGGCGCCATACCTGCCGAGTCGCCGCTCAGCGTCAGGTAGCCCTGGCCGTTGGTGGCCGGGGAACCCCATTGGGAGCCCCAGAAGACCAGGTACACCTGGGGGGGACCGGTTGTCACCCCGACCCCGGAGGTGCCACCCCCGTACAGGAGGTTGTTGCCGGAGGTGGCCACCTTTGCCTTGGCGGCCGCCGCGGCGACGGTCGGCACCGCCCCGTGGCGGTAGCCGGCCGGGGCCGACGGTGCTGCCTCGGCAGGGGCCGGCGCCGAGAACAGGGGCGCCCCCAAAACCATCAGGACGGTTGCCGTCAATAAGGCCGTGCCTCGAATCCGCCCAGCCCGCCTGCCCCCGATTGACATAGTTCTCTAGGTATCGGCACCGGACATCGAACCCGCGCCAGGCGCGACCATTTGCGCCTTACTTCGTACCTTGCCGAAACAATCGCTCAAGTCGGGATCGCGGAATTCCCGGGCATGGCCGGGGTGTGATTCACTGACTTGTGGATTTGACTCTGGGCGCGGTCTCCCACCCGAGTTCCGCCCTCCTGGCGCTGGCCGGCCTGATCGGGGGATTCGCAGTCGGCCTCACCGGAATGGGGGGCGGGGCTCTGATGACGCCCGCCCTGGTGCTGGTGTTCCGGATCGACCCCAAGGTGGCGGTCGCCAGCGACCTGGTCAACTCGCTGGTGATGAAGCCCATCGGGGGGGCGGTTCATTTCAAGCGGGGCACAATTCACTGGGCCCTGGTCGGTTGGATGATGCTCGGCTCAATCCCCTCGGCGTTCGCCGGGGCCTACCTGCTCAATCAACTCGGCGATTCCAAACAGGTCCAGACCCAGGTGAAGGAACTCCTGGGATGGGCCCTGCTGGTCGCCTCGACGGCGATCGCGGCCAAGGCGGTGCTCACCGTCCGGGCCCGGCGGCGGATGGCCCCCGGCGAGCAACCCAATGCGCAGCCCCACACCATCAAGCCCATTCCCACCCTGTTGGTGGGGGTCGTCGGCGGCTTCATCGTGGGCATGACCTCGGTCGGCTCGGGGTCGCTGATGATCGTGCTGCTGATGCTCCTGTACCCCCGGTTGTCGTCCAAAGCACTGGTGGGCACCGACCTCGTCCAGGCCATACCGCTGGTGGCGTCGGCGGCGCTGGGGCAGTTCGTCTTCGGCCATGTCAACTTCGGTCTCGCCGGGGCCCTGATCCTCGGGAGCGTGCCCGGCGTCTACCTGGGGGCCCGCTGCTCGGCCCGCGCCCGCGACGCCATAGTGCGGCCCGTCCTGGTTGCCGTCCTGGTGGCATCGGCGCTGGCCCTGCTCATCGGGTCCGACTACACCGTTCTCGGCTGGGCGCTGGTCATGGTTGCGGTGACGGC
Source organism: uncultured Actinomycetota bacterium (assembly GCA_963791545.1). GTDB lineage: Bacteria > Actinomycetota > Acidimicrobiia > Acidimicrobiales > Palsa-688 > JALYXV01. The sequence goes on from CAWBSR010000017.1 coordinate 630,625, forward strand.
CGTCCCGCTGTGGGGCGCCGTCGACGCCACCCTGCGGCGCTCCGCCGACTGGAACAGCGTCGGCCGCTCCCGGACCCGGTGGGTGGCGGTGCAAGGGATCGGCGCCCCCTTCGGAATCGGTTTCCTGGCCTCGCTGGCCTACTTCGCCAAGATCCGTGGTGAGGTCGAGGGGGCGGCCGCCCGGGCGCAGGGGTCCCTGATCCCGGCCGCCGAGGTTGCCCCGGGCGGCTAGCCGCCCAAAAATGGCCTGGCCGGCGTGATCGGGCGCCGGGCCGCCCCTCGCAAACCCGCACTCGGCGGCCGGCCAACGACGGCGTGAGCCGGTACTAACCCCCTTTTCCCACCCTATTCCATGGCCATCTGGCCGCCGTAGCCTTCCATCTCCCCTTCCGACTGATCGAAGGAGGGGGAGTCGGGGTTGTCGGCCACGATGACCTCGGTGGTGAGGAAGAGGGCGGCGATGGAAACCGCGTTCTGCAGCGCCGAGCGGGTCACCTTGGCGGCGTCGATGATGCCCGCCGCGATCATGTCCTCGTAATCGCCGGTGTCGGCGTTGAACCCCATGGCGCCTGCCATTTCCCGCACCTTCTCGACCACGATGCCGCCCTCGTAGCCGGCGTTACTGGCGATCTGGCGCAACGGCTCCTCGAGGGCCCGGGCCACGATGCGGGCGCCGGTGGCGACGTCGGAGTCCCGGGCCGGCGTCGGCGGGAGGTTGAGGGCGCGGGGCTGGCCGTCGAGCCACTCCAGCAGCCCCTTCTGGGCCCGGACCAGCGCCACGCCTCCGCCGGGGACGACGCCGTCGGCGACCGCCGCCTTGGTGGTGGAAATGGCGTCCGCCACCCGGTGCTTCTTCTCCTCCAGCTCGGCGCCGGTAGCGGCGCCCACCTTGATGACCGCCACTCCGCCCGCCATGCGGGCCAGGCGGTCCTTGATCGACTCCTTCTCGCCCTCGGATTCCGCCAGCTCCATCTCGGTGCGCAGCTGGGCGATGTACTTCTCGACATAGTCCTCGTAGCCCTTGCCGTCAATGATCGTGGTGTCGTCGCGGGTCACCACGATCTTGCGGGCCCGGCCGAGGTGGCTGAGCCGGACGTTCTGGGGCTTGGTGCCGACCTCCTCGCTGATGACCTGGGCGCCGACGAGGACCGCGATGTCGCCCAGCATCCCGACCAGGCGCTCGCCGCTGCCCGGCGCCTGCACGGCAACCGACTTGATGGCGCCCCGGGCCTGGTTGACGACCAGCAGGGCCAGAGCGTCGCCGTCGATCCGCTCCGCGATGATGGCCAGCGGGTGCCCGGTGCGGATCACCGTCTCCAGGGCCGGGACCAGGTCCTTGACGGCGGATATTTTGGCGGCCGCCACCAGGATGTAGGGATCTTCGAGGACCACTTCATTGCGGTCGGGCTCGTTGACGAACTGCGGGGAGAGGAAGCCCTTGCGGAAGCGGATGCCCTCCACGTACTCGAGCTCGATGCCGAAGGACTGGCCTTCGTCGACGGTGATGATCCCGTCGCGGCCGACTTTGGCCATGGCGTCGGCGATGACGGCGCCGACTTCCTCGTCGGCCGCCGAGATGGTGGCCACCTGGGCGATCTGCTCGGTCGTGGCGGTGGCCCGGGTGACCTCGCGGAGGGCGGCCACGACCACGGTGGCCGCTTGCTGCATACCGATTTTGAGGGCGATGGGATTGGCGCCGGCGGCCACGTTGCGCAGCCCCTGGTGGACCATGGCGGCGCCGAGGACAGTGGCGGTGGTGGTGCCGTCGCCCGCTACCTGGTCGGTCTTGCGGGCGACTTCTTTCACCAGTTCCGCGCCTAGCCGCTCGTGGGGGTCCTCGAGGTCGATTTCCAGGGCGATCGACACGCCGTCATTGGTGACCAGCGGGCTGGTGTAGCCCCGGTCCATGAGGACGTTGCGACCCCGGGGACCAAGGGTGATGCGGACGGCGTCCGCCAACTGGTCCATCCCCCGTTCCAAGGACCGGCGGGCAACCTCGTCGAATGCAATCAGCTTGGCCATAGCTCGTCTGGCTCTCTCTCTTCAAACCGCGGGTTCACTAGGTTTGCAGCGTTCGGTGGGCCCCCGATCGGGGTGCCCAAATGCCTGCCCGCCACGCTCTAACGAGCCCTTCGTGCAAACACCCTGAGCGTACACCTCGGGCCTCGGGCCTCGGGCCTCGGCGCCTCGGCGCCTCGGGCCCGGCGCCCGGCGCCCGGCGCCTAGCGTGGCGCGGTGATGCGGGTCTGCCTGATGGTCGAGGGCCAGGAGAGCGTGACCTGGGAGCAGTGGCTCGCCCTCGCCCACGCCTGCGAAACGGCGGGGCTGGAGGGGCTGTTCCGCTCCGATCACTACTTGTCGGTCCAGGGACATCCCGAGCGGGGGTCGCTGGACGCGTGGGCCACACTGGCCGCCCTCGCCCAGGCGACCGAGCGCATCCGCCTCGGAACGCTGGTCTCACCCGCCACCTTCCGTCACCCCTCGCTGCTGGCCAAGATGGTGGTGACGGTCGATCACGTATCCGGGGGACGGGTCGAGCTCGGTCTGGGCGCCGGCTGGCACGAGCCCGAGCACGTGGCGTACGGCTTTGTTTTTCCGCCCCAAGGCATCCGCTTGGAGATGCTGGAGGAACAGGTCGAGATCGTGCACCGGTCCTGGGAACCGGCACCGTTCGACTTCTCGGGCCGCCACTACCGGATCGAAGGCCTCCGCGCCCTCCCGAAGCCGGTGCAGCAACCGCATCCCAACTTCATCATCGGGGGCCAGGGCGGCCAGCGCAGTGCCGCCATCGCGGCCCGCTGGGCCGACGAGTACAACACCGCGTTCAAGTCGGCGGATGCGTGCCGATCGATCCGCCGAGGAGTGGAGCGGGCCTGGACGAACGAGGGGCGCGATCCCGCCAGTCTGGTGTTCTCCCTCATGACGGGCGCCATTGTCGGCCGCGACGAAGAGGAGGTCCACCGCCGGACCCGTTCGGTCATGGCGGAGCGCGGCGAGGCGGGTTCCGAGGATGCCGCCTGGTTGGCCGAGAACAGCCCTACCTGGATCGCGGGCACGATCGATCAGGCCGTCGAGCAACTACGCCGCCTGGAGCGGGCCGGCGTGCAGCGGGTCATGTTGCAACACCAGCAGACCGACGACCTCGACCTGATCGACGTGCTCGGCGAGATCGCCGCCCAGGTGGGGTAGCCAGGCGAACGCCGACCGGGCCGCCGGGACGGCCCCGACCCCAGGTAACCGGGGCCCGCCGGAAGCGACCGCCTCGCCCGCGAAACAGGCGCTGAAGTAGCCTGGCTCGCCGGGCGGGAGGGATGCCCCTCGGGGCGCTTCCGGGCGAAGCAGCGCAGGACGACACGAGCATGATCGATCCCTGGAAGCGGATGTCTTGCGTACCTTCGGGTGCGGCCCTGGCCGCTTCAAAGCGACCTCCCTCCCGCCCGCCACTCGAGGCACTGGCCGCCGACGAGCCGTGGCTGGCGGCCATGGAACTGTTCCGGCAGCGCAATCCCCACCGGCGCCAGCGCCTGGCCGACTACCAGCGGATCATCGACCAAGGCGCCCATCAACGGGTCGGCGTCGAGGTGCTGGAGGGCCGCTATCGCCCGGCGCCGCCCATCGACCGCTGGCTCAACAAGACCGACGGTCGCAAGAAGCGCGTCTTCCAGTACCCACCCCTCGACGAGTTCCTGTTCCGCGTCGTCAACCGCCTGCTTCAGCCGGTGGCGGCGAGCGAGGCGTCGCCGTGGTGTCGCTCCTTCCTCCCTGGCGGCGGGGCCCGGTCCGCCTTTCGCGGCATTCTGGCCGCCCCGGCCATTGACGGCCTGGCAGCGCTGCGTTTCGACGTCCGGGATTACTTCAACTCGATCGACGTGGCCGATCTCCTGGCCCGGCTTCCGGAACCCTTCGCCGACGGCCCCATCTTCGCCCTCCTGAGCGCCGCCCTGCTCGATCCGCGGGTTGAGCGGGAAGGGGTGACGATCGACGGGGGTCAGAAGGGAATCATGGCGGGCACCCCGTTGGCCCCGCTCCTGGCCACCCTCTACCTGCGGGAACTCGACCACGAAATCGCGGCGACCGCCGCTACTTATGCCCGTTACAGCGACGACTTCCTCGTGCTGGCCCCGCCGGACGCCCTGCCGGGACTGGATCAGCTCGTCCGGCGACGGCTGGGCGAGCGGGGCCTTGCGGTCAATGAAGCCAAATCTGGCGTCGCCCCGCCCGGACAACCCTGGGATTTCCTCGGCTTTCGCTACCACGCCGGAGCCGTCGGCCTGGCCCCTGTCACCGAGGCCAAGCTGCGGGCCCGGACGACCCGGCTGGCCCGCAACCTGCTCAGTTGGCGGGAGCGAAACGATGCGCCATCGGAGCGGGCCCTGGCGACCTTCCTGCACCGGACCAATTTGCGGCTCTTCGGAGTCCCCGAGGAGCGGGCCGAGTTCTCCTGGGCGACGTGGTTCTTGCCCCTCCTGGAACGCCCCGAGCAGCTCCGCGCGCTCGATGAGCACGTGCAGCGGGAGGCCCGTTACGTCGCCACCGGCCGGCGCAGCGGCCGGGCTCGGGCGATGGTCCCGTACCCGGAGCTGGTACAGGCGGGCCACCTGCCGCTCGTCGCCGCCTATTGGGCGCTACGCGAGGATGCATCGTCGTACCGGAGGCTGGTTTCGCAGCGCACCGGGCTCGGCTGACCATCCCCCGCCCCGGCGCCCGCCGACCACCTCGGGTCAGGCGGAGGCCAGGCGAGCGGACACGATCCGGGCCAGTTCGGCCCCGACCGAATCGTCGAGACCCGTGATCTCGAGGACGACGGCGGGGCCGCGGCCGCCCCCGAGGAAGACCAGCACCCGGCCGTCGGGCAGCGTCGCTGCCGACCTCCCCGGCATCCCGGGGAACGCCGCCTTGCCGCCCGGCGGGGTCCACGCCTGGTGCTCCGGGTACAGCTGGTAAAACACGCCCGTCGACCGTCCGCCACTCGACCACCGCCGCCCCATGCCGAAGGGTTCCTCGAGGATCTGGCTCTTGGTGCTGTGAGGCACCCCGACCCGGTCCCGCTCCTGGATCGGGAGCAGCGCCGCGGGGTCGGTGAGGCCCCGCTCCCGCCAGCCGGGCCGGCGCAACATGCCCGGCACATAGGGCGTGCCGTACTGCGGGGCCGGGCCACCTGCGCCCGCTGGCGGAACCGGGCCGGCTGCACCCGCCGGCGGAGCCGGGCCGGCCACGGCCGGTGCCCGGTTGGACGCGTCGGCGAGGGCATCTCCGGCTTTGCCGGCCGCCTGCTCGGCCAACTTCACAGCCTGGTCGGCCGCCTCCTTGGCTTGCTCGGCCAGCTTCTTAGCTCGATCGAGGAATCCCACGGAGCAACGCTACCCAAGGTGACCGAGGTACGCCGCCGCCACGCTCTTGGGGACGACCATGGTCCAGGCATCGACGACCAACTCCCGCAACTCGTCGCGCTCGATGGCGGCGAGGCGCACCTGGGCCCAGTGGTAGCGAAGGTCCGATGGGCACGGCATGAGGAACTTGTCGGGCTCCGCCGCCACCAGCGCCTGGCGCTCCTCTTTCGGGAAGGCGAACCCCATGACCGATTCGTCCCGTGAGAAGGCCAGGTACACGATTCGCCCGACCCGAAACTTGACCCGGTCCCGGACCAAGGTCTCATAGGAGCGGGGGAGCGGGGCCACCAAGGCCCGAATCTCCTCGAGGGTCACCACTCCCCCAGCTTGGCCCCGCCGATCCCAGATGGTGGGGGGAAAATTCGCACCGCGGCGACGGTTCCCGTCTCGGTGCGCATCCACCCGCTTGTGACCGCAGGGCAATAGCCGCGAGCCAGGTCGGGCGGGAACGATGCATGAGGGCGGCGGTCGAGGGTCCCGGCCCGGCCTGAGCGTTCTCGGGCCCGGATTGCGATCCTGGACGGCATTGGCCTCTTCGACGGTTTCCGCGTCCCGATCCGTTCGGCGTCCCCGGGCGACGGTAGCTCCCGCCTTAGCTGGCGATCTCCTCGCGGTAGCGGTCATCGGCTGTCACGATGTCCGCCTTCAGCGGGAGCAGGGCGGCGGCGATCTCGCCGATCGTGGCGTCGGGAACCCCGAGGTCGGTCAAGGTGGCCGCCAGGTGCTCGACGACCCTGTCGAAGGCCCCGGCGGTGACGGCGAGTAAAGGGCCCGGGTCAATCCGCGCACGCCCGGTTCCCGACCGCGGTGAGGATGCTGTACTGGAACTGTCCCGAGGATCGGCGGGGAACCACCCCGACCCCTCCGGTGTAAGAGAGTCGTGGAGGGCCGGCCACGTGGATGAAGCGACGCTTGTAGAGCGGGCCAAGGACGGTGACATCGATGCCTATCAGCAACTGGTGCGCTGTCATGAGGCGCTCGCCTTCCGAGTGGCCGTCCTCGTCGTCGGAAACGCCGCCGACGCCCAAGATGCTGCCAACGACGCCATGGTGAAGGCCTTCTACGGGCTGGCGCGGTTCCGGGGGGACGCCCCATTCCGCCCCTGGTTGCTGCGAATTGTGGCCAACGAGGCCCGCAACCGCCGCCGCAGCTCGGCGCGCCGGGCCAACTTGGCGGGCCAAGTGGCGCTGTCCGGCCGCGCCTCGGGGGATGCGGCCTCATCCCCCGAGGCCGTGGTCATCGCCTCGCTCGAGCGTCAGGCGCTGTTCGAGGCCATCGGACGCCTCGGCCGGCGCGACCGCGAGGTGATCGGACTGCGCTATCTGGCCGAACTTTCCGAGACGGAGACGGCGGCCGTCTTGAACTGCGCCGTGGGGACGGCCAAGTCCCGCCTCCATCGGGCACTCTCCCGCCTGCGGGTGACGATGGTGGCGGCAGCAGCCGAGGAAAGGGCCTCCGATGCCTGAGGCCCCGATGGTCGACCTAGAGAACCAGTTGCGCCAAATGGCTTCCGAACTGTCCTGGCCACCGACGCCCGATCTGGCGGGGCCGGTGGGGGCTCGCCTCGAACGGGAGACGCCGGGCGGCCGGCGGGTCGCCGGCCCGATCGGGTGGCGCCCCGGCCGGCTCCCCGCGCTCGGCCGGGCGCCCCGGGTGCTGGTCGCGGTGGCGGTCGTGGTGGCGGTCCTCGCCGCCACCATGGGCGCGTGGCCCGGCGCTCGCCGGGCGGTCGCCGACCTGCTCGGTCTGCACAGCGTCCACATCTCGACCGGCCCTGCGCCACCGATTCCGACGACCGTGCCCCAGGCCCCCGTTCATCTGGACCTGGGTCAACCCGTCACCCTGGCCGAGGCCACCCGGCGGATCGGCTTCCCGGTGCGCATACCCAGCGTCGCCGGATTCGCGCAACCCGACGCCGTGTATTTCGGCACGCCTCCTCCGGAGGGCGAGGTCACGTTGATGTACCTGCCTCGCGCCGACCTGCCCGCTTCCGCCCAGACCGGTGTCGGCCTGCTGCTGACCGAGTTCAACGGAACCATGCAGCCGGGCTTCTTCGGCAAGGTGGCGGAACCGGGCACGACGATCGAGGCCCTCTCGGTCTACGGCCAGCCGGCCTACTGGCTGGCCGGGGCGCCCCATGCCTTCTTCTACAGCCTCGCCAACGGCGACATTTACCCCGACACACTACGGCTGGCTACCAACACCTTGGTGTGGCAGGCCGGTCCCGTGACCCTCCGGATCGAGGGCGACATCACCAAGGCCCAGGCGATCACCATCGCCAACTCGCTCCCCTAGGAAGAACGGAACCACCCATCTTCGGCCGGTGTAGAAGGGGCATGCGACATTGGTTGAAGCCCGTTCTCCTTGGCAGCGCCCTGCTGATCGCGGTGCCCACCGCCTGTACCACGACCTCCAAGCCGGCCGCCCGGGCCGCCACCGCCAAGGCCGCCGCCGCCAAGGCCGCCGCCGCCAAGGCCGCCGCCGCCCCGACCCTGGTGCTCGCCACCAGGACCGGGGTCGAGGGGGTTTCGGCGGCCGACGGCGCGCTGCGCTACCAGGCACCCGACGGGGTGCTGAGCGCCGACGGTCAGGCGGTCTTCGCGACCGAGGGCGACCGGCTGGTCAAGCGAGACACCCGAACCGGGACGGTCCAGCTCTCAGTGGCCGTGGGCTCGGGCCTCGTCGTATCCACCATCTCGCCCGACGGCCAGTCGGTGGCCCTGACCACCACCCGAAAGAGCTCCTACCTGCCGGCCGGGCGGACTCGCACCGCGATCACCGTCGTAGCCCTTCCCGCTGTCGTGAAGCACTACGACCTGGCCGGCAACTTTGCCCCCGATGCCTTCAGCATTCCCGGGGCGGGCGGGCTCTTCCTGGTCTCCTACGTTCCGCCCCTGGCCCCCGACCGCTACCAGATCACCTGGCTGGGGCTTGGAAGCGGCGAGGTCAGCGGCATATTCGGGCGCCAGAAGGAGGCACTCGAGGACATGCGGGGCGTGGCGGGCACCAAGGTCCTGGCTCCTGACATGACCACCCTGTACACCCTGTACCTCCGCCCCCCCGGCTCGCCCGCCTCGGGCGCCGACAACCTCCGGGCCGAGGTTCACACCCTCAAACTCGACCAGTCGTGGGCCTATTGCGTCGACCTGCCGGCCGGCTTCGGCGGCTCCGACCTGAGCTCCAGCGCCCTCGGCGTCTCCCCCGACGGTGCCCACCTGTATGTCGTGGACCGCGCCGTTCGCCAAATCGAGGAAATCGACACCACCGCCCTCACCATCACCCGATCCGCCAAGCTGGCCTTCACCGCCGGGTCGGGGCCGACTTCGTTGGTCGTGGGCCGCGACGGCCACCTCTACATCAGTGACGGGCCGTCCATCATGGTCGTCCGCACCGACACCCTCTCCGTCGCCGACCGTTGGCCCATGTCGGGCCCGGTGACCGGGTTGGCGGTGACCGGCGGGGCGGTGGCCGATGGCGGACAGGGCATCGTGGCCAGCACGCCTCAGCGGGTCGAGATCCTGGCGCCGACCGGCAGCCGCCAGTCATCGACCGCGGTGCCGGCCGATGCCACCTCCATCAGCCGCATCGTGACCTAGGGTCCCGGTCATGGCGGGGCTGCCGTTGCCACCGGCGCCGGTAGCCAACGGCGAGTTCGTCCCGGGACCGCCGGGGCCCCTGCATGAGGCCATGGGTCACCAGATCCGGGCCACGGTCGACGCCGCCGCCCGGGCCGCAGGCCTGGACCGGCGCCGGTTTCTTCAGACCGCCGGCGGGGTGGCGGCGTCGCTGGCGGTATTCGACCTGGCCGCCGCCTGCTCCCCGGGCCGGTCCCAGGCTTCCCCACCCGCGGGCCATTTTAACCTGCCCACGACGACCGACCTTCCCGCCTGCGAGCACGCGCTGGGCAGCCAGGGCGAGTTCATCGTCGACGTCCATACCCACCACGTGATGCCCGACGCCCCCTGGCGCCGCACCGCTCCCGACACGGTAGGCCTGATCGAAGCCATGCTGCCGGGCGGCTGCCATGCTGCCGACCCGCTGCAGTGCGTCAACCAGGCCAATTATCTCCACGACGTGTTCCTGGCCAGCGACACGACGGTGGCCATGCTGACCGACGTCCCCAACTCGGGGCCGGACAACGCCCCCCTTCCCCTCCCTGCCGCCGTCAACACCGAGCAACTGGTCGCCCAACTGGCCCATGGCGGTGCCAACCGGCTGCTGGTCAACAACGTCATCGCCCCCAACGTGGGTGCCCTGGGCGCTCATCTGGAGGCCATGACAGCGGCCGTCAGCCGCGGCCACCTGGCATCATTCAAGGTCTACACGGCCTGGAACCCAGCCGGCCCCGGCTTCTCCCTCGAGGACCCGGCCATCGGCCTGCCGGTCATCCAGCACGCCCACGATCTCGGCGTGAAGGTCTTCGTCGCCCACAAAGGGCTGCCGCTGGTGCACTTCGACCCCGCCCACAACGGGGCCGAGGACATCGTGGCGGTGTCGCGCCAGTTCCCCGACATGCAGTTCGTGGTGTTCCACGCCGGCTGGGATCCCCGCCACCGGGAGGGCCCCTTCAACCCCCGGGCCACCATTGGCGTCGACGCCTTCCTGGCGGCACTCGACCGCCATCACGTGGCGGCCAACGACAACGTCTGGGTCGACCTGGGCACTGTCTGGCGCCAGTTGCTGACCGATCCCGACCAGGCCGCCCACCTGTTGGGCAAGCTGCTCACTCGAGTCGGCCAGGACCGGGTGCTATGGGGGACCGACGCCATCTGGTACGGCGGCCCGCAACCGCAGATCATGGCGATGCGGGCCTTCCAGATCAACGTCGAGCACCAGGACCGCTTCGGCTACCCCGCCCTCACCGACGAACTGAAGGCCAAGATCTTCGGGCTCAACGCGGCCCGCCTCTTCGGACTTGACCCTCACGCCACCCGCTGCGCCCTCGCCAGCGATCCCCTCACCGCGGCCCAGCCACAAGCCGCGTCCCTGCGCCGGGAGGGCGCCATTCCGAGCCCGTGGACACCGAAGGGCCCCACGACAAGGCGCCAGATGCTGGCCTGGCTGGCGTCGCCCCTCACCCGGTGGACGCCGCTCTAGCCGCCGCCGACTGGGCGCCCGCCATCCTGGGCCGGGCCCGCATTGCCGTCACATTCCCTTGTCGCCATCCGTCATTGGAAGAGACGAACGAAACCTCGCCAATGTGACAAGGAGACAACAAGTGCAACCACGAATGGGCCACCCCGCCATGATCCTTCCTGACGCCATGGCGACCCTGCAGGCCCTCGGCGCCTGCGTCGGGAAGGGGGGAGTGCCGAGCCCGACCCTGGAACTGGTCCACCTCCGGGCCAGCCAGATAAATGGCTGCAGCGTCTGCCTCGACGGCCACGCCCGCATCGCCAAGAAGAACGGCGAAGCCGACGAGCGCCTCTTCACGCTGGCCGCCTGGCGCGACGCCCCCTATTTCAGCGACGCCGAGCGGGCCGCGCTGGCCCTCACCGAGGCCGTGACCCGGCTCAGCGACCGCACCGACCCGGTGCCCGACGAGGTCTGGGACGAGGCGGCCCGCCACTACGACGAGGCGGCGCTGGCCGCCCTGGTCCTGGCGATCGCCAACATCAACGTCTGGAACCGCCTGAACGTGGCCACCCGGCAGGTGGCGGGGGAGTGGGCCCCGTAGACCTCAGCGCAGGCCGACCCGCTCGGCGGCCGCCGCCCACCGCCGCCAATCCCCCGACGGCTGGTAGGCCACCAACTCCTGCGTCCGGCGCACCAAGGCCCGCATCTCGGCCAACCCCCCGCAGACGGCGCCGGCGGCCCGCGCCTGGACCAACACGTTGCCCAACGCCGACGCCTCGACCGGGCCCGCGATCACCGGGAGGTCGCAGGCGTCGGCGGTCAGCTGGCATAACAGGGCGTTGCGGGAGCCCCCGCCGACGATGTGCACCACGTCGACGCCGCGCCCCGACAGCTCCTGCGCTTTCAGGATCGCCCGGCGGTGAGCCACCGCCAGGCTGTCGAGAATGCACCGGACCGTCTCCGCGGGGCCCGGGGGCGGGGTCTGACCGGACTCCGCGCACGCTTCGGCGATGCGGCCCGGCACGTCGCCGGGGGGCAGGAAACGAGCGTCGTCGGCGTTGATCACCGCCGCCAACCTCGGCGCTCGGGCCGCCTGGCGAAGGAGCGAGCCGAGATCGCCGGGGCCGTCCCGCTCGGACCACGTCCGCAGCGACTCCTGCAGCAACCACAATCCCATCACGTTGCGGAGGAAGCGGATCGTGCCGTCGACGCCGACCTCGTTGGTGAAATTGGCCTCCCGACTGGCCTCGCTCAGCACCGGCCCCCCCAGCTCCAGCCCGACCAGCGACCAGGTGCCGCAGGAGATGTAGGACGCCGCATCGCCCGACGACGGCACGCTGACGACTGCCGAGGCGGTGTCGTGCGAGCCGACGGCCGTGACCGGCGTTTCCGAAAGACCGGTGTTATCCCGCACCTCAGCGCTCAGCAGTCCTGCCGGCTGGCCTGGGGAACGCAACGGGGGGAAAAGGGACGCTGGTATCCCCAGCCTCTGCATCAGGTCGACGGCCCAGGTGCCCGCCCGGACGTCGAAGAGCTGGGTGGTCGAGGCGTTGGTAACTTCGGCTCCGATCTCTCCGGTCAGCCAGTACGACAGCAGGTCGGGGATCAGGAGCAGTGTCCGGGCTGCCTGCAGGACCGGGGTGTCGCGTGCCGCGACCAGTTGGAACCCCGTGTTGAACGGGAGGAACTGGAGACCCGTCACCGCGTACAAGTCACGAGCGGGAACGACCTCCAGCACCCGGGCCATGACCCCGGCGGTACGGCTGTCCCGATAGTGGATGGGATTTCCCAACAACGACCCGGTCTGATCCAGCAGCCCGTAGTCGACGGCCCAGGAGTCGACGCCCACGCTGGCAAGGGGGCCGGCTTGGCGGCCCGCGGCCCGCAGGCCGTCCAGCACGGCCCGGTACAGGCCCAGGATGTCCCATTGGAGTGAGCCCCGGACGAGGACCGCCTCGTTGGGGAAACGCTTGACCTCCACCAGCTCCAACGTGTCCTCACCGACCCGGCCCACCATTACCCGGCCACTGGAGGCGCCGAGGTCGACGGCCGCCACCGCGGCCGGGGTCACGGTGCGATCTCGACCAGGTCGACACCCAGCAGGTCGGCGGTGGCCCGCAGCGCCCCGCCGAGATGTCCCGTGCCCAGCGCCCAGTGGTGGGCGATCCCGGTGGCGCTCCACTGGTCGGTCCATTCCCCGGGATCGCAACCGAAGTCGACCCGCGAGGTGGTGTTGCCGATCGCCAGCCGGGGACCGGCCACGACCTCGCCTTCAGAGGCCACCAACCGGAAGCTCCCGTCGCGGAGCTGGCCGATGCCGAAGGCGGTCACCGGCCCGTGGCGGACGTCGAACTCCACCGACACGCCGAAACCGCGCTTGCCGTGATAGGTGCCCAGACCCCGCAGTAGCGGGCGCCCGTCGCTAATGGCCAGGTGGGCCGGCCCGTCGTGGCCCATTTCGACCACCCGGTCGTGGAAGTTGAGGGCCTGGAGCTCCGTGAACGATCCGCCGCCGCCCAGCCGGTCGACGATCAGCATGGCCAGCGAGGTTCGCAGTTCGTACTCGCCGGCTGCGGGGACGCCCCGGGCCGTTAGGAGCGAGGCGCCCAGGATCATCCCGGCGCCCAGGCGCTCGTGGACCTCACCTTCCAGGCCCCGGTGGTAGTAGGCGAGGCTGTCCAGCGAGAAGTCGGCCACCAACCGGTCGAGGCCCAGCGACACCCGCGCCGCCCACTCGAAGTCGTCCTCCTTGACGGTCGCGTCGAGTTCGAAGACCTGGCGGCCCAGCGCCATCCGATCCGCCACTTCGGCCTCGCTCACCGCATCCACCCGGACCCGCAGGTCGTCGAACTCCAGGACCTCGACGTGGCCGCCCAGGTTGGCCGTGACCAGCGTCAGGTCGGTCGAGACGTCGAGCATGCCCGGGTAGAGGTGCCCCATCAGCCCGTGGCGTCCGTGACGGAGGGCGCCCCGCACCCCCGCCGCGCGAACCCAACTGGTGATCCTCTGCCACGCCCGCTCGTCGTCAAGGTAGCCCGACACTGACCGGAACGGGATCCCGCAGCGCAGGAAGGCATTGGCCATTTCGGGCAGCGGGCACGCCCCGCAGTAGGCCAGCCAATCACCGGTGTCGAAGGTGGCGTGGTCCATGGACTCGGTCGGCTGCAGGTTGATCAACAGGACCGGGGCCCCGCTGCGCTGGGCGATAGGTACCAGCATGGTCGCGGTCATGTAGGTCGTGAGGAAGCTGATGATCAGGTCGCAGCCCGCCAGCCGCAGCGTCTCGGCCGCCGCCGCCCCCTCTTCGGCGTCGGAGATGAAGCCCACGTCCACCACCTGGCAATCAAGGGCCTGGAGCCGCGCCGACACCTGGGCCGCCGAGCGTCGGAGCTGGGGCAAGAGGTCGGGGAACTGGGGCCAGTAGGCACCCAGGCCCCCGGCCACCAGGCCAATCTTGGGGCGGCGGCCGGGTACCCGTTCCAGGGTCAGCGGGGTGGTGGCGGGCTCGGGTCTGGTCATAGTCATGGGGTACCCCTCAGCGCAGGAAGGCGGCCGCGACACCGGCGTCGACCGGTATGTGGAGGCCGGTGGTCTGGGACAGGTCCCCGCCCACCAGGGCGAAGACGGCGCTGGCCACGTGGTCGGGTAGCACCTCATGCTTCAGGATCGTCCGCTGGGCGTAGAAGGCGCCGAGTTCCTCCTCGGGCACGCCGTAGACGGCGGCCCGTTGCGCCCCCCACCCGCCGGCGAAGATGCCCGAACCCCGCACGACGCCATCGGGATTGATGCCATTCACCCGGATCCCGTGCTCGCCCAGTTCCGCCGCCAGCAGGCGGACCTGGTGGGCCTGGTCGGCCTTGGCGGCACCGTAGGCGACGTTGTTGGGGCCTGCGAAGACGGCGTTCTTGCTGGAGATGTACACGACGTCGCCACCCATACCCTGGTCGATCATGAGCCTGGCCGCGGCCCGCGACACGAGGAACGAACCTTTCGCCATGACGTCGTGCTGGAGGTCCCAGTCGGCGACTGTCGTTTCCAGCAACGGCTTGGAGATGGAGAGGCCGGCGTTGTTGACCACCAGATCAACTCCTCCGAAGGCCAGGGCAGCCTGGCGGAAGGCCTCGTCGACCTGGGCTTCTTCGGTCACGTCGACGACCGAAGAAATGGCCACGTCCGGGCCACCCAGCTGGTTCGCGACCGCGGTCGCGCCGATGGCGTCGCGGTCCGCGACCACCACACAGGCGCCTTCGGCCGCCAGCCGCACCGCAATGGCCCGGCCGATCCCGGACCCGGCGCCGGTGACCACCGCCACCCGGCCCGCCAGCGCCTTGGGCTGGGGGAGACGGGCCAGTTTCTGCTCCTCGAGCACCCAGTACTCGATGCGGAACTTCTCCGACTCAGGGATGGGCCGGTACTCCGAGATGGCCTCGGCGCCCCGCATGACGTTGATGGCGTTGACGTAGAACTCGCCTGCCACCCGGGCCCCTTGTTGGTTGGCGCCGAAACTGAACATCCCGATCCCGGGCACCAGGACGATGGCAGGGTCGGCGCCCCGCATGGCCGGGGAGCCCGGCACCGCGTGGCGGAGGTAGTAGGCGGCGTACTCTTCCCGGTAGTCGACGTGGAGCTGGCGCAACCGGGCCGCCATGTCCTCGAGCGGCGCTGTCGGCGGCAGGTCCAAAAGTAGGGGGCGGACCTTGGTCCGGAGGAAATGGTCGGGGCAGGAGGTGCCCAGGGCGGCCAGCCGCGGGCACTCGGTACCGGCCAGGAAGTCCAAAACCAGGGGACGGTCGTCGAAGTGTCCGACCTGGCGCCGGTCGGTCGAGGCCAGGCCACGGATGATCGGTGCGAGGGCGGCGGCCCGGGCCCGGCGTTCCTCGGCGGAGAGGGCGGCGCCGGCGAACTCAGGTCGGGGGGGGCCGAACGGCTCGTCGCGTCCGTGGCGGTCGATGAACTGCTGCGCGCTGCGGATGATCTCGAGGGAACGGCGCTCGCACTCATCACTGGTGTCGCCCCAGGCGGTGATGCCGTGGCCGCCCAGGATAACGCCGATGGCCTGGGGATGGGTTTGTTGGACCTCGGCGATGTCCAGGCCCAGTTGGAATCCGGGCCGGCGCCAGGGGACCCAGACGACCCGGTCACCGAAGCATTTGGCCGTGAGCTCGGGCCCGTCGGCGGCGGTGGCAAAGGCGATCCCGGCGTCGGGGTGGAGATGATCGACGTGGGCGGCCCTGACCAGCCCATGCATGGCGGTGTCGATTGAGGGCGCCGCGCCGCCCCGGCCGTGCAGGCAGAAGTCGAAGGCGGGGACCATTTCATCCTCCCGCTCGACGCCGGGGTAGACCTCCACCAGGGCGCGGAGCCGGTCCAGGCGCAGGACCGCGAGACCGGCTTCGGTCAGGGTGCCCAGATCGCCTCCCGAGCCCTTGACCCAGAGGAGTTCGACGGGGCTCCCGGTCACCGGGTCGAGGTCCTCGGCCTTGGCCGAGGTATTGCCCCCCGCATAGTTGGTCGTGGTCGGGTCGGCGCCCAGCCGGTTGCTGCGGGCGATGAGCTCCGCGACCGCGCCGGGCGCCATCAGGCGCCCCACCCGGCCTGCTGGCCGCCGACGCGCTCTGCGATGATGCGCTCCCCGTAGCCCGACCGGGCATAGGCGGCCAGGGGATCGGGGTCGAGCCCGAGGGCGGTGCGGACCTCGGCGACCAGGGGCCGCACGTCGGTGTTGTAGGCATCCATCAAGACGGCGTTGGCGCCCAGCACGTCGCCCGCCGACTGGGCCGCCGCCAGGGCCCCGGCGTCAACGATCAAGGCCTTGGCGGTGGCCTCTTGGACATTCATCACCGAGCGGATCTGGCCAGGGATCTTGGGCTCGATGTTGTGGCACTGGTCGAGCATGAAGGCGACGTCGGAGTCCGCGCCGAGCGCGCCCGCCCGCACCACCTCGTGCATGATCCGGAACAGTTGGAAGGGGTCGGCGGAGCCGACCATGAGGTCGTCGTCGGCGTAGAAGCGGGAGTTGAAGTCGAAGCCGCCCAGCATCCCCGCCGCCAGCAGGAAGGCGACGATGAACTCGATGTTGGTGCCGGGGGCATGGTGGCCGGTGTCCACGACCACTCCCGCCTGGCTGCCCAGCCGGAGGCAGTGGGCGTAGGCGGTACCCCAGTCGGGCACGTCCATGGTATAGAAGGCCGGTTCGAACAGCTTGTACTCCAGCAGGATCCGCTGGTCGGGCCCGAGCCGGGCGTGCACTTCGGCCAGGGCGTCGGCCAGGCGCTGCTGGCGGGCCGTGATGTCGTCCTGGCCGGGATAGTTGGTGCCGTCCGAGAACCACAGTTTCAGGTCCCGCGACCCCGTCTCGTCCATGATGTCGACGCATTCCAGGAGGTGGGCGACGGCCTTGCGGCGGATCCGGGGGTCGGGGTTGGTGACGCTGCCCAGCATGTAGTCGTCGTCCTGGAACACGTTGGCGTTGATAACGCCGATGCGCACGCCGAGATCGGCGGCGTGCTTGGCCAGCGCCGCGTAGTCGTCGACCTTGTCCCACGGGATGTGTAGGGCCACGGTCGGAGCTACACCGGTGAAACGGTTGACGGCGGCGGCGTCCGCGATCTTCTCGAACGGGTCTCGCGGCACCCCCTTCTGGGCGAATACCTTGAACCGGGTGCCGGAATTCCCGAACGCCCAAGAAGGCAGCTCAATCATCTGCGTCTGGAGCGTCTCGATGGCGTTCCGGCGGCGATTATCGGTGGTGTCGGCCATTTGGGATTTACATCTCCGTTCTTTGTTCCAGTTGATCGTCGAGATTGAAGATTTCGTCGAGGACAAGGAAGCCCTCATCGGGGCGGCGCCCGGCCAGGCCGGTAAAGAAACGGCTCATCTCCGCCTGCCACCGGGAGTTGACCTCCGTCGCCGCCATGGCCGCCTGGGCGCGGGCCAGGTCGTCGGCGACCACATAGCCGACCAGGAGGCCGTCGTCGCGGACGAACAGCGAATAGTTGCGCCAGCCGCTGGCACGTAATGCCTCCAGCATTTCCGGCCACACGGCTGCGTGGCGAGCCCGGTATTCATCGAGCAGCTCAGGCCTGACTTGGAGGAGAAAGCAATAACGTGGCACGTTCACGCCTCCCCGCTGCCCGGACGGCGGCCATTTTTTCCCGGGCCGCCGTCCACGAGCGAGAATGATCGATCAGAAGTTGAACTGGTCGATGTTGGAGTTGTCGAACACCGTCGGCGGCCCCAGCACCACCGAGGGGCCCGTCGTCGCGGACGCCGGGAGGATGGTGTAGCTCCCGAGCTTGCCGGCCGTGAAACTGGCCCCCGCCGATGTGGTGGTGACGCCGGAGGCCAGCGAGGCGGCGGCGTACCCGGCCAGGTAGCCGAGATCCTTGGGGTTCCACAGCTCGAAGGCCTTCACCGTTCCATCCTTCACGTAGGGCTTCATCTGCGAAGGCAGGCCCAGTCCGGTGAGGGTCAGGTGGGTGAGGAGGTCCTTGTGGGTGTCCAGGTACTGGGCCGCGGTCGAAATGCCCACGGTGGTCGGCGAGATGATGCCGGCCAGCTTGGGGTATGCCGACAACAGGCCTTGGAGCACCGTCAGCGAGGTGGCCGGGTCGTCGTTGCCGTACACCGTGGAGACCAGGTGCATGTTCGGGTATTTCGTGAGCTGCTGTTTCATGAACCCGATCCAGGCGTTCTGGTTGGTCGCGGTGGCCGCCGCCGACAGGATGGCGATGTCACCGGTGCTGTTGATCTCCTTGGCCAGGAGGTCGACCTCCGAGGTGCCGATCTGCTCGGTGTTGGCCTGGTTGATAAACAGGTGGTTGGGGCAGGTCACGTCGGAGTCGAACGAGACGACCTTGATTCCCGCCGCCTGGGCCTGGGAGAGGGAAGGGCACAGGGCGGAGGGGTCGTTGCCGGCGATGACGATGGCGTCGGCGTGGGCCTGGATGGCAGCCTGGATGGATGGGATCTGGGCGGCCGCGGTGTCGGAGGTTCCGCTGGAGACGACGACCTTGCCTCCGAGCGCGGTAAGGGCGTCGTTGCCGCCCTGGTCGGCGATCACCTCGTAGGGATTCTGAGTGTCCTTGGGGATGAAGTAGACCACCAGGCCCTTCTTGATGGAGCCCCCGCCCCCGCCCGCCGCCGTGGTACCGGAACCGCCCGCGGTGGTGGTGGATGTGGTGGAACTGCCCGACGAGCCACATGCGGCCAGCCCCAGCGTCAGGGCTGCCAGGGCGACGGGGATACCTATCCGCCGCCGTGAATGAGTTTTCGCCATCTTCTTACCTTTCGGTTGGGGTGGTCTGGTTTGTGGTTAAAGCGGGGTCGATGCGCCGCCGGAGCTGGTCGCGTCGTCGCGTTCGCACCCGGGCCCGGAGGCGTTGGACGCCGTCGGCACTGTTGGGCACGATCACGCTGACCAGAAGCAGGCCCCCGGTGACGATGTTCTGGACCTCGGCGGCCACGTTCTTCAACGTCAGCGCCTCCTGGATGCAGCCGACGATCACGACCGCCAGGACCACGCCGAGGATGGAGCCGCGACCGCCGAAGATGGATATCCCGCCGAACAAGACGATGGTGACCACGGTCAGCTCCAACCCCGTCCCCGCGTCATAGCGGGAGGTGGCAAAGCGCAGGGTCCACAGGATTCCCGCGAACGAACAAATGAGCCCGCTGACGACGAACAGCCCGAACTTGATCCGGTCGACGCGGATGCCCGAGAAATGGGCCGCCTCGGACTGCAGGCCGATGGCGAAGAAGGAACGTCCGAGGGCGCTGGCGTGGAGCACGACGCCGAAGATCACGGCCAGGACGAGAAAGATGCCGATGGAGTACGACAGCTTGGTGTGGGCAACGGGCACGACCCCGATCTTGGTGAGCGAGAGGGGGAACCCCGTCACCGAGCCCGTCCCCAGGATGATCTCCGCGATGCCCCGGTACAGGGTCAGGGTGCCGATGGTCACCGCGATCGAGGGCAGCTTGAACCTGGTGATCAGGAAGCCGTTCAGGGCGCCCCCGGCCACGCCGACGACCAGCACCGCGATCATTGCCAGGGCGATGGGCCAACCGTGCTGGAACAAGTAGCCCAGCAGGGTGCTGGACAGTCCCAGCATCGAGGCCACCGAGAGGTCGATCTCCCCGACCATGATGATCAGGGTGAGCGGTAGCGCCATGATGGCGATCTCACCCATGTTGAGCCCGATGTAGAAAATGTTGGTCGAGCTCATGAAGTGGGGGACCCTGGCGCCGTAGATCAAGGTGGCGATGAGGCAGAACACCAGGGCCGTCTCCCAGCGAATGAGGCTGTGCCACGACCACCCCGCCCCGCGCCCGACGTCGGATTGCGACGCCCCGCCCGGGCCCCCCGACTCCGCTGGCGCGGCCCGTCCGGGCGCCGGCGGCTGGCTCGCCGAGACAACCGGCTCAGACAACACGTCGTTCCTTTCGGCTCGACTCCAACCGGGCCACCCGCTGGCCGAGCCATCGGTCGAAGGCGATGGCCGACAGGAGCAGGGCGCCGGCGACCGCCTGGTTCCAGAATGACGACACCTTGGCCGCGACCAGGGCCTGGTTGATGGTGTTGAGCAGCAACGCCCCCAATGCGGCGCCGAGGACGGTGCCGCTGCCTCCGTAGATCGCCACACCACCAACGACGACCGCCGCGACTACGAGCAGCTCGTAGCCGCTCCCGGCGGTGGAGTTGACGGTGGCGAACTCGGCCACGAAGAGCGCCCCCCCGAGCCCGGCCAGGGCGCCGCTGATCAGGAAGGCGGTGAATATCCGTTTGCCGGCCGGGACGCCGGCCAGCGCCGCCGCTTCGGGGTTGGAGCCGATGGCGTAGAGGTCCCGGTTGGCGCGGAAGGCCCGCATGGCGTAGCCCACGATGATCACGATGGCGACCACCAGGAGGGCCAGCCACGGCACGCCCAGCACCGTCTTGTAACCGATGGCCTGGAACGACCGCGGGATGCTGGTCGGGTCGATCTGTTTGCCGTGCACGATCTTGGCGTCGACGCCTCGGATGATGTACAAGGCGGCGAGGGTCACCACCAGGCTGGGCACCCGGGTCACGGTGGTGATGAGCCCTTGCACGGCACCGATGGCGAGACCGATGCCGATCCCGAGGGCGAAGCCCAGCAGCACCGGTGTGTGGGGATGGTGGACGAAGAGGTTGCCCACCAGGTAGGCCGACAGGCCGAGAATCGATCCCACCGAGAGGTCGACGTTCCTTGTGATGATGACGAGAGTTTCACCCACCCCGAGCAGGGCGATGATGGCGGCGCCGTTGAGCAGTTGCTGGATGCTGAGCGAGCCCCCGAACGAGTGGTTCTTCAGGTAGGTCAGCCCGAACACCATGACGATGGCCAGGCCGATCCCGATCTCCCGGGCCCGCAGCAGCCGCTCGGCCCGGCGAACCCCGGCCGCCTTGGCCGCCATCGGGGCCAGCGACGGCGGGGAACCCGGCGCCGGCGGGGTGGCGACGACGGTCATGCTGCCACTTCGCTGCTCTGGCCGGTCGCGGCCCGCATGATCGAGGCCTCGTCGGCATCGGCCCGGGCCAGTTCCGCCACCAGGCGGCCCTCCCGCAGCACCAGCACCCGGTCGGCCATGCCCAACATCTCGGGCAGCTCCGACGAGATCATCAAGATGGCCACCCCGTCGGCCACCAGTTGGTCGAGGATGCGATGGATCTCGGCCTTGGTCCCGACATCGATACCCCGGGTGGGCTCGTCGATGATCAGCATGGTGGGGTGGCGGGCCAGCCATTTGGCCAGCACCACCTTCTGCTGGTTGCCGCCCGACAGGGTCGCCGCGGGGTTCTTTATCCGCCCGAACTTTAGCTGGAGCCGCTGCCCCCAGGTGATGGCCAGATCCCGCTCGCGGGCCCGCCGGATCAGGCCGTGGCGGCTGAGCCGGCCCAGGGACGCCAAAGCCACGTTGTGATCGATGCTCAAGTCCATGACCAGGCCCTGCTGCCGGCGATCCTCGGGCACGAAGCCGACGCCGGCCCGCATGGCCGCCCGGGGGGAGCCGACCGGCAATGGCTGGCCGTTGACGGTGACCTGGCCCCCATCGCGGCGATCGATCCCGAAGATGGCCCGGGCCACCTCACTACGACCGGCCCCGACGAGGCCCGCCAGCCCGACGATCTCGCCCTTGCGGACGGTGAACGAGACGTCGTCGAAGACGCCATCCTGGCAGAGGCCCACCACCTCCAGTACGACTTGGCCGGGCGTCGTCGCGGTCTTGGGGAACAGGGCGTCGAGGTCCCGCCCGACCATGGAGCGGATGATGTCGTCGATGGTGAGGTCCCCGATCAGCGCCTCTCGCACGAACCGGCCGTCCCGCATGATCGTCACCCGCTGACAGATGGCGAATACCTCCTCGAGGCGGTGCGAGATGAAGAGCACGGCGGCACCATCGTCTCGAAGGGTCCGGACGACGTTGAACAATCGGTCCACTTCCGGGGCGCTGAGGGCGGCCGTGGGCTCGTCCATCACGATGACCCGGGAGCGGAACGAGATCGCCTTGGCGATTTCGACGATCTGCTGGTCGGCCACCGACAGCCCCCGGGCCGGGCGGGCCGGGTTGACGACGACGCCGAGGCGGGCGAACACCGCCCGGGCCTCGTCCTGCATCGCCGCCCGGTCGATTCGCCGGCCCCAGCCGAGGGGCTGGCGCCCCATGAAGATGTTCTCGGCAACGGTCAGGTCGGGAAAAAGGGTCGGTTCCTGGTAGATGATGGAGACCCCGGCGGCCCGCGACGCAGCGGGGCCGCTGAACGCCACCTGGCTCCCGTCGACCAGGAGACTTCCGCCGTCGGGTTGATGGACCCCGGCCAGGATCTTGACCAAAGTCGACTTTCCCGCCCCGTTCTCACCGAGCAGGGCGTGGGCCTCGCCGGGGAACAACCGCACCGAGCCGTCGATAAGTGCGTGCACGGCACCGAAGCTCTTGGTAGCCCGGTCGAGCACCAGGACGGGCACGGCGGGCTGGCTCGGCTGCTGGAGGCTTTCGCCCACTTAACCCCCCTAGGCTAAGGTCCGTTGGAACGTTTCAACTTTGTGTCGGGAATCGTACGTCTGCCTACCCAGGATGTCAATAAGATCTTGTAAAGAACCTCACGGCCTATGAGTTTTGCCGATGGGTTCAACTTGACACGTTTCAAGAACCGACGTGATATTTTGTCCGCATGCCGGGCTGAAGGCCCGGCGGGGGTCCGAGTGGCCAGGAAGGACGACGCCGCGTGAGCGCGAGCATGAAGGACGTAGCCCGCCGGGCGTCGGTGTCGCTGGGGACGGTCAGCAACGTCCTCAACCGTCCCGACCTGGTATCGCCCGCCACCCGGCAGCGGGTCCTCGACGCCATCGCCGACCTGGGGTTTGTCCGCAACGAGTCGGCTCGGCAGCTCCGGGCCGGTCGGAGCCGCACCATCGGCCTGGTCGTGCTCGACGTGTCCAATCCCTTCTTCACCGATGTCGCCCACGGGGCCGAGATGGCGGCCAACGAGAACGGGTCGGTGATCATGCTGTGCAACAGCGGCCAGAAGCTCGAATGGGAGGCCCGGTATCTCGACCTCCTTGAGGAACAGCGGGTCCAAGGGGTGCTCATCACGCCGGTTGGTACCGACAACTCGCGCCTCGACCTGCTGGTGGCGCGGGGGACCCCGGTCGTCCTCGTGGACCGGGGCACCGAACACCCGAACTGGTGCTCGGTGGCGGTTGACGACGTACTCGGCGGCTCTGAGGCGGTCACCCACCTGATCGAGCAGGGCCACCGCCAGCTGGCCTTCGTCGGCGGCCCGCTCACCCTGCGCCAGGTCAACGACCGTTACCTGGGTGCGGTCAAGGGGTTGACCGACGCCGGGCACGACCCCGGTGAGCTGGAGGTCTTCGAAACCCCGTGGCTCACGTTGAAGGCGGGTCGCCAGGCGGGGGAGCACTTGGTGGCCCGGCCGGAGCGCCAAAGACCGACCGGCGTATTCTGCGCCAATGACCTGCTGGCGTTGGGGGTGCTGCAGGCGGCCGTTGCCGAGGGGTTGCGGGTGCCCCAGGACATCGCCATCGTGGGGTACGACGACATCGACTACGCGGCCGCGGCGGCCGTCCCATTGTCGTCGGTGCGCCAACCCCGGGAACTCATCGGGCGCACCGCCACCGAGCTGCTTCTCGACGAGATGCGGGAGGGCAGCTCCCACCAGCACCGCCGGGTGATCTTCAAGCCGCAACTGGAGATCCGGGCGTCCAGCCATCGACGACGCCGCAACCGGGGCTCCCGGGTGGCCGGCTGATGCGCGCCGCGCTGTTGGTCACCTGCCTGGGCGACACCCTGTTCCCGTCGGTGGGGCAGGCCACCGTGCAGCTGCTGGAGCGGTTGGGGGTAGAGATCGCCTTTCCCTCCCGCCAGACGTGCTGCGGTCAGATGCACATCAATACGGGTTACCAGAAGGAGGCGGTGGGCCTGGTGCGCCACTTCGTCGACGTCTTCTCGCCCTACGACGTCATCGTGGCCCCGTCCGGGTCATGCGTGGGGTCGGTGCGCCACCAGCACGCCATGGTCGCCCGGCGGGCGGGGGATCCGCAGCTGGCGGCGGCGGCGTCGGCGGTGGCCGAGCGAACCTACGAGCTGTCAGAATTCTTGGTCGACGTGCTCGGTGTGTCCGATGTCGGGGCCAGCTACCCCCACCGGGTGACGTACCACCCGACCTGTCATTCCCTGCGCCTGTTGCACGTCGACGACAAACCGCTGCGGCTGCTGCGCCACGTGCGGGGCCTCGACCTGGTGGAGCTGCCCGACGCCGACCAGTGTTGCGGCTTCGGGGGGACCTTCGCCCTGAAGAACTCCGACACCTCGACGGCCATGCTGGCCGACAAGATGGGCCACGTCTTGAGCACCCGGGCCGAGGTGTGCACGGCCGGCGACTCCTCGTGTCTCATGCACATCGGTGGCGGCCTGTCCCGGCTGCGCAGCGGTGTCGGAGTGGTGCATTTGGCCGAGATTCTGGCCAGCACCGGCCCGATGTCATGACCGCGCCTCCTGAGGGCCTCCACCATTCGCCGGTGGGAATCGGGGGACTGCACCAGGGCATGTCGTTTCCCGAGGCCGCCCGGGTGGCCCTCGCCGACACCCAGCTGCGCCGCAACCTAGGTGCCGCCACCGCGACCATCCGGGCCAAGCGGGCGGCCGTGGTCGCCGAGGTGGAGGATTGGGAGGAACTGCGCGAGGCGGGCCGGCAGATCAAGGCGGATGCCATGCGCCGTCTGCCGTCGCTACTCGAGGAGCTGGAAGCCCGGGTCACCGCGCACGGCGGCGTGGTCCACTGGGCCCGCGACGCAGGGGAGGCCAACCGCATCGTGACCGACCTGGTCTTGGCGACGGGCGCCAAGGAGGTGGTCAAGGTCAAGTCCATGGCCACCCAGGAGATCGGCCTCAACGAGGCGTTGGAAGCGTCCGGTATCGCCGCCTGTGAGACCGACCTGGCCGAGTTGATCGTCCAACTCGGGCACGACTTCCCGTCGCACATCCTGGTCCCCGCCATCCACCGCAACCGCAGCGAGATCCGGGACCTCTTCCTTCGGGAGATGCCCGGTGTCGACCCGGGCCTGGTCGACGACCCCCGGATCCTGGCCATGGCCGCCCGCCGGTACCTGCGCCAGAAGTTCCTCACTGCCCGGGTCGCCGTCAGCGGGGCCAATTTCGGCGTGGCCGAGACGGGGACGCTGGTGGTGGTCGAGTCCGAGGGCAACGGCCGGATGTGCCTGACCCTCCCCGAGACGCTGATCACGGTCATGGGGATCGAGAAGATCGTGCCCCGCTGGCGCGATATGGAAGTCTTCCTCCAGTTGCTGCCCCGGTCGTCGACCGGGGAGCGGATGAACCCCTACACCTCGATGTGGACCGGCGTCACACCGGGCGACGGGCCCCAGGAGTTCCACTTGGTGCTGCTCGACAACGGCCGCACCGCCACCCTGGCCGACGAGGCGGGCCGTGAGGTGCTCCACTGCATCCGTTGTAGCGCCTGCCTCAACGTGTGCCCGGTATACGAGCGCACTGGCGGCCACGCCTACGGCTCGGTTTACCCCGGTCCCATCGGGGCGGTGCTCACGCCCCAGTTGACGGGCGTCGCCAACAGCCCCAGCCTCCCGTACGCCTCCACCCTGTGCGGCGCCTGCTACGAGGTGTGCCCGGTCAAGATCGACATTCCCCGGATCCTGGTGCATCTCCGGGCTCAGAAGGTGGAGGCGCAGCGGCACGCCCACCACGTGCCCACACCGGAAGCGGCCGTCATGGCGGCGTCCGCTTGGGCGATGCGGGAGCCTCGCCGTTGGGGCCGCCTGCAGCGCTTGAGCCGGCTGGGCCGACTGGTGAGCCGCAACGGGCGCATTACCCGCCTGCCCCCACCCTTGTCGGCGTGGACTTCGAGCCGCGACCTGCCAGGTCCGCCCCGGGAAGGTTTCCGGGAATGGTGGGCCGAGACCCATCCGGGGTCGGGCGGGTGACGGAGGCCCGCGCCCTGGTGCTCGGGCGGATCCGCCATGCCCTGGCGAATGACGCTCCGGAAGCTTCTGCCTTTACCCGCGATTACCGCACCCGCGGCCCGTACAGCCCGGGCGCGGCTCCCCTGCTGGACCTGCTCGAAGACCGCATCCGGGACTACCGGGCCGGTTTCCTGCGGGCCACCCCTGAGTCGCTCACCGTGCAGGTGGGCGCTGCGCTGACCCAGGCCGTGGCCCGGTCCACGGGCGGGGCGGGCCCGGCGGGCCCAGGCCGCTTGCGGCTTCTCGTTCCTCCGGGGCTCGAGCGGCGGTGGGTGGACGGGGACCTCTTCGACGCCGAGCTGGTGGTAGATGGCACCACCGTTGACACGGTCTCTCTGGACACTATTGACGCGGTCGTCACCGCCTGCGCCCTGGCCATCGCCGAGACGGGCACGATCGTCCTTGACGGGTCGGACGACCAGGGGCGGCGGGCCGCCACGCTGGTCCCCGATGTCCACGTGTGCGTCGCGTTCGCCCACCAGGTGGTCGGCACCGTGTCCGAAGCGGTTGCCCGGCTCGACCCCCGCCGGCCCCTCACGTTCATCAGCGGTCCGTCCGCCACCAGCGACATCGAGCTCAATCGGGTCGAGGGCGTCCATGGGCCCCGCCAGCTCATCGTGGTGCTGGTGAGCTAGCACCGGACCGACAAGATGGTGGCCAGCGCAGTCGTGGCGGCACAGTGGTGGCCGGCGCCGTCGTAGCCGCGCTGGGCGCCGCGAAGAGCGTGTGCGACCATGACCACGTGCGAGGTCTGGACGATCGGCGGGGCCCCGAGCTGCGCAGGCTCGCCTGGATGGCCGTAACCACCCTCGCAGCGGCCGCATCGATGATGGCGTGCCAGGCTCCCGGCCCGTCCGCGACCGGTGCCCCGGCAACGGTGGCGGGCACGACCTCGACAACGCCGCCGTCCACAGCCCCGACCGCGCCTCCATCCCCGTCCTCCACGCCCGCCCTGTCGGCCCCCGGCTCGACGACCCTTCCGCCAGTCGCCGCCGCAGACAGCCTTGGTTCGACCGTCTTGGCCTTGGTCGATCACAGCCGGGCGACGGTCAGCCATGGCCGGCTCATCGCTTCCTCGCGGACGCTCACCACAATGGTCTGGTATCCGAGCGGCCCGGTTTTCCCGCGTGCGCTCATCGTTTTCGCTCACGGCTATTCGGTAGGACTGACGCCGTATGTCCGGGTGTGCGAGATGTGGGCCCGGGCCGGCTTCGTGGTGGCGGCACCAGTATTTCCCCTGACCGACAAGGCCGTCGCCGGCGCCGCCCTGGACGAGAGCGACATCGTCCACCAACCGGCTGACGTACGTTTCGTCATCACTGCACTCCTGGCGGCCAACGCGGCGCCGGGAGGGCGGGTCAGCGGAATGATCGACCCGCAACGCATTGCGGCGGCCGGTCACTCCGATGGCGCCGACACGGCGTTGGACGTGACCTACCTCCCCGGCGATCGCGATCCGCGGATCCGGGCCGCGGTGGTTGACGCACCGGACCCCTTGCCATTGCCGGCCGGCGCCGCCAAGGTGGTCAGCAGCGTTCCCCTGCTCCTGGTGCACGGCGATCACGACCCGATCGCGCCGTTCTCCGGCAGCCTCCGAGTGCTGACGCAACTGTCGGCTCCGGGGTGGTTCCTCGTCCTTCGGGGGGCCGACCATCTCTCCCCGATCCAGGGGCCCAGCGGATGGACGAAGACCTTGGACAAGGTGACGACCGACTTTTTGACCAATGCCTTCACCAACCCGGTCTCGCTCAACGCCACCCTCACGACCGACATCGCGGGCGCTCCTGTCACCCTGCAGCGACTCGGGTGATGGTGTCGCGGGCGGGGGTGGCCCTTTGGGCACCGTGTTGGCATCGACCTGGCCGCGCCTGGCACTTGCAATGACATCATTATGATGCCATAATGGTGCCATGGACCTGCGGGAGTATGTCGAGAACATCCAGCGCCAGCTGCTGGTGGCCGCCGACGCCGGCGGTGAAGACGCTCGGGCCCTGGCCGAGCGTCTCAGCGCCCCCTTGGATGCCGCCATCCGGTTGACGATCCAGGACGCCTTGAGCGTGGCGGCAGACGAGATCACCTGCGAGCTGGCGCCGGGCTCGGTCGAGTTGCGTCTCCGCGGAGGTGACTTGGAGTTTGTGGTGACCCCCCCGGCTCCGATCGGTTCCGCGGCGGGCGAGCGCCCGGAGGGCAGCGACGCCGGGTCTGCCCAGAGCTGGCGGGGGGCGAGTATCGGTCCGTCCGCAGCCGGCGACGGAGACGACGCCGCGGTGTCCCGGATCAACCTTCGAATGCCGGATCACCTGAAGTCCCGGGTGGAAATGGCTGCCGCCAGCGAAGGGCTTTCTGTCAACGCCTGGCTCGTTCGGGCTGCGGCCGCCGCCGTGGACCGCCGCGACGCCGGCCGCCGCCCCGAATCCCACTCGCCGCAAGGTGCGCAGCGCTATGCGGGCTGGGTGCGCTAACCGGGTCGCGACAAACAATCGTTCGCACCCACCGGTGCGGGACCGTCAGCCTACGAACGAAAGGAACGGCCATGCCTACCTTCAATACGCCCGACCCGATTTCGGTCACCCTCGAAGTCGGAGTCGGGGACATCCAGATCAACGCCAGTGACGGTATCCAGACCACAATCGAGGTGCGCCCGAGCGACGCCTCCAAGAGGGCGGACGTCGCCGCCGCCGAGCGAACCCGAGTCGAGTACGCCAACGGTGTGCTGCTCGTCAAGGCTCCTAACGGATGGCGCAACTACACCATCCGCGGCGGAGGCGAGTCGATAGCGGTGCAGATCAACGTACCGGCCGGCTCCCGGGTCCACGCGGATGCCGGGGTGGCGACCGTGCGCGGCGCCGGTCGCCTCGGCGACTGCCGTGTCAAGACCGGGGTCGGCGACATCCATGTCGAGGAGACAGGCGCCTTGGACCTCAAGACCGGTGCCGGCGATATCGGGGTGGGCCGGGCGGTCGGCCATGTC
The DNA here is from genome assembly GCA_963791545.1 of uncultured Actinomycetota bacterium. Classification (GTDB taxonomy): domain Bacteria; phylum Actinomycetota; class Acidimicrobiia; order Acidimicrobiales; family Palsa-688; genus JALYXV01. The sequence goes on from CAWBSR010000017.1 coordinate 659,601, forward strand.
TCGATCACCACGGGGACGGGCGCGGTGCGAATCGACAGCATCGACGGCTCGGCAGTGGTCAAGAACTCCAACGGCGACACCGAGATTGGAGACGTCACCGGCGACCTACGGGTGCACGCAGCCAACGGCAAGATCTCGGTCGGCCGGGCCCACGCCACGGTGGGGGTCAAGACGGCCAACGGCGACGTCCGCCTCGACGAGGTGGGCCCCGGCGCCGTCGTCGCCCAGAGCGGATTCGGCAACATCGACGTCGCCATCCACGACCATGTCGCCGCCTGGCTGGACCTCAACACCGGCTTCGGCAACGTGCTCAACGGGCTGGACCCGGCCAAGGGACCGGACCCAGGCGAGGACGCGGTTGAAGTGCGCGCCCGCACCTCGTACGGCAATATCACCATCCACCGCGCCCCCGGCAATGAAGCCGGGAGTGACGAGACATGACCGCCGCGACCGCGGCGACCTGTCGGTCGGCCGTGAAAGCAACTGGACTCCGCAAGTCGTTCGGACCCCACGTCGTCCTCGACGGCGTCGATCTCGACGTTGCGGAAGGGACGGTCTTCTCGCTGCTCGGTCCCAACGGGGCCGGCAAGACCACCACCGTCCAGATCCTCTCGACGCTCATCGCCGCCGAGGCCGGCGAGGTCCAGGTGGCGGGGTTCGACCTGGTCCGCCAACCCGAGGCGGTACGGGCCGCCATTGGTGTGACCGGCCAGTTCTCCGCCGTCGACAACCTGCTCACCGGCCAGGAGAACCTGATGTTGATGGCGGACCTCCACCACCTGCATCGCCACGCCGGTCATCGCCGGGTCGGGGAGCTGCTGGAGCGCTTTGCCCTGGTGGAAGCGGCCGGAAAGTTGGTCGCGACCTACTCAGGTGGCATGCGGCGGCGGCTCGACCTCGCCATGACGCTCGTCGGCGACCCGCGCATCATTTTCCTGGACGAGCCGACTACTGGCCTCGACCCCCGCAGCCGGCGCACCATGTGGCAGATCATCCGCGAGCTGGCCCGGGCCGGGGTCACCATCTTCCTTACTACCCAGAACCTGGAGGAGGCCGACCACCTCGCCGACCGCATGGCCGTCCTCGACGGCGGTCGGGTCGTGGCCGAGGGCACTCCCGACGAGCTCAAACGCCGGATACCCGGCGGCCATGTCCGACTGTATTTCCCGGATCAGCGTCAACTGGATGCTGCCGTCACGGTCCTTGGCGACGTGGTGCGCGACGGCGAAGACCTCGCCTTGCAGGTCCCGACCGACGGATCTCCCCGGTCGCTTCTGGCGGTGCTCGTCCGCCTCGACGAGCGGGCCATCGTCGTCGCCCGGGTCACAGTGCACACTCCGGACCTGGACGACGTCTTCTTTGCCCTGACCAGCCATCCGCGCCGCGAACAGGAGGTCGCCCCGTGACCACGCTCGCCTACGCCGTGCGCGACTCGGCGACCATGTTGCGCCGAGACATCCGGCATTCCCTGCGGTATCCGATGATGACGGCCAGCGGCGTCATGGTGCCGGTCTTCTTCCTGCTGTTGTTTGTTGGCGTATTCGGCAACACCCTGGGCGCCGGGCTGGGCACCGCCACCCCCGTTGGCGGCCGGTACGTCGACTACCTACTGCCAGGCGTCTTGTTGATGACAGTGGGCGCCAGCGCCGAGGCGACCGCGGTGAACGTGTGCATGGACATGAACGAAGGCGTCATCGGCCGGTTCCGCACCATGGCCATCAGCCGCGCCTCAGTCCTCACCGGCCAGGTGCTCGGAAGTCTCGTCCGGACCCTGATCAGCGGTGTGCTGGTCGTCGCGGTTGCCCTCGGGCTTGGGTTCCGCCCGACCGCGGGGCCCGTTGAGTGGGTCGCCGCGACAGCCATATTCGCCGGGCTGGCCGTCGCCCTTTCATGGCTCACGGTGGCCTTCGGGCTGGTGGCCAAGACACCGGCCGGGGCCAACAGCCTTTCGCTCATCGTGGTGGTGCTCCCGTTCATAAGCAGCGCCTTCGTGCCCACCGGCTCCATGCCCGGGGGAGTGCGCTGGTTCGCGCAGAACCAACCTTTCACCCCGATAATCGAAACTCTGCGGGGCCTGCTCACCGGCACCGCAATCGGGCACCACGCCATCGCAGCCGGGGCCTGGTGCGTCGCCATTGCCGCCTTCGGCTACCTCTGGGCACGGACGCAGTACAACCGCAGCCCGATCCGGTAGCGCCCCTTCCGAACACCCGTCTGGTCCCGCCGAATCAGGTGACGTCGGCGGCGGCACCCAGGAATTGGGCGTTGTACAGGCGGGCGTAGGCGCCACCACCCGCCAGGAGCTCGGCGTGGTCACCCTGCTCGACGATCCGTCCCGCCTCCATAACCAAGATGGTGTCGGCGTTGCGGATGGTCGAGAGCCGGTGGGCGATCACAAAACTGGTTCGCTGCGACCGCAACGCCGCCATGGCGTGCTGGATCAGCACCTCGGTGCGGGTGTCGACGGAGCTCGTCGCCTCGTCGAGGATGAGGATGGTCGGGTTGGCGAGGAACGCCCGGGCGATCGTGAGGAGCTGCTTTTCGCCGACGCTGATAACCCCGCCTTCGTCATCGACGATCGTGTCGTACCCGGCCGGGAGCGCGTGCACGAAACGGTCGACGAAGGTGGCCCGGGCCGCCGCGAGGATCTGTTCCTCGGTGGCGTCGGGATTGCCGTACACGATGTTGTCCCAGATCGTGCCGCCGAAGAGCCAGGTGTCCTGGAGAACCATCCCCATGTTGGAGCGCAGCTGGTCGCGTGGCATGGCCGCGATGTCCTGGCCGTCGAGGGTGATGCGGCCTCCGTTCAGCTCGTAGAAGCGCATGATCAGGTTGACCAGCGTCGTCTTGCCGGCCCCCGTTGGACCCACGATGGCGACCGTCTTGCCCGGCTCCGCGACCAGCGACAGGTCGGTGATCAGCGGCCGGCTGGGGTCATAGGAGAACGACACGTGGTCGAACTCGACCCGGCCCCGGCGGCGCCCGTTGGGTTCGACCACGATCGCCGGCGGGTCCGGTGTCTGCTCCTCGGCGTCGAGGAGCTCGAAGACCCGCTCGGCCGAGGCCAGGCCCGACTGGAAGAGATTCGCCATGGAGGCGAGCTGCTGCATTGGTTGCGCGAACTGCCGGGAGTACTGGATGAACGCCTGGATGCCGCCGATCGTCATCGCCTTGGCCGCCACTCGAACGCCTCCGATGACGGCGATAGCCACATAGTTGAGGTTGCCGACCATGACCATGGCCGGCTGGATGCTTCCGGAGATGAACTGGGCGCCGAAACTGGACCGGTAAAGGCTCTCGTTGGTCTCCCGAAAAGTCGCCTCCACCTCGCGTTGGCGCCCGAACGACTTCACGATGGCATGACCGGTCAATGATTCCTCGACCAGGGCGTTGAGCCGGCCGGTGTGGTCCCACTGGTCAACGAAACGGGGCCGCGACCGGCGGGTGATGAACCGGATGAGCCATAGCGACAGCGGGGCGGTGAGGAGTGCCACCACCGCGAGCAGGGGCGAAATGACAAACATGATGATGATCGTCCCGATCAGCAGGAACGTGTTCGTCAGCAGCTGGCTGATGGTCTGCTGCAGGCTCTGGGCCAGGTTGTCGATGTCGTTGGTGACCCGGCTGAGCAGATCGCCGCGGGCGGTGCGGTCCACGTAGGAGAGCGGGAGCCGGTGCAGCTTGTCCTCGACATCGGCCCGCAGCCGCCGCATCGTCCGCTGCACCATTCCCGCCAGCGTGTAGGCACTCAGGTACTGGAGAACCGCCGACGCCGCGTAGAGGCCGACCACGAGCCACAACAGCCGGTGGAGTCGGCCGAAGTTGATGTGGCCGACGCCGCCATGGAGTAGTCCTCTGACGATGATATCGGTGGCGTTGCCGAGCAGCTTGGGACCGAGTACCGAGAAGGCGACGCCTCCGAGCGCCAGGAACAGCACGGCGACCACGCGTACCGACTCCGGGCGCATCCGGCCGGCCAGACGCCGCAGCGTTTGACCGGTGTTCTCCGAGTGCTGCAGGGGCATGCCGAAGGCGCCCATCCGGCCCATCGGGCCGGCCGGCGGGGGCACGTGGGCCCGGCGCTCCTGTGGCTCCGGCCCTGGCTCTTCTGGCACTGGCTGGTCGGACTTGATACTCACGCGGCGTCCTCGACGCCGGTCTGCGACGCCACGATCTCGGCGTAGGTGGGACAGGTTTCGAGAAGCTCCAGATGGGTGCCCAGACCGACTGGTGTCCCGGATTCGAGGACGAGAATCTGGTCGGCGGTGACGATGCTCGAGATGCGCTGGGCGACGACGATCACCGTGGACTCGACCGTGTAGGGCGCCAGGGCGGCCCGAAGCCGGGCGTCGGTTGCCAGGTCGAGGGCCGAGAAGGAGTCGTCGAAGACGTAAACGTCAGGGCGGCGGACCAGCGCCCGGGCGATGCTGAGCCGTTGGCGTTGGCCGCCCGAGACGTTGGAGCCGCCCTGGGTGATCGGCGCCGTCAGGCCACCCATGGCACGGACGAAGTTGTCGGCCTGCGCCACGTTGAGGGCTTCCCAGAGCTCGTCGTCGGTCGCGTCGGGCTTGCCGTAGCGCAGGTTGCTGGCGACGGTTCCGGTGAACAGATAGGGCCTTTGGGGGACGAGGCCGATCCGGTGCCAGAGCACTTCAGGGTCCAGTTGGCGGGCATCGACGCCGCCCATGGCGACCATGCCTCGGGTCGGGTCGATCAGCCGGCAGGCGAGATTCACCAGCGTCGTCTTGCCCGACCCGGTGCTGCCCACGACCGCCGTCGTCTTCCCCGGCAGGGCCCGGAAGGAGACTCCCTTGAGGACCGCGGTGTCGGCACCCGGATAGCCGAAGCTCACGTCACAGAACTCGAGGGTCCCGGCGGTCCGAAGCTCGCGCACCGGTTGCTCGGGAGGCGTGACGGAGGGCTCAATGTTGAGGACCTCTTGGATCCGTTCGCCGCTGACCGCCGCCCGTGGGGCCAGGACGCCGACAAAGGTTGCCATCATCACCGCGATCAGGATCAGGGTGAAATAGGTGAGGAAGGCGATCAGCGAACCGATCGTCATCTGCCCGTGGGCGATCCGGTTGGCCCCGAACCACACGACGGCCGAGTTGGAACAGTTGATGACGAGCATGACCACCGGGAACATCAGCGACATCAGTCGCCCCGCGACGAGCGAGGTGTGGGTGAGCTCGTCGTTGACAACGCCGAATCGCTGCACCTCCCGCGGCTCGCGTACGAAGGCGCGGACGACGCGGAGGCCGGTGATCTGCTCCCGCAAGACCTTGTTGACGCTGTCCAGCTTCGTCTGCATGAGCCGGAATTGCGGCACCATACGCCCGATAATGATGCCGAGGGCCACGGCCAGTGCCGGCATGCTGAATCCGAGCAGCCAGGACAGGCCGGCATCCTGGCGCAGGGCCATGATGACACCACCGACGATGGTGACCGGGGCGGCCAGCACGAACGTGCACACCATGACGACCAACAACTGCACCTGCTGCACGTCGTTGGTGACCCGGGTGATGAGCGACGAGGCGCCTATCTGGTTGACCTCGCGAGCCGACAACGCGAGGGAGCGGTGGAACAGGACCTCCCGAACGTCGCGGCCGAACGCCATCGCCACCCGCGATCCAAGGTAGATGGCAGCCAGGGCGAAGACCGCCTGGACCGCGGCGACGCCAAGCATGACGCCACCCATCCGCCAGACGTAGCCGGTGTCGCCGGTAAGGACTCCCTTGTCGATGATCTTGCCGTTGAGGTTGGGCAGATAGAGATTCAACAGCGCCTGGGCCGCTTGGAGGCCGAGCAGCACTAGTAGAAGGCGGCGGTAGGGCCGGAGATAGGTGCCCAGCAGCCGGATCAGCACGGCGCCTCCGTGACACCGACTCCGTGGAGGAACAGGTTGACGATCTCCGCCGGCGCCATCGCTTCGCCCACCAGCATGGGATGCGTCATGGCGAGAGTAAGCGCCCGCAGGAGGCGCGCGGCATCGGCAGGCTCCACCGCCAGGTGGCTGCGGTAGGCGGTGAACAGCGAGACCAGGGCCCCGAGAACCACCGGAGGCCGGCGGGTTGGCTGGTGGGATCGGGAGCCCAGCGCCGAGTACAGGCGCCATACGTCCACGACCCGCTGCTGGATGACCACGACGACCGCCTGTAGGGCGTCGTCGAGGTCCTGGGTGAGGTCAACGGCCGCCACGGCCCGCTCCAGGGGTGCCACGTCGAGGGCGGCCTCGAGGACCGCCGTGATGACGGCGTCCTTGTCCGCGAACACCCGGAAGATGGTGCCCTCGGCGATGCCGGCGGCGTCGGCGATCTGGCGGGTGGTCACCCTGTCCCCGTTCTCCAGGAGGAGCGGGAGGGTGGCCCGCACGATCATGGCCCGCCGCTCGTCGGGAGCCATGGCATTCGTTCGCTTCTGGGTTCCCTGCCTGGTTGCCACTTTCATCGCGACGACGATACTGGATGAGTGAGTACTCACTCACTAACGAATCCCGCAGGGCCGACATGCGCAGACCCGCGCCGCCAGCCGGGTAGAACGGCGGCTAGTTCGCCGCCGAGATCACTTCGAGCCCGACCACGAGGATTCCGAGCCAGAGCAGGATCCAGGCACACATGATGACGATGGCGCCCACCGCCAGCGGCCGTGGGGTTCCCCGGCGACGAAGCGAAGGCGTGTATGACCGTTGCCCCGATTCCTCGAGTTGAGGCAGCCAGCCCACTCGCTGCGCCAGGAGTACCGCGGCCGTGCCGGCGATGGTGCAGGGCACGACGATGAGGAGGAGTTGGATCATCGGACGGCCGGGGTTGGAGGTGGGGGGTAAAGGGTCGTGGTGGGCAACCTGGGCAACGTGGTGAGGTACGGCGGTGTCGTCGTAGCAGTGGTCCGGGTCGTGGGCCGGGGGGGACCGGGCGGAGGCCCCGGCGTGGTGGAACAGGGGACCAAGGTCGGTGGGCTAGGGATCGTCCCGGTCGTCGACGTCGAGGAGCCGTTGGTGGTGGTGGTCGTCGTCGAGCCGGTGGTCGGGGCTACCGAGATGGTGGTGGACGACGACACGTTCGGGCCTCCACATGATCCGCCGGGCGGGGTGAGCGGAACGAAGTTTCGGACTGGGGTGCCGGCCAGCGCGGCGGCCATGAAATCATGCCAGGCCTGGGCCGGCAACGTGCCACCGAAGACCTGGGGCAAGCCGTGGATGTTGACCAGGGGCTGGCGCCCGTTGGTATGGCCCATCCAGACCGAGGCGACCAGCTGAGGGGTGAAGCCAACGAACCAGGCGTCGCTGAACGATTCCGTGGTCCCGGTCTTTCCGGCGGTGCCGTCGGGCCGGCCGATGCCGGCGGCGACGCCGGTACCGGTCGTCACGACACCCTTGAGAACGTCGTCGACCTGATCGGCGACCGCGGTCGTGAGGACGCGATGGCCGACCCGGGCCGTGTTGTCCTCCAACACTGTCCCGTCGCCGGCGACGACCCGCAACACCGGCGTCGCCGGGAACTGGAGCCCCCGGGCGGCAAACACACCGTAGGCCGCGGCCATGTCCAGGGGGGAGACGTCCGCCGAGCCCAAGGTCAAACTGGGCCCGTAGGGGCCGGACGGCCCTCGGCCGTCGGGGCTGATCATCGTCAGGCCGAGACGGTGGGCCAGTTCCGCGGTCCTGGCGACACCGACTTCTTGGATCAACTGCGCGAAGACCGTGTTGACGGAGTAGGCGGTGGCGTCGCGCAAGGTGATCGATCCGTAGGAGCCGCTTTCGACGTTGTGGACGATGCACTTGGGGCCCTGGCAGGCAGCCGGCGGGTAGGTATAAGTGGCGGGCCCATCGAAGACCTTGGCCGGGTCGATGCCCTCCTCGAAGGCCTTGGCGAGGGTGAACGGCTTGAACGCGGAACCGGGCTGCCGGCCGCTGCCGCCGCCGTCGATGCAGATCGGCTCATCGGCGGGCGCAGGGGCGCTCCTGGCGGGGCAGCTGCCGAGAGCCGCGTTGACCTGCGACGTGGCGAAATCCCGACCGCCGACCATCGCCTTGACCACGCCGGTGTTCGGGTCCACGACTACCAGCGCCATGTCGACCGGTGGCCGGGTGCCTTTGAGGGCGGCGGCCACCGCGGCATCGGCTTCGCCCTGGAGCCGGGGATCAAGTGACGTCTCGACCCGCAGGCCGCCGCGCAACACCACGTCCTCGCCGAAGCGCGCGACCAGGTAGCGCCTGACGTAGTCGACGAACCACGGATATTGGGACTGCTGGGTGGGCGGTGGGTACACCACGGTGAAGTCGCCGGCCGGGGTGGCGTCACTCGGCGCCAGCACCAGCCGTTGCCCGCCGGCCGCTGCCGCCCGGTCGGCCGTGATGAGCCCTTGGTCGGCCATCTTGGTCAGCACGTCGAGCCGCCGGCTCTCGGCCCCGACGGGGTCAAGGCGCGGATCGTAGGCGCTTGGGGCGGGCAGGACGCCAGCCAGCAGGGCGGACTCGGACAGCGTCAGGTCGCGTACCTGTTTGTGGAAATACAGTTGGGCGGCGGCGCCGATGCCATAGGCGCCCCCGCCCAGGTAGACGCGGGTGAGGTAGCCCGTGAGGATCTGGTCCTTGGTCAACTCGGCGTCAACCCGCCCCGCCAGGACAACCTCGCGGAGCTTGCGGTGAAAGGAGCGGACATTACTGCCGTAGACGAGGCGGACGTACTGCTGGTCGATAGTCGAAGCGCCCTGGGCGTAGCTACCGCCGTTCAAGTCGGCCCACAGCGCCCGCAGGATGCCCTTCGGATCAACGCCGCGATGCAGATAGAACCGCCGGTCCTCGGCCGCGACCACCGCTTGCTTGAGGAGCGGGGGGATATCGCTGGGCGAGACTGGAATGTTGGTCGCAAACCGTTGGAACGAAGCGATCTGTGCCCCACCGGAGTCGTACACGTTGGTAATCGCCGAGCCGACAGGCGTCCGAGCCGGCGGCAACGATCCCGAGCGCGAGTCCGAGATCACGACGGCCGTCAGGACGCCCACGACCAGCACCGGCACCAGCCCGCTTGCCACCGCCATGATGATCACGGCTCGGAGCATGGCGTGGCGTGTCGCGAAGCTCCGGGCCCAACGCGGCGTTCTGTGGAGGACGAGGCTTCTCCACCACCCCAGCCGCTCGCGGGCTCACGCGGCGGGTGAGGGAGCAACCCGGCCCAGTCGATGAGAAGTACCGCTGTCATACCGATGACGAGGGACGAGACAACCACCAGCAGGATCCCCGACATCAGCGAGGCTCTGGGTCCAGCGATGTACGCACATCAATGCGCAGCGACGGAAGGTACCGGGGTCGTCGCCGGATGCGGCTCGCGGCCGGCTCGGCGATGATAGGACGACGGGCCGTGGGCAGGCAGGAATCCTACCCAGAGCGCCGGGCCGGCGTGGAGACACTGGTTGGGCTCTGCTGGGGGTGGATCTCAGGCCACCGAAAAGGCGCTCGACGGAACCTATGTCCGGGATCCCTCCGACCTGGTCGAGTGCCGGATGCAGTTCAGGGCTACCGAGACCGGCCGGCCCGCCGGGTTGGTTGCCGGACCAGATGATGTGAACCCGCGACGATGGGTATAGCTATGGGCATGGCGAAAGACCTCAGCAGCACCAAGGCGCGCAAGAAGCTCAGCAAAAAATCCTTCGCGCTGCCCGGAAAGCGAAAGTACCCGATCCCGGACAAGGCCCACGCCCGGAACGCGTTGGCCCGTGTGGCTCAACATGGCACCGCAACCGAACAAAAGAAGGTCAAGCAAGCAGTGAAGAAGCGGTTCCCGAGTATCGGCAAGAAGAAGTCGAAGAAGAAGACGTAGCCACGGCGGTCAGCTCAGCGGACGGTTGGCGCGGGATCGGAAAGGTATGACATGGCCCCGGCTCCCCGATGAAGGTGAGGACGGCGATGAACCATGGCGTCGGAGTCGCCCGGGTCGGGTGCTCGGGCTGGATGTACCGCCACTGGCGGGGAACCGTCTACCCCGACTCGCTCTCTCAGCGTCAATGGTTCGAGCATTACTCGACGTTGTTTGACACCGTTGAGATAAACAACACCTTCTACCGGCTGCCGGCTGAGTCGACCGTCGACGGATGGGCCTCCCAGGCCCCGCCCGGATTTGTCTACGCCGTCAAGTTGGGCGCGTTCGGCTCTCATCGCATGAAGTTGCGTGACGCCGGATCATGGCTCCCGAACCATCTGGACCGCCTCGCCCGGCTGGGGCCCTCCGCCGGTCCCACCTTGGTGCAGTTGCCGCCTCGATGGAAGCGCAATGTGGATCGGCTGGACGAGTTCTTCACCATTGCCGGGCGAACTCGCCGATGGGCGGTCGAGTTGCGCGATCCTTCGTGGCTCCACGACGAGGTCTATGACGTCCTCGCCCGGCACGAAGTGGCGCTATGTAACCACGACCTGCTGGCGAACCATCCTTGGGAACGAACCGCCGACTGGGCCTATGTCCGGTTCCACGGCCCCGATGCCATCGGCCACCCGTATCAGGGTCGGTACGGTCCCGACAGGCTGGCGTCGATGGCGGCCCGTCTGTCGTCATGGCTCGCGGAAGGCCACGACATCTACGCCTATTTCAACAACGACGATTCGGGGTTCGCAGTCCAAGACGCCCGGTGGCTGGCGACGCGGCTCGGGTGCCGATGACGCTCACCCGGGAGTCGTACTCCATTGGCGGCGCGTCGGCTGGAACCGGTGCGACGGCCGCCTCGGCGCCCGCCGGTCCTGGGCGCGGTTGATTGGAAGGGTCGGTCAGTCGCCCTTGATCTTGTCGGCGATGGTGTCAACCCCGTCTTTCACGTGACCTGTCGCCTTGTCGACTTTGCCTTCGGTCTTCAACTCGTCGTCGCCGGTGAGACTCCCCGCCGCCTCTTTCACGCGACCTTTCGCTTCATCCATTTCGCCAGCCATTGTTCCTCCTCAGATCGGTCAACGTGCTTGTACCCTCAATCGGCGGAACCGAACATGGCCCGTTCGGGGCTGTCCGGGCGTTCTCCAGGAGGGGCCTTGGTCTGCAGGTCGCTCATTCGATTCCCCACTCCTTCAGGCGGCCCCGGCGCCGGGGCCGCAACCACTCGCCCATTTTCCTGGGCGCGCCGGTCGCCACTCCGGTTTGCCATGGTGCTCGACCGGGAATGGCCCCGGTGGCATGGGGAGACTTCGGGTGAACGGCACCAGTCAGCTCCTCGCCAAGCCGGCGGCGGCGCACCCGCCAGCCGTCTAGAGACGAGCGGCGACGGTGTGGGGTAGTGCAGAGGTGGTCTCCCGGCGGCCTGTCCCGAGCGGTTTCGCGCTTCCCGAGCTGCAACCCGGCGACGACGTGGGCCTCGTATTCGTGGCGCAGGCGGCCAGTGGTGAGTTGGCCTTACCGCGGCCAGGGGCGGGCCGAACCGCGGAGCGTTTCGCGGCGCTGTCGGAGATGGCGGCCGTCGACCTGTCGCTCGGCCGTCTCGTCGAGGGTCATACCGACGCCGACGCCGTCCTGGCCGAAGCTGGCATCGTCGCCCCGCCCGGTGCGGTCATGGGGGTTTGGGCGGCGCGCCGCGGCGATGCCGATGTCACCGCCACCGCCCTGTCCGGCGGCTGGCGGCTGGTGGGCCGCAAGCCATGGGCCTCAGGCGCCCACCTTCTCACCCACGCCCTGGTGACCGCGTCCACCGACAACGGGCCGCGGCTGTTCCTCGTCGAGGTGAACGGAACCGGCGTGGAACCGGTCGAGGGGACGTGGCCTGCGGTCGGCATGGCGTGGTCCGACAGCCTCGACGTGAGCTTCGACGTCGTGGTGGGCAGGGACGCCTGCGTGGGCGGAGCGGACTGGTACGTGAAGCGACCGGGCTTCTGGTTCGGCTCGGCGGGGGTGGCGGCGTGTTGGATGGGCGGCGCCATCGGGCTGGTCCGAGCGTTGGCCACCGACCTTCTCGGGTACGGGGCTCCCGACGCCCATCAGATCGCCCATCTTGGTGCCGCCGCCGCGTCCTGCGCAGCGATGGCCCGCAGCGTGGAGTGGGCGGCCGGGCTCATCGACCTCGACCCCGGGGACAGCGAGGGTGGGGGGCGGGCGGTGGCCCTCGAGCTCCGCCATCTCGTGGAAGACGGATGCCTCGATGTGGCCGTCCGGGTCGGGCGGGCCGGCGGGGCCGGCCCGTTGTGCCGGGACGCCGCCCAGGCCCGGCGCTACGCCGATCTTGCGGTGTACATCCGCCAACACCACGCGGAGCGGGACAGCGAGGCACTCGGTCGCCTCGTTCTCGACCGTGCCGCCGACCCCACGGCGGGGGCCGAATGACTATGAGTGAATCGGCGCGCCGTCTCGACCGTCCAGGCACGACCGAGGCGGCGTGGGCCGCCTGGACTCTCGATCGGCTCCCCCGGCTGGAGTTGGATCAATACCGCTCGGTGGTGGTGGTCGCACCTCACCCAGACGACGAGGTGCTGGGCTGTGGCGGCCTCCTGCAGTTTTTCGCCCAGCGGGCGCTGCCGGTCACCGTCGTCGCAGTGACCGACGGCGAGGCGTCACACCCGGACTCGCCCACCGTGACTCGAACCGTCATGGCCGGCATCCGGCCACAGGAACGCCGCTACGCCCTCGATCACCTCGGTGTGGCTGCCCGGATCCAACGGTTGGGCGTGCCCGACGGCGGCGTCGCGGCCCGCACCGACGACGTGTCGGCTCGACTGCGACCCCTGCTGACGCCCGAGGTCCTATGCGTGGCCCCCTGGGAACGAGACGGCCACCCCGACCATGACGCGACCGCTGAAGCCGCCGTCGTTGCGTGCGCCGCGACCGGCGCCGACCTGCTTCGCTGCCTGATCTGGACATGGCATTGGGCGGTTCCCGCCGACCCCCGCGTCCCCTGGTCGCGGGCTCGGCGGTTCGCGCTGACGCCCATGGAAACGCAACGCAAACACTCGGCGATCACTGCCTTCGCCTCCCAGATCATGCCGCTCAGCGATGAATCGGGTGACGAGCCGATCCTGTCCCCCGGCTTCGTCGCCCACTTCCACCGCGACTACGAGGTGTTCCTGCGGTGACCACCTTGCCGATCGGCCGATTCGAAGCCGACTACGCCCGTGACCCTGACCCGTGGGGTTTGGCGTCGCGGTGGTATGAGGCTCGAAAGTACGCCCTCACGTTGGCGGCCCTGCCCGAAGCACGCTACCGGCGGGCCTTCGAGCCGGGCTGCTCCATCGGGGTTCTCACCGCCGGGCTCGCCGAGCGCTGCGACTACCTCCTGGCCGCCGATGGCGTCGAAGCCGCCCTGGACCAAGCCCGCACCCGCGTCGAAAGGCTGGGCCATGTCGACACCGCCCGCCTGATCGTCCCCCAGGACTGGCCCGAGGGGCCGTGGGGCCTGGTCGTGGTCAGCGAACTTGGCTACTACCTCGACCGATCCGACCTGGCCCGGCTCCTGGACCGGGCCGCGGCCACGATGGAACCGGGAGCGACGCTCGTCGCGGTGCACTGGCGGGGCGAGACCGACTACCCCCTCAGCGGCGACGCCGTCCACGGGATCATCGCCGACCATTCGAGCTTTCAGCGCTTCGGCGGGTACGTCGAAGACCTGTTCCGCATCGACATTTACATCACCAACCAGTTGTGACGACCGCACCCACAGACATCGTGGCGGTCGTGCCCGCCCACAACGAACAAGACGGCATCGCCGTCTGCCTGGCCGGACTGCTGACCGCCGCCGCCCACTGCCAACTGGCCGGTGTGCGCGTCAAACTTGTCGTCGTCCTTGACGCCTGCGACGACCTGACCCGTCGCCGAGCCGCCGAAGCGCTGGCCACCCTGGCGCCAATCGATCGCGTCGGCGGAACTCCCGCCACGTCCGGCTCGCGGATTCGAACAGTCGGAAATGTGACGGGCCGGCTGATAACCGTGGCGGTCCGGAACGTGGGCCGAGCCCGCGCCCTGGGCGCCGCCGCCGGCCTCGACGCCCTCGCCGCCGTGAACCCCGAGGGGATTTGGCTGGCCACGACCGACGCCGACAGTGTCGTCCCGCCGAACTGGTTGGCCCATCAACTCCAGCTGCGCCGAGCAGGTGCCGACGGCTGCGCCGGCATGGTCGTCGTCGACTCCTGGCTCGGGCACCCTCCCGGCACCCGGGCTGCCTACGAGCAGCGCTACTGGCCGCGGGGGCGGATGGACTTCGCCCACCGCCATGTTCACGGCACCAATCTTGGGGTGTCCATGGCCGCCTACCTCGACGCCGGAGGATTCCCCGCCATCGCCACCGGCGAGGACCACGCCCTCTGGGAGGCTCTCAGGGCCGCCGACCGGCGCCTCGTCGCCACTCCCCTCGCCGCGGTCACCACCAGCGGACGCCGCCACGGGCGCAGCCCCGCCGGGTTCGCCGAGCACCTCACCAGCCTCGACTGCAGCCCCGCTTAACCATCGCATATCGGGGGAACGAGACGAGGATGCGACTTTCACGAATCACGGATCGGCTAGAAGCACTCTCCGCTATCGACCGGATCGGTCAACCACTGAACCGGGCGGCCCGCAACGTCATCCAGGCGGGACCACTGAAAGACGCCCTTAGCGGAACCTGGCTCGGGCACCCCGCCCACCCGATCGCGGTCATGGTCCCTATCGGCTCCTGGACCAGCGCCACGGTCATCGACCTCGCCGGCGGGGGCCACGGCCGCGCCGCCGCCCGCCGGCTCATCGGCCTCGGCGTGCTCAGCGCCGTGCCCGCCGCGTTGAGCGGCGTCACCGATTGGTCCGACACCACTGGCGCCGAACAGCGCATCGGTGTCACCCACGGGGCGCTCAACTCCGCCGCCGTCATTCTCTACGGCGCCTCTTGGTGGGCTCGGCGCCGCCCCGGTCGCAGTGGCACCGTCCTCGCCTTGGCAGGCTTGGCTGTCGCCACCGCCGCCGGCTACCTCGGAGGGCACATGATCTACGCGCAAGGGGTGGGCGTGGACACCAACGCGTTCCACAGCGGACCCGATGATTGGGAAACCGTCGCAGCCACACTCAACGTCGACCACGGCCGTGGCTGCGCCGTCGACGCCGGCCGCACCCGCCTCCTCCTCGTCGCCCAGGGCGACCGAATCCGGGCCCTCGAAAACCGTTGCAGCCACCGCGGCGGGCCCCTATCGGAGGGGACCATCGACGGAGACTGTGTCATCTGTCCCTGGCATGCCAGCCGTTTCCACCTCGAAACCGGCGAGGTCGTAGCCGGTCCTGCCACTGTCGGACAAGCCGCCTACCAGACCAGGGTCACTGACGGACACATCCAGGTCCGCCGAAACGAAACCCGTACCCTTCGGACCAGCCCCGACGGCCCGGGCTGACCGGCCGGGACCTAAGACTCCGAGTCTGGACCCGACAACTCACTGCAGGACGCGGCTCAGTGGGCTGTCGTCGATGCCTGCTAGCAGTTCGGCGACGCTGGGGTAGACATCGATGGCCCCCGCCGTGAGCAGCTCGGTGCGGCTGATGCCCCCGGTGAGCACAGCCACACAGGCGACGCCGGCCCTGCCCGCCGCTTCGATGTCCCAAATGGTGTCACCGACGAAGACGGCCTGGTCGCAGGCAACGCCGGTGCGCTGCAACGCCGCCTCGACGAGGTCTGGTTCGGGCTTGGCGGTTTCGACCTCCTCGGAGCCAATAATCACGTCGACCACGTCGTCCACGTCCAGGGCGGCGCGAAGGGCGGCCAGCTCCGCGGAACTGGCGGAGGTGGCCAGAGCAACGCGAGCCCGCTCGGCGACGGCCCGGATGAGGGGCCGGGCACCATCGAAGGGTCGAAGTGTCTCGAAGTTCCTGCCATATAGGCTGGCGTGGCGCGCCTTGACCTGATCACCGATGGTGGCGGCCACCTCACGACCGAGAAGTTTTTCGAGGAGTTGCGCCGAACCCAATCCGATCGCGCGATGTATCGCCGCCCCGTCCACATGCTGGCCCGATTCCCGGAACGCGCCCATCCACGCTACTACGTGCAGATAGTTCGAATCGACGAGGGTGCCGTCGACATCGAACAACACCGCGCCTTGCAGACGAGACCGGTCACGCTTCATACCAGGCTAATACCCCCTGGCCGGTGGTCCAAGCGTCTGTTCCGGAGCCGCTAATGGAGGCCGAGATCCGTCGGAAGTCGGCGTCGCCGATATTGTTCGGAACAGACGACCGCCGCCCGGCGGACCGGGCGGCGGTACAACGTGTCTAGCGGTTATTGGAAGAGCCGCCGGAACTCATCGTATTTCCGGCGGCCGGACCGGCCTCACCCGTCGGAAGAACCGGAGCCTTCGCTCGTGGATTCGGGCTTCATATCACGGAAGCCACTGTTCGGGTTCGGCTCAACGATATCGGTCTCCCCACCGGGACGGGCCTTCAAAAGGTCGCCACGAGGGTCCTGCTGCTGCTGAAGGTCCGACTGATCATTCGTCGAAGCATTCTCATCGGCCACGTTGTTCCCTCCTGTAATCGGTTCAATTGTTGTATCCGAATCTCCGGCAATCCACACCTCTGACATGAGATGTATCCGGCACCTTCGAAGCCCCGGCAGAGAGAGTGACCTGTCGATGATGGTGTTGCCGGCTGATGGTGTTTCGAACGGTTGGTGATGGGGTGCTCGATAAGGCTGGCCCCTCACCTCACTACGGCACCACGTCGGTGTCCTCGGACATGGGATCCCCTTCGACCTTGCCGACGGGGCGGTTGGTCGGACCCTGGGTCTCAGTCGGCTCGTCAGCGAGGTCCTCGCCGCGCTGGGTGCCTTCGACGTGGTCGGGATTGGGCGGTGCGGTATCTGTCATGCGGCCGCCTCTACCCACTTTGTACCGGCGTTAATCAGTCGGTCGAGCGGGACGGCTCTGCACCACGGGGAACGACGAAGCCCTATGTCCATCGTCGGTTGGCCATCGGTTTGTTCATGGACGTGAGCCCCTACGCCATATCGTCAAGGTCATGAGTGACCACCTCCCCTATGCGCTCGAGCGGCACTGCGACGTTGCGGTCATCGGCGGATCGGCCTCGGGACTTGCCGCCGCCCTCCAACTCGGGCGCCAACGCCGGTCCGTGATCGTCGTCGACTCCGGCGAGGCCCGCAACGGCCCCGCCGCCCACGTGCACGGCTACCTCGGTCGTGAAGGGTTTGCGCCCTCCGAGCTGACCGCCGTCGGTCGTGACGAGGTCCGCAGCTACGGCGGTGAGGTCCTCGCCGGCCGCGCCCGGCGTGTGACCCGCATCGGTGACGACCGCTTCCGCGTCGAGTTAGTGGGTGGCCACTCCATCGTCGCTCGTCGCGTTCTCGCCGCCACCGGTCTGATCGACGAGCTCCCCGACATCGACGGCCTTGCGCAACACTGGGGCGCGGCGTCATTCACTGCCCGTTCTGCCACGGCTTCGAGGTCCGCGACCAGCGCATCGTCCAGATCGTGACCCACCCGAGGGGACTCCACACCGCCGGCTTGTTCCGCCAGCTCAGCGCCCAGCTAACCATTGTGCTCCACGACCCGGCCGGCGTGAACAGCGCCGAGCTCGACGGCATGGCGGCCGCCGGCGTGGACATCGTCCATGGGCAGGTGGCCCGCATCGTCACTGGTGGCGACGGGCACGTGGCGGCGGTCGAACTGGCCGACCACGAGCGCATCGACGCCGACGCGGTCGTCCTCAGCCCCCGGTTCAGGGTGCGCGCGGACCCGTTCGTGTCGCTCGGTCTCCGACCATCGCGGCACCCGAGCGGCCTCGGAGACTTCGTGGAGACCGACGCGACGGGGGTAACGGCAATACCGGGCCTTTATGCAGCCGGCAACGTGACCGACCCAAGCCAGCAGGTGTTGCAGGCGGCAGCCGACGGCAGCCGGGTAGGTGCCATGATCAGCTTCAGTCTCGCCCACGACGACATCCAGTCCGCGGTCCGGCCGTCGGCCAACGAGACCGACTGGGATCACCGCTACGGCGACGACCAGCTATGGAGCGGCAAGCCGAACGGCACGCTCGTCAACGAGATCAGCGGCCTTGCCCCGGGCCGGGCGCTCGACGTGGGCGCCGGCGAGGGCGGCGACGCGCTCTGGCTGGCCGAGCAGGGTTGGGGCGTAACTGCGAGTGACATCTCGCAGCGCGCCCTGGACCGGGTCAAGGCAGAGGCCGACCGCCGCGGTCTGCAAGTCGAGCGCCAGCACGCGGACGCGAATGGGCTCGATGCGTTCCCATCCGCAGCGTTCGACCTCGTGTCGGCGCAGTACGCATCGATTCCCCGCAGTCCCGATGGCCGCGGTGTTCGCAACCTGCTGAATGCGGTGGCTCCGGGTGGCACGCTGCTCGTGGTGAGCCACGATCTCGGGCCGATGCGTGTGCCGATCGACGCGCTGGCCCACAGCCGACCATTCGACCCAGACGCCTACGTGCGGGTCGACGACTTCGCAGCCGCGCTCGCCGATTCATCGGGATGGGACATAGAGGTTCACGAGAAGCGACCTCGCCCCGCCGGCGCCGCCTCGGCTTCGCACCACATCGACGACGTCGTGCTGCGTGCTCGCCACCGCGCCAGCTGACAGTATCCCACGCCGTCTGGGACGTCACCCGGCCGGCGCTCGACGACGGGATGGGAATTGCTCAATGGTCCCGGCTGATTGCTTGTGCCATCGAGACGATGAGCAGCCATAGGGGGCCGACCACGCCGGGCATGCCGGGCAGGCCGGTGACGACCATGGGGATGATTGCCACGGCCACGACAATGGCGCTGAAGATGCCGATCCAGCGGGCGAAGAGGTGTCCGCGGAGGGAGGCCACGGTGACCGCGGCCGCGGCGATGGCGACTCCCCACCAGGCGACGAAGGGGGCGAAGTCGACCACCATGTAGATCGGCAGGAGGCTGCTGTGGGCGAAGGCGTGCTGGTCGATGCCTCCGGGGAGGTAGACCGCGAGCGAGCCGAGGAGTCCGTAGCCGATCATCATGGCCGCCGCGCTGGCGCCCAGAGCGGACGGGACCACGGTGGCCGCCATGCTGGTCGGGGCTCGGTCCGCCGCCCAGCGACGCCACCCGGCGGCAAACAGAAGGAGGCACAAGACGGCGCCGAAGCCGCCGACAACGGCCACGTGGTACGTCCAGCGGTGCAGGCTGTCGATCACGGCGGCTGTCAATCGATCGTTACTGACTTGAGGGTTGACCTTGCCCGGCAGGAGAGTCGCGAC
This sequence comes from uncultured Actinomycetota bacterium, assembly GCA_963791545.1. Taxonomy (GTDB): domain Bacteria; phylum Actinomycetota; class Acidimicrobiia; order Acidimicrobiales; family Palsa-688; genus JALYXV01. The sequence continues at coordinate 678,752 of CAWBSR010000017.1, forward strand.
GGCGCCGAGGAGCGCGGCAGCGGCCCCCCAGAGCGCCCAGCGATTGTTCTTGTATCTGGTTGGAGCCGGGTGGATACCGGTCGCGACCGACGGGTCGTGCGGGTTAGCGATGCGGTTTTGTGTGCCTATGGCGGCCATGCCGGAATTCCTTTCGTCGGCGAATTGGTACGACGGACGGTAAAGCCGTGCGAGCCTTGTGTCGTCAACCCGTGGTTGGGATTTGGCCGTTCCCCTTGTCAATCTTGAGATTGATGGCCGCGAGATGAAAGACCAATCTCGGTATTGACGACTCTGGCGGCCCCCTGGCTTACCTTCACTGCTAGGTGAACACTCCGCGCTGGCAGTGACGCCGCGCTGGCAATGGTGAAAGAGAGGAGAGATATGTCGAGACGCGTTTTTGGGCTCGTAGCCCTGGGGGCGATAATCGGGTTGGTTGCGGTCGGGTGCGGGTCGTCGGCGCCATCCACCGCCTCAAAGACGCCCAGCCCGGCGACGTCAGTCACCGGCGGAACGGCGGGCGCAGCCACCGCCGCCCCGGGGTGGTCGGCGGCCGAGTCGTTCACCGTGGATGATCATCAGTATCAGCCCCCCGCGTCGCTGGGGGGCGGTGTCAACCTGTTGATGTTGAGAAACGAGGGCAGCGGGCTGCACGAGTTCCGGTTCGTGCTGCTGCATGTGGGGGCGACCGCCGATGACGTCAAGGCGGCGATCAGATCACGGGACCGGGCGCGACTGGCGGCGTTGACCGACAGTTACGGGGGGGCCATGGTCGCCCCTGGGGCCACGACCATGTTTGGAGTGCAGCTCGCACCAGGGTCGTATGTGGTGTTCTCGACCGAGAGCGGACCGGCGGGGCCAGACGTGGCCGCCGGCTTGTTTGCGCCCTTCACCGTCGCGCCGGGCTCGTCTCGATTCGCAATCCCGCCGTCGGCCGCTGCGGTAACGATCACCGACAAGGGTTACGACCTTCCGTCGGGCTTGGGCCGGGGCAACATCTCGGTTGTCAATAGCGCCTCGTCGACCCAGGAGTTCCGCCTGTTCCGGGTCGACGCAAGCAGGTCTCTGGCCGATGTGCGGGCATTCTTCGCCGGCCCGTCGAACGGTCCTCTTCCGGCGTGGGTCCAAGACACCTTCGGTGGCGTGCTGGACTTGTCGCCGGGTGTGAAGGTGTGGACGTCGTTGTCGCTGGCGCCGGGCCGCTACGTGGCAACCAGCTTCTCCCTCGACCCGAAGACACAAGTCCCCGAGGCGGTGGAGGGCGCGATGCTGACCGATTTCACGGTCAAGTGATACCATGCCGTCGTTCTGGCCACGCGGGCGGTCCATAGGCTGTGTTGCGGTGACGAGGAGGGGGTTCCGAGGAGCGGGTCAGGCGGCGGTGGGGCTGGTCGTGGCGGCCGCCGCTGTCGTCGAGAGCGTCGTCTGGTCCCACCGCGTCGAACCGGCGCTGACCGTCGGGGGGGTGGCGGCGGGAGTGGCTTTGTCCGCCCGCCGCCGGTTCCCGTTGGCGAGTCCAGTGGCCGCCGAGATGGTTATCTTCGTCGCCGCCCTCGGCGGGGGGGGGAGCGCCTACTGGCACTCGTTTGCCTTGCCGTTCGCGGCGATGTTGGCGATGTGGGGGATCGGGCGGGACAACCGGATGACCTTCGCCCTCGGAGGTGGCGCGGTCGGCCAGGCGTGCATCGTCGCATCTGGCGAGTTGGCGCCGAAATGGGCGAACGTCAACCCGGCCGCGGTTGCGCTGCTCCCGCCGGCTTGTTGGCTGGCCGGGGTCATCATGCGTCGTCGCGCCGAGAGCGCACGGGCTCTGGCGGCCACCGCAACTCGGGTTGAAGAGCAGCGGGAGGTGGAACTGGAACGTGCCGTTCGCCACGAACGGGCCGGCATCGCCCGCGAGTTGCACGACTTGGTGTCCCACACCTTGACGATCATGGCCTTGCAGGCCGGGGGGGCCCGCATGCTGCTCGACAGCGACACGGAACGGGCCCTCGAGGCGGTTCGAACGGTTGAAGCGGCAGGACGGGGGGCGCTGGCCGACCTGGCACGCCTGGAGAAGGTCTTGGAGGGCGACGACCCCGGCGCCATGGCGGCCCAACCGGGCCTCGCCCAGCTGCCACGCCTGCTGGCCGACGCCAAGTCGACGGGTCTGCTCATCGACGCCGAGCTCGACCTGCCGGTGGGACGGTGGGAGGGCAGTGGCGTCGACCACATTGCCTATCGGGTGGTGCACGAAGGGCTGAGCAACGCCATTCGGCATGGCCGCGGGACCGCCCGTCTGCGGCTCGGCGAGGAGGTCGGAGCGCTTGTCGTGGAGATCGTCAATGACGTTGGCGACACCGGCCATCCGGGCACCGGTCGCGGGCTGATCGGTCTTCGTGAACGGGTGGCGCTCTACGGCGGCGACATCACAGCCGGCCCGCGAGGAGACGGATCCTATGTGCTGCACGTCCGCGTTCCGGCACCGGCGACATGATCGAAGCGACCCGGCGCCACGTCGTCGACCTGGCCCTCGTCGTCGTCGGCATCGCTTCCCTGGCCGACAACCTGCGGCGGGGCGGGCTGTTCGTTCTGTTGGTCGTGACCACCACAGCGTGGGTCGGCGCCACCCTCCTACGGCACCGGTGGCCCCTGGCGCCCCTGGCGGTTCCCGCCATACTTGCCCTCAGGTCGATCGCCAGTCCCTCGACGGTCCCCTCCCGGGTCGACTTCTTGGTTCTGCTGCTGGCGGCGTGGCTGCTCGGGTATCACGCCTCCAGATGGCATTGGGTCGTTGCTGGCGCCGTCGCCTTTCCCGTCTTTGTCGCCGTGATGCGGGACCGCAACCAGACGGGCCACCCCGCCGTTGACGTCGCCTACATCTCCCTCTTCGTGGCCTCGTCCCTCCTGGTTGGTTTCGTGGCCGGCAGACACGAGCAGGAGGAGCGGGCGCAGCGTTCACGGCTCGCCGAAGAGAGCCAATTGTCCGAGGATCTCCGCGGCCATCTGGTGGCTGAAGAGAGAGCAAGCATCGCCCGCGAGCTCCACGACGTCGTCTCGCAGGGAGTGAGCGCGATGACCGTCCAAGCCGGCGCGGCTCGCATGTCGCTGGAAACCGGCGACCGGGGCGGGGCGGCCCGGGCGCTCGAAGGGGTCGAGGACGCGGCCCGGACCGCCCTGTCCGACCTGCGCCGCATGTTCGACGTTCTGCGGATCGACACCGCACCTGAGGTGCCCGAGCCCAGCGGTTGGCTCAGCCGACTGCCCATGCTGGCCCGGTCGGCGGAGCTGCGGGGAGTCGACGTCGACCTGAACGTCGGGTTGTTACCGGCCCGGCGCACCCCTGGCGTGGACGCCGTCGCCTACCAGCTCATCCAAGACAGCCTCGAGGACGCGGCGGCCGCCAAAGCCGTTCGCGCCGTCGTGTCCATAGATTCTGATTCCGGCGTCCTCACCATCGAGATTCGCCAACACCGCCGGGCGGACCCTGCTCCGAGCGGCGCCAAGCAAGCGCTGCGGCGCCGAATCGAGGACATTGGCGGGACACTGATCGTCGACGACTGCGGCGATGACCACCTCATCCGTGCGACCCTGCCCGCCGACGGGCACCTCTCGTGATCCGAGTGCTGCTCGCCGACGACCAGGCGCTGGTCCGCGGCGGCTTCCAAATGATCCTCAGCTCGCAAGCCGATATCGACGTCGTCGGCGAAGCTGCCGATGGCGGCCAAGCGGTCGAGCTGGCGCGGCACCTGGAGCCCGACGTCGTCCTCATGGACATCCGAATGCCCGAACAGGACGGACTCGAGGCGACGCGCCGGTTACTCGCGTCGGCAACCCCAAATCCTCCCCGGGTCCTCATCCTCACGACCTGGGACCGAGACGAGTACGTTTACGAAGCCCTCAAGGCGGGTGCCAGCGGCTTTCTGCTCAAAGACGTCCGGCCCGAGCAACTAGTCGAAGCGGTGCGCACCGTCGCCGCCGGAGATGCGCTTCTAGCACCGACGATCACCCGCAGGCTGATCGAGAACTTCGTGCGCCGACCACCACTTGGAGGAAAGCCTCGACCGTCGGACCTCAACACCCTGACCAGCCGCGAGACAGAGGTGCTGCGGCGCATAGCCGGCGGGCTGTCCAACATCGAGATCGCCGACTCCCTCTTCGTCACCGAAGCCACCGTCAAAACACACGTCAACCGGATACTCGCCAAGCTCGGCCTGCGCGACCGGACACAGGCGGTCGTCTACGCCTACGAGGCCGGACTCGTCGAACCGGGACGAAACTGAAC
>CAWBSR010000018.1:0-480644 GCA_963791545.1 uncultured Actinomycetota bacterium
TGCTTCGTCCTTGCCGGCCTACTGCTTATCGGGAGCCTTATTCTCTTCATCGTGCCCAGAAAGCGGGCTACGTGATGTCGACCCCGGCAATGCGTCGGATTCACCACTTCCCTTCACGGTGCAGATTTCGGGGGAAGACCGGGACAAGCGGCCGTGCCCCGGTACCCGAGCCGAGCTGGGATCCGGGGCGCCACCGTGACGGACGCCCGAATGGGCCTCACGGTCGAGCTTCCCGGTGGACGTCGGTAGCCACCTTGTCGGGCCGGAGCCCTTGGAAGCTCGGATGGCGGAGCCGCCCGTCGCCCGTCCATTCCGTGAACGCGACCTCCCCGACCAACTCCGGCCGGGCCCAGTGGACTGCCTTCATGCGGATGGGATCGAGGAAGGGTGATTCGGGGACCTCGCGGATCGTCAACTCGTTGTGGAGCTGCCGGAGTAGTTGGTTGGTGAACCCGGTGCCCACCTTGCCCGCGAAGCGGAGCCGTCCCGCGTCGTAATACCCGACGAGGAGCGCACCGAGGCCGACCCGTGACCGCGTCGGTTGCGTCCAGCCGCCGATCACCAACTCCTGGCTGGCCGTGCATTTCAGTTTCTGCCAGTCCTGCGACCGGCCACTTCGATACGGGGAGTCCACTCGCTTGGCGACCAAGCCCTCCCAACCGGAACCGCAGGCGAGGTCGAGCAGCTCGGCCGGTCGCCCGGGAAACGGTTTCACAAGCGACAACGGCTGGGCGCCCTGCTCAAGGGTTCGGGTCAGAAGGTTCTGGCGCTCGGTCAACGGCAGCCCGGTGATGTCTCGGCCATCGAGAAACAACAAGTCGAAGACGCAGTAGGTGACGTGGTCAGGGTGCGGCGAGCTCTGCAGGAGGGAAAAGCTGGTCTGGTCGCCATCGAAGGCGACCAGCTCACCGTCAACGACGAAGCTCTTCGACGGCAGGTCCGCCAGCGCCGCGATCACGGCCGGAAACCGGGCGTTGAAGGAGAGTTGGTTCCGGGAGAAGAGGTCGACCTGCTCGGCGTTTCGGACGGCGAGGCCCCGCAGGCCGTCAAGTTTGCGTTCGTACTGCCAATCGCCGGCGGTGGCCGTCTCAAGGTGGCCGGCGGCTTTCACCAGGCTGGCGAGCATCGGTGGCACGAACGCCGCGGGGCGGGCGGTCACAGCACTTACGCTAGCGAGCCGGCACCGGGGAGTTCGACGATCAGCGGCGCCCCGATCGCCGAGCAGGGGCTAAGTCGACCCAGACCGAATGGCTCCATATGACCTCGCAACGACGCGGCTACGGTCGCGATCAGCCGGGCGACGACAAGACACCGACACGGGATCGGTGAGCAGACGCCTCAGACGGTGGCTACCGATACCGCTAAGTTCTCCCCTGACAGCGCCGCCACACGCTGGACCTCGTCGTCGAGGGCTCGTCGTGAAATGTCCCCTTCCTCAGCGAAGAGGGCGATGTCGATTTGCTGGTCGGTGACCTGCCACGTGCCCACAACCCTCCCGCGGGCGACAACCACGGGCGATATCCAACCCCCCGCCTTGCTGACCGCGGCCCGGCGGCCCGCGGTGATGATCCGGACGTCGCTCGTGCCCGGGGCCAGGACGAATTGGTCGAATGCCGGGAGAAGTCGCACCGTGTCGTCGGACCGGGCGGCACGGAGATCGTCCAGGTCTTCGCGGCGGGCATACAGTGGCTGTCCTTCGACCTCCACGACGGTCAGGCGGCTTCCGAGACGCGCGAACCAGTCCCCTAACTGGGCTTTTTTGGAGGCGCCCCGAGACAGCCACTGGTCGAACGTCGCAGCACTGGCAGGTCCGTGGGCGCCCAGGTAGGACTCGATCACGACAGGCGCCGCGTCGTCGGGAGCGGGGAGGCCCGACCAGTTGGAAACCCAGCTATCGGGCCGAGTGAAGGTGACCCGGCCGCCCGAGCTGGGCCCCTGGCACAGCACCCCTTGCCAGGCCAACGGTTTGAGCACCGCCCCCCAGCCCGAGGCCAGGTGATCACCGAGGGCCTGGTCTCCGGTGCGGTCAACGACACCGGCGACGAGCTCGGCCCGGGTGAGCAGCCTGCCTTCCAGTAGTTCGCCGACCACCGCCGTCAGGCGGTTGACGTCTTGGAGGTTGACGAAGGCACGCTGCCACGTCCCCTTGTGCCAAGTCTTTGCGGCCGCGAGAAGGGAAAGGTAGGCACCTGCTTCCTCAGCCGCCAGCAGATGCAGGGTGCCGCGCATCGCCCATGTCCGCAGCAGGGAGCGCTCGGCCAGCAATCGGTCAACCTCGCCGGGCTGTGGACTCGCCTGCCGCAGGCCGATGGCGGCCACCGCGGCGGATGGCAGCTGGGCCTGGATTCCGGCGAGGCGACGGACGACGACCGCGGCGTCGCCTGCCGTCGCCTCACTCAACCATTGGCGTTTCATACGCCAAGCCAGGACCTGCTCCCAAGTTACCTCCACCGCACCATCCTGGCTGACAACCAAGCCGATAGTGCTGACGCCGGAAGCCACGCCCGCCGTTGGATCTTCGCCCTGCCTGACGTCAAACACTTCGGCCGCCACCTCGAGCTCCTGGTCAGCAAGGGTGTTTCCGATGTGCCTGCTTGATCCACGAAGGGGTTGCGGATGATCCGTGGCTTCGAGAGGTCCTGACGGGTTCGCTCACGAAGCGCCTGCCGGCTGGCGTGAATCGGTCTGGCTTTTGATCGAACGGCGTCTCGTTGGGGTTTCGCAGCCGTGTGGCTCGAAAGAGGAGGTGCCTCTCAACGTTCGATGGTGGCGAAGTCGATGCCCTCGAGGTCCATGATTTGCGCCCAGGGCTTTCCCTGGTTGGCTTGGGTTACTCGGATGGCGGCGCCGTGATGGGCGGCTGACAGGCGACGAACCATCTCAGAGTACCCTGAGCAGGGAAGGCACGGCGCGGTCAAGTGCCTCGATGGCGGGCAGCAGCGACTCGGTCCCCGTGAGCACGAATGCGAAACAGGCGCGCCGGTTTGAATCCGTCGTCGCATATCCGGCCAGGTTGACGGTTCCGTTGCACTCCCGGGTCCCGGTCTTGGCGCGGACTCGTCCGGCAGCTGGGGTCCCGCGAAAGCGACCGGCAAGTGTGCCCGATCGACCGGCCACGGGCAACGACCGGCGGATTTGTGCACCGAGGCGGGACCGGTCCAGGGATTCCAGCCATGCCACCTGGCGGTGGAGAGTATCGGTGTTCAACGGGGAAAGTCCTGACCCGTCGAAGGATGCCGAACCGGCGTCGGGCACGCCGAGCGAGGCCGACACCTTTTTGATGGCCTCCAAGCCGCCGCTCGTGGTCGGGGCGCCGGAACAAGCTCCGAGCTCTTTCAGGAGAAGCTCGGCAGCGAACGAATCGGAAAGATCCAACACATGTGCCACGATGTCCACGATCGAAGCCGACTCCTGCGCGACGATTACAGTCCCCGCTTTTGGAACGTGCGCCAACCGCGTCGGACCGTCGACCTCTATTCCCGCCGCCTTCAAGGCCGCCCTTAATCGGCCTGCATTGGCGGCCACGGGATTTTCGAGGTAGGACGGGTCGTCACGCCACTTGTTGCTGTCGAGGGCAAATGCCGATAAGGGACCGGCAAATACGGGCATATAGTAGGTCCGCCAACCCGCCACGCTGCGGAGACGGTCGTAGCGACTGTCGTCGACGACGAGCGAGCCTGCCACCCGGCGGACCCCGGTGGAGTAGACGGCGCCACACAAACGTTTCGAGACCCGCTTGCGACAGGGTCGGGTCTCCGGATGCGACGAACGCCAGGTCGCCGGGCAACACCCCCCCGACTTCGATGCGACCGCGCGTGCGGATCTCAGTGTGGAAGTGGTGCTGGTCTCCAAGTTCGATGAGAGCCGCGCCTGCCGTATACACCTTCTGGACGGAGTTCGGCTCGATTGGCTCCGATCCATTCACGTCGATGGCGACGCCGCGGCCTTCGACCGCGACCACGGCTCCCATTGCGCGGGCCGACGAATCGCGCACGGCCTCCAGGACAATGCTTTTCGCCTCCTCGGCCGCCGCCGGCGAATCGACAGCGCTCACGTTCGATCCTGGGCGCCGATATCAACCGTCGGCCGGGTATACCCCTCAGGTAGGCGTCGGACCCATTGGTTGAGCCGGCGGAAACCGAGCGCCCACCCAAGGGTGACGGCAACAGTCTCCCGCCACAGGAATTTGGCCTCCCGAACGCCCGTGATCGGGCTTGAGCGAGTCGGCGAGGCGAACGCCTCGAAGCCGAGACCGCGAGCAATGACCGTCGTTCGATAGGAATGGAACGGGTCCGATACCAGCAGCAGCGTCCGGGCGGTGCGGAGTTGGGGGAGGCCAGCAATTGCCGTCAAGGATTCCCACGTGGAGCGGCCCACTTCTTCGCGCAGCATCCCGTTCTGAGGAACGCCTTTCGACAAGAGATAGCGTGCGGACACGCTCGCCTCGCTCAGCGCCTCCCCGGGCCCGCGCCCACCGGTCACCACGACAACAGGTGCCATTCCCCGATGATAAAGCTCGGCGGCGTGGTCGAGGCGGGCCGCGAGCACTGGCAGGGGACGGCCCCCGTGCTGCTGCGCCCCCAGCACCACGATGGCATCCGCTACCTGGGACGTGTCGCGACGCGAACCCTGCCAGACCCGGAAAACTGCAGTCGCCCAGAGCGAGAGGGCCCCGATGGCGACGACCGCGGCTACTCGTTCAAGCCGCTGCATTTTGCGGCGACGCTCCCATTTCGCGTGGTCCGTGGCGGCGGGGACGCCGACCGATCCGGGTCCAAAAGGAACCTCCTCATGTCGGGTGCTTGAATGAGACCTCGCCCGTGCCCGTGAGAGGACTCCGCGAAAGCATGATGCCCGATGGGGACCACTCCGGTTTGACTCTGGCGTACGCGGCGCCGGACTGGCCCCTGCCTGCGACCGACGTTGCCGTGATTGCTCGGGCGTTGTCGGAAAGGGTCGGGCTCTACGGGCGCCCCGAGGCGCCCTTTCCCTGGCGGGCCGTGGGACCGGACCCGGCCGGCGTCCCGCCGGTGTTCCTCGTCGTGGAACAGGTCCCGAGGTGGCTTCGGGCCCGGATCCCGCTGCGGCCCAACGGGGCGACTGCCTGGATCCGCAGGTCGGAATTCTCTCTGACCGAGACGCGTTACCGGATCGTCGTCACCCTCCGGGAACGGCGTCTCATCCTTCATCGCGGCGAGCGGGTCGCCTTCGAGGTCCCAGTCGCCGTGGGCCGGGCAAGGACGCCGACGCCGACCGGGGAGTTCTACATCGTGTGCTCGCTACGCCTCAGGGAGGCGCACCCTCTCTATGGGCTCCGCCAGCTGGTGGTTTCGGGGTTCTCTGAGGTGTTGCCCGCATTCAACGGTGGTGACGGCCAGATCGCGATCCATGGCACCAGCCGTCCCGACCTGCTCGGAGGAGACGTCACCGCCGGTTGCATCCGGGTCCACGACGACGATGCCTCCAAACTGGCCCGCTTGGTCCCCCGCGGCACTCCCGTCAGTATCCGGCCCTGATATCGGGTCAAGGGCCAACTGGTACAGCCGGGCCGCGTTCTCCGCCACCACCCGGCGCCGGACGCCGTCGGGCTGGCCGGCGAGGCTGGCGTCGAGCCTCGGCCAGATTTCATCAGGTGGGATCGACGTCGGATGCGCGAAGTCGGTTTCGAACATCCAGATTGGGGTACAGCACCTCCGCCGCCACGCCGGCTCGGTCCATCATGGCGAGGCGGGCCACCGCGTCGACTTCGGCTCTGGACATCGAGCCGCGGTCGGCCGATGCCGCCGCCTCGGCGAGGCAACACCCGGGCGCCGGCGGGCCCCGGGCGTCACCGACCACCACGACCACCCAGTCAGACCACCGGGATCGCGACGAACCCGTGGGACCATTTCCGCCCAGCGAGCTGCGACCCGGCTGGTCCACAAGTCCGCCGGTTCGACGACGTGACAGTCAGCATCGACCAAGCGCAGGCCCGAGCGACTAAAGGCGCCGCCCTTCACGGCCCGATAGGCGCCGAGTCTCTCGTCGCTGAGCGATCAGCCCGTGAACGGCAACGCCCTGCGGGCGCCCTTGACCTCGCTCTCCTCACCCTCCACAGGGAGATCCTCCGCTTCGGGGTCGCCCTCCGCACCGACGGCTTCCTTCTCTTCGTCAGCCATAGTCATACCCCCCCAAGAAACGGCGCTCTCTGGATTCTCCAGGTATCGCAACGATATGGACGCACTGCGACCACGTCAACCAAGTCGATCAGACCGAATGGTTCCGAGGCTCCGCCAACGGCCTTCGCTAACGCCCAGAAGCGCTACTCCCAGTTGACCTGGAAACCCAACAGCGACTGGAACCTCTTGAGCAGCTCCTCGTCGCTCAACTCCGACGGGGGGGCATGGATCTCGATTGGGGGGGGACCGTACACTTCGGCCGCCACTTCGAGCTCCTGGTCCAGTGTCCAACCGGCCCGCGAGCCCTGGAGATTCTGCGGATCTTCGTCGTCACTCATAGTTCAATGACCAGTCTGCCAGTTCTGAGCCGGACCGCGGATGGCTGCGCTCAGGGACGGTCCGCAGCGATCACGGCCAGATCGTTTTGGCTCCATGTCACGATCGGACGCAGCCCTGCGTCCTGCAGCCATTGGAGTTGTTCGTCCACCCGGCTGGGCTGGTCATAAGTCCCATCGACCGGGGTCACGACATCGCCAGGGTCTTCGGGGATGACGACATCGGCCATCACGAAACGCCCCCCGGGGCGCAGCCCCTCCGCGACCCGGAGGAATAGGGCGGCTTTTCCGGCGCCGTCAAGATGATGGATGGCCAAGGCGGACACGATGAGGTCATAGGAGCCGGCGGGAAGCGGTCCCTCGAGCTGTCCGATCCGTAGGTCGGCATCGGGGAAGCGCTCCCGGGCTCGTCCGATCATGCCTTCGCTCTCGTCGATCCCGACCACCCCGGCGTTCGGGTGCTCCGCCAGCACCCGCGCCAGCGTTTCGCCGGTGCCGATACCAAGATCGAGGATCTGGCGGGTGACGATGCCCTGGGTCGCCCGAGCGGTTTCGCGTTGCAGGTCGACATAGGCGGGCACCTCCGCCATGACCATCTCGAGGTATGTGTCGGGATCGAAGTGGTCCTGCTGAGGATCGTCCCGGCTCCGCGCCATCGCCAACCGATTGTAACGGGGCCACCGGTGACCGGCGTTACCGCTGGTTCCTACCAAGCGTCGTGGGTCCTGGTGAGCGGGAAGTAACCTGCCGTGGCGGAGGTGTCCGGGTACCTGGTGGGCTCCGCCGCCTTCAAAGCGGTTGGGACAGGCGATCCCTGTCCGGCGGGTTCGATTCCCGTCCACCTCCGCCACAGAGATCCGAAGCCAGCAGGGGCGCAGGACTATGGGTGCCGTGACCCACTACCAGCCGATCCTCAACCCGGTGAGCCATTGGGCGGTGCTGCCCATCTCGACGTCAAGGCCGGCGAGGCCCGCAGGCCGCCACCGAAACGGTCACCACCGCGCCGGCCCTTTCCCCCCCCTACCTACCGGACAGCGGTGCCTGCCACTCCACGACCGTCCCGACCTCGGGGCCGCCTTTGATCTCGAAGCGCCCCCCCAAACGCTCGGCCCGGGTCCGCATGTTGCGCAGCCCGTGGCCCCCCGCCGACGGGGCACTCCCCTCCGGGAAGCCGATGCCGTGGTCGCTGACCCGCAGGACGACGTCGACCCCGGCGGGCCTGGGCGTGGCGGGCTGCGTTGGACAGCGTCTCGCTCAGGGTGGCCAGCACTTCGTCCCGCCAGTGGCTCCGACACCGTGGTGTCGACCAGACCCGAGAAGGTGACCCGGGAGTCGAACCCGAGCACCGGACCCAGCTCCTGGGTCAAGTCGAGCACCTTGCAACCGCAGGCCGGCTTCGTGCCCCGGTCGAGGTGCCTCCATGTGGAAGCTGACGGTGCGGGTCTAGCGCACCGTTGTGTCCAGGTCGTCGGCCAGGGAGGCCAGTCGCTGCTGGGCGTGGGTGTCGGTCACCAGGCGGCCCGTCGCCTGCAGGGACAGACCGATGGAGAACAACCGCTGGATCCCGCTGTCGTGCAGGTCCCAAGCGATGCGTTCCTGGTCCTCCAGCAGGATGATGCGCTGCGGCCGCTGCCGGCTGCGGTCCTGCTCCAGCGCCCCCCCGCCTGGGCCGCCAAGGATCGCATCATTCCAGATCGGCGGCCGAGAACGGCAGCGACCCGCTGGCCCGAGCCACCGACAAGGTGCCGAAGGGCCGCCCCTCGGCCACCAAGGCCACGAACACCGACGGCCCGATCTGGCCCGCGTGGACCTGGGGTTGGGCCACCCGGTAGTCCTGGGAGGCATCCTCGAGCACCGCCACCTCGCCCGTCTCCAGGACGTCGCCCGACACGCTGCCCGCGCGGGGGTAACGACTCCCCAACAGCGCCGTGGCGATCGGTCCCTCGGCCACCTCGAGGACCAGTCGGTCACGGGCCCAGGTCAGGGCCGTCGCCTGGTCATGGGCGTGGCCCGGGAGTTGTATGAGGCGCCGGTCGTCGCCCAACGAAGGCAGGATGGCCTGGCGGATCCACCAGGTGGCGTAGGTCGAGAACTTCCAGCCGCGCCGCCAGCCCCTCCTGGCCCGCCTGCCCGAGGCGGGCCTCCTCGTCTCGGTCGAGCAGCCTCTGGCCGCCGATGTCGTCCAAATACAGCCGAACTGGGTCGGTAGGACCCCGAACCCGGATTCGCACCCGCATCTGCCATGAGCCAACGGTACGGGTGCCACCCGCTGCCCTACCAGGGCAGTCGGATGGTTGCGGGAGGGACGAAAGTCCCAACCTGGTGCGGACCGTGGGCGGCGGCAAGGACTGCCGAGCCGGTAGCGTCGGCGGGTGGCCCGCCAGACCCAGGAACCGAAGGCCAGCACGGGACGGGGCACGGCCGCAGTCGTCATCGCAGTGATTTGCTGGGGCCTCGGCAACGTCCTGGTCAAGTACATCCGGCTTCCGGGTTTGGGCGTGGCGTTCTACCGGCTGGTTATCGGAGCGGTCGTCTACTCGGTGATACTGCGGCTCACGGGCGGCCGGTTGAATAGGAAGACCATCCTGATCGCGGCCCCGGGCGGGATCGCCTTCGGACTGGACATGGCGCTGTTCTTCGTGTCGCTCAAGCACACGTCGGTCGCCGATGCCAGCGTCATCACGGCGCTTCAGCCGGCGCTGGTGTTTCTGGTGGCGGGCAGGCTCTTCGGCGAGCGCCTCAGCCGACGCATGATCAGCTGGACCGGGATCGCCGTCATAGGCGTCGTGGTTGCCATCGCGGGGTCGGCGTCGACCGCGGGCCGTTCCCTCTTCGGGGATCTGGCCGCGGCGGCGTCACTGTTCGCCTGGTCGTACTACTTCGTGGCATCCAAGCAGGCCCGGCGCCAGCTCACCGCCTTTGAATATCAAGCCGGCATGACCGTGGTGGCCGCCTTCGTCATCGCCCCGCTGGCCCTGGCGGAGCCCCACAACCTGCGGGTCCCCGACCTGGCGACGGTGGGCTGGCTCCTCCTGATGGTCTGCGTCCCGGGCGGGGGCCATCTCCTCGTCAACTGGGCCCACCGCTATTGCACCATCACCCTGGCGTCCACCTTGACGCTGGGAATACCGGTCGTCGGTGTCCTGGCGGCCGCAATCCTGCTGGGCGAGCCGGTCACCGGCATCCAGATCGTGGGTATCGGGCTGGCCCTGGTTGCCCTGGGGATGGTGGTCCGCCGGCCCCCGCCGGTGGAAATTGCGGGAGCTCCCGAGCCTCCGGTCTAGACATCCACCCCTTCCAGGACAAGGTCAGTCGCAGCAGGAATCCCGCCAGCCGCACTGACCGCAGCGGTAGTGGGCGTGCTCGGCCCGCAGGGGCCCGTCGCAGTGGGGGCAGCCGGCGAACAGGCCACGCGGCGAGCGCGGGGCCGGCTCCGCCTCGGTGTCGGGACTGCGCTCGGGAGTGCGCTCGGGAGTGCGCTCGGGACTGCGCTCGGGGGCAGGCTGCATGGCCCGAGTCTGCCCGGCGTCGCCGCAGGGGGCGCGGATCGCGGGGGGTGGCCGCCATCTGGCCGGCTCCAGGTAGCGTCTCCGCCCGTGTTGGCGGCTAGGAACGTCTCGGTGAGTCGGGGCAACCAGGTCATCTTGGATCATGTCAACCTGACGGTCGGGCCGGGCACCCGGGTCGGCATCGTGGGGCCCAACGGCATCGGCAAGACCACCCTGCTGCGCGTCCTGGCAGGATTCCAGCCGGCCGACTCCGGCGTCGTAGAACGCACCCCCGGCTCTCTCACCATCGGTTACCTCGAGCAGGAGCGCGGAGCGGTCGCGGGAGAGACCGTGATGCAGTACCTGGCCCGGCGCACCGGCGTGGCCGCGGCGTCAACGGCCCTGGACCATCACACCGCGGACCTGGCCGCCGACCCCGCCGCGGAGACGGTGGCGGCCTATACCGAAGCACTCGACGCCTTCCTGGCCCGAGGTGGCGACGACTTCGAGGCCCGGGCGGCGGCCGTCTGCGGCGAGGTCGGCCTCGCCGACCGCCTGGCCGTGGCGGTGAGCGACCTGTCGGGGGGCCAAGCGGCCCGGGCCGGCCTGGCGGCCATCCTGCTGGCCCGCTTCGACGTGTTCCTGCTCGACGAGCCGACCAACGACCTCGACTTCCGCGGCCTCGACCAACTCGAACGCTTTCTGGCCGGGGTCGCGGGCGGGGCGGCGGTGGTGTCACACGATCGCGCCTTTCTCGACCGGGCCATGGCCCGGATCGTGGAAATCGCCGAAGAGAGCCACCGGTCGGTGGAATACGCCGGGGGCTGGAGCGACTATGTCGAGGCCCGGGCCATGGGGCGCCGCCAGCAGGAAGAGGCGTACCGCCGCTTCGTCGAGGAACGCAGCCGCCTGAAGGAGCGGATCCGGACCCAGCGCACCTGGTCGGAACATGGGGTGGCGGCCCGCAAGCGCAAGCCCCGCGATCACGACAAGGCCCAGCAGGGGTTCTTCCAGGACCGCACCGAGAAGCAGGCGGCCAAGGTCCGGGCCAGCGAGAAGCGACTCGAGCGCCTGGGCGAAGTCGCCAAGCCGTGGGAGGGGTGGCAATTGCAGCTGTCGCTGGCGCCCGAGCGGCGCAGCGGCGACGTGGTGGCCCGCCTCACCGGGGCGGTGGCCGAACGCGGTTCGTTCACTCTCGGCCCCGTCGATCTGGAGATCGGCTGGGCCGACCGGATCGCCATCCTCGGTCCCAACGGCTCGGGCAAATCCACCCTGCTCCGTGTCATCCTGGGCGAGCAGCCGTTGGCGGCGGGAGAGCGGTGGGCCGGGCCCTCGGTCACCTTCGGCACCCTGGACCAGGGTCGGGCCGGTCTCGCGGCGCCGTCGGGAGCGGTGCTGGCCAGCTTCATGGCGGCCACCAGGCTGCTGCAGGCCGAGGCTCGTTCCCTGCTGGCCAAGTTCGGGCTCGGCCCCGACCACACGGCCCGGCCGCTGAGCGCGCTGTCCCCGGGGGAGCGGACCCGCCTCATCCTGGCCGCCCTCATGGCAGGGGGGATCAACTGCCTCGTCCTCGACGAGCCCACCAACCACCTGGACCTGCCTGCCATCGAGCAGTTGGAGACCGCCCTCAACGCATTCGAAGGAACGTTGATCTGCGTGAGCCATGATCGCTGGCTGTTGGAGGCGGTCGAGTTCGATCGGTCGATCGAGGTGGACGCCGGGCAGGTGGTGTGAGACCGGTACCTCCCTGTCCACAATCACCGACTGCCCGGAGACACCAGTTGCGAGGGGCACCAGTCGTGCCCCGGTTTGCTATTGCTGACCGGAGTCCAGGTGACGTTCCAGGGCAATAAACACCGCGGCTACTTGCGCTCTTGTGCCCTCGTCAGTAATCAGGCCGTCGCCCCCGACGGAATCCCTTGTTACCGGGATGTGCGCGCAGGCCTCCTCGACCAGAACGGTCCCGACATAACCGAGGACAATTCGAAGGGACTGGTGGGCGTTGGCGGCGCCCAGGTGGGAACCCGAGGCGTTTATCCAGGCCACCGGCTTCTGGTAGATCTCACCGCCGCCCACGCTCCAGTCCAGCAGGTTCTTGAACGAACCGGGGAGGGCCCCGGCGTATTCGGGAGTGGAAAACACGAGGGCGTCGGACGCCGCGATCTGGCCCCGCAGGTCCGCCACCGCCGGGTGGAGGGGCTCGACATCGTCGTCAGGATTGAAATGGGGGAGACCGGCCAGGCCCTGGTAGCGGGTCACCTCCAAACCGGGCGGCGCGACCGACATCGCGGTGTCCAGCAGAGCCGTGTTGGTCGAGCCCCGGCGCAGGCTTCCCGAAATCAGCAGTATGCGCGGCACTGCCCCACGCCCCGACGCGGTTGGCGGCAATCCCATTCGGACGACGTGGCGGGCATCAGGAGGAACCTGGCGCCCTGAGGCATGGCCGGCGACCCAGCCGCGCCTCAGGGCGAAACGGGTTGACTAGCTGGCTGCCGCGGCGGACTTGCGAGGCCGACGCTTACGGGCGGCGGGGGTCGCCGAAGCGGAGGACCCGTTGCCGGCGGCCTCGTAGGCGGCCAACAGATCGCCTGGGATACGTCCCCGGTCGCTGACCTTGAGCCCGTTTTCCCGGGCCCACGCCCGTACCGCGCCGAGATCGTTCCGCTTGGCCGCGGTCGCTGACTTCGACGTGGATGCCGAGGCCCGGCGAGCCCGAGGGGCCTTGGCCGCCGCCGCGGTGGCTGCGGGTGGGCTGGAGGCCGCCGGAGTGCTCGATGCCTCGGCCGGCGCCGCTTCCGCGGCTGGGGCGGAAGACGAAGTGGAACTATTGGCGGCATCATAGGCGGCCAACAGGTCCCGGGGGATACGTCCCCGTTCGCTTACCTGGCGGCCGCTTTCCCGGGCCCAGGCCCGAACGGCGCTGAGATCGCCCCGCTTGGCGGTGGTGCCCCCAGTCGAAGTTCCCCGGCTTCGAGGGGGACGTGAGGCGGCGGTGGCGACCGCGGCGGGACGACGACCACGACGACCGGTGACGCGGGTGCCGGCGTCCACGAACGACTTCAGCTGGGTGAGAAGGTCACCCAACTGGGAACCGTGGCTGTCGCAGAGGTCCACGACGTAGGCCGTGCCTTCCCAGCTGACCTTGCGGGTGGCACTTTCTCCGTCGGAGATTGTCCCTCCGCACACATCACAGGTATAGCTATAGCTGACGAGCTGTCTTTTGACCATCGGACTCCCTCACATGTCAAGACGTAACAGGGACACAATACGGGTTGTTAGAGGTATTTGCACGAGCAAAGAGGGGCAACTAGAAAATTTTCCGGGGCCCTGGCAATGGTGGCGGCGCTAAAACCAGGATCTCCCGTCAAACCTACACCGTAGGTCCGCAGAAACGGGTGACCCTTTTCGTGGCGTCGAAGCCGTCGATACCGCGGCGATACCCGGGTCATTCCGCCGGGCTTAGTCACGGTGAAAACGCGGCGCCTCGAACAGCTATCATCCCGATGCCCCGAGGGGCTCGGTCACAAAGTCAATGAGCTGTTCCATGGCACCGACGAGTTCCGGCTCGAGATCCACGTAGGAGTTGACCGAGGCCAGTATCCGCCGCCACATCATGGCGGGATCGGCCACGCCCAACTTTTTGCACGCTCCGGACTTCCAATCGATTCCCCGGGGCACCTCGGGCCACACAGGAATGCCGACGACAGATGGTTTGACGGCCATCCACACGTCGATGAAGGGGGTTCCGGTGACGAGCACGTGGTTGTTCTTGATCGCGGTGACCAGCCGGGCTTCCTTGGTGCCCGGAATCAGGTGGTCCACCAGCACGCCAAGGCGCCGTTCCCGACTGGGCCCAAATTCCGCCACTACGGCGGCCAGATGATTCAGACCGTCCAAGCGTTCGACGACGACGCCCTCTATCCGGAGATCGTCGCCCCAAACCCGCTCCACCAGTTCGGCATCATGGATCCCCTCAACCAAGATCCGGCTGGCCCGGGCCAGCCGGGCGCGCTGGGGCGCGACGGCCAGGGAACCCGACGCCGTGTGGGCGGGAGCCGACGGCCGGGAAGGCTTGGGCCCGATCAACGTGACCGTCCGGCCGGCGACGACGAAAGCTCCTGGCATCAGGCGAAAGAACCGCTCGAGGCCGGTCGCGCCTTTCAGTACGACACCATCGCGTTCGAAACGGGCGAAAACGCCGGTAAAGCCGCTGGCTTTGTGCGTCGCCCGCGATCCGAGAGAAGCCGTCACTGCGGGATACGTCCGCCCGAACTTCCCGGCATTGACGGGGTCCGCCAGGATGTCACCCTGACATTCACGTCCACGCACGACTTGGAACCCTACCGACCCGGCGCCGGTGAATCGGTGATGCCGAGCGGTGTGTTAGCGGCCGCCTTGAGCGGCAACGGCCGTTCGTCCGAGACGGACCATTTCTCGATCATTCCGTTGCGGCGACCTGCGGGGGTTCCTTGAGATCACACCAGAAGACCGTTCCGCGGCGACCATTTGGTTTGCCACTGGGCCACCCGCGATGAGTTTGGCGGGCTGGACTCGTCCAAGCGGCGTGCCGCCAGGAAACATCAGGACAACGGTAATGCTCCTGCGCGGCGATAGCGTGGTTGCCACCTGGAACCTCCCCAACGCTGACCGGCTCGATCTTTCGGTGGTCGACGACCTGGCCCGGATGCAATTGGCGGCTCGTCGCCTCGGGTGTTGCATCCGGTTGCATCATCCGCCGGGTTCTCTGTGTGACCTCATCGCCCTGTCGGGGCTGGGCCGGGTGCTGCGGAGCGATCTAGTTGTCGAGATGGGCGGGCAGCCCGAAGGCGGCAAAGAGGTCGGTGTCGAGGAAGCTGTGGAATCCGGTGATCCGATCACCTGAGGTCTCGATCACCTGAAGGGCCCAAGGGGCGTGGCCTCCAGCGGGGTCGATTCGGTATTGGCCAAACGCGGCGCAGCCGTTGGCCTGGGTGGCCAACAGGCGGGATCCCTTGCACTCGATCCCCGCCCCTCCGAGCCACCGGGCGATCTCCTCGGGCCCCACCAGCCACATGGCGTAGGGGGGCATCGACTGGATCGCGTCGTCGTGCAACAGGGTGACCAATCGGGGAATGTCATAGCGCTCGAAGGCGTCGACGTAGCGCGCCAGGAGGTCCTTCTGGTCGGCGTCCATGGGCGCTGCGACATCGGTCCTCCGGTCCTGGCCGGCCTGGCGGGCCAGGGTGGCCCGGGCCCGCTGGAGGGCGCTGTTGACCGAGGCTACGGTCGTGTCGAGGAGTTCCGCCACCTCGATGGCCTGCCAGCGCAGGACCTCGCGGAGGATCAGGACCGCTCGCTGGCGAGCCGGCAGATGTTGGAGGGCGGTCACGAACGCCAGGCGAATCGTCTCTTTGGCGTCGGCCACGTCGGCGGGGTCGCCGGACTCCGGCAGGATTCGGGCATCCGCGATCGGCGTCACCCAGATGTTCTCGGGCAGCATGGGCCCGAGATGCGATATGTCGGCCACCGACGACGGCCCCATCTCCATGGGCCGGGCCCGGCGCTGCCGGCCCCGAAGCATGTCGAGGCAGACATTGGTCGCGATGCGGTAGACCCACGATCGCACCGCGGAGCGGCCTTCGAAGCCGTCGAACCCTCGCCAAGCTCGTACCATTGTCTCCTGTACGGCATCGTCGGCCTCGAAACCCGAGCCCAGCATGCGGTAGCAATACCCGGTCAGCTCCCGGCGGAACTGCTCCAGGTCTTCGGGTCGCTGGATGCCGTCGACCGTCCCCGATTGGAGCGCCATGAGACCACACTCTACGGCGGTGGTCATGGATCGGTGGTCGCCCCGAACTCCTGGATCGCATAACCGGCCGCCCCGGATGCGGTTTGGGAACCAGAGTAGGGATCATCCGCAGGTGGGCGGGGTCGCCCACCTGCGGTCATGGTCTGTCTGTCGGGATTTGGTCACGCCTGGACCGGGGCGTGATCGACGGCCTCCGGATGGCTCCAGGCCCGGCGGCTGCGCCACCGGTGCTCTTGCGGTTGTTTGCCGGGCCGGCTGGCAGCCAGCAGTTGGCGGTTATGGGCGTCTCGTCGGTCGCGGTCATTTCGTTCCGCGGCCAGCTCGCGCACGAACTGCGCGTGCAACATGGTTGTACTCCTTCGGGTGATGGATTCCGGTTGGGATCAGGGCGGCCGCGTCCGGTCAGACGGGCCACCGGCCTGAACCGCGGGCGGGCCGGTTCAGAGAATCCGAAGGCCGGCTTCCGACGGGCAGGCGAGGCTGGAAGCGATCGAGGTCATGCCAAATTCCAACGCGCCCTCCTTTCGGGCCGGTGAGAAGTACGGTGCAATTTGTACCCTCTTTGGGCACGCCGGGCGAACGATTTTCCCGGTAGCCTCACGGCGGTCATGGCCGAGTACACATCGCACCGCAGCGGGGACTTCACTGCCGAGGAACGCCAGCGTTTGCGGATCGTGCATCACCGGTTGCGCAACGCGTCCCAAGCCATCGAGTCGTTGTTGGCGACCGAGCAGCTCAAGGGGCGCTGGGCGCCCGCCGCGCCTCCGGCCGAGGCGGTCGAAGGCGCCAAAGCGGAATTCGACCAGGCGTATCAGGCGGTTGTCGACTGCCACCGGGAGTTGTCTCTCTGAACCTGGGCAGTTGTGGCCGCCGGAGATGCTCACGATTCGATGAAATCACCGTCCCCGGGTACCGGATCCGGCCTGGGCTGGCGAAGATGGACATCCATGTTGGAAGCTCCCCCGATGGCCGCCCGGGTGCTCATCATCGAGGACGACCCGAATGTCGCCGAAGTGGTGGCCCGCTATCTGGAACGCGAGGGCTACCGGGTCCAGACGGTGTCCGATGGCCGGGCGGGACTGGAGGCAGCGCTGGCCGACCTGCCCGACCTGGTCGTGCTGGACCTGATGCTGCCGACGCTCGGAGGCCTGGAGATCTGCCGCCGCCTGCGCGCCGTGGCCCCCGTGGCGGTGATCATGCTGACGGCGCGGGGCGAGGAAGCCGACCGGATCGCGGGCCTGGAACTGGGCGCCGACGATTACATCGCCAAGCCCTTTTCCCCCCGAGAGCTGACCGCGCGGGTCAAAGCAGTGCTGCGGCGGGCGACTGGACCGCTGGTTGGGGAGCGGGCGCCGGAGGTGCTGGGGGCCGGTGGCGGCGCTGACGGTGTCGCCGGTGGCCGGCCCGCGCTGGCTGTGGACACCATCGCCCATGAGGCCCGGCTCGAGGGGCAGCTGGTCGCGCTGACTGCCAAGGAGTTCGACCTGCTGGTCCACTTGATGCGCAACCCCCGACGGGCCATGCGCCGCGAGGAGCTGCTGCAGGAGGTCTGGGGTTTCAGCTATGGCGACACCTCGACGGTCACCGTCCACATCCGCCGGCTGCGGGAGAAGATCGAAGCCGACCCATCCGCCCCCCGTTTCGTCTGTACCGTGTGGGGCGTCGGCTACCGGTTCGAGCCGTGACCAGGGCCGGTCCCCAGCTGGGCCCGGCGCGGCGCTGGGCCTTACCGGTGGCGGTTGGCGCCGGCGGCGTGGCGGCGGGAATGGTCGTGGCGGCGGTCGGCGGCATCCCGACCGGCGACGCACTGCGGTTGCTGATCGACTCCACCCTCGGCGCCGCCATCGCGGGCACTATCACCGCTGTGGTGCTGGTGGCCCTGCGCCGCCGCACGGTCGGCATCCAGGCGTCGGTGGCGGCCATGGCCCCGGTTGTCGCCATGGGCATCGGAGTGGCGTGGGCCACTGCCCACATGTTCCTGATGGCCCACGACCTGCGGGTGCTGTGGGTGGTGCTGTGCAGCGCGGGCGGCGTCGGTCTGATCGTCTCGATTCTGCTCGGTCGCCGGGTGGCCGGTGCGGTGCGCTCAGTGGGTGACATGGCCCGGCGGCTGGGCGAGACGGGCCCGGGAACCGACCTGGCCTCGGACACCCGGGGGGCACCCTTCGGCGGCTCGGTACCCGGCGAACTGGCGGCCCTGGCCACGGAACTGCAGCAAACCTCGGCCCGGCTGGCTGCGGCCCAGCAACAGGCAGCCACTTTGGAGCGGAGCCGCCGGGAATTGGTTGCCTGGGTGTCCCACGACCTGCGGACCCCGCTGGCGGGTATCCGGGCCATGGTCGAGGCGCTTGAGGACGGCATCGTGGACGACGCCGACACCGTGGCCCGTTATCACCGCACCATGCGCCGCGAAGCCGACCGGCTGGCGGGCTTGGTCAATGATCTCTTCGAGCTGTCGCGCATCCAATCGGGCTCACTGGCGCTGAGATTTCAGGCCGTTCCCTTCGAGGAGTTGATCGCCGACGCCGTCTCCGGCACCGCCCTGGCCGCGGCCGCCAAGGGCATCGAGGTACGCAGCCAGATCCGCCAACCCTCGCTGGTCGAGCTGTCCACCCCGGAGATGGCTCGGGTGGTCCGTAACCTGCTCGATAATGCCATCCGGCACACCGCGCCAGGCGGAACGGTGATCGTCGACGCCGGACTGGACGACGGCGGAACGTCGGCCCTGGTCTCGGTGCTGGACGCCTGCGGCGGTATTCCCGAGCACGACCTCGACCTGGTCTTCGACATGGCTTACCGGGGCGACGCAGCCCGCACGCCGGGCGAGGGGGGTGGCGGGCTGGGCCTGGCGGTGGCACGGGGCCTCGTCGAGGCCCATCACGGCGAGATCACCGTGCACAACGAGGGGCCCGGTTGTCGCTTTCTCGTACGGCTACCGCTCCGCCACCGGTAACCGCCTGGTCACGCCATCTCGTAACGGGTGGGAACCATCCGCTGCTCGTTCTTGGGCGGGCGCTGGTAGGCCCGCTTCTGGCGGGGCGGGAGTTCGACGGTCGACTCCGGCAAGTGCTCGTAGGGAACCATGGTCAGCAGATGACTGATGAGGTTGAGGCGGGCCGCCCGCTTGTCGTCCGCCTCGACGACCCACCACGGTGATTCCCGGGTGTCGGTGTAGCCGAACATTTCGTCCTTGGCCTCGGAATAGTCGACCCAGTGGGCGCGGGCTTCCAAATCGATGGTGCTCAACTTCCAGCGCTTGTGCGGATTGGCGATGCGTTGCTGGAAACGCCGCTCCTGTTCCTCATCGCTGACCGACAGCCAGTATTTGACCAGCACGATGCCGGCCCGGATGAGGGACCGTTCGATCTGAGGGCAATCTCGCATGAACTGCTCGTATTCGTCATCGGTGCAGAATCCCATAACCCGCTCGACGCCGGCCCGGTTGTACCAACTCCGGTCGAAAAGGACAATCTCCCCCGCGGCCGGCAGATGAGCCAGATAGCGCTGGAAATACCATTGGGTTCGCTCTCGCTCTGTCGGTGCCGGCAGTGCCACTACCCGGCAGTAGCGGGGATTGAGGAATTCCGTCACCCGTTTGATCGTCCCGCCCTTGCCGGCCGTGTCCCTCCCCTCGAAGATGACCAGCAAGCGCACCCCTTGGTGCTGGACCCACTCCTGCAGATAGAGCAACTCGATCTGCAGTCGCTCGAGTTCCTTCTCATACTCCTTGTTCGACAGACATTTTGGCGCGGCCGCGGTCATCCACCCGACGCTAGGCGGCGCTGCGAGCCGAGGTATTGAGCGCCTTGACGCTTTCGTCGCGGGCCACCGCGCCGAGCCAGGCGCCGACCCGGTCAGGATGGCGGATCCTCCCGAGGTTACGGTCGAGCCGCCGCCAGACCATCGTCCGCACCCGGGCCGCGTCCGCTTCGGTCAGCCGGTGGGCTCGCGTGATCGAAGACACCAGACCGGCGTAGTTGGCGACCAACTCGTTCCACGCCGACCGGTCACCGTCAGCGGCACCGATTACCAGTCTCCCGACATCGTTGCCCGGAGATGGAATCCGGTTGGCGCCAATTCCGACCTCGAATTCCATAGTGGGAGTCCAATCGCCGCATCTGGCGTCCAACGACGCACCGTCAAGCCGATTCGGGTACCAGAGCGCGCCCAGCCCGACGGTGATACATGAAGACAGCATTCGTACTTGCGATCGGTGCACCTCGGTGCACCTCGGGCACCGGAGGCGTGCATTGTGAGGAATAATCGTCGCGATGCGCGGGCCAGGGGTCGACGTCCCCTTTATCGGCCGGGCGGCCGAGCTGACCCGATTGGATCAGGCGTTCGCGGATGCCGGTGCGGGCCGGGCGGCCCTCGTGATCGTCGAGGGCGAGAGCGGGGTGGGCAAGACCCGGCTGGTGACCGAATTCCTGACCCGAGCCCGGCGACAGGGGGCGACCCCGCTCGTCGGCGGATGCAGCGACTTCGGCGACAACGGGCCTTCCTACTGGGCCGTCCTCGAGGCGCTGCGTCCCGCGTGGGCCATGGTCGGGGCCACGCAACCGATCCCCACCTTTCCGGAGGTGCCCACCGGGGCCCAGACCTCGGGCGTGTTCGACCATCCTGCCCTCGGGCCCATGCCGCTGTTCGAGATGATCCTCCGGGTGCTCCGCCAACTGGCCGAGCGCACACCCGTCGTCTTGGTCATCGAGGACATCCACTGGGCCGACCGCTCGACTCGTGACCTGTTGGCGTTCCTGCTGGCGAACCTGCACCAGGACCAGGTGATGATGGTCTTCACCTATCGCAGCGAGGCGCTGGGCCGGCGCCACTCGGTACAGCCGCTCCTGGCCGAGTTGCGCCGGGGGCGCCGGGCCGAGTTCATCGAGGTCCGGCCCTTTACCCGCGACGAGATGCGCGACCAGCTCCACGCCATTCTGGGCCGGCCACCGGAAGGCCACCTGGTCGAGCTGACCTGGACCCGCTCCGACGGCAACGCCTTTTTCGCCGAGGAGCTGGTGGCCGCCATCGCCGACGGCTACGGCAACGAACTGCCCCCGACCCTGCGCCACATCTTGATGTGCCGGGTGGATGTCCTGCCGGAGCTGGCGCAGCGGATATTGCGGCTGGTGGCGGTGGCCAACGAGGGCGTCACCTTCCCCCTGCTGGCCGCGGTAGCCGAGTGCAGCAGCGCCGATCTCGTGGCCGCGCTTCGCGACTGCGTCGAACGCCAGTTGCTGGCCGTCAACGCCGATGGCCGGACTTACCGGTTCCGCCACACCTTGATGCAGGAGGTCCTGTACGACGAGTTGCTTCCGGGGGAAAAGCACTTGTTCCATGCCGCCTATGGGAAAGCCCTGAGCCGCCAGACGGATCGTCCCGACAGCGTCAGCGCCGCCAAGCTGGCCTATCACTGGTATGCCGCCGGCGAGGCCGAGCGGGCGCTGTCGGCGGCGGTGGCGGCGGCGGTGGCGGCGTCGGCCATCTTCGGCTTCGCAGAAGCGCAGCGCCATTACGAGCGGGCCATCGAGCTTTGGGACCTGGTGGCCGACGCGCCGGCTGTAGTCGGTATGGGCCGGTCCGACCTGTTCGAACGAGCCGCGGAAGTGGCCTACCTGGCCGGGGAGCACCGCCGGGCCAGCTTTCTCATCGTCGCCGCCCTGGCGGAGCCGGACGCGGAGGCGGCTGGCCTTGCCACGCCGGGCGCCACCACCGCCACCACCGCCACCACAGTCGCCGCGGCGGGCGGGGCGCCGGGCGGGGTCACCGCGGTCGCTGCGCCGGGCGGGGCGCCGGGCGGAGTCTCCGCACTCGCTGCCGCTCCTGCCGCCGATCCCGCGGCCGATCCCGCGGCCGATCCCGCGGCCGGCCTGCGCCGGGCGGTCCGTCACCAGCGGCGGGGGCGCTATCTGTGGGCGGCCGGTGACAGCCGCGAGGCGCTCAGGGCGTACCAGGAAGCGGTGCGTTCGCTGCCGCCGGGCGACGCCAGCGCCGAGCGGGCCAGCGTCGAGGGCGCCTTCGCCGAGGCCCTCATGCTGTCGGGTCGCTTCCGCGCCTCGCGCGATCAGGCGGAAGTGGCCCTGTCCGTCGCCCGCCAGGCGGGAGCGCTGCTTGAGGAAGCCCAGATCCTGGCTACCTTGGGTTTCGACCTGGCCTTCCTCGGCGATTCTGCCTCGGGGGTTTCGGCGCTCGAACAGGCACAGGTGATCGCGGAGGAGCTGGGCAATCCCGACGACATCGGCCGGGCCTACCTCAATCGGGCCGAGATGCTCTCGGGCCCGCTCAACCGCCTGTCGGAGGCGGCCGAGGTGGCGGTGCTCGGCGTGGCCCGGGTCCGCCAACTCGGGCTGGAACGGACCTACGGGGTGGCCCTGCAGGCCATCGCGGTCAATACCTTGTTCCGCCTGGGCCGCTGGCAGGAGGCCGACCAGTTCCTGAAGCAGGCATTGGCCGCCAAGCCGACCGGCTCCGCCGCCATCGAACTGTGCCTCGCCCAGGCCAAGCTGTCGGTCGGCCGGGGTGATTTCATGGCGGCCGAGGCGGACCTGAAGGCGGTGGAAACGCTGTCTGCCGGTGGTCTCGGTCCTCGCTACGAGGCCCCCCTGATGACGTTGCGGGCAGGCCTCGATCTGTGGCTGGGCCGGCCCGAGCACGCCCGGGAGGCGATCAATCGGGGGATCATGGCGTCGGTCAACAGCAGCGACGACGTGTGGCTGCTGGCGCCGCTGATCTGGCACGGCCTGCGGGCCGAGGCCGACCTCGCAGATTTGGCGCGGGCCCGTCGCGACACCCTGGCCCTCGACAACGCCAGCACCATCGCCGCCGGCCTGTGGGCCCAGGTGCAGAGCCTGGCCGAGGACTCCCACGACGCCGCCCCGGCCATCCAGATGGCTATCCAGGCCTATGTCCGGCTGTGCCAAGGGGAAACGGCGCGCGCCACCGGCCGCCCGGATCCCGAGGTCTGGGCGGATGCCGCCCGGCGATGGGGGGAACTCCAGCAGCCGTACCCTTCCGCCTACGCTCGCTGGCGGGAGGCGGAAGCGTTGCTGGCCGAGCGCAGTCGCTCGTCGCGGGCCACCGAAGCGCTGCGGTCCGCCTACCAGGTGGCGCTCCGTCTCGGGGCGGCCCCGTTCCGGCGGGAGCTGGAGGCCTTGGCCAACCGGGCCCGCCTGACCTTGGAGACGCCCGCGGTCGAGGAAGAACCGGAGGTGCACCGAACGGACCCAGCCGCCGTGCGAACGGCGGCCCAGTTCGACGCCCAGGCCCGCTACCGACTCAGTACGCGCGAGTTCGAGGTGTGGCTGCTGCTGCCCGAGGGCCTCACCAACAACCAGATCGGGGAGCGGCTGTTCATCAGCGGCAAGACGGCGAGCGTGCACGTCACCAACATCCTCCGCAAGCTGGGAGTCAAGACCCGCGTCCAGGCGATCACGCTGGCCCATCAGCTGGGCCTGGTCGAGCACCATCAGGCGAACGCCGGGTCCGACGACGCCACCCCCGGCCTCCCGGAGGAATAAGGCATCGCCGGCTGCATATAAGGCGTCTGCCTAATGTACAGCGTATATCCCGAGCGCGAGGATCTCCGAAGACAGCGCCCCCCGGAGGAAACCATGCTTGGGCAGAAGCAGGCGAACCAGATGATGCAGTCGAGGCCCCCGACTCACCCCTCCACCGGGAGCCCCCGGATCGGGCTCGACAATCGTTCCCCTCTCGAGGATCGCAGCAGCGTGACCACCCTGGTGACCGCCGCCGCGGCGGGCGACAGCGGGGCCACCGAGGCCCTGATCCAGCGCTTCTCGGGGCTGGTGTGGTCGATCGCCTGGAGCTACCACCTGAGCGGGGCCGACGCCGCCGACGTCAGCCAGGTGGTATGGCTGCGCCTGGTCGAGAACCTGAGCCGGATCCGGGAACCGGGCAGTGTCGGTGCCTGGCTGGCGTCGGTGACCCGCCATGAGTGCCTGCGGCTGCTGCGCCGATCCGAGCGCGAGGTCGCGACGTCCGACGAACTGTATCTCGACGAGTGCCGGGGCGACGACGAAATCGATCTGGAGCTGCTCAGCCACGAGCGTGACGCCGCCATCCGCCAGGCCTTCGAATGCCTGCCACCCCGCTGGCGGACCCTGCTCGAGGTGCTGATGGATGCCCCACTGGCCAGCTACGAAGAGGTGGCCGAGGTGGTCGGCATGCCGATCGGCAGCATCGGCCCGACTCGCCAACGTTGCCTGGAGAGGTTGCGCTCCGCCCCGGCGCTGGTCGAGTTGAGCGCCGCCTAGGGTTTCGTCGCTGGCGGCCTACCAGGGGGAGGGCAGCAGTGATCAACCGGTACGACACCCGCGGGGTAGCGGAGGTGGTCGCGGCGCTCGAGGAGATCCAGGCCGAGGCCGATCGCCGCCACCCTTTGCACGAGCACGACGGAGTGGCCTGCTTCGACTACCTCTACACCGTCATCACCAAGAACGTGCTGCGGTGCCTCGAGAGTCAACTGGCCGAGGACGACCCCCATTTCCAGGACCTGGGCTTCATGGCCTGTCTTGACGTGGCCTTCGCCAAGCGGTACCTGGCGGCCATGGGTTACGGGGAGGCCCAGGGCCAAGGAGAGCCCCAGCCGTTCCCGCCCCGGTGCTGGCAGACGCTGGTCGACCACCGCGAGGCACGCGACATCTCGCCGTTGATATTCGCGGTGGCGGGGGTCAACGCCCACGTGAACTTCGACCTGCCCTTTGCCCTCGTCCAGGCCTGCACCGTGGCCGGTTGCGAACTGGAGTCGGGAAGCAACCGGCGCGACTACCAGCTGATCAATGAGATCTTCGCCATCCACATGCAGCAACTGCGACAGCACTTCGAGAACCGTTTTGAGCGGGGCTTCGACCAAGCCCTCGTCTCGCGGATCGAGAACCTGGTGGGCGAGGTGGTGGTGGTGGTGGCCCGCGACCTGGCCTGGGTGAAGGCCCGGCAGCTGTGGCGCGTCCGCGAGGACGAGGACCGGTACCTGCGGCTGGCAAAGTCACGAGACCGCTGGGTGGCTCGGGTCAACTGGGGCCTGTTCCAGGTGGACAAGCTGCCGGCGATGGCATTTCGCAGCCTCTACCGGGTTCCCGGGCCGCCCCGGAAGCTCGCCCGGCGGGGCCTGGGGCGAACCGGGTGGGCCGCCGACGGCCGGGTCCGAGTCCCAAAGGACCCGGAGCCGGTCGAGGTCGCCCGAGCCAGGGCTAACTCGAACAGCGGTGGCGGCGTCGGCCCACGACGAGCCACCACACGCCTGCGATAACGCCGACAATCACCGCCACATGCAGAAGCCACCCGACCAGGTGCAGGACGGCGGTCAGCACTGCGAACACCGCGGCCACGGCCAAGCTGCCGATCACGATCCCAACGGCGATGGCCAGGGCGAGCCCGACCAGGCTGTGCTTACGTTCATCGATCATTGCTTCCCTCCTTCAATGGTGAAGGTACGCCTCAGGGGGAGATGTTTCATCCCCCTCAGCGAGGATTGGGCCCTCCCCCTCAGGGTGGACAGCGCAAGCCACCGCCGGCGGCCGAGGCCAGGTTGCTGAGGATCCAGGTGACGACCGCTTCTTGCGACATGGTTTTGTCGACCTCGAGGATGTGCCACCCGAGGTCGGCGAGGCGTCGGCGGCGGCGGGCGTCGTCGATCCGGGCGAGGGGGTTGGCGGCGTGGTCACGGGCGCCGTTGTATTCCACGCCGACCCTCAGTCTCGGCCAGGCGATGTCGATGAGCAGAAGGCCTTCTGGAGTCTTCACCTGGTAGTCGACCTTGAATGCCGGGGCGCCCGCCTCGACCAGACGTCGGCACAGGTCCCGGGCTGGGGGGCTGTCGTAGTGGCCGCCCACATCGACGGCTTCGAGGCAGAGCCCTCGCAGGGCCTGGCATCGACGGTCGCCGACCAAGTCGATCCATCGGAGGATGGCGGGGAAGTCGGTCCAATGGCGTTTGACGAGGTCATTGGCAACGCTTTTGACAAGGCGGGGGTGGCACACTTCGGCGACTTGGACGATGGCGAGCGCGGGCACAACGACCGGCAGGTCCTGGTGCGAGGTGATGGCCAGTCCCGGGGCCAGGCGGGAGCGGTGGGTGATCACACCTTCGAGACGATGATCGCGGTTGTCGAAGGTCGTGATCTCGACCCCGCCCGCCGTGACCTGCTGGGCGCCCCAGAGGTGAGCGGCGGCCAGGTGGGACGCGGCGGCGGTCCGGCCCCCGGCCAAGCAGGCGGCCATCAGTGGCTGATGCTCCGGGGTGGCGCCTACGACCGCGAACACGCCCCGTCGAACCACCTTGAGGCGCCCATCCCGGACTGCCCATCTGATTCCGGACTCTGTCGCGCCAACCGCCAGCATCTGGGACCGGGTAGCAAGGTTCCGTTGCCGGGCCGCCAAGGCCAGAATATCATTCCATAGCATGAAAGGACTTAACCACTGGGGTGTGACGGATTGGGTGCGCTGAATAGTTGGTGCGTACACGCCAACTATTCAGCGCACCTCCGGCGGCGAGCGGCCACCGGCGAGCGGCGCCCGGCGAGCGGGCAGCGGCTAAGGACGAGCGGCCAGCGACTAGCGGCTGGGTTCCACGAGGCCGCATTCGTAGGCCAGCACCACCGCCTGGATACGGTCCCGTAACCCCAGCTTGGTCAGGATGTGGGTCACGTGAGTCTTGACGGTGGCCTCGCCGATGTAGAGGCGCTCGCCGATCTCGATGTTGGACTGGCCCCGGGCCACTTCCCGCAGCACGTCCAGTTCCCGGTCGGTGAGGGCGGCCAGCCGTGACGGGATCTCGCCGCGGGGGATGAGGCCCGGGCGGCGGGCGAACTCTTCCATGAGGCGCTTCGTCATCCGGGGCTCGACCAGGGCGTTGCCTGCGAAGGCGGCCCGGATGGCGGACACCAACTCGTCGGGGGGCGATGCCTTGAGCAGGAAACCGCTGGCCCCGGCCCGCACCGAGGCGAAGAGGTGCTCGTCGAGATCGAAGGTGGTGAGCACGACCACCCGGGCTCCCGACGCCTCCACCAGGCGCCGGCACGCCTCGACGCCGTCCATGCGAGGCATGCGGACGTCCATGAGGATGACGTCGGGCTGGAGCCGGCTGGCTTCCTCGATCGCCTCGAGGCCGTTGGCTGCCTCCCCGATGACCCGGAGGTCGCCTTCCGCCTCCAGGATCAGACGGAGGCCGGTTCGGACCATGGCCTCGTCGTCGACGATCAGCAGCCGGATCACGGAATCACTGGGCAGGCGCCCAGCTTGTCAGCTGGCAATGGATGACACGGGTGCCAAGGGGCTTGTCAGGCGGCAATGGCGAGCACGGGGATCGAGGCGTATACCCGCCACCCCGGGCCCGGGGTGCGGGGGCCGGCCTCGAGCGACCCGCCGAAGGTGGCCAGCCGCTCCGACATCCCGAGCAGGCCGTGGCCCCCTCCGGGGCGTCCCACCGCTGCACCCCCGGGCCCGTCGTCGTCGACGAATACCGTGATGGTTTCCGGGGCGTAGATGAGCTGGACCTCGATGGCGGCGTCACTGGCGTAGCGGGTCGCGTTGGTGAGGGCCTCCTGGACCACCCGGTACACCAGCAGCTCGACGCTGGCCGGCACCCGGGGAGGATCCCCCAGGGCGTGCAGGCTGACCGATCGCCCGGCCTCCTGGAGGGTGGCCACCAGGCACGCGATGTCGGCCAGGCGGGGTAGCGGGGTTCGGGCCGGGTTCATGCCCCGGCTCGAGGTGTCGACGGCAACCACATCGGCGCCCCGTGGCGCCGACGCCGCCGGCAGCTGCGCGGGCCCGTAGCCGGCGCCATTGCCCGCCAGGCCCCATCCCTGGCCGTAGCCCGCCGGTCCCTGGCCGTAGCCCGCCGGGCCCCATCCCTGGCCGAGACCCGCCGGTCCCTGGCCGTAACCTGCCGCCGTCCCCAAGGCGCCGAATCCGGCCGCCCCGATCGAGGCGTCGGCTCCCCGCAGCACGCTCAGCATGCTGTCCAGCTCACTAAGGGTCTGGCGGCCCGTCTCCTCGGCCGCCTCCAAGGACGCCGAGGCGGCATCGGGCTTGCTGTCCGCCACCCGGCGGGCCGCCGCGATCTGGATCGTCATCAGGCTGACTCCGTGGGCAACGATGTCGTGCAGCTCCCGGGCGATGCGCACCCGCTCCTCGGCGACGGCCAGCTGGGCGCTGCGGTCCTCCTCGACCTGGAGCCGGCGGGCCCGACGCAGGAGCATGCCGGCCCCCGCTGCGATCAGGAACAAGGGCCAGAACATGGCCGGGCCCACCCGCACCAGGCCCGCGCTGTCGATCAGAAAGGCGACGCCGACCAGGAAATAGAAGGTGCCGATCGTTACCCGACCGCTGCGGTAGCGGTAAGTGATCATGGCGGGCGTGATCGCGGGATCGCTCTCCGGTGCCAGGGTGGCGGTCATCCGGCGCCGCCCGGTAGCGGGATCTTGGGAAGAGTTGGTGGCGTCGGGAGCGGGCCCTTCCGGGTCGGGGTCAAGCCGCCCGAGGCCAATGCGGTGGTGATGGCCACCGAGCCGAAGCCGACCTGGACATGGAGGGTGAGCGGCGGCCCGGGTGAGGCGGGGTGGATCACCTCGTGGACGACTCGGCCCATACCCGAGATGGCCACGCCGTCGACGTCGATCAGGCCTGCGCTGACCTGACCATCGAGCACTGCGGGGAGCCCGGCGGGAATGTCGATTTCCAGGTGGCCGGCCGCATTGTCGACCGAGATGGTGGTGGCGGAGGGCGGCGGCGCCGGCAGGTTGGTGAGGTCGATGACGGTCCTGCCGAAGCCGCCGTGGATGTTCGCCGGCACGTCGGCCCACGTCATGGGGACAATGTTGCGCGACCCGAACTGGAGATGGCGGAAACCAACGGGCAGGTTGGGCGACACCGACAGCGCCAGCAGCGCCAGGGCGAGACCGGCGCCGCCCAGGGTGGGCCACGCCCGGCGGCTGAGGGCCCAGTCGGTGCGGGCGGTGACGACCATGACGGCGCCCAGCACCATGAGGGCGACGGCGACCACGGCTTCGGACGACACATGGGCCAGCCGGGTTCCCGCGGCCAGCCACGCCAGCCCGAACACCACCGCCAACAGGCCCAGCAGGGTGCTCCCGTCGTGGCGGTGCCGCAACGGCGGCGGCGGGGCCGGGGCGGGAGCTGGGGGTCGCCCGTCGCCAGCCCCGCCCAAACCGGGGGGCGGGGGCTGGCCGGGTCGGGCCGACCGGGCCCGGGTACCGGGGCGCACCCCGGCGTGGCCGTGGTGGTGGCGGCCCCAGTTGTCCCACCGGGGCGGTCCGCCGGGGCTCGGCGGCCACCAGTACGAGGGGCGCTGATCCTCGCCGTCGGCCCCGTCGCCGCCCGAGCGGGCCCAGTCGTCGCGGCCGCGTGCCTGGCGCACCGAGTGGCGGAGCGCCAGCTGGGCCCGGCGCAGGTCGTGACGGGCGGCCTGCAGATCCTCCCGAACGGTACGCCGCCCGGCCCGCCCGGCCCGCCCGGCCCGCCCGACACCGGCGCCATCCCTGCCCGGGTCCCCCGACCCCGACCCCGACCCGGGGCCATCCGAGCCGCCCGGCCCGTCGGGGTCTCCAGAGCCCGGTGACGACGCGGAGCCGGTGCCTGACATCGGCCCCGGGGCGGCGCCCCTCGAACCGTGCAGGTCCTCTCGGGCGCGGTCCAGTGCCGATCGCATATCCCGGCCCAATGAACGGGCCAGCGCTCGTACGTCCTCGGCGACCCGCCGCAGCTCGTCATCGCTCGGCACAATGCTGAGCCTACGACGGGCCCTTTGCCCTGGTCATCCCCCCCAGGGCTGACTGTCGCCTCCGACCTGCGTGGGACAGCCAGGCGATCCCCGCGGCGCCAGGAGAGGCTCCCACCGCCCCCGCCAACCGCTCAGCAGCCGCCCGACGCCCCGATGGCCCGCAGGCCGGCCAGATCCCCCGCCTGGTAATCGGTGGGGCTGTTGCCACTGATCGTCGGGTACATGATCTCGTTGGGGTGAGAGGCGTGGCCCAGGCCCATGGCGTGGCCCAGCTCGTGGCGCAGCAGGGTCGCCAGGTAGGGATCTCCCTGGTGGCTGATGTTGATGCCCGCCAGGGTGAGCAGGCCGCCGACGGCCCGCCAGTCCGTGAGGCCCACCTCGCCGCCGCCGGCAACAGCGCCCCATTGGACCGTGATCTGGGCGGGGCCGTTCACCATCTGCAGGTGCAACCCGGTAATGGATGCCAGCTCACTCACGATTCCCGAGATATCGGGGCCGGTGCTCGTCACCGTTATCGTCTGGCAGGCGCTCCAGTGGTAGCCGATGAGGCTGAAATCGCGGGAGTCGCCGCCACCGCCCGCGGCGGTGGTGTTGGGCGGGGAGGTTACGACCGGCTTGGCCCCGGTCGTGGCGGTGACGCGGGGCGCAACCGGGGGCGCCGTGGGAACTGGAGCCGGAGCCACGGTACGGGGGACGGTCGTCGGGGCGACGGTCGTGGGCACCACGGTGGTAGCGGGGACGGTGGTCGGCTCGGGCGAAGCAGTCGAAGAAGTCGAGGTAGGGGATGGGCCGGGAAGCTCGATCGGCTGATTCCCTGTCCCGTTCGGCGCCGGTCGTTGCAGCACGATCGGCTGCGGTGGGGCCCCGGCGCCGCTCCCGCCGCTGCTCAAGACGACGAAACCGCCGGCCACCATGGCCAGGAGGGCCACCCAGGTGGCTGCGAATGCGATACGCCAGGGACGAAGCATGGCCCCGCTGTCGTCGGGACCCCTATTGGGGTTGAGCGATTGCGCGCGATTTAGCCTGGTCTTCAGAGTCCCCGTTCGGCTTTGTGCCGGTTTTCGTACTTATCAGTCCCGCCTACGCTGGCGGGCATTCCTGCCCTGCGTGTCGGCGTATTGATCAAACAGGTCCCCTCCGTGGAAACCCTGTCGCTGGGCCCCGACGGTCGGTTGAATCGCCAAGGGATGGAGTTGGAGATCAACGCCTATTGCCGCCGGGCCATCGCCCACGGCGTCGAACTGGCCCGCCGAACGGGTGGCACCTGCACCGTGTTCACCCTCGGACCGCCGTCCGCCGAGGACGCCCTGCGGGAGGCTGTCGCCTGGGGGGCCGACGAGGGCGTCCTCATCACCGACCCCGCCATGGCGGGTTCCGACACCCTGGCGACGGCCCGGGCCCTGGCCGCCGCCATCGAGCGCCGGGGCCCCTTCGACGTCATCCTGGCGGGACGCAACTCCGTCGATGCCGACACCGGCCAGGTGGGGCCCGAGGTGGCGGAACTTCTCGATCTGCCGTTCCTGGCCGGCGTGAAGGCGATGACGCTGAAATCGGAGACGGTCATGGCCCGCCTGGAGCTCGATGATGGCTGGGCCGACGCCGAGGTCGACCTGCCCGCCCTGCTCACGACCGCCGAGCGGCTGTGCCCGCCCGCCAAGGTGGACCCGCCCGGCCGGGCCGCCGTCGATCCCACCCGGCTGCACCGCTTGGCGGCCGCCGACCTGGGCCCCGGCCCTTGGGGGGAGGCGGGCAGCCCGACCCGGGTGGGCGTCGTACGGGCGCTGCAGGTGGCCCGGCGCCGGTTGGTGCTGGCGGGCCCGCTGCCCGATCAGGTCGCAGAGGCGGTGGCGCTCCTGCGCGACAACGGGGCGCTGCAGGCGACGTTCGGGCCTCATCGGCCGGCTGAAGCGGGTGTCGTGGCCGATGGCTGGGCAAGGGGGAAAAAGGGGTGGCGGTGCTGCTGGAGCCGGGCCGGCCCGGCAGCGCCCGTCAGTTGCTGGGGGCGGCCGCCCGGTTGGCTGACGCCCTCAACGGGCACGTGACCGGCGTCGCGGAGCGCGGAACAGTCGATGCCGGCGCCGTCGGGTCCTGGGGGGCCGACGAGCTGGTCGTGGTGGCCGGCGTGGCGGCCGAGGAGGACCTGGCCCGGGCGGTGGCGGAGTGGGCCGAGGAGCGCAGCCCGTGGGCGGTGCTGGCGCCGGGCACGCTGTGGGGGCGGGAGGTGGCAGGCCGCCTGGCGGCGCGACTCGGCGCCGGCCTGACCGGCGACGCCGTGGACCTGGCGGTGGACGGGGGACGGCTGGTGGCGTGGAAGCCGGCCTTCGGCGGCCAGCTGGTCGCGGCCATCACCAGTTCCTCGGCCGTTCAGCTGGTCACCGTCCGTCCCGGTCAGCTGGCCACCCCGCGGCCCCGGGCGAGGCGCACCGTGGCGGTGACCGAGCGCCCGGTGACCCCCCGGGGCCGGGTGCGCCTCCTCGGCTCGGGCCGCGATGACGACGTGGACCAACTGGCCACCGCCCAGGTAGTCGTCGGTGTCGGCGCCGGGGTCGACCCCGGCCAGTACTGCCAGCTGCAACCACTGCTCGACGTTCTCGGGGCGGAACTGGCGGCCACCCGCAAGGTCACCGACCAGGGCTGGCAGCCCCGTTCCCGCCAGCTGGGCCTCACCGGGCGCAGCCTGGCCCCCCGGCTCTACGTGGCGGTGGGACTATCGGGAAAGTTCAACCATCTGGTCGGGGTGCGCGGTGCCGGCATGATCCTGGCCATCAACGCCGATCCCGCCGCCAAGGTCTTCGGGGCGGCCGACATCGGCATCGTCGGCGACTGGCACGAGGTGGTACCGCAGCTGGCGGCACAGATCGCTCAGGATGGAAGGAGTGACGTCAGGACATAGGCGGTGTTGCTGGCGATCGAGTAACCGGTTATCCCACCGGTTGCCGCCACGATGGACTCCACGGGCAGCCGTAGCGAGGGCGCGTAATAGTCGGTCTCGCCGATGACGAGGCTGGTGCCGGAGAGCGTCAGTTTGCTCTGGACGAGGTAGGTGCTGACCTTGGTGCCGGCGACCGATACCGATGCTGTGCCCGCGATCCGGCCGGTGAGCATGAGGGTGCTGGCCGAGGACCCCGAGCCGCAGGTCGCCTGGCCCGAGAACGATTTGCCGACCGCGGGTGGCCACGGAGGGAACGGCACCGGCGTATCGAACGCGCAGGTGGTCCCGAATACGGTCTCCGACGTGAGAAACACGCCGGACCCGTTGAACACCAGGTTGGCGGTAGTCGAGGAGTTGACCCACTGCTCCGTTCCCGGCCCGGTCGCGGTCACCGTGAGCGTGCTCTGGGCAGGCACGGTCTGAGGAGTGGTCGTGGTTCCGGTCGTCAGTACTGAGGTCCCGCCGCCGTTGTAATGGTAGGTGCCGGTGGCCGCGGGTCCCGGGCCACTGGCGGGGGGCGCCGTCGGCCTGGGCACCGTGGCCGCGGTGGTGGCCGTCGGGCCCGACGGCTTGGTGGGGGCCGGGGCCCCGCCCGGCGCGGACGTGGTACCCGGTCCCGCGGCGGGCGGGCCGCCGTTCGCCACCGATGCCGAGGCCGATGCGCCGGCTGCTCCGGCCCCGGGCGCCCCGCTGTCGGCGGGGGCCTGTACCCCGCCACCGGTGCGCGCCCCGAGTGTGAGACTCTTTTTCCCCCCTGATCCTGAGGAGCAGGCCACCGACGCGGCACTGATCCCGATGGCCAAGGCGGCGACGGCAAGGCGTCGCGATGCGAAGAGACCCATACCTGTTTGTCGGCATTTGGCGCTGGTACCCGCAGGGCATTTGGCCTAAGCCGTCCCTAAAGTTCTAACTTCCCGGTGCAGGAATGAACCATCCCTTTGGCGAATCTGAAGTGGCGTTGCGAACGTCGCGGCATTCCGACCAGGAGGGCACGGGTCCCCATAGGAGCTCGGGGCGACAGCGCGCGGCCGGGGGCCGCCTGATGGCGAGGGTGGTCCTGGCCCAGCTCGTGATCGCGGCGCTGGCGGTGACCCTCGTGACCCGGCAGTTGGTTCGCAGTCCCACGACGCCGGTGGCGTTGAAAACCGCTCACCCGGCCGCCGCCAGCGGGACCTCTCTTCCGCCCACCGTCAAAGCCCCTCCCTCGCCTGCGACCACCACGTCCGTCGTCCCCGCCGTGGCTCCCATGGCGCAACTCCACGCTCCCAGTGCCATCGTGAGCCTGGCGGCGCCGTTGACAGCGTCGCAGTTGAAGTCGATCAAAGCCCAGCGGGGCGTCGACGCGGCCGAGGTGGTCGATGTCGGCACGGTCGGCTTCGCCGGTGCGCCTGCGGTCACCCTGGGAGTCGATCCGGGGACGTTCCGCGACTTCACCCCGTCGGTGACCGCGGCCTCGGACCAGTTGTGGCAATACATCGCCTCGGGCAGCGTGGCGTCGTCATTCGACATGGCCCGCGACCGCAAGCTGACCCTCGGCGTCGACGCCGCGGTCGCCGCGGTCGGCGGCGGGGCGACCACCAGGCACTGGCTGGGAGCGTTCATGTCGGTTGGTCTGCCCGGTGTCGACCTGGTCGTGAGCCGGCCGACGAGCGGCGCCTTGGGGCTGGCCCCCAACACCGGCCTGGTCGTGAGCGCGCCTGCACTTGACCCGTTGGTGCTGCAGAAGTCGATCAAGGCGATATTGCCCGGTGCGTCGGTGGTGCTCATGCGCCCGGGCCTGGGGCTGGGTACCTCGGGCGGGGGAACGGGCCTGGTCACCACCGCGCAGCTGTCGACCGCCCTGACGGCGGCGCTGAGCCGGGTCGGCAAGCTCTATGTCTGGGGCGCCACCGGGCCCGACTCCTTCGACTGCTCGGGGCTGGTGGGATGGTCGTTCGCGGCGGCGGGGGTCAATCTCCCCCGGACCGCGGCCCAGCAGGCCCTGGCCGGGCCCGCGGTGCCGCTCAACAAGATCCAACCCGGGGATCTCCTGTTCTGGGCGTGGGACCCGGCCGATCCCGGGTTCATCGACCACGTGGCGATCTATCTCGGCGGCGGCAAGATGATCGAAGCCCCCTTCACCGGAGCCTCGGTGCACGTGGTGGCGGTGGAGAACTCGCACCTGGTGGGTGCGGTACGCATCAATCCTGCCGTGGCGGCCCGGTTGGGCAGCCCGTGGCAGCGGTAGTTCTCTAAGAGGCCAAGCCCAGGGTCTCGCCGTTGACGGCCTCGACCTGGTAGCCCCGGGATCGCCAGGTGGCGGCCTCGGACAGCGCGTCACGGCCCGCCAGGATGACCACTACCTGGCCGCTGGGGCGTCGCACCACGTGCGCGGGACGAGCGAGTGTCGCCGCCGCGCCGGCCGTCACCGCCATGACACTCGCTGTTGCCATCACTGGCCTCCTCGATCGCTGTTCACCTATTACAGAGTCGGCAGATACCCACCTGATACTTGAGTCACCCGGGACGGTCGGAGCATTTTTCGGGTCTTCGCGCCGCGGGCCGCCGGTAGAGTCCGCTATGGCAATCGACGAGCGGGACCGGCTGTACATCGACGGGCAATGGGTGCCCTCGACCGGGACGGGCGCCATCGAGGTGGTCAATGCCGCCACCGAGGAAGTGATGGGGCGGATCCCCGACGGCACGGCGGCCGACGTCGATCGGGCGGTGGCCGCGGCCCGGGCCGCCTTCGGGGCGTGGTCGGCGACCGACCGCGAAGCGCGGGCCAAGTACCTCCGGCGCATCACCGAAGGGCTGCAGGGCCGGATGATGGAGATTGCCACCGTCATCGCCCAGGAGGTCGGCATGCCCATCAACCTGGCCACGATCATCCAGGCAGGGCTGCCCATCATGACCTTTGGCTCCATGGGCGACCTGCTCGACACCTTCGTGTTCGAGGAGCGCCTCGGCAACTCCCTCGTCGTCCGGGAGCCGGTCGGCGTGGTGGCGGCCATCACGCCGTGGAACTACCCCCTTCATCAAGTGGCCGCCAAGGTCGCCCCGGCCCTGGCGGCTGGGTGCACGGTGGTCGTCAAGCCGTCCGAGGTGGCGCCGCTCAGCGCCTTCCTCCTGGCCGAGGTGGTCGA
Source organism: uncultured Actinomycetota bacterium (assembly GCA_963791545.1). GTDB lineage: Bacteria > Actinomycetota > Acidimicrobiia > Acidimicrobiales > Palsa-688 > JALYXV01. Next base: position 35,586 of record CAWBSR010000018.1, read on the forward strand.
CGGCGCGGGACTGCCGCCGGGCGTGTTCAACCTGGTCTCCGGGGTGGGGCCGGTAGCGGGCGAGGCCCTGGCCGGCCATGGCGACGTCGACATGGTGAGCTTCACCGGCTCCGGCCGTTCCGGGTTGCGGGTGAGCCAGCTGGCCGCGGCCTCGGTGAAACGGGTGACGCTGGAGTTGGGAGGCAAGAGCCCCAACGTGATCCTCGACGACGCCGACCTGGTCCACGCGGTGCGAGACGGGATGGCCAAGGCGTTCATCAACTCCGGTCAAACCTGTTCCGCGCTGACCCGGATGATCGTGCCCCGGTCCCGGCTGGCCGAAGTCGAGGCGCTGGCGGTCGAGGCCGCCGCCAGTTACACCCCCGGCGACCCGATGACCCCGGGGACCCGGCTCGGCCCCTTGGCCAGCGCCGCCCAACTGGCGCGCGTCCGGGGGTACATCCAGGCGGGCCTCGACGGGGGCGCCCGCTTGCTCTGCGGTGGCGTCGAGCCGCCCTCCGGGTTGGAGCGCGGCTATTTCGTCCGCCCGACCGTGTTCTCTGACGTCGATCCGGACTCGGTCCTGGCCCAGGAGGAGGTTTTCGGTCCCGTGCTCGCCATCCTCGCCTACGACACCGAGGACCAGGCGGTCGAGATCGCCAACCACACCGTCTACGGGCTGGCCGCCGGCGTGTGGGCGGGCGACGAGGACCGGGCCCTGGCGGTGGCCCGCCGGCTGCGGGCCGGCCAGGTCGAGGTGAATGGAGGATCGTTCAACCCCCTCGCCCCCTTCGGCGGCTACAAGCAGTCGGGCAACGGCCGCGAGCTGGGTCGCTTCGGGTTCGAGGAGTTCCTGGAGGTCAAGTCGTTGCAGCTGTGACGGCCTGCTTTGGGCGTTGTTCATGTCTTTGGGTGTGGCGAGTCCCGGATATACCGGGATACGGCACGCCCAAAGAGCTAAAGCACGCCCAAAAGCCCGGGCTCAGCCCGGGGCAGTGGTAGTCGTGGCGCAGGCTTTGAATCCGAAGCCGGAGAGGGCCTGGTCATGGGCCGCCTGGTCCGGGTCCACGGCGGCCGCCGAGAAGGTGTCGAGCGCCTGTTGGGCGGCGGTGGCGTTGCCCTGGTCGGCGTGCACCGCGTTGAGGAAGGCGTGGGCAGCGGCGTCCTCGACCCGGGTCGGGGCGATGAGGTTCTGCTGCAACACCGTGGCGTCGGAGGGCGCCGCGGGCAGGTTGGCCAGGCGTTGCAGGGCTGGGTCGAGCACGTTCAGCGTCGCCTGGATGTAGATGGCGGCCTCGGTGGGGCCAGCCGTGGGGGAGGGCGCCGGTAGGGCGTTGATCTGCGAGGTGGTGTCGCGGCAGATGGCGTCGGCCTGGGTGACGAAGTCCGCCTTGCTGAGCGGCGCACTCCTGGACGTGGAGGAGGCGGAGGTGGTGGTGATGGCGGCGGCGGTGATGGTCGTCGTCGTCGTGGCACTACTGGCGATCCCCCCACCGCCACCGCTTCCGCCGCCGCGGCAGCCTGCGGGAAGGGCCACCGCCGCCAGGAGCAGAACAGCTCGGACCCCGTGGCGTGGCATCGGGCGCAGGGTACTGGGCCGGGGTCAGTGGTCGTGGCGGTGGGGTTGGATCGCGAGGGGGGCGCCCACCCGGTCCTCGTAGCCGGGAAAGGCCACCCGGTAGGTGCACAGGTCGCAGTTCATGCGCACATCGCCTTCTTGCGCCTCGTGGTAGCGGGCCAGCACCAGCCGGGCCAGGCGGGCATCGGGCCCCATCTCGGACCCGGTGCGGACCTCGAGGGCGGGATGGGTGGCCGCCCATTGGCGGGCCTGGGCGCCGATGCGGTCCACCAGCACGCCGGTGAACAGGAAGTAGGGAACAACGGCGATCCTGCGGGCGCCCAGCCTCCGGCAGCGTTCCAGGGTGGCGGGGACCGAGGGCGGGGCCAGCGACACGAACGCGGGCTCCACCCACTCCGCCAACTGGCGGTCCGAGAGGAGCCGCCCGACCTTGTACAGGTCGGCATTGGCGTCGGGGTCGCTGGAACCGCGGCTGACGACGATGACCGCCGTCTCCTGGGTGGGCCAGCCGGCGGTGGCCGCCCCGATACGCTCGGCCGCCACCTCCAGCGGGGCGGGGTGGATGCCCAGTTCCCGGGCGTAGGAGAACGTCACGCCGGGGTGGACCTGGCGGGCCCGGGCCAAGGTGGCGGGGCCGTCGTTCTTCATGTGCCCGGCTCCCAGCAGGACCAGCGGGACCGCGACCACGCTGGTGGCGCCCGCCTCGACGAGGCGGGCCACCGCGGTGGCGAGATCGGGTTCGGCCAGCTCGATGAAGCCACACCCGAGGCGCAGGTCCGGTGCCTCCCGCTGCACGGCATCGGCGAACTCCCAGTAGGCGGCCACGCCCGGCGCCGACCGGCTGCCGTGGCCGACCAGCATCAGGGCCGGGGCGGGCGCGTCAGCCACGGGCCAGCCGCACAATGGCGTTGCAGGCCGCGGCGGCGGCCGCCGATCCGCCCTTGTCGCCGGTGTTGGCGATCACGGGAAGCGGGCTGTACAAGGCCCGGGCTTTGGCGGCCGCGGCACCGACAAAGCCGACCGGGAGGGCGATGATGGCGGCGGGGGCGAAGATCCCGGCGGCGGCCAGGTCGAGCGCCTCGTCGAGGGCGCTCGGGGCGCAGCCGATGACGACCAGGGCGCCCGCCGGGTGGCGCTCGGCGGCCAATCTCATGGCGGCCGCGCTCCGGGTGCCGGGGCCGCCGCCGACCGCCTCGGCCAGGTAGCAGTGGGTTTCGACCCCGGTGATGCCGGCCCGGGTCATCTCGACATCGGTGACCACGGGGTTCCCCGCCACGATCGCCCCCACGGCCGCCGCCACCACCGACTCCGGGGCCACCAGGGTGGCCGCGTACTCCAGGTCGGCGGTGGCGTGGATGACCCGGGCGACCACGGCCCGGGTGCCCGGGCTGAGGTGGTTCAGGTCGATGCGGGTCGCCAGGATCTGATAGCTCTCGGCCTCGATAGGGTGGATCAAGGGTTCCTCAGTTCGGTGATGGCGTCGGTCGGGCAGATCTCCAGGCACGCCCCGCAGCCGCTGCAACGGGCGTCGATCACCGCGGGCCGCTTCGGTGCCGCCACCAGGGCCCGGGCGGGGCAGGTGATGAGGCACTGCCCGCAGGCGGTGCAGCGGTCGTCGATGGCGACGGTGGTCATTGGTAGCCCCGCGGCGTGACCAAACGGCCGTTGACCACCTTGGTGGTGCTGGCGCCGATGATCACGCAGGTCGTCATCGCCACCACGTCGGGGTCGAGCTCGGCCAGGGACGTGATCTCCGCCTTCTGGCCCCGGCGGCCGGCGTCGGTCACGATGCCCACCGGCGTCGTGGGCGGCCGGTATTCCAGGAGGATGGTGCGGGCGGCGTCCAGCTGCCACGTCCGGCCCCGCGACCGGGGGTTGTAGAGGCTGACCACCAGGTCGGCTTCGCCGGCCGCTTTCAACCGGCGGGCGATGACCTCCCAACTGGTCAGGAGGTCCGACAGGCTGATGGCGGCATGATCGTGGCCGAGGGGCGCGCCCAGGACTGCGGCGCTGGCCTGGGCGGCCGTGACCCCGGGGATCACCTCGATGTCGACCTCGTCGTCGGCCAGCTCCAGCACGATCGAGGCCATGGCGTAGATACCGGCGTCGCCGGAGCACACCATGGCCACCTGCCGCCCCGCCTCGGCTTCCGCCAACGCCCGCCGAGCCCGGGTCACCTCGTCGCCGATCGGCGACGGAAGGCGCAGCTGGCCCGGACCCATCAGGTCGGCGCACTGCTCGAGGTAGGCGTGGTAGCCGATGACGACTTGGGCCCGGCGAACCGCGCGTTCCGCGGCCGGGGTGCGGTGGTCGGCGGTCCCCGGCCCCAGTCCGACGAGGGACAGGTGGCCCCGGGGACCGCGGCGGCGGGCGATGGCCACGGTGGCCGTGGCGCAGGTCCGTTTGGCGACGATCAGGTCGCCACCGGGCCCCGCCGCCAGCAGGGCGGCGGCCTCGCAGACGCTGGGCGTGCCCACCGCCGCCCGGACCGCTTGGCTGGGAGTGGGCACCGTGACCGCCGCCAGCCGGTCGGCCGGGTAGGACCGGACAGGAAAGCCGAGCGCCAGGAGGGCCCGATGGGTGGCCCGGCGGTCGATCGTGGCCACCTCGGCCACCGACTGGGGGGCCAGCCCGGCTGCCGCCAGCGTCTCCTGCAGCAAGGTGGCCAGCTGTTCGGGGGGCGCGTCGGTAGACGTCCCCACGCCAACCACGAGCGACGGGGGGTGCAGGAGGGCGTGGCCGGGTGGGCACTGGAGCCGGCGATCCGTCACCGTCACCGTGGTTCGACCCTCGTCGCGGTGCGACAGGGGAACCGGCCACCCCAAGGCGTTGTCCAACCGGACCGGGCGGCCGTCGAGGATGGCGGCGGTCACCGCCGCGGTGTCACCGGCGGCCGAGAACCCGCACAGCTGGTCCAGGCCCGCCACCCCCACCGCGTCGCTGGCCGTCGTGATCACCGCCTCCGCCCCCAGGTGGCCGGCCACGGCCCGGGCCAGGTCGTTGCCCCCGCCGGCGTGGCCACCGCACAGCGCCACTGCGAAACGGCCCGCCTCGTCGACGCAGACCACCGCCGGGTCTTGGTGCTTGTTGACGAGGAGGGGAGCGATGATGCGCACCGCGGCCCCGGTGGCCAGGAACAACACCAACCCGTCGGCGTCGCCCCAGCGGGCCGCGATCGTCTCCCCGGCCCGGCCGTGGTGATGTTCCCACGGGAGCCGTTGGGCCAGGGTGCGGCCCCGTTCGGTCACCGAGACAGCCACGATCGTCACCGCCGAGGCCCCGTCCGGGGCGCCGGAGCGGACCTATCCCTGAGACGGCGCAACGGCCGGCCGCCCCGGGTCGTCATGGATGCGGGCCCCAGACTACAAAGACCGGGTTTGTTGCCGCCAGCCGCCAGCTGCCGTCGGGAAACTGCTCGCCCCGGCTGGCCGCGATCTGGACCAGATGGCCCAGCCGGCCCGCGGCGGCGGCGGCCCGATCCAGGGCGGCGTAGCTGGCGACCACCTGGCCGCGGGCCCGGAGGCGGCCGATAACGGCATCGAGGACGTCGAGGCCACCGCCACCCACGAAGGCCCGGTCGGGGTCGGGTAGGCCGGTCAGGGCGGCGGGCGCCCGCCCTTCGACCACCGTGATGGCGGCGCCGAGGCGGCGGGCGTTCTCCCGGATCCGTGACGCGTCTTCCGGGCCTTGCTCGATCGCGAAGACCCGTAGCCCCGGCGCCAACAGAGCGCACTCGATGGCGGCACTTCCCGACCCCGCGCCGACGTCCCACAGGACCCCATGGCCCGGTAGATCCAGCTTCCCGAGGGCGACCGCCCGGACCTCTGACTTGGTGACCATGCCTGCCCGGTGGGCGAAGGCCGCCTCGGGGCGGCCCCAGGTCCGCTGGGCCTCGCCGGCGACGGGGTTCCCGCGGACCAGGAGCACGACCGAGAGCGGGTCCCACGTTCCCGACGCCAGCCCGTCGAGGTCGCTGTGCTCGACCACCTCGTCGGCCCGCCCGAGCCGGGTGCATACCGCCACCGCGGCCGGAAGGGCGCCGATGGCCAGCAGCTCCTTGCCCAACGCCTCGGGGGGGTTATCGGGCGAGACGAGGACGGCGGCCTTGGGGACCGCGGCCACCGCCGAGGCGGCGGCGGCCAAGGGGCGACCGTGGGCGGACACGACTACCGCATCATCCCAGGGCAGACCCAGCCGGGCGAAGGCCAGGCTGACCGAGGAGGGGGCGGGGCGGACATCAAGCGCGGCCGGTCCGAAGCGTTGCGCCAGAACCCGCACGATCCCGAAAAACCCGGGGTCACCCGAGGCCAGCACGCCCACCGTCGCCGGTTCCGCGGCGATGGCGTCGAGCGCCGGACCCAGGTCGGCACCGATGGTGACAGTCGCCACCCCGGCCGGCGCGGCCTCCCGGAGCTGGCGTTGGCCGCCGATCCACAGCGCCGCCTGGGGGAGCGGAGCCGAGGAGGGGAGACCGATGACCACGATGCGCTCAGCCACGGGCCACCACCATGTCGCCCTCGAAGTCCACCATGATCACCTCGACCTCGAGAGCCCCGGCGACATGACGCCGGCAGGCGGCGGCGGCCCGGCGGCACAGCTCGGCCAGCGGCTCGAGGCAGCCCGCGCTCACGCAGGCGTCGAAGAAGTGGCGGGCGGTTTCTGTTTCTGTCGCGGCGGCGACCACGCTTTTCGGGGCGCCGGACTCGGCGGCCACCGCGGCCAGCATGGCGGTGTCGACCCGGGAACGGTGGAAGTGGGTCATCATGACCCCGGTCGCCAGCTTCGCGATCTTGCCGGCCATGCCGACGAAGGTGGCGCGGGCCATTCCCCGTTGCGCCGCCCGCCGCAGGCAGATCCCGGTGAAGTCGCCGACCTCGACCACGCAGACGTCGGCGACGCCGGGCAGGAGCCGCTGGGCGGCTCGTTCCGAGCGGCTTCCGGTGGCCAGGACCATATGGTTCTGGCCCTGGGCGGCGGCCACGTCGACCTGCTGCACGACCGAAGCCCGGTAGGCGGCGGTGGAGAAGGGCCGGACGATCCCGGTCGTCCCCAGAATCGAGATCCCGCCCACGATCCCGAGTCGGGCGTTCGAGGTCTTGCCTGCCATCTCCTGGCCGCCGGGGACGGCGAAGCTCACCTCCACCGGCTGGTCGGTCACCTCGGCCAGGGCGGCCAGGATCATGCGGCGGGGAACGGTATTGATGGCCGGCGCCCCGACGGGCAATCCCAAACCGGGGAGGGTGATGGTCCCCACGCCGGGCCCGGCCACCAGACGCGACCCTTTTTCCCCCTTTGGTCGCCACGAAACGGTGGCCGTCAGGCGGGCTCCATTGGTGCAGTCGGGGTCATCGCCGGCGTCCTTGACGACGACGCAGGTGCCCGGGCCCTCGCTCTCGACGGCAAAGGCCACCCGTTGGCCGCCCGGCAGGGCCACGTCCACTTCGGGCGGGGACGACCCGCTGACCACCGCCATGGCCGCTGCCTTGGCCGCGGCGGCGGCGCAGGTGCCCGTGGTCCAGCCGGTGCGCAGCCCCCTGGCCCCCGCCACCTCGGCGCTGAGCTCGGGCTCGAAGGTGCCTGTCATCAGGCGGGCCGGCCGGTAGTGGTGCCGGGCTGGGAGCGGCGCCGGAATCGGTGGGCAAAGTCGGGCGAGTAGAGGTGGCTGCGGGCCGCCGCCCCGCTCAGGGCGGGGCCGACGAGGACCATGACGGTGGTAGTGGCTCCGGTGGCCACCAGGTCGGCGGCCAGCCGGCCGACGGTGGTGAGCACCACCTCTTGGTCGGGCCAGCTGGCCCGGACCACGATGGCGGCCGGCGTGTCCGCCCGGTAGCTGCTGGTCGCGCCGAGCAGCTCGGCTTGGAGCTCAACGGGCCGGGCCCCCGAGAGGAAGATGGCGGTGGTGGCGCCGATGGCCGCGAACGCCGCCACCGACTCGCCCGGCGGCATGGACGCGTGGGTCCGCCCCGCCAGCCGGGTGACCACGACGCTCTGGGCGACCCTGGGGATTGTCAGCTCCCGGTTGAGGGCGGCCGCGGCCGCCGCCAGGGAGCTCACGCCAGGCACGATCTCGAAGTCGCGATCGTGGGCGAGGCACCAGTCGATCTGCTCCTGGATGGCGCCGTAGAGGCTGGGGTCGCCCGAGTGGAGCCTGACGATGGCGGCCCCTGGGTGGCGGCGGTAGGTGTCGAGGACGTCCTCGAGGGTCATGGCGGCCGAGTCGAGGATCTCGCTGCCCGGGCGGGCGTGACAGAGCAGGGCTTCGGGCACCAGCGACGAGGCCCAGATGACCACGTCGGCGGTGGCGAGACGTTGCGCCCCCCGGAGGGTGATGAGGTCGGCGGCCCCGGGACCGGCGCCCACGAAGGAGATCATGGCCGGGCCTGGTCGGCGCCGGGCCGGGGGCCGGACCCGGGGCCGGGGCTGGGGTCGGGCCCGGGGGTCGGGCCGGGGGCGTGGGTGGGGGCGGGCTTGGGGGAGGGGTCGGGGGCGGGATTGCGGCGACGCCCCGAGGGCGCCACGATGATCGTGGCCAGGTACGACGCCGGCTGGTCGGGCCAGTCGCGGGCCGGCGCCACCCGCTGGCCGGGGAGGCCGAGGAGCTCGCCGATTACGGCGTCGTCGATCCGGCCCGCGTTGGCCAGTGCCTTCAGGATGGCCGGCAGGTGGCGGCCGCCCTTGTAGACGATGACGGCCTGGTCCTCGTCGGCCAAAGCGGCTTCGAACTGGGCGCCGCCGTCCAAAGCGGTGAGCAGCCGGAGGGATTCGGTGCCGTCGAGCAGGACGGTGGCGGTGCGGCCGGCGAGGTCCTGGAAGGCCATGATGCCGGCCACGGTGCGGATGCTGGTAGCGGGGCGGGCCTCGGTGACCGCGGCCGCCACCGAGGTGAAGGTGCTGTAGATGTTGGGGTCGCCGAGGGTCACGAACGCCACTTCTTGGCCCGCGTCGAGGTGGGGGAGGAGGGCCGATGCCGCGCCCCGGTGGGACGCCAGACGGTCGCCCGCCACGAGCGACATGTCGAACACCAGTCGCTCCACGGTCAGGTCCGGCGCCACTTGGCGGACGATCGACTCCGCCCGGCCGACCGCATCGGGGGCGAGGGAGGGGGCGACAACGCGGTCGGCGTGGTGCAGGGCCCGGACGGCCTGGAGGGTGACCGCTTCGGGGTCGCCGGGTCCGACGCCGATGCCGACGAGGGTCCCGTTGGCGAAAGTGTCAGGCGGGGACGGCGGCGGGGACGGCGCGTAGGGCGGGGGTTGGGCGGGCGCCGGCACAGGTGCACCTTAGGTTTGGCCTCAGTGGCGCGTCCCGGGCGGGATCTGGCTGGGGTCGCTCGTGGGGGAGGGGCCCGTCACAGTGGTCGGATGGGTGTTCGCCCCGGACTCTCACCGGGTCGCCCGCTCGGGTTGCGCCGCCGATGCTATCGCCCGGGGAATGGCGGCGCTCCTGCGGCCGAGGTACGGCTGGGCAGCGGGTACCGACCCGGCACGGTAACCGCAGTTGGTCCTCAGCTAGCCGCCTCGGGCATTGAGCCGCCCATCATCTTCAGAAGTTCCGGGCCGCTGTGGGTGATCATCTCGAGGTCGTGGCCGTTGGCCGGGAAGTTCAGGATCACCCCGTCGAGACCCTGATCGATGCTCAGCTGGCGCAGCCGCCCACCAACCACCTCCGGTGTGCCCACCAGCAGGCGGGAGCTGATCTGGGCGCGGGCTTCGGCGTCCATCATGTCCCAGGGGATGCCCCGGGTGGCGAACATCTGGTCCCGCGCCTCGATCGCCTCGGTCGGCGTCGGGCCGATGACCACTGACGTCAGCCACGTCTTGTTGATCGTGGCCGGGTCGCGACCTTCCTGCTCACAGTGGGCCTCCAGCACCTTGAGCTTGTGGGGGATCTCGTCTCTCCCGCAGATGAGGTTGACGGCGTCGGCGTACTGGGCCACCAGCTTCAAGGTGCGCTTCTCGCCGGCGCCACCGATGAGTACCGGCGGGCCGCCCGGCTGTATGGGGGCGGGGGAGTTGATCGGGTAGCGGACCCGGTAGTAGCGCCCGTTGAACACGGGCCGGTCCGAACGCAGCATGGCCCGGCAGATCAAGAGGGCCTCCTCGAGCCGGTCCATCCGCTCGCCGACGGGCGGGAAGTTGACGCCCAGGCCTTCGTGCTCGGGCGCGAACCACGCCGCCCCGATCCCGAGCACCGCCCGGCCCCCCGAGATCACGTCCAAGGTCGTGACCTGCTTGGCCAGAATGGCCGGGTTGCGGTAGGTGACGCCGGTGACCAGCGTGCCCAACCGGGCGGTCGTGGTCTGTGCCGCCAGCGCCCCCAGCAGGGTGTAGGCCTCGAACATGGCGTTCTCGGCGGGCCCGAGCGTCGGCAGTTGGTAGAAATGGTCCATCACCCAGATGCTGTCGAAGCCCGACTGCTCGGCGGTCTGGGCCATCTGCAGCACCCGGCCGAACAGTTCCGCGGTCCCCACGCCGGGAAAGGTGAAGTTGGGAATCTGGAAGCCGAGCCGGATCATGAGCGAGACCTTAAGGCGTCATCCCCGACCATCGGTCGGTCAAGATGGCGCGGTGCACCGAAGCAAGCTCACCGCCGCCCTGATCGACGTGCCCGCGGATCTCTTCGATCGGGAGGTCAGTTTCTGGTCCGGGGTGCTCGGTCGACCGCCCGAGGAGGACGGCGAGGTCGGCGACTACCGCGACTTCGGCCAGCCCGTCCCCGGATTTCAGTTCATGGTCCAAAAGGTCGGCGCGGCCCCCAGGGTCCACCTTGACGTTGAGACCGACGACGTAGAGGCCGAGGTCGCCCGGCTCGAGGCCCTGGGAGCCGAGCGGGTGGAACAGAACCATTCCTGGTGGGTCATGCGCGACCCGGCCGGCCTGCCGTTCTGCGTCGTCCGCATCCAGACCGGCGACCTCTTTGACGACCAGGCGACGACCTGGGACTGACCGAGGGGGCGGCGGGCGTCACGCGTGCCAGGGCCCGACACCCGCGACCCGCTGCGGCGTGATCCGGGTCACGTAGCCGGGCGGCGGGTTGTCCATCGGCGGGAACTTGGCGTCGGGCCCGATGTACACCCAGGCCAGCTTTTGCAAGAGGTCGGCGGCGCCGCCCTCGGTGACGCGGGCGTGGCCGTAGACGACCAGGTATTCGTCGAGGCCGAGCTCATTGCGGCCGCCTGTTTCCAGGGAGAGCACGACTCGGGGGTCGCGGCGGATGTTCTTGACCTTCTGGTAGGCGCCCAGGTGGGCGGCGACGATCTCGTTGTTCTCGATGCCGACCCACACCAGCGTCACGTGGGGGTCACCGCCGGGGCCGAGGGTCACCAGATGGGCCAGCCGGCCCGAGGTCAGGGCCTGGCGGACCTTGTCGCTGAGCAAGCCGCCCTCGGGGACATCGTCGGTCGTCGAGGCGGGGTGGTCGGTCATTGGGGCCTCCATTCTGTCGGTGCTGCCGGCGCACTCGGTGTTGTCGATCCGTTCGATCCGCGCTGCGCTCCCAGCGGGGGAACCCATCCTTCTACCGCGGAATACTGGCGGACGACGCGAGCGGGCGCCCCCGCCACGACCGACCGGTCGGGCACCGGCCCTCGGACCACCGATCCCGCGGCGACGGTGACATGACAGCCAATGTCGCTCCCGGCGAGCACGATCACCCCGGTGCCCAGCCAGCTGCCGGCGCCGATACGGATGGTGCCCTGGGCCGGCCATTGACCGGCGATGGGGGTGGTCACGTCGCCGTAGCTGTGGTTGTGGTCGGTGATGTACACGTTGGGGGCGATGGAGACGTCGTCGCCGATCTCGATGTGGCCCAGGCCCGCGATCGAGGTTCCCCGGCCGATGCTGCACCGGTCGCCGATGACGACAACCGCCTTCCCCGGCCCATCGGGAGCACCGCCGGGCAGCCCTGCCGACAGGCTGACATTCGGCCCGATCAGGGTCTGTGACCCGATCGAGATCCCGCCCTCGCCGAACACCGCGCCGGGCGGGAAGCAGATGCAGCTCCCGCGGCCCATGGAATGGAACTTCCGGCCTGCCGCGTCGTCGGGCCCCACGCACCCGACGGTGGTGATCCAACTCCAGCTTCGGTGGATCACGGCCGCCGCCAGGTTGCGGGCCCACGGAGACAGGTCTGAGGCGGCGAACACTACCCGCCAAATGTACCGAGCCGCCCACGGCGTCGCCTGGTCGAGAAACTAGGTTGCTCGGCGGTGGCCCGTCAGCGCCTCGACTACGGCCGCCGGCACGGCCAAAACGGCGACCTCTGGCTCCCCGACGGTCCCGTCGCGCACTCGGGCCGGGGCGTGCCGGTGGTGGTGTTGCTGCACGGCGGGTTCTGGAAAGCCGCCTACACCAAGAGCCTGATGACTGCCCTGGCGGCCGACATCGTGGGTCGGGGGTGGGCGGCGTGGAACCTCGAGTACCGGCGGGTGGGGAGTATCCCGAGCGGCGGTTGGCCGGAAACCTTTGACGACGTCGGCGCCGGGATCGACCACCTGGCGTCGGTCGCCGAGACGCACCGGCTGGACCTCAGCCGGGTGGTGACGGTGGGCCATTCGGCGGGCGGCCACCTGGCGCTGTGGGCTTCGGGGCGGCCAAAATTGCCCCGGGGCACCCGGGGCACCCGGGGCACCCGGGGCACCCGGGGCACCCGGGGCCGAGGTGGCGGTCCGGGTCAGCGCCGCAATCGGCTTGGCTCCCGTCGCCGACCTGGTGGAAGCGGCGGCGAGGGGCCTCGGCGGCGGAGCCGTCAACCGGCTGTTGGGGGGATCGCCCGATCGGCGCCCCGAGCGCTACGCGGTAACCGACCCCGCCCAGCTCCTCCCCCTCGGCGTCCCCCAGGTGCTGGTCCACGGCGACCGGGATGCCGCGGTACCGGTCGTCATCAGCCGGCGGTATGTCGAACGGGCGGTTGCCGCCGGGGATCCAGCGACGCTGGTGGAACTCCCCGGCGTCGACCACATGGAGCTGATCGACCCAGAGTCCGCGCCTTGGCGGGCCGTGGTGGTGCATCTGCGCCGCCTGGTCGACTGACGGGCTCAACGTGACAGCCGTGGATGTCGGGGGGGGGGATCACAGCCCGGGTGTCGTTCCCTTGCTCGTGCGCACGGCGGTGACCGTGAACCGTTCGACGGTGGCGATGTGGCCCCCGGTCGAGGCAGCCACGATCAGGACCTTGTCGGTGGCCCCGTGGAAATCCACCGTCGCCGTCCACGGGCCGGTTCCGGCCGGCCGGCAGCAGAAGGTACCGATCGGCGTCTGCGATGCCAGCTGCAGCACCTGAACCCCGATGTTGTCATCGACTCCGACGATGGCGCCCCCGACCGCCAGGGGCGAACTGGCGGTCGCTCCATAGCGGGGCGTCGCAAGGCTGAAGTTGGTGGTGTCGTCGGTCCCGACGACCTCCCAGGGCGCGTCGCCGGCGGTTCCGAAGCGCCGTAGGTGGACAACCGCGGCGTTGACCGGGGCTCCGTTCGGGTTCGGGAAGCCGACCGTCACGTGAGCGCCGGACGCGTCGTTCTCGATCCCGAAAGCGGTGGTGACATCCCGGTAGCCGAGGAAGCCGGTGAAGCTGAGTGCGGTCATTCCCGGGTCGAGATGCCAGGGTTGGGCCCCGGTGGCCTGATAGCTGGCCTGCCACGCCATCGCCTCTTGGAGGTTCCGGAACGGGTACAGCGGCTGGTAACCGGAACCGGCCCCAGGAACCGTGGTGGCCGACCCCCCGGGCGCCCCGGTTCCCGTCGTCGCGCCGGTAATGGTCGGCGGGGTGGACTGGGGGGTGACGACGGTCGCGGCGTGGCTGCCCGGGGTAATCAGCACTTTCCGGGCCGGCTCACGGGAGACGGCGGGAAGGGCGATCAGGGCGGCGGCGGTGGCGGCCGCCAGGCCCAGCGCCGCGATTCCGATCCTCTTTCGAGCCCGGTGGCGGGGATCAATACGCCCGAGCCGGGCCGCGGCCGCCCGGGACTCGATCTGCGCCCAACGGTCGGGGGGCTCGGGTACCGCGGCCGCGTGTTCGGCCATGGCTTGGCGCAGCTGATCGTCGAGATTCATCGTGCCTCCAGCCGAGCGGCCAAGGCGGCCAGGCCGCGATGGGCATGGGTCTTCACGGAACCAACCGAGATGCCGATGGTGGCCGCGATCTCCGCCTCCGACAGGTCGAGGTAGTAGCGCAGCACCAGGCATTCTCGCTGGCGCTCAGGTAGCGACCGCAGCGCCGCCATGACCCGTCTGCGGTCGTCGGCCGCCTCCAGGGCCGCCTCCGGCGACGGGGAGCGGGCGGCCGCGGCCGCGGCGGCCGCCGCCCCACCCGCACTGGCGGCGACGGCCCCACTGGCCTGACCGGCGCCGCCCTGCCCGCCTCCGGCGCCCGCCGCGCCCCCGGGGCCGAAGTGGTAGCGCCCGACGACCTTGCGGTGGCGCAGGCGGGAGCGGGCCCCGTTGAGGACGGCGCTGCGGAGATAGGCCAGCCGCTTGGTCGGATCCCGCAGCTGATCCCAGGACAGGTGGGCCTGGACGAAGGCGTCCTGCACGATCTCCTCCGCCTCGTGAGGGTCGTGGAGCAGCAGCGATGCCAGCCGCACCAGCGACCAGCGGTGCTCCTGGTAGAGCTCCCGGAGACCACCGCGGTCCCAGTCCTGGGAAGGCGGCGCCGGCGTCGTCACGATGGACATCATCACCGGGACAGACGCCCGAGGGGGGGACTCGGTTGACAGCCGACCCGGGGACGACTGGAGGCGGCGCCGCGTAGCCCCCTGTCCCCACGGAGGCTACCCGGCGGGCCGCCCCGGGTTGCCGGGCGAACCCGTGGCCCGGCGGACCAGTTCGGCCGCCACCTGCGGTGCCCCGGCCAGGTGGAGGTGCAGGTACGAGGCCAGGAGGGTCGGCGACGCCCATCCCGCCCGAGTCTCCTCGGTACTCGTCGTGCCCGTCATCGACAAGGCGTCGCCCGCGGGGGACACCCGGGAGTAGTGGAATTCGTGACCCCTCAAAACGGTTCCGGCGGGCCCGAGCGGGGTGTCGGCACAGAAGGTGGCGGTGCGGTAGCCCAGGCAGAGCCGGTCTGTCATGGCCCCCCGAGTGCCGATGACGCCACAGAGCCGGTGCCCGTCCAGTTCCTCCCCGAGCCAGAGCAACCCGCCGCACTCGGCCCAGGTGACCAGGCCCGCCCCGACCCGACGCCGGGTCTCCTCCAGCAGGGGCCGGTTGCCGGCCAGCGCCTCGGCGTACACCTCGGGGAAACCGCCCCCCACGACCAGACCCCCGATCGCCTCGGGCAGCGCCGGGTCACGGAGCGGATCGAAGGGGACCAACTCGGCGCCCGCGGCGGCCAATAGCTCCAGGTTGTCGACGTAGCCGAACGAGAATGCGGGACCCGAGGCCACCGCGATCCGGCAGCGGCCCGGCCCCGCCGCCAACCCTCCACCGGGCGGTGCCCCGGCCCGCACCGGGGGCGCACCCCGCGCCAGCCGCATGACCGCCTCGAGATCGATAGCCGCCCCCACGGCTCCCGCCAGCCGGGCCAACGATGCCGTGACCTCCGACCGACGTTCGACCACCGGGACCAACCCGAGGTGCCGGTCCCGCCAGGTGAAGCGGTCGTCGCGCCGGAGGGCGCCCAGCACCGGGATGTTCAGCGGGGCCAGGGCCTGGCGCAGCAACGACTCGTGGTGCTCGCTTCCCACCCGGTTGAGCACCACCCCGGCCACGGTGACAGCAGGGTCGAAACACGCGAACCCCTGCACCAGCGCCGCCACCGACGAACTCATCGCCGAGGCGTCGACGACCAGCACCACCGGCGCTTCGATAAGGGCGGCGACGTGGGCGGTACTGGCGAACGACGTCGCCCCGGCGCCGTCGAACAGCCCCATGACCCCCTCCACGATGAGCACGTCGGCGCCCGCCGCGGCCCGCGCCGCCAGGGCCGGAATCACCGACGATCCACACATCCACGGGTCCAGATTGCGACCGGGCCGCCCCGTGGCCAGGGCGTGGTAACCGGGGTCGATGAAGTCGGGCCCCACCTTGGCCGCGGCCACCAGCGCCCCTCGCCCCCGCAGGGCCGCCATGAGCCCGGTGGCTATCGTGGTCTTGCCGACGCCCGAGGAGACGCCCGCCACGACCAGTCGCGGCCCCAGCCCGTCCCCCGGAGCCGGAGTCAGTACTCGATCCCCTTCTTGGCGCCGATGCCCCGGTCATAGGCGTGTTTGACCTTGCGCATCTCGGTGACGGTGTCGGCCACCTCGATCAGTTCCGGCGCCGCGTCCCGGCCCGTGATGACCACGTTGGTCTTCGGGGCCCGGGCCTGCACCCCGGCGACGACATCGCCGGCATCGACCCACCCGTACTTCACGGCGTAGGTCAGTTCGTCCAGGATGAGCAGGTCGTAGTCACCGGAGGCCAGCTTCTGGCGGGCCACCTCCCAGGCGTGGCGGCCCTTGGCCGCCGTCTCGTCGAGGTCGGTGGATTCCCACGTGAAGCCGTCACCGAGAGTGTGCCACTCGATTCCCAGGTGGTCGGCCAGCTTGCGCTCCCCGGTTTTCCACTTGCCGCTCTTCACGAACTGAACCACTCCCACCGTCCATCCCCGGGCCCACCCGCGGCCCATGACGCCGAAGGCCGCCGACGACTTGCCCTTGCCGTGGCCGGTGTTGACGAGGACGACGGAATCGGCGCGGACCATGGCCGCGGGACTCTACCGGCCGGGCCCGCGGCGGTCAGCCGCGACCGGCCGCGGCCCGCCTAGATGCGCCGAGATCCGGGGCAGGGGCGCGCCCGCTGCTGGGCCGGTGTCGGCGGATGCGGTGCTCCCGCACCCGGGGACCTCGGAGCCCAGCGGGCCTGCTGGCAGTCCCGGGTCCGGCTCCGCCCCAGGGACTGAACCGGGCCCCGGCTCTGGCGCCGGGAGGCCACCGAGGCGGCCCAGGCGGAGATCACGATCCCGACCCCGAGGACGAGCCCCCCGAAGTAGGCACTGGTGAGGGCGACGACGAGGGCCGAGGCGGCGATCACCGCTACCAAGCCGAGGCCGATCAGGCCCGCGAGCCTCGCCGTCGAGGCCAGACTCCGCCGGCGGCGCCGGGTTCTCACAATCCGGGAGCTGTGCCGCGATCTGGGCATATCTCCTCCTCGTCCCTTGTAGGCCCACTCATCTTCGGCAAGTGCGGGACTCGAGTTCAGTTAAGACATGGTCGCACGGGAGAGTTCCTTCCGAAAGTCCATCTATCGGAAACGGATAACGTGACCCCTAGCAGCGCAGGGAACCCGGTGTAAGTCCGGGGCTGTCCCGCAACTGTCACCGGGGAGCAAACCTCCAACAGCCACGGCCCCTCGGGGCGGGAAGGCGGGGGCGAGTGGATCCGGGAGCCAGGAGACCTGCCTGCCCGGGACCACTCGGAGGATCGCGCGGACGCCATGAGCAATTCGATGATTACCAGCCAGCTTCGCCCTCGACGGGAGGCGGGGCGGGAGTTGATGACCCTTGTCTGGCGGTTCCCGGCGCCGCTGCGGGCCATCGCCTCGGCCCCCCATGGGGGCGGCCTCGGAGTGCGCCGCTGGGTGGTGAATGCCCAGGTGCCAATGTCCCACGGCCGCCGCGACCCGGACCACCACCTCCGCCAGCTGGCCGTCTCGCTGGGGCTGCCGGGACGCGGGGTGGGCATGCTGACGGCGGCCGATGTCCGCCGCCAGGTGGAGACGGCCGACAACGGTGTTGAGGTGTGCGCGACGGTGGGCCTCGGTCACCCCATCCTGGCCGCCGCCCCCGACCAGGCAGGGCCGATCAGCCTGGTCGGCACCATCAACCTGATCGCGGTATTTCCCGAGCGGCTGGCCGACGCCGCCCTGGTCAACGCGGTGGCGACGGTGAGCGAAGCCAAGGCCCAGGCCTTATGGGACCTCGGCCACCGGGCCACAGGGACGGCCACCGACGCGGTGTGCATCCTCTGCCCCGATGAGGGCCGGGCCCACGCCTTCGGCGGACCGCGCTCGGTGTGGGGCGCCCGCCTGGCCCGGGCCGTGCACCGGGCGGTCATCGATGGTGGGAAAAATTGATCTCACTGGTCCTGGGCGGGGCTCGCAGTGGCAAGTCGGTCATTGCCGAGGGCATCACCGCTCGGCTCCCCGAGCCGGTCACCTATCTGGCGACCGGAGTGCCCGAGGATGCCGACATGGCGGCCCGGGTGGCGGCCCATCGAGCCCGGCGCCCTCCGCATTGGCAGACCGCCGAGGTTGGGAGTCAGTTGTGCGCCGCCCTGGAACGTCTGGAGGGCACGGTGCTCGTCGACGCCCTGGGCACCTGGGTGGCGGCCCATGCCGCCTTCGACGTGGACAGCGCCCGCCTGTGCCGCATCCTGGCGGTGCGGCGAGGTGACACCGTCGTCGTCTCCGAGGAGGTCGGCCTCGGCGTGCACCCCTCGAGTGAGGCCGGGCGTCGCTTCCGCGACGCGCTGGGCCAGGTGAACCAGGCCGTGGCCGCGATTGCCGACGAGGTGCTGCTGGTGGTCGCGGGCCGGGTCCTGAAACTCGAGGAACTGAGCCTTCCCTCGTGAACCCGGAGCCCGGCGGCCTTCGGGGAGCGGTGAGCTTCCTGACCCCCCTCGGTGGGGCGGCCGGCCCGACGCCGGCGGCGGTGCCGTGGTTTCCCCTGGTGGGAGCGGCCATCGGGTTGGCGCTGGGGGGGATCTGGTGGGCGCTGGCGCAGGCGTGGCCGGCCCTCGTCGTGGCTGCCGTCGTCGTGGCCGCCGACCTCGGCCTGACCGGCATGCTGCATTTCGACGGGTTGCTCGACACCGCCGACGGCGTGCTGGCCCACCTGGACCGGGACCGGCGCCTGGTGGTCATGGCAGGCCCCGAGGTAGGGGCGTTCGCGGTCGCCACCGGGGCTTCGGTGCTACTGCTCCGCTTCGCCGCCTGGGCCTCGCTGCGACCGGCGCCATTGCTCCTGGCGGCCCTGTGGTGCGCCTCTCGGGCCCTGATGGCGGTGACGATGCGGGTCGTCCCCTATGCCCGGGCCGGCCAGGGAGGGGGCCTGGCCACGCCCTTCCTGCAACGGGTGGGCACCGTGGCCCTCGCCGCGGAGCTCGTGGGGGCCCTGGCCCTGGCGGCGCTATGGAGGCCTGTCGCGGGGCCCATATCGGTCGCGGCCGGTCTTGCCGCCGGCTGTGGCGTGGTGGTCTTGGCCCGCCGCCAACTGGGCGGCTTCACGGGCGACGTCCTCGGCGCGGCCGGCGTGGCGGCGGAAACAGTCGGCCTCCTCGTGGCCTGCGCCCGATGGTGAGCCGGGCCCTGCCCGCCGCGGTCGGCCTCGTGGCCGACCGGGCGTTCGGCGAGCCTCCGGTTTCGCCTCACCCGGTGGCCGCCTTCGGGCAGCTCATGCGGGCCGTCGAGCGCCGGGCCTTTGCCGACCGGCGCAGCTGCGGTCTGGTCCACGCCACCGCCGGGGTGGCGACCGGGGCGGTGGCCGGCGCCGCCATCGGATCGACGGCCGTGGCCACTTACCTGGCGGTGGCCGGCCGGGCCCTGGGCGAGTCGGCGGCGCGGGTGGAACGGGCCTTGCAGGCCGGCGACCTGGAGGGGGCCCGCCGGCTCCTCCCGGCCCTGGTGGGACGGGATCCGACCGGGCTGGACGAGAAGGAAGTCGCCCGGGCCGTCGTGGAGTCGGTGGCCGAGAACACCGTCGACGCAGTCGTGGCGCCCGCCCTCTGGGGCGCCCTGGCGGGAGCCCCCGGCGCCTTGGGCTACCGGGCTGTCAACACCCTCGATTCCATGGTCGGCCACCGCTCGCCGCGCTATCTGCGGTACGGCTGGGCCAGTGCCCGACTGGACGACCTGGCCGGTTGGGTCCCGGCCCGGGCCACCGCGACGTTGGTGGCAGCCGTCCGGCCGGGCGCGGCCGCCGAGGTGTGGCGCGCCGTCCGTCGCGACGCCCCTGGCCATCCCTCTCCCAACGCCGGCGTGGCTGAGTCGGCGTTCGCGGCCGCCCTCGGGCTGCGCCTGGGCGGCCCCAACCGCTACGGCAGCCCACCGCGCGATCGAGCTGCGCCCCACCCTCGGCAGCGGACGCCCGCCCGAGCCCAGCGACATCGGGCCCGCCATCGAGCTGTCCCGGGACGTCAGCCTGCTCCTGGCTGCCATCCTGGCCCTGTTGGGCCTGGTCGGGCGGCGGCGGTGATCCCGGTCGGGCGTCACGGGGGCGACGGCGCCCGGCTGGCGGCGGCCCTTGGCGTGGCGCCCGGCCAGGTGCTCGACCTCTCCGCCAGCCTCAACCCGGTGGCCCCCGACCCGGCCCCGATCCTGGCCGCCCACCTGGACGCCATCGGCCGCTACCCCGACTCCGAGGCGGCCACCGATGCCCTGGCGGCGGCCATCGGGGTCACCGCCGACCGGGTGCTGCTGACCAACGGGGGCTCGGAGGCCATCGCCCTGGTGGCGGCGGAGCTCGGCGCCGGATGGGTGGACGAACCGGACTTCTCGTTGTACCGCCGGCATCTGCCCGCCCTCGACCGACACGGCGCCCGGTGGCGCTCGAATCCCCACAACCCGAGTGGCCTCCTGGCCCCCCCGGCCGCATCCGCCGGGGTGTGGGATGAGGCGTTCTGGCCGTTGGCGACGGGAACCTGGACGCGTGGCGATGCCGACCACGGGGCGGTGGTGCTGGGGTCGCTCACCAAGCTGCTGGCCTGCCCCGGTCTCCGGGTGGGTTACATCCTGGCCCGCCCCGACCTGATCGTCCGGCTGGCGCGGCGCCAGCCCCGATGGGCCGTCAACGGCCTGGTCTGCGCCGCCCTGGCCGACCTACTGGCCACCGTCGACCTGGCCATCTGGTGCAAGGAGACGGCCCGCCTCCGGGAACAGCTGGTCGCGATCCTCGGCGATCACGGCTTGGCGACCCGGCCCTCGGAGGCCAACTGGGTCCTGGTCGACGCCCCGGCGCTGCGCCACGACCTGGCCCGTCGGGCCATCCTGGTCCGGGACTGCGCCAGCTTCGGGCTGCCCGGCACGGTGCGCGTGGCGGTGCCCGACGTACCGGGCCTGGACCGATTGGAGGAGGCGTTGCCACCGTGGCCGGCCTGATGGTCTGCGGCACCAGCAGCGACGCCGGCAAGTCGACCGTCGTCACCGGGCTGTGCCGTCTCCTCGCCCGGCGAGGCATCAAGGTGGCCCCCTTCAAGGCCCAGAACATGGCCCTCAACTCTTACGTCACCTCTTCGGGTCACGAGATCGGCCGGGCGCAGGGCGTCCAGGCCCTGGCCGCGGGTGTGGCGCCCGAGGTGGCCATGAACCCGATCCTGCTCAAGCCCACCGGTGAGCTGACCAGCCAGGTGGTCCTGCTGGGCAAACCGTGGGCCCACCTCGACGCCGCCGCCTATCACGCCGCCAAGCCCCAGCTGTTCGGCGTCGTTCTCGATGCCCTGGCCGATCTCGGCCAGCGCTTCGATGTCGTGATCTGCGAGGGGGCGGGCAGTGCCGCCGAGATCAATCTCCTCGACCACGACATCGTCAACCTCCGGGTGGCCCAGGCGGCCGGATTTCCCGCCCTCGTCGTCGGCGACATCGACCGGGGCGGGGTGTTCGCGGCGCTGTACGGGACCGTGGCCCTCCTTCCCGAGGACCTTCGGGGCCTGGTCCGGGGCTTCATCATCAACAAGCTGCGGGGCGACCCCGCCCTGCTCGGCGAGGGCCCCGCGGAACTGGAGCGACGCTGTGGCGTGCCCACGCTCGGGGTGCTGCCCTTCCTGCACGACGTGGCTCTCGACGCCGAGGACTCTCTCGCCCTGGCCGGACCGCGCCCCCGGCCCCTCACCCCGGGCGTCGAGGGCGACGCCCTGGACATGGTGGCCGTTCGTTTTCCCAGAATCTCGAACTTCACCGATCTCGACGCCCTGGCTATCGAGCCCGGGGTAGCGGTGCGGCTCATCGAAACACCCGCCGCCTTGGGCGACCCCGATGTGGTGATCCTGCCCGGCACCAAGGCGACCGTTGCCGACCTCGCCTGGCTGCGGGGCCGAGGCTTCCCCGACGCCCTCCGAGGCGCCCTGGGCCGGGACGCCACCGTGCTCGGTATCTGTGGCGGCTACCAGATGCTGGGGCGCACCATCTTCGACCCGGTCGAATCCGGCCGGTCGGAGCCGGTCGAGGGATTGGGATGGCTCCCGGTCGACACCGAGTTCGAGGCGTCCAAGGTCACCCGGCAGCGGCGGGGCCGGGCCGGCGGCCAGCGGGTCACCGGCTACCAGATCCATCACGGCCGGACGACCGGCGGCGACGGCTGGATCACCCTCGACGACAGCTACGGGACGGTCCCCGACGGCGCCACCGCCCGAGGCGGCGCCATTCTCGGCACGTCGCTGCACGGGCTGTTCGAGGAGGATGGGTACCGGGCCGCCTTCCTCACCGAGGTGGCGGCGCGGCGGGGGAAACGCTGGCACCGCTCGGGCGTGTCGTTCGCGGCCGCCCGGGAGTCCCAGATCGACCGGATTGCCGACCTCCTCGAGGGCCACCTCGACCTCGGGGCGCTGGAGGCCCTTCTCGCATGATCCTGGTACTCACCAACGCCGACACCGAGATCCTGGCCCTGCGATCGGTCGTCGAAGGCCTGCCCGAGGGCTTTCCGGCCGTCCGGGCCGGCAATCCCACCGGTTCCGCGGCCCCCGACCTGGCCGGTGTCGAGGTGGTCCTGGTCCGGCTGCTCGGGGGCCGGCGGGCCTGGGAGGAGCCGTTCGCGCAGCTGCGCCGGGCCTGCGTCGACCAGGGCGTGGCGCTGCTGGCGTTCGGCGGCGAAGCGGCCCCCGACGCCGAGCTCACGGCCCTGTCCACGGTGCCCAGCGCCACGGTCGGCCAGGCCTTCGAGTACCTGGTCCACGGTGGGTTGGCCAATACCGAACAGCTGCTGCGCTTCGTAGCCGACACCGTCTTGTTCCAGGGGTTCGGGTTTGAGGCTCCGGTCGAAGTCCCGGCGACGGGCGTCTACCGGGCCAGCGTGGATGGGGACGGCACGAGACCGATGATCGCAGTCGTCTTCTACCGGGCCCACCTGATCGCGGGGAACACCGGCTTCGTCGACGACCTGTGCGACGCCATCGAGGCGCGAGGCGCCCGGGCGCTGGCGGTGTGGTGTTATTCGCTGCGCCCCGCGGAAGAAGGTCGCATCCCGGCCCTTGAGCTCCTGGCCGACCACGGGCCCGACGCTGTCGTGACCACCGTGTTGGCGTCGGGTTCCGCGGGCCTCGACGGGGAGGACTGGGACGCCCATTTCCTGGCCCGTTTGGGAGTGCCCATTGTCCAGGCCACCGCGGCCACCTGCCCTCAGTCCGACTGGGAGGCCAGTCCCGCCGGGCTTTTCCCCATCGACGTGGCGATGAGCGTGGCCATCCCCGAGTTCGACGGTCGCATCATCAGCGTCCCCTTCTCGTTCAAGGAGGTCGTCGATGACGGTGACCGCCTGGGGTCACCGGTCAGCGCCTACCGCAGCGTCGCCGACCGGGCCCGGCGGGTGGCCGGCGTCGCCACCCGACTGGCCGGGCTGGGGCGGGTCCCCGTCGCCGAGCGCCGGGTCGCCATCGTGCTGTCGGCCTACCCGACCAAGCGCAGCCGGCTGGGCAACGCAGTGGCCCTCGACACGCCGGCGTCGGTGATCGCGCTGCTGCACCGCCTCCGCGATGCCGGGTACCGGGTCGACCGGATCCCACCCGACGGCGACGCCCTCATGGCCGAGCTGATCGACACCTTCTCCTATGAGCGGGAGACGCTGAGCGGGGCCCAGCTGGCTCGGGCCGCGGGGCGGTGGCCGGGCGCCGAGTACCGGCGGTGGTTCGCCACCCTCCCCGACGGGGTGCGCTCGGAATTGCGGGACCGCTGGGGGGAGCCGCCGGGATCGGTCTATGTCGACCCGGCGGGCGGGGACCTGGTGTTCGCCGGCCTCGACCTCGGGCATGTCGTGATCGCGGTGCAGCCCCCCCGTGGTTTCGGGGAGGACCCGATCGCGGTGTACCACTCACCCGACTTGCCTCCGACCCACCACTACCTGGGCTTCTACCGCTGGCTCGACTCCGGGTGGGGGGCCGACGCCATCGTCCATGCCGGCAAGCACGGCACGCTGGAGTGGTTGCCGGGCAAGGGCGTGGGACTGTCGTCGTCGTGTTACCCCGACGCCGCCCTCGGCGACATGCCCCTCTTCTACCCCTTCGTCGTCAACGACCCGGGCGAGGGCACCCAGGCCAAACGACGGGCCCACGCCGTGATCATCGACCACCTGTTGCCACCCATGACCCGGGCCGAGACCTATGACGACCTGGCCCGCCTCGAGGGCCTGCTGGACGACTACGCCCAGGTGGCGTCGCTGGACCCGTCCAAGTTGCCCGCCATCCGGCACCAGGTCTGGGAGTTGCTCGTTTCCGCCTCCCTGCACCAGGACCTCGGGGTGGCGGCGGCGCCCGAGGGAGAGGCGTTCGACGACCTGATCCTCCACGTCGACGGTTACCTGTGCGAGTTGAAGGACGCCCAGATCCGGGGCGGGCTGCACGTGCTGGGCCAGCCGCCGGCGGGGGAGGCGGAACTAGACCTGGTGCTGGCCCTGACCCGCCTGCCCCAGTTTGGTGGCGGGGGACAGGTGCCCGCGTTGCGGGCCACCGTCGCGGGGCGGCTGGGGATCGATCTCGGCGGTGGGGCGTTTCGCCAAAAAGTGTTGCCCCAGCATCACTTTTCGGCAAAACCCGCGGTCGGCGAGGGAATTCGGGCGGGCGTCGACGCTGTCGAGGCTGCCTGCCGGGCGCTATTGGCGGCCTGCCAGGCGGCGGGGTGGACATACGACGGCGACGACCCCACCCTGCGATGGGTGTGCGCCACGCTGGTGCCCGCCCTGCGGCGCACGCCCGACGAGTTGGCCAACCTCCTCGGGTGCCTGGAGGGCGGCTATGTGCCGGCCGGGCCCAGCGGGGCCCCGACCCGGGGCATGGCCCACGTACTGCCCACGGGCCGCAACTTCTATTCCGTCGACCCCAAGGCCCTCCCCTCGCGGCTGGCTTGGGAAGTGGGGTGCCGCCTGGCCGATGCCCTGCTGGCGCGGCATGTGGCCGAGGAGGGCCGGCCTCCGGCCTCGGTGGGCCTGGTCGTCTGGGGTACCGCAGCCATGCGGACCGGGGGCGACGACATCGCCATGGCCCTGGCGCTGCTCGGGGTCCGGCCGCTGTGGGGTGCCGAGAACGGCCGGGTCACCGGCGTCGCCCTGATTCCCGACGCCGAGCTCGGGCGGCCCCGGGTGGACGTGGTGCTGCGCATCTCGGGGTTCTTCCGGGACGCCTTCCCCCACCTCATTGCGCTGTTCGACGACGCCGTCGGGCTGGCCGGCTTCGCGGTGGACGGCGACCCCCGCATATTCGGCTCCAAGCCGGGTGCCTACGGCTCGGGGATTCTCGGGCTCCTGGAGAGCCGGGACTGGCGCGGCGACGACGACTTGGCGGCGGTCTATCAGGCGTGGGGCGGCTACTCCTACGGCCGGGCCGGGATGGGGGTGCCGGCGGGGCCCGCCCTGGCCCGGCGCTTCACCGCCATCGAGGTGGCGGTCAAGAACCAGGACAACCGGGAGCACGACATCTTCGACTCCGACGATTATCTGCAGGACCACGGCGGGATGATCGCCACCATCCGGGCGCTGACCGGCCGCCAACCCAAGGCGTTCTTCGGCGACTCCGCCGACCCCGCCCGGCCCCGGGTGCGGTCGCTGGCCGAGGAGGCGGCCCGGGTGGTCCGCAGCCGGGTCGTCAACCCGAAGTGGATTACCGCCATGGCCCGCCACGGCTACAAGGGGGCCTTCGAGCTGGCGGCCACGGTTGACTATCTCTACGGCTACGACGCCACCGCCCACGTGGTCGAGGACTGGATGTACGAGCAGGTCACGGCCGCCTACGTGGGCGACGCCGAGGTAAGGAAGTTCTTCGAGACGTCCAACCCGTGGGCCCTTCGTTCGATCGCCGAGCGGCTGCTGGAAGCCGCCGACCGCGGCCTCTGGGCGGCACCGTCACCCGAGGCCCTGGCAACATTGCGAGCCGGCCTCCTCGAGGCCGAGGGTTGGGAGGAATCCAGATGAACCCGAAGTTGGGCGCCGACCTCGACGGGTGCCGGGCCGCCCACGCCCGGCTCATGGAGACCGTGGAGGCGGTGACCGATGAGGCGGCCCGGCAGCGGTCCCGGCTGCCCGGGTGGACGGTCGGCCACCTCCTGACCCATCTGGCCCGCAACGCCGATAGCCACCTCCGGCGGATCGAGGGGGTGTTGCGCGACGAGATCGTCGATCAGTACCAGGGCGGCCGGGAGGGCCGGGCCGCGGACATCGAGGCGGGAGCTGGGCGATCCGCGGCCTCGCTGATCGCGGACGTGCGGGATACCGCGGCGGCGCTGGATACCGCCTGGGCGTCGCTCCCGGAGGAGGCCTGGGGGCGGTACACCCGGGCCGTCTCGGGTGCCCTGCTGCCAATGGAGGCGCTGCCGTTCAGCCGCTGGCGGGAGGTCGAGGTCCACCACGCCGACCTCGGGCTCGGATTCGGGTACGAGGATTGGTCCGAGGGTTTCGTTGCCGACGAGCTGCCCCGAGCCCTGGCCACCGTGGCCACCCGGCTGGTCGATCTCCGGGCCCGGCGCCAGCTGTGCGCCTGGCTGCTGGAACGGGCGGCCGAGCCCGGCCCCTTGGAGCTCGAACCGTGGGAGTGACAGCCCAGTTCCCGTTCACCGCGGTCGTCGGGCAGGACGACGTCAAGCTGGCCCTGCTCCTGGCGGCGGTGGACCCGGCCATCGCCGGGGTGCTGCTGCGGGGGGAGAAGGGCAGTGCCAAGACCACCCTGGCGCGGGGCCTGGCCTCGCTGCTTCCCGGCCAGGCGCCTTTCGTGGAGCTTCCCGTCGGGGCGACCGAGGATCGCCTGGTCGGGACCTTGGACCTGTCAGCGCTGCTGACGGCGGGGGAGCGCCATTTCCAGCCCGGCTTGCTGGCAGCGGCCCATGGCGGGGTCCTCTACGTCGACGAGGTCAACCTGTTGCCCGATCACCTGGTTGACGTGCTCCTCGATGTCGCGGCCAGTGGAGTCAACCGGGTCGAACGCGAGGGGGTGTCGCACACCCACGCCAGCCGTTTCGTCCTGGTTGGTTCCATGAATCCGGAGGAGGGGGACCTGCGACCCCAGCTGCTGGATCGCTTCGGCCTGGCGGTCGAGGTACGGGCCCCTGTCGATCCCGTGGTGCGGGCCGAGGCGGTCCGCCGCCGGCTGGCCTTCGACGCCGACCCGACCGGCACGGCCGCGGAATGGGCGGCGGCCGAGGCGGGGCTGGCGGACCGGTTGGCGACCGCTTCCGCGACCCCGGCGGAGTTGCCGGCGCCGCTGGTCGAGCAGGTGAGCCGGCTGTGCGCGGCGGTGGAAGCGCAGGGCCTGCGGGCCGACCTGACGATCTGCCGGGCGGCGGCGGCGCTGGCCCGCTTCGAGGGCCGCTCGGTGGTGACGACTGACGACGTGCGCCGGGTGGCGCCCCTGGCGTTGGCCCATCGCCGGCGGCGGGGCCCGTTCGACACCCCGGGAATCAGTGACGACGAGTTGCAAGCGGCACTGGAGGCGGCCGAGCCGGGCCGGGGCGGTGGCGGCGGCGGGGAGGCGGGCGGCCCGGCCGGTGAGGGATCGTCGGGAGACGAGTCGGGAGACGAGGCGTCAGGGGGCGAGGAGCGGGATGGGCCAGACGCGGCGGGCGAGGCTGCCGGAGGTGGTGCGGGAGACGCTGTGGGAGCTGGTGCGGGCAATGGGGGGGGCGGCCGGGAGCGGGTCGCGGCGCCGGGCGATCCGACCGCGGTGGTGCGGCTGACCACGCCGGGCAGCCGGGTTTCGGCGACCACGACCGCTCCCGCGGCTGGGAGGCGCAGCGGCGCCGACGGTCCCCGAGGGCGGTTGGTGGCCGACCGGGCCCCGGATGGGCCGATCGGGTCGCTGGCGGTGGGCGCCACGGTCCGGGCGGCGGCGGCCCGTCGTGCCCAGGCGGGCGAGACCGCGGCCGGCGGTAGCACGGTCCCCCGGGTCGTGGCAGCCGACCTCCGGGAGGCGGTACGCGAGCAACGGACAGGCAATCTCATCGTGCTGGCGGTGGATGCATCGGGGTCCATGGGCGCCGACAGCCGCATGGAGGCGGCCAAGGGCGCCGTGCTCAGCCTGCTCTTGGACGCCTATCAACGGCGCGACAAGGTGGCTCTGGTCACCTTCCGGGGCCACGACGCCCAGGTGGTGCTGCGGCCCACGAGCAGCGTGGAAGTGGCCCGGGCCCGGTTGGCGGAGCTGCCGACAGGTGGTCGGACCCCGTTGGCGGCGGGGATCCGAGCCGCGCTGGACGTGGCGATCGCCCCCTCGACGAGCGCCGGGGCCGGGGCGTACCGGCCCCTGCTGGTGGTGGTCACCGACGGGCGGGCGACATGGGGCGGACCAGAGGGCGGCGGCGGCAGTCCGGGAGGTGGTTGCGGTCCGGGGGGCGGTGGCGGCGGCGGTGCTGGCGGCGGCGGGCCCCGCGGTGGTGCTGGCGGCGGCTGCGTACCGGAGGGCGTTTGGGGCGACGGCGATCCCGTGGTCGCCGCTCACCAAGCCGCCGACGCCGTGCGCCGCAAGGGGGTCGCGGCAGTTGTGGTCGACGCCGAGGACGGCCCGGTGCGGTTGGGTTTAGCGGGAGACCTGGCCCGTACCATGAATGCCCGCTACCTGACCCTGCCGGAGCTGTCGGCCGGGACGCTCGACGCCGCGGTCCGGGCCAGTTGGGCGACCGACGGCTGACGGGGCGGCCAGGACCGGGTCAGTCTCGATTGACGGCCCGGCGACAGCGCGACGGCAGATCGCGGTTAGCCGCGTCCCGACCGGGTGGGCCGATCGGACCCCGAAGAGCGGCCGGGACGACTGGGGCGGGCCGGTCGCGACGCCGGAGCCGCTCCGGACCAACCGCCGGACCAACCGCCGGCGCGAGTGCGGGACTTGGCGCTTCCGCCACCGCCGCCACTGCCGCCACCGGTGCCGCCGCCGGCCGATGGCCGGCGAGCGGTCCCGTGCAGGCTGCGAGCCGGGGCGGCGTTGAAGCCCCCACCGGGGATGCCCGAGCGGACGGGACGGACTGACGGCGCGTGCGGGCGGGTCCACTCCGGGGCCGCTTCGAATCCGAGGGTCCGAGACGGCTTGAAGGTGCCCGACGGAGTCCCGACCGCGCCCATCTCAGGGCGGTCGATGGCTCGGGGCAGGTTCAGCTTGGCCTGCAGTTTCTTGATGTCGCCGGCCTGGGACGCGGTAACCAGGGAAACCACGAGCCCCGACGCGCCCGCTCGTCCGGTGCGGCCGGAACGGTGGACGTAGGCCTTCTCGTCCTCGGCGGGGTCGTAGTTCACGACGCAGGCGACGGCATCGACGTGGATACCCCGCGCCGCGATGTCGGTGGCCACCAGCGCCTGGACCCGGCCGGCCTGGAACGACGCCAGGGCTCGCTCCCGCTGCGCCTGGCTGCGGTCGCCGTGGATGGCGGCCGCGTCCACGCCCGCCTGGTTGAGCTTGTCGGTCAGGCGGTCGGCGCCGCGCTTGGTGCGGCAGAAGACGATGGTCGGCCAGTGGGCGTGGACGAGTTGGGCCGTGAGCGCGGTCCGGTCGGACCCGTCGGCCCACCAGAAGACGTGGCGGTTGCTCGGCGAGTCGGTGATCGGCTCGGCCTCCACGGTGATGGCATTGGTCTGGTAACGCTTGGTGAGCTGCGCCGCGTCGCCGTCCAAGGTGGCCGAGAACAGCATCGTCTGGCGCTCACCCTTGATCTGATCGAGTAGCCGCCGCACCTGCGGTAGGAAGCCCATGTCGGCCATCCGGTCGGCTTCGTCGATCACCACGTGGGACACCTCGCTGAGGTCGACCTCACCGCGCTCGGCCAGGTCGGCCAGGCGGCCCGGGCAGGCCACCGCGATGTCGAGACCCTTGCGCAGGGCTCGCACCTGGGGGCCAAAGCCGACGCCGCCATAGAACGAGGCGACCGATGGCCCGCTGCGCCCTGCCAGCAGGAGGAGCTCCTGGGTTACCTGGGCCGCCAGTTCCCGGGTGGGAACAAGGACGAGGCCCTTGGGGCGACGGGGTCGGCCGCGCCCGACCATCATGACCAACGGGATCCCGAAGGCGATGGTCTTGCCGGACCCGGTCGGGGCCCGGCCGCAGACATCGCGGCCCGCCAGCGCCAGCGGCAGGGCCGCGGCTTGGATGGGAAAGGGCTCGGTGATGCCGCGTTGGGTCAGGCTTTCCGCGATGGCACGCGGGACGCCGAGGTCGGTGAACGTTGCTGACATGAAGTTGACTCCAGCCGGCCAGATGCCGGGTATTTCAGGGGGCGCGACAGACCCGGTGGGCTTCCCCGGGCAGTCAGGCCGCCGCAGATCGCATCGCTGGCGACCGGGAAGGTTCGGTCGGGAAACGGGAACGCTCCCGGAACACGACCCGCCGGCGCAACCCGGCTGCCCGGCAACAAGTGCCGAGCCAGCGCTGCCCACTCTACCGGGGATCGCGCCACCGCCACGCCGGGCGGCAAACTCGAGGTGGTCTGGCCACCCGAATGGCAACGACTACCGTCGGCCGTCGTGGCCCCCCCGCCCGCCGCTGCTGACGCTGGCGCCGCGTCGGGCACCGCCGCTCCGGCGGCGGCCGCCGCGGGCCGTACCCCGGCCCCGGAACGACCGCCTACCGCCGACGGGGGCCTGACCGGCGCCGAGGTCGCCCAGCGGGTCGCCGACGGGCTGGACAACACCGCCGGCCGCAGCTCCAGCCGCTCCTTGGGCGACATCGTCCGGGCCAACGTCGTCACCCCGTTCAACGCCCTGCTCGGAACCCTGGCCCTCCTGGTCTTGGTGACAGGGGCCATCGGAGACGCCCTGTTCGGCCTCATCCTGGTTGCCAACTCGGGCATCGGCATCGTCCAGGAGGTCCGGGCCAAACGGACCCTCGACAAGCTGGCCGTCCTCAGCGACCCCCGGGCCCGCGTGGTGCGGGACGCCGCGGTGACCGAGCTGGCCGTCGACGATCTGGTCCTCGACGACCTCGTAGATCTGATCCCGGGCGACCAGGTGCCCGCCGATTGCCGGCTCCGCCAGGTCGACGGCCTCGAGGTCGATGAGTCCTTGCTGACCGGTGAGTCGGACCCGGTGGCCAAGCGGGTCGGGGACCAGGTCCTGTCGGGGAGCAACGTGGTGGCCGGCTCGGGCCGGGCCCAGGTGATCGCGGTGGGCCCCGACGCCTTCGCCAACCGCCTCGCCGACGAGGCCCGCCGCTTCAGCTTGACCCAGTCGGAACTGGCCGAGGGCATCAACCGCATCCTCAAATACGTCGCCATCGCCCTGGTGATCGTGGGGCCCATCCTGTTCGTCAGCCAGTCCGGCACCACCTCCAACTGGCGTGAGGCGGTGCGGGGCGCAGTGGCGGGCCTGGTGGGAATGGTTCCCGAGGGCCTGGTCCTCCTGACCAGCGTCACTTTCTTCGCGGCCGCCCTGACCCTCGCCCGTCGCCGGGTCCTGGTGCGGGAGCTCCCGGCGGTCGAAGGGCTGGCCCGGGTCGACATGCTGTGCCTCGACAAAACGGGGACGCTCACCGAGGGCCAGATCGAGTTCTCCGGCGTGGAACCGTGCCGCGCCGGCGAGTCCGAGCTCGACCACGCCCTGGCTGCCCTGGCCTGGCAAGTGGCGGGCAATGCGACCATGGTCGCCCTCCGGGAGGTCTTTCCGACACCACCGGGCTGGGAAAAGGTGGCCGCGGTGGTGTTCTCGTCGGAGCGCAAATGGAGCGCCACCTCCTTCAAGGGACATGGCACCTGGGTGCTGGGGGCCCCGGAAATTCTCCTCGGCAGCGTCGCCGAGGCGCCCGGGGACGGCGCGGTCCGGAAACGGGTGGCCGCGCTGGCTGCCGAGGGCACCCGGACCCTGCTCCTGGCCCGCACCGATGTCGCCTTGGGGCCCACCCCCGTGCTCCCCGCCGGTCTCGTCCCGGCGTCGCTGGTGATTTTCGAAGAGCGGGTCCGGGCCGACGCCGCGGCCACCCTGGGCTATTTCACCGCTCAGGGAGTGGGGCTCAAGATCATCTCCGGGGACAACCCGGCCACCGTCGGCGCCATCGCCCGCAAGGTCAACCTTCCCGACCAAGCCGGCGGAGCCCAGGCGGTGGACGCTCGCTCCCTGCCGGCCGACCAGGCCGACCTGGCGGCGCTGCTCAGCGCCCATTCGGTCTTCGGCCGGGTGACCCCGCAACAGAAACGGGCGATCGTCAAGGGCCTCCAGTCGAACGGCTGCACGGTCGCCATGACCGGCGATGGTGTCAACGACGCCCTGGCCCTGAAGGATGCCGACATCGGCGTGGCCATGGGTTCGGGGAGCCCGGCCACCCGGGCGGTGGCGCAACTTGTCCTGCTGGACAGCGAATTCGCGGTCCTCCCGGGGGTGGTCGCGGAAGGTCGCCGGGTCATCGCCAATGTCGAGCGGGTAGCCAACCTGTTCCTCACCAAGAACGTAACCTCGCTGGTCCTGGCGCTGGCGGTGGCCGTCGCCGGGTGGCCCTTCCCGTTCCTGCCGCGTCACCTGACGCTGGTCAGCACGGTCGTCATCGGGGTGCCCGGGTTCTTCCTGGCCCTGGGACCGAGCAATCAGCGTTTTGTCCCCGGTTTCGTGGGTCGGGTCCTCAAGTTCGCCATCCCCTCGGGGGTGATCGCGGCGGTGGCGGTGTTCGTCGCCTACGGGCTGGCTCGGACGGCCAACAACAGCCCCCAGCAGGCCAAGACGGCCGCCACCATCGTCCTGTTCGGGGTGTCCTTGTGGGTGCTGGCCATCCAGGCCCGCCCCATGAGCCCCTGGAAAACGGCGCTGGTCGCCGCCATGGCGGGACTGGGGGGGCTCGCTTTCGCAGTCCCATTAGGGCGGCAGTTCTACGACCTGCACCTGCCCTCGGCGCTGATCGGCCTCGAGGCGCTCGCCCTGGCCGCCGGAGCGGGGGTGCTGTTGGAGCTGATCTGTCGCTGGACCGTTCCCTCCCGGTAGCTTCGCCCGATGGTGCGCCTGGTGCTGTGGGACGTCGACGGAACCCTGATCCATACCAACGGCATCGGCTCTGAGGTGTTCGACCGGGCCTTTGTGGAGGTCTTGGGCCGGGCCTCGATGGCGCCGATCAACACCCTGGTTCGTCTGAGCGGCAAGACCGATCCCCAGATCGCGCTCGAATACCTGCAGCTGATGGACATCGAAGACGCGGCAAGCCACCTGCCGCGGGTGCTGGAGCGGCTGGCCGCGGAGCTGGCGGCCGCCGCCGACGCCCTGGCCCAAGGTGGCGGCTCCCTTCCGGGCATCCCCGAGCTCCTCGCCCGGCTGGCGGCTACCGAGGGCGTCCACCAGACCCTGCTCACCGGCAACCTGGCTGCCAACGCGGCCGTCAAGGTCGCCGCCTTCGGCCTCGAGCGATGGCTGGACCTCGATATCGGTGCCTACGGCAGCGACCACGCGGATCGCCGGGAGCTGGTACCAATCGCCCTGGAACGCGTCCGGCGCCTACGAGGCGTCGAGATCGGCCCCGACGAGACCTGGGTCATTGGCGACACAGAACGTGATCTGGCCTGTGCCCAGGCGGCGGGTGCCCACTGCCTCCTGGTGGCGACGGGGGGATCGACCGTCGCCGACCTGGCGCCGCTGGGGGCCGACGCCCTCCGGGCCGATCTGTCCGACGTGGACGCCGTCTTGCAGCTACTTCTGGCCTGACCGGGTCCGGTCGATGCGCACCGCGCACTGCTTGTAGTTGGGCTCCCGGGAGATCGGGTCGTACTCGTCGCGGGTGAGCCGGTTGACGCACTGTTCGTCGTAGTGAAAGGGGACGAACACCTCGCCGGGCCGGACAGTGGCGGTGACCCGCACCGCCAGGTCCTCCACCGCCCCCCGGACCGAACTGACCCGGACCCGGTCGCCCGAGGCCAGCCCCAGGCGGCCGGCGTCGGCGGGGTTGACCTCGACCCACGCGGCGGGCGCCATCTCCTCCAGGATCCCGACCCGTC
The DNA here is from genome assembly GCA_963791545.1 of uncultured Actinomycetota bacterium. Taxonomy (GTDB): domain Bacteria; phylum Actinomycetota; class Acidimicrobiia; order Acidimicrobiales; family Palsa-688; genus JALYXV01. The sequence continues at coordinate 69,189 of CAWBSR010000018.1, forward strand.
CCGTCTTGGTTCTGGTGTGCCAGTGCTCCACCGTGCGTCCGGTGTTGAGGAGGAGGGGAAAATTCCCGCCCGGCGGCTCGGACATCGTCTGCGGGGAGACGCAGCGGAGCTGGGCCCGGCCCGAGGCGGTAGGAAAGCGGCCGTCGGAATACAGGCGGGCGGTCCCGCCGGGCGCCTCCATCCCCGCCGGGCATGGCCACTGCACCCCGCCCGCGGTGTCGATCCGGTCGTAGGTGATGCCGCTGTAGTCGCACAGCCGGCCCGCCGAAACCCGGGCCCAGTCGGCGAAGGCATCCTCGGGGCCCTGCCACCCGGCGAACAGCTCCTGGCGGACGCCCAGGCGGTCGGCCACCGCCAGGAAGATGTCGAAATCCGATCGGGCCTGGCCGGGGGGGTCGACCGCCCGGCGCACTCGGCAGACCCGGCGTTCGGAGTTGGTGTAGGTCCCGTCCTTTTCGCCCCAGATGGCGGCAGGCAGGACCACATGGGCCAGGGCGGTGGTCGGGGTCTCAAACCCGTCCTGGACCACCAGCAGGTCGAGGCCGGCCAGCGCCGCCTCCAGCCGGCCCCGATTGGGGAAGGACACCGGCGGGTTGGTGGCGATGATCCACAGGCCCCGGATGGTCCCGTCCAAGATGCCATCGATGATGTCGGGATAGGCCCGGCCCCGCTCGGTAGGGATCCGCTCGACGGGGAGGTCCCACAGCGCCGCCAACTCGGCCCGGTCACCGGCGTGGTCGAAGCGGCGATAGCCCGGGAGTGACGCCGTCCCGCCCGCTTCGCGCGTCCCCATGGCATTGCACTGCCCGGTGATGGAGAACGGCGCCGCCCCGGGCCGGCCGATGTTGCCGGTGATCAGGCACAAGTCGTTGAGCAGGGTCACAGTGTCGGTGCCCTGCACGGAATGGTTGACGCCCATCGTCCACCCGACGAATCCCCGTTGGGCCCGGCCGAAGGCCAGCGCTGCCTCACGGAGGAGGGATTCGGCGATGCCGCACTCGACCGCCGCCGCCGCCACATCGACCGCCGCCAGGTGGGCGGCCAGCTCCGGAAATCCGTCGGTGTGGGCGTCCACGTAGGCGGCGTCGACCAATCCGGCGTCGAAGATCACCTTCATCATGGCGTTGAGGAGGACGACGTCGCTGCGGGGTCGGATGGCCAGGTGCAGGTCGGCGACCATGGCCGTCTTGGTCACTCTCGGGTCGACGACGATGACCGTCGCCGCCTGGTTGGCCAAGACCCGGGGGGCGAGCAGGGGATGGTTGTCGGCGATATTGGCGCCCACCAGGAGGATGCAGTCGGCTTCCTCCAGGTCGGCGTAGGCGCCGGGCGGCCCGTCGCTGCCGAAGCTGGACTTGTAGCCCGATACCGCCGACGACATGCACAAGGTGGTGTTGCCGTCGTAGTGGCGCACCCCGAGACCCAGGCGGGCCAGCTTCCCGAGGGCGTAGAACTCCTCGGTCACCAACTGCCCGGTGCTCAAGATGGCCACCGCGTCGGGACCGTGCCGGGCCACGATGTCCCCGAAACCGCCGACCAGACGGTCGAGGGCGTCGTCCCACGAGGCAGAGACATGGGGTCCCGAGGCGCCGGAGCGGACCAGTGGGACATGCAGGCGGCCCCCGGCGGCCAGAGTGTGGTGTTCGGAGAGGCCCTTAGGGCACAGGCGGCCCTGGTTGACGGGATGGTCGGGATCGCCCCGTACCGCCACCGCCGCCCCTTCCCGGACGCCGATGAGCATGCCGCAGCCGACCGAGCAATACCCGCAGGTCGTCCGCACCCACCGATCCGGCAGGCGGGACTCGGAGACCACCCCGAATCGGTCGTCGGTCCCGTACTGGTAGTCCCCGGCGTGGGTTCCGAGGCCGAGCCACGAGAGGGGCCGGCGGCTCATCGCGACGTGCTGCCGGCCGAGAACCGGCGGGCCGCGGTCATTGGCGTGACGGTCACAAAAAACAGGTAGCGGCCCGCCAGTTCCCCGGCGGCGGTGATCGCCAGGGCGACCAGCGCGACCGCCCGGGCCGGCGCCGGGTGTAGGGACAGGGCCACCGACGAGCAGATCGCCAGCGCCACCAGGAGCGCCGCCACCCGCAGCACGAACAACCACCGGAAGCGTCCGAACAACAGCCGGCCGGTGAGTGCGAACTCCCGCTCCCGGCGGGCCGCGATGGATGCGACCAGGTGCTGGATGGCCCCCAGTTGGGCCAGGCCGCCGGCACCGGCCAGCCCGAACAACAGGCGGGTCCCTTCGGGGGCATGACCGGCCGCCAGAATCGACACCAAGGGCCCCGCCGACAAGGCGGTGGCAAAAAAGGCCACCACGGTGCGGCCCGAGTTCCACACCGGGCGGGCGGGCACCAGATACAGCCGGCCGCTGGCGTAGATGCCGGTCACGCCGAGGAGCAGCGCCAGCCCGCCCAGGGCGGGCGCCATCGGCTGGCTACCCGCCAACGACGCTCCGGCATAACCAAAGGTCGCCAGCGAGAAGGCACTGAACAGGACGACCTCGCGGGACAGCCAGGAGCGGCGCAGGTTGCGCATCGCCTTCCACGCCACCGCGGGCCGTCCGAGGTGGAGCACCGAGACGGCCAGGGCCAGGGCCCCCGCGCCGGCTGCCGCAGCGCCGCCTCCGATTCCCAGCGCCCGGGCCGCCAAGGCGGTGAGGACCACGCTCCCGAGCAGGGCTCCGAGCGAAACCTGGGTCAGCAGTGTCACCGCGATCAGAGGCCAGTGGGGATCAGCGGGCTCGAGACGATGTTCGACGACCGACCGGGTGGCGGCGGGCATCGACTCGGGGAGGATGATTCTGGTCGTGGACAGGGTGATATCGGACGGCGGCAGGCCCGGGGCGTCGGCCTGGCGGTGGTCGAGGCGCCATTGCCCGATGTTCACCTTTTCCACCTGGATGGCATGGGTCGGGCAGGCGTCGACGCACGCGGGACTGTCGCCGGCTGCCAACCGGGGCTGGCACATGTCGCATTTGGTCACGACCCGGCGCTGCGAGTTGAACTGGGGGACCTCGTAGGGGCAGTTCCAGATGCAGTACTGGCACCCGATGCAGTCCTCGGCGTGGTGGGCCACGATCCCGTTTTCCAACTTGACGTAGGCGTTGGTCGGACAGCCGCTGAGACAGGTCGGCTCGATGCAGTGGTTGCACGCCATCGACAGGTTGAAGCGCTGGGCGTCGGGGAAGCTGCCGCCCTCGACCTCTCCCACCCGGCGCCAGTTCACCCCGACCGGGTTGCCGTTCTGCTCGGCGCAGGCCACCTCGCAGGAGTGGCAGCCGATGCAGGCATCCATGGAAAAACTGAAGCGGTACTGCTCGCCCGCATCGAGGGGGAGCAGCACCGGTCCCGCCTCCCCGATTCCCGGTCGGCGAGGCTGGCGTGGTCGCAGCCGGGTTTCGGTGAGCGTCACCGGTACATCGACGACCGTCAAGGGCGGGCCACCTGCACGATGCCGTCCACCACCCGGGTCGCGAAGGTCGGCACAGACACTGTGTCGTCGTCGAGGCAGGCCCCGGAACGAAGATCGAAGTTTTGCTTGTACACCGGCGACGCCACCTTGAGGCGGTCGCCGCGGGAGCCGACCAGGCCCCGCGACAGTACGAAGGCGTGGCTGAAGGGGTCGAGGTTCGAGAGGGCGAAGACCTCGTCGTCGACCCGGAAGATCGCTACCTGGAGGCCCGAGACCAGGGCGCACACCCCTCGTTCAGGTATGAGCTGCTCCAACGGGCACACCTCCTCCCACGTCGGGGCGACGGGTTCCGCGGTGACGGTCACGTCGTTCCTCCTAGCGCCAGCAGGGCCGGGTCGGGTTTTTCGTGGACGTAGGCGGGTCGCGGTTGACCCCGCTCGGTAACGAACACCACGTTGGGGTCGCCCTGGTCGGAGTTGACGAAGGTGCGGAACTTGGCCACCCGTTCGGGGTCCTCGATGGTGGCCTTCCATTCGCAGCGGTAGTCGTCGACGTGGCGGGCCATCTCCGCTTCGAAGTCGGCCGCCAGACCGAGGCAGTCGTCGACGACCACCCGCCGGAGGTACCCGATGCCACCCTCGAGCTTGTTGAGCCAGGTGGCGGTGCGTTCGAGGCGGTCGGCGGTGCGGATGTAGAACATCAAGAAGCGGTCGAGGTATCGGATCACCGTTTCCCGGTCGATGTTCTCGGCCAGGAGGACCGCGTGTTGCGGTTTCAGGCCCCCGTTGCCGCAGACGTAGAGGTTCCAGCCCCCCTCGGTGGCGATGACCCCGAAGTCCTTGCTCTGGGCCTCGGCGCATTCCCGGCTGCAGCCGGACACGGCCGCCTTCACCTTGTGGGGCGATCGCAGCCCCCGGTAGCGCAGTTCCAGGTCGATCGCCAAGGTGGTGGAGTCCTGAACCCCGTAGCGGCACCAGGTGCGGCCCACGCAGGACTTCACGGTTCGCAACGCCTTGCCGTAGGCATGTCCGGATTCCATGCCCACATCCACCAGCCGTTGCCAGATGAGCGGGAGTTGGTCGAGCCGGGCCCCGAACATGTCGAGGCGCTGGCCGCCGGTGATCTTGGTGTACAGACCGAAGTCCTTGGCGATGTGGCCGATGGCGATCAGCTGATCCGGGGTTATCTCGCCCCCGGGGACCCGGGGGACGACCGAGTAGGTGCCATCGCGCTGCAGGTTGGCGAGGAAATGGTCATTGGTGTCCTGGAGCGATGCCTGCTCCCCGTCCAAGATGTAGGCGTCGCCCAGCGAGGCCAGCATCGAGGCCACCGCCGGTTTGCAGACCTCGCAGCCCCGGCCGGTCCCGTGGGCCGCCAGGAGCTCGGAGAACGACCCGATGCGCTGGGCACGCAGCATGTCGAACAGCTCCTGGCGGGAGAAGGCGAAGTGCTCGCAGAGGTCGTTGCCGACCTCGATTCCGGATGCCAGCAGCTGGTGGCGGATCAGGCTGCCGACCAAGGGAACGCAGCCGCCACAGCCGGAGCCCGCCCGGGTGCACGCCTTAACGGCCGCCACGTCGGTGCAGCCGCCCGCGACCGCGGCGCCGATCGTGCCCTTGGTCACCGAGTTGCACGAACAGATGAGGGCGGCATCACTCAACGACGCCACTCCCATCCCCACCGCCTCGGTGTCGCGGCGAGCCGGGAGCACGAGATCGTGGAGGCGCTCGGGGGTCGGCATGTCCCCCCGGTACATCTGCACCAGGGTCTGGTAGAGGGCGGCGTCGCCCACCAGGATCCCACCCAGCAGGGGCCGGGCGCCCCCTTCGGGCGGCGCCGGTCCCACGACGAGCCGCTTGTACACCTTGGCCACCGGGTCATCGAAGGTGATCGCCTCGGCGCCCGCGGTGGTCGCCAGGGCGTCGCCGAAGCTGGCCACATCGACGCCCATCAGCTTGAGCTTGGTGGACAGATCGGCGCCCGCGAAGGTGTCGTCGCCACCCAGGATGCGGTCGGCCACGACCCGGGCCATCATGTAGCCGGGTGCCACCAGCCCCCACGGGCGGCCGAGGGCCAAGGCGCACTCGCCGATGGCGAAGATCCCCGGATCCGAAGTGCGGCAGGCGTCATCGACCACGATCCCGCCCCGAGCCCCCACTTCCAGGCCCGAGGCCCGGGCCAGGTCGTCGCGGGGCCGGATGCCGGCCGAGAACACCACCAGGTCGACATCCAGGTCCTCGGGCGGGTCCAGGTCGGGGCTTGGGGCCGCGAACCGCATCCCCTTCACCCGCCCGTCGTGGCCCCGCACGATCTCGCGGGTGCCGGTCCCGGTGTGGACCACCACACCCAGTTCCTCGATCCGGGAACGCAGCGCCGCCGCGCCGCCCTCGTCGACCTGGGCCGGCATCAGGCGGTTGGCGAACTCGACCACATGGGTTTCCAGCCCGAGGGACTGCAAGGCGTTGGCGGCTTCCAGCCCGAGGAGGCCGCCGCCCACCACGGCGCCGACCCGGGCCGCCGAGGCGGCGGCATGGGCCCTGATGGCTTCCAAGTCGTCGACGGTGCGGTAGACGAAGCAGCCCGCCCCCTCCCGGCCCGGCACCGGTGGAACGAACGGTACCGACCCGGTGGCCAGCACTACCGCGTCGTAGGGCACCCGTCGTCCCCGCCGGGAAACCGCCTGGCGGCGGTCTCGGTCGATCTCGGCTACCGCGTCGCCGAGATGCAGGGTCAAGCCCACCTGATCGAAGAAACCGGGCGGGGCCAGCTGCAGATCCTCGGGCGTGGCGCCGGTGAACAGCGAGCTGAGGGCCACCCGGTCGTAGGCGGGTCGGGGTTCCTCGCAGAACGTCACGATGTCCCACTCCGCGGTAGCCCCCCGCTCGACCAGTACCTCGAGCAGCCGCTGGCCGACCATCCCGTTGCCCGCCACCACTAACGTCCGGCGATGGCCGGACAGCTCGAACTCGCTCATCACACCACCACACGCGAGGAGCCGGCGTTCTTATTGAGGTAGACGACCCAGGTCACCGCGGCCAGAACCAGGTAGGAGACGAGGAAGACCCAAAGGGCCGGGGCCGACCAGGTGGCGTGGGCGGTAGCCACCGCCACCTTGGCGGCCGGCGTCTTGGCCGCCTTCACGAGGGTCGACACCTTGAGGCTGGCCTGGCGGAGCACGACCTGGATGAGCACCCCGCCGAACGCCCCGATCGCCCCCGCGATGCCGATGACCGCCGCCGCCCGGCGTTTGAACTCGATCGCCGTACTTTCCCGATCGACGCCTGCCAGATCGGCCTGGCGCCGGCCCAGCGCCGCGAAGATCGAGGGGATCATCTTGTAGGTGGACCCGTTGCCGAGGCCGCTCAGCAGGAAGATCACCATGTAGGAGGCGAAGAACACGCTGAAGCTGCGCCGGTGCACCCCGACGATCGCTGCGGCCGTGAACAGCGCCATGCCCAGGAAAACCGCGAGGGTGACCCGGGCCCCACCGACGCGGTCCGACAACCAACCGCCGACGGGCCGTGACAGCGAGCCGATGAGGGCGCCGACAAAACCGAGACCGGCCAGATAGGTGGCGATAAAGGGGTGGCCGGCCAGAAACTCGGGAAACGTGTTCTTGATGACGAGGGGCAGCGCGAACGAGAACCCGATGAATGAGCCGAAGGTCCCGATATAGAGGATCGACATGATCCAGGTCTGGCCGTTGGCCAGCGCCTTGACGTATGACTGGGTGTCGGCCCGAGCCTGGGTGAGGCTGTCCATGAACAGCCAGGCGCCGACGGCGGCGATCGCAATCAGCGGTAACCACATGAGACCGGCGTAGGCCATGTGGACGGGGTGCTTGGGCAGCTTCACCGCCGCCGCGGCCACCCCGACGATGATCACGAGGGGCACGAAGAGCTGCGCCACCGCCACGCCCAGGTTGCCGCCCGCGGCATTCAGGCCCAGGGCGAAGCCCTTCTTGCGTTCGGGATAGAAGAACGAGATATTCGCCATCGAGGACGAGAAGTTGCCCCCGCCCAGCCCGGCGGTGGCGGCGCAGCCGAACAGGACCCAGAACTGCGTCCCGTGGGGAAGATGAGCCAGCCAGCCGCTGGGTACGACCACCGCCAGCAGCACCGCGGGAATGAACAAGAGGGAGGCGCTGATCGTGGTCCATGCCCGCCCCCCGAACCGGGGCACGGCAAAGGTGTAGGGGATACGCAGAATCGACCCGATAAGATTCGGGACCAGGGTGAGCAAAAATTGCTCGGACAGCGACATCGTGATCCCGATATTGGAAAGGTTGATCACGACAATCGTCCAGATCACCCAGATGCTGAATCCGACGTGCTCCGCGAAAATGGAGAACGCCAGATTGCGCTTGGCGATCTTGTTTCCGATCCGGTCCCAGAAACCCTCGTCGTCAGGTTCCCACCGGTCGATCCAATGACCCCGCCCCCGAATTCCGGCCCGGTCCCGGCTCGGGGGAACCAGGTCCCGACGTGCCGGCGGTGCCTCAACAAGTGCGCCCGTGTCGATTGCCATGGTCAACAGGCAATCCGACCTCTGTGTTGCCCTCGTTGCTGGACGGTGAACCGTAGTGGTCCATTCCCGCACCTCCCAGGGCCGGGCAAACATGAGCTTTCTGACCGTTACCTGTCGAATAGGTTCGTGTCAGCACCCGTTCTTCAGATGGACATAAACTGGGAACAGGGCGTTCACGGACGCAACCCAGGATGAATTACTCAATGTCGCTCCGCCCCCTCGACGGCTTTACCGTCGGTATTACTGCCGACCGGCGCTGGGAGGAACAGGCCGAGTTGTTGTCGCGCCGCGGGGCGGCGATCGTCCATGGGCCGACGATCACCACGCTCTACCTGGCCGATGACGAGAACCTCAGGAGCGCGACTCTGGCGCTGATCGAGGAGCCGCCGGACTACCTGGTGGCGACGACGGGCATCGGCATTCGGGCCTGGTTGGACACCGCGACCACCTGGGGCCTCGCCGACCGGTTGACCGCGGCGCTGGCGCAGGCCCGTATCGTGGCTCGCGGTCCCAAGGCGGCGGCGGCGCTTCAAATCGGGGGCTTGAGCGCCTGGCAGAAGTCGCCGACCGAGCAGATGGACGCCCTTATCGACATCCTGCGGGCGCAACCCCTCGAGGGCCGGCGAGTGGCGGTGCAGGAGTACGGCATGGAGAGCCCCGCCATGGTCGACGCCCTGGCCGGCGCCGGGGCGACGGTGCTCACCGTCCCCGTCTACCGGTGGCGGGTTCCGAGCGACCCGGAACCGGCCCGGCGGCTGGCCAAGATGGCCTGCGCGGGCCAGGTGGATGCCATCACCTTCACCAGCGCCCCGGCGGTCCATAACCTGTTCGCCTTGGCGGGCGACGGCGCCGAGGCCGACCAGCTGCGGGCGGCACTCAACGGGCCGGTGACCGCGGCCTGTGTTGGGCCGGTATGTGCCGAGGGGGCCCGATTGGAGGGAGTCGCGGACCCGGTGACGCCGTCGATCGGCCGCCTCGGGCTCCTGGTCCGGGCCCTCGGCGATCATCTGAGCGAGCGCCGCCTGGCCTATCGCTTCGAGGGCCATGACATCGTCGTCCAGGGTGGGGCGATCGAGCTGGACGGCGTGGTCGAGCAGTTGGCTCCCCAAGAGCGCGCCATCTGGCAGCTGCTGGCTCGCAAGCCGGGCGCCGTCGTCAGCCGGGAGTCGTTCCTCACCCGGATCTGGGGATGCCCGAGCACCGATCCCCATCTTCTCGAGGCGGCGGTGGGTCGTCTCCGGCGCCGTCTCGGTCCTGCCGGGGCCGCCATCCAGGCGGTGGCCGGTCGGGGCTACCGCCTCGATCCCGATCACGGCTGACGGGTCAGTCACCCCGGCCCAGCACCTCACTCACCTCGACCCGCCGCCCGCGGCGGGGGATGGCCCGGCGCCAGATGCGGGCTGCGCTCCGCGTCAGTGTGCCACCCCTATCGAGCCGGGTAGCAGGAGCTACCCGGGGGCGTCGGCTTGTACCCTGCCCCGGGTGACGGCATCGGTCGCCAGCGCGCTCGGCCAGGTCGGGCTGCCCATGCCGGTGTCGCAGCTGGCCGCTCGGCAGTGGGATGTGATCGTGGTCGGCGGGGGCCACAACGGGCTGACCGCCGCCGCCTATCTGGGCCGGGCGGGCCGGCGGACGCTGGTGTTGGAACGCCGGGAACGGCTCGGCGGCGCCTGCACTCTCGAGCGCCCCTTCCCCGACCCGAACTACGTGGTGAGCCCCTGCGCCTACCTGGTCGGGCTCCTGCATCCGCTGGTGATCGGGGAACTGGCCCTGGCCCGACGGGGCTACCGGGTGTTCCCTTGCGATCCCAGCCAGTGGTCCCCCTTCGCCGACGGCACCTCGTTCACCGACTGGAAGGACCCCCGGCGCACCGCGGATTCGGTCCGCCAGTTGTCGCCTCGCGACGTCGACGGCTTCTTCGCCTATCAGGACGTGTACACCCGGATCCGGGACCGGCTCCGTTCGGCGGATCCCGCCCTCGACACCTGGGTCGGCGAGGCGCCGACCCGAGAACGCCTGTCGTCGCTCCTGGCCGGTGATCCCGAGGCGGTCGAAGTGGTGTTCGAGCTGCCGGTGGCCGACTTGGTCGAGCGTTACGTGCACGACGAGCGGTTGCGGGCCGCGCTCCACGGGGCCGGGGTGATCGGGACCTGGGCCGGACCCCGGGACCCGGGTACGGCGGGGGTGCGGCTCATGCACAACATGGGCCTGCTCGGGGGGTGGGGGTATGTCGAGGGAGGCATGGGCCGGGTGTCGTTCGCCCTGGCCGACGCGGCGGCCGAAGCCGGAGCGGTGCTGGCCTGCGGGCTTCCGGTCGCCCGGATCTCGCCCGGCGTGGGTGTGGAGCTGGATGACGGCACCGTGCTCCGGGCGCCGGTCGTGGTCAGCAACGCCGACCCTCAGCGCACGCTGGGTCTGGTGGGTGCCGACGCCGCCCCGGCGTGGTGGGTTTCTCGCGTGGAGGCGTGGGATGTGCGCAGCCCGGTACTCAAGCTCAACTGCGCCCTGTCCCGGCTGCCCCGGTTCACGGCCGCGCCCGGAGGCCTCGACGGTGAGTACGTGTACCGGTCGATGGTCGTGCTGTCCACGGGGATCGACGACACCCAGCGCGCCTTCGCCGCCGCCTGCCGGGGCGAGCCGGCCCCGGACTGGTGCGAGCTGTACTTCCAGACCGCCTACGACCCGACCGTCGCCCCTGCCGGTCACCACACCATGAGCGTGTTCGCCCAGTACGCCTCGTTCCATCTGGCCCGCGGTGACTGGGCGTCGCGACGCGTCGAGATCGCCGGCCAGGTGCTGGCCCGCATCGCCCTGTGGGCGCCCGATGTGGCTGACTGCGTCGAGCACTGGGAGTTGCTCGGGCCTCCGGACGTAGAGGAGCGGATCGGGTTGACGGGAGGCCACATCTTCCAGGGTTCGTGCTTGCCCTCGCAGATGTGGGACCAGCGCTTCCCGCCCCGGACGCCGCTGCCGGGGCTGTACCTCTGCGGTGCCGCCACCCACCCCGGGGGCAGCGTGATCGGCATAAACGGTCGCAACGCCGCCATGGCGGTACTCAGCGACCTCGGTGCTGGCACCTTGTAGTCGCTGTAACTCCCCGGGGCGTGTAAAGGTTGAGCAATGCACATCGGAGTATTGGGCGGGACCGGCCCCGCCGGTCAGGGTTTGGCACTGCGCCTGGCGTCGGTCGGTATCCCGGTCACGGTCGGGTCGCGCTCGCACGAGCGGGCGGCCGACATCTGCGGGAAGCTCTGCGCCCAGTGGCTGGCGTTGGATCTCCAGATCACGCCGGGCGACAACGCCGCCGCGGCGGCCGCCGATCTGGTAGTTGTCGCCACCCCCTGGGAAGCGGCGGCGCCCACCGTCAGCTCGGTCGCCGGGTTGTTGGCCGGAAAGGTCGTGTTGTCCATGGCCAACGCCCTGACCCGGGTCGGCAACGAGTTCGTTCCCCTGATACCGCCCCGGGGATCGGTCGCCGCCTGGGTCCAGGCCGCCGTTCCTGCCGCCCGGGTGGCGGCGGCCCTGCATCACGTCCCGGCCAAAGAGCTGGCTGATCTCAATCACGACATGTGCAGCGACGTGCTGGTGTGTTCTGACCACCCGTCGGCCACCCTGGCCGTCAGCGAACTGATCTCCCGGCTCCCCGGGTTGCGGCCTCTGGATGCCGGCGCCCTGGCCAGCGCCTCCGCCATCGAGGCGTTGACGCCGGTGCTGCTCCAGATCAACACCCGCTACAAAACTCGGGCCTCGATTCGGCTGACCAACATCAATATCTGATGCGGCTGTTCGAGACGTCGCGGGGGCTCGTGGTTCCGTTCGCCCCGGGGCCGACGGTGACCATGTACACCTGCGGGATCACGCCCTATGACGCCGCCCATCTCGGGCACGCCGCGACCTACCTGACCTACGACATCCTCCAGCGGCGCCTCCGTGACCTGGGCCACGTGACCCAGTGCGTCCGCAACGTGACCGACGTCGACGACGACATCCTGCGCAAGGCCCGGGAGCTCGGGGTCAACTACCTCGACCTGGCGGCCGAGGAGATGGCTCGCTTCGACGCCGACATGAAGGCGCTGGGGCTGCTGACGGCGTGGAGCGAGCCCCGGGCCACGTCGGCCATCCCCGACATCCTGGGGTTCATCGGGATGGTCCTCGACTCGGGCCACGCCTACCAGGCTGGCGGCGGGGTGTACTTCAGCGTGGCGTCGTTCGAGCATTTCGGCGCCGTCAGCCACCTCGACCGGGCGACGATGCTCAAACTGGCCGAGGAGAACGGGGGCCACCCCGACGATCCCAACAAGCGGGACCCGCTGGACTTCATCCTGTGGCAGCCGTCGGCACCGGGCGAGCCGGCCTGGGAGTCGCTGTGGGGCCCGGGCCGGCCTGGCTGGCACATCGAGTGCTCGGCGCTGGCCATGCGGGAGCTGGGTACCACCATCGACCTGCACGGCGGGGGCAGCGATTTGATCTTCCCGCACCACGAGTGTGAGGCGGCCCAGTCCGAGGCGGCAACCGGCCAGCCGTTCGTCCGCCATTGGATGCACGTCGGGCTGGTACGCCTCGGCGGCACCAAGATGTCGAAGTCGCTGCGCAATCTGGTGTTCGTGAGCGACCTGCTCAAGGATTGGGAGCCCGCCGTCATCCGCCTGGCGATCATCGGCCACCACTACCGCGGCGCGTGGGACTGGGACGACCGGTGTCTCGAGGAGGCGGCGGCCCGACTGGACGCGTGGCAGGGGGCCGGTTCCGGCTCCGACTCGAATGGCGAGGTCCTCGAGGCGGTGCGGGCGGCGCTCGACGACGACCTGGACACCCCCGCCGCCCTGGCCGCCGTCGACGAGGCGGCGGCGTCGGGTCGAAATGTGGTGGCTGCGGCGGCGCTGCTCGGCGTCACGCTTTGACAGGCCCGGGCCTGGAGCGGCTGTGGGCCGGATGGCGCAGCGCCTTCGTGACCGCAGTAGCCGACGGTGAGGCCGGGGAAGGCAATCCCGAGTGCGTCTTCTGCGCCATTCTGGCCAGCCGCGGTCCGGATACCGACACCCACATCCTGTGGCGCCACCCAGGCGGGGGAGCGGTCGCCATCCTCAACCTGTACCCCTATACCAGCGGCCATCTGATGGTGATGCCCACCCGCCACGTGGCTGAGCTGGAGGAGTTGACGGAGGCGGAGTTGGCTGCGGTGTGGGAGGGCGTGGTCGGGGCCGTCCGGGCGCTCAAGGCCGCCTACCGGCCCGATGCCCTCAACCTGGGCGCCAACCTGGGCCGGGCCGCCGGTGCCGGCGTCCCCGGCCATTTCCACCTCCATGTGGTGCCCCGGTGGAATGGTGACACCAACTTCATGACCACCGTCGCCGATACCCGGGTGTTGCCGGAAGCGCTGAGCGACACCGGCGGTCGGCTGCGGGCCGCCTGGCCGGCCCCACCCGCCGGTCCGTAGGCTCCGCCCACCATGGCCGACGAAACCGACACGCCTCCCACTTCCGAGACGCCCGAGCCGGCGCCGCCGGTGGCAGTGGCGCCCGGGCCCGGGGTCCTCCCGGGGGGGCCTGCCGATGGGGAACACCGCGACGAGCTGCCCGAGGAGCTGGATGCCAGTAGCTACGTCGGGCCCTACACCTTCCCCAACAACAACCGACGGCGCATTTCCGGGCTGATCCTGGCGGCGAGCGGCATGATCTGCGTCGGTCTCTACCTGATCCGGGGTACCGGGGTGCTGGTCAACCAGGGCTTGTTCTACGGCGGGCTGTTCCTGCTGGCCCTCGCCTGCTACCACTTTGCCTCCGGCGTCACCTTGCGGGTCAACGAAACCGACGCCCTGGTGGCGGCTACCAAGAAGGTCGGGTTCACGGTCGGTCACGCCTCGGCCCAACTGAGCTGGCGGGGCCTCATCTCTCACCCCACCTGGCGGATCCTGTTGTACTCCGCCGACGACCCCCCCAAGAAGCGGGCCCTGGTGCTTGTCGACGGCGTGGTTGGGACCGTCGGCGACCACCTGGTCGAAGACAATCCCGAGGATTGGTCGTCCATGGACCGCTGAGGGGCCCGCGGGCGTGGCCTCCCCGCCGCCGCGATCGGGGACACGGGGCCGGCTGGGATCGGGTGACTGAGAGCTAGGCGGGCATCCGCCGGTTGATCATGGCGCTGGCCGAGGTGCCGCGCCCCGAGATATACAGCGGGAAGCTTCCCAGGCCGGGAGCGGTCACGGTGTAGATCCCCGGCGGCAACGCCTTGGTCACCTGGAAAGCGACCGAAAACACGTCGCCGCTCATCGGCTTGGTCGTTGGTTTGACCAGGTTGGTGACTTTCACCACCTTGAGGGCGGTCCCGGCACCGCCGCCGCGTGCCGCGGCCTGCACGGTGCGATTGGTGAGCGAATTCCAGCTCGTGAGGGCATAGGGCGCCAACGGGGCGAATGTCGCCGCCGCCGCTGCCGTCTCGCCGAGCATGACCGCCGCGCCGGGAACGACCACGGCTGTCAGGAGGGTGGCACCCCAACCCAGGAAGCCGCGTCGGGTGACCTGCTGTGAACCCGGGTTGTCGATGTCGCCCACTGTTGCGCCCCCACGTTTCGCCCCCACGTTTCGCCCCCACGTTTCGCCCCCGCATTTCGCACGATGCCAGCATGTTGTTGCTATGTCAAGCACTCGGGCTCGCCGTTGGCGACGATCGGGTGATATATACCGAGATTCAAGAAGATGCGGTGTCCCGGCGCACCTTGTCGAACAAGTGTTGGGGCAGGGGGTCGTAGTGGTCGTGGGTGGCGCTGAAGTGGCCCCGGCCCCCGGTGATCGACCGTAGGTCGATGGCGTAGCGAAGCAACTCCGACGTGGGCACGGTAGCGGTGACCATCGACTCTCCGTCTTCGCCCTGCTCGGTTCCCTGGACCCGGCCGCGACGGGAATTGAGATCGCCCATCACGTCTCCCTGATAGGCGGGGGGAACGGTGACCTCGAGCAGCGAGATCGGCTCCAGTAACACCGGGCCCGCCTTGGCCATGGCGTCACGGAACCCGACCGATCCCGCCATCTTGAAACTCATCTCGGAGCTATCGACGGGGTGGAACTTGCCGTCGAAGCAGGTGACCTTGACATCGACCACCGGATAGCCGAACACCCCGCTTCTGGACATCGTCTCCTCGATGCCCTTCTGCACCGCCGGGATGAACTGTCGGGGGATGGCCCCACCCACGATGTGGTCCACGAACTCGAACCCGCCGCCCCGGGGGAGCGGCTCGACCCGCAGGAAGGCGACGCCGAACTGACCGTGGCCGCCGGTCTGTTTCTTGTACTTGCCTTCTGCCTCGGCGGTGCCGCTGATGGTCTCCCGGTAGGCGACGATCACGTCCTCGGTCTCCACCTCGACACCGAACTTGCGCGACAGGCGTTCGGTGGCGATGGCCAGGTGGGCCTCGCCCATCCCCGACAGGAGGGTCTGATGGGTCTCGTCGTCCCGACGGACGGTGAGGGCCGGGTCTTCTTCCCGGATGCGGTGCAGCGCCGTCATCAGCTTGTCCTCGTCGCCCTTGGACTTGGGCCGGATGGCGACCGACAGCACCGGCGCCACGACGGGCGGGCGGGGGACGACAACCGGCGTGCCCCGGGGGGCCAGGGTGTCGCCTGTCGTGACGTCGCCCAGCTTGGCGACAGCCGCCAGGTCGCCCGCCGGGACCTCGTTGACGGCGACCTGCTCCTTGCCCCGGAGGGTGAACAGTCCGTGCAGCTTCTCGTCGGCGTGGGTCCGGGGGTTGGTGAGCACGGCGTCGGGGCGGATGGTGCCCGACAGCACCTTGAACAGGGAGATCTTGCCCACGTAGGGGTCCGCCAGGGTCTTGAAGACCGCGGCCAGGGGCTGGCCGCCGGGGTCGGGCCTGATCTCGGTGCGATGGTCTCCGGCCGTCACCTGGGCCCCGGGGCGGTCGAGCGGCGAGGGCCCGATCTCGCAGATGAACGTAGCCAGGCGGTCGATGGCGATGTCCTTGGCGGCCGACCCGCACAGCACCGGGAAGACCTGGGCCGAGGCGACGCCGTGGGCGAGGGTCTCCTCCAGTTCCTTGAAGTCGGGTACGTCGCCGTCCAGGTAGCGCTCCATCAGGTCGTCGTCGGCCACCACGATGCCCTCGATCAGGGACTCGTGGACCTCGCGCTCCTGGGCCTCCATGTCGGCGGGGATCGGCCCCGTCGTAGGCTTGCCGCCGTCGTAGGTGATCGCCGTGTCGGATAGCAGGTCGGCCACCCCGACGAAGCCCGCCTCCTCGCCGATAGGCAGTTCGAGGGGGGCGATGCCGGCACCGAAGGTCTGCTGCAACTGCTCCAGGGTGCGACTGAAACTGGCCCGTTCCCGATCCAGCTTATTGACAAAGATGAGGCGGGGGAGTCCCAGCTTGGCCGCCGCCTTCCACATCAGCTCGGTCTGAACCTCCACGCCTTCCACCGCGCTCACCACGAAGACGACCAGGTCGGCGACCCGCAACGCCGCCATGGTGTCGGTCCCGAAGTCCGAGTACCCGGGGCAGTCGAGGAGGTTGACCTTGTGGTCATGCCATTCGAAGGGCGCCAGAGCGACCGAGACTGAAATGCGACGCTTGATCTCCTCGGCGTCGAAATCCGAGACCGTCGTTCCATCCTCGACCCGGCCCTTGCGGCTGATCGCCCCGGCGGCGAACAGAAGTGCCTCGGCCGTGGTCGTCTTCCCTGCCCCACCGTGCCCGACCAGTGCCACATTGCGGATCTTCGACGGAGGGAAGGTCTTCACAGGTTGTACCTCGCTCGATGGTTAGGTGTCGGTTGCGACCGGTGGCAACCCGGCGCCGGAGAGGATTCGGACAGCCTAACGACCACCGGTGATACGGTGATGGGCAACTTTCGCGAGCATCAGGAGTAATTGTGTTCGACGGACGGTTCCGTTCCAGCGTCGACAAGGGCGTTGGCCCGATTGGCTCGGCGCTCGGGCGGACCGGGCTCTCGCCCGACCATCTGACCGCCCTGGGCCTGGTCATGGCGGTGCCGGCGGCTGTCGCCATCGGCACCGGCCGGCTGACCCTGGGCCTGATTCTGCTCATCTTGTCGGCCGTCCCCGACCTCCTGGATGGTGCCTTGGCCAAGGCCAGCGGTACCGCATCCAGGCGGGGAGCCTTCTTCGACTCGGTGTCCGATCGGGTCACCGACGCCGTGATCATGGGCGGGGTGGCGTGGTATCTCCAGACGTCGCGGCACGGTCATGTGGCGCTGCTGCCCTACGGGATCCTGGCGGTGTCGACCCTTATCTCCTACCAGCGGGCCAAGGCGGAGTCTCTCGGGTTCGACGCCAAGGGCGGGCTCATGGAGCGCGCCGAGCGGATCATCTTGTTGTGCATCGGTTTGGTTGCCCCCGTGATCCTCGTTCCCATCCTCTGGGTCATGCTGATCCTGACGGCGGCCACCGCGGTGCAACGCTTCGCCAAGGTGTGGCGCCAGGCCACCGTGGCCATCGAGACGGAACGGATCGAGCCAGCCGAGGCCGAGGCCGAGGCCGAGGCGGAAGGCGCCGTCCCGATCGGCCCCCAGACCGGAGTTCCCGATCCTGGAGTCCGGGTGCGGGGACAGGCCGGGCCGGCGCCGCTACATCCGGTCGCGGGACGCCCGGCTGACACCGGCCAGATCCACGGAAGCACCGGCGCCGGGGACCCCGACGGTGGCGCCGCCGACTCCTCGGCGGCCATGGCCGAACGGTGGCGAGCCTGGCGCCAGCAGTCCGCAGCCCGCCAAGGCGGCAGCGGAATGGCGTCCTCGCCGCGCCCGGGAGGGATCGCGCACGAGAGCGACGGTCCCCGTCGGTCCACCCGTTGGGAGGAGAGGCGGGCCGCCCGTCTCCGGCCCGACTCTGATCCCAAGCGCGGCTCCGGAGCCTCCGGACGCCGGCACGGCACCCGGCGACCCTGACCACCCCGCCGGCGCCAGGCGTCGCCCCTGATCCCGCCCCGCCGGGCGCCGCTCCTGATCCCACGCCGCCGGCGCCAGGCGTCGCCCCAGATCCCGCCCCGCCGGGCGCCGCTCCTGATCCCACGCCGCCGGCGCCAAACGTCGCCCCAGATCCCGCCCCGCCGGGCGCCGCTCCTGATCCCACCCCGCCGGTGGTGACGCCGCATTCCCGAGCATCGGGGAACTCTCATGGTGCATCCTCGCCGGCCCGCCACTTCCCCCGGCTGCCACCCGTTTCCGTGCTCGCCTACCGGGGTGGCGCCGCGGTGGCCCACCGGCTCCCGGGGTCGCTGGTGGAAGCTGTCGCTTCCAGCGTTGCAGTCGCGGCCTCCCGCCGGCGGGCCGGCCTCATGCGGCGCCGGGAGATGGTCGCCCGGCACATGCGCAGGGCCTTGGGGCCCGGGGTGAGCAGTCGCGCCGTCGATGCCGCGGTTGACGCCGCCTTCTCCTCCTACGCCCGGTACTGGGCGGAGTCGCTGCGTCTACCGGGATCGTCCCCCGCCCAGATCGACGCGGGTATGTCGTGGGAGGGAATCGGCCGCATCTCCCGCGCCGTCCACGACGGGCGGGGCGCCATCCTGGCGCTGCCCCACCTCGGCGGTTGGGAATGGGGCGGCTTCTGGATGGTCCAGCAGGGTTTCCCCATGACGGTGGTCGTGGAGGCCCTCGAACCACCGGAGCTGTTCGAATGGTTCGTGAGTTTTCGCCGCAGCCTTGGCATGGAGGTGGTCGCGGTCGGCCCTGGGGCTGCGATGGCCGTGGTTCGGGCTTTGCGGGCGGGCGGAGTGGTGTGCCTGCTCTGCGATCGCAACGTCGGTGCCTCAGGAGGCGTCGAAGTGGACTTCTTTGGCGAGCGGACCGAGCTGCCGGCTGGTCCCGCCACGCTGGCCATGCGGACCGGCGCCGCCCTCCTACCTTCGGCGGTGTACTTTAATGGCCCGGGCGAGGGGCACCTGGCCGTAGTGCGGCCCGAGATTCGACCCCGGCCCATGGCCAGGGGCGCCGGTTCCGCCGCGACCAGAGCGGAGGCGGCCCGGGTGACTCAGGTCCTGGCCGGGGAACTCGAGGTGCTCATCCGACGCGACCCGACGCAATGGCATCTGATGCAGCCCAACTGGCCCAGTGACCCGGGGTACGGGCGTTAGTGCTGGTCCGCCTCCCCGACGACCACCGAACCACACGTTTGGGCTCGACAGAGACGCCGAGGTCATGTTGTATCGAGACGAGAAGGGGTACAAGTCCTCCCGGCCGGCGCCCCGCTCCCTTCGTCCCAGGGTGGCCTTCATCAGTTCATCGACGAGGGCATCCCGCTCCGCCTCGAGGGCCTCGTGGTGGCTGGTGTCTGACCACCCTTCGGCCTCGGCGATCTCGGCCTCCAGGTCGCCCAGCCGGCGGCGATAGGCGTCGAGGGCTGTGGCGTCGAGGGGCGCTCCAAGGGCCGACTGTTCGACGTGCCGGAGCCGGCTGACACCAGATCGATGGCGGCCACCGGGTATCCCGGGCCGGCGGAGCGGTTCTCGCAGGTAGAAGTAACCCTTGAGGGCCTTGACCGGAACCGGCCGGTCGACCGGCCCGACCAGCCAGAAACCGTCGCCGCTAGGCCTGAAGCGTATTCGCCCGTGGGAGCCTGGACACCCGTTAGGCGTGAATCGCCGGGGAACGCCGTAGCCCGGGTGGTTACGGACCGGTATCGGGCCGTGGAACTCGACGTCGCTACTGACCAACCACCCGGTGGTCGGGAGGGCCATCGCACCGAATCGGACGCGGCCCGTGTGTTCCCCCCGGTGATCTCGCACCGGCGACTTGATCCGCAACCCACGGAACCCACGGAACCCACGGAAGCCACGGAAGCCACGGAGCCCACGGAACCCACGGAACGGCCACGGCATCGAACCAACCGGCGAGGTGACGCCGCCCGGAAGCGTTTTGCCAAAAAGTGTTGTCCTGACACCACTTTTTGGCAAAACGCTTACCGAGCTTTACGGACCGAGCCGACCTGGAGGGTGGCGCCAGTCCGACCGGACGATCACCTTCAACTACCCCAACACCAGGGTCGATACCCTGCTGTGCCTTCGTCGTCATCGCCGTTCATCGTCGATGTTTCCGGTAGCGGGCCCTACGGCCTGCGGGCCCGCGCCCGCGCCGGCAGGGCGTCACGCCTCGCCTTCGGGAGGGGGCGTCGGCGTCTCATCGGTGCCCAACGTGGGGCCCGCGAACTCCTGGATGGCGCCGTACTGGACCTCATAGCGGTCGAGGTTGGTGCTCAGGTTGCGCATCAGCTGGAACACCAGGGGCGGTGGCACCTTGATCCGGGCCACCACCTCCTGGGGGCTGACGACCACCTGACCGCCGGCTTCGTCCTGGCTGACCTCGGGCGGCAGGTTGACCACGAAGTCGAGGGTGAAATCGGTCTGGGTGAACCACACCCCGATCCCGTTGGCGTAGACCCCGGTGTTCCACTTTTCGGGGGTCCGGACCTGGGGAATCTGCGGCGATCCAGGAATTTCGTCACTCACGCCGACCATGATGCTACGTAACCCGCAGACGCCACGAAACGCATAATGGAGGGCCAGGAAAGGAGGACGCCGTGGGCGCCAACGCAGCCAGCCGGGTGGTCCTTTGCCGGAAAGAGAACACGATGGTGGGGTTCCGGTGGACGGGGGCCGAGCCGAGCGGCATGTACGAGGTCGAGGTGGCCGAGGAGCTGGGCGCTCGCTGGGAGGGCCAGGAGTTGGTCACCTATGACCTGCCCGGCCTGCACGCCCTGTACGAGTACCACCAAGGCGACGACTACATGATCGACAACGACTGACGCCGCCGACCCGGCAGTCGGGCCGGGCGAAGTACCTTTTGTCCGTGCGTGTCGGCCTGATTTGCCCCTATAGCCTCACCCTGCCCGGCGGCGTGCAAGGCCAGGTGCTGGCGCTGGGCCGTGCGCTGCGGGCATCGGGCATCGACGCCCGGGTCCTCGGTCCTTGCGACGGCCCGCCCCCCGACAGCTCCGTCACCCCATTGGGGCAGTCGATCCCCATGGCCTCCAACGGGTCGATGGCCCCCATCGCCCCGGATCCGTCGTGCGTGCTGCGCACTATCCGGGCCCTCCGGGACGAGGCGTTCGACGTCGTCCATCTCCACGAGCCGCTCGTCCCCGGCCCCACCCTCACGGCCCTGGTCTTCACCGAAGCGCCCACCGTGGGCACCTTCCACCGCTGCGGTGAGAGCGCCGTCTACCGGGTCTCGCGGCCCGCCGCCCGGGCGGTCGCCCGGCGGCTGTCGCTGCGCTGCGCGGTGTCCGAGGACGCCTTGAAGACCGCCCAACAGGCGCTCGGTGGCCACTACGAACTGGTGGGCAACGGCATCGACACGGTGTTTTTTTCCAAGGCCGATCCGTGGCCGACCGAGGGCAAGACGATTCTGTTCGTGGGCCGCCACGAACCCCGCAAGGGCCTCGCCGTCCTGATCGAGGCCATGGACCACCTGGGCTCCGACGTTCGGCTCTGGGTCGGAGGCGACGGTCCCGAGACCGGCCGGCTGCAGGCCCTGACGGCCGAGAAGCCCCGCATCGAGTGGCTGGGCCGGTTGAGTGATCTCGAGAAGGCCCGCCGCATCCGGGCCGCCGACGTATTCTGCGCCCCCTCTCTGCACGGCGAGTCGTTCGGCGTGGTGCTGCTCGAGGCCATGGCGGCCTCGACGCCCATCGTGGCCAGCGACCTCCCCGGCTACTGCCACGTCGCACGCCCCGGACAAGAAGCGTTGTTGGTGGCCCCCGGTGACGTGACCGCCCTGGCGGCCGCCCTCGAGCAAGCTCTGGGCGGGGGTACCACGGTCGATGAGATGGTGGCTCGGGCGGACATTCGGGCGTCACACTTCTCGATGGACCGGCTGGCGGAGCGCTACGCCGGGTTCTACGAGCGCCTCCAGAACTAGGCCCGGCACCCGACTCGGTGCAGCGCCGTTAACATGACCGTTCCGTGACGGCTGGCCTGCAACTTTCAGGACCGTCATGAGCGCAGTCGATCACGGCTCGGGCGGTCGTGCGTCAAGAAACAGGCACCGGGCGATCCTGTTGGTCGCGTCCAGCGCCGCCCTGGTCGGGTTCGTCGCGGCCCTGCTGGCCTGGTTGGTCCTGGCGCCCCTGGTGGCCCTCGCTGTCGGCGTCATCGTGGCGGCCGCCCTTGCCTGCCTGGCCTGGTGGGGCAGCGAATCGCTGGCCCTGCGGCTACTCGGGGCGCAACCGGCCGACCCCGTCACCCACGCCCGGCTCTTCAACCTGGTCGAGGGCCTGGGTGCCAATGCCGGTGTGCCCCAGCCCGACCTGTATGTCGTCACCGATGCCGGCCTCAATATCTTGACGATGGGGCGCTCCCCACACCACGCCGCCCTGGTCGTCACCTCGGGTCTGCTCGACCAGCTCAGCCGCATCGAGTTGGAAGCGGTGCTGGCCCATGAAGTGAGCCACATCCGCAACGACGACATCCTGACCGCCACCGTGGCGGTCGGACTGTTCGGCATCCTCGGCCGCCCCGCGCGCGCCGCCACGGGAACCGGCGGCGGGGCCGTCCTGGCGTCGCTCCTCGTGCCGTTTTCCGCCCTGGCGGGGCTGGGCCTGCGGCTCTCGATCGACCCTCTCCGGGAGGAGATGGCCGACAGTTCCGGCGTCCATCTGACCCGCTATCCGCCCGCCTTGGTGTCCGCCCTGGAGAAGATGCAACGGCTCGGCACACTGGTGAGCACCGGTTCCGGTGCGCCCGCGACCGCCCACCTGTGGCTGGGCGCGCCCCTTCGGCCGCCGCCGTCAGCCCGATTGGCCTGGCTGACGCGTTCTCTACGACACCCATCCGCCCCTCGACGAGCGCATTGAAGCGCTCAGGGAGCTGTAACCACCATCGTGTTCAAATCTCGTCGCACGGTCGCGCTCCGCCGCGGCTCGGTGTTCGCGGCGGCGCTCGTGCTGGTGGCCGCGTGCGGAGGCGCCAAGAAGGCGGCGCCACCGCCGCCCAGCACCACGGCACCCAAAAGCACCTCGACCGCGGCCACCACCACCACTACGGCCCCACCGCCTCCGCCCGTCGCCCCTTTGACCGGGATCTCGCAACCTGACGCCGCCAAACTCAACCGGGTGGCGATCGTGGTGAAGGTCGACAACGTCGACCTCGCCCGGCCCCAGTCGGGCCTAGACGCGGCTGACGTGGTGTTCGAGGAGATGGTGGAGGGCCGCGTCACGCGCCTGATCGCGGTGTTCCAGTCCACCGACGCCGCCCGGATCGGCCCGGTGCGATCCACCCGGACCACCGATCTCGACGTCGTGTCCGCCCTCAATCACCCGCTCTACAGCTACTCCGGCGGCAACCCCAACTACGTCGCCCAGCTCCGCGCCTCACCGGTCGTCGACGTCGGGGCCGACACGTTCGCGGCGCCGTACGTTCGCAGCGGCCCCCACCCGGCGCCCCACAACCTGTACACCAACACCGCGGCCCTGCTGAGCCTCGCCCCCAAGGGCTCCGGGCCCCCGCCCGCCCTGTTCGCCTATCGCGCCGCCGGGGCGGTACCGAGCGGCGCGGGAGCGGCCGCGGCCACCCACCTGGACCTCAACTTCGGCTTCTCGTCGGCCACCTGGGACTGGGACGCCGCCACCCAGACATGGAAACGGGGCCAGAACGGCTCGGTCGACGCCCTGCAAAACGGCCCCCAGATCGCAGCCAGCAACGTGATCGTGGAGCTCATTCCCTACGTGACCGACGGCTACGCGGCAGGTGAAGGGATCTACCCACCCCCCGCCATCCCCAAAGGCCAGTCGGTCGGCTCGGGCACCGCCATGGTGTTCACCGGCGGCCATGTCATCCAGGCGCACTGGACCAAGGCGTCTTCGACCTCCGTCACGCAGTACACCGATTCCGCCAATCAACCGATCCCCCTGACGCCGGGCCCGACGTGGGTCGAGCTGGCACCGGTCGGCACCGCGACCAGCGTGCATTGAGACGAGGGGGGAAAAGGGGGTCACGGCTTGCCGGCGCCGCCCCGTAGACTGAGCGCCGTGGCTGGCGATACCCGACGTACCGGCACCGACCTCGTCAAACGGGGTCTGGCGGAGATGCTGCGAGGCGGCGTGATCATGGACGTGGTCACCGCCGACCAGGCCAAGGTGGCCGAGGACGCCGGGGCGGTGGCCGTCATGGCGCTGGAACGGGTCCCTGCCGACATCCGCCGCCAAGGCGGCGTGGCCCGCATGAGCGACCCCGCCCTGATCGAGGGCATCAAGGCGGCGGTCACCATCCCGGTGATGGCCAAGGCCCGGATCGGCCACTTCGCCGAGGCCCAGGTCCTCGAATCCCTCGGAGTCGACTACATCGACGAAAGCGAGGTCCTGACCCCCGCCGATGAGGCGTACCACATCGACAAGTGGGTTTTCACGGTGCCGTTCGTCTGCGGGGCGACCAATCTGGGGGAGGCGTTGCGGCGCATCTCCGAAGGGGCGGCCATGATCCGCTCCAAGGGCGAGGCGGGCACCGGCGACATCAAGGAGGCGGTGCGCCACCTCCGCTCCATCATCGGCGATATTCGCCGCATCACCCAGGCCGACTCGGCGGAGCTGTACGGCTGGGCCAAGACCCTGCAGGCCCCGGTCGGGCTGGTGCAGGAACTGGCGGAAACAGGTTCGCTGCCGGTACCGCTCTTTTGCGCCGGTGGTATCGCCACCCCCTCCGACGCCTCCCTGGTCATGCAGTTGGGCGCCCAGGCGGTGTTCGTGGGCTCGGGCATATTCAAGAGCGCCGATCCGCCCCGTGTCGCCCGGGCCATCGTCGAGGCCACGACGCATTACCGGGATCCGGGGATCGTGGCCAAGGTCAGCCGGGCCCTCGGACCTGCCATGCGGGGCGAGGAATCCTCCAAGGTCGAGACCCGCTTGGCGGAGCGTGGCTGGTGATGGCCGGGAGGCCACCAGGTGAGCGCCAAGGTCGGCGTCCTGGCGCTGCAGGGCGACGTCCGCCAGCACGTTGCGGTCCTCGCTGAGCTAGGCGCCCATACCGTCGAGATCCGCCGCCCCGAGGACGTGGCGGGGATCGACGGCATCGTCATTCCTGGTGGTGAGTCCACCACCATGGTTCTGCTGCTCGACAGCGCCGAGTTGCGGATGCCCCTGGCGGAGCGGCTGGGGGCGGGGATGCCTGCCTTCGGGACCTGCGCGGGGATGATCCTGCTGGCGACCGAGGTGCTCGACGGCCGCCAGGACCAGTTGGGCTTCGGCGTCATCGACATCTCGGTGCGCCGCAACGCCTTCGGTCGCCAGGTGGACTCGTTCGAGGCGGCCCTGGCCATTCCGGTGCTCGGGCCGGGGATGGTCAACGGGGTGTTCATCCGGGCTCCGATCGTGGAGCGCACCGGAGCGGGGGTCGAGGTGCTGGCCGAGGTCGATGGCCGCCCCGTCGCCTGTCGTCAAGGCCCGGTCCTTGTTACGTCATTTCATCCAGAATTGTCAGGCGATCTTCGCCTTCACGACCTGTTCCTGAAAGGTGTGGGCTGAATGTCCGGTCATTCCAAGTGGGCCACCATCAAGCACAAGAAGGGGGCCCAGGATGCGGCCCGGGGCAAGCTGTTCGCCAAGCTGATCCGCCAGGTCGAGGTAGCGGCGCGCGAGGGGGGCGGCGATCCGGTCGCCAACGCCACCCTGCGAACCATGTTCCAGAAGGCGCGGGATGCGTCGGTGCCCATGGACACCATCGAGCGGGCCATCAAGCGGGGGACCGGCGAGCTCGAAGGGGTCCGCTACGAAACGGTGTCCTATGAAGGGTACGCCCCGTCGGGTGTGGCGGTGATCATCGAGACCCTCACCGACAATCGCAACCGCACCGGGTCCGACATCCGGGCCATCTTCTCCAAGAACGGCGGTTCCATGGCCGAGCCGGGGGCGGTGGCGTGGCAGTTCGACCGCAAGGGGGTCATCATTGTCCCCAAGAGGTCAGCGTCGGGGGGCGAGATCAGCGAAGACGACATCATGCTGGCGGCGCTGGAGGCCGGCGCCGAGGATGTCGGCGACGGCGGCGACACCTGGGACGTCACCACCGCCGCGACCGACATGCCCGCCGTGCGCGACGCCTTGGAGGCGGCGGGCATGGCCTTTGACTCCGCCGATGTCACCCTGGTGGCCGGCAACCTGGTTCCCCTCGACAATGAATCCGACGCCAAAAAGGTCCTCCGGCTCGTCGACCTCCTCGAGGACCTGGACGACGTCCAGAACGTCTTCGCCAACTTCGACATACCTGAGGAAATACTAGCAATGGAGTTGGCGTAAAAATGTAAGAGTGGTGGCGTGCCAACGACCGCCATCATCTACGCCCGCATCAGCACCGACACCCGTGGCGACCACCTCGGGGTGGCCAGGCAGGAACGGCTCTGCCGAGAGCTGGCCGAGCGGCAGGGGCTGACCGTCGGCGCCGTCCTCGTCGACAACGACATCAGCGCCTACCGCGCAAAGCGCCGCCCGGCCTTCGAGGCGCTCGTGGAGACGCTCAAGGCCGGTGAGGCGACGGTGGTGCTGGCGTATCACGTTGACCGCTTGTACCGACGCCTGGGCGATCTCGAACGACTGGTGCAGTTGGTGGAGGCGACGGGGGCGGAGATCCACACCGTCGCTGCCGGGGACGTCGACCTGTCCACGGCCTCGGGGCGGATGGTGGCGCGGATGCTGGGCGCTGCGGCGCAGCACGAATCGGAGCGGATCGGGGAGAGGACGCGAATGAAGAACGACGAACTTGCCGCGAAGGGTTCACACCCCGGGGGCCGACCCCCATACGGGTACTCGTCCGGGTACCAGGTCAACAAGGCCGAGGCCAAAGTCGTCCGCCGCGCTGCAGCCCGGGTGCTGGAGGGCGCCAGCCTGCTCCGGGTCACCAAGGAGTTGAACGCCGATGGCGTCCCCACCCGGGAGGGCAGGAGATGGGCGCACTCAACCCTTCGGGGCGTGCTGATCAACCCGGCGGTGGCCGGGCTCCGCGTCCACCGCCGCGAGATCGCTGGCCCGGGCGAGTGGGAGCCCGTGCTCGACCGCGACACCTGGGAGGCGCTGCGGGCCGTACTGGCCGACCCGGCGCGGAAGCGAACGCGCCCGGCACGCACGCACCTGCTTAGCGGTCTCGTGACCAACACTGAGGGCGAAAAGATGAACGGGTCGGTCGATATCACGGGTCGTCCCATCTACACAACCCGCACGCCGTCGAAGGTGTCCACTCAGGTGAGGGCCGAACCACTCGAAGAGATGCTCGTGGAGATCCTGCTGCAAATGTTTGACGATGCAGTCCTCCCCATCGGGTCCACCGAGGAGCGTGCGTCCGGGGGCGCCATCGAGGCCGTCGAGGCCGAACTCGCGGAACTGGCCGAGCTTCGGGGAGCGGGGACGATCTCGTTGGCCGAGTGGATGGCCGCCCGGAAGCCGCTGCTCCGGCGGCTTGAGTGCGAACGCAAGGCCATCACCACGACGCGGCGTACCAGCAGCAAGGCGGCCAGCGTCCTCGGCCGTCCCGGGGCACTGCGCCACTCCTGGCCCAGCCTTACATTCGCCGAGCGGCGGGAGGTTCTCCAACTGGTGATCGAATCCATCGTTATCGGGCCAGCAACCCGTGGGCGCTGGACACCGCTCCCGGAGCGGGTAAACGTGACATGGAAGGCGTAATCCCGAAGCTGGCTTGACGGGCAACGCGGCGAAACGGGCGGGAGGGACAGCCAGGCGGTGGACCACGCGGCGGCCGCGTTGCCAAGCGCCGGGGTTGGGGAAGTCACTGTGTCGGACTCTTGTGATCACAAAGGATCACCGGTCGACTGTCGGGCCGTGGTGATGTTTTCCACAATCCACAGACGCTTTACTGCCGTTGACGAAATGACGGAAGGTAAATCTCTTGAACAAGCACGAAGGCCATCCTGAGCCCCATCCGGCCAAAGCCGTCCTCGCTGCGCGGCGGCTTTCTATTCGTGCAGTTGCGGAGTCGATGCACAAGACGCCCGCGTGGGTGTCGCGGGTGTTAAATGGCTATCACCCCGTACCGGTCGAGTTCTCCGACCACCTGTCCCGACTGGTCGGAATGCCAGCGGGCGCCCTCTTCTACCCGGCAAGCCCGGTACCGCCGACGGTGCGCCTCGTGACCGCCGCGGAGGATCTCACCGCGTTCGTGGAGGCGAGTCGGCTGGCACAGGGCTTGCCGCCGAGGATCACCGACCCGACCGTGTTGGCGAAGGTGGCCGCGATCCTGTCGGGCGCCCGCAAGCAGGAGGCCGTCGCGTGAGCGGCACAGGCGAAAAACAGCGCCCCTGCCAGGGGGGCGCTGTCCATAACATTTCAGTCTCTCCGACTGCCCCTCATCTTACAACTAGCGAGGTCGCCTCCGCCTCGGATGGAGGTGCATTCTCCCACCCCCATCGTCCCCCCCTCGACGTGGCCACCGCCGCCGTCTACCTCGGCACCACCGAGCGCCACGTCCGCAGGCTCGTCTCTGAGCGTCGGCTCACATTCATCAAGGTTGGTGCCAAGCTTCGATTCTCAGCAGACGATCTCGACGTTTGGCTTGACGAGCAGCGCGTCGAGGCAACCAACGGGCGAGGCGCTGCGTGACCACCCGCCGTGGTGACCGTGCCGTCATCGCGGCCGACCTCGGGTTGGTCTATGCCGGCGCCCCCGGTCTCGTCGCAGTGACGACCTTGCCGAACCGAGCGACTGTGTTCTTTCCCACCGCCAAGACCGTGGAAATGGCCGCTTACATCGCCGCCGCCGCCGCCGCCGAGAACGTCTACGCCGCGGTGGCCACCCTCGGGGCCCGACCAGCCCGGGGCCGAGGTGGAGCCGCTGACACCGTGGCATTGCCCGGGTTGGTCTTGGACCTCGACATAGCCGGTCCGGGCCATGCGGACGTCTCCGGCCGACTCCCACTGCTAGCGGACTTCCGCCAGGCCCTTGCGCTGGTCGAATCGATGCCGCTGCCCCCGACCGCGATCTACCAGACCGGGCACGGATTACTAGTCCGGTTCCTGCTCCGCGAGCCGCTCGTGTTCGCCTCCCCCGGCGAGCGGGTATCCGCCGCCGACCTGTCCCACCGGTGGAATGCCCATGCTGTCGCCCTCGGGCGGGACCGCGGGTGCCACGTCGACAACGTTGGCGACCTGGCCCGGTTGACACGGATCGCCGGGACCGTGAACCGCAAGGCCGCCCCGGTCCCTGTGCAGGTGGTGGAGTGCCGCCCGGAGCGCCGCTACAGGCCCGAGGAGGTGGCCGAGGCCCTACCACCCAGGCCCGCTCCTCTGCCGCTACCGGTGCCAGCACTGAGGCCCCTACGGCCTCCCCACCTTGAGGGACGGGAGACGCCGGCCGAGGCATTTTCCCGACTGGTTTCCTGGGCCGAAATATTGGAGCCGTACGGATTCTCGCAGATGCGCGACACCGCCCGGGCGGCCCATTGGCGCCACTGTTCGGCATCTACCCCGGCCGGGACACCCTCGGCCTCGACGGACCACGACGGCGTACCGGTGCTGGTCGTGTTCTCCGAGTCGGCCGCCGCGACCACCGGGCTACCGGTCGGGCCCGGCCACCGCTTGACCAAGTTTCGGTGCTGGTCAATCCTCAACTACGGCGGCGACGAGGCCACGGCCGCCCGAGCGCTACGGGCTATGGCGAGGACCGCATCGTGACCGCCGCCGTCCCCCTGCCCCCGGACACGGTCTCCGCCCTCGGCGAAGCCCTCGCGCCGCCCGCGAGCAACGGCAAGGCCCGGGCGGAGGCACCCTCGCGGCCGCTGCTGATTCGGGTCTCTGACGTACAGGCCGAGGCCGTCGAGTGGTTGTGGCCCGGCCGCCTCCCCCTTGGCAAAGTCACCGTCCTAGATGGCGACCCCGGCCTCGGGAAGAGCACCATGACCCTCGACCTCGCCGCTCGGGTAACCACCGCGGCCGCCATGCCAGACGGCCACCGTCTCGCCCGCCCCCGAGGTGTGGTCCTCCTATCGGCGGAGGACGGTATTGGCGACACCATCCGCCCTCGCCTCGACGCCGCCGGAGGCGACACCACCCGAGTTCACGTCCTAGACGCCGTTGAGGACCCAGACGGGACCAGCCGCCCGCCGAGTCTGCCCGGCGATATGGCCGCCCTAGCCGTGGCCGTCGCCCAGGTAGACGCCGCCTTAGTTGTGATTGATCCCCTGATGGCCTTCCTACACGCCGCCGTCAACAGTTACCGCGACCAGGACGTCCGCCGGGCTCTGCACCCACTCAAGGTCCTGGCCGAGAAGCACAGGGCCGCCGTGCTCCTAATCCGGCACCTGAACAAGAGCGGAGGAGGTACCGCCGTCTATCGCGGCGGAGGATCTATCGGGATCATCGGCGCCGCCCGTCTCGGGCTTCTTGTCGCAGCCGACCCCGACGACACGGAGCGGCGGATCTTCGCCGTCGCCAAGAGCAACCTGGCGAGGATCCCCCCCTCACTGGTCTACCGGCTCGTGACCGACAACGTCGAGGTTCCCGGTATCGAGGTAGCCCGAGTCAACTGGGAGGGGACTTCCGCCCATACAGCCGACGCGCTACTCGCCATTCCAGCCACCGACGAGGAGCGCACCGCCCAAGACGACGCCGTCGCATTCCTGCGCGGCTACCTCGCAGACGAAGAGCAACTAGCGACCGAGGTGAAAGAGGCCGCCAAGGCAATCGGTATCGCTGAGCGCACGCTGGACCACGCCCGGCAAAAGGCCGGCGTTACCTCTCAGCGAAAGGGATTCGGGAAGGGTGCCACGTACTGGTGGGCCCTTCGAGACGACCCCGACGCCGCCCCCCATGCTCGCCAAGCGCCCCCCCATGTACGCCATGTGCGCCACCTTTCGGATAGTGGCGAACATGGCGAGCATGAGCCCACTTGTGGCGAGCATGGCGACGAGCCCGAGACGTGGGAGGTACTCGGATGAACGGGCCCGCCGCACTCATCGCCGCCCGCAGGGCCGGCACCCTGGCCGAGGTACTCGCCGCCGCCGAGCGGCCGGGTGCCTCCGTGATCGACGTGGCCTCGTGACCGGTCCCCGGGGCCCGCTGCTCGAATGGCACCAGCGGACCGGCACCCCCCAGCTACTCGACCGGCGTTGCCTGGACTGTGGTGCCGGCCAGCCGATCAAAGCAAGGAGTGTCGCCGAATGAGCGTGCAAGGTCGAGGCTGGGCACACGACCCGCTTCACGCGGGCGGGCGGACGCGCTCGTTACAACGGCGTGCGGACGTTGCGCGCCCAGATTCGGCGGGCCGAGGTGGCCAGATTGCTGCTCCGCCACGGATGGAGGTATGGGACCGGAGTTCGGATCGCGGAGGCGCTCGGCGTGTCCGAGGCAACCGTAAGCCGCGACATCTACCGCCTGTTTCGGGAGACGCCGCTGAGGAGCCACTGCCCGATATGCGGCGCCATTGCGACACCCGATGAGGATGACGACCCCATGGAGCCGTGGGGCGGTCCTCTACCTATGGAGTCGGGGTCGTGAGCAGTAAGAGATCGGCCGTTCCATGCCGAGCGCGGCGAACCAACGGGCAACCTTGCAAGAACTTCGCTATGGTCGGCGGCCGGGTTTGTCACGCCCACGGAGGCAGAGCACCGCAGGTACGTTCCGCGGCAGCGAGGCGACTCGCTTACGCCAGAGTGCGCCGGATGTTGGCCGTCGAGATGGCCAGGCGGGAGGATGAGGAGGCCGCGGTTGCCACCTGGGCGCGTGAGGTCCGAGACCTGACCCGGTTCGGACGTTTGGAGGTGCCCCGGTCGGTCAGACGGATGCGGGCTATCGCGAGGGAGATGGAGGCGGCCGCCAGGACGGTCCGGGTTTACGCACGGGAGCTCTCCGCGCAAGCGGAGGAGGTGTTGCCCGGGGCTACTTGTCGCAGGTGATCGTGGTCATGGCGAGTTAATAATCAGAACTTGTGGATGCACCATCGGTTCGTAGGCGCGACGTACCTTCCTCACTAATCAGTCGAGGACGTCAGCGGTGCGAGGAAGGAACGCCCATGTTGAGAGTAGTAGCTGACGCTCGAACCAGCGCGGAGCTTGGTTCGAGCCTGGACGAGATCGTCCGGGAAGCGTCACACAAAACGGCTGGCGACTCGGACGCGGCCGCCGAGGCCGCTTGCACTTGAACCGCCAGGAGCGCATACTCCTTAGGCCGTGCGCATAGACCACTACCTCTTCGGGACCGGACCGAAGGTGGAGTCCACCGCGAGTACCGATCCGGCGGCCGTCGAGCTTCGCAAGATCCGGGAGATGATCACCGGGTTCATTATCGTGGTGCTGATCGTGGGCGCCATAGTCGGGTTCTACTTCTACTATCGGCACTCGGATAAGGCGGCCAAGTGCTGGGCCGATCATATCGCCGCGGGTTACACAGACGCCGAGGCGAACGCCGCCTGCTATTAGGCCATCCGCTGGTATTTGCGGACGGTTTCGGGGCTGCAGTGGAGCAGTTCGGCCAGTTCGCGGAGCGTGGCACCCTTCGGTGAGGGCGTGGCAGATGGCGGCGGCGCGCTGGCCGGCCAGTAGACCCATCCCAAAACCCATCCCAAAGTTCGTCCGGGAACTGCCGGAACCCACCCGAGACGCTGGGAGTCGCGGCGTCAGCGGCAAGATGCAGTTTGGTGCCGGGTCGCTACCCAGCCTCTCCAGACGACGGCTCTCGCAACACCCCGACATTTCGCAGACCACTTGCGGAGGCCGATCCAGCCGTACCGTTGGCAGTTGTGAACAACAGCAAGGAGGAGCCGATGACCAATCGCCGCCGTGAGGCCAACCTGACCGGGGCAGCAGAGACGATGCGGAAAGTGCTCGACTACTTCCGCGCCGATGGGGACTCGCCGAAGGACGCAAGGGTGCGTTGCCGTATGGAGGGAGCAGTTATCGCCACGGAACTGGCCGACCGGCGAGGAGCCGGCAAGGCCTTCCGAGACCCCTTCCAAGTGATTCCTTACACGATAATGAACGCCGGGCCGGTCGACGAGGGAGTAGGCGGCCAGGGTGAGCGGGTCGAGCGTGGGGCTCATGACTCCAGTGTGGTCAAACCGGGCCCAGACCGGCAGGCAGGTGCTTGTGGGTGAGTTCCGCGTGGGTGCTCGAAGTGGTTGGTCATTGGCGGTCAGTTGGTTGGGGGCCCACCGCCGAAGGTAGAGAAGTGTTCAGTGCTCGAGCCAGCTAACTGGAAGAGCTGTGCGGGCTTTCGAGCGTCGGACCGGTGTGCCGGGCGGAGCGGCGATTCACGCTGGGGCCTACTGAGAACGGTCCTGACCCCAGGCGTTTCCATCCCAGTAGCGTGACTGGCCCGAGCCGGACGGGTCGGGATACCACCCGGGCAGTGCGGTGGGCGGCGCGGCCGCAGGACCTGTAGTAGGGCCTCCATAGGGCCCGCCGCCACTGTACGGCCCCGCACCGAACTGCCCCTCGCCATACGGACCGCCTCCGTAGCCGCCCGGACCCCCGGCCATGGGGCTACTCCCGGGCTGGGCGGCCGCCACCTTCGGTCGGATCGCCAGCAGGTAAATGAGGCTGATGACCAACCCGCAGAAGAAGATTCCGACGATCTCAAGCACCAACCACAGGGTCTTGCTTTGTCCCGATGCCTGCCAGGCCCAGTCAGGACGGCGGGCCACGTCGATGATCGAGATGATGGCCAGAACTGGGCCGGTAGCAAAGAGCACAACCACGATCAGGATCTCTGGACTGAAGATCTCGGACAGGACCATGGGTCACCCCTCCACTACTGGATTTCCGCTCGACGGCAGACCCTAATCGTGCCATCAGTCAACCCTTGGCGCAAAAAAGGGTGACTGGCTTCCCGCAGGTTGCCGGTCCTCTTTCGGGCTTAACCTGGATGCACCGATTTGTAATCGGTAGGGCGGTTCTGGTGGCTGCAGGTGCGTGCTGGCGGTGCCGTTGCCGATCGGTTTCGCATTTGGTGTGGCAGGGGGCGTTGTTGATCAGGCCGGCGTGGGTTTGAGGGTGGATTGTCAGCGCCTGGTGTGGTTGGCGGGGCGCCTTGCCGCCACCGATTATCCGGGCAGCAGGTTGGACGACGCGCAGGGTGGCCAAGGTGGCGGTGAAGTGCTCCGCCCACGGCCAGTACGTCGGCATCCGTAGGGTGATGGTGCCGGAACGGTTGACGAGACGGCCGGGCAGGGCGATCAGCTGGGTGCGGACAGTGGTCGCCACGGTGAGCTGCTCCGGGCGCTGTGGTTCGCCGAGGATGAGAGTCCAGCGGATCAGGTTGTGAGCCAGCACGGCGCAGCACATCCACGCCGAGTTGG
Organism: uncultured Actinomycetota bacterium; assembly: GCA_963791545.1. Taxonomy (GTDB): domain Bacteria; phylum Actinomycetota; class Acidimicrobiia; order Acidimicrobiales; family Palsa-688; genus JALYXV01. The sequence goes on from CAWBSR010000018.1 coordinate 103,377, forward strand.
CCGAGAAGTTCCCTGACGGAATGTGCTCGAGCGCCGTGCGACTCATACGGGCCACGCGGCGCCCGCCCTGGGGTCTCGCTACCGGAGGCTGTGGCCTCGTTGAATCTAATGTCCACGGGGATGGAGGCGACCCCGGCTGATCTGCTCCTTCGGCCAGTACCTCTTTTCGCCATCATCCTCCTTGCCCTCAACGACCACGTGTTGAAACCGATTTGGCCCGGCTTGGTCACCGGCAAGCTGTCGGACATCGCAGGGATGGTGTTGTGTCCACTTCTATTGATGGCGATCACCGCACTCATTCTCGCCCGACCCTGGCGGTCCAATGAGGTGGCGATCCGGTTGGCCTGCGTGGCGGTGACAGTGGTCGGATTCGCTCTCCTGAAGGAATCACCAACCATTGCTCGCAACTACGGCGATCTTCTGGGATGGGTGCGGTACCCACTCCTGCACCATTGGCACAGGGTGCAGATTGCCCATGATCAGACGGACCTCCTGGCACTGCCAGGGGCGGGTGTCGCGTGGTGGGATTCGCAAAGAGCTACCCGACGGCAGAGAGTCGGGTGACGTCGGCAACCTTGCAGATGAACGGTTGGCTGCGAAGTTCGTTCTTGAGCGACGACGCATGGACGCTTGTGTTTTGACCGGGAGCAAGGTTCTGGACGTCGGCGTTACCGGTATCGAGTTGCGTTTTGCCGTCCGGCGAATCGAAGGCAACGGTGATGATGTAGTTGCTCGCCTTTGACGAGTGGTTGGTTACAGTCAAGGTCGCGTCAGGCCCCTCAAACGAGTTGTCAGCCAAAGCGCACTTGCTGATGGTCACGTCGGCAGTTGCCCCCGACGACGTCTGGCCGGGGACAGTTGTACCGCCATTCCCACCGGATTTGGAACTGCTGCCCGAAGCTATGAGTGCAAGTGAGCCGACCGCAAAGACCGCCGCGGCCGCCAAGCTCCGAACCCGCATGTCTCACCCTCCCTATCGAGGCCGGTCGGAACTATAGCGGGTGGGGCTTCTGCGCAGCACCCCCGGTGCTCGGCGAAAGACCGCCGCGGCCGCCAAGCTCCGAACCCGCATGTCTCACCCTCCCTATCGAGGCCGGTCGGAACTATAGCGGGTGGGGCTTCTGCGCAGCACCCCCGGTGCTCGGCGCTGATCGACGGGAGATACACCTGTTATTCGATGCTTGCCATCATCCCGGCCCCAACGGATGGTCGCTCATCTAAACCCAGCGCCCGCGATGCGCCGGCGAGTCGAGGGAGCCGTGATCGCCGCGGAGCGATGCGCGGCGTGCTCGAAGTGTTCCCCGCCGAGGAGGACTCCCCGAAGGACGCCGCGGTGCGCCGCCGCGTTGAGGGAGTCGTGATCGCCACGGAACTAGCGGCCGCCCACGAGCCGCCGAGACCACCGGAAAGGTGATGAGACAACAGCCCTGGCGCCCCGCCGATCTAGCCGGTCACTTTCACCGACCAGTGGCACTCCGAGTTCATCTCCAAGTAGAACGTGCCGCCCTGGTGAAGATGCTCAACGGAAACCCCTGACATCCCCAACTCGTTGACGACAACGTTGAAAAAGCTCCCGTCCGGGTATTTAGCCGTCACGGCGAAGTTGCCTTTAAAGCCGAAACTGGCACAGTTGTACGACCACGCTAGGTCCCAGTCCTCCCCGGGAGTCGTGAACTTCTCCGTTGACTTGATCCCGGTCCCGGACACGCTCAACAGGATCTTGGGTGTCGGCAACGTCGTCGGGGGTTCCGTCGTCGGGGGCAGCGTGGCTACGGTGGTTGGGGCCGCGGTGACCGGGGGCAGGGTTGTGGATATCGTCGTCCCCGTCGCCCCGGTGCCGTTCGTCGACCCCGACCCCTGCGCCGCGCACCCCGCCAACAGGACGGCCGCCACCACACCGGCCAACCGTCTCATCCCGACCCCCTCCTCGACCATAGGACGACAATCGTCGCGCGACCGTAGGGCCGTCGCCACCAGGAGAATCCCACGGGCCGAGCGCCACGATCGACCGAGCGCCAACCCTGGCGGAAAGAGGCTTTACACGATACGAACGTTTAGTGTAAGATAGGGTATGGCCCGCCCCCGCAAGACGACCGCAGACCCGACTGTCATGGTGGGCTACACCCGATGCAGCACCGAGGAGCAGGCCGATTCGGGGCTCGGGATCGCCGCCCAAGAGGCCGCTATCCGGGCAGAGTGTGAGCGCCGCGGTTGGACCTTGGCCGCCATCCACACCGACGCCATCTCCGGCAAGTCAGTGGCCAACCGCCCCGGCCTCGCCGCCGCCCTGACCGCCGTGGAGACCGGCGCCGCCGCCGGGATCGTCGTGGCCAAGCTCGACCGCCTCTCGCGCTCCCTCGCCGACTTCGCCAGTCTCATGGCCCGGGCCCAGGCCGCCGGCTGGAACCTCGTCGCCCTCGACCTCGGCATAGACCTGGCATCCGCGGCCGGCGAGTTCATGGCCAACGTCATGGCCTCAGCAGCCCAGTGGGAGCGGCGGATCATCGGGCAGCGGACCCGCGACGCTCTGGCCGTCAAGCGGGCCTCAGGCGTCCGTCTGGGGCGCCCTGCCGTCCTCGAAGGCGCGGTTCGGGCTCGCATCCTGTCCGCCTACGAGGCTGGCGCCGGATGGTCGGCCATCGCTCGGGATCTCAACGCCGACGGCGTGGCCACCGCTCACCAGGGGCATCGTTGGTACCCCTCGACGGTGCGGGCCGTGGTCATAGCTGCAGCCGAGATCGAGGCTGCACGGGCATCGTGACCTGTCTCCTGCTTAGAGGTCAGGCGTAACGCCCCCTGTTGACTGATCCCGTCCCTGATGGGCCGCGCGCGGTCCCCGCTGACCAGCACCTATGGCATTCCGGAGCGCTTGGAGCGATTGCGTCGCCCTGGACCACCTACCGCTTGGCGGTGCTCAGCGAGGATGCCGAAACCGCTGCTATAGGTCTCGCGGAAGGCCAGCGCGAGGGGGGTATATGGGGGGTGGCGTAGGCGACCGCTAGGGGGGTCGCGGTCAACCAGGATGGCCCGTCGGCCATCCCGAGCGGCCCGCCAGCCGGACGGGCCTCAGCCTCACGTATCGCCTCCGGCAACGCATCCTCCGACACCAGCTTGATCTGCCCCTGCACGGCGATATGGGTCGGGGCGTCAAGTCCCTTCAGCCGGGCCCAACGGGCGTGCACCCCGGCACAAGCGGGTCAAGATCCGGGCCGGGCGGCGGGCGGCGTAGGGTTCCACTTAGGTTTCGGCATGGGAAACTGTGGCCGGCAATCGTTCTCCGGTACGTTCGGCACTGGTGGCCTGGAGACCCTAGCTCCATCTCTGTAGGCCATGAGCGCCCACTGTACGCCAACTTCGGTGTGAGTATCCCTGACAACATCCTGGAGCTGGTCGAGGCGTAGCGGCAAGGGGCGCACTCGATCACCCATCCCAGTCCGCCTCACGATCCCATCCACCGCTGCCTGAAGAGAGGCGGCTATTGTCGAACGAGTGTTCGCACTCGGTATCGACCCCGGGTTGTCCCGCTGTGGCTACGGCCTGGTCGTCCGGAGCCGGGCGGGCCTGGCGGTGTTGTCGGCCGGGGTGATCCGGACCCCGCCGTCTGATCCACTGGCGAGCCGCCTGGCGGCGCTGTTCGGCGAACTGCGCCAACTCATGGCGGAAGCCCAGCCCGACGTGGTGGTCGTCGAACGTGTTCTTTTCCAGGCCAACGCCCGCACCGCGATGTCGGTCGGGCAGGCGAGCGGGGTGGCGTTGGTGGCGGCGGCCGAGGCCGGCGTCGAGGTGATCCAGTACAGCCCCAATGAGGTCAAACAAGCGGTGACCGGCTACGGCTCGGCGACCAAGGAGCAGGTACAACGCATGGTCCAATCGCTCCTGCACCTCCCCGAGCGGCCCCGGCCCCCCGACGTGGCCGACGCCCTGGCGCTGGCCATCTGCCATCTGACCGGCACCGGGCTCCGGGCCGCGGTGGCGGCAGCCGCCGTAGCCGGAGCGGGGGCGACGCCGTGATCGGCTCCCTCCGCGGCCTGCTGCTGGACCGAGCCCTGCGAGGCGACCATCCCAGTGGTGAGGCGCTGGTCGAGGTAGGAGGGGTCGGCTACCGGGTGCTGGTGCCGGCCTCCGCCCTGGCCCGGATGGGCGAGGTCGGCTCCGCGGTGTTCCTCCACATACACACCCACGTCCGGGAGGATGCCATCATCCTCTACGGTTTTCCGACGCGCGACGAGCGCCAGTGCTTCGAGAGCCTGATCGCAGCCCATGGTGTCGGCCCCGCGGTGGCCTTGGCGCTGCTGTCGATCCACTCGCCGGTCGCCCTGCGCCGGGCGGTGGCCACCGAGGATGCCGCGGCGCTCACCCTGGTCCCCGGCGTAGGCGCCAAGACGGCCAGCCGGTTGCTCATCGAGTTGAAGAGCCGCCTCACCTTCGACCTCGACCCCGACCTAATCTCGGTCGGCAACGGCAACGGCGCCGGTCACGGGGGGCCCCATTTGAGCGCCCGCTCCGAGGTGCGCGTCGCCCTGGCGGGCCTGGGCTACGGGCCTGAGGAGGTCCGCGAGGCCATCAGCCGCCTGCCCGACGACGGGTCGCTGGAGGAACTGCTGCGCGCCGCGCTGCGCTGCCTGGCCGGCAACCGGTGAGAGAAGAGATCATCTCAGCCAACGGCCGCCCGGTCAGCGGAGCCGTCGCGGACCCCGTGGAGGCGGCCGAGGAAACCAACCTTCGCCCGCGGCGGCTGGCCGAGTTCGTGGGACAGGCCCAGCTCAAGGAGCACCTGGCCATCGTGTTGGAGGCGGCCCGGCGCCGGGGCCAGGCGGTCGACCACCTGCTGTTCGCGGGCCCGCCCGGGCTGGGCAAGACCACCATGGCCGGCATCGTGGCGGCCGAAATGGGGGCGGGCCTGCGGATCACATCGGGCCCCGCCCTGGTCCGGGCGGGCGATCTGGCCGCCATCCTCACCGACCTGGCCGAAGGCGACGTGCTGTTTATCGACGAAATCCACCGCCTGGGCCGCGCCGTCGAGGAGATCATGTACCCGGCCATGGAGGATTTCGCCCTCGACATCGTGCTGGGCAAGGGACCAGCCGCCCGATCCATCCGGCTCGACCTGCCCCGGTTCACGCTCGTCGGCGCCACCACCAGGACGGGGCTCATCACGGGACCGCTGCGGGATCGCTTCGGCTTCGTCGCCCGGCTCGATTTCTACGAGCCCGGCGAGTTGGAGGCCATCATCCGCCGCTCGGCCCGCATCCTCGGCGTAAGCCTGGACGACGCCGGGGCCACCGAGATCGCGGGCCGCTCGCGGGGCACCCCCCGGATCGCCAACCGCCTGCTTCGACGGGTCCGGGACTACGCCGAGGTGCGAGCCGACGGCCACATCACCAGGAGCCTGGCACGAGAGGGCCTCAAGGTATTCGGCGTCGACGAACTCGGTTTGGACAAGGTCGACCGAGCCGTGCTCGGCGCCCTCTGCGCCCGTTTCGGCGGCGGGCCCGTCGGGCTGTCGACGCTGGCGGTGAGCGTGGGGGAGGAGCCCGACACGGTCGAGGACGTCTACGAGCCGTTCCTCATGCAGTTGGGCCTGCTCATGCGTACCCCGCGGGGTCGAGTCGCCACCCCGGCCGCCTGGCAGCACCTGGGCCTTGAGGCACCGGTCACCGGTCCTCCATCGCTGCCGTTCGATTGACGGGCGCTGGCCCCGGCTGACGCAATCAGCGAGCCCCGGAAAGGAGGCCCCCGAAGCCTTGGTGCAGCGCTCCTTGAGCGGCGTCGGCGACGCCACCGACGGTGGCCGTCCCTGCCGAGAGATCGGGCGCCGGGGCCGGGAGGGCGGGAAGGCCGGCGACCGAAACCGGCGGTACCGGGCCGACCCCCGCCAGGGACGGCAGGGTGGACGGGGTGGTCACCGTAACCGGCGGCAGGTCCAGTGTCCCGATGACCCCCGGGGAGGTCGGTGGCCTGCCACCAGCCGAGGGCGTCGACATCGCGGGAGCGGTGGTGCCTGCCGTCGTCTGCGCTGCCATGGTCGCCGCGGCCGGCGGGACGACCAGGGCTGGCGACGCCGAGAAGGCCAGCCCGGGGTTTGCAGGGGCCACGATCGTCGTCGTTGCCAACGCCGGGAAGGCGGCGCCGCCGCCACCGATGCGGGCCGGGTGGGTCCCGACGGGGACCTGGTGGGTCGGGTGGGCGGCCGGGGTGGGAACCGGAGCCCGGGCCGGCACCACTGCGAGGGCCACTGCGGCCGCGGTCGCGGTCGCGGCGACCGCCAGAGTCGACGGCAACGGGTTCGAGGGCAGCCAGGTGGGTATCCGGTTGCGGGCCCGGCCCGCCAGCAGGATCACCCGGCCCAGCACCGGCAACGCGGTCAAGCCCGCCCGGTCGACCAGGTGGAACTCCCGGCGCAGGGCCCGCCGGGCTCGAAAGAGCAGCGTCTCGACTGTTCCCACGGTGACGCCGTAGTGGTCCGCGATCCGCTGATAGGACCAACCGTCGATCTCGCGTCGGTGTAGGACATCTTGATGCCGCGGCGCCAGGCGTGCCATCGCCGTGACCACCAGCGCCGCGTCTACGGCATCGACGATCTCGTCCTGGCCACCGGTCACCGCACCCAGATCGATGTCGCAGGCGGGCTCCGACCGCGACTGGCGGCGGTGGGAATCCACGCACAGCCGGGAGGCGATGACCGACACCCACGGATAGAACCGTAACTCGCCGCCCAGGTCGGGCAGCGCCGTCAGGGCCCGGGTGAAGGCCTCCTGGGCCACCTCCTCGGCGGTGTGCTGATCCCCGACCCGCTTGCGGCAGAAGCGTTCCAGCCGGTCGTGGTAGCGGCGGTACAACTCGTCGAACGCGGCGTCATCCCCGGCCTGAAAACGGCGCACCAGCGTCTGGTCGCGCTCCAGGTCAACGTCGTCCACGGGCAGCGCCACCAAGCCCGTGAGGATAGCGCTCGACTAGACACGACGCCTGTGGAAGTGCCGGACTATCACCTGCCGCCGGAGGCCATCGCCCAGCGGCCCATCGAGCCGCGCCACGCGTCGCGCCTGTTGGTGTCCCTCGACCCCGGCGACGGGCCCCGTCACCTCCGGGTATCCGACCTGCCGGGCCTGCTCGAGGAGGGCGACGTGTTGGTGGTCAACACCACCAAGGTCCTCCCGGCCCGGCTGCGGTTGCACAAGCGCAGCGGGGGCGCCGCCGAGGTCCTCCTGCTCGAACCCGCAGCCGGCGGCGGTATGGACTCCGACGAGTGGACGGCCCTCGTCCGGCCTGGGCGCCGGCTCCCGGCGGGCACAGTGCTGGTCCGGGGCGACCGGGAGCTGGTCGAGGTTGGCGAGGCGGTGGGCGGCGGGTGCCGTCGGGTCCGCTTGCTGCACGGCGACCAGACGGTGAGCGAACTGCTCGACGACATCGGCACCATCCCCCTGCCGCCCTACATCCATGAAGCCCTGGCCGACAGCGGTCGCTACCAGACGGTATACGCCGACCGCCCCGGTTCGGTGGCGGCGCCGACCGCCGGACTCCACCTCTCCGAGGACGTGCTGGCGGGTTGCGGTGCTCGCGGGGTGGCCCTGGCCACGGTCGACCTGGCGGTGGGGTTGGGAACGTTCCGGCCTCTCAGCACCACCCGGGTGGAGGACCACGTGATGCATCACGAGCGCTACCTGGTCCCCGCCGCCACCATGGCCGCCTGCCGCCAGGCCCGGCGGGTGGTGGCCGTGGGCACCACCACGGTGCGGGCCCTGGAATCGGCGGCGGCTACGGGGTCGCTGGAGGGGGACACCGGGTTGTACATCCAGGGCCGGTTCCCGTTCCAGGTCGTTGATGTGCTGCTCACCAACTTTCACCAGCCCCGGTCATCCCTGCTGGTACTGCTCGAAGCCTTTTGCGGTCCCCGCTGGCGCAACCTCTACCGGGCCGCCCTGGCCGAGGGTTACCGCTTCTTGTCCTTCGGCGATGCGATGCTGGTCGGGCGGTTACCAGCGTGACCGCAACCCTCCGCCTTGACGTGGCTGCCACCGACGGTGACGCCCGGACAGCGTCGGTTCACACCGGGCGCGGCGTTTTTCCCACCCCTTGCTTCATGCCGGTCGGCACCAGGGGAACCGTCCGCACCCTCGACGCCGGCGACCTCGCCGAGCTGGGCGCCCACGTGGTCCTGGCCAACACCTACCATCTGATGCTGCGGCCCGGGGCCGACATCGTGGCCGGGGCCGGGGGGCTGCACGGGTTCAGCGGCTGGCGGCGCCACATGTTGACCGATTCCGGCGGCTACCAGGTCTTCTCGTTGCAGCCCCAGGTCGACGATGAGGGGGTGACCTTCCGGTCCACCTACGACGGCTCGATTCACCGCTTGACCCCGGAGGGGGCGGTGGCGGTGCAAGAGGCGCTGGGCGCCGACATCCAGATGGCGCTCGACATCTGCCCGGCGCTGCCCTCGACGCCCGAGGTGCTGCGCTCGGCGGTGGAGCGAACCGCGGCGTGGGCGGCCCGAGCCCGGAGGGCTCATCGGCGCGAAGGGCAGGCCATCTTCGGGATCGTCCAAGGGGGAGCGGACGAGGCGCTGCGGGCCGAGAGCGCCGCCCGCACGGTGGCGATGGACTTCGACGGCTACGGGATCGGCGGGCTGTCAGTGGGCGAGCCCCGCTCGGAGATGCTCCCCGCCCTGGCGGCCGCGGTGGCCCAGCTCCCCGCCCACCAGCCCCGTTACCTCATGGGGGTGGGCGACCCGGTGTCGATCGTCGAGGCGGTCGCCCTCGGCGTGGACATGTTCGACTGCGTGCTGCCGACCCGCCTCGGTCGCCATGGCACCGCCCTCACCAGTCGGGGCAAGGTCCAGATCCGCGGGGCCAAGATGGCCCGGGACAGCGGTCCCATCGACGAAACCTGCTGCTGCCGGACCTGTACCCGCCACAGCCGGGCCTACCTGCGCCACCTGTTCATGGTCGGCGAACCGTCGGGCCCTCGCCTGTTGACCTGGCACAACCTGGCCTGGCAGCTGGGTCTGATGGAGCAGATCCGCGAGGCGGTGACCGGGGGCCATCTGCGCCAGTTGCGGGCCCGGGTGGCCGCCACATGGGAGTGAGGGAGGCAGGCCGCCAGCCGACCGAGACGGCTCCCGCGCTAAGGTCTGCCGGACTGCCGGGCCGCCTTCGAGGCGGCTGGTTTTCGTGCGCCCAATGACATTTCTCATCTTTCTCCCCTTCATCGTCATCTTGTACTTCCTCTTCTGGCGGCCCCAGCAACAGCGGGTGCGTCGTCAGCAGGAACTGATCAAAGCGATCGATGTCGGCGACCGGGTCGTGACCGCGGGCGGCCTCATCGGCCGGGTGGTCGAGGTCAACGATGACCGGATGTACCTGGAAGTGGCAGACGGCGTGGTGGTCGAGTTCTTACGGTTGGCGATCAGCCGCCGTCTCGACGAGGCGGACCCCGGGTTCTATGGGACGGGCCTCTTCGACGACGAGGAACTGGGCGAGGAGGATTACAGGGAGGGCGAGGCGGCCCAGGCGCAGGCCGGCGGGGCGGGCTCAGGTGCGGCGGAGTCAGGCGGGGCGGAGTCAGGCGGGGCGGAGTCAGGCGGGGGGGAGTCAGGCCGGGCGGATAGCCCCGCCCCGGCGTCGAGCGAACATGAAGTGGCGGCGACGGACGCTGGTGGGGTCACGCCGGAACCGGACCTCACGGCTGTGGTTGTCCAGCCCGTTGCGCCCGTTGCGCCCGTTGTCCCCAAAGGCACCATAGAGGAGGCAGCAGCAGCACCCGCCCCGGGGCAGGATCCCCACTGACCTATGCGTAAATCGTTGTGGTATTCGTTGCTTGGCATCACCGCGGTCGCAGTGATCGCCCTCGGCTCGGAACTGGCGGCGGGCAATCAGCCGCTCCTCGGCCTTGACCTCCAAGGAGGCGCGTCCGTCGTCCTGCAACCCCAGGGCAAGGTCGACAGCGGTGTCCTCAACCAGGCCATCGCCATCATGCGCAAGCGGATCGATGCCCTTGGCGTCGCCGAGCCCAACATCAGCCGCCAAGGCAACAACGTCGTCATCGAACTGCCCGGCATCAAGGACCCGGCCCGGGCGCTGACGGTCGTCGGACAGACCGCCCAGCTGTTCTTCCGCCCCGTGCTGTGCTTCACGGGGACGGGGACCTCGACTCAGATCATCCCGTTCCCGCCCTATGCGGCGCCCACGACGACCGTGCCCGGGGCCGTCACCACGACCACGCCGGGCGCCCCGACCACCACCGTTGCCGGGGCCCCCACGACCATCAAGCCCACCACGCCGACCAGCGGTGCCCTGGGCGCAGGGGGTCGCATCCCGGGAGCCGCGCTAGGGGGACGGCCGGCCCTGGCCGCGCTACCCGCTCAGACGCCGACCACCCCCGCCCCGGCTGCCGGTACCGTGGCCCCGGCGGCCGCCACCACGGTGCCGGGGACCACCCCGACCACCGCCGCCGCGGGCGGCGCGGCGGCGTCGCCCTACAGTGCCGCCGATTGCCAGCTGGCCACCAGCAGCGTGGCCGCCAACCTGCCCACCACCCCCCCGGGCCAAGACGTGGCCAGCGCCACCGTGCTGCTCCCGGCGGCCGACAAGACCGGCAACGCGGCCGACCCCAACGGCGCCCGTTACCTGCTCGGCCCCGCCCAGTTGACGGGCAACATCGTCTCCAGCGCCACCGCCCTGCCGCCCGACCTGACCGTGTCCCAGCCCAACTGGTACGTTCAGGTCAAGTTCACCAGTTCCGGTGGTCCCAAGTTCGACCAACTGGCGACCCAGAACTATCAGAAGTTCGTCGCCATCGCCCTCGACGGCGTCGTCGAATCGGCGCCGCAGATCCAGACCCAGAGCTTCAACGGCCAAGCGGTCATCAACGGGTCCAACTTCACCGAGGGTCAGGCCAAGAACCTGGCCCTGGAACTGCGGTACGGCTCGCTGCCGGTCCAGTTCACACCCCAGTCGATCCAGACGGTGTCGGCGACCATCGGCAAGGACTCGCTGCGGGCGGGCCTGGTGGCCGGCACCATCGGTCTCCTCCTGGTCTTGTGCTACATGCTGTTCTACTACCGCGGTCTCGGACTGGTTGTGGTGCTGGGCCTCACCGTCTCGGGAATGCTGTTGTACGCCATAATCTGCCAGCTGAGCGCGTCGCGCGGCCTGGCCCTGTCGCTGGCCGGCGCCACCGGCATCATTGTCTCGGTGGGCGTTACCGCGGACTCCTACATCGTGTATTTCGAACGTCTTAAAGATGAAATACGTTCGGGAAAGAGCGTCCGGGGATCGGTGGACCGGGGTTTCTCGCGCGCCTATAGGACGATTGTGGCCGCCGACCTGGTGTCGATCATGGCCGCCCTCACCCTGTACATATTCACGGTGGGGTCCGTGCGAGGGTTTGCCCTGACACTGTTGCTGTCGACGGCGCTCGATCTCCTCACAGCCTTCTTCTTCACCCGCCCCATGGTCGCCCTCCTGGGTCGCAACCGGCTGTTCACGGAAGCAAGATTCTTTGGCGTGGCGCGCGGCCTGGCGGCCGCCCCGGCTGGGGGGACCCCATGAGCGAGACCAAGCACAGCCTCTGGACCCGCTTGTACCGGGGCGAGACGGCTTTCGACTTCGTCGGCCGGCGCAAGACTTGGTTCCTCATCTCGTTGGCGATCATCGCCATCGGGCTGATCTCGCTGTTCGTCCGGGGCCTCAACTTCGGGATCGAGTTCAAGGGCGGCACCGTTTGGGAGGTCGCCTCCAACGCCTCGGTGGCCAAGGTCCGCGACACCATCGGTCAGGTCTCCCCCGATATGCGCCAAGCGACCATCGAGATCCTCACCGACCGGCAGACCGGCAAGAAGACGGTGCGGGTGTCGGCTCAGGCGACCTCGACCAAGGACAAGACCAAGGTCAACCAGGTGACCCAGGACTTGGCCAAGATGGCCGGTGTCGACGTCAACCAGGTCGCTCTCAACGACGTGGGCCCGACATGGGGCCACGACATCACCCAGAAAGCGGAACGGGCCCTGGTGATATTCCTGGTCCTTGTCGTGATCTACATCACGTTCCGCTTCGAGGGCAAAATGGCCATCGCGGCCCTGATCGCGCTGGTCCACGACATTCTGATCACGCTCGGGATCTATTCCTTGTCGGGGTTCGTGGTGTCGCCGGCAACGGTCATCGCGTTCCTCACCATCCTCGGGTATTCGCTGTACGACACGATCGTGGTATTCGACAAGATCGAGGAGAACACCAAGGGTCTGGCCGCGTCGGGCCGCATCACCTACACCGAGACGGTCAATCTCTCCATGAACCAGGTGTTGATGCGGTCCATCAACACCAGCATCGTCGCCATCATGCCAATTCTCTCGATCCTCGTGATCGGCGCCTATTTCCTGGGCGCCTCGGCGCTTCAGGACTTCGGGTTGGCGTTGTTCATCGGCCTGCTCACCGGTGCCTACTCGTCCATTTTCATCGCGGCTCCGGCCTTGGCCGTCATGAAGGAGCGCGAGCCGCGGTACAGCCAGATCCGCCAGCGGCTGGCCAACCGGGCGACGATGACCGGCGTACTCACGCCCGCCGCCGCCGCCTCGGGTGAGCTCCTGGGTGGCAGCGGTGGCGGCGGCGGCGGCGGCCGGGGTCGGTCGCCAGCGCCGGCGGCATCGGTGGCCGGCGCCAGCCGCAAGGGGCGCAGCGGCGGGGCGGCCGGGGCGGGCGGGGGGGCCGCGTCGGGCGGCAAGGTAATCACCCCGAGTGCCAGGGCCAAGGCCGCGATCGCCACGCCCCAGGCGGAGGGGCGCGACGAGGTCGACGGCGGCGTCGACGAAGTCGAGGCGCCGGTCGCGAAGCATTACGAAGGCAAGCCCAAGCCAGGGGCCAGCCCCAACCGAGCCGGGGCCGGAGCCGGAGCCGGAGCGGGCCCGGGCGGAGCCGGAGCGGGCCCGGGCGGAGCCGAGGCCGCGGGTGCAGATGCGAGAGGGGGAGCGGCTGGCGGCGAGACCCGCCCGGCCCCCAAGGCGCGACCAGGAGCGGCCAATCGAACCGGCGGTGCCGGCGGTGGCAACCGGCCCGGCCCCCGGCCCCGCAAGAAGGGCCGCCGCCGCTAATCAGCGGACCGGCGGCAGCGGACCGGCGGCAGCGGACCGGCGGCAGCGGACTGGCGGCAGCGGACCGGCGGCAGCGGACTGGCGGCAGCGGACCGGCGGCAGCGGACCGGCGGCAGCGGACTGGCGGCAGCGGACCCGCGGCCGCCCCGCCGAGGCGGCGGCCACCGTCAACGTCGGCCCGACCCGGCCCACCTGGGCAAGGTCCGCGACACGGCCTCCTTGCCACGAACGAGTCCCCAACCGGCACCCGCTACCGTGGTGTGATCGCGAGCGACGCCAGTTGGCTCAAGGAGTTCATCCGGGACATCCCCGACTATCCGCGCCCTGGCGTCGATTTCAAGGACATCACGCCGCTGCTCGCCGATGTCAAAGCGTTCCGCTACAGCGTGGATGCGCTGTGCGACCATTTCCGCGACCGCAAAGTGGACAAGGTGCTCGGGATCGAAGCCCGGGGCTTCATCGTGGCCGCGCCCGTCGCCTATCGCTTCGGCGCCGGCTTCGTCCCGGTTCGCAAGGCCGGGAAACTGCCCTACCTCGTCGAGGCCCAGGAGTACGTCCTGGAGTACGGCACCGATTCCCTCGAGATCCACCGCGACGCCCTCCAACCGGGTGATCACGCCCTGATCATCGACGACGTCCTGGCGACCGGCGGCACCGCGGCGGCCGCCACCAGGCTGGTCGAACGGCTGGGCGGGGTGACCATCGGGGCCGGTTTCCTGATCGAGTTGGGATTCCTCCATGGCCGCGGGAAGTTGGAGGGCTACGACGCTGTTTCCCTTATCAGCTATGAGTAGCCCCAACATATGAGCCGGGAGCGCCCCCGAGCGTCGGTCGTCGAGCTATCCAGCCGGCGCGGTCCTGGGGTAACCGTGCCCCGGGTGCTGCGCATGCGCCGTCAGGCCCCCCCGGCGGAACTGCTGGCGCCCCTCCTCACGGCCTACAAGGATCGCCACCCGAAGAGCGACCCGGCCATGATCCTCCAGGCCTACGCGGTCGCCGACGCCGCCCACGACGGTCAGGTCCGCAAGTCCGGCGAGGCGTACATCACCCACCCGGTGTCGGTCGCAACCATCCTGGCCGGCCTCAGCCTCGACGACGTCACCATCGCCGCCGCCCTCCTGCACGACGCGGTCGAAGACACCGGCGTCTCCCTGGAGGACATCGAGGAACAGTTCGGGCCGGTGGTGGCGGCCATCGTCGACGGGGTCACCAAGCTGGAGCGCATCCAGTTCGACTCCAAGCAGGCCCAGCAGGCGGCCACCATGCGCAAGATGCTGGTCGCCATGGCCAAGGACCCCCGGGTGCTGCTCATCAAGCTGGCCGACCGGCTGCACAACATGCGCACCATCGCCGCCATGCCGGAGTTCAATCAACACCGCACCGCCCAGGAGACCCTGGACATCTACGCCCCGCTAGCCCATCGCTTCGGGATCCAGGACATCAAATGGCAGCTCGAGGACCTGGCATTCGCCACCCTCCACCCGCGCCGCTACGCCGAGATCGAGCAAATGGTCGCCACCCGGGAGCCGGACCGGGAGCTTTACCTGGCCCAGGTGATCGGCGAGGTGCAGGACCGGCTGGCCGCGGCCCGCGTCGACGGCGCGGTCACCGGGCGACCCAAGCATCTGTACTCCATCTACGAGAAAATGGTGCTGAAGAGCAAGGAGTTCGACGAAATCTATGACCTGGTCGGGGTCCGGGTCCTGGTGGATTCGGTCAAGGACTGCTGGGCCGCGCTGGGCGCCATCCACGGGGCATGGACCCCGGTCTCGGGCCGGTTCAAGGATTACATCAACACGCCCAAGTTCAACCTGTACCAGTCACTGCACACCACCGTCGTGGGTCCCCAGAACAAGCCCCTCGAGGTCCAGATCCGCACCAAGGAGATGCACAACCGGGCCGAGCGGGGAATTGCCGCCCACTGGGGCTACAAGGAGCGGGCCTCCGCCTCCGACATCGCCTGGTTGCAGCGCATCGTCGACTGGCAGGAGGAAACCGCCGATCCCAATGAGTTCCTGGAGACCCTGAAGCTCGACCTGGAACAAGACGAGGTCTTCGTGTTCACCCCCAAAGGCGACGTGCTGTCGCTTCCGGTCGGGGCGACGCCGGTCGACTTTGCCTATTCGGTGCACACCGAGGTCGGGCACCGATGTATCGGCGCCCGGGTCAACGGCCGTCTGGTGCCCCTGGACTCGACCCTGCAGTCGGGCGACAGCGTGGAGATCTTCACCTCCAAGGTGCCTTCGGCCAGTCCCAGCCGCGACTGGCTGAAAATCGTCGTCACCCCGCGGGCCCGCAACAAGATCCGCCAGTGGTTCAGCCGGGAGCGTCGCGAAGACGCCATCGAGAACGGCAAAGAAGAACTTGTCAAGGCGCTCCGCAAGGAAGGCCTCCCGGTCCAGAAGCTGACCAACTCCGCCATGCTCAACAAGCTGGCGGAAACCATGAACTACACCGACCTCGACGCCTTCCACGCCGCTCTGGGCGAGGGCCACATCTCGGCCAAGACCATCGCCCAGCGCCTGGCCAAGGAGTTGCGGGGGGGCGAGGCCGAGGAGCAGCTGCCCACCACGGCCCGCCAACCCCGCCGCCCCAACCGCACCAACACCATCGGGGTCAATGTCGAGGGCCTCGACGACGTGATGGTGCGCCTGTCCCGGTGCTGCACACCGGTGCCCGGCGACGAGATCATGGGTTTCGTGACCCAGGGCCGGGGCGTGAGTGTCCATCGCAGCGACTGCGCCAACGCCGCCGCCCTTTCCGCCACCGCGGTGGGGCGGGTCATCGACGTCGAGTGGGACCGGGACCAGGCCGGTAGCTTCGTGGCCGCCATCGAGGTCAAGGCGCTCGACCGGACCCGCCTCGGCGTAGACGTCTGGAAGATCCTGAGCGACCACCATCTGAACATCCTGCGCAGCGACAGCCACACCGGAGCCGACCGGGTGAGCCGGATGCGCTTCGAGTTCGAGCTGGCTGACCCGGCTCACCTGGAGTCGCTGCTCAACTCGATCAAGCGACTGGACAGCGTCTACGACGTGTACCGCATCCTGCCCGGCAAGGGCGGCGGCTGACGGCAAGGGGAATCCCGGCCCGTGGGTGACACGGCGGCGGGGTGCCCGGGCGGCTCGGGGAGCACCGGGCCCACTATCTGTCATGGGTGGCTTCGCCTCGTCGGGGGGTGAAGGCTGGTGGCTCCTGGGGGAGCCACTATCTGTCATGGGTGGCTTCGCCTCGTCGGGGGGTGAAGGCTGGTGGCTCCTGGGGGAGCCACTATCTGTCATGGGTGGCTTCGCCTCGTCGGGGGGTGAAGGCTGGTGGCTCCTGGGGGAGCCACTATCTGTCATCGGTGGCTTCGCCTCGTCGGGGGGTGAAGGCTGGTGGCTCCTGGGGGAGCCACTATCTGTCATCGGTGGCTTCGCCTCGTCGGGGGGTGAAGGCTGGTGGCTCCTGGGGGAGCCAATATCTGTCATCGGTGGCTTCGCCTCGTCGGGGGGTGAAGGCTGGTGGCTCCTGGGGGAGCCAATATCCGTCATACGTGACCTGGCCCCGCCCGCCGGTGAAGGGTGGGGCGACCAAGCCGATCTACCGGTCGCGCGATCGCGGTCGTGTGCCAATCCGGCACACCTGGGTTAGGTCGTGCAGATTGGGGCCCGCGGCCCGCCGCGCTGGGCCAGGCCCATCCCGGGTGTCCCTCAGCGGGGGGACTACGACTATTCCGGTTGTTGAGCGAGCCGCGCCGGTACCCTGCTCGGGCGATGCCGGAGTTCAGAACCCCTAACGGGACCCGTGACGTCCTCCCCCCGGAGTCGGCACGCTGGGAGGCCCTGCTGGCGCGATTTGCCCGCACCGTGGAGGCAGCCGGCTACGGCCTCGTGCTGTCGCCGATGTTCGAACACGTCGAGGTGTTCCAGCGGGTGGGGGAGTCCACCGATGTGGTCCGCAAGGAGATGTACCAGTTCACCGACAAAGGGGGCCGGGAACTCGCCCTGCGCCCCGAGGGCACGGCGTCCATCGTCCGGGCCTTTGTGCAGCACCGGCCCCCGACGCCATGGAAGACCTGGTACGCGGCTCCCAGCTTCCGCTACGAGCGGGCCCAGGCGGGGCGGTACCGCCAGCACCACCAAGGCGGGATCGAGGTTCTGGGCACCGACGACCCCGACGTGGACGTCGAGGTGATGGCCCTGGCCTGGGAGTTCCTCGCCGGGGTGGGGCTGCGCCGGGTGACGCTGAAGCTCAACTCCCTGGGCGACGTCACCTGCCGGCCGGTGTACCGGGAGGCCCTTTCGCAGTTCCTGGAGGCCCGCCGCGACCGGCTATGCGACGAACACCGGGACCACTGGAAGGACAACCCGCTCCGGGTCCTGGATTGCAAGAAACCCGAATGCGTTGCCGCCACCGCCGACGCCCCACAGCAACTGGACTTCCTCTGCGACGCCTGCACAGCTCATTTCGCACGAGTGAAGGAAGGACTGACCGCGCTCGGCATCGCATTCACCCTCGATCCCCGTCTCGTCCGGGGCCTCGACTATTACACCCGCACCACGTTCGAGTTCGCCAGCGAGGCCCTGGAATCGGCCCAGAATGCACTGGGCGGCGGCGGCCGCTACGACGGTCTGGTCGAGGAGATGGGCGGCCCCCCGACGCCCGGTATCGGCTTCGGGATCGGCTTGGACCGCACCCTGCTGGCCTGCAACGACGAGGGCATCCTGTCGGCGCGCGAGGTGGCACCGCGCCTGGATGTGTTCGTGGTCGATTTCGCAGGCGGCGCCGCGGCCCGCGACATCACGGCCCAACTGCGGTCTGCTGGTTTCCGCGCCGATCGGGCCTTTGGCGGCCGCTCGGCGAAGTCGCAGCTCAAGTTGGCCGACCGATCCGAGGCCCGGCTGGCCCTGATCATGGGCCCCGATGAGGCCGCCGCCGGGCGGGTGACAGTCAAGGATCTGCGGTCGGGCCCGGGCACGCCCCAGGAACAGGTCGACCGAGCCGATCTGGTGGAAGAGGTCCGTCGCCGTCTCGCCTCGTTGTCCAACCGCCCGGTCGAGCGGCTGTAAGCGGCTGAGTCCCCAACCGCGGATCCGGGGTTAGGCCCCCGTCGGGCGGCCTGTCGGGCTCGAAGGCTCCCGGGGTGGCTCCGGCAACGGAGCCGCTGTCGCCGTAGCCTGAACGGGGTGCCCGGCGATGGCGATCTCTTCACAGCGGCCATGAACGAGCGCCTGGCTCGCCAGGCGCCGCTGGCCGCCCGGATGCGCCCCCGGAGCCTGGACGAGGTAGCGGGGCAGGACCACCTGCTGGCGCCCGGCCGCCCCTTGCGGGCCCTGATCGACGCCGACCGGTTGTCGTCGGTGATCCTGTGGGGGCCGCCCGGAACCGGCAAGACGACTTTGGCCCGGCTGATGGCCGGGGCCACCCAACGGGCCTTCATCGGGCTTTCCGCGGTGACCGCGGGCGTCAAGGACGTGCGTGAAGTCATTGCTGGGGCCCGCCAGCGGCTGGGCGAGCAGGGCGGCGGCACCATCTTGTTCCTCGACGAGGTCCACCGGTTCAACAAGGCCCAGCAGGACGCCCTGCTCCCTGCCGTCGAGGACGGGACCCTTACCCTGATCGGGGCGACGACGGAGAACCCGTTCTTCGAGGTCAACGCCCCGTTGCTCAGCCGCTCCACGCTGTTCCGCCTGGAGTCGCTGTCGCCGGAAGCCCTTCGGGTCATCGTCGAACGAGCCTTGATGTCGGAAGGGGCCGAGGCCAAGCCCGATGCCATTGACCTGCTCATCAACCTCGTCGATGGCGACGCCAGGGCGGCGCTGGTCAGCCTCGAAGTGGCCTTGGCCCTGGCTGCCGAGCGGCACCGCCGCGGTGCAGGCGACGCCGCGGTGACCTTGGCCGACATCGAGGCGGCCCGCAGCACCCGAGCGCTGCGCTACGAGGAGGACGATCACTACGACGTGATCAGCGCCTTCATCAAGAGCATCCGGGGATCAGATCCCAATGCCGGGCTGTATTGGTTGGCCCGGATGTTGGCGGCCGGCGAGGACGCCCGCTTCATTGCCCGGCGCCTCGTAATCCTGGCCAGCGAGGACATCGGCATGGCGGATCCGATGGCGCTGGTAGTGGCGGACGCCGCGGCCCGGGCGGTGGAGTTCGTCGGCTTGCCCGAAGCTCAGCTCAACCTGGCCCAGGCGGTCGTCCATCTGGCCACCTCGCCCAAGTCGAACCGCACTGCCCTGGGCATCTGGCAGGCCCTCGAGGACGTGCGCACGCAGCCCGCCGGGGCGGTGCCCGCCCACCTTCGGGACAGCAACTACCGCAGCGCCAAACGCATCGGCCACGGCGTCGGCTACCGCTATCCCCATGAAGACCCCACTGGGTGGGTCGAGCAGGACTACCTACCGGAGCACCTGGCCGGGACCAGGTACTACGAGCCGTCGGAACTCGGTCACGAAGGCGAAGTCGCGGAGCGCCTGCGCCGCCTCGGCCAAGACGACCGCTGACGGGGTGGGCCGCCCCGGGTTAGGCCGGGCGGTCCCGCCGCTTGGCATCCGCCAGGTCACCCGGTTGGTCCTCGACATCGGCCAACCGCAAGACCCGGAAATAGCTGTTCTCCACCGAAATGAGGCCCAGCATCCCCAGGTGGGGCAACCAGACTCGGATCCATTCCCCGTAGTTGTAGGCGTCGAAGGGTTTGACGGCCTCCAACTTGTTGAAGAGCTCGGTGACCAGACCGTGGCCCTCCCCGGGCGCGGGCAGTTCGGTGACCGGTAGCGTTTCCTGCCGCGATAATGCACCGAAAACCCCCCCGGCCATTGGGGGACGGAATTGTCGCGGTGCAGGTCGACCTCGTCAAGTATCAGGTGGACCTGCTCCGGAAGGGCGGCGTCGAGATTTCCTTTGCTCTCGGCGCTAGCGATGTCGAGCCGAGCCTGTTCTAGTTCGGACATATCAACGCCCCCTCACTACGCCGTCGCCGTGCAATTGAATTCCTTGGCGTGACGACCGGGGTACGGGGTGACCATGTATTTTATCGCTCCGCTGTCCGCGTCGATTTTGAAAATCACAACCGCCGTATTCCTAACAGCCTGGGCGTCGACCTTTTCCGCTTCGGTCGGGTTGGTACAGGTCCAGGTATACCCGCCGCCTGTCGCGGTGACATTCACGGTGCATGTAGGTGGTTATGGTCGCGGGAGCAAGACGCGCCGGACGGGGGTTACCGGCTCCCAACAGGGCCTTATTAGGCGCCGCCGACGTCGTACTTGAACGAGATGGCCACCCGGGCCCGGTAGGAGATGACGCGGCCGTCGTCGATCGACATATCCAGCTTGACAACTTCGCCGACCCGTAGGTCGCGAAGGGATTTGGCGGCCGTCTCGACGGCACTCTTGGCGGCTGCCTCCCAGGAGTCGGGACTGGTGCCGATTACCTCAGTTACGCGATAGATGCTGTCTGCCATCTGACAGACAGTAGACCCACCGGGCGCTCGCCACCCGTCCCGCCACCGTCGCAGCGCTCGGTGCATTCGCGGGGGCCCGAGTCGGCAGCCCACCGGGCACGACGGCGCCCGTCGGGCAACAAAATGGAATCGTCTTAACCGCTCGTGACCTCTCGGTTGGCGATGAGGAGTTGGGCGAACTGGCCCGCCATGGCGCCATAGTCGGGGCCTCGGGGATCCACCGACGTCTGGAGCACGACACCTTCGGCAACCGCCAGCAAGAGGCCGGCCATGGCCCGGGGATCAACCCAGCCCGGCAGCATCCCCTCGCCCTGCTGGTCGGCCATCTGGTCGGCCAGGGCATTGCGGACCCGGGTGAACAGCTTCTCGATCCGGTCGCGTACCAAGGGCATCCGTCGCGCCTCGAGCAGCACCTCCAGGTACACCGGGGCGTCGCGGCCGGAGCGAACATAGGCTTGCTGGAGGAGGCTCACGGCCGTGAGAACCCGTAGCACCGGGTCCCCGGCGGGCTCCTGGAGGGCCTCCATGGCGGGAAGGATGAGCCGTTCGACGGCGCCCCCGATCGCCTCGGCCAGTAGGGCGTCCTTGGATTCGAAGTAGTACGTGATGGCACCGAGGTTGGCTCCCGCGGCACTCGTTATGGCCCGCGAGGTGGCGCCCGCCAGGCCTTCCTCGGTCACGCAGCACCAGGCTGCTTCGAGCAGGCGTTGCCGCGTGTCGGGGGCCACGCCGATCACCCTAGTTTGTTCTTTCACTCATACGTATGTATGATATCGGCAATGGAAATCGCCATCACGGGTTCCAGCGGTCTGATCGGTACCGCACTGCGAGGCGAGCTGGTCGCGGCCGGGCATCGGGTGGTACCCGTGACCAGACGGGGCAACGAGGGAATCCACTGGGACCCGGCCCGCCAGGAAATCGACGCGGCATCCCTGGAGGGGATGGACGCCGTAGTCCATCTGGCCGGTGAGGGCATCGCCGACCATCGGTGGACCGACGAGCAGAAGGGACTCATCCTGAGGAGCCGGGTGGAGGGCACCACCCTGCTGGCCAAGACCCTGGCCGGTCTGACCCGTCCCCCGAAGGCGCTGCTGAGCGGCTCCGCCATCGGCTACTACGGCGACCGGGGCGACGAAGCCGTGGTCGAGTCCTCGGCCCGAGGAACCGGCTTTCTCGCCGACGTCGCCGCCCAGTGGGAGGCCAGCACGGCGCCCGCGGAAGCAGCCGGCATCCAGGTGGTCCACCTCCGCACCGGGATCGTGCTGGCGCGCCAGGGGGGCGTGCTCAAGAAGATGCTCCCGCTCTACAAGCTGGGCTTGGGGGGGAAGCTGGGTTCCGGCCAGCAGTACATGAGCTGGATCAGCCTCGCCGACGAGATCGGCATCATCGCCTGGTTGCTTCAGCCAGAGCACCGGCGGGCAGGTCCGGTGAATCTCACCGCACCCAACCCGGTTACCAACGCCGAGTTCAACGAGGCCGTGGGCCGCGCCCTGCACCGGCCCAAGTTCCTGTCGGTGCCCAAATTCGGCCCCAAGCTCCTCCTCGGCGGCCAGCTGGCCGCCGAGCTGCTGTTCGAGGGGGCCCGGGTCCTCCCCGAGGCGATCCAAACCAGCGGCTACCAGTTTGCCCATCCAACGATCGAAAAGGCCTTGAAGGATCTCCTCGCCTGACGGCATCGGCCCGGACATGGTCCTACCATTGGTCCGAACCGAAGATCCGCAGCAGAATGAGGAGGGGGCCTATGAGCCGGTCAATCCGTGCCGCGCTGGTCCAGACGACCTGGACCGGCGACAAGGAGACCATGATCAAGGCGCACGAGGAGTACGCCCACGAGGCGGCCGCCCAGGGCGCCCAGGTGATCTGCTTCCAGGAGCTGTTCTACGGCCCCTATTTCTGCCAGGTCCAAGATGCCGCCTACTTCTCCTATGCGGAGTCGGTCCCGGGGCCGACCACGGAGCGCTTTTGTGCCCTGGCCCGGGAGCTCAACATGGTCATGATCCTCCCGATGTACGAGCAGGAGCAGCCCGGGGTGCTCTACAACACCGCCGCGGTGGTCGACGCCGACGGCACCTACCTGGGCAAGTACCGCAAGACCCACCTACCCCAGGTCAAGGGCTTCTGGGAGAAGTTTTACTTCCGGCCCGGCAATCTGGGCTTTCCGGTCTTCGACACCGCAGTGGGCAAGGTCGGCGTCTACATCTGCTACGACCGGCACTTTCCCGAAGGTTGGCGGGCCCTGGGCCTCAACGGGGCGGAAGTCGTGTTCAATCCCTCGGCCACCAGCCGCGGCCTGTCCGCCTACCTCTGGAAGCTGGAGCAGCCCGCCTCGGCGGTGGCCAACGAATACTTCATCGGGGCCATCAATAGGGTCGGCATCGAGGACCTGGGCGACGACGACTTCTACGGGACCTCCTACTTCGTGGACCCTGAGGGGAAGTTCGTGGGCGACCCCGCCGACGCCCATGAAGCAGAGCTGGTCGTCCGGGACCTCGATATGGACCTGCTCGGAGAGGTCCGGGCCCGGTGGGCCTTCTACCGCGACCGCCGGCCCGACGCCTACGGCGACCTGACCCGGCCCTGACCGGTGGCAGCCGACCACAACGACCTCGCCGCCCGACACCGGGCCGTCCTGCCCAACTGGATGGCGCTGTACTACGCCCAGCCGGTGGAGCTGGTCCGGGGTGAGGGCCGCCATGTCTGGGACGCCGAGGGCGTGCGGTACCTCGATTTCTTCGGCGGCATCCTCACCACCATCAGTGGCCATGCCGTCGCCGAGGTGGTCGAGGCCATCCGCCACCAGGCGGGTCAGCTGCTGCACGCCTCGACGCTGTATTTGTCGCGGTCCATGGTCGAACTGGCGGAGCGGATCGGGGAGTTGTCGGGGATACCCGACGCCAAGGTGTTCTTCACCCCGTCGGGGTCCGAGGCCAACGACGCCGCCCTCCTCCTCGCCACCTGCTACCGCCAGTCCAACCAGGTGCTGGCGCTGCGCAACAGTTACCACGGGCGCTCCTTCAGCACCATCGCCATCACCGGCAACCGCTTCTGGTCCCCGACCTCGCTGTCGGGCCTGAGCGTCGCCTACGTCCACGGCGGCTACCGGCTGCGCTCGCCCTATCGTGACCTCGACGACGCCGCCTACACCGCCGCCTGCGTCCGGGACCTCCGCGACGTGCTCGACATGTGCACCTCGGGCGACGTGGCGTGCATGATCGCGGAGCCCATTCAGGGGGTGGGCGGCTTCTGCGTTCCCCCCGACGGGTTCTTCGGCGCCATGAAGGAGGTGCTGGACACCAGGGGAATCCTCTTCGTGTCCGACGAGGTGCAGACCGGCTGGGGCCGCACCGGCGAACACTTTTGGGGCTACGAGGCCCATGGGATGGTTCCCGACCTGCTCACCTTCGCCAAAGGGGTGGGCAACGGGCTCTCGCTCGGTGGTGTCGTCGCCCGGGCCGAGATCATGGACTGCCTGACGGCCAACTCCATCTCCACCTTCGGCGGCAACCCGCTGGCCACCGCGGGGGCCCAGGCCAATCTCGACTACCTCCTGTCCCATGACCTGCAGGGCAATGCCCTGAAGATGGGCCACCTGTTCATGGAACGCCTCCGGCCCCTGACCGAGCGGCACCCCTACCTGGCCGAGGTCAGGGGCAAAGGACTGATGCTGGCCATCGAGACATGCCACCCCGGTACCGACCTCAGGCCGTGGCCGGAAGCCGCCACCGCCCTCATGGAGGCATGCCGGGCCCGGGGGCTGCTGGTCGGCAAGGGCGGCCTGTACGGCAACACGCTGCGTATCGCGCCGCCGCTGTCGCTCACCGCGGCCGAAGCCAACGAAGGACTGGACATCATCGAAGCGGCCATCGAGGAGGTCAGCCCGTGACCAGCACGACCAACCGCACCATCCTGATCCGCAACGGCACCGTGGTTTCGTCCACCGGGGCCAGTCCCATGGACGTCCTGATAGACGGGGAGACGATCGCGGCTCTGTACGCCCCGGGCGCCACCCAGGCCCAAGCCATCCAAGCCGACCGGGAATTCGACGCCACGGGTAAGTACGTGATCCCCGGCGGCATCGACGTCCACACCCACATGGAGATGCCCTTCGGGGGCACCATGTCGGCGGACACCTTCGAGACCGGGACCCGCGCCGCCGCCTGGGGGGGCACGACCACCATCGTCGATTTCGCCACCCACCACACCGGGGAGCGGGTCCAAGACATCCTCGCCCAGTGGCACGCCAAGGCGGAGGGCAACTGCGCCATCGACTACGGCTTCCACCAGATCATCGGCGGCGTGGACGACGACGCCTTGAAGGCCATGGACGAGTTGGTGGCCCACGAGGGCGTGACCAGCTTCAAGCTGTTCATGGCCTATCCCGGCGTGTTCTACTCCGACGACGGCCAGATCCTGAGGGCCATGCAGAAGGCGGCCGACATCGGCGCCATGATCATGATGCACGCCGAGAACGGCATCGCCATCGACATCCTGGCCGCCCAGATGGTGAGCATGGGCAAGACCGAGCCGGTGTATCACGGCCTCAGCCGGCCATCGGTCCTGGAAGGTGAGGCCACCCACCGGGCCTGTGTGCTGGCCGGCGTGGCGGGCAACGTCCCGCTCTACATCGTGCACATGTCGGCGTCGGAGGCCCTCGAGGCGGTGGCTGCCGCCCGCCACACCGGGGCCAACGTCTTCGCCGAGACGTGCCCCCAGTACCTATACCTGACGCTGGAGGAGACGCTGGGCAAGCCGGGTTTCCAGGGTGCCAAATGGGTGTGCTCCCCGCCGGTGCGCACCGGCCACGCCCACCACCAGGCCGACCTCTGGAAGGGCCTGCGGACCAACGAACTGGCCGTGGTGAGCACCGACCACTGCCCGTTCTGTTACAAGGAGCAAAAGGAGATCGGGCTCGGGAACTTCACCAAGATCCCCAACGGGATGGGCTCGGTGGAGCACCGCATGGACCTGATCTACCAGGGCGTGGTCACGGGCCAGCTGAGCCTCAACCGCTGGGTCGAGACGTGCTCGGTCACCCCGGCCCGGATGTTCGGCTTGTATCCCAAGAAGGGGGCCATCGCCCCGGGCAGCGATGCCGACGTCGTCATCTACGACCCCGATTCCCGTCACACCCTTAGTGTTGAATCTCATCACATGAACATCGACTATTCCGCATGGGAGGGGATGACGGTTGCCGGCAAGGCGTCGACGGTCATCTCCCGGGGCCAGGTGATCATCGACCAGGATCAATACCTGGGCCACAAGGGTCACGGGAAGTTCCAGAAGCGGGGCCTCTCGCAGTACCTCACCTGATGGCGCGGGTGCCCTTGAGTATCCACATCAACGATCCCGCCGGAACTCAGGTGGATGGCCCCGAGGGCCTGTCGTTGCACATCGCCGAGGTGTCCCACGATGCCACCAGGACCCTCCTGCGGGGCGAACTGTACGGCGCCGGCTCGCTCCAACCCGGCGACCGCGTGGTGGCAGGCGGGTTGCTGCTCGAGGTGCGGCTGGTGCTGCAGATCGACGCGCCCGATGACATTTGTGACGTCGCCATCGTGCTGGAGGCGGGGTTGCCCCTCGATGGCTGCCTGGGCACCACGGTGACCTTCCGCCGCGCACCCCCGCCCGGCGTCCTGGCCCTTACCGCCGACGGGCGAGCGGTGCCCGAGCACGTCAACGTGCTGGTCGGTTACTCAACCTCCAGCCTGGCCATGGGCGTGCGCTTCGGTGTCCTCGTCTTCGACGGCCTGAAGGTGGGGCTGGTCGACCACCATGGCTCCCTCCTGCTGGAAGGCACGGGTCCCGAACTGGCCGTTGCCCCGGTTGGGGGGACCCGCCTGTGCCTCACCCGGCGCGGCGGTGGCTCCGTCGATCTGGTGGGGCCGGAATCGGGCTGGGCGACCCGCCCACCCGCCCCCGACCTGATCGCCCGGTACCGGGCTCTGGTCGTGCCCGACTCCGATCTCGAGGCCCTGTCCCGATGGGCAGGCCGATCTCCCGTGGCCAACGCCATGACGGCGGTGACCGAGCCCCCTTCCTCCCCGGCCGCCCCGAGCACCGACGCCATCCGCCAGCAGCTCGTGTGGCGGGGAGTCCTGGTGACCATGATGGCGGCCCGCGGAGTCCGGATGGCGTGAAGGATGTAGAACGGAGCACCATGGCACGGATATCCCATTGGATCGGAGGACGGATCGTCCCCGGCCCGCGCGACGGCAGGACGGGACCCGTCTGGGACCCCGCCACCGGCGAGCAGCAAGCCGAGGTCGACCTGGCCACCCCAGCGGAAGTCGACGCCGCCGTCAGCGCGGCGCGGGAAGCCTTCCCCGCCTGGCGGGCCACGTCGCTGTCCCGGCGCAGCGAGGTCATGTTCCACTTCCGGGAGCTGGTCGACGCCAATCGCAAGGAACTGGCTGGCCTTTTGACGAGCGAGCACGGCAAGGTCACCTCCGACGCCCTGGGCGAAGTGGCCCGGGCCCTGGAGAACATCGAGTTCGCCTGTGGCGTCCCCCATCTCCTGAAGGGGGAGTACAGCGAGCAGGCGTCGACCGGCGTCGACGTGTACTCCATCCGCCAACCGCTCGGTGTGGTGGCGGGGATCACCCCGTTCAACTTCCCCGTGATGGTGCCGGTGTGGATGTTCGCCAACGCCCTGGCGTGCGGCAACGCCTTCGTGCTCAAGCCGTCCGAGAAGGACCCGTCGGCGTCGCTGCTGCTGGCAGAACTGCTGAAGGCGGCGGGGCTGCCCGACGGGCTGTTCAACGTGGTCCACGGCGACCAGGTGGCCGTCAACCGGCTCCTGGAGCACCCCGACATCGCCGCGGTTTCCTTCGTCGGCTCCACGCCCATCGCCCGCCACGTCTATGAGACCGCGACCCGCCACGGCAAGCGGGTCCAGGCCCTCGGGGGGGCCAAGAACCACATGGTCGTGCTTCCCGACGCCGACATCGAAGGGGCAGCCGATGCCGCGGTGTCGGGCGGCTACGGCTCGTCGGGGGAGCGGTGCATGGCCGTTTCCGTGCTGGTCGCGGTGGGCGGATGTGCCGATGCCCTGGTCGCCGCCATCCAGGCCCGGCTACCCAACGTCAGGGTCGGACCGGGCCGGGACGCGGGCAGTGAGATGGGTCCCCTTATTTCCCCCCAGCATCAAGAGAAGGTGGCGAAGTATCTCGAGCGGGGCGAAGGGCAGGGGGCCAAAGTGGTGGTGGACGGGCGGCTGGCGACCCTCCCCGCGGCAGGGTTCTTCCTCGGCGTGTCCCTGCTCGACGACGTCACGCCGGACATGGACGTGTACCGCGACGAGATCTTCGGGCCCGTGCTCAGCGTGGTGCGGGTCCCCACCTACGAGGATGCCGTCGGGCTGGTCAACGAGAACCCCTACGGCAACGGCGCCGCCATCTTCACCCGCGACGGCGGGGCGGCCCGTCGGTTCCAGTTCGAATGCCAGGCGGGGATGGTAGGGATCAATGTTCCCATCCCTGTGCCCGTCGGCTATTACAGCTTCGGCGGCTGGAAAGCGTCGCTGTTCGGCGACACCACCATGTACGGCCCCGAGGGGGTGCGGTTCTACACCCGCACCAAGGTGGTCACCTCCCGCTGGCCCGATCCCGCCCCGTCGTCGGTCGACCTCGGCTTTCCCCGGACCCGGTAGCAACCCCGGTTATGGACATCGGCGTCGTCCTGCAGACCAATCCGCCCGCGGCCCAGGTCGTGGAGCTGGCCCGCCAGGCGGAGCTGTACGGGTGCAGCCACGTCTGGACCTTTGACTCCCACCTGCTGTGGGAGGAGCCGTTCGTCATCTACAGCCAGATCCTGGCCGCCACCCGCAAGGTCACCGTCGGGCCCATGGTGACCAACCCCGCCACCCGGGACTGGACGGTGACGGCGTCGCTGTTCGCCACCTTGAACGAGATGTTCGGCAACCGCACCGTCTGCGGTATCGGCCGGGGCGACTCGGCGGTTCGGGTCACCAACGGCAGCCCCACCTCGCTGGCCACCCTCCGCGAGTCCATCGAGGTGATCAGAGAGCTGGCCAACGGGCGCTCGGTGGAGTACAAGGGTTCGACGCTGCGCCTCCCGTGGGGAATCAATAGCCGCCTGCCGGTCTGGGTGGCGGGTTACGGCCCCAAGGCGCTGCGCCTGGCGGGCGAGGTGGGGGATGGTTTCATCCTGCAGTTGGCCGACCCCGACGTGGTGGCGTGGACGGTGGCCACGGTGCGCCAGGCGGCGGCCCGGGCGGGCCGGGACCCGGCTTCGGTGACCATCTGCGTGGCCGCCCCCGCCTACGTCGGGCCGGCCGGCGACCTCGGGCACATGCGCGACCAGTGCCGGTGGTTCGGCGGCATGGTCGGCAACCACGTGGCGGAACTGGTCACCCGCTACGGCGCCGACGGCAGCGCCGTGCCCGCCGCCCTGACCGACTACATCAAGGGGCGTCAGGGCTATGACTACAACGAGCACGGCCGGGCCGGCAACGTCCACACCAGCTTCGTGCCCGACGAGATCATCGACCGCTTCTGCATCCTCGGGCCGGTCGGCCATCACCTCGAACGGCTGGCCCAGTTGCGGTCACTGGGGGTGGACCAGTTCGCCATCTACCTGCAACATGATGGGAAAATGGGGACGCTGCAGGCGTACGGGGAACACATTGTGGGGTCGGTGGCCACCCAGCTGACCGCCCGGTCCTAGGTCACACCGGGACCGGGCTTTCGAGATGGTGGCACGCCGGGCTCGCCGGGCCGTACTGTTCCTCCTGGCCTTAGTGCTGCTGGCGGCGCTCTGGGAGGGCTACAAATGGTTCGGCCAGGCGGTCGGCAACCAGGTCCTCGGGTGGCGGCTCCCGGCCCGCAGCGACAACGGCTCCATGCCCCACGTCTGGGATATGGTGCGCCGCTTCGGCCAGCCCGAGCGGCGGGGGACCAGCCACACCATCGGCGCCGCGGTGGCGGCCGGGGCCTGGTTCACCTTCCGGGTCGCCATGGCGGGCTTCGCGGTCGGGGTGGTGGTGGGCCTGGCGCTGGCCATCGTCATGCAGCGCTTCCGGGTGGCCGAGCGGGGCCTGCTGCCCTACGTGGTGCTCTCCCAGACCGTCCCCCTGGTGGCCCTGGCGCCGTTGGTGGTCGGCTGGGGGGGCAACCTGACCCTGTTCGGCGTCCACTGGCGGCTGTGGATGTCGGTGGCCGCCATCGCCTCCTACCTGGCCTTCTTCCCCGTGGCGGTGGGCGGGCTGCGAGGCCTCCAGGCGCCGGGAGCCGAAGCGGTCGAGCTGATGGACTCCTATGCTGCGTCATGGCGCCAGACGCTGTTGAAGCTTCGCTTACCGGCATCTGTCCCCTATCTCGTCCCTGCCCTCAAGCTGGCGTCGGCCTCGGCGGTAGTCGGGGCGGTGGTGGCGGAGATCTCCACGGGCACCAAGGGCGGCATCGGGCGGCTCATCATTGAGTACTCCCGCGAGGCCACATCGGATCCGGCCAAGGTCTACACGGCCATGATCGGGGCGGCCGCGCTGGGCCTGGCGGTCGCGGGCCTGGTAGGACTCCTGGACCTGGTGATGATGCGCCACCGGCCGCCCGCCGCGGAGGCGGTATGAGCCAAGCTGCGGTTTTGCTGGCCGGTGTCGCCAAGACCTTCAACCCGGGCAAGCCCGGGCAGGTGGCGGCCCTGACCGGTATCGACCTGGAGATCGGGCGGGGCCAGTTCATCTCGCTGATCGGCCCCTCAGGATGCGGCAAGAGCACCCTGCTGCGGCTCATCGCCAACCTCACCGATCCCACCGCCGGGAAGGTGGTGGTCAACGGCAAGACGCCCCGCCAAGCCCGCCTCGACCAGGACTATGGCATGGCCTTCCAGCAATCGGGGCTGTTCGAGTGGCGGAACGTGGTCAAGAACATCGAGCTGCCTCTGGAACTGCGGGGATGGGACCGCCCCAGGCGCCAGGCCCGTACCGTGGAGATGCTGAAGCTGGTCAAGCTGGAGGACTTCGCCCAGCACCACCCGTGGGAGCTCTCGGGCGGCATGCAGCAACGGGTCGCGATCGCCAGGGCGCTGGCCTTCCACCCCCCGCTGTTGCTCATGGACGAGCCTTTCGGGGCCTTGGACGAGATGACCCGGGAACACATGCAGGCCGAGCTGCACCGCATCTGTGGCGAGACCGCGACCACGGCGGTGTTCGTGACCCACTCCATCCCCGAAGCGGTGTTCCTCTCCGACCGGGTGGTCGTGCTGTCGCCCCGGCCGGGGCGCATCGTCAGCGTGGTCGACGTCGATCTCGGCGCCCGCGACGACGAGACCCGCGAGACGCCGGAGTTCTTCAAGAAGATCACCGAGGTGCGCGAGGCGCTGCGGGGCTCGTCGTGAGCCGCTTGGCGGGTGTCGTCGGGCGGCTGGGCGGGCGGCTCCGAGCGGTGCTCCCTCCCCTCGTGGTGGGCGTGGGCCTGCTGGTGGCATGGCAGCTGTTCGTCGACCTCCGCCACATCAAGCCCTACCTCTTGCCGCCCCCATCGGCCATCTGGCACCAGATCGCGACCAATCGGGGGGGAATCGTCCACGCCGCCCGGGTGACGGGTACCAATGCCCTGGTGGGCCTGGTGATGGGATCGCTGCTGGGGGCGGCGGCCGGGGCGGTGGCCAGCCGGTTCCGGTTCCTCGGCGAGCTCACCCTCCCGGTGGCGGTGGCCGTCAACGCCATCCCGATCATCGCTCTGATTCCCATCTTCAACAACATGTTCTCCACCACCAGTGCCATCCCCCGACGGCTCATGGTGACGATCATCGTGTTCTTCCCCATCTTCGTGAACACCCTTCGGGGGCTGACCCAGGTGGACGGCACCAAGGAGGAGCTGATGCGCTCCTACGCCGCCTCCCCCTCCGAGGTGCTGCGCAAGGTACGGATCCCCAACGCCCTGCCGTTTTTGTTCACCGGCCTCAAGATCGCGTCGTCGCTGAGCGTCATCGCGGCCGTGGTGGCCGAGTACTTCGGCGGCCTCCAGGACGGGCTCGGGAGCCACATCGTCTCCGCGGCGTCCAATTCCGCCTACGGCCGGGCCTGGGCATTCGTCGCCGCGTCCTGCCTGCTGGGGCTGGTGTTCTACTTCGTTACCATCCTGAGCCAGCGAATCGCGATGCCCTGGGAACAAAGGAGACTTCGATGAGAAGAGCCGTAGTGGTCGCAGCAGTCATGGCCCTTCTGGCCGTGGGGTGCTCCAAGAGCAGTACGCCCACTACCACCGCGACGACCGCCTCCGGGGGCGGGGGCACGACGGCGACCTCGGCGGGGCCGTTGAAGACGGTGAAGCTGCAGC
The DNA here is from genome assembly GCA_963791545.1 of uncultured Actinomycetota bacterium. GTDB lineage: Bacteria > Actinomycetota > Acidimicrobiia > Acidimicrobiales > Palsa-688 > JALYXV01. The sequence goes on from CAWBSR010000018.1 coordinate 135,199, forward strand.
TCCAGTGGTTCACCCAGGCCCAGTTCGCGGGGTACTTCGCGGCCCAGGACCAAGGCTTCTTCAAGAAGCACGGCTTGGACGTACAGATTCTCGAGGGCGGGACCGACATCGTCCCCCAGACGGTGCTGGCCCAGGGAGGCGCCGACTTCGCCATCGCCTGGGTGCCCAAGGCGCTGGCGTCGCGGGAGCAAGGGGCCAACATCACCGATGTCGCCCAGATCTTCCAACGGTCCGGGACCCTGCAGGTCTCGTTCAAGGCCAAGGGCATCACCGCCCCGGGCGATCTGAAGGGTAAGAAGGTTGGCAACTGGGGCTTCGGCAACGAGTTCGAACTGTTCGCGGGGATGACCAAGGCGGGCCTCAACCCGGGGACCGACGTCAAGCTGGTGCAGCAGCAGTTCGACATGAAAGCGCTGCTCAGCGGGGACATCGACGCCGCCCAGGCCATGATCTACAACGAGTACGCCCAAGTGCTGGAGGCCAACAATCCCGCCACCGGCAAGCTGTACCAGCCCAGCGACTTCAATACCATCAACTGGAACGATGTGGGCACCGCCATGCTCCAGGACGCCATCTGGGCGTCGACCGACAAGCTGAAGGACGCCACCTACCAGGACACGACGGTCAAGTTCATCGAGGCCTCCATCGAGGGCTGGGCCTATTGCCGGGACAACGCCACCAAGTGCCGGGACATCGTGGTGGCCAAGGGGTCGAAGCTGGGCAACAGCCACCAGCTCTGGCAGGCCAATGAGATCAACAAGCTGGTCTGGCCGTCGCCCAAGGGGGCCGGCTACATCGACCCGGCGGCGTGGGCGCAGACGGTGCAGGTCGCCATGGGCACCAAGAACGCTGACGGCAAGACGGTCATCACCAAGGCTCCCGACGCCGCCGCCTACACCAACGACTACGTGACCAAGGCGTTGAACGACCTCCGGGGCGCCGGGGTCGACGTCAACGGGTCGGGCTTCACCCCGCTCACCGTGACATTGGCGGCGGGAGGCAACTAGCCGGCTTCATTTACTGCCGGCGGGCGCCCGGCGGCCTCGGCTGAGGCGTCGGGCGCCCCATGTGGCCGGTATGCTCGCCCGGCGTGATGGGAGCCGTTGTCATCGCCAGTTCCGGCCAACCCACCGTGGCGATCCTGGTCACCATCCTGGCGACGGTGATCGTGTTGGCCCTGCTGGCCGTGATGGGGCACCTGATCCGGACCATGCGGCTGCTGCGGGAAGGGGCCGACGAGCTGCGGCGCGAGAGCGTGGCCCTGTTGACCGAAATACGGGCCGCGGTGGGCCTGGCCAGCTCGGAACTGGAGCGGGCCGACCGCCTGTTGGAAACGGCGGAATCCATCTCTGCAACCGTCGACACGGCGTCCCGCCAGGCCTACCTGACGTTGTCCAAACCGGTCGTGAAGGTCCTGGCCTTCGGCACCGGCACCCGCAGGGCGGCCCGCCGGCTCCGGCGGGCCGCCCGGGAGGTATGAGGGTGTTCAAACGGTTGTTCTGGCTCGGCATCGGCGCCTCGCTCGGCTTGGGGACCTCGTGGTGGGTCACCCGCACCGTGAAGCAGAAGCTCGAGCAGCTCCTTCCCGCCCGGGTGAAGGACACCGTGGCCGCCAAGGCCCGGACGGTGGGCTACGGCGTGCGAGCCGCGGTCTCCGACGGCCGCCAGGCCATGCACGAGCGAGAGGAGGACCTGCGGACGCAACTGGAAGCCCGTTACCCGCCCCGAAGGGGGTAAGGGGCGCAGCTCGCCCGCCGCGGGGCCGTCATGCCGGACCCGGCGGTAGGCTCGACGGGTTATGGACGCCAACGGGCTCCGGCGCGCGTACACCATGTTCTTCGCCGAGCGGGGCCACGCCGTCATGCCCTCGTCCGGCTTGATACCCCACCATCGGCGGGCGCCGCTGTTCACCAACGCAGGGATGAACCAGTTCCTCCCCTACCTGCTGGGCGAGGAGATCCCCCCCCATCTCCGGGCCACCACCTGCCAGAAGTGCGTGCGCATCAAGGGCAAGCACGACGACATTGAGCTGATCGGTCGCACCACCCGGCATTTCACGTTCTTCGAGATGCTGGGCAACTTCAGCTTCGGCGACTACTTCAAAGAGGGCGCCATCGGCTTCGCCTGGGAGTTCGTGACCGAGGTCCTCGGACTTGACCCGGACCGTATCTGGGTCACCGTCCACGAATCCGATGACGACGCCGAGGCCATCTGGCACGACCAGATCGGCCTGCCCCTCGAGCGCATCCAGCGCATGGGGGAGGACAACTTCTGGGAGATGGGCGACACCGGGCCGTGCGGCCCGTGCTCGGAGATCTACTACGACCGGGGTCCCGAGTTCGGGCCCGAGGGGGGACCCGCCCAGGGCGGCGACGAGCGGTACCTGGAGTTCTGGAACCTGGTTTTCACCCAGTACGACCGCCAGCCCGACGGTACCCTGAAGCCGCTGCCCCGGGGCAACATCGACACCGGTGCCGGCCTGGAACGAATCCTGTCCATCGTCCAGGCGGTGCCCTCGGCCTGGGACACCGATGCCATCCGCCCCGTCATTGCCGCCGCCGAGGCGGCGACCCGCCGTGAGTACGGTTCCGACCCCGAAGCCGACGTCGCCCTGCGGATCCTCGCTGACCATGCCCGCTCCATGACGTTCCTAGTGAACGACGGCGTTTTCCCCAGCAATGAAGACCGCGGATACGTGCTCCGCCGATTGATTCGCCGCGCCGTGCGCCAGGCCTTCCAGCTCGGCGTCGAGGAGATCGTGACCCCGGCCCTGGTTCACGCGGTGGTGGCGCTCATGGCCGAGCCCTACCCTGAACTGCCCAAGAACGAGGCCTTCATCACCGGCGTCGTCGCCCGGGAGGAGGAACGCTTCCGGGCCACCCTGCGGGCCGGCCTGGCCCTGCTGGAGGAGGCGCTGGCCAGCGGCGGGGATGTGATCGCGGGCGACGTCGCCTTCCGCCTCCACGACACCCACGGCTTCCCGATCGAGCTGACCCGGGAGATCGCGGCCGAGAAGGGCGTCGCGATCGACGAGGAGGGCTTCGCCGAGGCCATGGCCCGCCAGCGTCAGCTGTCCAAGGAGGGGGGAAAAAGGGGTCGGATGCCGCGACCCACCTGGGGAGCTATCGCGAGCTGGTCGAGCAGTTCGGTCCCACCGACTTCGTGGGCTACACCGACGAACAGGCGGCCGCCCGGGTGCTGGCAGTGCTTCGGATCGACGCGCCCGAGGGGGCCGAGTCCCCCAAGCTGCCCCACGTCGAGATCTTCCTGGACCGAACGCCGTTCTACGCGGAAGCGGGCGGCCAGGTCGGGGACACGGGGCTCATCAAGACCGCCAGCGGCGCCGCCAATGTGCTCGACACGACCTACGCCCTGCCCGGGCTGACCCGCCACACCGCGGTGTTGTGGCGCGGCGTCATCACTCCCGGCCAGGAGGCCACGGCCGAGATCGACGCGGACCGCCGGGCGGCCATCCGGCGCAACCACACCGGGACCCACCTGCTCCACGCCGCCCTGCGGGAGGTGCTGGGGACCCACGTGAAGCAGGCCGGGTCGCTGGTGGCGGCGGACCGGTTGCGGTTCGACTTCAGCCACTATGGGCCGCTGTCGGCCGAGGAGATCACCCGGGTCGAGGACCTGGTCAACGGGCGCGTCCTGGCCGATGAGGCGGTCCAGATCACCGAGATGCCCAAGGCCGAGGCCGACCGTTTGGGGGCCATCGCCTTTTTCGGTGACAAATACGGCGAGATGGTCCGGGTGATCAAGGCGGGTGGCGACTCCACCGAGTTGTGTGGCGGCACCCACGTTTCGGCGCTGGGCCAGATCGGGCCGGTGCGCATCGTCTCCGAGGGCTCGATCGGTTCCAACCTTCGGCGGTTGGAGGCCACGACCGGCACCGCCACCCTGGAGCGACTGCGCCGTGACGAGGCCGTGATCGGGCAGGCGGCGACCCTGCTCAAGGCCACCCCGGACGAGTTGCTGGCCGCCATCGAGCGCCGCCTCGGGGAGCTGCGGGCCACCCAGGACGAGTTGAAGAATGTTCGCCAGGCCGCCATGCGGGAGCAGGCCCGGGCGCTGGCGGTGGCGGCGGCCGCCGACGGCGGCGCCGTGGTAGCCCGGCGCGATGGCGTTGATCAGCGCCAGCTGCAGGAGTTGGCGCTGAGCGTGCGGAGCTTCGAGGGAGTGCGGGTGGTCGTGCTGGGCGGCAGCCCCGGGGCGGGCAAGGTGGCTCTGGTGGCGGCGGTGGCCAAGGGCTCCGACCTGGTGGCGTCGGACTTGATCGCGGCAGCGTCGAAGATCGTCGGCGGCGGTGGGGGCAGGAACCCCGAGGTGGCCGTGGCCGGCGGTCGCGACCCGAGCCGGCTGGACGAGGCCTTGGCGATGGTGCGCCGCCAGCTGGGGCTTGATCGGTGATACCGGCTCGGGGCCGGGTCCTGGGCTTCGATCTCGGCTCCGCCCGGATCGGCGTGGCGCTGACCGATACCCACCAACGGGTGGCCAGTGCCGTCGACGTGGTGGCGCGCCGCGCCGATCGGGCTGCGGATGCCCGGGCACTCGCCCAGCTGGTCGCGGAGGAGGAGGCGGTGGGGGTAGTGGTCGGCCTCCCGTTGTCCCTGGACGGCTCGGTCGGCCCGGCCGCCCGTGCCGTCCTGGACGAAGTTGCGATGTGGAGCCGGGTTGATGCGCTCGGGGTGCCGGTGGAGACCGCAGACGAGCGGTTCACCACCGTGGCCGCCCATCAGGCCCTGCGGGCCGGCGGCCGGCGGGGACCCAAGGTCCGCCGAGGCGTCGACTCGGTAGCGGCTTGCCTGCTCCTGCAGTCCTGGCTGGAGCGTCGGTCGGCGGCGTCGGAGATCCCCGGGCGGCGCCCCTCATGAGCCACCAGGCGTCGCGATTCGATGACGAGGACGACTTCGAGGAGCACTCCCCATACCCCGTCGAGAGGTTCCGGGCCGGTCACGGCCGGCAGCGGCGACGGCACTGGGGTCGCTGGTTGCTGGGGTTCGTGGTCCTAATGCTGCTGGTAGTCGCGGTGAGCGTGGTGTGGGTCCAACATCAGATCAACCCCGGCCGGCCGGGAGGCGAGGTGGCGGTCACCATCGCCCCCAACTCGTCGACGGCCAGCATCGCGTCGACGTTGGGCAAGGCCGGCGTCATTCACGACCCCACCGTGTTCCGGTTCTATATCAAGACCCACGGGGCGGGGGCATTGCTGCCCGGGAACTACCACCTGGCCCGCAACTCGAGCTACGACGCGGTCATCTCGGCCCTGGAGAAAGGGCCGCCGATCGTCTACCAGAAGTTCACCATCCCCGAGGGCTTCGACCTCAACCAGATCGCGGCGCGCGTCGGCAGCCTGCCGGGACGCAATGCCGCCGACGTCCTGGCGGCCGCCAACAGCGGCCAGGTCCATTCCCGGTACCAACCGGCCGGGTCCAACAACCTGGAAGGGCTTTTGTTCCCCGCCACTTACCAGGTGAAGGCCGACGAAAGCTACGTGGCCATCCTCCAGAAGATGGTTACCGCATTCGATGACAACGCCGGCAATGCCGGCCTCGACCAGGCCGCGGTGACGCTCGGCATGCCGCCCTACCAGGTCGTCGTGGTGGCGTCGATGGTCGAGCGGGAAGCCAAACTGGACGAAGACCGGGGTCCCATCGCCAGCGTGATCTACAACCGGCTCCACAAGAACATGCTGTTGCAGATCGACGCCACCCTGCTCTACGGCCAGGGGATCACCGACTCCCACCAGATCGACAAGACCTCCACCAACCCCTACAACACCTACAAGTTCAAGGGTCTCCCGCCCACCCCGATTGCCTCGGCCGGTCTGCCGTCGCTGACCGCGGCCGCCCACCCCCCGACGACCAACTTCATCTACTACGTCCTGATCGATCCCAGCGGCAAGCACGGCTTCGCGGCTACCGCCTCGGGGTTCGCCAAGCTGGAGGCCGAGGCCCGGTCGAAGGGCCTCCTCTGACCAACCAGATGGGGGGGCGGGCCTCGGCGTGGCCGTCGGCCTCCACCCAGGTGGCCGCCGTGATCGGCGACCCGGTCGATCATTCCCTCTCCCCGGTCCTGCACAACGCCGCCTTCGCCGCCTTGGGTCTCGACTGGGTCTACCTGGCCTTCCCGGTTGCCACCGGCTCCGTGGCGGGCGCCATTGCCGGGGCCCGGGCGTTGGGCTTGGTGGGCCTGTCGGTGACGATGCCCCATAAGGCACCGGTGGCGGCCGAGATGGACCAATTGAGCCTCACCGCCACCCGACTGGGGGCGGTGAACACGGTCATCCGGCGGGGCCGGGAACTCGTCGGTGAAAGCACCGACGGGGACGGCTTCCTTGCCGCCCTCCGCACCGACGGGGGTTGGGACCCGTCGGGGCGCCGCTGCGTCGTTCTCGGGGCGGGTGGGGCGGCGCGCGCCATCGTCCTGGCCCTGGCCGAGGCGGGCGCCGCCTCGGTGACGGTGGTGGCCAGACGGCCGCCGACGGCAATCGCGGCCGCCGCCCTGGCGGGCCCGGTGGGCGCGGTGTCCGGCATCGAAGCGGTCGCCGGCGCCGACCTGATCGTCAACGCGACGCCGGTGGGGATGACGGGTCCCCCTGGCACCGGTGACCTGCCGCTGGGGCTCGACCCGGCCTGGCTGGGGCCCGGGCAGCTCGTCGTCGACCTTATCTACGCCCCGCCGAGCACGCCCCTGCTGGACGCCGCCCGCGCCGCCGGAACCCAGGTGGCCAACGGCCTCGGCACTCTCCTCCACCAGGCCCGGCTCCAATGCCGGCTGTGGACTGGCATGGATCCTCCACTGGCGGTCATGTCGGCGGCCGCCCTGGTGGCCTTGGCCGCTCGCGGACATTCCGCTTCCTGACGGGGACAGGTTCGGCTCTAGAAGCCGCGTCGACCTGCCGATAGCAGAGACCGGAGGTTGTCCTGTGTCACTGCAAGGATCGTTCGAGACTGTTGCCCTGCGGGAGGTCATGGCGCTGCTGGCGTCGAGCCGCAAGTCGGGGGAACTGCGCGTGGTCGGCGGACATGTCGAAGGGCGGCTGTGGCTGGTCGACGGCCGCCTGGTGGCGTCCCAGGTGGGCAAGTCCCAGGACCATGTCGACGCCATGTTCGAGCTGCTCCGCCTGCCGGAGGGAAATTTCGTCTTCAAGGACGGCATCGAGGCCCCGGCCCCCGAAGAGCCCGCCGCCGTGGAACCGGTGATGGACGAGGCCGAGGCCCGGCTCAAGGAGTGGCAGGCCATCCAACTGGTCGTGCCCTCGCCCGAGCACCGGGTGCGGCTGATCGCCGACCTGCCCGCTCCCGAAGTGACCCTGACTGCTGAGAAGTGGCATCTCGTCATGGCGGTCGCCCAGGCGGCCACCGTGCGCGGCGTCATCGACGAACTGGCCCTCAGTCAGTTCGAGGGTTGCCGGGGCATCAAGGGGCTGGTTGATGCCGGTCTGGTAGTCGTAGAAGCGCCCCGGGTCCGGCCATCGGCCTCGGACCCGGCCCGCCTGGCCCGGCGGTCGGCTCCCAACGGGTCCCTGGCGACCGGCGACGACAGCCCCCGCCTGGCCCGCGCGGTGCGTCGCCCGGTTCAGCCGTCGTTGGTGCTGCCGGCGGGGCTGCTGGCCGACTTGCACGACGAATCCGACCCGTACGACGAATCCGGCCTGACGGTTGGAGGAACCCCGCCCGTGCCGGCCGCCATGGCGCCCGAGACCCTGGCCACCCTGGCCGCGCGGTCAGCGCCGCGCCATCCTGGGCCCGAGCCCCAAATGTCTCCGTTCTCGTCATCGGGATTCGGCCATCAGCTGCGGGTAGTTCCCTCCGAGGACGAGTACCTGCCCCGCTACGGCGAAACCGGTGAGCTCGCCACCACGGCACGTCAACCGGCCCATGAGGGGAACGGCGCCGCGGTATCACTCCCCGTCTCACCCGTCGCACCCGTCGCACCCGTCGCCGCCTCGCCCGCGCCGCCCCGGGTGCCGGCCCCCGAAGTCGTCGACGAACCCGAAACCGGGGTTGCCGATCGCCAGGAACGGGACCCGGCGGGTGACAGCATCAACCGGGGCCTCCTGCTCAAGTTCCTGTCCTCGGTCCGCTCGTGATCCCGGTGCTGCGCCAGGTGAGGGAACCTCGCGTCAACGAGCCCCCGCCGTCGAAGAACTCCGAGCAGGTGCAACTGGGCCAGCTCCTGGTACAGCGGGGCCTGCTCACCGAGGCCGCCCTGGCGTTGGCCATAGAAGAGCAGGCTCGGACCGGCCAGACCCTCGGACGCCTGTTGATCGATGCTTCCCTCGTCAAGGAAACCGACCTGGTGGCGACCTTGGCCAGCCAACTCGGCCTGTCCTTCGTCGACCTGAGCGACTATCCCGTCGACAAGAGCGCGGTGGCGCTGGTCTCCGACAGCCTGTCCCGCCGGTACCTGGCCCTGCCCATCGGTTGGGACCGTGACCGCCTCGTCGTGGCCATGGCCGACCCGTCCAACGTCTTCGCCATCGACGACATCCGCCACCTGACCGGCCGCGAGGTCCTGGCCGTGGTCGCCACCCGGGCGTCGATCCAAGCCGCCATCGACAAGTACCACCGCCTCGACACCGACGCCGAGAACATCAGCGCCCAGGCGGCCAAGGACGTGGAGGCCGAGGACGATCTCTCGAGCATCCGGGAGGTCGTCGAGGACGCCCCTATCGTGAAGCTGGTCAACGTCGTCATCACCCAGGCGGTGGCCGACCGGGCCTCGGACATCCACATCGAGCCGACCGAGCACGACGTCCGCATCCGTTACCGCATCGACGGCGTCCTCCACGAGGAGATGCGGGCTCCCAAGAACATCCAGGCGGGGATCATCAGCCGCCTCAAGATCATGGCCGACATCAACATCGCCGAGCGCCGCATCCCCCAGGACGGGCGGGTCACCGCCACCGTGGCGGGACGGGCGGTCGACCTTCGGGTCGCCACCTTGCCCACCGTGCACGGCGAGAAGGTGGTCATGCGGATACTCGACAAGTCCAACGCCCTGCTCCAGTTGACCGATCTGGGGTTCCTGCCCGAGAACATGCGGCGCTACGAGCAGTCGTACCGCAAGCCCTACGGGACCATCCTGGTCACCGGCCCGACCGGTTCCGGCAAGTCCACCACCCTGTACGCGACGCTGAACATCGTCAACGACGAGACCAAGAACGTCATCACCGTCGAGGATCCCGTCGAGTACCGGTTGCCCAACATCAACCAGGTCCAGGTCAACGTGAAAGCGGGGCTGACCTTCGCCGGCGCCCTGCGCTCGATCCTGCGCTGCGACCCCGACATCGTCCTCGTCGGTGAGATCCGGGACCGGGAAACCGCCAACATCGCCGTCCAGGCCGCTCTGACGGGCCACTTGGTGCTCACCACTCTGCACACCAACGACGCCGCCAGCACCCCGATGCGCCTCATCGAGATGGGCGTCGAGCCGTTCCTGGTCGGCAGCGCCCTGGATTGCATCGTGGCCCAGCGGCTGGCCCGGAAGCTGTGCGACAAGTGCAAGGAGCGCTTCCAGCCGACCCGGGCCGAGCTGGCAACCGTCGGCTGGGACATCGAGGCCGAAGGCGGCGACCTCCCCACCATCTACCGGCCCATCGGTTGCTCCAAGTGCAGCCGCACCGGGTACTACGGCCGATTTGCCATCCATGAGGTGATGCCGGTGACCGAGGAGATCGAGCGCTGCATCGTGGAGCGAGGCCAGTCCGAGGACCTGAAGAAACTGGCCATCGCCGAGGGGATGCTGACCTTGCGCCAATCCGGCCTGCGCACGGTGCGCTCCGGAAGCACCTCGATCGAGGAGATCCTTCGTGTCATTGCTTGACCCGCAGGACTTGGTTGTCCCTTTTGCCTATTCAGCCCCCTCTCATCGCCGTCGATAGGAACCCCATGCAAAGTGCATCGCGTCGTGTCGGAGAATTCCTGGTTGCCCGCAAGGTCCTCTCCCGGGATTCCCTCGAGATCGCCCTCCGCCATGAAGAGGAGAGCGGTGTCCCCCTGGCCAAGATCCTGGCCGGCGAAGGACTGGTCTCCGAGCGGGATCTGGTGGCCGCGGTGGCCGACCAGATCGGCATCGGATTCTGGGACTTCGATCAGGAGGGCATCAGCCCCAACGTGGACGGGCTGCTGGCCGAGCCGCTGGCCAAGCGCCTGTGCGCGGTGGCGGTGATGGTCGACAACCACCACCTCGTCGTGGCCATGGACGACCCCACCGACGAGGGCGCCGTCGCCGAGCTGGCAGAGGCGACCGGCTTCCCCATCGAGCCCATGCTGGCGGTGCGGTCCGACCTGAAAGCGGTTCTGGCCGCCATGTATCCCGATCGGGCGGGACCGGTCCGGGCCGAGGAAGAACCTGTCGTGGAGGAACTCCATGTCAACACCCTCCTGGCCCAGGTGGTCGAGCTGCGGGGCTCGGACCTGCATCTGGCGGTGGGTCTGCCGCCCTGTGTCCGTATCGACGGCACCCTCCGGCCTCTCGAGGGCTACCAGGTGCTCAACGGCTCCGACGTCCGGCGGATGATCTTCGCGGTGTTGACCCAGCGGCAACGGGAGCGCTTCGAATCGGAGCTGGAGTTGGACACCTCGCACTCCATCCCCGGCCTCGGTCGCTTCCGTGTCAACGTGTTCCTGCAGCGGGACTCGGTGGGCGCCGTCATGCGCGTCATCCCCAACGAGGTTGTCCCCTTCGAGTCGCTCGGCCTGCCCAACTCGGTCGTGCAGTTCGCGGATCTGGCCCGGGGCTTGGTGCTCGTGTGCGGGCCGACAGGGTCCGGGAAGTCCACCACCCTGGCGTCATTGGTGGACGTCATCAACAGCCGCAAGGCACTGCACATCATGACGGTCGAAGACCCCATCGAGTTCCTGCACCAGCACAAGCGGGCCGTGGTCAACCAGCGGGAGATCGGCGAGGACACCAAATCCTTCGCCCAGGCGCTGAAGCACGTCCTGCGTCAGGATCCCGACGTCATCCTGGTGGGGGAGATGCGGGACCTGGAAACCATCTCCACCGCCCTCACGGCCGCCGAGACCGGCCACCTGGTGTTCGCCACCCTGCACACCCAGGACGCGCCCCAGTCGATCGACCGGATCATCGACGTGTTCCCGCCCCATCAGCAGCAGCAGATCCGGGTGCAGCTGGCCTCGGCCCTGCAGGGAGTGGTGTGCCAGCAGCTGCTCCCGAAGAACGGCAGCCTGGGCCGAGCGGTCGCGGTCGAGGTACTCGTCGCCACCCCTGGCGTGCGGAACCTGGTCCGGGAAGGCAAGACCCACCAGATCTACAGCGCCATGCAGGCGGGGGCGCAACACGGCATGCAGACGATGGACCAGTCACTGGCCTACCTCGTTCGGTCGGGGAAGGTTGCCATGGGCACCGCTCTCGAGCGCTGCGCCAACGACGACGACCTGCGCCGCCTGGTCGCCGGTTAGGAGAGGACATACCAATGCCTGATACCTACGCGTACAAGGTCAAAGACCACAGCGGCAAGATGATCGAGGGTCTCCTGGAGGCCGAGAGCACCGCCCTGGTGGCCAACAAGTTGCGCCAGATGGGCTACGTACCCATCGCCATCGACAAGAAGCAGACGACCGGCGCCCATCGGGAGCTGCATTTCCCCGGGCGGGGGACGCGGGTCAAGTTGAAGGACACCGCGATCTTCGCCCGTCAGTTCGCCACCATGATCGACGCCGGCCTGACGATGCTGCGCAGCCTCCAGATCCTGGCCCTGCAAACCGAGAGCCCCGCCCTGGCCGCGATCATCACCCAGGTCCGCCAGGACGTCGAGAGCGGATCGTCGCTGTCGCAGGCGTTCTCCCACCATCCCAAGGTGTTCAACAAGCTGTTCGTGGCCATGGTCCGCTCGGGTGAATCGGGCGGGGTGCTCGACGAGGTGCTGCTGCAGCTGGCCAACACCATCGAGAAGCAGGTCGAGCTGCGCCGCAAGGTCCGCTCGGCCATGACCTACCCGCTGGTGGTCCTGGCCCTGGTCCTCATGATCCTCACCGCCATGCTGGTCTTCATCATCCCGCTCTTCAAGGGCTTCTATAAGAGCCTGAACGGCAAGCTGCCGTTGATGACCCGGGTCCTGATTTCCATGTCGGACATCTTCGTAAAGGCCTTCCCGCTGATCATTCTGGCCATCATCGGCGGGGTGTTCCTCTTCAGGCGCTGGGTCGCCACCGACAAGGGCCGAGGCCGCTGGGATGTCATCAAGCTCAAGGTCCCGGTGTTCGGCAAGTTGGTCCACAAAACCTCCATGGCCCGCTTCACCCGCACCCTCGGGGTACTGCTGAAGTCGGGAGTTCCCATCCTCGAGGCGCTCGAGATCACCAAGGAGACGGCCGGCAACACCGTCGTGTCCCGGGGTCTGGAGGACGTTCAGGCCGGCGTCAAGGTGGGCGAGCCGATCGCCAAGCCGCTGGAAGCCCATCCCGTCTTTCCCCCCATGGTCACCCAGATGATCGCGGTCGGCGAAGAGAGCGGTGCCCTCGACATCCTGCTGGAAAAGATCGCCACCTTCTACGACCAGGAAGTCGAGGCGACTGTCAACGCCCTGACCTCGTTGCTGGAGCCGCTGATGATCGTGGTACTCGGTGGTTGCGTGGGCACCATGGTGATCGCCCTGTACCTGCCCATGTTCAACGTCATCAAGCTGATCAAGTAATCACGGCGCCATTGCGCCTCAGTCGACGCCCTCGCCCGTCGCCGGGTTTCGGGTACCTGATCGGTGAGAGTCGGGTATCACGCTGGGCCGCTGGAGCCGGGGCCGCAGCGTCAGCTGCGTCGGATGACGCCGGCTTCTCCGACCGCGGCTTGGCGAATGCCGTCGGTTAAGAGTCGCGCAGCGCGGTGCCTAGTGCCTCGGCCAGCTGGCGGGAGGAGAACGGTTTTTGCAGCCGGGGGACGGGACCCCGATGGGACTCGTCGGTACCTCTTGGACCGGGCGTCGTGTTGGGCGGCGTCGGGATCGGGTAGCCACTGACCAAGATGACCGGTATCTGCGGCCATCGGTCGGCGACGACTTGGGCCAGTGCGTGGCCGCCCATGCCGGGCATCATGATGTCGCAGACGATGGCGGAGATAGAGGCGGACTGGTCGGTCAGGATTGGGCAGGCCGCCTCGCCGGAGTCGGTGGCAGTTGCGGTATAGCCGAGCCAGTTGAGGACACTGGCCATGGCGGCCCGCACCGCCGGGTCGTCATCGACGACCAGTATCGTTTGCCCCTGCCCTCGGTGGATTTCCCCCCGTTTCACCGTGGGCGCAAGGGACGTGTTGGCGGCGGCCGGCAGCCAGATACGGATCCGGGTTCCCTGACCAGGGTGGCTGGCCGCGTCGATGTGCCCGTCGTGCTGGACGACCAGTCCATGGACCTGCGCCAGCCCCAGCCCGGTGCCTTGACCCGGGCTTTTGGTCGTGAAGAACGGTTCGAACGCCCGGGCCAACACATCGGCGGCCATCCCGGCGCCGGTGTCGGCAATGTTGAGGCTCACACTGGGCCGGCGCAGCGGGTTGTCAAGTGGCGACGCCCCGTCGGCGTCGACTCCGTGGCGAAGAAGGGTGATGTTCACCTCGCCGGGCCCGTCGATGGCGTGGTCGGCGTTGGAGACCAGGTTCATGAAGATCTGCTGCAGGCGGGTGGTGTCGGCCCGTACCAGATAGGGCTGGCCGTCGTGTTCGACGCGGAGGCGTACCGCTTCGCCCACGGTACGGCGCAGTAGCGGGACCAGCTGCTCCAAGAAGGAGGCCAGGTCGACGTCGCTGAACTCCAGCGCGCTGCGTTGGGCGAAATCGAGGACCTGCCAGACCAGCGCCGCGCCCCGCTCGACCTGTTGGCGGATCGCCCCTACGTAGGCGCGACCGCTGTCGTCGAGGCTGGCCTGGCCTTCCAGCAACTCGGCGTAGAGGCTGATGGCGGCCACGATGTTGTTGAAGTCATGGGCCACGCCCGCCGCCAGCTGGCCCACCGCGGCGAGGCGCTCCTGGCTGTGAAGGCGCTCCGAGATGTCTTCGTAGCGGCGGCGCTCGATGGCCAGGCCCAACAGATTGGCGACGGTCTGCACGAAGTCGACGTCCTCGGCCGAGAACTGTCGGCGATGGCGGCTATAGGCGGCCAGCACGCCGTAACTACGACCGGTCACGGTAACAATCGCACTCAATCCGCTGACCAGGCCCTGGGCGACGAGCGGGGCGGGCGGCTCGAAACGGGATTCCGTGCTCAAGTCCTCCACCACCACCACCTCGTCGACCGCCAGGGTGTAGCGAAGATGGCCGCCGACGCCGGCGGGCACCAAACCTGTCCCCACCACCGTGGCCAGGCCTCCGATCGCGGCCCGGGTGATGAGCTCCTCGCCGGCCGCGACATCGAACATGGCCGCACTTTGGATCTCCAGTCCGGCGGCGACCGCGCCCACCGCGTCATCTACCAGTACTGCCAGGTCGGTACCGGCCAGGGCCTGACTTCCCAGTGTCGCCACCACCGCCTGCTGTTCGGCCCACCGACGCGCCTGCTTGGAGACCTCCAGGGCGGCGTCGCGGGCGGCCGCCAACTCCTCGACATGCTTGAGCTCGGTGATGTCGCGAGCCATGCTCGAGTAGAACTCCACCACGCCATCGCCGCCCCGATGGGCGACCACGATCTGATCGACTACCCGTTGGTGGGCGGCGCCGTCAACCAGGATCGACCCACCCCGCCACAGCCCCTCGCGAGCCGCGGTGGGAAAGACCGTGGATCGCAGGGTCTCGGCCCAGCCCGGCGGGTGCAGGTCATAGACCCCGTGCCCGGTAAGCTCCTCCTCGGGCCCGATACCGGCCATGGCCCGCCCGGCCCGGTTCAGGTACAACAGCCGGCCGGTGCGATCGGCGATGGCGGCGGAGTCAGGGCTGGCGTCGAGTAGCGCCACCAGGCGGTCGGTACCGTTTCGGAACTCGTAGCGCCCGGTCACATCCGACGAGACCCAGATACTGCTGACCGGGACGCCATCGGCGTCGACTACCGCGGTGAAAGATGCCGCCACCAGCAGCTGAGAGCCGTCGCGGTGGCGGGCCGTGAACTCGCCCGACTCCGGCTGCCCGGCCATGAACCCGGCTCCGATGCCGCCAGCCTCCCCGCGGCCCGCCTCAAAGGCGACGACCTCAACGAGGCTCCGACCCAGCACCTCCCCCGCCGCCCAACCGTAAAGCCTCTCCGCCTCGCCGTTCCAGTAGGTGATCGTCCCGGCCATGTCGGTGGCGATTACCGCCTCGCCGACCGCCCCCAGCAGCCGTGCCCGAAGCTTCACCTC
Source organism: uncultured Actinomycetota bacterium (assembly GCA_963791545.1). Taxonomy (GTDB): domain Bacteria; phylum Actinomycetota; class Acidimicrobiia; order Acidimicrobiales; family Palsa-688; genus JALYXV01. The sequence goes on from CAWBSR010000018.1 coordinate 150,486, forward strand.
TGCCTCGGCGCCCTTCCCGGCCGTGATATCCGTGACCAACCCGACACCGCCGATGAGGGCGCCGTCGCCGCCGAACAGCGGGCTGTTCTCGACCAGCGCCCACACCGCCGTCCCGTCCCGGTGGCGTAGCAACAGCTCGTCTTGATACCCCTTTTCACCACGCAACTGCTCCATGCGAGCCGGCATCGTCGCCCCAAGGGTCTCCGGCAGGAACCGGGAGGCGGGAAGGCCCACCATCTCGTCGCAGTCATAGCCGAGCATTTCCGCCATCCGAGCATTGACCACCAAGGTGCGACCCTCGGCGTCCACCACCCACAACCCTTCCCGGGCCGATTCGTAGATCATCCGGTAAGTAGGCTCATTCACCTCGACCGACTCGTCGTCCATCAAGCTCACCAGTCCAAGGCCCGGCGCGACAGAATCAGTTCAGTCATGGGGGGGGTGCGGTACAACCGTTGGTGCCTTTGTGGCGCTTTGGCCCCCTCCACCGGTGTCCTTGCAATAGCAAGATTCGTTATCGAAATGTCTGTTTCAACAAAACAGAAGGAAATGATCTCGGATCGGCACATCTCGAGCCCAGACACTAAACCAAAAAGGGCGGCGCCCCGTCCGACATGGCTCGCCGGGAAATAGGGCGTTGGACAGCACATCTCTTTGCTGACGCAACGAGAACTGGCTTGGACCGCCAGGCGACCGCACGGGGGCGCCGAGCCCAGTGCCGGCACCGCGGACTGGTCGTAGGGCCGCCGGCGGGGATCGCCTCGCCGCTCACGAGTAGTACCGGTGGCGCCGGCCACCGCTCGGCTATCTCTTGGACTGTCGCCTCGTGTCGCCGTGCCCCATCGTGTTTTCACTGGTCGGGCGCCACGGCGGTCGCGGCGCGGCGGGGTTTTTTGGGGGTTTGTTTCGGAGGGGAGCCCGCAGAGCGCGATGCGAGTATCGGCTCTCGCGGTGGCGCCGGTGGTCATTTGGTTGCGTCGGCAACGGTGATTGTCGAATCGCGCTGGAACCGAACACATCTTTTCTCTTTGCCCGTTCGGCTTTCCGGGGGGGGGGGGTGTCGTCTCCGTCGGGCACGGGGTTGCCGGTATTCCGATGCGTTTGCACTAGTCGTCGGGTGCAAACACGTCATGCCGGAAACCGTTAAAGGACCCAACCTTGAGATGTACCACCTGGCTCACCAGAAAGGCACAACTGTGCTTGCCGCTGACTTCGCCCCGCTGCCGTCGGATCGATCCCCCCACACGTTGACACCGAAGCTCGCCGTTTGGGCGGCCGGGACTGTAGTCGCGCTCTTCTTGATCCTGGCGTGGGGGGCGTGGCACAACGCCGCCTCCGCCCAGGAGACCCTCCCGGCGGCGCCCCCCGCCGCCGCCCAGGCGAGGCCCGCCGGCCACCACCGAAGCGGGCCGCCGGCCATGTTGGCCCCGGGCGGCGCCGCCGTCGCAGTACCGGCCCCCGCCGCCGCCTTGGCGGCCCCCCCGACCCCTCCTCAAGCGACCGCGGCCGCGGTCGCGGCCGCGGCCGCCAAACGCCAAGCGCTCAGCGGCGTGACCCGGCCCCCGGCGGGGCGCGCCGCGTCGGCGGCCACGCCGCCCGGCGACGCCGCCGCCACCGCCGCCGCCAGCGCCGCCCGCCTGCTTCCCGCCCCCGGCGCTCCCGCCTCACCGACCGCCCCCCTCGCCGCCGCCGCCACTAGCGCGACGCCCCCGATGAAAACCGCCGCCACCGCCGTCGCCGCTGCTGCTGCCGCCCCCGCCGCCCCCGCCGCTGGCGCTCCTGTGGCGGCGGTCAACCAGTGCAATGGCAGCGACAACGTGGGCGGCCAAGCCGTCGCCTGCGAGGTGACCATCACCAACAACCTCGACCTCGCCACCGGCACCACCAGTTCCACCGTCACGGTCAAAGAATGCCACGGCGCCGCCAACGCGGCCCTGCCGTGCACCACCTCCACCACCCCCTCGACCAGCCTCACCACCGCCGTCAACCAGTGCAACGGATCAGGCGCCGGCGGCGGCGGCACCGTCACCTGCAACGTCCACATCGTCAACAACATCACCGGAGTCGCCCCCACCGTCGCCGCCACCATCAACCAGTGCAACGCATCAGGCGCCGGCGGAGGCACCGAACCCACCGTGCTGTGCGGCCAAATCGGCAACACCACCAACGCCACCATCACCCAGTGCAACAACTCCGGCAACGGCGGCGGCGGCACCATGCGAGTGAAATGCGACGTCACCCCCTCCACCCAAACCTCGGCCCTGCCCGTACTCGTCGACCAATGCAACGGCTCCGGCGGCGGCGGCGGCGGCTACGTCACCTGCACCGTGTCGATAACCAACAACATCATCCCCCAACCAGTCGTCCCCCCCATCGTCCCCCCCGTCGTCGTCCCCCCCGTGGTCCCGCCTGTGGTGGTCCCCCCCGTGGTCCCGCCTGTGGTGGTCCCCCCCGTGGTGGTCCCGCCGGTTCTCCCCCCGTTGGTGGTTGTCCCGCCTGTGGTGGTCCCGCCGGTGGTCCCCCCGGTTGTCACCCCGCCGGTTGTCACCCCGCCGGTTGTCCCGCCGGTTGTCACCCCCCCGGTGGTCCCGCCGGTAGTGGTCCCGCCGGTTATTCCCCCGGTTGTCACCCCCCCGGTTGTCACCCCCCCGGTAGTGGTCCCGCCGGTTGTCATCCCCCCGGTTGTCACCCCCCCGGTTGTCACCCCTCCGGTTATCATCCCGCCGGTTGTCACCCCGCCGGTTGTCCCGCCGGTTGTCACCCCGCCGGTTGGCCCGCCGGTTGTCACCCCTCCGGTTGTCACCCCCCCGGTTGTCACCCCCCCGGTTGTCACCCCCCCGGTTGTCATCCCGCCGGTTGTCACCCCCCCGGTGGTCCCGCCGGTAGTGGTCCCCCCGGTTGTCACCCCGGGCCCGTTCCCCACAGCGGTCATCGCCGCCACCACGCTGCCCCCGGTGGTACTCGTAGTCAGCCCCACCCACGAGGCGCTAGCGCAGACAGCCGCAAACGCGACCTCACTCAGCTCCGCCACCAACTCCACAAAACACCTGGCGGCCGGCTCCACCACCGCCAGATTCCAGGCAACCGGCTCCGCCGCCGCCTTGGCAGCGACGGGCACCAACACCACCCCGATGATGCTCCTCGCCCTGATGGCCCTCAGCGTCGGAAGCCTCTTCGTCCTGCTTTCCCGCCGCCCCACCCGCCCCGGCACCAAAGCCTGAAAACCTCGAACCGGCACACCCAGACTCGCCCCCAGCCCGCTCGTCCCGCATCAATAGGGCGAGCGGGCTCGGCTGTGACTTGAGCCGAGCAGAGCCGTGACCGTCTGCGAATGAGTGTCTGGGTCATTGACCCACGAAGCTGCGGCTGTGGATCAAGCCGATCACGTAGATCCTTGGCTCCGGGGAGCGGCTTGCGGCCCCGGCCTTGGCCGGGCCAGCGTGGGCGATCATGACCTGGGACGGTGACAGCTACCAGCGGCGCTTCGATGAGCTGGCCACGCAAGGCCGCGATGTGCATGGGGAGGCCTCCTTCGTCATGGCCCTGTCCCCGGCCACCGCGCTCGACGCTGGTTGCGGCACCGGGAGGGTGGCCATCGAGCTAAGCCGTCGAGGCGTCGTGGTGGTCGGCGTCGACCACGACCCCTCGATGCTGGCCACCGCCCGCCAGCGGGGACCGGAAGTCACCTGGGTCGAATGCAACCTCGTCGACCTGGCCCTCGGGCGCCACTTCGACGTAGTCGTGATGGCCGGCAACGTGGCGCTGTTCACGCCTCCGGGGACCGAGGCCGCCCTGGTAGCGGGTTGCGCCCGCCACGTGGGGGTGGGCGGAGCCCTGGTGGCCGGCTTCCAGCTGGGCCGGGGCTACGAGGTGAGAACCTACGACGAGCACTGCCTGAGGGCGGGCCTGGAGCTGGTCGAGCGCTGGGCCACATGGGACCGGCTCCCGTGGCCCGGGGACGGCGGGTACGCGGTGTCTGTTCATCGGCGCTTCAACGGCGTGCTGGAATAGTTGGCGGAGGTCGGCACCGAGGAAGGTTGAAGATGGACCGCGAGAAGTGCACCGAGGTCATCCTGGAAGCCCAGCGCGTCAGGGCCTCACGCTGCAGGAGCTGGCTCAGCGGTGGGGCGGCACGTGGTGTGGACGACCGCCGTCATCATGGGCCAGGCGACCATGGACGCCGCCGAGGCTGAGGCCATCACCAACATGCTCGACCTGGCCCCCGATGTGGCGGCCGAGGTGGCCGACGCCCTCCAGCAGATCCCGACGAAGGGTTCGTTGGCTGCCGATATCCCCGTCGATCCCCTCATCTACCGGCTCCACGAGATCACCCAGGTGTATGGGACCACTATCAAGGCGGTGATCCACGAGAAGTTCGGCGACGGGATCATGAGCGCCATCGACTTCGAGATCGACATCGAGCGGGTATCCGACCCCAACGGCGACCGGGTCAAGCTCACCTACAACGGGAAGTTCCTGCCTTACCGCAAGTGGTGATCCGGGGCGAACATGGGATCCAAAGGCGGCTTCCGCACAACTTTGCGTGCTCTCCGGCGCTGACGTCAGGTGGTGGCGACCACCGTGCCCAGCCACTGGTCGGCGAAGGTCTGGCGCCGGGCGTCCCATAGCGGCCAGAGGTAGCCGACGCCGAGCAGGGCGGCGTCGATGATGTGGGCCAGCTGCCGAAGGGTTGCCCTGCGGGTACCGATGGGCGCCAGGGTGATCTCGTCGACCAGAAAGATACCGACCCGCCGCTTGCCGCTGGTTTGGCCGCTCTGGCCTTGCCGGTAGCACGTCTGCCAGCTGCTGAAGGCGGCTGCCGCCACCACCAGAATCAGACCCACGAGGGGACTGAGGAAAACCGCGACCAGGGCAGGGGCGAAGACGGAGCCGTCGATCAGGGTGGCGGCGACGCGCTGTTGCCAGCTGGCGTGGGTCACGAGGTGGGAACGGGCCTGCCAGGGGCCGGCGATTATCTGGGCGCCCGGTGCTTCGGACCCGGCGGCTGGCCCGAAGACCTCGAAGTCCTCGAAGTTGTCGACGTCCCATCCCGACGGGGGAATGACGGCCGGCGAGAGCGGCCGATGACCGGGGGACGGCAGCGGCTCCAGGCAATGTGAGCACCAGCCCGCGACGGGCACGACCGTGGCCTCGCAAGTCGGGCAGCGGATCCCAGTGGGGGCCGCGGTTCTCGCCGGGGCGGCGGCAGTCAAGGTGGTAGTCGGTGCCGCGGCCGCGGTGGGGGCCACGACGGGCGTTGCTGAGGGTGCCGCCCGTAGCGGCGAGGGGGCGCGTGACGCCGCCTCCAGGGCGACGTAGCACGTCGGGCAACGCCGGGTGTCGGCCTTGACCTCCAAACCGCAGGAATGGCAGCGATGCTTCGGTTCCAACGCGACTCCCTTTGACCTCGAAGGTCTGGGGAATATGTCGGCGCGAAGAGCCCGTTGCTGAAGTCCCCGCCCCGCCAGCGGAAGCGGCCACTCAGGCGTCGAATCCGTCGAAGCCAGCGTCGCCGGGCCCAGGGTCAAAGGCCCGGTCTTCGAGCGCCCCCCAGTCGATGTCCGAGTAGTCGACGATCCACTCACCGACGAAGCGGACTACGAGGAACTCGTTGGGGGCGCTGGCCAGCACCAGGCCCAGATCCTCGGGTTGGTCGGCCAACAGCGACAGCAGATTGGTCCGTTCGTCCCAGAACGGATCCACGCAGGCGTCGGCGATCAGCCGGTCGATGTCGACGAGGGGACTGGCATTGAACAGGTCGGCGTACTCTTGGGCTACTCGCTTCAGTGCTTCGGGCCTAGTCGCGAGGTCAGGATCGGTCGAGGGCATGGGGCCTCCTTGTCAGGCTGCTTTCACCTTCCCTATGCCGCGACGTCGCGGGGGCTCAGTCGGCGTAAGTCCAGTCGGGACGCTTGACTCGCTGGCGGGGATCGAAGACGGCGACACCGTCGACGATGTCGACGATCTTGGGAACCGCGATGTCATGGCGCCCGGAACAGCGCCGGCCCTCGAGGTGGCCGGCGAACTCCTCGGGAAAGGAGCGGAGAAAACTCGATATCAGGGCCCGCTCTTCGACCGGGACGGCGCAGCGGTTGCCGTCGGCGACGCTGCGCAAGCGCTCGCCGATCGTCGAGATGTCCCGGTCGTCGGCCCGCAACTCGAGCAGCCGCTCGAGGTAGGCCGTCACCTCGCCGGTGCCGAATTTGCAGGCCGGGCACTGTCCGCAGGACTCCACGTAGAGGAACCGGGAGAGGCTGTGGGCCACGTCAACCATGCAGGCCGACTCGTCGTACACGATCAGGCCGACCGACCCTAAACCCGTTCCGATGGCTGCCATCGCCTCGTAGGAGAGGGGTGTACGCAGTTCATCCGAGGTGATCACGGCGTTGGACACCCCAGATAGCACCGCCTTCACCTGGTGGCCCTTCTGGGGGCCGCCACCGATCTGTTCGATGGCCTCGACCAACGGCAGGCCCAGCTCGATCTCGGCGACGCCGGCGTGGACGGTGTCGCCGACCACGGTGCAAATGGCGTGTCCCGCCGATTCTGCGGTGCCCAGCGACCGGTGCCACTCCGCCCCCCGGGTCAGGATGGGGGAGATGTTGGCCAGGGTCTCGGCATTGTTGACCAGCGTCGGGTTGGCCTCGGCCGGGGCCGCCGGGTCGCGGTCCGAACCCTCGAGAGGTGCCTCGGGACCCCGCGGGGTGGACTCCCAACCCATCTGGGGCATGGCTGAGAACAACCCTTGCTCCCACGGCTGCAGCAACCGCGGGAGCGGCGCCTTCCCCTCGATCACCTCGAGCATGGCCTTTTCTTCCCCGTAGAGGTATTCGTCGGGCCCCCGCACGATGGTGATCGTGAGGTCGCCGGCGAGGCCGGCCGCTTCCATCTCTTCGATTGCCTTCATCACCGACGCCACTTCCGCCTCGGACTTGGCTTTCAGGCAGATGAAGGCCTCCCGGGCGCCGATGGTGAGCGCCGCGATCGCCATTCCTTCCACGACCTGGTAGGGGTTGTACCGCAGCAGGGTCCGGTCCTTGAAGGTGCCCGGCTCGCCTTCGGCGGCATTGCAGACCACGTATTTGACCCTCCCCGAGGCGTTGAGCAGCGTGTCCCACTTGCGACCGGTGCGGAAGCCCGCCCCGCCTCGGCCCCGCAGGCCCGACAGCGAGATCTCCTGCACGGTCTGCTCGGGGCCCAGCTCCTCGGCCCGGGCCAAACCTTGGCCGCCGCCGAAGGCCCGGTAGTCGTCCACCGAGCCGAGCGGCGAGGGCGGAAGGAGGAATGGTTCAAAGGGCACCCGCCCACGGTAACGATCCCCTGACAAAAGTGCTCAAGTCGCTCCCGGGGGTGCCGTTAACAGAAGAGCGAGCAGTGCTCTTGACAAAGGCAAACCCGTCGTGAGGCGGGGACGCAAAGCCACGGAACCTTGGGTCAACGGCGACCGAGGGTGAGCCGAGCTGCCTCGAGGACTCGGCCTCCAGCGTGGGGGGGCGGGCTCAACGGCATCGGAAAGGCGGGCTCGCAACCATCAGCCAACCAAGGGAGACCCAGCCCCATGCCTACCGCACTCCGTCAGCGCTTCGCTAACCACGACGAGGACGGCTTCACACTTATCGAGCTCATGGTTGTCGTTCTTATCATCGGCATCCTGCTGGCAATCGCCATCCCCACCTTCCTCGGCGCCCGGAACCGGGCCAACGACCGCTCGGCGCAGTCCAACCTGCGCAACGCGCTCACCGCCGAGAAGACCCTGTACACCGACAATGAGACCTTCACCGCCACCGCTGCCGTAGGGCCGCCGACCGGTATTTCGCTCCTCCAGAGCGTAGAGCCGTCGTTGACCTGGGTGAACGCGGCCGCGTCGTACGCCAACCGCAATGTCTCGGCGGTGACGCCGAGCCCGCAGTCGGTCATCCTGGCCACCCAGTCGGCCACCGGCACCTGCTGGTTCATCCTTGACGTCTCCACCCCGGGCACCCCGTCGGGGACGTTCTACGCCCAGAACACCACCTGCACCGCCCCCGCGGTGCCGACCGGCGCCGTGGTCAAGCCGTTCAGCAACACGACCGTCGGCGAATGGGCTCTCAGCTTCTAGCAACAGCTCCATCGGGCCACGGTCCCCCTCCCCCTGCCAACCGTGGTCCGGGCCTCGCGGCCCATCGGCGCAACCCGCCGGTGGGCCGCCGGCGCGTCCCGAGCCACTATTCCGGCGCTAGTCTGCGCGGCCTGTGGTGACCGATTGACCGCCTTCCTTGCTGTCGCGTGCGGCCTGATCGGATTGGCGGTGGGATCGTTCCTGAACGTCGTCATCCACCGGGTGCCCCGTAAGCAGTCGATCGTCCGCCCCCGCTCGGCCTGCCCGTCGTGCGGCACCCAACTCGCCGACCGGGACAACATCCCGGTGATTTCGTGGCTCCTCCTGCGGGGGAAGTGTCGTACCTGTGGACTGCCGATCTCGCCCCGGTACATCCTCGTCGAGCTGGCCACCGCGTTGCTCTTCACCGGAGCCGCCCTGCGTTTCGGGTTCGACTGGTCCCTCCCGGCCTTCCTGGTGGTGTTGGCGGGGTTGTTGGCGTTGGCGTTCACCGACCTCGAGCACTACCTCCTTCCCGTTCGGATCGTGTACCCGGTGCTGGCCTTGGTGGGAGCCCTGCTGATCGTGGCCGCGGCCGCCACCGGTGAGTGGAGCCGTCTCGAGGTGGCCGCGGTCACGGGCTCCGTGGCCGCCGCCTCCTTCTTCGCCATCCACTTCCTGAACCCCAGCTGGATGGCCTTCGGCGACGTCCGCCTGGCCGGGTTGATCGGGTTGGCCCTCGGGTGGTTGGGTGCCGCCATCGCCCTGCTAGGCATCTTTCTGGGCTTCCTCCTGGGGGCGTTCGTCGGCGTCGCCCTCATCGTGACCAAGAGAATTGACGCGAAAGCCCACATCCCCTTCGGCGTGTTCCTCGCCCTTGGGGCTTTTATCGCGATCTATGCCGGCCATCCGCTGGTGAATCTGTACCTCGGGCGCCAGTAAGCCGCCTGGCGGGGGCAAAACCGGAAGATGACTTCATGGCGCCCCGGCGTGGGTCGTTGCATGGGTTGCGAGCAGTGCTCTTGACAACGGCAAACCCGTCGTGAGACGGGGACGCAAAGCCACGGGACCCCTGGTCAAGTCGACCGGTGGCCAGCCGAGCTGCCTTGAGGACTCGATTCCCAGCGAGCTGGACCTGCTGGACGAGCCCAACTGGCACGCCAAGCGGGCTCGCACCACATCCACTCCAAGAAAGGGAGTTCACCGAAATGTTTGACGCCATCCGTGCACGGGCCGATCGGGACAACGAAGAGGGCTTCACCCTCATCGAGCTCATGGTCGTCGTGCTGATCATCGGCATCCTGCTGGCCATCGCCATCCCGACCTTCCTCGGCGCCCGGGACCGGGCCAACGACCGTTCCGCCCAGTCCAACCTGCGCAACGCGCTCACCGCCGAGAAGACGCTGTACACCGACAACCAGGTCTACACGGCCACCGACTCGGCAGGGATTACGGCCCTGAGCGCCGTTGAGCCCTCCCTGACCTGGGTGGCGCCCGCCGGGACCTACGCCAACCGCAACGTGGCCGCTACCGGGTCCGCCCAGTCGACCATCCTGGCCGACCAGTCGGCGACCGGCACCTGCTTCTACGTGGCGGACATCGCCTCCCCCGGCACCCCCTCGGGCACCTTCTACGCCACCAGCACCGCCAGCCCCTGCGTCCAGCCGGCCCTGCCGTCGGCGGTGCCTGCGGCCGGGTCCCATGCCGGTAACGGCACGTGGGGTCTGTCCTTCTAGTACCTGCCTTTCCCTACTTACCACCTGAGCTGGTTGCGGAGCACTCTCACCCTCCGACACTCTGCAGCCTGACGACGAGGCGGCCCACCGGCGGATGCCGGTGGGCCGTTTTCGCGTCCCGTTCCCGGCGACGCCGGAAGAACTGGACATTCTCGTTAAGGAGGCCCCGATGGCTGACGATATCTGCCTCGATGATCTCCAACCGCGCACACATGCGGGGCCCTCTGATCGGACTTGACATCGGCTCGTTCGCTGTGCGAGCGGCCGAGGTCAGCTTCGACGGGGGACGCCCCACCCTGCACCGTTTCGCTCAGGTGACCCTGCCGCCTGGTGCCGTCTCCGATGGCGAGGTGGTCGACGCCCAAGTCGTCAGCGCCGCCTTGCGGCGGCTGTGGTCAGACGGCGGCTTCTCCAGCCGCCGGGTCGTGGTGGGTGTGTCCAGTCAGCGGGTTATCGTCCGCCAGGCCGACGTGACCGCCATGGGCGAAGTCGACCTCCGCTCGGCCTTGAACTTCGAGGCCCAGGATCTGATCCCCATTCCGGTCGACGAGGCGGTGCTCGACTTCCAGGTGATCGAGCCGCTCCTGCCGAATCCCGATCCCAACACCCCTCCCAACATGCGGATCCTCCTGGCGGCAGCCCAGCGGGACATGGTCAAGAACCACCTGGCCGCCATCCGTTCCGCCGACCTTGATGTGGTGGCCGTCGACCCCGTCGCCCTGGCGATGCTGCGGGCGGTGCCGGCGGCGCCCATCGGCCTCGCGGAGGCGGTCGTCTCCATCGGTGGCGACCTCACCACCATCGCCATCCGCGAGGGCCACAGCACCCGCTTCGTGCGGGTCCTCAACATCGGCGGCTCGGATCTCACCGAGGCGCTGTCCCGGGAGCTGGCCCTCAACGCCCAGTCGGCGGAGGATATGAAGCGCCGGTCGGCCAACGGGGCGCCGGTCGCGGTGGCCGCCCAGGCCCAGTCGGCTCTGTCATTGCGAATGGCCGGGTTGGTCGACGAGATCCGGGGCTCTCTCGACTTCTTCCTGGCCCAGACCGACACCGAGCACGTGGGTCGGGTCATCCTCACCGGCGGCGCCATCCAAACCGAAGGCCTGGTGTCTCGCCTCGAGCAGGCCATCGGCTCCTCAGTTGAGGTCGCCAACCCCCTCGCCGTGGTGGCGGTGGGCAAGACGGGCCTCAGCGACGCCCAGCTGCGCCAGTCGGCGCCGTACATGTTGGCCCCCATTGGGCTGGCGCTGTGGGGAACCGGCGACCAGCGCCAGATCTCGCTCATGCCGAAAGAATTCCTGGCGGCCAAGCGTCAGCGCCAACAGGCCGGTCTCGGCGTGGTGGCGGTCGGCGCGGTCGCCGCCCTGCTGGTCGGTGTGACCGCCCTGCGGGCGGTGCAAGTGAGCCAAGCCCACAGCCACGCCCGCTCCGCCCAGGCCACCGTGGTCTCGCTGGAGGCTCAGAAGAACACCTTCAACGACGTGGCGGCTGTCTACAGCGACCTTCAGACCCGGCAGAAGCTCTATGTGACCGCGGTCGGCCACGACGTGGACTGGGTCAACCTGCTGAACCAGATCACCGCCGCCATGCCTGCCGACGTGACCATCACCACCTTCGCAGCCCAGCGTCCCGCGGTCGCGGCAACCGCCGCCACCACGGCCGCCGGTGCCCAATCGCCGGATGGCACGATCACCCTCGTCGCTGTCGCCAAGGGCGGCCACGAGTCAGTGGCCAACTGGCTGCGGTCGTTGGCAACCATCCCCGGCTTGCAGAACGCCTGGGTCGAGTCGTCCACCGAGGGCGCACCCGGCTCTCCCAAGGCAGTGACCTTCGCCTCCGACGCCCAGGTGACGCCGGCTGCGGAGTCCAATCGGGCCCAAACGATCGGGGGCACAAAGTGAACAAACGAGTGATTGCGCTGGCGACGGTGGCATCGGTCGTCTTGGTCGGGATCTGGTACGTAGCGGTCTTCTCGTCGCAGTCGAAGTCGTTGAAGAAGGCCAACGGCCAGACCGCGGCAGCCAACGCCCAAGCCGACTCCCTACGATCCCAGATCGGCGTCCTCGAGCAGGAGAAGACCCAGCTCCCGGCCGCGACCAACAAGCTGGCCACCCTCAAGTCGGCCCTGCCCGACACACCGGCGCTCGACAAGCTGATCGACGATATCAACGCAGCCGCGGCGACCTCGGGCGTTGACTGGCAGACGGTCTCGCCCGCCAAGCCGGCCAGCTTCGCGGCCGGGTCGGCTCAAGCCGCTGCTAGTGGCTTTCCCGGCGGCATGCAGTCGATCACCGTCGCCATGCAGGTCAATGGTTCCTACAAGCAGGTGACGGACTTCATCACCAAGTTGATGGGCCTGTCACGGCTGCTGGACGTCGGTTCTGTCAACCTGAGCGGCGTCGGGGTGTCGGCTCCCAAGGCCTCGGCCCAGATCACCAGTCAGATTTTCTTCGTTCCTTCCCCCGCCGGGTCGGCTCCGGCCACCACCAGCACCACCGTCACTCACTGACCCTCCAGGACCCAGAGGAGCGCCGCGACTCAGCCGCCGGGCCGCGATCAATCGATCGGCGGGCCCGGCGGTGGCTGCGTTCAGGGTGCGGAAGTGGCGATGGGATGGCGGGGCTGGTAGAGCAGGACCTGGACGCCACCCGGGAGCACCATCTGGATGGTGGTGCCGAACGGCGCCGCCGTGGGTTCGCCCTGGAACTCGATTCCCTTGGCTCGCAGTTCGGCGACCGTGGCCCCAATGTCGTCGCACATGAAGGTGATCTCATGATGGGCGACGTCGCCGGGATGAACGCCCATTTCCGTCGGTGGCAGGGCGAAGATGAGCCAGCCGCCTCCGGCGTCGACATGGGGCCAGCCCATCGTGTCCCGCAGCACGGCGCGGAGCGCCTCCGCCTCGGGGGTGTACAAGATGGTGTGAACGCCGGTGATTGCCACGGCACCGAGCCTAAGGCCGTCGCGCCCTAGGGCGCCGGGACGACTCGGACCCAAGGCCACCGGATCCGGCGGCCGCTCTCGGCCCCCGGCCCCGCCCGCCGCGCCCCTTTAACCGTTACTGAGCCGGGCCGAGACCTTGTTGATGACCGCCGCCTTGACCGCGGCCGAGACGGCGGCCCCGCTGTGGTAGAAGTCGATGTGGATTTCGACGCGAGGTGCGGCAAGGAACACGATGTCGTCGTTCAGCGTCAGCGAGTGCCCACTGGCGGTAAAGGCGATGGTCCCGGCCGCGGTAGCCACCACGTTGGCCGGGCCCCCGCCCGGGCCCGGAGTGATCTTGAGGGTGACCGATTTCACCGAGGCTCCCTTGGGTAGCGCCGCCGCCAATCGGGCCTTGACGACCTGCACGAAGCAGGCGGAGGCCTTGGAACTGGTGAGGGCGGTGGTGTTGGCCTGCACGTCCGCGGGTGACTTGTAGCTGGTGGCGGTGGAGGTGATGACCGACGTCCCACTCACGAAGTTGGGCGAGTAGGCGACCGCCACCACGTCACCGGTGGTGTTGGGCGCCCCCACGCACTGGGCGAAGGCCGTGGCGTCCGCGGTCTGGTTGGCCGGAGGGCTCGCCGATGCTGACTTCCACGTTGAGGGCAGGTCGCTGCCCTGGACGACGATCGCCTGGAGTTGCGGCGGGCCCGGGGGCGGGGCCGTGGTGGAGACGGACGGCGCGGTGACCGGGACGGTGATGGTTGCGCCGCCCCCGCCGCCGCCCCCGCCGCAGCCGGCCCCAGCCAGCGTGACGCCGGCCAAACCAGCCAGGAGACGACAAACGGTACCGCGGGGCAGGGCGTGCATGGTCCGGCATGGTAACGACCGACGCCTCCTGGCATCGGTCGGCGCCGCTTCGCCCCGCGCACAGGGGCGCTTCGGCTGTACGGATACAGCTCAGAATCAGGTGCCCGGATTGCACCCGGCCCCCCGTCTAAGCCCGGTCCCCGTCCCACCCTCTCGGTAGGCTGGCGGCGATGCTGAGGTTCCTGACGGCCGGAGAATCCCATGGACAGGCGCTGGTCGTCGTGGTGGAGGGCTTGCCCGCGGGGCTCGAGCTGTCGGTCGGGGAACTTCAGGGCGAGTTGGCCCGGCGTCGCCTGGGCTATGGCCGGGGGCCCCGGATGCGCTTCGAAGCCGACGAGCTGACGCTGGTGGGCGGCTTCCGGCACGGCCGTACCCTCGGGTCGCCGGTTGCCATCATGATCGGCAACACCGAGTGGCCCAAGTGGGAGCACGAGATGTCGCCCGGCCCGGGCAAGACGGCGAAACCCCTGACCGAGCCCCGGCCCGGCCATGCCGACCTGGCGGGAATGCAGAAATACGGTTTCGACGACGCCCGCAACGTCCTGGAACGGGCGTCGGCGCGCGAGACGGCCGCTCGGGTGGCGGCCGGGTGCTGCGCCAAGGCGCTGCTGGCGCGCATCGGCGTCGGTATCGTGAGCCACGTGGTTCAGTTGGGCCCGGTGGTGGCCAAGTCGGCCGCCCGGCCCGGGCCGGGCGACCTGGCCGCGGTCGACGGCTCCGAGGTGCGCTGCTTCGACCCCGATGCCGAGGCGGCCATGATCGCCGAGATCAAGGCAGCCGCCAGGGACGGTGACTCCCTCGGTGGGGTGGTCGAGGTGCTGGCCTACGGCGTCCCGGTGGGGCTGGGCAGCCACGTCCACTGGGACCGTAAGCTGGACGGCCTGCTGGGCCAGGCGATGTTGAGTATCCCTGCCGTCAAGGGGGTCGAGATCGGCGATGGCTTCGAGGTGGCGGCGCGGCGCGGCTCGCACGCCCACGACCCCATCACCTGGGACGCCGATGCGGGCACCTACCGGCGGGAGACGACCCTCGCCGGCGGCGTCGAAGGCGGAATCTCCACGGGGGAGCTGATCGTGGCCCGAGTCGCCATGAAGCCGCTGGCCACGCTCAACCGGCCGGTGCTGAAGACAGTCGACGTCATCACCAAGGCGGAGACGCTGGCATTCAAGGAGCGCACCGACGTCACCGCGGTGCCCGCCATGGGCGTGGTGGCCGAGACCATGATGGCGCTCGTCCTGGCGGGCGAGGCACTGCGCAAGTTCGGCGGCGACTCGGTGGCGGAGCTGGTCCGCAACCATGACGCCTTTGTCCAGAACCTTGCCTGAGCCCGCGTCCCGTCCGCCCCGGGTCCTGCTGATCGGCATGATGGGGGCGGGAAAAAGTGTCGTCGGTGCCCTGCTGGCGTCGCGGCTTGGCTGGCCGCATCTCGACAGCGATCAGCTGGTCGAGCAGAGGACCGGAACCTCCGTGGCCAGGATTTTTTCCGAGGAGGGCGAAGCCGCTTTCCGAGCCGAGGAGGCGGCGGTCCTCGCCGAGGTCGTCTCCGGGCCGGGTTCGGCAGTGGTATCGGTGGCCGGTGGGGCCGTCCTGGCGGCGGCCAACCGCCGTCTCGTAGCGGACGCCGGGGTGGTGATCTGGTTGCGGGCCTCCCTCCCGACCCTCGCCGGACGGGTGGACCGGGGCAACCACCGACCGCTCCTGGATGGGGACCGGGTGGCTCGCCTCACCGAGCTGTACGCGGCCCGGCGACGGTATTACGAGGAGATCGCGGACGTCGTGATCGACGTCGATGACCTCAGTCCGGCTGAGGTCGCGGACCGGGTGGTTGCAGTAGCGGGACCGCTGGACCGGCCGACCGGGGCCGGAAGGGCCGGGGGTACCAGCGGTGCGTGAGGTCTGCGTCGACCTGGGGGCCCGCTCCTACCCGGTGCTCGTGGGCGCCGGTGCCCGCCACCGGCTGCTGGAGGTGCTTCCGATCGGTGCCCGCAAGGCGGCCATCGTGACCCAGGAAACGATTCCAGTAACCGTCGACGCCGGCGTCGATCAAGCCATTTTTCCCCTCGATGAGGGCGAGGAAGCCAAATGCCTGGAGTCGGTCGAGGAGTTGTGCCGGGCCTGGAGCCGCTGGGGCCTCACCCGGGGCGATGTGGTGGTGGCAGTGGGCGGCGGGGTGGTCACCGACACCGCCGGCTTCGCGGCGGCGGTGTATCACCGCGGCGTCGCCGTCATCCACGTGCCCACCACCTTGCTGGGCCAGGTCGACGCCGCCATCGGGGGCAAGACCGGCGTCAACCTGCCCGAGGGCAAAAACCTGGTGGGCGCCTTCTGGCAGCCCGCCGCCGTGTTGTGCGACACCGAGACGCTGCTGACATTGCCCCCCCGGGAGTATCGCAGTGGCCTCGGGGAGATGGCCAAGTACGCCTTCTTGGGCGTCGCCGACCTGCCCGACCTGGCGCTCGACGATGCCGTGGCGGCCTGTGTGGCGTGCAAAGCTTCGGTGGTCGGCGCCGATGAGCGCGAGGGGCCGTCGGGGCGGCGGGCCCTGCTCAACTACGGCCACACCCTGGCCCACGCCCTGGAAACGGTGGGTCGCTACGACCTCCGCCACGGTGAGGCGGTGGCCATCGGCTTGGCGTTGGCGGCCGAACTGGCCCGGCGGCTGGGGCGGATCGACACCCGGCGGGTGAACGAGCACTATGCCGTGCTGTCGGGCTACGACCTGCCCGCGACGCTGCCCCCCGGGATCGACATCGACGAGACGATCACCGTCATGGGCCGGGACAAGAAAGCCATCGCCGGCCTCACCTTCGTGCTCGACGGGCCCGGCGGGCTGGAATTGGTGCCCGGCGTGTCCGAGGACGCGGTTCGCGACGCCCTGGATCTGGTGGCGTCCCGGTGAGTCGGCTGGTGTTGCTCCTGTCGGGGCCCAACCTCAACCTGTTGGGTCAGCGGGAGCCGGCCATCTACGGAGCCGACACCCTCGACGACCACGTGACCCGGGCTGCGGCCACCGCTGAAGGCTTGGGCCTGACTATCGAGCACCGCCAGTCCAACCACGAGGGAGATCTGGTCGATGCCATCCATGGCGCCCGGGGCCGGGCGGCCGCCATCATCATCAACGCCGGCGCCTTCACCCACTACGCCTGGTCGCTGCACGACGCACTGGCGACCTTCGACGGACCCGTCGTCGAGCTCCACCTTTCCAATCCCGCGGCCCGCGAGGGTTGGCGGCACCTGTCAGTCGTGAGCCCGGTGGCGACAGGGGTGATCACCGGCTTCGGCGGCCTCGGCTACCGCCTGGCGGTGGAGGCAGTGGCCGACTTGCTGGCACGATGAGTGGCATGAGGTCGTCGATGGTCGCAGAACGAGCCCCGTTGCCCCCCATGGATGTCGCGGGCCGCCTCCCTCGGCTGCGGGCGTTGCTCGACGACGCCGGGTGCGACGCCCTGTTGGTGACCAGTCTCACCAACATTCGGTACCTGACCGGTTTCACCGGTTCCGCGGGCCTGTTGGTGGTTCGATCCGACCAATCCGTCCTGATCACCGATGGGCGTTACGAGACCCAGTCGGCGGAGCAGCTGGCAGCCGCCGGCGTCGACGCGTCCACCGAGATCGGTCAGCCGGCCCGCCAGCAAGAGGTGATCAAAGCGCTGGTATCGGGGTCCGGGTCCGGGTCGGGCTCGGTCCGTCGGCTGGGCCTGGAAGCAGCCCACGTCAGCTGGGCCCGCCAGCGGGTGTTGGCGGTCGACTGGTTTCCCGGCACCGAGTTGGTTCCCACCGCCGGGCTGGTCGAGGGACTGCGCCGGGTGAAGGACGCCGGCGAGGTGGCCCGGGTGGCCCGGGCCGCCGAAATCGCCGATGCCGCGCTGGCCTCGGTTCGGCCCCGGCTGGCCGAGGGCCCCACCGAGGTGGATTTCGGCCAGGCCCTCGATTTCGAGATCCGGCGTCTCGGTGCCTCGGGAAATTCTTTCGAGACGATCGTGGCCGCGGGGCCCAACTCCGCCAAGCCCCACCATCGCCCGTCGGGGCGGCTGGTGGGGCGCCATGAGTTGATTGTCCTCGACTTCGGCGCCATGGTCGACGGTTACTGCTCAGATATGACCAGGACGGTGTGCGTCGGCGACCCCACCATCGAGATGCAACGGGTACTGGACGTGGTGCTTACCAGCCAGGCGGCCGGCGTGGCCGCGGTGAAGGCCGGAGTGGCCTGTGTCGATGTGGATCGGGCGTGCCGGGACGTGATCGCGGCGGCCGGCTGGGGCGAGCGGTTCGTGCATGGGACCGGGCACGGGGTGGGCTTGGACATCCACGAGGCCCCGGCGGTCGCCGCCACCTCGTCGGATACACTGGCCGCCGGCCATGTGGTCACAGTTGAGCCCGGCGTGTACCTGGCGGGCATCGGCGGCGCTCGGATCGAGGACACCGTCGTGGTGACCGACGACGGCTGCTGGCCCGTTACCAATACTTCGAAGGACGTGTGTGTTGTTGAACCCTGAGGCCGGGCGCTGATGGCTGCCGTTTCCACCAACGACCTGAAAAACGGCATGACATTGAACCTGCCCGAGGGGCTGTTCTCGGTCGTGCACTTCGACCATGTGAAGCCCGGTAAAGGCGGTGCCTTTGTCCGCACCAAGCTGAAGAACGCCCGCACCGGCTCGGTCATCGAGCGCACCTACCGGGCCGACGAGAAGTTGGAGCAGGCGGTCGTCGACAAGCGGGAGATGCAATACCTCTACCTGGACGGCGACCAGTACGTCTTCATGGACAACGAGACCTACGAGCAGATGTCCACCCTTCCGAGTGGGCTCGGCGACGCCGTCAACTACGTGAAGGAGGGCGACACCGTCGTTCTGCAGATGTACGGCACCGAGATCGTGGGCGTCGAGCTGCCGGCCGCGGTCGAGCTGACGGTATCCGCCACCGAGCCGGGAATCCAAGGCGACCGGGTGTCGGGCGCCCGCAAGCCGGCCACCCTGGAAACGGGACTGACCTTGCAGGTGCCGTTGTTCGTCAACACCGGTGACCGGGTGAAGGTCGACACCCGCAGCGGCGAGTACCTGACCCGCGCCGGCGGCTGAGCTGACTGATCCCGCCATGGCGGACGTCGCCCCCGCCGCTCCCCAAGAGCCCGCCCCGCCCGCCTCGGCGCCTTACGGATCCCGGCGTGAAGCCCGGGAACGGGCCCTATCGCTGCTGTACGAGGCCGATGCCAAGGCCATGACGCCGGCCAGTCTGCTCGATGAGATCCCTGTTCCGCCCCCCGCCTACGTGGTCTCGCTGGTGACCGGGGTGGGGGAGCGCCAAGCGGAGATCGACGCCCTGATCGGCCGCTACGCCATCGACTGGGCTATCGACCGCATGCCGGTGATCGACCGGACGGTGGTGCGCATGGCCAGCTTCGAGTTGTTGTGCCGCCCCGACGTGCCCACCGGAGTAGTGATCTCCGAGGCGGTCGAACTGGCCAAGAGGTATTCCACCGTCGAGTCGGGGCGCTTCGTCAACGGCCTGCTGGCGTCCATCGCAGCCGAAATCCGCCCCGACGGGGACTGATCCCCCCGCCGGCGCCACTCGGCCCCAAACCGCTGGCAATGACTCCGATATCGGTACAAGATGGTCACCCAACACGGGGGGGAGGACACCCGCTGGCCATGGGATCTGCCGGCCGTCGTCGGTGCCGTGTTCTCACCGTGCTACTCGCGGGGGCGGCGCTCGTTGTTGCCACGAACCTGCCCCCGGTCATCGCGGCGCCGGCCGTTCCCGCCCGACGGCTGGCGTCCAATGTGCTGTCCGGCCTCGAGAAGTTGGCCGGGACCACCCCTGACCCGGCGACGCCCATGCAGGTCGGGGTGGCCCTGGCCCGACCCGACCCGGCAGGCGAAGTGGCGCGATACCAGCGGCTCTACCAGCCAGCCAGTCCCGACTACCGGCACTTCCTCACCCCCGAGCAGTTCAACCGGCAGTTCGGCGTGGCGCCCGACGCCTATCAACAGACGGTGAGGTGGCTGCGGGAGGGGGGTCTGACCGTCGACTTGTCGGTGCTCTCGCGCGACTACCTGCTGGCGACGGGAACGGTGGCCCAGATCCAGCGCACCTTTGCCACCATCATCCGGCGCTACCAGTCCGGCGGCACCAGCTTCCTCGCCAACGTCGGCCCCCCCTCGGTGCCCGGGGACCTTCCCATCTCGTCGGTGGTCGGCCTCAACACCCTCCAGCGCTTCTCGACCAAGCCGCACCCCGAAGCGGCGGCCAAGGCGACGACAGGGCTGCTCCCCGGCCTTCTGCGCGCCCTGCCCCCGGTGCCCGGGCTGGCGAACCTCACCCTGACGACACCTCAGAGCCTGTGGTCGGTGTACCAGATGCCGGCCGCCTACCGGGGCTCCGGTCAGACCCTGGCGGTGTTCGGCGAGGGGGCCAGCGCCGGTGCGATCTCCGACCTGGCCCAGTTCGAGAGGGAACACCAGCTCCCGGCGGTGCCCGTCACCGTCCACCAGGTCGGCCCGGGCCCGTTCACCGATACGTCCGGCGCGCTGGAGTGGGACATCGACACCCAGGCGTCGACCGGCATGGCTCCCGACGCCAGCGGCCTGACGCTGTACTTCGGCGCCAACTTGGTGGACGCAACGGTCGAGGCCCTGTTCACCACCTGGGCCAACGACCCGGCCGGCCCGGCCCAGGCCGACGCCTCTTTCGGTGAATGCGAGCGCACCCCCCTCGACCCGATCCTCGAGCAGTTGCCCGGAAACGTCAGCCAGAACCCGAACCCCGCTGCCGGTATCGCGCTGGGCAACAACCTGGAGCCGGTCGCCGAGCAGACGCTGCGGCAGGCGACCATCGAGGGGCGGACCTTGTTCTCGTCGTCGGGGGACACCGGCTCGTCCTGCCCGGTCCTGGTCCTGCCGGTCATCGGTGCCGGCAATGGGGTGCTCAACCAGGTGGTGCCGCTGACTTCCTACCCGGCCTCGAGCCCCTACGCGGTGGCGGTGGGCGGAACGGTCCTGTACACCACCGGCGCCACCCCCGACGCCCGCTTGGCGGAGTACGCCTGGACCTTCGGCGGCGGGGGCGACAGCCTGTTGATCAACGCGCCCGCCTACCAGCGGGGCACCCCGGGGTTGTTCCTGCCCTGCGTCGCCACCCCCGACGGTCAGCTCACCAACCTGGGCCAACCCTGCCGGGGGGTACCCGACGTGGCCGCCCAGTCTGGCGACGCCCTGACCAACGGCTACGCCATCGTGGCGGCTGGCCACGACACCCAAGGCGGAGGGACCAGCCTGTCGTCGCCACTGTGGGCGGGAATGTGGGCCCGGGTCAACCAGAGCTCGGGGGGGGCCGGCTACGGCTTCGCCAACGAAACCATCTACCGGCTGGGGAAGAACCCGGCCACCGCCGGCCGCGACTTCTTCGACGTCACCCTCGGGGTCAACGGGCTGTATTCGGCCCTGCCCGGCTGGGACTACGTCAGCGGCTTCGGGACGCCTCGACTGACCAACCTCACAGTCGACGCCGCCCGCTAGCGGTGGCGCCGGCCCCGGGCACCGTGGGGTCGGAGACGGTACGGCTGCCCATACCGTGCCTGGTGGTCCTCGTCGGGGCGTCCGGCAGCGGCAAATCGACCTGGGCCGGGGCCAACTTCCGGCCCGGCCAGATAGTCGCCTCCGACGACCTGCGGGCGCTGGTGGGGGAGGGGCGCGGCGACCGGCGGGCGGGAACCGACGCCTTCGACGTCCTCGATCTGGTCCTGGAACGGCGGCTGCGGCGCCGGCTCACGACCGTGGTCGACACCCTTGGGCTCGCCGCCGAGCGCCGGGCCCAGTACCGGGCGTTGGCGGCCCGCCACGGGCTGGCGTGCCATGCCGTGGTGTTCGAAACCCCGGCCGCGGTATGCCGGGCCCGCAACAAGGCCCGCGACCACCCCATCGCCCCCAAGGTCCTGACCGCCCAGTTGGCGGCGGCGGCCGCCATCACCGCGACCCTGGGGGACGAGGGCTTCGACGGGATACACAAGGCGGGGCCGGTGGAACTGGTGCCCCAACAGCTAGTCTCCGCGCCGGAGCAGGCGGCCCGCCAGAGGGAGGCTCCCATGCCGCTGCGATTCGGTCTGCAGATCCCCGGTTTCACCTGGGAGGGCGGTCCGCCCCAGATCGGGGCCCGCCTGGGTGCGGTGGCGGTGGCGGCCGAGCAGGCCGGCTTCACCAGCCTGTGGGTGATGGACCATTTCGTGCAGATCCCCCAGGTCGGCCGGGAGTGGGAGGACCTGTTGGAGAGCTACACCACGCTCGGCTTCCTGGCGGGGCGGACCAGCACCATCCGCCTCGGGGCCCTGGTCACCGGCGTCACTTACCGCAACCTGGCCCACCTGGCCAAGATCGTCGCCACCCTCGACGTGGTGTCGGGCGGACGGGCCGTCTGTGGGCTGGGCGCGGCCTGGTTCGAACGAGAGCACAAGCTCTACGGCTACGAGTTCCCGCCCACCAAAATCCGCTACCAGCTGCTCGAGGACGCCCTCGAGCTGCTGCCCCTCATGTGGGGCTCGGGCAACCCCCGCTTCCGGGGCCGGACCATCACCATCCCCGAGGCAATCTGTTACCCGCGGCCGTTGCAACCCAGGATCCCGATCCTGGTGGGGGGATCGGGGGAAAAAAAGACGCTGGCCCTGGTGGCCCGCTACGCCAATGCCTGCAATCTGTTCGGCGACCCGGCCACGGTGCGCCGCAAGCTGGGAATCCTGGGCGGCCACTGTCTGGAAGGGGACCGGACGTTGGCGTCCATCAAGGTGACCCACCTGTCGACGGTGCTGGCGGGCCGTTCCCGGAAAGAGGTGGCGGAGACCCTGGAGCGGCTCCGGCCCCGGGCGGTTTCGCCCGAAAACTTCGCATCGCGGGTCAGCGCGGGCACGGTCGATGACCACGTGGGCCGGTTCCGTCAGCTCGTGGAGGCCGGCGTGCAAACCGCCATTGTCCACCTGCCCGACCTGAGCCCGGCGGCGGTGGAACGCTTCGCCGAGGTCATCGCCGCCTTTCCCCAGGAGGGTCAAGGCTGGTAGCGGGCATTTGACGCCACCGGGGCCACGCCAGCCGGGCCCGGGTCGGTGACACCGAGGGGGATGGCGCTCTTTTGTCAGGCCTCGGGGTTCTTGGCGACGGTCGTGGACATATCGGTGAAGGTGGCGATGGAGTTGTCGATCTCGTTTCGGATCTGCGCCAGGCGGGCCTGCACCGCCGGGTACTCCGTTGCCGTGTAGGTGTCGAAGTGGGAATGCCATTGCCCGAGCCAGGCGAGCAGCCCGAGGACATCCTCGAGGTTGAGGCCCCCCGCCTCTTGCGAGGAGAGGAAGCGGTCCTGCAGCCAGGTGTCGAGATGGGCCCTGAGCTGCGCCAGGTCGGCATCGATCTGGGCCAGCTGCGTCGCTTCTTCTTGGGACGCCATCTCGCTCACCCGTTGCTCGTTATGGGTTGGGGGGTCACCAGCACCGGCATCCCCCCATTCAACCGTCTCCGGTAGAGCGACTGCTATTCTGCCGACCTGACCGTGAAGCTGGTCCTGTGAGGCCGGCACGGACAGGAGGTTTCGTTGGCAGAACGTGAACGTGCTTTGGCGCCCCCGTATGGGGGCGTTTTCGTACCCCGGACCAAGGTCATGGACCCCGATGATGTGAAGCGGGCCATTTGGCGGATGGCCCACGAGATCATCGAGCGCAACCAGGGCACCGACCGGATCGTGCTCATCGGTTTGCAGACCGGCGGCGTGCCTATCGGTGGCCGGCTGGCGGAGGCCATCGACTCGGTCAGCGGCGTCATGGTCCCCATCGGGAGCCTCGATGTCGCCTTCTACCGCGACGACATAGGCCTGCGCCCGGTGCTGCCCGAAGCGGCGACCCACATCCCGGTGGACCTGACCGGCAAGACGGTGGTCCTGGTCGACGACGTGCTGTTCACGGGGCGCACGGTTCGAGCCGCCCTCAACGCCCTGTCCGACTACGGCCGGGCCCGGGCGGTGCAGCTGGCGGTGATGGTCGATCGGGGGCACCGGGAGCTCCCGATCCGCCCCGACTACGTCGGCAAGAACCTGCCGACCCGGCGAGACGAGATGGTCGATGTCAGCGAGGAGGGCGTAGTGCTCGGAGATGTGATGCCCCGATGACGGCGATCGTCAGTGCCCCGGCGGTTGTTCCCCGGTTGTCCACCGCCAAGCCCGGGGGCCGGCGGCATCTGCTGTCCATCGCCGATCTGGGCCGCGACGGGATCGAGGAACTGCTCCGGCTGACCGACATGTTCGTCGAGGTCAGCGAGCGTCCCATCCCCCGGGTGCCCGCCCTGCGGGGCAAGACAGTGGTATCGCTGTTCTTCGAGGAGTCCACCCGGACCCGCCTCAGCTTCGAGATGGCAGCCAAGCGCCTCTCCGCCGACACCATGAGCTTCTCGGTCTCCACCTCGGCGGTGAAGAAGGGCGAGTCCCTCCGCGACACGGTGGAGACCATCGAGGCGATGGGGATCGACGCCATCGTGGTGCGCCATTCCGGGGCCGGGGTGCCCTGGCAGATCGCCAACTGGACCGAAGGGGCGGCGGTCATCAACGGCGGCGACGGCTGGCACGAGCATCCCACCCAGGCGTTGCTCGACTGTTACACCATTCGCCAGCAGCGGGGCCACCTGGACGGCCTGCGCATCGCCATCGTGGGCGACATCCGCCACAGCCGGGTGGCCCGCTCCGACGTGCTGGCCTTCACCGCCCTTGGGGCGTCGGTGACCCTGGTGGCCCCGCCAACCTTGCTGCCCCCGACCCTGGCCGGTTGGCCCGTCGAGGTCTCCCACCATCTGGACCAGGTGCTTCCCGACTGCGACGTGGTGTACCTCCTCCGGCTCCAGCGGGAGCGGATGCAAGAAGCGCTGCTGCCCTCACTGCGGGAGTACACCGCCACCTACGGCCTGACTGCT
The DNA here is from genome assembly GCA_963791545.1 of uncultured Actinomycetota bacterium. Taxonomy (GTDB): domain Bacteria; phylum Actinomycetota; class Acidimicrobiia; order Acidimicrobiales; family Palsa-688; genus JALYXV01. Next base: position 175,028 of record CAWBSR010000018.1, read on the forward strand.
CGCCGGGCCCGGCTGCTCGGTCCCGGGGCGCTGATCATGCATCCCGGTCCCGTCAACCGCGGCGTCGAGATCGCGGCCGAGGTCGCCGACCGGCCCGACTCGGTGATCACCCGCCAGGTCCGCAACGGAGTCGCGGTCCGCATGGCGGTGCTGTACCTGCTGCTGGGCTCGGGGGTCGATCTCGGTGCCTGACACACTCCTGATCCGGGGCGGCACCGTGGTCGACGGCTCGGGCAAGCGGGTGGCCGACGTGCTGGTGCGCGACGGCGCCATCGTGGCGGTGGGCCTGGATCTCGACGAGGGCCTGGCCGGCGTGCGGACCCTGGACGCCTCGGGATGCCTCGTCACCCCGGGACTGGTCGACCTGCACAGCCACCTCCGCGAACCGGGGAAGGAGGAGGCGGAGACGGTCGCGACCGGGGCCCGGGCGGCCGCCTTGGGGGGGTACACGGCGATCGTCGCCATGCCCAACACCGACCCGCCCATAGACTCCGCCGCCGCCGTCCGCCAGGTTCTGCAGCTGGGTTCGGCCGCGTGCTGTGAGGTGGCGGTGGCCGGGGCCATCACCCAGGCCCGGGAGGGCAAGTTGCTGGCCCCGCTGGCCGAGATGGCCGAGCTCGGCGTCCGCCTGTTCACCGACGACGGCAACGGCGTCCAGGACGCCCGGCTCATGCGCCGGGCGTTGGAGTACGCCTCGGCGCTCGGGGTGACCCTGGCCCAGCACTGCGAGGACGCCTCGCTGGCCGCCGGCGGCCATATGCACGAAGGAGAATGGTCGAGCCGGTTGGGGCTGCCCGGCATCCCCGGCGAGGCCGAGTCCCTCATGGTGATGCGTGACCTGGCCCTGTCCCGCCTGACCGGCGCCCCGATCCATTTTCTCCACCTTTCCACCGCCGACTCGCTGCAACTGGTGCGCCAGGCCAAGCGCGAGGGGATCCGGGTCACCGCTGAGGTGGCGCCCCACCACTTCACCCTTACCGACGCCGCGATCGCTGCCTACGATCCCATCTTCAAGGTCAATCCACCGCTGCGCACCGATGCCGACGTGGCCGCGGTGAAGGCGGCACTGGCTGACGGCACCGTCGACGCCATCGCCACCGACCACGCGCCCCATGCCCAGGAGGACAAGGAGGCGCCCTTCGACCAGGCGCCGCCCGGGATGCTGGGGCTGGAGACGGCATTGGCGCTGGCGCTGACCGAGCTCGACCTGCCCATCGAAAAGGTGCTGGCCCTGCTCTCCTGGCAGCCCGCCGCCGTTGCCGGGCTGTCGGGCCGCCACGGGGGCCCCATCGCGGCGGGCGGGGCAGCCAATCTGTGTGTCATCGACCCCGACGCCCACTGGGTGGTCGACGTGGCCCGCCTGGCCAGCCGGAGCCGCAACTGCCCCTACGGGGGCCGAGCCCTCACGGGCCGGGTGCGCCACACCATCTTGCGAGGCGAGCCCGTGGTGGTCGACTCCGAGGCCCAAAGGTGATATCTGCGGTCACGCCGGCCCGACGGGCGGCGCGGCTGGTGCTGGCCGACGGCTCCACCTTCGAGGGGGAAGCGGTGGGCTGGGAGCCCCCGGACGGGGTGGCCACGGGCGAGGTCGTGTTCAACACGGTGCTCTCCGGTTACCAGGAGGTCATCACCGACCCCTCGTACGCCGGCCAGATCATCACCTTCACTTGCCCCCACATCGGCAACTACGGCGTCACGCCCGACGATAACGAGAGTGTCCGGCCCTTCTGCCGGGGGATCATCGTGCGCGACCTGGCCCGCCGCCCCAGCAGCTGGCGCGCCGCCCTGGACCTCGAGACCTTCCTGGTCCGCCAGCGCATCCCAGCCCTGACCGGGGTGGACACCAGGCGGCTGACCCGGCACATCCGCGACGCGGGTTCCATGGGCGGCGCCTTCGGGACCGCCGACGAGGTCACCTTGAAAGCCGCCGCGCTCACCGAGCCGGGCACCGAGGGGGTGGACCTGGTGGCCACCGTCACCACCTCGGCGCCTTACCGCGTGGGCGACGGGCCGTTGCGGGTAGTGGCCTACGACTTCGGGATCAAGCGGACCATTCTGCGCCACCTGGGGCGCATGGCGACCGTGGAGGTGGTCCCGGCCACCACTCCTGCCGCCGCCGTGCTGGCCCGCCAACCCGACGGGGTGTTCCTGTCCAACGGGCCCGGCGACCCGGCGGCGGTGGTCGGGGCGGCCGAGGCCATCGCGGGCCTGCTGGGCCAGGTGCCGGTGTTCGGGATCTGCCTGGGCCACCAGCTCCTCGCCACCGCCCTCGGGGGCGAGACCTTCAAGATGAAGTTCGGCCACCACGGCGGCAACCATCCGGTGCGCCGGTTGGAGACCGGGGGCGTCGAGATCACCAGCCAGAACCACAACTTCGCGGTGGCGGCCGACAGCCTGGCCCGGGCCGATGTCACCCACGTCAACCTGAACGACGGGGTGATCGAAGGCCTGAAGTGCCGGGATGCCCCGGCCTTCGGCGTCCAGTACCACCCCGAGGCGGGCCCGGGGCCCCACGACGCCCGTTACCTCTTCGCCGCCTTCGCCCGGCTGATGGCCGCCGGGGCCTAGCGCCATGCCCCGGCGCGACGACATCAGCTCCGTCCTGGTGCTGGGGTCGGGCCCCATCGTGATCGGCCAGGCCTGCGAGTTCGACTACTCCGGGACCCAGGCGTGCCGGGTGCTGCGGGAGGAGGGGTACCGGGTCATCCTGGCCAACTCCAATCCCGCGACCATCATGACCGACCCGGAGTTTGCCGACCGGACCTACATCGAGCCGCTCACGGTGGACACGGTGGCGGCGATCATCGAGCGGGAACGGCCTGATGCCGTGCTGCCCACCCTGGGAGGCCAGACGGCGCTCAATCTGGCCATGGGCCTGCACGAGCGGGGGGTGCTGGAGCGCTTCGGGGTGGAGATGATCGGGGCCAGCCCGACCGCCATCAGCACCGCCGAGGACCGGGAGAAGTTCCACCAGGCCATGACCGAGATCGGCCTGGCCACGCCGGAGTCGGGCTTCGCCTACCAGCTCGAGGAGGCGATGATCGTGGCCGACCGCATCGGTTTTCCGGTCATCGTGCGGCCCAGCTTCATCCTGGGCGGGGCGGGTACCGGGATCGCCCACGACGAGGACTCGCTGCGCCAGATCGCGACCACGGGCCTGGCCGCGAGCCCCATTTCGGAGATCCTGATCGAGCGTTCGATCGCGGGCTGGAAGGAGTACGAGCTGGAGGTGATGCGCGACCGGGCGGACAACTGCGTGGTGATCTGCTCCATCGAGAACTTCGACCCCATGGGAGTCCACACCGGCGATTCGGTCACCGTGGCCCCCGCCCAGACCCTCTCCGACGTCGAGTACCAGCACATGCGCGACGCCGCCTTCTTGTGCATCCGGCGCATCGGGGTGGAGACCGGGGGGAGCAACATCCAGTTCGCGGTGGATCCCGAGCACGGCCAGATGGTCGTGATCGAGATGAACCCGCGGGTGTCGCGATCCAGTGCCCTGGCGTCCAAGGCCACCGGCTTCCCCATCGCCAAGATCGCAGCCCGGCTGGCCGTTGGTTACACCCTGGACGAGATCACCAACGACATCACCAATGAGACCCCGGCGTGCTTCGAGCCGACCATCGACTACGTCGTGACCAAGGTCCCCCGGTGGGCGTTCGAGAAGTTCCCCGGCATCCCCGAGGTCCTCGGGACCCGCATGCAGTCGGTTGGGGAGTCCATGGCCATCGGGCGCACGTTTCCCGAGTCCCTGCAGAAGGCGTTGCGGTCTCTCGAGCACGGCCGGCTCGGGCTCAACTGCGATCCCGGAGAAGGCGCCTACGACCACCTGTCCGACGACGAACTGGTCCGGCGGGCCGCGGTGGCCACGCCCGACCGGCCTTTCCATCTCGAGGCGGCCCTGCGCCGGGGCGTCACCGTCGAGCGGCTCTACCAGGCTACCTGGGTGGATCCCTGGTTTCTGGACCAGCTGCTGCTGATCGTCGAGGCCCGGGCGTGGCTGACCGAACGGGGCCAGCAGGGGGGCCCCGGGGCCCTGAGTGGGGGCGCCCCGGCGCTCACCCGCGCCGAATGGCGCCGGGCCAAGCGGCTGGGGTTCAGCGACGCCCAGCTGGCCTGGCTGTGGCAGGTGCCCGAGGGTTCGGTCCGCTCAGCCCGGCTGGCCTGCGGGGTCCGGGCCACGTTCAAGACCGTCGACACCTGCGGAGCCGAGTTCGACGCGGTCACGCCCTACCATTACTCGACCTACGAGGACACCGACGAGGTCGGCTCCGGCAGCCGGTCCAAGGTCATCATCCTCGGCTCCGGGCCCAACCGGATCGGCCAGGGGGTCGAATTCGACTACTGCTGCGTGCAGGCCAGCTTCGCCCTGCGCGACGCCGGGTTCGAGACGGTCATGATCAACTGCAACCCCGAAACGGTGTCGACTGACTACGACACCAGCGACCGCCTGTACTTTGAACCCCTGACGTGGGAGGACGTGACCAACGTCATCGAGGCCGAGCAGGCCAGCGGCCCCGTCCACGGGGTGATCGTGGCCCTCGGGGGCCAGACGCCACTGAAACTGGCCGGGCGGCTCCCGCCCGAGCTGATCCTCGGCACGTCCCCCGAGTCGATCGACCTGGCCGAGGACCGGGAGCGGTGGAACGAACTGTGCAACCGGCTGGGGATCCCCCAGCCGGCCGGGGGTACCGCGGCCACCTTCGACGAGGCGGCCGCCATCGTGGGCGCCATCGGGTATCCCGCCCTGGTCCGGCCCAGCTACGTGCTCGGTGGGCGGGCCATGGAGATCGTCTACGACCTGGATCGGCTGCGCTCGGCCATGGACGAGCTGGCCGGCTTCGGGTCCCTGGGGCGGGAGGGTGGGCTGTCAGCCGAGCGCCCGGTGCTTATCGACCGCTTCTTGGAGGATGCCATCGAGGTGGACGTGGACGCCATCCGCGACGCCACCGGCCGGGTGGTCATCGGCGCCGTGATGGAGCACGTCGAGGAGGCCGGCGTCCATTCCGGGGACAGCGCCTGTGTGATCCCGCCACCCACCTTGTCGCTCGCTGTCATCGGGGTCATCGAGAAGCACACCAGGGCGATCGCCAGCGCCCTCGACGTGCGGGGCCTGGTCAACGTCCAGTACGCAGTGCAGCAGGACATCGTCTACGTGATCGAGGCCAACCCCCGGGCCAGCCGGACAGTGCCGTTCGTCTCCAAGGCCACCGGCGTCCCGCTGGCTCAGCTCGCGGCCCGGGTCATGGCCGGCGCCACCCTCGACGACCTCGAGGCCGAGGGCCTCCTGAGGGCCCCCGGCACCGGCCGCCATGTCAGCGTCAAGGAGGCGGTACTTCCCTTCGACCGCTTTCCCGACGCCGACACCCTGCTGGGCCCCGAGATGCGCTCGACCGGCGAGGTCATGGGGATCGACACGACCTTCGGCCTGGCATTCGCCAAGAGCCAGGCGGCGGCGGGGGATCCGCTGCCGGAATCGGGCGCCATGTTCTTGTCGCTGGCCGACCGGGACAAGGCGGCCGGGCTGCGGGTGGCACTGCGGTTCGTGGAGCTGGGCTTCTCGATCGCGGCCACGTCGGGGACGGCCGCCTACCTGGAGGCAAACGGCATCCCCGTCGAGACCATCGTCGCCAAGGTGGGCGAGGAGGGGGCGGGCGTGGACGCGGTGGAGCTGATCCGCTCGGGCAAGGTGCAGCTAGTCGTCAACACCCCTCGGGGGGTGGGGCCGCGCGCCGATGGCGCCCACATCCGCCGGGCCGCCAATGTGGCCCAGGTGGCCTGCCTGACGACGGTGGCTGCGGCCCGGGCAGCGGCGGCGGGCATTGCCGACCGGGCCCGCCACCCCTTCGTGGTGCGCAGCCTCCAGGAGTATCAGGCGGATGGCCAGCAGCGCCTCGAGCTGTGACCCCGTGATCGCCAGGGCGGCTCCCCGGCTCGACCTCACAGTCCGGGTCGGGTCACTAACCCTGCCCAATCCCATCATGACAGCGTCGGGTACCGCGGGCCACGGCGCCGAACTGGCTGCCTACCTGGACCTCGCCGCTCTCGGAGCGGTAGTCGTAAAGTCTCTGTCGCCGGAGCCGTGGGCGGGCAACCCGGCGCCGAGGATGCACCCCGCGGCGGCCGGGATGCTAAACAGCGTCGGCCTCCAGAACCCCGGGGTGGCCGCCTGGGTCAACGACGAGTTGCCCCCTTTGGCCGCCACCGGCGCCCGGGTCGTCGTCAGCATCTGGGGCCACACCGCCGACGACTATGGCCGGGCCGCCGAGGCGGTGGCGTCGGTGGTGGGCGGGGCCGGGGCGGCGGGGTCCATCGTGGCGGTTGAGGCCAATGTCAGCTGTCCCAACGTCGAGGACCGCCGCCGGATGTTCGCCCACTCATGTTCTTCGACCGCGGCCGCGGTCTCGCAGGCGGCGAAGGCCCTCTCGGGTTCGGGCCTGCCCCTGTGGGCCAAGCTGAGCCCCAATGTGACCGACCTGCCCGAGATCGCGGCGGCCGCCCTGGGCGCCGGCGCCCAGGGCGTCACGTTGGTCAATACCCTCATGGGCCTGGCGCTGGACCCCGCCACCGGGCGGCCCCGCCTAGGCGGCGGCGGCGGCGGGCTGTCCGGCCCCGCCCTTCACCCGGTGGCGGTGCGGGCGATCTATGAGTGCCGGGCTGCGTTGCCCGATGCCGTCATCATCGGCGTCGGGGGGGTGGCGGCGGGCGCTGATGCTGCGGAAATGCTGGTCGCGGGCGCCAACGCCGTCCAGGTGGGGACGGCCACGTTCGTCGACCCCCGGGCGCCGGCCCGCATCCTCCAGGAACTGCGACGCTGGTGCGGCCACAATGGCGTCACCGCGATCTCCGACTTGATAGGACGAGCCCATGACTGACGACAGCTCCAGTGACCGCAACGGTGACGAGACCGTCATGACGGAGCACCTCACCGGCGAACTCGACTTCGAGCCGGAGTTCGATCTCGGGGACGTGGCGGCCGAAGTCGAGGAGGCGCCGGCGGAGCTACGGGATCGTCTGGTGCTGGCCCTCGACGTGGACGACGTCGTCGAGGCCATCCGATTGGTCCACGAACTGAAGCCATGGTTCGGGGTGGCCAAGGTCGGCTTGGAACTGTTCACGGCGGCCGGTCCCGACGCGGTGCTGTCGATACTGGCCGAGGGTATGAAGGTGTTCCTCGACCTCAAGTTGTTCGATATTCCGACCACCATCGCCAAGGCGGGACGGGTGATCGGGGCCCTCGGACCCTCGTATCTCACCCTGGCCGGTTTCGGGGGCGTCCCGATGCTACGGGCGGGCGTGGAGGGCCTCGCCGACGGAGCCACCCGGGCCGGGCTGGAGGCGCCCATGGCGGTGGCGGTGACCATCCTCACCAGCGACACCGGCGCTCCCGAACATGTGCTGGGCAACCGGGTTCGCGCCGCGGTGGCGGCGGGCTGCGGGGGCGTGGTGTGCGCGGCCAGCGACGCCAGCGAGGTCAAGAGACTCGCCTCGGGCCTCACGGTGGTGGTGCCGGGCATCCGCACCGAGGGGTCGCCTCGCCATGACCACGGCCGGGCAGCCACGCCGGGCGAGGCCTACGCGGCGGGCGCCGACCTGCTGGTCGTCGGGCGCACCGTCACCGCGGCCGCCGACCGGGCGGCGGCGGCGGCGCAGCTCATCGCATCCATCGTCTCCTAGCTTGGCGAAGTCGGATCCCGACGCTCCCTGGGGACGGGCTCGACCTCGGCGGGCCCGGCTTGAATGCCGCCTCCAGAAGCGGGAAAGTACCAATAGGCACTTTTCCCAACTCCCTAAAGACGCCGCCGAATTGGCGCGCTATCGTGCCTGTCATGCCGCTGCCCCCCTCCCTTTCTCCGGACCAACGGCAGGCCGCTCTGGAAAAAGCGGCCGCTGCCAGGCGTTTGCGAGCCGAGCTCAAGGAGAAGTTGAAGATGGGCTCGCTGACCCTCAAAGAACTGCTGGAACAGAGCGCCAGCGACGAGGTGGTGGCCAAAATGAAGGTAGTTGCCGTCCTCGAGTCGCTTCCCGGCCTGGGCAAGGTGAAGGCCCGCCGGCTGATGGAGGAAATCGGAATCAGCGAAACCAGGAAGGTACAGGGTCTCGGTCAGCAGCAGCGCCGGCGGCTGCTCGAGAAGCTGGCCCCCTAACCCGACCGGTGCCGGCCGTGGTCGATTGATTTTCATCATCTCCGGTCCCGGGGGCGCGGGAAAGGGGACGCTGGTCGACCGGCTGCTGGTGCTGGACCCGATGCTGTGGTTGTCGCGGTCGTGGACGACGCGGCCCCGACGGACCGGCGAATCGAAATCGGCGTACACATTTGTGTCGCGGGAGGACTTCATGGCCCGGGTGGAGGCGGGCGGCTTCCTGGAGTACACCGAGTTCCCCGGAACCGGTCACCTGTACGGCACGCCGAATCTCGAGGCTCCCGAGGGCCGGGACGTGATCCTGGAAATCGAGCTCAACGGGGCGCGCCAGGTTAAGGACCGTTGTCCCCACGCCAAGCTCATCGCGGTGATGCCTCCTTCGCTGGCCGACCAAGAGTCCCGGCTGCGGGCCCGGGGCGATAACGAGGAGCACATCCGCCGGCGCCTCGAGGTGGGGGCCGAGGAGGAGCGGCTGGGCCGCAGAATCGCCGACGCGGTCGTAGTCAACGACGACATAGCGAGGGCTGCTGCCGAGGTGGCCGGTATAATCGCTCGATTCCGCACGCCGGACGTGAGTTGAGAGGCTGATTCCTGCATATGGCCGAGCGCCGCCCCACCATGATGGACCCCCCCGTAGAGCAACTGCTGCAACGGGTCGATTCGAAATTCACGCTGGTGACGCTGGCCGCCAAGCGGGGCCGCCAGATCAACTCCTATTTCAACCAGTTGGGTGAGGGCCTGGGTGCCATCGTCCCGCCCCAGGTCACGTCGGTGTCGCGCAAGCCCCTTTCGATCGCCCTGGAGGAGATCGCGGTGGGCAAGATCACCTACCACCGCCTCGCCGAGGGCGAGACCGAAGATGGGACCGGCCTGGTGGCGCTAGAGACACCGGCCAGCTGATCGCGGACCGGCGCCCACCGGGATCGGCTGACGTGACCGCCCGCCGCGGTTGCGCCGGGCGCCGCCGCTCATGACCGGGCGACGCCTTTCCGGGCGGCGGGTCGTTCTCGGCGTGTCGGGCGGCATCGCGGCCTACAAGGCGGTGGAACTGTGCCGGCGCCTGATGGATGCGGGCGCCGAGGTGCGAGTGGCGATGACGCCCGACGCCACCCGGTTCGTGACCGCGTTGACGTTTTCGGCCCTGTCCGGGCACCGCGCCGGAGTGACGCTGTGGGACGGGCCGGAACCAATCCCCCACACCCGACTCGGGCAATGGGCCGAGGTCGTGGTGGTCGCCCCGGCGACCGCCCGGGTGCTGGGTGCCTACGCGGCTGGCATTTCTGACGACCTGTTGACCGCCACCCTGCTGGCCACCCGGGCGCCTGTCGTGGTGTGCCCGGCCATGCACACCGAGATGTGGGAGCACCCCGCGGTGCAGGACAATCTGGCGACATTGCGCCGCCGGGGCGTCGTGATCGTGGAACCGGGCGTGGGGCGCCTGGCGGGAGGCGACGAGGGCCCGGGCCGGCTGGCCGAGGTGAGCGAGATCGTGGCGGCGGCCGGCAGGGCGGCGGCCGGCGGGGCTGCGGCCGGCGGGGCTGCGGCCGGCGGGGCTGCGGCCGGCGGGGCTGCGGCCGGCGGGGCTGCGGCCGGAGGGGCTGCGGCCGGCGGGGCTGCGGCCGGCGGGGCTGCGGCCGGAGGGGCTGCGGCCGGCGTTTTCGCCTCGGCTGCCGATCTGGCGGGACGGCGGGTGCTGGTCACGGCGGGCGGCACCCGCGAGCCCATCGACCCGGTGCGGTTCCTGGGCAACCGGTCGTCGGGCAAGCAGGGCCATGCCCTGGCGGCTGCCGCCCAGCGTCGGGGCGCCGCCGTCACCCTGATCACCACCGCGGCCGCCGAGCGACCGGCGCCGCCGGGCGCCGAGGTGCTGGAAGTGGAAACCGCCGAGCAGATGGCCGACGCGGTCGCCGCTCACGCCCCCTTCGCCGACGTCATCATCATGGCGGCCGCGGTGGCCGACTTCCGGCCCAAGGCGGCCGCGGAACGCAAACTGAAGAAGGCCGACGGCGTCCCCGAGCTGGTGCTCGAGCCCACCCCGGACATCCTGGCCCAGCTGGGCCGGACCCGGCGCCCTGACCAGGTTCTGGTCGGTTTCGCGGCGGAAACTTCGGGCGACGATCTGAGGACCAACGCCCTCGAGAAGCTCCGGGACAAACACCTCGACCTGGTCGTGGCCAACGACGTGAGTTTGCCCGGCGTCGGATTCAGCCACGAAACCAACGCCGTCGTCATCGTGTCCGGGAGTGGCGATTCGATCGAGGTGCCCCTCGCTGACAAGACTGCGATCGCCACCGCCGTCCTGGATGCCGTCGTAGCCCGTCTGCCCGACCGACGAAACTCCCCTCCAACACTAGGAGCTCAGCCGTGACCCGCTGGACGTTCACCTCCGAGTCGGTAACCGAAGGCCATCCCGACAAGATGGCCGACCAGGTCTCCGATGCCATTCTCGACGCCATCCTCGAAGAGGACCCCATGGGCCGGGTGGCTTGCGAGACGCTGCTGACCACCGGCCTGTGCGTAGTGGCGGGCGAAATCACCACCAAGGCCTATATCGAGATCCCCTCGCTGGTGCGCGAGGTCATCTGCGGCATCGGCTACGACCGGTCGGCATACGGATTCGACGGACATACCTGCGGCGTCACCGTCAGCATCGACGCCCAGTCCCCCGATATTGCCCAAGGCGTCGACACCGCCCTCGAGGTGCGCAGCGGCAAGTCGGGCGAGGACATCCTGAACAGCCAGGGTGCCGGCGATCAGGGGATGATGTTCGGCTACGCCTGCGACGAGACCGACGACCTGATGCCCCTGCCCATCTGGCTGGCGCACCGGTTGGCGCAGCGGCTTTCCCAGGTGCGCAAGGCAGCAGTGCTGCCCTACCTCCGTCCCGACGGCAAAACCCAGGTGACGTTCGAATACGAGAACGGCCGCCCCGTCCGTCTGAAGACGGTCCTCATCTCGACCCAGCACGGCCCCGACATCGACCTCGAGACACTCCTCAAGCCCGACCTGCGGGACCACGTCATCGCGCCCCTCGTTCCCGCGGAGTTCGGCGACGACAAGTACGACATCCTGGCCAACCCGACCGGCAAGTTCGAGCTGGGCGGCCCGCACGCCGACACCGGGCTCACCGGCCGCAAGATCATCGTGGACACCTACGGCGGCGCGGCCCGGCACGGCGGCGGGGCGTTCTCCGGAAAGGACCCCTCGAAGGTCGACCGCTCGGCCGCCTACGCGGCTCGGTGGGTCGCCAAGCACGTCGTGGCCGCCGGCGCCGCCCGGCGTTGCGAGATCCAGGTCGCCTACGCCATCGGCGTCGCCCGGCCGGTCTCGATCATGGTCGAGACCTTCGGTACCGAAAGCCTGGACCCGATTGCCATCCAGAAGGCCATCGAGGAGATCTTCGACCTGCGCCCAGCCGCCATCATCCGCGACCTCGACCTGCGGCGGCCGATTTACCGGCGGACGGCCGCCTACGGTCATTTCGGGCGGAACGAAAAGGAATTCAGCTGGGAGCACACGACCCGCCTGGATGAGTTCAAGCGGGCGCTCGGTCTCTGACGCTGTGTGACCTCGCCCTTCCCAGCCCGGGTGGTTCGGGTCCTTCCTGACGTGGCTCCGATAACCCGGGAGTTCGACTACCTCGTTCCTCCTGCTCTTGGTGCTGAGGTGCGGGTTGGGTCCTTGGTCCGGATCAATCTCCATGGCCGGCGGGTGCGGGGGTGGGTGGTGGCCGACCATGTGTCGCCGCCCGAGGGAGTACAACTGCGGCCCCTTTCCAAGGTCACCGGGTATGGGCCCTCGGCCGAGGTGATCGGGTTGGTGGACTGGGCCGCCTGGCGGTGGGCGGGGCCCCGCGCCGCCCTCATGAAGTCGGCTTCGCCGGAATTCGCGGTCCGGGGGTTGCCGCCCCCCGTTTTGCCAAAAAGTGATGCCCTGACAACACTTTTTGGCAAAACGGCATCGGGATCGCAGGACGATGGATTGATCAGCGATGCCTTTGCCGCCCGACGGGCCATTCTGCGGCTGCCACCTGGCGCCGATCTGTTTCCCGTCGTACTGGCGGCGGCGCGCCTCGGGCGGGCGCTGGTCGTGGCGCCCTCGATGGATCGGGCCGAGCGGCTGGGGCGGCGGCTGCGGGCCGGTGGTATCTCGACCGCCGTGGTCCCCCGGGAATGGGCCCGCGCCGCGGCGGGCGTGGCGGTGGTGCTGGGGGCGCGCGGCGCCGCCTGGGCTCCATGCCCCGAACTGGCGGCGGTGGTCGTCCTGGACGGGCACGAGGAGGCGCTGCAGCAGGAGCAGGCGCCGACATGGAACGCGTGGATGGTCGCCGCCGAACGAGCCCGGCAGGCCGGGGTGCCGTGCGTGGTGGTCAGTCCCTGTCCCAGCGTGGAGATGCTCGCCTGGCCTCGGGTCCAGGTGCTGGCCCCCAGCCGGGAACAGGAGCGGGCCGGTTGGGCCGCTCTGGAGGTCGTCGACCGTCGCCGCGACGACCCTCGCACGGGCCTGTACTCGCCCCGTTTGGTGGCGCTGTTACGGGGTGGAGGTCGGATCATCTGCGTCCTCAACCGCAAGGGTCGGGTGCGCCTGCTGGCCTGCGCCTCGTGCGCAGAACTGGTCCGTTGCGAGCGCTGCGGGGCGACGGTGTCCCAGTCCGACGATGCCTTGACGTGCGGTCGTTGCCAGACCGTTCGCCCCACCGTCTGCCTGGCGTGTGGCTCGTCGCGGATGAAGGCGCTGCGGGTGGGGGTATCGCGGGCTCGGGAGGATCTCGAGCGGCTGGCGGGCCAGGCGGTCGGCGAAGTCACCGCGGCGTGCGGTGCCCTTCCCGAGCTGCCCATCCTGGTGGGCACCGAGGCGGTGTTGCGGCGGGTCAACGAGGTCGACTCGGTGGCGTTCCTCGATTTCGACCAGGAGCTCCTGGCGCCTCGCTACCGAGCTGCCGAAGAGGCCATGACCCTGTTGGCGCTGGCGGCCCGTTTGGTCGGGGGGCGCGGCCGGTTGGGCCGGGTCATGGTGCAGACCCGGCTGCCCCAGCACGAGGTCATCGTCGCCGCCCTGACCGCCGATCCCGGCCGGTTGGCGGCGAGCGAGGCGGGGATGCGGGCGGCGCTAGCGCTGCCTCCCGACACTGCAGTGGCGGTGGTGTCGGGAGCGGGGGCCGGGGACTTCGCGGCGGGCCTGGCCGGCCTTTCGGACGGGGCCGCCCTGGAAGTGCTCGGTCCCGACCGGGGCCGGTGGTTGGTGAAGGCGGCGCACCACCGGGCCTTGTGCGACGCCTTGGCGGCGGTGCCCCGCCCCGCTGGGCTACGCCTCCGGGTCGAGGTCGACCCGCTGCGGCTCTGATCGGGCGCCGGCGCCGCCCGGCGCCCGCCCCGCCGCCAGGGCGGCCGAGATGGCGGCCACCGAGCGGTCGACGTCGGACTCGGTCGTGCTCCAGTTGGACACCGAGATGCGCATCAGGCGCATCCCGTGCCACGTGGTCGCACCCATCCAGCATTCACCCGAGCGCTGGACGTGATCGACGACCCGGTCGGTCTCCTGATCGTCGCCGAAGCCGACGAGCACCTGATTGAGCACCACCTGGTTGACCACCGTCACGCCGTCGAGCGCCGAGAGCTGGTCGGCGAAGCGTCGCGCCAGGGCACAGCACCGTTCGACCAAGTCGGCGACGCCTCGCCGGCCGAGCTGGCGCAGGGCGGCCCAGGTGGCGAACCCCCGGGCCCGGCGGGACGATTCCAGCACAAAATCGGACGGCGCCCGCAGGCCACCGTGGCTGTGCCCGACGAGATAGGCGGCGGTCACTGCCATGGCCGCGGCGTGGGAGTCGGGGTGGGCGCAAAAGGCGAAGCCGGAGTCGTAGGGAACGTTGAGCCACTTGTGGCCATCGGTCGCCCAGGAGTCCGCGGTCTCGATGCCCGCCACCAGGTAGCGGGTGGCGGGACTGGCGGCGGCCCACAGGCCAAAGGCCCCGTCGACGTGCACCCAGGCCCCATGGTCGTGAGCGGCGGCGGTGGCGGCTGCCAGGTCGTCGAATGCGCCGCTGTTGACGTTGCCCGCCTGGAGGCACACGATGGTCGGGCCGGGAGGTTCCCGAGCCAGGACCCGTCGCAGGTCGGCGACGTCGATCGCCCCCTGGTCGTCGGTCGCCACCGCCTCGATGGCGTCCACGCCCAATCCGAGCAGCCGCAGGGCCCGGTCGATCGTGGCGTGGCGTTCACCATTGGCGACCACCCGGACCGGGGGAGCGCCGGGCAGGCCCCGCCGCTCGACGTCCCACCCCGCCTCGGCCAGAACGTGGTGGCGGGCCGCGGCCAGCGAGACGGTGTTGGCGCCCTGACCCCCGGTCACGAACCCGAACGACGCCCCGGCCGGCAGGCCCAGCAGATCCTTCAGCCAGCCGCCCGCGATGTCTTCGACGACCGCCGCGCCGGGCGAGGTGACGGCGTTGAACGCCGGCTGATCCCACCCGGTGGCCAGCACGTCGGCGGCCGTGGCGGCATCCAGGGCGCCCCCGACCACGAACCCGAAGTAGCGGGGCCCGGTACTGGCAACCAGCGCCGGTTCCACCCGGTCGGCCAGCTCGTCGATGACGTCGGCGGCGGCAACCGGCTCCTCGGGCAGGTCGCCCAGCGCCTTGCGGATGCCGTCGAGGTCGGCGTCGCGGGGGAACACCGGTCCCGCCGGGGCTGCCTCCCGGTAGTCGGCGGCTCGCGTGGCGGCCTGAACCAGCAGATCACGAAGAGAGCTCACACCCCATCATTCACCTTGGCCTCTTCGTCGTGCGCTTTGAGCAGGGCGGAAACCTTGTCCTGGGGTAGCGCCACCCGGATGGCCCAGTAGAAGATCACAACACTGAAGGCGGCGACGAGGACCATGTCCCACCACAGCGGGATCACCTTGTGCCCGTCAAACTGGCCGAGCCAGGTGATGAGCGCCAGCCCTCCCAGCCACGGCCAGATCCACGCCGACGATCGCCACTCGAGGCTCCGGCCAGCGTCGGGGCGGATCCGGTGGTTGGCGGCCAGGATCACAAACCCGATGATGATGGCAATGAACAGCTTCTCGTCGGTCTTCCAGCCGCTCCAATACACGATGAGGTCGGATGCCACGAAGCCCAACGGCGCCAGGATCTCGGCCCTCGGGAGCCGGTAAGGGCGCTCCCGGTCGGGGTCGGCTCGCCGCAGGGCCGCCAGCGACACCGGCGCGAAGGCGTACATGACCGCCGCCGCGGAGCTGATGAAGCCGACCAACTGCTGCCACCCCCGGAAGGGGAGGAACACGAACATGCCGACGACGAAGGCGCTCACGACGCTGACATAAGGCACGCCTCGCCGGCTCACCCGCCGGAATGCCTCCGGGATGTACCCATTACGACCCAGGGCATAGGACAGGCGCGACGTTGTCCCGAGGTAAACGAGGCCGGTGCCGGCGGGCGAGATGAAGGCATCGATGTACAGGATCACCGCCAGCCAGCCGAGGCCGAGGCCGGTCGCCAACTCGGCGTAGGGGCCGTAGTCGCCTTTGCCGATGGGGTTGGCCCAGCCATGGGCCAGGTTGCCGGGGCTGAGGGCCCCGATGAAGCACACCTCGAGCAAGAGGTAGATGGCGGTGCCGATGAGCATGGCGCCGATCACGGCCCGGGGGATATCCCGCTTCGGGTTGCGGGCCTCGCCTCCCACCTGGATCGCCTGTTCGAAACCCAGGAGGGAAAAGATGACCCCGGCCGGCAAGGCCTCGAGGATGCCTTTCACGCCGAAGGGCGCAAAGCCGCCGCCGGCGTGGAAGTTGGAGGTGTGGAAGGCGGTCACCATCAGCACCGCGATGGTGAGCAGCGGCACCGAGGTCTTCCACCACACCGCCCAGGTGTTGGTCTCCGACAGCCAGCGGACGCCGAGGATGTTGACGAATGTGAAGCCGAGCATCATGGCGGTGGCGGCGGCCAGGCCCCACCCGGCCAGAATGGGTGTCCCGTGGCTCATGTGCACCAACCCCGGGATCTTGTTGCCGAGGTACTGCATCGCCGCCTCGACCTCGATTGGGGCCAGCGTCACCGACCCCAGCCAGGCCATCCATCCGGCGGTGAAGCCGCCGAAGGGCCCGAACACCAGATGCGGGAATCGGGCGGTCCCGCCCGAAACCGGGTAGGTCGCGCCCAGCTCGGCGTGCACGAGGGCCAGCACGACGATGATGGCGCCCGCCAGCACCCAGGAGACCAGGGAGGCGGGCCCCGCCTTTTTGGCTGCCGTAAGGGCGCCGAGCAGCCACCCCGAACCGATGATCGACCCCAGGGAGACGAATGTGAGGCCTACCAGGCCGACCTCCCGCTTCAGGCGGGGACCCCCCCGAGTCCGGCCCGAGGTCGACCCCGGCTTGGTCACGGTTGCCTGGGCCATGGTGGCCACCTCCTTGGTCCCCCCGGGATGCCACGCTCCGGGTGTTCCTGGCGAAATACCCAAATCGCGTGGGTTTTTACCGGTTCCACTCCCGACGCCGGAACTCGTAGATCGCGATGGCGGCGGCGGTCGCCACATTCAGCGAACCCACCCGCCCCAGCTGGGGGATGAAGGCGACCCGGTCGCACGAGGCCAGGGTGGCGGGGGACACACCCCGGTCCTCGTGGCCGACGACGATGCAGACATCGGGACCGGTTTCGAGTTGATGGAGGGGCACCGAAGTGGCGGCCAACTCCAGGCCCACGACCTGAAAGCCGTCCTCACGGGCCGCGTCGGCGGCGGCGGCACCGCCCTCGAAGTTGGTCCACTGGAGGTAGCGCTCCGTGCCCATGGCAGTTTTGCCCGCCTTGCCGTGGGCAGGTGAGAGGGTGCTGCCGGCCAGGTAAAGGTGCTCGATGCGAAAGGCGGCCGCGGTGCGGACGATCCCGCCGATATTGAACGGCGACTCGACGCAGTCGAGCAGTAGCGCCACCCTCCCCTCGGTGCGGTGATGCCAGTCCCGGTGCAGGCGTTTGAGGTCGGTCGGTCCGAGCTGCTTCATCGGGCCTTGACCTCGAGCAACCGGTAGCCCTTCCGGGAGGCCAACTTGGTGGCGCCATGGCCTTGGGCCGTGAGCCAGTCAGCCAGTGAGTCGCCTCCGAGGTGCTTGTGGACCACCAGGTAGGCGCGGCCGTCGGCGGTCAACCGGCCCAGCCAGTCCAGCAGGAGCTGATGCAGCGCGTCCTTGCCGATGCGGATCGGGGGGTTGGACCAGATGGCCGAGAACCGGACGTCGGATTCCACCTGATCGGGAGCCCGGGCCCGTATGTTGGCCAGTCCGAGGCGAGCAGCATTCTCGCCGGTGAGGGCCAGGGCCCGGCGGTTGGTGTCGACGGCCCATACAGTCGCGGCGGGGGAACGCCGGGCCATGGCCACCGCAATGGGCCCGTAGCCGCAGCCCAGGTCGAGCAAATCCCCGGTGGGCGGCGGCGCAGGGACGGCCCGCAGCAGCTCGACGGTGCCGGGATCGATACGGTCGCCGGAGAACACCCCGCGGTCGGTGACCAAGGTGTCGGGGCCGAATGTGACCTGTGATGGCTTGGA
Source organism: uncultured Actinomycetota bacterium (assembly GCA_963791545.1). Lineage (GTDB taxonomy): Bacteria > Actinomycetota > Acidimicrobiia > Acidimicrobiales > Palsa-688 > JALYXV01. Next base: position 192,708 of record CAWBSR010000018.1, read on the forward strand.
GGCCACGGTGGGATCGGCGTCGAAGTAGTGGCTGTCGGCGACCGGGTCAGGGTAGCGAGGTCGGGGCCGATACCCTGTCGGCTATGGCGTCGTACCGCATCCGCCTCTTCGGTGACCCGGTCCTCAAGCAGCGCGCCAGCGACGTGACCAACGTCGACGGTCAGCTGGTGAAGTTGTCCGAGGACATGATCGCGACCATGCACCAGGCGGCCGGGTTGGGCCTGGCCGCGCCCCAGGTCGGCGTGCAGAAGCGCCTGTTCGTCTATCAGATGGGAGAGGACGACGAGCCGGCCGTGCTCGTCAACCCGACCATCAGCGACGCCCGGGGCGAATGGGAATTCGATGAGGGATGCCTCTCCCTGCCGGGCCTGTTCTTCCCGATCGTGCGGCCCAAGGAGGTTCACCTGACCGGGTTCGACCTCGAGGGCCGCGAGGTTTCGATCGAGGCCGACGAGTTGCTGGCCCGGATGTTCCAGCACGAGCTGGATCACCTCGAAGGGCGTCTCCTTCTCGAGCTCTTGGACAAGGACCAGCGGAAGCTGGCCATGAAGGAGCTGCGGCGCCGGGAGTTCGAGGGCGATCGGTCTCCGGGGCGGATGGTGCGGGCGGTCGTGGGCCGCGGCCGCGACCCTGACCGCGAGGAGCTGTGAGCGACCAGCATCGATAGGCTCCGGCCCCGCCGGCTGGTGTTCCTGGGCACGCCGGCGGCCGCGGTGATGCCGCTCCGGGCCCTCCACGAAAAGGGGTACGACATCGCTCTCGTCGTGACCCAGCCCGACAAGCGGCGCGGGCGAGGCTCGGAGCTCCTACCGAGCCCGGTGAAGGCGGCGGCCCAGGAACTGGGCCTGCCCGTTAGCCATCGGGTGGACGACGTCATCGAGACCGGGGCCCAGCTGGGCGTGGTGGTGGCCTTCGGCAAGCTCGTCAAGCCCCATGTGCTGGAGGCGGTGCCGATGGTGAACGTGCATTTCTCATTGCTCCCCCGCTGGCGAGGGGCGGCTCCGGTGGAACGGGCCATCCTGGCCGGAGACGACGAGACCGGGGTGTGCTTGATGGAGCTGGAGGCGGGCTTGGACACGGGACCGGTGCTGGGCCGCCGGGTGGTACCGATCGGCGCCGACGAGACCGCCGAGGAGCTGCGACGGAGGCTGACAGTGGAAGGAACCGATCTGTTGTTGTCCCAGCTGCAGCACGGCCTGTCCCCGGGAGTTCCCCAGGAGGGTGCGGCGACCTACGCCGCCAAGCTCGTCCCCGCCGAGCTGCGCCTGGAATGGACCGATCCCGCGCAACAGCTGCACCGCGTCGTCCGGCTGGGCCGGGCGTGGACCACCTTCCGCGGCAGGCGGCTGGGTGTTCTCCGCAGCTCCCCGTCGACGGACACCGGTTTGGCCCCGGGCGAGATCCGGGGCGCAAGGGTCGGGACAGGCGACGGCGCCTTGGAGTTGCGCGACGTGCAGCCCGAGGGCAGGGCGGCAATGACCGCCTCGGCGTGGCTGAACGGGGCCCGACCCCGCCCGGGCGAGCGCCTCGGCGAGCCTCCGGTATGACGCCGCCGCGGTCGAAACCCCGCCCGCCTCGGACCTGGCGCTCCGACGGCAACACCCGCCCCCCGGGCGACAGCGCCAGGGCCCTGGCCCTACGGGCCCTGCTCGACCTGGAACAGGGCGGAGGGCGGGCCAACGTGATCGTTCCCACCCTGCTGGCCGGGAGCGGGTTGGAGGAGCGGGACCGGGCCTTCGTCACCGAGCTGGTCTACGGCACGGCCCGGATGCGGCGGGCGTGTGACTGGCTGGTCGACAAGCACCTGCGGCGGCCGGTCGAGCCCGAGGTGCGCGCCGCTCTCCGCCTCGGCGCCTACCAACTGGCCGTCCTCGGCACCCCACCCCATGCCGCCGTTTCTGCCACCGTCACCGAGGTCAGCGGACCTGCTCGGGGCCTGGTCAACGCCGTCTTACGGCGGGTGGCCGAAGAGGTCGCCGCGGGCGCCCTGGCCTGGCCGTCGGACGGGGTGCGCCTCAGCTATCCCGACTGGGTGGTCGACGAGCTGACGGCGGCGCTCGGCGCTGACGCCGCCCTGGGGGCGCTGGCGCAGATGAACCTGGCCGCCCGGGCGACGGTGCGACCCGACGGGTACGTTCAGGATCGGGCCAGCCAGTGGGCCGCCGAGGCGCTGCGAGCCGGCCTGGTGGCGGGTGAGCGGATCGCCGACCTGTGCGCCGCCCCCGGCGGCAAAGCGACGTGGTTGGCCCACGGTGACGGCGATGCGGTGCCCTCCCTCGTGGTGGCGGGCGACATTGATAGCGCGCGGCGCCGCGGTCATCGCGGAGAACGTGAGCCGCATCGGGCTGGACAATGTCGCCACGGTGGTGTTCGACGGGAACCGTCCCCCTTTTCCCCCCTCCTCATTCGACCGGGTCCTGGTCGACGCCCCGTGTTCGGGCCTCGGGGTGCTGCGGCGCCGCCCCGACGCCCGCTGGCGCATCAAAGGCGACGACGTGGCCCGGTTGGCCCACCTCCAGCGGCGGCTGATGGAGCAGGCGCTGGCGCTCGTACGCCCCGGGGGCTTGGTCGTGTACAGCGTGTGCACCCTGACGGCCGCGGAGACGACCGAGATCGACCACTGGCTGGCCGGGGCGCACCCCGAGGCCGAGGCAGTCGAGCCCGTCGTCGGCGGCGACTGGGATCGGGCGGGCCGGGGGGCCCGGCTGCTGCCCCAAACGGCCGGCACCGACGGGATGTTCCTGCTGGCGCTGCGGACGTGAGCGAAATCGGGTCGGTGGGTAGATTCAACCCCGTGGCCCGTATCGCACCCTCCATTCTCTCGGCCGACTTCGCCTGCCTGGGGGTGGCCATTGACGGCATTGCAGCCCAGGCCGACCTGCTCCACGTTGATGTCATGGACGGGCATTTCGTGCCCAACTTGACCATCGGGCCCCCGGTGGTGAAGTCGATTCGGGCACACACCGACCTGTACCTCGACTGTCACCTGATGATGACCAACCCCGGCGACTATCTGGAGGCGTTCCGCAAGGCGGGGGCCGACGGCTGCAGCGTCCACGTGGAGTTGGAGGATTGCAAGCGGCTCTTCGCCGACATGCGCCATCTCGGTCTCGACGTGGGCCTGGCCGTCAATCCGGAGACCCCGTTCGAGGCGTTCGCCCCGTGGCTGGAGCAGATCGACATGCTGTTGCTGATGACCGTCCACCCGGGATTCGGGGGCCAGGCGTTCATGAGCGAGGTAGTCCCCAAGATCGCCCGGGCCCGCGACGAGATCGACCGGCTGGCCCTGCCGGTCGCCATCGAGGTGGATGGCGGCATCGATGCCGACACCGCACCCATCGTGGCCGCGGCCGGGGCGACGGTATTCGTGGCCGGGAGCGCCATTTTCCGCCAGCCGGATCCGGTCGCGGCGGCCAAGGCCATCCGTGAGGCGGCCGACCGGGGTGCCCGCGGGGGCCCGGCGGAGCCGAGCGCGGGTTCGGGGTCGATGACCGAGGGCGCCTGACAATGCCGCATCCGGAGGGCAGGGGCGGCGGCTGGTCGTGGATGAGGACCGGCGCCGGCGCCGGCAGTGGGGACGCAGACGGGGAGGGCGACGATGGCGACCAGGGGCCGAAGCAGCCCCAGGCCAAGGTGCTGACCGTCTCCGACGGTGTCGCTAACGGGGTCCGGGAGGACCGCTCGGGTACCGCGCTGGTGGCGTTGCTGACATCGAGCGGCTTCCAGGTGGTGGAGACGGCGGTCGTCGCCGACGGCGTGGTGTCGGTAGCCGGCGCCCTGGCCCGGATGGCCTCGGGGTTCTCGGGCGTGATCGTGTCGACGGGGGGGACTGGTTTCGCCCCCCGGGATCAGACCCCTGAGGGGACCAGGGAGGTCATCGAACGCGACGCTCCCGGTCTCGCCGAGGCCATGCGCCTCACCAGCCGGCTGGGGCGCTTGTCGCGAGCTGTGGCCGGGATCCGTGGCCAGGCGATCATCCTCAATACGCCCGGCTCTCCGAAGGGGGCGGCGGAGTGCCTGGGCGCGGTGATCGACGTGTTGCCCCACGCTCTGGAGTTGCTGGGCGACAAGCCGACTCAGCACCTGTAGGCAACCTGGAGGCACTGGCGTCGCTGAGCCGGCCGGTTCGGGGTCGCGTCGGTCCCGGTCCGGTCCCGGTCGGGTCCGGTCCCGGTCGGGTTCCGGTCCCGGTCGGGTCCCGGTCCCGGTCGGGTCCCGGGCCCGGTCGGCGAGTGCGGGGAGTCAGGGTGGAAAAGGCCTCCCGGTAGAATGCTGGTCCAGACGTGGGAGGTTGGATGGGCCAGGCCGTCGCAGTCGACGAGGACAAGGCGATGATGCGCGAGGCCATGGCTGCCGCCGCCACGGTCCGCACCCAGACCTCCCCCAACCCCTGGGTCGGCTGCGTGATCGTGCCCGAGGGAGACGAGCCCGCCGCGATCGGAATGACGCAGCCCCCTGGTGGCGCCCACGCGGAGGCCGTCGCCTTGGACCTGGCGGGCCCGACCGCATCGGGGGCAGTGGTCTACGTCACCCTCGAACCCTGTGCCCACCAGGGTCGCACCCCACCCTGCACCGACGCCCTGATCACCGCCGGCGTCCGCCGGGTCGTGGTCGGAGTCGTCGACCCGGACCCCCACGTGGCGGGGAAGGGGATCGAGCGCCTCCAGGCGGCGGGGATCGAGGTCAGGGTGGGAGTGTGCGCCGATGAGATCGGCGAGCAATTGGCCCCCTACCTCAAGCACCGCACGACAGGCCGGCCGTGGGTCGTGCTCAAACTGGCCGCCAGTCTGGATGGCCGGACCGCGGCTCCCGACGGGTCCAGCCAGTGGATCACGGGGCCCCTGGCGCGGTCCGATGCTCACCGTCTCCGGGCCGAGAGCGACGCCGTCTTGGTGGGGGCGGGCACCGTCCGGTCCGACGACCCCGCGCTGAACGTCCGCGACGCCGAGGGGGGTGATCCGCTCCGGGTGGTGCTGGGCACCATCCCCGAGGGAGCGAAGGTGCAGCCCGCCCTTTCGCTCCGCGGGGACCTGAGTGCGATCCTCGACGACCTCGGGGGGCGCGGGGTGGTGCAACTCCTGGTCGAGGGGGGTGCCGCCGTTGCCCACGACTTCCATCGAGCCGGGCTGGTGGACCGCTACGTCCTGTACCTGGCGCCAGTGCTCTTCGGTGGCGACGACGGGCGGGCCCTCTTCGCGGGGCCCGGGGCGGCATCCATCCACGACGTGTGGCGGGGTCGGGTGGTGTCGGTCGAGCGGTTGGGCTCTGATCTGCGAATCGAACTGGCCGGGGACCCTGCCGGTGCCGGTGCCGGTGCCGGGTCGTAGGGCTCGGGCTCGGGTCGGCGTCGGGAAAGGTGGGCTCTGGTGTTCACTGGGATCGTGGAAGAGATGGGGCGGCTGCGCCACCGGGACAACGGCCGCTTCGAGTTCGACGCCTCCCGGGTGATCGAGGACACCTCGTTGGGCGACTCCATCGCGGTGAACGGTTGCTGCCTGACGGTGGTCGAGCAGGGCGAGGGGTGGTTCGCGGTCGACGCCGTGGCCGAGACCGTGTCACGCACCAACCTCGGTGCCCTCGAAACCGGCGACCCCGTGAACCTCGAGCGACCGGTGCGCTTGGTCGATCGCCTGGGGGGCCATTTGGTGCAGGGCCACGTCGATGGCGTCGGTTCGGTGGTCACCCCCGCCCCCGACCTGCGGGTTCGGGCCCCCTCGGCGGTGATGCGCTACCTGGTAGAGAAGGGTTCGATCACCGTTGACGGCATCAGCCTTACGGTGGTGGCGGTACTGGAGGACAGCTTCACGGTGGCCGTCATCCCCCACACCACCGGGGTCACCACACTCGGGCTGAAGGGCCCCGGCCAGACGGTCAACCTGGAGGTCGACCTGGTCGCCAAATACGTGGAGCGCCTGCTGGCGCCCACCCTTAGTCGTGGTGCCGAGTAGGGATAGTCAATGGCTTTCAGCACCATCGAGGACGCCGTGGCCGCCATTCGCCGAGGCGAGGTGGTCGTGGTCGTTGACGACGAGGACCGCGAGAACGAAGGCGACCTCATCATGGCCGCCGAGTGGGCCACCCCCGAGAAAATCGGCTTCTTCGTCAAGCACACTTCGGGGCTGATCTGTGCCCCGATCACCAACGAGCGGGCCGACCAGTTGGACCTGCCGCTCATGGTCGCCCGCAACACCGAGTCGCAACGCACCGCCTTCACGGTCACCGTTGACTACCGCCACGGCACCACGACCGGGATCTCGGCGTCCGACCGGGCCATGACCATTCGCTCCCTGATCGATCCCGCCACCACGCCTGGCGATCTGACCCGGCCCGGCCACATCCATGTGCTCCGGGCGCGCGACGGCGGTGTCCTGAAACGGGCCGGCCACACCGAGGCGGCTGTCGACCTGGCCCGCATGGCGGGGGTGTACCCGGCCGGCGCCCTGTGCGAGCTGGTCACCGAGGACGGCATGGAGATGGCCCGGCTCCCCGAGCTGGAGCGCTTCGCCAAGACCCACGGCCTGTGCATCATCTCCATCGCCGACCTGGTCCGCTACCGACGACAGCGGGAAAAGCTGGTGCGCCGGGTGGCCGAGGCCCGCATCCCCACCCGTTGGGGCGAGTTCACCTGCTACGCCTACGAGAACCTCCTCAACCACGAGATCCATCTGGCCTATGTCATGGGTGCCCCCCAAGGCCAGGACAACGTGCTGGTCCGGGTGCACAGCGAGTGCCTGACGGGCGATGTGTTCGGCTCCCTGCGCTGCGACTGCGGCGAGCAACTGGCTGCCGCCATGGCCAAGATCGGTGCGGAGGGCATGGGTGTCCTCGTGTACCTGCGGGGCCATGAGGGGCGCGGCATCGGCATCCACAACAAGCTGTTGGCCTACGAACTCCAGGACACCGGCATGGACACCGTCGAAGCCAACCTCCACCTGGGCCTGCCCGCCGACAGCCGGGAGTACGGCATCGGGTCGCAGATCCTTGTCGATCTCGGCATCACGACCATGCGCTATATGACCAACAACCCGGCCAAGTACGGCGGCCTGGAAGGATTCGGGCTGGAGATGGTCGAGCGGGTGCCCCTGCAGGCCGTCAGCAACCCCGAGAACTTGCAGTATCTGAGGACCAAGAGGGAAAAAATGGGACACTTATTGGATGGGCTCGATGACGACGTATGAAGGCCGGTTGCGGGGCGAGGGAATCCGGATCGCGCTGGCGTGCAGCCGCTTCAATGACCTCATCACGGAGCGGCTGCGGGCTGGCGCCCGAGACGGCCTGGTCCGTCACGGCGTGGACGAGGCGTCAATCACCGAGGCCTGGGTACCAGGGGCATTCGAGTTGCCGCTGGTCTGTTTGCGGTTGGCGGCCAGCGGGGAGTTCGACGCCGTGATCGCCCTGGGCGCGGTCATCCGCGGGGCCACCGGTCACTACGAGCAGGTGGCGGGACAGTGCGCTGCCGGCCTCCAGCGGGCCCAGCTGGACACGGGCGTGCCGGTCGTGTTCGGTGTATTGACGACCGACACCTTGGAGCAGGCATTGGAGCGGGCGGGCGTGAAAGCGGGCAACAAGGGCTTCGAGGCCGCCATGACCGCCATCGAGATGGTCGACATGCTGCGGCAACTGCCCAAGAGCGCCCAGTAGCTCGGTGCTGCGCCTGGTCCTCCCCAAGGGCTCGCTCGAAAAGGCGACGCTCGAGCTGTTCGACGCCGCGGACCTGGCCGTGCGCCGCGGCTCCGACGTCGACTACCGCGCCAGCATCGACGATCCGCGCATCAGCGAGGTCCGCATCCTGCGGCCGCAGGAGATCGCAGGCTATGTCGCCGAAGGGCTCTTCGACCTCGGTGTCACGGGACGGGACTGGATCGACGAGACCGGAAGCGAGGTGATCTCGCTCGGTGAGCTTCACTACAGCAAGGCCACCGCTCGACCCATCAAAGTGGTGCTGGCGGTGGCGGCCGACTCGCCGGTGCGCGAAGCCGGCGACCTGCCCCAGGGAGCCCGGGTGTCGACCGAGTACCCGCGGCTGACGGAGCGCTACCTGAACAAGCACGGGGTGGAGGCGCAGATTTTGCTGTCGTATGGGGCGACGGAGGCCAAGATCCCCGAGATCGCGGACGCCGTGGTCGAGATCACCGAGACCGGGCGGGCCCTCAAGGCGGCGGGCCTGCGGATCGTGGACACCATCCTGACGTCCTATACCGAGCTGATCGCCAACCCGGTGGCGTATTCGGATCTCGCCAAGCGCCACGCCATGGCGCAGCTGCACACCCTGCTGCAGGGGACACTCGAGGCCCGAGGCCGGGTGCTGGTGAAGCTCAACGTGGCCAGCCGCGACCTGGACGGCGTGATCGCGTTGCTCCCCGCCCTGAAGTCGCCCACCGTGTCGAAGCTGTTCGGCGAGGGCGGCTACGCGGTCGAGACGGTGGTGCCCAAGTCCGACATCAACCGGTTGATCCCGGCCCTGAAGGACCACGGGGCGACGGGGATCATCGAGCTGCCGATCTCCAAGATCGTCCACTGAGGCCTGGTGTCGCGGATGCGATCGGCTCCTCGGCGCGGCCGAGTGGAGGACTTCGACCCGGTGGTGGGCCTGGGTTCGGTGCGGGCGGACGATGGCCGCACCTACCCGTTCCACTGCACCCAGATCGCCGACGGCTCCCGGACCATCGACTCGGGCACGCTCGTGGAGTTCGACGTGGTTGCCGGCCACTTGGGCCGCTGGGAGGCGGCGGCAATCCGTCGGTGTCCCTGACCTGGGGTTGGCGGTGGTAGGTGCGCTGAGTAGTTGGCGTGTACACGCCAACTACTCAGCGCACCAACCTCGGATTGGAGTCTCAGGGTGCGTTGGGCCCCGGATATTCGCTGGACGGGGCTTCCGCCGCGCCCGGGTTGGCGGCGTGGGTCGCGCCCCGGATCTGGACATAGGCCATCCGCAGGTTGGCCAGGCCCTCGACCAGCTGGTGCTCGTACTCGCCGAGCTTCCCGCTCAGGCCTTCGACCAGGGCCCCCAGGGCGTCGATGGCCAGCCGGGCCTGGGGGAGCTGGGGGGGTTGGATCGAAAGATGCAGGGCAGCCAGCTCGAAGAGCCCGAAGGCGTGGTTGGCGATGACCAACTCGACCGGGGTCTGGGCCAGCTGCTCCTGCAGCTCCGCCATGGCGGCTTCGTCCTCTGCGGACATTTCGTCAGGGCCGACGTCTCCGGGCGGCGAGCCCGGGCGGGCCGGTCCCGGCGGGGTGGGGCCACCGGTGGGCGCGGGTTCGCGACGAATCGGTCGCTCGCCCTCGGGTGTCCAAAGGGTGCTCATTGCGCTACCCTACGATGAAAATAGAACACGGGAAGCGGGGCCTTCCGCCCCCACCCGGCCACCCTAGGTGCGCCGGGTCGATCGACCGCCGGAGGCGGGCGTTGCTTTCCGACGCCCGCCCTCTTCGCGTATTGGGCCAGATTTTGAAGGAGTGATTGCTCATAGCCCCTGCACCCGACAACAACGAGCACCGGATCAACGACCGCATTCGGGCACGAGAGGTTCGCCTGGTCGATCCGGACGGGGTGCAGCTTGGCATCAAGCCGCTTCCCGATGCGCTCGCCATCGCTCGCCAGTTGGACTTGGACCTCGTGGAGGTGGCGCCGAACGCCAACCCTCCTGTCTGCCGGATCATGGACTTCGGGAAGTTCAAGTTCGACGAGGCTCAGCGGGCCAAGGAGTCGCGGCGCAAGGCCACCAGCAGCAGCATCAAGGAGATGAAATACCGGCCCAAGATCGGCGTCGGCGACTTTGACACTAAGACTCGCCAGGTCACCAAGTTCCTCGGCGAGGGCCACAAGGTCAAGATCACGATCATGTTCCGGGGCCGGGAAATGAGCCACCCGGAACTGGGCAAGAAGCTCCTCGATCAGGTTGCCGAACAGGTCGGCACCATCGCCAAGATCGAAGCTGCACCCAAGCTCGACGGCCGCAACATGATCATGGTGCTGGCCCCCGACCGCCGCTCTGGCGCCCAGACGGCCACCGCCACCAAAACCGCCTCCCGGCCCCCGGCTCGGCCTCCTACCCCGGCGGGCGCCGCCAACAACGCAGCCGCACCACCACTCGCCGCCGCCGCACCTGCCGCCGCCGCACCTGCGCAGCCGCACCGCAACGCAGCCGCACCCAACGCAGCCGCACCCAACGCAGCCGCACCCAACGCAGCCGCACCCAACGCAGCCGCACCCAACGCAGCCGCATCAAACGCACCAGCACCTGCACCTGCCGCCGCCCCAAATGCCTCTGCACCAGCCGCATCGGCACCAAACGCATCAGCACCAAACACACCAGCACCAAACACACCAGCACCAAACACACCAGCACCGTCCGTACCAGCAGCACCCGTACTCGCAGCACCCGCACCACCTGTGGCCCCGACCTCCGGCAGCCCTGGGGTTGCCCCCAGCGCCGCCGCCGGCGACGCCCCGACACCCGCATCACCACAACCCAATGGGCGTGCGCCCGGAAGTCCTACCCCGACGAGCGGGGCGGCGACGGCCCCGGCTCCCGCCGAGGAGACGTAACTCACATGCCGAAGATGAAAACAGACCGAGGCGCCGCCAAGCGCATCAAGGTGACTGGGACCGGCCGGTTGCGCCGGCGTCGGGCCTTTCACTCGCACCTGCTGGAAAAGAAGTCCAGTACCCGGACGCGGCGCCTGAAGCGGGAAGCCGACGTGGCCTCGGGCGATCAGCGGGCCATGAAGCGTTTGCTCGGCCTCTAGCCGCAGCCCATTTCCCTACTCTCTCTGAACCGAAAGGAGCGCACCGATGGCTAGGGTCAAGCGCGCCGTACCCAGCAAGAAGCACCGCCGCGCCGTTCTCGAGCAGGCGCAGGGCTATTACGGCAACAAGAGCCGCAGCTACCGCGCCGCCCACGAGCAGGTCATGCACTCATTGCAGTACGCCTACCGCGACCGCCGGGCCCGCAAAGGCGACTTCCGGCAACTGTGGATCCAGCGGATCAACGCCGCCACGCGCGAGCACGGCATGAGTTACAGCCGTTTCATAGCCGGATTGAAGGTCGCCGAAATCGACGTGGACCGCAAAATTCTCGCCGATCTGGCCGTTCGGGACAAGGCCGCCTTTTCCGCCCTGGTGGAACTGGCCCGTCAGGCCCCCGCCACGACCGACGCCGAAGCGGCCAGCTGACCCGAGCAGGCTCAGCAAGTCAGCCAGCTCAGCAAGCTCAGCCAGGTCGGGAGAATCCACTGACACCGCTCGACTACCGCCACCAACGGGTGCAACGGCTCCGCCGCCTCGCCAGTCGCCGCGGGGCCCGCCTGGCCGAGCGGTGTTTTGTCGTGGAAGGTGTGAAAGTGGTCCGCGAAGCGCTGGCCTCGGGGGTGGAGGTGGAATCGATCTATGTCGATCGCAGTGACCCCTCCGCGGGCGACGCCCTCGACGAGTTGCTGCAAGAGGCGTACACCGCGGGCAGCCGGGTCTTCGAGCTCGGTCCCGGCGTCCTGGCCCGGGTGGCCGATACCGTGACCCCGCAGCCGGTCATGGCCATCGTCCGCGAAATGGACGTGCCCCTGTCAGGCCTGCGACGGCCCCCCAAGGCCGGGGGTGGCGACCCGGAGCTGGTGGTCGTGTGCGTCGACCTACGCGATCCTGGTAACGCGGGGACCGTGCTGCGCAGCGCGGAAGCGGCCGGGGGCACGGGAGTGGTTTGCTGTGACGGCTCGGTGGATGTGTTCAACCCGAAGACGGTTCGGGCCTCGGCGGGTGCCCTCTTCCGGCTCCCCGTCGTGGCCGGAGGAGACCCCGTCGACGTCCTGGGCACGCTCGGCCAATGGGGTCTCATCCGGCTGGCCACGGTCGCCCGGGGCGGCGCCGACTACACCGACGTGGACTTGACGGGACCGGTGGCGTTGGTGCTCGGCAACGAGGCCCATGGGCTTCCCGAGGGCCTCGACGGGGTCCTCGACGGCCGCCTGACAATCCCCATGGCGGGCCGGGCGGAGTCGCTCAACGCCGGGATGGCGGGGGCCGTGTTGTGTTTCGAAGCGGCCCGTCAACGCCGCCAGCTGGTCCCGCTCGGGGCCCCCCGATGACCGCCCCGGACGAACTGCTCGACGCCCTCCCCGACGCCGTGCTGCAGCTCGATGCCGGCCACGGGATCCTGGCTGCCAACACCACCACCTGCCGGGTGACGGGCTATGCCCTCGAGCAGCTGCTCGGGCAGGACTGCCGGAGCCTGCTGCGCCCCCGCAGCCGCGACGGCCACCCCGCATGGGGCGACGGATGGCATCGTTCGACTCGCCTGCGGTCGGTCCGCACCATGCCGGAGCAGGACATCACCATCCGCACCGCGTCCGGCAAGGACCTGAAGACCTTCGTGGCCGGCTCCTACCAGCGCGACGGCGAAGGCCGGCTCACAGGCGCCGTCCTCGTGCTCCGAGAGGCGGGGCGCCGGGCCCACCAGGCCGCGACCGGCATCGAGATCGTGTCCACCGTCAGCCATGAGCTGCGCTCGCCGCTCACCTCGGTCAAGGGCTACACCAGCCTCCTCCTGAACCGCTGGGGGCGCCTGCGCGACGACCAGAAGCAGTTCATGCTGGAACAGGTCAACCACGACGCCGACCGCGTGACCCGCCTGGTGACCGAACTGCTCGACATCAGCCGGCTGGAAACGGGGCGTCTCGTGCTGCGGCCCCAACTGGTGGACCTGCCCCGCCTGGCCGCCCTGGTGGTCGACAAGGTCAAACTCGAGTACCCCGACCTCGAAGCCACCCTCACCTTCTCAGACAACTTCCCGAAGGTCTATGCCGATCCCGACAAGATCGAGCAGGTGCTGACCAACCTGGTCGAGAACGCCTGCAAGTACGCCTCCCGCAAGGGGCTAGCCGTCGTGGGTGAGATGGGTCCCGGCGATGAAGTATCGGTCACTGTCAGCGACAAGGGCGAAGGCATCCCGGCCGCCGACCTGAACAAGGTGTTCACCAAGTTCTACCGGCGCTCCGAAGGCCGCCCGACCGGCTCCGGCCTCGGATTGTGGATCAGCCGGGGTCTGGCCGAGGCGCACAACGGCCGGCTTATCGCGGAGTCAAACCTCGGGCAGGGTACGTCGTTCCGCTTCAGCCTGCCGCTGATCGAACCGGAGGAGCTGCAACGGTCGTGAGTTCCTCACCGGTCGAAAATCTGTTGCGCCGCCTCGACGCGGTGACGGCGGAGGCTGAGGCCCGGCTGGCCGCGACCACGGGCACCGCCGAGCTGCGGGCCGCCGAGGCCGAGGAGCTGGGCAAGAAATCCTCACTGGCCCAGCTCAATGCCGGCCTGCGGAACCTGAGCCCCGAGGAGCGCAAGCAGTTCGGTCACGCCCTCAACCAGGCCCGGGCCAACCTCAACGCCGCCTTCGCCAACCGCAAGGCCGACCTCGATGCCGCCGAGCGGGCCGAGGCCCTGGAGGCGGACCGCCTCGACCTGACCGAGGCGCTCCTGGCGACCGCCACTTCCGCTGCCGCCGCCGCGGCCAAGGAGATCCCCAACCGGGGCCACCTCCACCTGGTCACCCAGACCCGTGACGAACTGGAGGACACGTTCGTCGCCATGGGCTTCTCGGTCGCCGAAGGGCCCGAGGCGGAGACCGACTGGTACAACTTCGAGGCGCTCAACATGCCCCCCGCCCATCCGGCCCGGGGTATGTGGGACACCTTGTACTTGAAGCTGGGAGTCCCGGAAACGGTGCTGCTACGTACCCACACCTCCCCCGTGCAGATCCACCTGATGGAAAACCAGCGGCCCCCGATCTACGCCGTGATGCCGGGCCGCTGCTACCGGCGGGACACGCCCGACGCCCGCCATCTTCCGGTCTTCCACCAGATCGAGGGACTGGTCGTCGACCGGGGGATCACCTTCGGCGACCTGGCGGGCACCATCGAGGCGTTCACCAAGGCCTTCTTCGGCCCTGATATGCATTCCCGGCTCCGGCCCTCCTACTTCCCCTTCACCGAGCCCTCGGCCGAGTTCGAGGTGACCTGCCCCATCTGCGCCGGGGCCGGCTGCCGCACCTGCTCGGGGTCCGGCTGGCTCGAACTGGGCGGCTGCGGGATGGTCGACCCCGAGGTGTTCGAGGCGGTCGACATCGACCCTGAGGAGTACTCCGGCTTCGCCTTCGGTTTCGGGATCGACCGGCTGGCCCAGGTGCGCCACGGGATCGAGGACATGCGCATCCTGCTCGACAACGACCTGCGTTTCGTTTCCCAGTTCTAGATGCTCGTCCCCCTCTCGTGGCTGAAAGACTTCGCGCCGATCGAGGCGGCGCCCGAGGATCTGGCGGCGGCATTTTCCAACCTGGGCCTGGTTGTCGACGGTGTCGAGGTCATCGGTGCCGGCCTCGATGGCATCGTGGTGGCCCGGGTGCTGGCGCTGCGACCCCACCCCGACGCCGACCGGGTCCAGCTGGTCGACGTCGACCCGGGCGACGGCGGGGCGCGCCAGATCGTGTGCGGCGCCTTCAACATGGCGGTCGGCGACCTGGTCCCCCTCGCCACCCTCGGGACCGTCATGCCGGGCGGCATGGAGATCGCCCGCCGGAAAATGCGGGGGGAGTGGTCCAACGGCATGCTGTGCTCCCCATCCGAGCTGGAAATCGAAAACGGTGGGGAAAGGGGCATCCTGGTGCTGCCCAAGGATGTCGCGGTTCCGGGAACGCCTTTGCGGAAAGCCCTGGGCCGCGATGCCGACGTCGTCTTCGATCTCGATATCTCGCCCAACCGGCCCGACGCCCTTTCCATAGCCGGGGTGGCCCGGGACGTGGCCGCCGCCCTTGGCGTCGCGTTCCACCTGCCGGAACCTACCGCGGCAACCGACGAACGCCTCGAGCGGGCCCCAGTCGTGGTGGCCGACCCCGACCTCTGCCCCCGGTTCACGGCCACCGTGATCGGGGGGGTGACGATCGGCCCATCGCCGGCGTGGCTGGCCCGGAGGCTCACGCTGGCGGGCATGCGGCCCATCAACAATGTCGTCGATGCCTCCAACTACGTGATGCTGGAACTGGGCACCCCCAACCACGCCTACGACCTCGACCGCCTTCCGGGGCGGGGCCTCGGGGTCCGCCGGGCCCGTCCCGGCGAGACCCTGCTCACCCTTGACGACATCGAACGGCGCCTCGAGGGCGACGACTGCTTGATCGTCGACGCCGAGGACACCCCGGTCGGCATCGCGGGGATCATGGGGGGCGCCTCGTCGGAGATCTCTGACTCCACCACGACCGTGCTCCTGGAGTCGGCCTACTTCAGCCCCATGGGAGTGGCCCGGACCGGCAAGCGGCTGGGCCTGTTCACCGAGGCCCGGAGCCGCTTCGAGCGCGGCATCGACCCCAACCTGATCGACCTGGCCATCGACCGGTTGGCGACGCTGCTCGGGATGGCCCGGGGACCGACCGTCGACAGGGCCGCCTCGGAGTTCCTCCCGCGCCCTCGCCCGGTCGCGGTTCGCACCGCCCGGGTCAATGACATCCTCGGCACCGCCATCAGCGACGCCGACATCTCAGGGCTGCTGGAACCAATCGGCTTCACGACGACCGGCGGCGGCGATGGGGTGCAGGTCGTGACCATCCCCACTTGGCGACCCGACAGCACCCGGGAGATCGATGTCATCGAGGAGGTGGCCCGGCTCCACGGCTACCGCAACATCGCCCGGTCGCTTCCCCCGGGGGTGCGCACCGGCGGCGGCCTCACCGCCTACCAGCGGGAGCGACGGCGGGTTCGCGACGTCCTGGCCGGCGCCGGGGTGTCGGAAGCCTGGACGACCACCTTCCTCGGGCCCGGCGACCTGGAGCGGGCGGGCCTGCCCGGCGATGCCATCGAGGTGGAAAACCCGCTGGACCGCTCCGAGTCCCTGCTGCGCACCTCGCTGATCCCGGGTCTTCTGAAGGCGGTGCGGTTCAATGTGGACCGCCAGCTACCCGGGGTGCGGCTCTTCGAAATCGGCCATGTGTTCGCCCGACCCCAGGCCGGGGCGACTGTCGCCCTGCCCGAAGAGCGTGAGGACCTGGCCGTCGTCGTCGCCGGTGCCGGGGCCGACGCCGTGGTGGCGACCCGGCTGTGGGGGGTGCTGGCCGAGGCGCTGCGCCTGGAAGGGTTGCGCTTGGAAGCGGCCCTCGTACCGGGCCTGCACCCGACCCGCAGCGGCCGGCTCGTAGTTGCCGCCACCGGCCAGGTGCTGGGCGCGGTGGGCGAGGTGGATCCGTCGGTGGTCGCCGCCTACGGGCTGTCAGGCCGCATCGGCGTGGTCACTTTGGAGATGGAGCGGCTGGTCGGGGCCCAGAGGCGGGACCGCCAGGCCAAGCCGATCAGCCGGTTCCCGGCCAGTGACATCGACCTGGCTTTGGTGGTGGACGACAACGTGCCCGCCGGCGACCTGGTCGAGACGCTCAGAGCGGCCGGGGGAGAGGTAGTGGAGTCGGTCGCCCTGTTCGACGTCTACCGCGATCCCACCGTGGGTGAGAGCCGCCGCAGCCTGGCTTATCACGTGCGCCTGAGGGCATTGGACCACACCTGGACCGACGCCGAGGTGGCCGCCATCCGGGAACAGATGATCGCGGCGGTGGCGACGAGCCACGAAGCGCACTTGCGGGGGTAGCCCGCCGATATCCGAAAAACCGCAAAATATCGGCCGACCGGCCAGGTTTCGGCACTCCCCCCGCGTCGGACATGGTCGAAAATCGGCCACCTGGCCGGATCCGGCGGCTTCCTTCCCTTAGCCGGCCTCGGCAGGGGGGAGCCCAACGCCGAGGCTCCGGAGGACGACCGCAGCCGCGGACCGTCCCGAGGCGCCCCAGATGCCTGCGCCGGGGAAAGTGGCGGCGCCGGTGAGGAACAACCCCGCCACCGCCGTCTGGTATCGGGTCAGCTCGGGATGGCGGCCCCGGCCCCAAACGGCGGCGAGCGGTCCCCCTGCGAAGGACGGGGCGTGGCCCCGGCTCAGGTGGAACTGCTGCTCGTAATCCGGTGGCGTCATGGTCCGGAACCGTTCGACACACCGGCGCCATCCGGGCTCGACGAGCGACGCGAAGCGGTCCAGCCAGCGGTCCGGCTCCCCCGACCCGACCCAACCGTGGCGCAGTCGGTACGGTGTGTAGAGAACCTCGAGGCTGAAGACGTCCCCACCGGGGACCGCCATCGAAGGGTCCAGCACCGAGGGCAGGTTGACGTAGAACATGGGATTGGTGGCCACCTCGCCGCGGGCCATGGCACGGTGAGCGGCATCCATCTGGGCCAGCGCCGGCGAGACGATCGTGGTTGGTGCCAGCGCTTCGTCGACGCCGTGGCGGACCAGGTCGGCATCATGGAGTCCCCGGTAGCGGGGGCGGCAGCTGATCACCGCGTCGACCTTGGACTCGTAACCGTCGAGGACCGGTCGCGCCGCCCATTTTCCCACCAAGTCCTCGGTGCCGGCCGGAGCGTCCGCCAGCCATTCGACCATGGCTCGGCGGGGGTCGGTGGCCACCACTACCGAGGGCGCCTCGACCACCTCGCCACCTTGGAGCCGCACTCCTCGCACCCGGGTCCGCTCGAGCAGGATCTGCTCGACCGCCGCCCCGGTGCGCACCCGGCCGCCCGCGGCCAGTACTGCTCCTTGGGCCGCGGCGGGAAGGGCTCCGCTGCCTCCCACCGGGCGCCCGACCGGAAGGAGGTGTTTCATGGCATAGCCGAGGGCCCCCAGGCCGGTGCCGGGTGTCTCCGGTGACAGCCCCCACACGGCAGGCCCGGTCGTGACAACTGGGGCCCGGAGCGCCTCACTGGTGAAGAACGACCGCACCACGTCCCCCACCGAGCGCCGGCTCCACGCCAGCAGCGTGGCCGCCCCGGATCCTCGGCGTTCCGCCAGGCGGGCTCCGATCGAGCGCAGAGAAAGCGGGACCAGGGCCAAGTCACGGACCAAGGCCGCCGCCGGCAACGCCGCCTTCAGGTACCGCTGGTAGTTGGCTATTTCCTCGGGGTGGGCGACGCCGAGCGACGCCAGGGTCCGTTCCCGCTCCCGGAACAGGAACCAGGGGGCGGCGCCGGTCCAGCTCAGCGAAAGCTGGGCAGGATCGACTTCGAGGTAGCGCAGGCCAAAGCGATGCAGCTCCAGTTCCTCGGGAATGGAAGTCGTCCGCACCATGGAGTGGTCGCAGTTGCAGATGTTGACCCGGGCGCCAATGGCGTCCACCGTCGACGCACACCCGCCGACCTCATCGCGGGCCTCGAGGACGAGGACATCTACCCCCGCCCGGGCGAGGTAAGCGGCGCAGATCAGGCCGTTGTGGCCGCCGCCCACCACTACGACCTGGGCGTCACTCGCCATTGGGCGACGCTAACCGGTGTAACGCAACGATTCGTCCGGCCGGTCCAATGAAGCAGTGCCCCGCCGCCGCGCCGCCCGCATCCTGGTTGCCGGGGGGATGGTGGTCCTGATCCTGGGTGGTTGCCACGGCACCGTCACCGGGACCGGCCCCGGCGGCGCCCGGGCGAAGGCGCCAACCCCAGGCCCCGCGGCGCCGGGCGGCGCGCTCAACCCGAACCCGGTTCCGGTGCCGGGCACGGGAGACAACAACCTGGTGACCCTGGACGCAAAGGCCCGTTCGGTGGAAACCACGGCAACGGTGACCGACCTCAGTTCTGTTCACCTGAGCGGTTCCTCGGTGCTGTCCGCTACCGCTGACGTCGTCGACTACCGCGGCCGCGACCTCGGGACCGGCACCCTCCGATCCGACGGCACCGATCTCCTGGTTTCTGGGACCTCGCTGCAACTGAACAGCCGGCTGCGGGTCCAGCCGGGGCAGGTCACGGTCGACAACGGCGTCGGGGGAACGGTCGGCATCGTCTTCTCGGGGTCGGTCACCATCGCCTCCGGCCACCTCACCTTCCAGCCACCCGCGCCCGCCCCGCCACCCGGATCGCTGGCCATTGCCCCCGGATCGCCTGCCACCACCGCCGCCGCTACCACCGTGGCCCCTCCGGTCGCGGTCACCGGTCCCGTGACCATCCGGGGCAACGGGCTCCAGATCTCCGGAGCCAGCCTGCACCTGGTGAATCCGCCCGCCGATCTCAACGCGGCGTCCGCTGAAGCCGACCTCAGCTGGGCCGGTCCGGGATCGGTTACCACCGCCGCCGGACCGCTGCAAGCGGCCTACCTCGGGGTCCGGGCTCGCCAGTTGCACGCCACCTTCCACCGGGGCGCCGCCGAGGTCGAAGTGCACGGCACCGGTCTTGCCGTCCAGGTCTTTGCCGACGGCGTCCCCCAACTGCGGGTCCCGGCCCGGATCGACATCGGGAGCACGAGGGCGACCACCGGCTTCCTCCTGCGCAAGCACGCCTTCGTGTGGACGCCCCGCAACCTGGCCAACACCTACGACATGGCCATCTTGAGCATTCATCCGGGCAACGCCGCCGCCGCCGGCGTCCACGTGGGCCTGCAGACGATGCCGCCCATGTTCGGGGGCGAACCGCACGCTCTGGTCGGCGGCGACACCGCGGGCCTGAAAGGCGGCGACGCCATCGCCTCGCTCATCGCCCGCCACGGTGACGACAAACGCACCATCGGCTACGACGCCGCGCCCGGCGTCGCGTTGGTGCTGATCATCCAGGGCAACTTCGACCCTATAACGGTGATGGTCACGACTTACTGAGACTGGCGGCCGTCAGGCGGCGGTGGGTGTCGATGATCTGTCGCTCCACGCGTTCGGACTCGGTGACCAGGTCGCGCCACGTGAACACGAGCAGGGTCCACCCGGCTTGCTGGAGGTGATTCCGACGATCGAGGTCCCCCTGCATGTGTTCCGGGCTGAAATGCCAGACATAGCCATCCACCTCCACGGCGAAGCGAATCGCCGCCCACGCGATATCGAGGCGATAGTGGCGATCCTCGCCGGCGCGGAGTTCGACGGCGGCGTCGCGGAGGCCGGTGCGGACGACGAGTCGCCGGGCGTGGGACTCCAGGACGCTGGGCGGCGGGGCACCGGTGAATCCTCGGGCCACCAGGTGCCGCCGAAGGATGGCGACCCCGTCGCGCCCCGGCCGAGCCAGTCGCGCCAGTTCCGCCTCCAGTCCGGCCATGACGAACAGTTGCTTTTTGAGGGCGACGTCAGTCGCTTCGGTGAGCTCGTCGGGCAGGGCAGTGACGGCCATGTCGACCAGCGTGCGCATCGGGTTGGTAACGAGGAGGCCGTCGAGGCCAACCACCCTGGAGACATGGAGATCCCGTGATCGATGAACTTTGAACCCCGCCTGGTCGCGCCCGAGCGTGGACGCCCGGGCCACCGTCAGCTCAGGCCGCTGCGGAGGAGCGGGGACCAGGCCCCACAGCCACGCTGCCGACCGGTGCGACACCACTCCCCGTTTGGCCGTCGCCAGCCAGGCGGCACGGAGATCTTGCCGGGGGCCCGGCGGGCCCGCGCTGTCCCGAAAGACCCCTCGGTACAGCCGGGTCCAGGCGCCGCAGTCGGCCTTGTACTCGATGAGCTTCGCCGAGGCGCCCAACTGCGTCGCCTCGGAGAAGCAGATGACGCTGTAGTGGTCCCGTAACCATCCCCGGAGCCGGCGCTCCACTTCGACGCGAGCGTTCACACCCTTCTTCATGCCGCGGCCCGTGCCCCGGCACCCGCCGCCGCCCCAGTCTGGGTGTGGTTTGTGTCTTTGGGTGTGCCTTATCCCGGTATATCCGGGATAAGCACACCCAAAGAGGAGAACCACGCCCAAACGTGCCTCGGGGCCCGAACCGCACCGGCAGACGGCAGACGGCAGACGGCAGAGGGCAAAACGTCGGTATGAGTATGAGCGCTCCTGTATGTTGATGCGATGCGGGTAGGTGTCTTCGGGGCGTCGGGGTATGCGGGAGCAGAACTCCTGCGGCTGGCGGCCGGCCATCCCCATTTCGATATCGTCCTGGCGACGGGTGATTCCAGGGCCGGCGCCCGGGTCGGGGACGTATACCCGAGCCTGGCTGCCACCTATCCCGACTTGGTTCTGGCCCCCCCCGACCCGGCTCAGGCGGAGGGGTTGGACCTGGTTTTCCTCGCCCTTCCCCATGGGGCATCCCAGGACCTGGTCCCCTACCTGCGCAAGCGGGCCGGCGTGGTTGTCGACCTGGCGGCCGATTTCCGGCTCAAGGACGCCGGGCTCTACCCCACCTGGTACGGGGAGCAACACCACCAGCCCGACCTGCTGGGCGAGGCGGCGTTCGGGATCCCCGAGTTGTTCCGCGAGAGCCTGGTGGGAGCGTCCCTGGTCGCCGCCGCCGGGTGCCATGTGACGGCGGCCGCCCTGGCGCTGGCGCCGCTGGTCGACGCCGGGATCATCCAACCCCGGGGGATCGTGGTGGACACCATCACCGGGGTGTCCGGCGCCGGCCGGGGGCTGAAGGAAACCACCCACTTCTGCGCCGTCGCCGAGGACCTGAACGCCTACGGGCTCCTCACCCACCGCCACACCCCGGAAATGGAGCAGGCCATCGGCTCGGGCGCCCAGGTCATCTTCACCCCCCATCTGGCCCCGCTCAACCGGGGCATCCTGGCCACCTGCTACGCCCGGCCCGCCGTGGAAACGACGCCCGAGCCGCCCGACCCCCTCGGAGTCCTGCTTGATTTCTACGCCGACGAGCCGTTCGTCGTGGTCAGCAGCCGGGCGCCGTCGACCAAGGCCGCCCTCGGTTCCAACACCGCCCACCTCACGGCCCGCTATGACGGGCGCACCGGTTGGGTCGTCGCCCTATGCGCCCTCGACAACCTGGTCAAAGGGGCGTCGGGTCAGGCGATCCAGTGCGCCAACATCGCCCTCGGCCTTCCCGAGGTCACCGGCCTGCCGACCGCGGGCCTGTATCCATGAGCGTCACCGCTCCCAAGGGTTTCGTGGCCAGCGGTGCCGCCTGCGGGTTGAAGGCGACTGGAGCTCCCGACCTGTCTCTGGTTGCCACCGCCGACGGCCGCCCTGTCCCTGCCGCCGCCACCTTCACGACCAACCAGGCGACCGCGGCGCCGGTCAACGTCAGCCGCCGCCACCTCGAGGCGTCGGCGGGCCACGCGGTCGCAGTGGTGATCAACAGCGGCAACGCCAACGCCGCCACCGGCCGCGCCGGCGACGAGCACGCCGAGCGCATGTGCGCGCTGGTCGCGGGCGAAATGGGCTGCGCCGCCTCCGAGGTGCTGGTCTGTTCGACCGGACTCATCGGCATCCCGCTGCAGATCGACAAGGTGGCGGCGGGGATCCCAACCCTGGTCGGGCGGCGCGCCGGCGGCGCCGAGGCGGGCCACGCCGCCGCCCAGGCGATCATGACGACCGACACCCGGTCCAAGCAGGTCGTGGTCCCCGGCCGGGGTTTCTCGGTGGGGGGAATGGCCAAGGGCGCCGCCATGCTGGCCCCCAACATGGCGACCATGCTGGCGGTGCTGACCACCGACGCCGCCGTCGACCCCAACACGCTAAAACGGGCGCTGCAGGATGCCGTCAGCCGCAGTTTCAACCAGATGACGGTGGACGGCTGCACCTCGACCAACGACACCGTCATCGTCCTGGCCGGCGGCCATGCCGAGCCCCCGGGCCCTCCGAACGGCGGCCCCCCCACACGAGGTGGAGCTGACCGACGCCCTCTGGGAGGCGTGCGCCGACCTGGCGGGGCAAATGGCGGCGGACGCCGAAGGGGGCACGAGGGTGATCCGGGTCCGGGTCACGGGCGCCGCCGACTATCAGGACGCGGCCGCCGGAGCCCGCAAGATCGCCCAGAGCCAGTTGGTCAAGTGCTCGTTTTATGGCCGGGACCCCTACTGGGGGCGGGTCGTGAGTGAGCTCGGCTCGGCCGGCATCGCCTTCGAGATGGACCGGGTCAAGATCAGCTACGGCGGTATCACGGTGTGCCGGGACGGCGTCGCGGCAACCGACCCGGCCGACACCGGCGCCCTGGAGGCGATCATGGCCGGCGAAACCGTCGAGCTCATCGCCGATCTCGGCCTCGGCGGCGGCGAGGCGGGAATGATCACCTGCGACCTGGGCCACGCCTACATTGACGAGAACATGACCACATCGTGACTCTCGACGCCACCGCCAAGGCGGGCATCCTGGTCGACGCGCTGCCCTACATCCGCCGCTTCTGGGGCCAGATCGTGGTCGTCAAGTACGGCGGCAACGCCCTCCACGCCGCCATCGAAGACGGAGCCACGTTGACCTCATTCGCCCAGGACGTCGTCCTCATGGCCTCGGTCGGCATGCGGCCACTCGTCGTCCACGGCGGTGGACCCCAGATTGGCGCCCTCATGGCCCGGCTGGGCAAGGTCCCCGAGTTCCGCCACGGGCTTCGGGTCACCGACGCCGACACCCTCGACATCGCCCGCATGGTGCTGGTCGGAAAGGTCAACCGGGACATTGTCTCCGCCATCAACGTCCACGCCCCGATTGCGGTGGGCGTCTCGGGCGAGGACGCGGGCCTGATCGGAGCCACGCAGCGGGACCCGGAACTGGGCTTCGTCGGCGACGTCACCCACGTGAACCCAGCCATTCTCGACCGGCTCCTGGCCCAGGACCTGATCCCGGTGGTCGCCACCATTGGCAGCGACGAGGCGGGGCAGGCCTATAACATCAACGCCGACACCGCGGCCGGCGCCGTCGCCGAGGCGGTGGGGGCGTCGAAGCTGGTCTACCTGACCGACGTCGAGGGCATCCGAGCCGATCGCAGTGATCCGTCCTCGCTGATTTCCGCCTTGACGGTCTCCGAGCTCGAAGGCCTGCTGGCCGACGGTTCCGTCAGCGAGGGCATGATCCCCAAGGTGACCTCTTGCCTCCGGGCCATCCGGGCCGGCGTCCCCGCCGCCCACATCCTCGACGGCCGGGCGATGCACGCCCTCCTGCTGGAAATCTTCACCAACGAAGGCTACGGGACCATGGTGTCGCCATGACCGGGTCGGCCGATCTCCTCATGCCCACCTACCCCGACCCGCCGGTCACTTTCGTGCGGGGCCAGGGGAGCTACCTGTGGGACGACCACGGAAAGCGCTACCTGGACTTCCTGTCGGGCCTGGCCGTGACCTCGCTGGGACACGCCCACCCGGCGGTCGCCGAAGCCATCGCCGAGCAGGCCCGGACGCTGCTGCACGTTTGCAACCTGTACGGATCCCTGCCGGTCCACGACGTGGCCGCCACCCTGGACCGCCTGCTCGGCGGCGGTGGCCGTCTCTTCTTCTGCAACAGCGGCGCCGAGGCCAATGAGTGCGCCATCAAGTTGGCCCGCAAATGGGGCGGCTACGGCCGCTTCGGCGTCGTCAGCGCCTACGGTTCCTTCCACGGCCGCACCCTGGCCACCCTCCACGCCACCGGCCAGCCGGCCAAGCACGAGGCGTTCCAACCGATGCCGGAAGGCTTCCGTCATGTGGCGTGGGATGATCTCGACGCCCTCGAGGCGGCCATCGACCCGTCGGTGGCGGCGGTCCTGCTGGAACCCGTCCAGGGCGAAGGCGGTGTCAACCCGGCCACACCGGAGTACTTCAGGGGCGTCCGGGCCCTCTGCGACGAGCGGGGCCTGTTGTTCATGGTCGACGAGGTGCAGACGGGGCTCGGGCGCAGCGGCCACTGGTTCGGTTTCCAGGGCCTCGATGTGCGGCCCGACGTGGTCACCATGGCCAAGGCGCTCGGCAACGGGATGCCGATCGGCGCCTGCTGGGCCCGGGCCGAGGTAGCCGCCGCCTACCAGCCGGGCGACCACGCCACCACCTTCGGCGGTCAGCCGCTGGCGACGGCGGCCGCCCGGGCGGTACTGGCGGTGATGGAGGCCGAGGATGTTCCGGCCCGGGCCCGGGCCGCGGGCGCGCGCCTGCAGCGGGAGCTGACCGGCCTCCCCGGTGTGATCTCGGTCCGGGGAGTGGGACTCCTGCTGGCGGTGGAACTGGTGGGGAAAGTGGCCAAGCCGGTGGCGGCGCAGGCGCTCGATGCCGGTCTGATCGTCAACCCGGTCACCGAGTCGGCGCTGCGGCTGGCGCCGTCATTGCTGATCACGTCCGAGGAGCTCGACGAAGGCGTCGCCATTCTGACGTCGGTGCTGGAGGCCGTCGAGTGAACCACTTCCTGGAAATCGACGACCTCCCCCCGGCCGAGCTGGCCCGGGTGCTCGAGCTGGCCCGGCTCACCCCGGCGCCAGCAGTATTGGCCGGACGAGCGGTGGCGCTGATCTTTGAGAAGCCCTCGGCCCGGACCCGCAACTCCAGCGAGGTAGCCGTTTTTCAACTGGGTGGCCATCCCGTGACCATCCGGGGCGAGGAGGTGGGCTTCGGTCAGCGGGAGTCGGTCGAGGACATCACCCGCACCTTGTCGCAGTTTCATGCCGCCATCGGGGCCCGGGTGTTCGACCACAAGGTGCTGGTACGCATGTCGGCAGTGTCCTCCGCTCCCGTCATCAATCTCCTCTCCGACCTGGCCCACCCGTGCCAGGCGCTGGCCGACCTCCTGACCCTGCAACAGCATTTCGGCCGCCTCGAAGGGCTGAAGGTGGCGTGGGTCGGCGACGGTAACAACGTCTGCCGCAGTCTCCTGCTCGGCGCCTCGCTGGTTGGAATGGACGTGGCCGTCGCCTGTCCCCCCGGCTTCGAACCGGATCCGGGCGTGGTGGCGACAGCCGAGAGCCGGGGGATCCTGACCGAAGTGACGAACGACGTCGCCGAAGCGGTCGGCGGCGCCGACGCGGTGTACACCGATACCTGGACCTCGATGGGCATGGAGGGCGAGGAGGCGCAACGCCGGTCCTTGTTCGCCGGGTACGGGGTCGATTCATCGGTGATGGCGCGGGCCGCCCCGGGGGCCATTTTTCTCCACTGTTTGCCGGCCCACCGGGGCGAAGAGGTCGCCGGCGAAGTCATCGACGGCCCCCAGAGCCTGGTGTGGGCCCAGGCCGCCAATCGCATGCACGCCTTCCGGGGCTTGTTGCTGTGGCTCTTCGGTTCGGTGCTATGAGGTTGGCCAAGACCCAGCGGCAGCACCGCATCGCCAACCTGCTGGAAGCCAACGCCGTGACCAGCCAGTCCCAGCTGGTCGAGCTGCTGGCGGCGGAAGGGGTGGTGGCGACCCAGGCCACCGTGTCGCGGGATCTCGACGAGCTGGGCGCCGTCAAGGTGCGCACCGGCGGCGGCGGCGAGTCGGTGTACGCGGTGCCGGAATACGAGCACCGGGTCGAACCCGAGGACCACCTGCGCCGGGTTTTCGGCGACTGGGTGGTCGAGGTGGCGTATTCCGGCAATCTGGTGGTGGTCCGGACGCCGCCCGGCTCGGCCCACGTGGTCGCCTCCGCTATCGACCGGGCCGGCTTGGCCGACATAATCGGCACCGTGGCCGGTGACGACACCGTTATGGTCATCGCCGCCGAGCGGGTGGGCGGCGCTCAGGTGGCCCAGCAACTCTCCGGCCTCGCCGGGTTGTAGACATTCACTGACTAAGAAGCGGAGATCGAACACGTGGCAAAGCGGGTAGTGCTGGCATACAGCGGCGGTCTTGACACGTCGGTGGCGGTGCGCTGGATGATCGAGGAGCTGGGCGTCGAGGTGATCGCGCTGGCCGCCGATGTCGGTCAGGGGGGGGACTTCGAGGTCATCAAGGCGCGGGCGCTGGCGGCGGGCGCCATCGAGGCGCTGGTGGTGGACTGCCGCGAGGAGTTCGCCTACCAGTTCGTGGCCCCGGCCCTGAAAGCCAACGCCAAGTACGAGAGCAAGTACCCGCTGATCTCGTCGCTGTCGCGGCCGATCATCGCCAAGCACCTGGTGGCGGCCGCCCGGGAACATGGTGCCGACGCCATCGCCCACGGCTGCACCGGCAAGGGCAACGACCAAGTGCGCTTCGAGGTCTCGACCATGGCCCTGGCGCCGGACCTGGAGACCATCGCCCCGGCCCGGATGTGGAACCTGACCCGCGAGAAGTCGATCGAATACGCGGCCCGCTGGGGCATCCCCATCACCGTGACGCGTTCCAGCCCCTACTCGATCGACCAGAACCTCTGGGGCCGGACCATCGAGTGCGGCATCCTCGAGGATCCTTGGGAGCAGCCGCCGGAGGACGTCTACGAGCTCACCACCCCGTCGGCGACCGGCCCGCGCGATCTCGTCATCCGGTTCCACCAGGGACTTCCGGTGGCGATCGACGGTAAGGAGATGGCGCTCGACGAGCTGATCGGCGAGGTGACGGAGGTGGTCGGCTCGTACGGCTGGGGCCGGATCGACATGATCGAGAACCGCCGGGTGGGGATCAAGAGCCGCGAGGTGTATGAATGCCCGGGCGCCCTGGCGCTGCTCATGGCCCACGCCGACCTGGAGGATCTGACCCTGGAGCGGGATTTGGCCCACGAGAAGGCCCGGCTCGAGCCCCGGTACGCGGAGCTGGTGTACGACGGGTTGTGGTACTCCCCCCTGAAGGAGGCGCTGGATGCCTTCGTCGAGGAGAGCCAGCGGTTCGTGACCGGTGAGGTACGGCTGCGCTGCGAGATCCCGGGACGCTGCATCGTCTCGGGCCGGCGCAGTGATGTGGGTCTTTATGATTACGGGCTGGCGACCTACGAGGCGGCCGACCGTTTCCGCCACTCCGACGCCGAGGGTTTCGTCCGGTTGTGGGGGCTCGGGGTCCAGACGTGGGCGGCCCGGCAGTCCCGCGGCCGCGGGCGTTCGACGTGAGCCCGGTCTGCTCGGCGGACGGGGGACGACGGCCTTGACGCTCTGGCAGGGGCGCTTCGGTGACGCCAGCCCCGCCCAGGAGCTGCTGGCCTACACCGAGAGCCTGTCGTTCGACCGGCGCCTGGCCCTGGACGACCTGACCGGGTCCCGGGCCCATGTCCGGGGCCTGGCCCGGGCCAAGCTGGTCGACGAGGACGGGGCCCAGCTGCTGCTGGCTGCCCTGGCCCGCATCGAGGAGGAGATCCGGTCGGCCCAGTTCGTCTTCCACGCCGGTGACGAGGACATCCACACCGCCATCGAACGCCGGGTCACCGAGCTGGCGGGCCCCGTCGGGGCCCGGTTGCACACCGGCCGAAGCCGCAACGACCAGATCGCCACCGCGACCCGGCTGTTCACCAAGCGCGAGATCGGCCAGACCACCCGCCGGGTGCTGCGGCTGCAGCAGGTGCTGCTCGACCGGGCTCAGGAGGCCGAGGACGCCTACCTGCCCGGGTACACCCACCTCCAGCGGGCCCAACCGGTCCTGCTGGCCCACCACCTGATGGCCCACGGCTGGGCCCTGGCCCGCGACGTCGACCGGCTGATGGACGCCCGGCGGCGCCTCGACGTGTCGCCTCTCGGAGCCGGGGCCCTGGCCGGCTCGTCCCTGTCCCTCGACCCCGATTCGGTCGCCGACGACCTTGGTTTTCGGGCCCGGTTCGAGAATTCGCTGGATGCGGTGTCCGACCGGGACTTCGTGGCGGAGACGGTGTTCGACCTGGCCTTGCTGGGCGTGCACCTGTCGCGCATCGGCGAGGAGGTGGTGTTGTGGGCCAGCGAAGAGTTCGGCTTCCTCCGCCTCGACGACACCTACGCCACCGGTAGCTCGATGCTGCCCCAGAAGAAGAACCCCGACATCGCGGAGCTCACCCGGGGCAAGGCGGGGCGCCTGATCGGTCACCTGGCGGGCCTGCTGGCCACCCTCAAGGGGCTCCCGCTGGCCTACAACCGGGACCTCCAGGAGGACAAGGAGCCGTTGTTCGACAGCTTCGACCAGGTCAACCGGGGCCTGGTGGCGCTCGGGGGGCTGCTGGCCACCTGCACCTTCGACAGGGTCCGCATGCGCAACGCGGCCGACACCCCATCGGTGGCGGCCGTGGACCTCGCAGAATGGCTGGTGGACCGGGGTATGCCGTTCCGGGAGGCCCACCAGGCGGTGGCGGGGCTGGTGCGCGACTCGCTGGCCCGCCGGGTCCCGCTGGCGGAGCTGGTCGAGGCCCACCCCGACCTGGGAACCGAAGCGTTGTTCCTGCTGGAACCGGGAGTGGCGGTGACCCGGCGGACCACGCCCGGAGGCGCCGGCCCCGGCCCCGTCGCCGACCAGCTAAAGCGCTACAGCCACCAGCTCACCGTCGACGCCGTCCGGCTCGCCGATCAGTGATTGGGGTACAGCGGCCGTTCTTCGACCGGGACCCCCGCCTCGTGGCTCCGGAACTGCTCAACAAGGTGCTGGTCTCGGGTGACCGGGCGGGCCGCATTGTCGAGGTCGAGGCCTACTGCGGCGCCGAGGACCCGGCCAGCCACGCCTTCCGGGGCCCGACCCCGCGCAACGCGGTCATGTTCGGCCCCGCGGGCGGCTTGTACATCTATCGCAGCTACGGCATCCATTGGTGTGCCAACGCCGTGTGCGGGCCCGAAGGGGTCGGCCAGGCGGTGTTGATCCGGGCCCTGGCCCCGGTCGCCGGGCTGGCGGCCATGGTCGCGGCCCGCAGCCGGGGCCAGATCCATCCGGTGACCGAGCGCGACCTCTGCCGGGGCCCCGGGCGCCTCTGCCAGGCGTTGGGAATCACGATCGAGCACAACGGGGCCGACCTGGTGACCGGGGACCGGGGGGTACGGGTGGTCGACGGCGGCGTCCTGCCCCCTCCGACACCGGGGGTGTCGGTGCGGATAGGACTCACCAAGGGGGTCCAACACCGGTGGCGGTTCTTCGTGGCTGGCGACCGCCACGTTTCGGGCTCGGGTTTCCCCGAGGCAGGCGGGCCGGTCGGGGGGACCGGTCTGGTACATTGATTGTCCGCCCTCCGGGGTGGCCCCGACGGTAAGCGGTTGACACTGCAAGCTGTCGTCGGTAGTCTGTGAAGCCGCTCGTCTTGTGCCTAGCGCTGGGCGAGTCCGTCGGACAACGCAGGGGATCTCCCCTCCACCTTCCGGCCAAGGCGGTCGCCACCAACGTCTCCTGTGAGACGCGTGTCCCCGCCGCAGCGCTCCTTGAAAACGGAACAGAGACAAGCCAAAAGCTAGTGCGGGCGCGATCGGAAACGATCTCGCACCGTTTGAAGCACTAACACGGACAACCAAAAAGAAGTCTGTCTTGGTGCCAGTTGGTCACGCGAGCTCAGGAGCATGCGTGGCCAGCTCTCACAACTGATCGCAGGGTCCCTGACTTTAGGGTCAGAGTCCCGAAGATCTCGACGGAGAGTTTGATCCTGGCTCAGGACGAACGCTGGCGGCGTGCTTAATACATGCAAGTCGAACGAGGCTGATCCAGTAGCAATACTGGTGACTGCCTAGTGGCGAACGGGTGAGTAACACGTGAGCAACCTGCCCCGAAGACCGGGATAACAGTGGGAAACCGCTGCTAATACCGGATACCCCCTTTGGATCACATGGTCCGATGAGGAAATGGATTCCGCTTCGGGAGGGGCTCGCGGCCTATCAGCTTGTTGGTGGGGTAACGGCCTACCAAGGCTTCGACGGGTAGCTGGTCTGAGAGGACGATCAGCCACACTGGGACTGAGACACGGCCCAGACTCCTACGGGAGGCAGCAGTAGGGAATCTTGCGCAATGGGCGAAAGCCTGACGCAGCAACGCCGCGTGAGGGATGGAGGCCTTCGGGTTGTAAACCTCTTTCAGCAGGGACGATTGTGACGGTACCTGCAGAAGAAGCCCCGGCCAACTACGTGCCAGCAGCCGCGGTAATACGTAGGGGGCGAGCGTTGTCCGGAATTATTGGGCGTAAAGAGCTCGTAGGCGGTTTGGTAAGTCGGGTGTGAAACCTCCAGGCTCAACCTGGAGATGCCACTCGATACTGCCATGACTAGAGTCCGGTAGGGGTCCACGGAATTCCTGGTGTAGCGGTGAAATGCGCAGATATCAGGAGGAACACCGGTGGCGAAGGCGGTGGGCTGGGCCGGAACTGACGCTGAGGAGCGAAAGCGTGGGGAGCGAACAGGATTAGATACCCTGGTAGTCCACGCCGTAAACGTTGGGCACTAGGTGTGGGACCTTATCAACGGGTTCCGTGCCGTAGCTAACGCATTAAGTGCCCCGCCTGGGGAGTACGGCCGCAAGGCTAAAACTCAAAGGAATTGACGGGGGCCCGCACAAGCGGCGGAGCATGTTGCTTAATTCGAGGCAACGCGAAGAACCTTACCTGGGTTGAACTACGCCGGAAAAGCCGCAGAGATGCGGTGTCCGCAAGGGCCGGCGATAGGTGGTGCATGGCTGTCGTCAGCTCGTGTCGTGAGATGTTGGGTTAAGTCCCGCAACGAGCGCAACCCTTGTCCTATGTTGCCAGCGGGTAATGCCGGGGACTCGTAGGAGACTGCCGGGGTCAACTCGGAGGAAGGTGGGGATGACGTCAAGTCATCATGCCCCTTACGTCCAGGGCTGCAAACATGCTACAATGGCCGGTACAGAGGGCTGCTATTCCGCGAGGATGAGCGAATCCCAAAAAGCCGGTCTCAGTTCGGATTGGAGTCTGCAACTCGACTCCATGAAGTCGGAGTCGCTAGTAATCCCGGATCAGCAACGCCGGGGTGAATACGTTCCCGGGCCTTGTACACACCGCCCGTCACACCACGAAAGTCGGTAACACCCGAAGCCAGTGGCCCAACCGCAAGGAGGGAGCTGTCGAAGGTGGGATCGGTGATTGGGGTGAAGTCGTAACAAGGTAGCCGTACCGGAAGGTGCGGCTGGATCACCTCCTTTCTAAGGAGTTCCTGCTCGGGCCGAAGCCTCGCATGAGGTGGAGTGTCCGACGACTCCCAGTTGATGCACTAGCTACTCGGCTCGCCAGGCGACCAGCACTGTTGAAGGTTTCGACCTCCAGCGCGGGAAGGCCAGTGGACCGGGCCTCTCTGTTCCGTTTTCTAGGAGCGCAGCTCCTAGTAGGGAAACAAACAAGGCAATGCCAGCCCTCGGCTGGCCACTTGTCGTTCCGGCCCATCACTGCGGGTTCACCGCTCGGCCGGACGCCCCTTGAGAATTCCATAGCGAGCACGAGCATCTTTGTTCTCCAAGCTACAAAGAGCCAACGGTGGATGCCTTGGCGCCTGAAGCCGATGAAGGACGTGGGTGGCTGCGAAAAGCCACGGGGAGCTGCCGACCAAGCTTTGATCCGTGGATATCCGAATGGGGAAACCCACCACAGCCTGACTGTGGTACTCCCGCCTGAATATATAGGGCGGGCAGAGGGAACCAGGGGAACTGAAACATCTCAGTACCCTGAGGAAAGGAAAGCAACAGCGACTCCCTGAGTAGCGGCGAGCGAAAAGGGAAATAGCCTAAACCGATCTGGTGTCAAGCCTGATGGCGTTGCCGGATCGGGGTCGTGGGATCTGACAGGAGAGGCATCAGACTCTCCATGGAGTTACAAAATTGCTGCCTAGCAAAAGCGTTTTGGAACGTCGCACCGCAGAGGGTAAGAGTCCCGTATGCGAAAGGCAAGCAATCTCCAGATCAGACACCCGAGTAGCCCCGGGCCCGTGAAAGCCGGGGTGAATCTGCGAAGACCACTTCGTAAGGCTAAGTACTTTCAGGCGACCGATAGTGAACTAGTACCGTGAGGGAAAGGTGAAAAGCACCCCGGGAGGGGAGTGAAATAGTACCTGAAACCGTTGGTTTACAAACAGTCAAAGCGTCGTCGGCACTCGATGCCGGCCGCGATGGCGTGCCTTTTGAAGAATGAGCCAGCGAGTTACCGTACGTGGCAAGGTTAACCTGTGAAGGGAAGCCGGAGCGAAAGCGAGTCTGAATAGGGCGTTCAGTCGCGTGCGGTAGACCCGAAGCCGAGTGATCTATCCATGGGCAGGCTGAAGCGGGGGTAAGACCCCGTGAAGGGCCGAACCCACCCTGGTTGAAAACAGGGGGGATGACCTGTGGATAGGGGTGAAAGGCCAAGCAAACTCGGTGATAGCTGGTTCTCCCCGAAATGCATTTAGGTGCAGCGTCGGGTGTTCAGCGTCGGAGGTAGAGCACTGAATGGGTAAGGGGGCCTACAAGCTTACCAACCCCAATCAAACTCCGAATGCCGATGCTCTAGAACCCGGCAGTGAGACCACGAGGGATGAGCTTCGTTGGTCGAAAGGGAAACAGCCCAGACCGCCGGCTAAGGCCCCAAATTCGAAGCTAAGTGGAAAACGATGTGGGATTGCACAGACAGCCAGGAGGTTGGCTTAGAAGCAGCCATCCTTAAAAGAGTGCGTAATAGCTCACTGGTCGAGTGATCCTGCGCGGACAATGTAACGGGGCTCAAGCTTCGAGCCGAAGCCGCGGATTCCGTGCAAACGGAGTGGTAGGGGAGCGTCGATCATGCAGCGAAGTGGCGGTGTGAACCGTTATGGAGCGTGATCGAGTGAGAATGCTGGCATGAGTAGCGAGAGAGGGGTGAGAAACCCCTCCGCCGTAAGCCCAAGGGTTCCTGGGGAAGGCTAATCCTCCCAGGGTAAGTCGGGAGCTAAGGCGAGGCCGAGAGGCGTAGTCGATGCACAACCGGTTGATATTCCGGTACCACCGCGCCCGCGTCAATACCAATCCAGAGGTACTAAGGGGCTGCCCGCAAGGGCGAACCGACCGACTCTGGGGCGGTCAGCGAAGGCGGGACGCAGGAGGGTAGATGATCCCAGGCGTTGGTTGTCCTGGGGGAAGCGAGTAGGGCGGGGACCAGGCAAATCCGGGCCCCATTAAGCCTGAGACGTGATCCCGAACCGTTATAGGTGAAGTCATTGATCCCATGCTGCCTAGAAAAGCGTCTAGTTAGCTGGCGCGGTGCCCGTACCCCAAACCAACTCAGGTGGGCGGGTAGAGAATACCAAGGCGATCGGGAGAACTGTGGTTAAGGAACTCGGCAAAATACCTCCGTAACTTCGGGAGAAGGAGGGCCTCGATAGGGTGAAGGACTTCGCGTCCCGAGCCTGAGGGGGCCGCAGAGACCAGGGGAAAGCGACTGTTTACTAAAAACACAGCAGCGTGCGAAGTCCTAAGACGATGTATACGCTGTGACGCCTGCCCGGTGCCGGAAGGTTACGGGGAAGGGTTAGTCCGCAAGGGCGAAGCTCTGAACCTAAGCCCCGGTAAACGGCGGCCGTAAGGTTATAGTTGCGGCCCTGGAGAGGCAACTCTCCAGATAACAACCTTGCTAAATGCTGGAAACCCCGAGCATCCGGCAGTACTCGTTTGCGGTCACACCCCCTTCGTAGGGTGTGTAGCTGCGAGCAGTGACAATCTGACCGGTGCGGACAATCAGCAGGAAAGACCAAGTTCAGCAACTTGGCTGGATGCTCTACCCGGAGACCTGGGCAACTGGGTCGCCGGGTTCGTCGACGGAGAGGGGAGCTTCAACGTTCCCGTCCGTCGGCTGCGCAGTGGCGCGTTGCCATTCCGCATCTCGTTGTCGTTCAACGTGTCCCAGGTCGGACCTATGGAGCCCATGCTCCTGCGGTCAGTCTTCGGGGTCGGGACGGTGCGAGGTCGAGGGGATGGCGTGTGCTACTTCGAGGTGACGACCGTCAGTGGGCTTGTCGAGCGGGTCTTCCCGTTCTTCGAGCGCTTCCCGCGGCGGGGTGCCAAGCGGCACGACCTCGAGCGGTTTCGCACGATCACCGCGCTGATCCAGTTAGGTCGGCACCTAACACCAGTTGGTTCTGAGGAGATACTCGCAGTGCGAGCTCCGATGAACCGAGGTGGGAAGCGCCGGCGCAGCGACGAGGAACTCGTCGCGGCGGTGCGAAGTTGGAATCCTCAGAGGCCATACGCAGGGCTCCCTCTCTGAAGCAGAGGGATGAAGATATGGTCCAAGCCCCACGGCGACGTGGGGAAACCGTTGAACTATAACGGTCCTAAGGTAATAGTCCCGGCTTCGTGCCCGGGTGTTGCCCCTCTCGAGAGTGATCTCGAAGAGTGCAGCTGGCCAAATGCTGGAAACACCGTGAATCCGGCACTACCACTTCGGTGGTGACAATGTGTCCGGTGCGGCCAATCAGCAGGAAAGGCCACTATCTGTGCAGTGCGTCGTCGGCTCTTCGGGGCAAGCGCACTGATTAAACGGAGATAGTGGAATCCTCAGAGGCCATACGCCAGCCATCTCGCCTCGACGGGCGAGACGAAGATATGGTCCTAGCCCCATGGCGACATGGGGGTTTCCTAGAGCGAAATTCCTTGTCGGGTAAGTTCCGACCTGCACGAATGGCGTAACGACTTTCCTACTGTCTCAACCACAGACCCGGCGAAATTGAAGTACGAGTAAAGATGCTCGTTAGCTGCATCAGGACGGAAAGACCCCGTGGACCTTTACTATAGCTTGATGTTGGGTTTTGGTACCTGTTGTGTAGGATAGGTGGGAGACTTGGAAGCTGCGGCGCTAGCCGTGGTGGAGTCAACGTTGAAATACCACCCTGCATGTGCCGGGACTCTAACCCACGTCCGTAATCCGGATGGGGGACAGCGTCAGGTGGGTAGTTTGACTGGGGCGGTCGCCTCCTAAATTGTAACGGAGGCGCCCAAAGGTTCCCTCAGGCTGGTTGGCAATCAGCCGTTGAGTGCAATGGCACAAGGGAGCTTGACTGCGAGACCTACAGGTCAAGCAGGTGCGAAAGCAGGGCATAGTGATCCGGCGGTTGCGTGTGGAAGCGCCGTCGCTCAACGGATAAAAGGTACCCCGGGGATAACAGGCTCATCTTGCCCAAGAGTCCATATCGACGGCAAGGTTTGGCACCTCGATGTCGGCTCGTCGCATCCTGGGGCTGAAGCCGGTCCCAAGGGTTGGGCTGTTCGCCCATTAAAGCGGTACGCGAGCTGGGTTTAGAACGTCGTGAGACAGTGGACATACGCGCTGTCTATAAATTCGGCTAAATGCTGGAAAAACCGTGCATCCGGCACTACCACGCGAGTGGTGACAATGTGTCCGGTGCGGTCGATCAGCAGGAAAGACCTGACGGTTGTCAGGAATCCTCAGAGACCATACGCCGAACGTCTCTAATAATGGAGACGAAGATATGGTCCGATCTGCATGGCGACATGTAGAGCCAGGCAGAAATGCCCTGGCCCCCGAACTCGTCACTCTGTTCGGCGGTAACAACAATGTCGGTCCCTATCCGATGCAGCCGTAGGAGACTTAAGGAAGGCTGTCCCTAGTACGAGAGGACCGGGACGGACGCAGCTCTCGTGTGCCAGTTGTCCTGCCAAGGGCATGGCTGGTTGGCGACCTGCGGAAGGGATAAGCGCTGAAGGCATCTAAGTGCGAAGCTCGTTCCAAGATGAGGTCTCCCACAGGGTTAACCTGGTAAGGCCCGTGGTAGACGACCACGTTGATAGGCCGGAGGTGTACGCGCAGCAATGCGTTCAGCCGACCGGTACTAATCGGCCGAGGGCTTGGGACAAACCTGCCCGTGCTCGCTATGGAACGCTCACAGGGGAGAACCCTGTTTTTGAGCATGTTTTCCGGTGGCCATAGCGGCGGAGTCACACCCGTTCCCATCCCGAACACGGAAGTTAAGCCCGCCTGCGCCGATGGTACTTGGGGGGTAGCCCCCTGGGAGAGTAGGTCGTCGCCGGAATAATTCTCAGTGCAACGCCCCGCATCGATTGGTGCGGGGCGTTGCCGCGCCTGGACGGTACCATCGCGAGATGCCCCCCACTCCTGACGACGGCGATCGCCGCGCCCGGAAACCCACCGGGAAGTCGGGATCGGCTGGCGGGAGCCAATCGGCGTTACCTCCCCGATCCCCATCCTCGGGAGGACGGAAGGCTGGCAGCGCAGGCGGATCGGGCGGGGCGTCCAACCGATCCCGGCGGGGTTCGGGCCAGTCGGACAGCTATCGCTCGAACAGCACGGTGCGTAGGGTTTCGGGATTTCCCGGTGCTTCCGGTAAGCCTCCCAGAGGAGACCGGGCGGAATCGGGAAAGTGGGAAGGCCGGGGTGGGTCGAGCGGTCGGTCCTCCGGCGGACGGCCATCGTTCGACAGGACGGACAGGAGTGATCGTCCCCGTACCGGCGGCGCGGGTGGATCGGCTGCCGGTCGCAGCGAGGCGTTCCGGCCCAATGGCACCGGTCGCCGGGACGGGCACGCTCAGTCGCGGCCCGAGGGTGGGTACCGGGGGGGGGACGGAAACGAGCGCCGGGACGGACCACCCGGGGACCGTTCGCGTGGATATGCGGGCGGGCGTCCTACGGGAGGGAGGCTGCCGAGCCAGAGTGCCAGCCCTGGCCGGGATGGAAGCTTCCGGTCCCGGTCCGAGGGCGGTCCCGTTGCTGGCCGGGGCGGCGTGAATGGGGGGCGCCCGGGAGGTGACTCGGCCCCACCGCGGCGCGGTTCGGGACCCGCGCCGACCGGTACCGGTAGCGGACGGGATGAGCGGTATCCGGCTTCGGGATCCGGTCGGTCCGGTAGCGGTGACGGCGGGGGCTACCGCGGCGATCGGTGGGGACGCCCCACCGACGGCAGCGGGAGGGTTTATCCGGCGCCCCGCGGGGACGGGCGGCCGTCGGCTGGCGGCGGCGCTTCAGGCCGTGGGGGCGGCTATTCGGCGCCCGTTGGTCGCACTGGCGGACGGCCTTCAGGCGGGGGTGGCGGTTCGGGCCGGGACAGTGGGTACTCGCAGCCCGCGGCCGGCAGCGGGAGCGGTGGGCCTTCCAGCGGTGCCCGTGGTGGCAGTGGGGGCCGCTCCGGTGGCTATTCGGCGCCGAGCGGTGGCGCTCGAGGACGGCCCTCAGGCGGCGGCAGTACCGGCCGTTCCTTTCCGTCGTCGGGTGGCAGTCGCACCGGTAGCCGCGGTTATCAGGGCGACCGACCTGGAGATGCCGCCGCTCGGGATCGAGACGCGAGCCCGGGACGGCCGATCCGTCGGTCCCCTTCGCCTGAGCCGCGTGTGTCAGGTCCCGCCCAGAAGTGGGGAAGTGTCGCCCGCCACGGCGCCAAGGTCCTAGGTGAGCCCAAGGATGGCAGCGCCTCGGGTGCCTGGCGGGACGCGGTGGTCCGGGCTCGCGCCGAGGACGACGAAGCGGTTGACGACCAGGAGATCTGGGTGCGCGACGACGCGCCCGAGGACACCGCTTCGAGGCGTTCCACGGGTCCCGGCAGGCCGCGCCATACCGTTCCTGCCCCGGTCACGGCCGAGATCGCCGGCGCCGCCGGTGTCCGGGCCGGGGCCAAGCTGGCGGAACGGCTGGCCGAGGCGGTCCACGCTTACGATCGGGAGCGTTACCAGGACTCGTTGCGGATTCTGCGCCCGCTGGCTCGAGCGGTCCCCACCTCCCCGGCGGTCCGGGAGCTGTACGGGCTGACCCTGTACCGGCTCGGCCGCTGGCGCCTGGCCTTGGAGGAATTCGAGCAGTACCGGGTCATGAGCGGCAGCTACGATCAGTACCCCGCCATGATGGACTGCCAGCGGGCCTTGCATATGCCGGCCGCCGTGGACGAGTTGTGGGAGGAGTTGCGCCAGGCCTCGCCCAGCGCCGAGGTTATGGCCGAGGGGCGGATCGTGATGGCCGGCTCGCGGGCCGACCGCGGTGACCTGCCAGGTGCCATTCGGCTCCTGGAGCGCGACGTCGCCATCAAGAAGCCCCGCCTGCACCACCTCAGGGAGTGGTACGCCCTCGCCGACCTCTACGAACGAGCCGGCGACGTCCCCCGGGCCCGGGACCTGTTTGCCCGGGTCGAAGCCATAGACCCCGAGGCCTTCGACACCCACGACCGGCTGCGGGCCTTGCGCTGAGCCGTCGGCGCGACCGGCTGGGGCACCATGGATGGGTGGGGGCTCCGCGGTAGCGGTCAGGCATCCGGTGGTCGCCCGGGCCGACCAGGATCGAGTTTCCCGGGCGACGGCGGTACGCGTCCCCGGGGCGCTATCCCGGCTCCTCGGTGGCGGTACCTAGTGCCGCGGCAGGCAACGTTCGCGCTGTAGGTCCACCGCTTGAATTGGCTGGTCAAGCATAATTTCTGCGACATATTGACGGTCGGATCGGGGGTGGGAGTGTCTCGCGAGGGCTTGCGGCCGGCCGACCGATCACGGTCAGCCCTTCTCGACGTGGAGCCTGTCGAAGTTGGCCGACTTCCTCGTCACCAAGGGGTGGTCGACGACATCAGCCATGAGGGCCTCCGGGTCCTGCTCCGTAAGGAGGAGGTGTCGTTTCAAGTGATCAAGACCTTCAAGGCTTCGACCGACTTGAACTACGAGGAGAAGAAGAACCGGGTGCTGGAGCTGTACGACATAGCCGAAAGGCCGTGCCATGCCGGGCGCCGGTGACCCGGCCGTGGTGTTCTCCGTCGACGAGTTAGGGCCGCTCAACTTGCTGCCCAGGGAAGGCATGCAGTGGGCGCCGGTGGTGTCGCGGAACCGGACCGCGTTCGTCGAGTTCTGCCGCTACCTGCGTTCGCTGTACCCGCCCGAGGTGCGCATCGCCATCGTGTGCGACAACTACTCGCCGCACTTGTCGACCGCCAAGGACGACCGCGTCGGCGTCTGGGCGGCGGCCAACAACGCCGAGTTCGCTTACGTCCCGACCAACGCTTCGTACCTGAACCGGATCGAGTGCCATTTCCAGGCATTGCGCTATTTCGCGTTAAACGGCACCGACCACCGCAGCCACGATGAGCAGAACTCAATGATCCGGCGTTACATCGCCTGGCGCTACCGTCACACCGACAACGAAGAACTTCGTGCTATTTCATTGCGCGCAAAGGTTGCCTGATGCGGCACTAGCTCGCCGCCCGCCCGGTCTTGCGCGAACCGCGCTAGTAGCATCTACGGCGGCACTTTTCCCCACCCCTGTCTTCACGAGGAGCGGCTGATGCGCTGGATTCTCCCGAACGACCGCATTCCGCCGGCCTGGTTCAACGTCGCCCCCCACCTGGACGAGCCGCTGCAGCCGCCATTGCACCCCGGGACCAAACAACCGGTGGGCCCCGACGACCTGGCGCCGCTGTTCCCGATGGCGCTGATAGGCCAGGAGGTGTCGACCGAGCCGTGGATCGATGTGCCGGGCGAAGTGCTGGACATCTTGAAGATGTGGCGACCGACGCCGCTGGTGCGGGCCCGGCGCTTGGAGCAGGCACTGGACACGCCGGCCCGGATCTACTTCAAGGACGAGTCGGTCTCGCCCGCCGGCTCGCACAAGCCCAACACCGCGGTCGCCCAGGCCTTCTACAACAAGGCCGAAGGGGTCAACCGCCTCACAACCGAGACCGGGGCCGGGCAGTGGGGCAGCGCCCTGGCTTTCGCCACGTCGCTGTTCGAGATGGAGTGCAAGGTCTACATGGTGAGGGCGTCGTTCCGGCAGAAGCCCTACCGGCGGGTCATGATGGAGACTTGGGGTGCCCGCGTGGTGGAATCCCCGGTCGACGATCCGGACCACCCGGGCTCGTTGGGCGCCGCCATTAGTGACGCAGTACGCGACGCCGCCACCGACCCGACCGCCCATTATTCGCTGGGGTCGGTGCTCAACCATGTACTGCTGCACCAGACCGTGATCGGCCTGGAAGCCAAGGAACAAATGCAGCTGGCGGGAGAGGAGAAGCCCGACATTGTGATCGGGTGCTGCGGCGGGGGGTCCAACTTCGGGGGCTTGGCGCTGCCGTTTGTTCCGGACCGAGATGTCGAATTGCTTGCCGT
Source organism: uncultured Actinomycetota bacterium (assembly GCA_963791545.1). Classification (GTDB taxonomy): domain Bacteria; phylum Actinomycetota; class Acidimicrobiia; order Acidimicrobiales; family Palsa-688; genus JALYXV01. Next base: position 233,223 of record CAWBSR010000018.1, read on the forward strand.
CGAACCGACTTCGTGCCCAACCTTGACGGAAGGGCGTTTTGAGTATGATTTTGGTGATACCGCGGGATTGACGCCCTTGCTGGCCATGTACACGCTGGGTCACGACTTCGTGCCGCCGTCAATTCACGCCGGCGGATTGCGGTATCACGGCGATGCCCCGTTGATCTGCAATCTGGTCAAGTCAGGGCGGATTCAGGCCACCGCTTACCCGCAAGGAAAGGTATTCGACAGCGCGGTCCAGTTCGCCCGGGCGCAGGGGATGATCCCGGCCCCCGAAACGGCCCACGCCGTCCGGGCGGCTATCGACGAGGCGCTCAAGGCCAAGGAAGAGGGCAGGGAGCGGGTCATCCTGTTCGGATACTCCGGCCATGGTCTTCTGGATCTTCAAGCCTACGACGACTACCTCAACGGACGCCTCGACGCCGGTTGAGGAAATCGGCCTACCGGCGCCGGTAGCAGAGGATTAAGGTCTCGGGCGGGCGGGCATACATGCGGGTGCCACGATGCCACCGACTTGGGGTTGGAGCCGGAATCATGCCGATCGAGGTAGACGACGAGGCGATCGAAGCGGCCGATCACATCGTGCTGTTCTACGAACGCGATGACGACCATGTACAGGCGGTAACCCGGTATCTCCTCGACGGGTTCTCGGCGGGCGAAGTCGGTCTGACCATCGCCACCGCCGAGCACCAGGGCGCGTTCGAACTGGCATTGACCGCGGCCGGCGAGGATGTCACCGGGCTGCGGCGGCGGGGCGATTGGGTGGCGCTCGATGCCGCGGCCGCCTTGGCCCTGTTCACGATCGACGGATCGATCGATCGGGGCCGCTTCCGCTGCGTGGTGGGTGGCGCCATGAAGAAGGCGGCCCAGGCACAACGCCCGGTGCGCGCCTACGGGGAGATGGTTGCGCTCCTGTGGGCGGCGGGCGACTTCTCGGCCGCTCTGGAGCTCGAGGAGCTTTGGAACGAGCTTCGCCACGAGATGCCTTTTTCGCTCCTGTGCGGCTACGCGAGCCAGGCGGTATCCCGGGCCGAGGGCATAGACGGCTGGGGCGAAGTGTGCCGGGTTCACTCCAGTGCCGAGCGGCAATTCGGGGCCCGACGGGAGGCACCGGCGCTGGCGCGGGGGTTTGTTTCCGATGCCGTTCGGGCCCAGGGCCATGGCCGTGACATGGGCGACAATGCGGCCCTGGTGGCCGGCGAATTGACCACCAATGCCATCCTCCATGCCGGTTCGCCCTTCACCGTCGCCGTCTCCTCGCCGGATGGGGTATTGCGCATCTCGGTCCACGATGTCAACCCCATGCTCCCGGTGCCTCGCCGCAAGGAGCCCTTGGCCGAGTCGGGGCGGGGGCTCGGATTGGTGGCCGCCCTCGCCGAGGGATGGGGCGCCGCGCGGACCGATGAAGGCAAGGTGGTGTGGGCGGAACTAAGGCCCGAGAGTTGAGACGATGACCACCCTGTTCGATCCCGGGGTCCGCCGGCACCCGATCCCCCGGCCGGGATCACCAGCGGGGACGGCCCCCGACGGGGCCGGGCCCGACGAGGCAGCCCGGATTGATGTGGTTCGTCGCTATGAGATTCTCGATACGCCACCCGACGGCGCCTTCGATCGCATTACCGCCCTCGCGGCTCGGCTGTTCGGGGTGCCGATCGCCATCGTGAGCGTTGTGGACACGGACCGCATCTGGTTCAAGTCCCGCCATGGGCTCGCCGAGGTCTCCGAGATCGGTCGAGATTCCGGGCTGTGCGCCTCGGCCATCCTGGAGAACCGTTCCTGGGTCGTGACCGATGCCGCCCGCGATCCCCGAACCCTGGCCAATCCGCTGGTAGCCGGGAGTTTCGGTCTGCGCTTCTACGCCGGCGTGCCACTGACGACCCACGACGGCTACAACCTGGGCACACTCTGTGTGATCGACCGTGAACCCCGTGAGGTCACGGCCGCCGAGATGGCGCATCTCGAGGACCTGGCGACGCTGGTAGTGGACCAATTGGAGGTGCAGCTGGCGGCTCGGCGGACGATCGCCCGTGAGGAGAAGCTGCGCCACGAAGCCGAGGAACTGGCCGACGCCCTCCAGGCAAGCCTCCTACCACCACGTCCGCCGGAGCTCCCGGGTATGGAGCTCGCCACCCGCTACCGGGCCGGGGAGCTGGGCTTGAAGGTTGGGGGCGACTTCTTCGACGTCTTCCGGCTAGCCAGCAACGACTGGGGCATCGTGATGGGTGACGCCTGCGGTAAGGGCGCTCGCCCGGCCAGCCTGGCCGCCCTGGCTCGCTGGACGATGCGGGCGTCGTCGGTGCATCTGTTCAACCCGAGGGACGTCCTGCGGGACGTGAATGCGGCGCTGCGAGCCGACGATGCGAGCGGCCACGACGGGCACTTCTGCACTGCAGTCTTTTCTCGCCTGGAACTGGACACATGTGGGGCGTGGATGACGATTGCATCGGCGGGACATCCGCTCCCGGTGCTGATGCGGCGGTCGGGGTTGGTCGAGTTCCGAGGTGAGTCGGCCTTGCCGCTGGGGATGTTCGATGTCATCGACCCGGTCGACGAGCGGGTCGGACTGGGACCCGGCGATGCCATGGTCCTGTACACCGACGGGATCACTGAAGCACGCGATCACCGGGGCGAGATGTTCGGCGAGGATCGGTTGATCCGGGCCCTCCAGGGGTTGACGGACCGCTCCGCCAACGGCATCTCGGACGGGATTGTACAAGCGGCGCATCGATTCTCGGGCGACCGGTTCGGAGACGACGTGGCCGTCGTGGTGGTGCGGGTGCCCGCCGACGCCGGCACCGAACCCCTTGCCCGGGTAAGCGCCGCGACGGGCCGGCCGGTGGACCAGTTGAAGCTTCCGGTATACCCCCATGGGAAGGGGAACGGGTCGGGTTGACCGGCGGTTAGTCCAACCGGGGCACTTCAACCGGCTGGCGTTGGGACTTGGCCGATTCAGTGGGGATCCGGGTCTTGAGCCCGGCGATGATGATGTCGAGACAAAGGTCGATGTGGTCGCCTGTCAGGTACATGGCAGTGGCTTCCACATTGGGGATGTCCTCGATGGGGAGGGCGGCGAAGTAGCGGTTGACCCGGTCGGCGACGCTCCCCCGGACCGCGCCGACTTTGTTGGCGCCGGCCTTTAGCGGTCGCGCCGGGGCGACGACCAGGGAGGAGACAATCCAGTGGTACAGCATCATGAATGCCTGGGCGGCGTCGTGGTGGTCGAGCCCGGCGTCGTAGAGCGCTGAAAGCGTGTGTTCGATGTCGCGCAGGGCGTTGGGTCCCGCGCTCGACGCCATCGGTGTAGGCCTTGATGAAGTCGGGGTGTTGGCGCCAGGTGGCGAAATGGCGATGGGCGTGGGCACGGAGCCTGATCTCCCAGTCGCCGCCCTCGTGGGCGGCCGTGGTGTCGGGGGCGGCTGCGGCGTGGGCGGCGTCGGCGGCGGCCGCCGACACAATTCCCCCGATGATTTCCTCCGCGAGGAGGTCAACCAGTTCCGCCTTGTCGGCGACGTGGTTGTACAGAGACATCGGGGTCACATTGAGGGCTTGGGCCACGGCGCGCATGGTCAGCGCCGCCAGGCCGTCGCGATCCACGAGCTCCATGGCCGCCGCCACGATCCGCTCCCGGGTGAGGGGAGCCCGCCGAGGCCGGCCCGGAGAAGTAGGCGAATCGGGGATATCGGGCCGGTCCCTTCCACAGGTGCGTCGGCGTGCGGTCGGCACCCACGACAGGACCGCCAGATCCCGACGCCTACCGCATGTTGTCTTTGCTGGGTTCACACCGTACCGATGCGATCGCGCCACCCGGTCGATCACCGACACGATATAGCTGAAAGGACTGAAAATGCTGACCCGACCCGCCTCATCCGGCAACTCCCCGGAAGGAGACGGAAAAATGAACTCGGGAATCCGTAGAGCTTCGTTCAGATATCGGCGGGGAACCTGCGGCGACGGCTCAGCCGGTCGTACACGGTCAGCGTGTTGGGGTGAAGGCCAGTGAAGTCGCCTTCCAACTCCAACACCACGTCCATCTCGTCCATTATTTGCTCGATCTCCTGGCTTTCGCCCAGGGCGTCGGCGGCCTCCATCAACCGGACCCACAAACGCTCGGTGTACGGCTCGGCCAGAAGGCCCCGACGGGCGGCCCAACGAGCGGCTAAGGGGTCGCCGGCCTGGAGAAACAGTCCGGCCGCCAAATCGGCGGCATCGCCCACCTCGGCTTCGATATGGCGTCCGTGGCCCTCGGTATGCAACCACGCGTAGGTGCGCCCGGAGATGACGGCCTCAAAAGGCCGGCCTCGGACCAGTTCGAGGGCTCGGCGAAGGGAATCAGTCGATTGGCGGTTACGACCGAACCGGTGCAGAGCACAAAACTGGCTCCAGTCGGACTGGACCTCGGGCCCCAGTTGGTAACGTTTTTCCCTCCCCTGGCCCTGGGCCGGCAGGAGCCGGGCGGGGCCCCCGAGCGCGGTTCGGGCGACCGACACCGTGGCGTCGCGGGTTGAAGCAACGACAACCCGGCCCCCGCTGGATGGCCACAGCGCCTCATCCAGTTCCGCCTCGCCGACGCCGTTGGGATGCATAGCGAGGTAGACAACCAACTCCCGCGATTTGGCCCGCTTGAATTCCGCCGCCCCCTCGATCTCGACCGACCCCAGGACTCGCACCAGGATCGCCGGTCGTTCGAAATCGGGAAGCGACAAATCGCCCCTGTCGCGGTTGGCGCCGGCGCCTTGGGCACCGTGAGGCCGGCCCAGTCGAACCGTCAGCGACGTCTCCGCCGCCTCTACGGCACCGATCGCAGTCGGCTCCGGTGGCGATTCGCGATCCACGCTCAGTTCGATCCGGTCGTAGGGCGCGTCGTCGAGATGGGCGCCCGTATCGTCCTCGGCAATCGCAATCAGCTCCGCGATTGCGCTCATTGAAGACCGGTCGAGAACCGTCGGCTCGACCGCGACGCGCAGCGGCGTGACCGGGCACGGCTGGATGCTGGTATCGATCACCCAGGTGGCGGCCGAGCCGGGATTGACGGCGACCGCAACGACGCCCTGGGCGGGGCGGGCCACGTCGGTCAACACCTGCAGTTCGTCCGATCGCAATGGCCTCGCGGATAGCACCACCAGGGGCGGCCAACCATCGCCGGACACGCCCCGAAGGCGACCGGTGAACGCATCAGGGCATTCGTGCCGGCGGGCGGTGGACGTCATCATGTCGGCGGTGGCCCGCAACTCGTCGAACAGTTCCCGGAGTGACGACACGCGGCGGGCGTTATCGGGAACGGCCAGCCCGGCTGGGAAACCGACCAGGACGAGGTTGACGGCGCCGGCCCACGGTGCGCCGATGAGATGGGTGGCCAGGGCATACACGAGGCCCGCCGCCTGCGCCGGATTGCCGGTCACCCCGACCAAGCCGGCCGCCTCCAGATTGATGAGGGCGTCGGCGGACCCCCCGGCCACCCGACCGAGGCAGGCCAGGGCCGGAAGCGGCGCCGATCCGAGCGGCCGGTCGGGGGGCACGTCGGAGGCCTCGATGCGCCAACGGAATCCCTCGGCAACCGCCGACCACGACGATGGCGGTAGTGCCGGGCGGGCAAGCAGGACCTCCACCGAATCGTCGTCGACGAGCACGCCGAGGATTCCCGGTGGAGTGACGCCCTCGTGGCGCAGGGCCGCGACAAGCGCCGCCACGGCTCGCTCGACTAGCGGCATCCGGTCGGGGGTTTCTGCTCGCCGCAGCACCAGTTCCATCGGGGCGAGGGCGGGACCGGGGAGACGGATGCGCCGGCCTGGGGGCCGCCGCCGGGCCTGGCGACGGCGGAGCGCCCGGATGATCCCCATGACGGCTGCGCCGATCAAGCCCGCCTCGATGAGGGCGTTCACATCCGCCTTAACCTGAGCCGGGCCCGGGCCGGCTACCACTGCCACCATCGTCGGGGGCGTCGACGATTGATCGGACAACCCGGTGGGGGTGGACCCGGGCGGGGTGGGTCCCGATGAGGCGGGCGGGCCCAACGGCGACGCCGGTAGCGCGTCCGGCGCCGGAAACGGCGGCGGTACCGGTGGCGACGGGGCAGGCGGCGCCGGGGCCCGGGTTGGCTGTCGTGCCGGTGCCGGTGCCGGTGCCGGTGCCGATGCCGGCGCCGATGCCGATGCAAGTGGGGGTCGGCGGCGGTGTCGGGCCGCGCCCCCGGGACCAGGGAGCACCAACACCTGCCCGGGACGGATTGTCCTCACGGAAGGGCCCCCGGCGGCCAGGACGTTTCCGCGCTCGTCCCGGATTTCCCGCCACCGGGTGCCGCTGCCCAGGTGGTGCTCGGCGATCGACCACAGCGAGTCGTAGCGCTTGACGACATAGCTCCTGCCCCCGTCCCCGTTGTGGGCAGCGGCGGGGACAGAGGTGACCACGGCGCTCGAAGCCTGGATCACGGGTACAGGAGCCGGGGACGCGGTGGGCGCCGTTGCCGCCGCCGGGACCCCGGGTATTGCCACCCCTGCGGCGGCTGCGCTGGTGAGGCCCCGCTGGGGTATGAGGAGCGCCACGCTGAGCACCAACGTCTGGGCCCATCCCTGCAGGCCCGGTACCCGCAAACGTCGCCCCCAGCCCCACCCGGCCCGCCGGCCCCGCCCCGCCAGTTGCCCGACGACCTCAATCGCAACGGCCGCCGCGAAGAGCGCCCACAACAGCCAGCAGAACAGCCCCGCGGCCCGAAGGAAGGCGCTGTCGGCTATCGGATGAGCCAAATCGTGCGCCAGGGTGTCCCACCTCGGAATCCCACCCGGTGGTGGCTGCCCGAGAACCGCCAGTCCGCCGGGAACCCCGATCAGGGCCGCCACCAGGGCCGCCAGGGCGGCCAATCCCCGCCCGACGCGCTGGGCCCGTCTCATGGCGACCGGCTCGTCAGGACACCCGGCACGGCGCGAGCTGTTCCCCGGCCCGTCACGGTGACCGAGGACAGTCCGCCGGCGCCCAGGATGTACAGCCGCTGCCGGAAAGAGACGGTTACGGTGACCGTGTCCCCCCTCACCGACGCCCGGCCGGCGTGCCCGGTCGGAGCCAGAAACGAGTCCACTGCCGCCTGCGCCCGACCCGGATCCAGCACCGCCAGGCGAGATCCCCTCGTCTGGACGTTGATCGCCTGGGCCCCGGCCCGGGCGGCGCCGTCCGCCTCGTCGATCGCCTCCCGCCGGGCCGCCAGGGTGTACCCGCCGTCCAACACCAGCCCGATGGACATCACCAGCGAAAGCGTCATGAGCACGACGAAGGCGGTGACCATCCCCCCCTCGTCGGCCGCCCGCCGCGGCATGGTCCTCACCCCCCGCTCCGGAATGTGTCGACCACCGAGACCGCCCGGGCATGGAAGGTCCTTACGCCGGCGATGCGAAGGCCGACGACGTCGTCCAGCGCCACGATGCAGGTCACGTCCGCCACCACCTCACCACCGGGGCGGAGCGCGGACGCGTCGATGATCACCTGGGGCTGCTGGCAGGACACCTTGCCGGCGTTGAGGCTGTCGAGCCCTCGCTGCACTCCCGCCGTGGCCGCGGTATGAGCCGTCGGCCAGGTCGATGCCTCCCGGGCGGCGTCCCGGGCCGCCTCGGCGACCTGGTTGCGGGCCAGGGCGAAACGACCCGCCACCAGCGCAAACATCATGAGCAGCAGCAACACCGGTGTGATCAGCACCAGCTCCACGGCCGCCGACCCGTCCTCGCTCACCGGCCGAGCCTCCCCCGGAACGACTCCGTCGGGCTCTCGGCAACCCCGTGGACCGGCAGCGACACAAATGGCACCAGCTGTATGCAGTGCCCGCGAACGTCGACCCGAACCACCTGAGGGGACCGGGATGCCGTGACCCGGCGCCCCACCAGGAGGCTCGGGCCCGCCTGGTCGAGCAGCTGGTTGGCCCGGTCGATGCCGTCATTGGCATTGCCCCCCTGGACTCGGGCCGCCCGCGCCCCGTCCTGGGCCGCCGCGTCGGCCAATGCCGCGGAGTGATACCACAGCGCCACCTGAATGGAGGACATGATCAGGAGGAGCAGCACCGGGAAAACAAGGACGGCCTCCAGGGTGGCGGCGCCAGATTCTCGCCTGGCTCCCCTTTTTCCCACCCCAATTAACTCGTCGGGATGCTATTGGCCTTGCTGATTACCTTGGCCACGATGATTGCCCCGGCCGCGATCGCCAGGCCCGCAAAAATGGCAATCAGGATCACCGTCTCCGTCGTCATCCCCTTCTCATCTCTTCTGGCAGCACTCCAGCGGGCCCGCAACCAGATGAACGTCGGCAGCAACATCATGGGGAAATTCCCTCCTGTCGTGGTGGGTAGCTGATCTGACGACTCGCTCAAATTCCGTTGAGCACCCGCTCGATGGCGGGAAAGCCGATAAACAACACGAAGCCGCACAGCAGAAGAATTACGGGAAGAGACATTCTCTCGCTCGCCGATTGGGCCGCCGCCTCGACCTCGGCTAATCCTTTTACCCGCAGCGCCTGGGCTTTGGCGGCCAGGCTGGTTCGGACCTTGGCACCGTTGTCACCCGCCAAACTGACGGAGGCGGACAGATCCCGGAGATCTGGAACTCCGAGTTCGACTCCGAGGTGGTCGAGACCATTCCACGGCGTGTCGCCCATGATTTTGGCCCGGTACAAGGCCTGGCGTAGTTCGCCGAACGCCCAACCCCGACCCGATTGGGCGGCGGTGTCCAGCGCCCCTTCCACGCCCCGGCCGGCGGCCAGGTTGACGGCGACGAGGTCCAGAAAGGCGCTGAGGGCGTGGTTGAAGCTACGCCGCCGGACCCGGGCTTCACTGGCCAGGACAGCATTTGGCAGCAGCGTTCCCCCGATGCCACAGGCGACAAGCAAGGCGGCAGGAACCGCGAACGGCACCGAGACGCCGCCCAGGGCCAGCACCATCAGAAGGGCGGGTACGAGAAGGGCGCTCTCGATTCCCGACCTCAGGCACCGAACTACCTGTGAGCTCGGGGTGCGTCCGACCAGTCGTAGATCAGTGGCTACCGATGGCGTGATCAGATGGTCCACGCCGAGGGCCCGGGCGATCGGTTCCAGGATCGACGACGGTGGCTCACCGACGCCCGGTCGGGGGCCCGCTGAGGTGGGCTCGGCGATGCCGGCCAGGGCCGTTCCGAGGTCAGGCCGGGCCGGTGTGAGGCTGCGCAGCACCAGGAGAAGGCCGAGACCGATGCCGGCGCCCGCCAGGAGCATCACGACCATGCGTCCTCCGAAGCACTCTGGGGGCGGGCGAGGAACCGCTCGGGGGCGATATAGCGCGCCATTGACGCCAGCCAGATGAAGGCGCCGCCGAAACACCCGCACACGGCGAGCAGGATCATCTGGCCGGTGACCGAGTTGAACGGGGCCAGGTAGCTGCGGTTGAGAACCACGAGCAGGAGGGCCATCCCGATGGTCACGCAGGTGATAATTCTCACCGACGTCCGGGTCCGGGCTCGGGTGGCGTCGACCCTGAGCCGCATGGTGGCGTTGTCACGGGCCGCCCCGGCCAGCGAGGCCAGGAGCTCGCCCAGCTCTTGGGCCTCCCCGCTGGCGGCCAGCGTGAGGGCGGACACGACCAGGTCGGCGGTTGGGTCGGCCAGGTCCTCGCCGAAGGCGGCCAGCGCGGGGCCGAGCCGCTCCCGTTGCAGCCGGGTGACGAGGGCACTCATCTCGGGCCGAATAGCGCTGGGCGCGAGGGGCGCGGTGGTGACGATCGCCTGTTCGAGCCCCGACGCGGCGGCCATGGTGTCGCGCAGCATCTCGGTCCACGAGGCGATGGCTTCGGTGCGGTCGGTCTGGTGGCGCTGGTGGCTCCGGCTGGCAAACAGGTCGCGCCCGAAGAACCCCAAGGCCAGACCCGCCAGTGCCCCGACCGGCCAGCGGGTGAGGGCAGCCGAGAGAACGCCTCCGGCGGCCGCCAGGGCGACTCGTGAACCGAGGCGGGGGAATCGGCCGGCAAACCCGGCCGCGCCATGGGGGCCGCGGGCCGCCACGGCTCGGACGGGGCGGGGTCGGGCGGCGGCGATGACGGTGATCAAGCCGGCCCCGAGCCCGGTCCCAAGGAGGAGGGGGACGGCGATCACGGTGTCACCCGCTGGTGTCGGGCCAGCCAGGTGGCGTCGAAGCCTTGTTCCCGCATCTTTTGGCGGGTCCGCTCGGAGAGCACCGTCCCGGTAGGCACCGCCCGCCCCTCGGCGTCGGGGGTGAACAGCTCATTGGTCACAACCCCGGTGTCGTTGGCGCCGGTGACCTCTCGGATCGAGGAAATCACGCGGTGACCAGCCCGATCACGGCGCACGAAGACGGTGAAATTGACGGCATCGGCGGCCAAGGCGTAGCTATGCCGGAACTCGAGGCGCTCGGGCGCTTGGGCGGCCAGCAGGGCCAGTTTGTTGAAAACCTCGGCGGAACTGTTGGCGTGCAGGGTGCACATCGATCCCGAGGCGCCCGAGTTCATGGCATTCAACATGGGAACCACCTCGTCGCCCAGGACCTCGCCCACAATGACCCGGCGGGCGTTCATGCGCATGGCCCATCGGACCAGGTCGGCGCAGGTGATCCGGCCCACGTCCTCCACGTTGGCCTCCCGGGCTTCCAGGGCGACCACCTCGTGGTGGCGCTCCGGGAAACGATCGAGTGCCAGTTCGTAGTCGGTTTCGACCGTGACCAGCCGCTCCTCGGGGGCGATATCGGCGGCCAGTGCCCGCAGCAGTGTCGTTTTGCCGTCGCCCATCCCGCCGCAGATGAGCAGGTTGGCCCGGGACCCTACGGCGGCGCCGAGGAACCTGCGGATCATGGGGGAGAAGGACCGGTAGTCGACCAGTTGATCGAGGGTGACGTCCAGGAGGCGGTGGAGCCTGAGAAAGAGGTGGGTCTCCGGGCACACCCAGCCGATCGCGAACAGCCTCGACCCGTCGGGGAGTTGGAGGTTGATCCGGGGGTGGGCCGGGTCGAAGAGACGCTCGGAGAGGCCGACGCGGCGTCCCAGGTCGCGGATGAACTCGATCAGTTCCTCCTCGCTTTCGGCTACCGCCGGTCCTCGGACGGTGCGCCCGTCGGTCAAGTCGAGCCAGACTGGCTGGGCGCCGGCGGCATGGATATTGACCACGTCGGGCCGGTCGAGGTGGTCCTGCAGGCGTCCCAGCCCGAACATCAAGTTGTAGACCGCCTGGTGGAGGGCCTCCTCTTCTTCGGCGTCCGGCGGGGCCGCCCCGCTGGTGATCAGGTCGTGGGCGTACCGTTCGAGGGCGTCGTTGATGAGCTTGGCGCCGAGGGCGTGTTCGTCGACGTCGGCCAAGCGGGCTTCGCCGCTTCGTTCTCGTTCTCGCTGGGTGTCGGCCAACTGCCGGGCGACCTTGGTCCGCAGCCGGCGCACCAGCGCCTCGTCGAGCACTTCGCCGGGGTTCCAGGGGGCTTCAATCGCCACCGCGGGCGCGCTCCTATGCCGCGGCGCCGATGAGGCGGAGCCGCCTCGGTCGGCGACGGCTCGGTCGGCGACGGCTATCGGGCACGTTTGGCCTGCCACACCGATCTCTATGCCGCGGCGGTTTCACCGTCGATACCGCCGGGACTCGCTCGCCGCGCCGATCGGGGAGTACATGTCTGGTGCTGCGGCCTCCAAGGCGTCTTCGGGGGTGGGGGTGCCCGGGGCGGGGGCCGCTTCGGGACTGGCCGCGAGCGGTTCCATCCCGGGCCCAGCGGGATGCGGTCCCGGGGAGGCGGGGGGGACGGCCGGAAGGACGGCGGTCAGGTCTCGGGCAATGACGGCGGCCGACCGGTACAGGGGGCTGCGGCGGGACGGCTGTCCGCTACGCCTCCGGCGACCGTTGAGCTCGGCGGCGCCGGCCGGGTCTTGGGCCAGTGCCCCGAGCACTGGCAGCTGCAGTACCGCCCCGACCTCGTCGGGGTGGTACGGACGGTCACCAATGGCCATCACCGCGAGGCGCCCAGGCGGTAGCGAGAGCACATCCAGCCGGGCCTGGGCGTGGGCGACACCTTCCAGCGAGGGTGTCACCGTCAGGACCACATAGGGAGCGGCCCGCACCAGTTCCAAGGCCGGGGAGCGGCGATCAATGCGACCGCAGTCGGCCAAGATGTCGGTTCCGGAGATGCCGGCGAGAACGTCACCAAGGGCGGAACCGAGCACCGCCAGTGCTGACGCCACCCGTTCCGGGCTCACCGGTGCGATCAGCGCGACCACCCCGCTCGGGAGGCGCCGGCAATGGCGAAGCACGGTGTCCGGGCGCAAACCCCGGCGGCCGGCGGCCGCCAGACTGGTGAGGCCCGGTTCAGGAGCCAGCTGATGGCGGGCGGCCAGCGAGCCGCCCGCGGGGTCCAGTTCCGCCAGGATCGGGCGGCGATCAGTTGGCCAGGCCACTGCGATGGCGTGGACCGCGGTGGTCAGCCCCGGGGATCTCCCGGATACGAATGCGACCAGGCTCATCCGCTGCCGCCGGCGCTGCCCGCCTGGCCCACCAGGACGACGCTGATCTGGCCGCGCGCCGCGGCCCCGGCGATCGAAGGGGCAGCCGGTCGGGGAACCAGGACCGACACGATCGTCGTCTGGGCGTCCGGGGCCTGGTCGGTCGAGACGACGACCGCGTTGTCCACCAGGATCGTGGCGCCGGTCGGCCCGAGGCTGGAAGCGGGGCTGGTCTCGACCACGGTGACCGCGTCGAGGGCGCGCAGCGCGGCAGGGAACTGGCCCGCTTTGAGGGCGAGGCCGACGACGGCGTGATTTCCGTCCACCGAGGGCCCCGTTGCCAGTTCCCCCTCAGCCAGCAACGTCCCCGGAACCAGGTTGACGCCCGCCACCCGACCCACGACCCGGCTTCGTTGACTGGCCGGCACCGTGCGCAGCGCGGGATCGGGTGGCAATTGGGCCTCGCCCAGGTCGGCATCGTGGATCACCGATCCCGCGTTGACCGGGCGCGCGATGACCAGCACCGGGCGGCGGTGACCGACGGACGCCGTGTAGGCGGCAACTCCCACAGCGCAGAACGCCACCAGCAGCATGCCGAGGAGGATGCCCGCCAGGTTGCGGGCGGGACGGGGCCGGGGAGGCGGTCCGAACCCGTCGGGCACGGGCTCGGGGAGCGCAGGGGCGGTGCGAACCGACCGCGTGGCAGTCATCTCACGCCCTCGTTTCGGTTGTCGCCCCCCGGGGCCACGAAGAAACCATAAGGCGGGAAGGGGACAGGGGCAACAGGTCGGGACCGGATTGTTGGCACGCCTGTCTTATGCCGCGGGCCGCTCGGCACCACCGCCCGGGGGGACCTCCACCGCCAGGACCGAACCGGCGCCGGTCCCTGCTGATGCGAAGCGGTGACTACAGCCGGGGAACGCAGCGGCGGTAGCCTCAGGTCGATGGGTGATTCGCCGGCGCCCGAGGAGCTGTTCTCTGTTGACGCCTACCGGAAGCGCTTCGACGCCTCCATCGTCGCCATCGACCGGGAGGCGGGGAGGGTCGCCTTGGCGCAGACCGCCTTCTATCCCGGCGGTGGCGGCCAGCCCCACGACACCGGGGTCCTGGTGTGGGACGGGGGACGGGCCGCGATCACCCGGGTCGGCCGCGACGCCGGCCGCATCTGGCACTGGCTCGACGGCGAAGGCCTCGAGTTGCCCAGCCCGGGCACCGAGATTCAGGGCACGATCGATTGGGAGCGCCGGCACTTGCTCATGCGGACCCATACCGCCTTGCACATCCTCTGCGGCGTGGTGTGGGCCGACTACCGGGTGGCGGTGACGGGGGGGAATATGGAGCCCGGCGTCGGTCGCATCGACTTTGAACTGGAAGCCATGTCGGCGGAGTTGGGCCGCCGGCTCGAGCAGCGTGTCAACGACGAGATCCGCCAGGCCCATGAGATCCAGGTCGAATTCCTGGCGCGCGCCGAGGCCGATGTCGACCCGGCGCTGATCCGGACCAAGGCCAACCTGATCCCGGCCCACATCGACCCGCTCCGCGTCATCGACATTGTCGGCCTTGACCGCCAGGCCGACGGCGGCACCCACGTGGCCACGACGGCTGAGGTGGGCCGGGTCGAGGTCCTGAAGACCGAGTCCAAGGGCCGGGCCAACAAGCGGGTCCGCCTGGCCGTCGTCAAGCCGGCCCGCATGGCGCCTGAGGCGCCTGAGGAGCCCGGCTCCGTCGATGGCCCAGAGGCCGGGAACGAAAGTCCCGGCGGGAACATTGATCCGGACACTCACCCCTAGGCGAAGCAAAGGGGAACGGGCCGGATGAAAGGGCACCCAACCATGACCACGATCACTGCCGCACCGCTGGACTTGTCTCCTGGCGAACTGGACGACCTGTTCGGCTCCAGTCCGGCCGGCGACATTCCGGCCGGCCAGGCCGAGGGGACCGCTATCTTCTTCGCCGGGACCCGGGGCGCCAAACCGTTCGCCAAGATGGCGCGGATACTGCTGTGGCAGGGCAAGGTGTTTCGCCCCGCGACCCATGATCTGGTTAACCGGCTGTCCCCCTCTCTCTGAAGGGGCTGCGGGCAGATGTGTACCTCGGCGACAGCCGGTATGACAACCGGCCCTGCGTCGTCATCGACTATTCGAAGGGCTCCCGGGCCGCCCGCCGCATCCGTGACGAAATCCGCCAGGTCGGGCCCAACGAATACCTGGGCATGGTCTTCAAGGACAACCGCCGGCTCCGAGTCTATTTTCTCCTCCGGTTCGGATGAAGTTCCTCCTCGAGGAACGCCCGCCCGGTTGGGCCCAGACGGCGCCTATTCAGATCCATCAGGAGCTGTTCTTGGCGGCGTCGCCGGAGCAGGTGTTCGAGGTCCTCGCCGACAGCCCCGGGTGGACCAAGTGGTTCCGGGGCATGTCCCGGGTCAGGATCGATGGCCCCGCCCGCGGCGTCGGCACCTTGCGGACGGTTTGGGTCGGTCGCGCCGAGGTCCAGGAACACTTCATCGTCTGGGAGCCGGCCCGCCGGATCACCTTCCACATCGTCCAGTCCAGCGCCCCGGGCCTGCGGGTGATGGCCGAGGACTACCTGATCACTCCGATGGGCAACGGCAGCCAACTGGCCGTCACCGTCGGTATGGAGGCCAAGTGGCCGCTGCGACTGGTGCCGTTCCTGGTTCGCTTCGCCGTGGGGCGCCTGGCCGGCGGCATCGGAAACATCACCACGGTTTTTCCCTAAGGCTCACACCACTGAGAGGAGACCCCAACCGGCCATCCCGACAGTGTGGGCCATGGAGTCCACCAGCAGGTCGTGGGCGAAGCCGATATCCCGGATGGCCCACAGGCCCAGGGCGGTGTTCCATGCCACGGCCCGGGCCGTCGTGATACTCCAGTTGGCGACCAGGTTGGCGACCGCCTGGAGGTGCCGGTCGGCCGCCAGCACCAGTCCTGACTCGAAAGACTGCCGGACCGACTGCTCGGCCTGGTCGAGAAGCTGGTCCACCTTCTGGTAATCGGCATGGTGGTAGCCGTCGTCGGGAGCGGTGCCCAGCTCGGCACAGGTAGCCACCAGCGCCAAGGGGAGATCGTTGTTGATGTGGGCGTTCATGCCTGCCAGCGCGAACTGAATGGCTTCGATACCAGGCGCCCCTCGGCTCTCGAGCAGGGGCGCCCACGCTTCGGGGAGGTTCTGGGGTGAAATGACGAGCGCGTTGACGGCGTCCAAGTACAGGTTGGCGAACTTCACGTCGAGGTGGGTGAGGAACGCCGTGTCGGCGAAGAAGTTCTGGCTGACCCGGCCCGCCACCTGGGTGGTGACTCCGAGATACATGCGGTTGAAGCAGGCGAGGCCGTCCTCGGCGGGCAGCGCGGCGTCTATGGCTTCCATCCGCAGCAGCGCCTCGCCCATCGTGGTCGCGGGCGGTCCGGTAGGCGGGAGGGCGGTATTCACCAGTCGAGACTACGGCCGCGGGTCACTCGGTGGTTTCCCCCTCAGCCCATTTGACGACGTTCCCAGCGGGCCGGTCAGCGGCGTCCCCCGGTCGCAGCCCGCCCAGCCGGTCGCCGGCGCGATACTCAGGCGGCTCGGGCGACGCGCTTGCTGATGTCGGCGCACTCCTCGCACACCGATTGAGGGATGATCCCCGCCTTCATCAACCGGGCGAAGATCATGCAACCGAGGCACACCGCGAACACCGACTCGAGGATGGCGGCGACCACCAGCAGTCCCAGCACCACGTAGGCCAGGCCCCTCAGGCCCAAGCCAAGGGCCAGGACGCAGGCGGCCGTAGACATTACCGCGCCCATCGCTTGGGCGAAGCGCTTCGGCGGGCCGGGCACGAACTTGGGCGGTATCCGGAGCCGGGGCGTGATGACCCGGGTCACCAGCTGTCCGAGGGGGCTCAACTTGGGCCCCGTCAGCATCCGTGCGAGGAACCCGTAGGCGACTACGGCAGTGAGCCACGGCTGGTCGAACACGATGGCGGTGAGGGTCATCAGCACGACACCGCCGGCCACCAGGCGGGCCGATATCTCGTTCACCGGATTCGGGAAGCTGAACAGGTGGGTGGTGTCGGTCAAAGTTGGTCCTCCCGGGACAGAAAACCGACCAAGTAGGTCAACTATTCCCGGCGGCGCCCGCCGTGTCAAGTGGGCAACGCCTACTGCCTGCTTCGACTTATGAAGGACGGCCCTGAGACGGCGGGCATCCCGAACGCCGGACCTGATCCCAGGCTCCGTACAATCGAATTGCTTGAGGAGACAACTAGCTGGAGGCGTTGGCGCCATGAAGGACGTGCTGGATGACATCGACCGCTGGGTCAAGGCAGGCCACCGGGTGGCCGTGGCCCGGGTGGTGGCCCTGGAAGGTTCCGGCCCCCGCGATCCAGGAGCCACCATGGTGGTCAGCGACCACGGCGAGGTCGCGGGCTCGGTGTCCGGCGGGTGTGTCGAGGGGGCCGTGGTCAGTGAGGCCTTGGACATCCTGGCCGGTGACGGCCAACCCCGGCTGGTCACCTTCGGCTACTCCGACGACCAGGCGTTCGCGGTCGGTCTCACCTGCGGGGGAACGATCCGGGTGTTCATCGAACCCCTCGAACGCTGGTAGGAGGACGCCGCTGCATGGCTGGCGAACTCTACGACACCCTGCAGCGGTTGCTGCGAGCCTCAGAACCGGTGGCCTTGGCGACGATCATCGTGGGCCCGCCGAGCGACCTCGGTGCGACCATGCTGATCCGTCCCGGCGCCACTTCCGCCGACGCTCCGCGGGTCACCGGCAGCCTCGGCCACCCCGGGTTGGACAGGGTGGTCGCCCGCGACGCCCTGGGGGAACTGGAGGTCGGGCGCACCGCGACCCGTCACTACGGCCCCGAGGGCGAGGCCCGGGAGAACGAACTGTCGGTGTTCGTGGAGTCCTTCGCCCCTCCGCCGCGGATGATCATCTTCGGCGCCGTCGATTTCACGGCGGCGCTGGGCCGGGTTGCCAAGATCCTCGGCTACCACGTCACGGTGTGCGACCCGCGGCCTGTCTTCGCCACCCAGAAGCGATTCCCGATGGCCGATGAGATCGCGGTCGACTGGCCCAACCGCTATCTGGAGAAGGTCGGGCCCGATCTCACCAGTCGCGATGCGACGTGCGTCCTGACCCATGACGCCAAGCTCGACGTCCCGGCCCTGGTGGCCGCCCTCAAGACCGGGGTCGGGTACATCGGGGTCATGGGCAATCGCCGGACCCACGACAACCGTCGGGAACGCCTGCGCGAGGCCGGCGTCGACGATGCCGCCCTGGCTCGCATCATGGCTCCCATCGGCCTCGATATCGGGGCCCGCACGCCCGAGGAGACGGCGCTGTCGATCTGCGCCGAGATCATCTCCTTGCGGACCGGTCACCGTGCGCCGTCTCTGCGCGATCGCGCCGGCCCCATCCACCCGTTGCCGGGGGCGTAGCCAACGAGTGACCGAGTGATCTGCCCGGCGTCCCTCCGTCGAATACCTGCCGGAGAGGGTCGACCAGGGAGGCGTCGTGGGAGCAGCCGAAAACGAGAGCCGGATTCGCGGGGGCTACGAGGCATTCAACACGGGTGACGTACCCGCGTTGCTCGACCTTTTCCACGAGGACATCGTCTGGCACTTCCCTGGTCGCAGCAAACTGGCGGGTGAGCACATCGGGCGGGATGACACCCTGGCCTTCCTCGGCGCCTACGGGGCCGCCGGGGGCGGGTCCTTCCGGGCCATCGTCCGCCGGGTCCTGGCGGGCGACGACCTGGTGGCCGGGTGGGCTCGGGACACCGCCTCGTTCGACGGTAAGACGCTCGACGTGCAAGCGGTGGTCATGTTCGCCATGCGAGACGCCAAGGTGATCGAAGCCTGGCACCACTTCGAGGACCTCTACGCCCTCGACGCCTTCTTGGACTGAGGCGGCCGCCGCCCGGCGGCGACGCCAGGCGCCAGATCCCTCGTTGATCAGGAACTGATCATCTCGCTCCACTGAGACTCGGGGGTGTCAGAAGTCTCGGGGAATTCGGTAGCCCCGGGAGTTCGGGGGCCCTCGGGGGCCACCGGGTTGCCCTCCTGCCGGGCCCACTCGGCCAGCAGCCGCCGCCAGGCGACACTCAAGCGGTCGCCCTTGGTGTGCACCTCGACCCGGGGATCCAGGTGCAGCTGCATGTCGGTGTAGTGCTCGAGGACCGCCAGGTCCTCCTGGAGGATGAGGTCTTCGTCGGCGATCGTCCGGGCGATGCGATCCGGGTCGCCGGCCGTGTCGTCGCGGGCCACCAGTTTGTAGACGCGGGAACGGTCGGCGGTCTCCGGTTGGCAGGAGAACAGGATCGACAGCGTGGCCCCGGTCACCGGGAAGAAGAGGCGCAGGTACACCGTCATGGAGGCGCTGCCCTGCTTCAGGAGGTCCTGGGGCTGGACGGCCTCGTGCTCGCCGGTGGCGACCTGGGGGTCGTCAGAGTTGCGGTACCAGGTTGAGAACTCGGTGCGGACGAGCCAGCCGTCGCGCTCGATGCCCCGGTCGACCACCAGCGATGCCTTCTGGTCGCCGAAGGTGCCGGCGTGGACGAAGGGGAAATGGGAGGCGTCCAGGAAGTTGTCGACCAACTGGCCCACGCTCACGGTGGTGGACACGATCGAAGTCCGGATCTGGTCGAAGCCATCGGTCTCCCACTCGCCGAAGTCGGGTATCGGGCACAGCGGCTCTTCGGGGGCCAGCCAGATCAGCCCGTAGCGCTCCTGCACCCCCCAGGCCCGGGTGGGATCGGCCCGCCGGGGAATGTGGTCACCGGGACCCAGGGCGGGGATGGCCTTGCACCGGCCGTCGGCACCAAATCGCCAGCCGTGGTACGCGCATTGCAGCTCGGCGCCGCAGACGGTGCCCAGGCTCAACGGCGCCAGACGATGGGGGCAGCGGTCCCCGAAGGCCACGAGATCGGCGCCGAGGCGGACCACCGCCCACGGCTCGCCGACCAGCCACACCTGGCGGGGTCGCTCACCCACCTCCTCGGATGTGGCCACCGCATGCCAGCTCCGGCGCAGCCATGGACTGGTGTTGTTCAGGACAAGCCTCGGATGCTCCACCGTGCCATTATCGGCTCTTTCGAGGGGGCTGATGTGACGATTCTCCCGGCTCATCCCAACATCTACGAACTGAATGCGCGGGTCTGGATCGAGGACCTCCGCCTGCGGTATGGGCCGGGGTTGACGCTCGCGAGCGTTCCCTCCTCCGAGTGGGATGCCGTCGCCCTGCCGGGGTTCGACGCCGTCTGGCTGATGGGTGTCTGGGAGCGCAGCCCCGCCGGTAAGGCCATCGCCCGAAGCGACGAGGGGCTGGTCGCCTTCGGGCGCGCCAGCTTTCCTGACTTCACGATCGACGACATTGTCGGCTCGCCCTATTGCGTGCGCGGATACCTGCCCGACCAGGAGCTGGGTGGATCTGACGCCTTGACCGCGGCCCGTGAACAGTTGCGACGCCGGCACCTCGGCCTGATCCTGGACTATGTGCCCAACCACGTCGCCCGCGACCACCCCTGGGTCGTGGAGCACCCGGAGTACTTCATTTTGGGGGCGCCCGAAGACGTGGCACAACGCCCCGGTGAGTTTGTCAGATTGGGCGACGGCATCTTCGCTCTGGCGAGGGACCCATACTTCGCCCCCTGGACCGATGTCCTGCAGTTGAATGCCTTCCGCGCCGAGGTGAGGCGAGCCGCCGCAGCCACCTTGGGCGCCATCGCGGAGCGTTGCGACGGTGTCCGCTGCGACATGGCGATGCTGATGATGAACGACGTGTTTACGAGGACATGGGGGGGACGAGGCGGCGCCGCGGCGACAGAAGAGTTCTGGCCCCAGGTCATTGGTGCCGTGAAGCGCGACCATCCCGAGTTCGTATTTTTCGCCGAGGCCTACTGGGATCTCGAAGGGGCTCTCCTCCAACAGGGCTTTGACTATTGCTATGACAAGCGGCTCTACGATCGCCTGATCAACGCCGAGCCGGAGCCGGTGAAGTTGCACCTGGCTGGCGACTACTCGTACCAGCGGCGCTTGCTCCGGTTCCTCGAGAACCACGACGAACCTCGGGCGAGCGCCATGTTGGCGCCGGCCGCGCTGCGCGCCGCGGCGGTGACGGTAGCCACGCTGCCCGGAGCCTGCCTCTACCACCAGGGCCAGTTCACCGGGCGCACCATCCGCCTACCGGTGCAACTCCGGCGGTCGCCTCCGGAGCCGCGGGACCAGGAGTTGGAGGCCTTCTACCGCAAGCTCGTGGCGGCCGGTCGGATGGCCAAAGCCGGCGACTGGGCGCTGTGCCCCGTGCAGGGATGGCCCGACAACGACACCTGTCGCACCCTCGCCGCCTGGTCGTGGCAGGCGGGGCCGGCCACCCACGTCATCGCCGCCAACCTGGGCGGCACTCCGGCCCAGGGCCGGGTCGAGCTGCCGCCGGAGATCCTGACCGACGACGTCGTCGTCCTCACCGACGTGCTGCGAGGGGAGGTGTTCGAACGCCCCACGGCGGAGCTCGCCCGCGACGGGCTGTACGTCGGGCTGGATGGCTACGCCTTCCACTTCCTACGCGCCGGGCCTTCGGCGTAGAACGGCGGGGCGACGGCCGACCCCGCCCGCCGACCGCGCCAGGCTGCTAACGGGTGTCTTCAGAAACCGGTCGGGTCAGCCCCGCTTGGGCCTGGATCAGATGGTAGAGCAGGAGGAGCTGGGTCAGCGCCAGCGGCTCGTCCCGGGCGTCTTCGATCAGGCCCAGGGACTGGGGCACCGGCTCCTCGACGCCAAGCTGTTCCCAGATCGCCTGCTCCACTTTCTTGGTCACGGCCGGCTTGGCGTAGGAATGGATGTGGACCGAATCCACCGGCTTGCCGTCTTCATCCCGGCTGAGTTTGAGGTGCATGGCTTCGCGCGTGTCATCACCGAGGATGGTGCTCAGGTCTGGGTGATCGATCGTGGGCCGCAGCAGCAAGGTGGCGCTGAGCGGGTCATCTCGGGTCTCGCCTCGCTCCTCGATGTGGGAGAACCGGATGACGATGTCCGCGTATGACCGCTGAGGCCGGATGAATTCCGCGGATTCGGGTTCCCTCCGGCCCAGTTCCTCGCGGACTTGTTCCTCGGTGTATCCCCGCTTCTTGGTGTCGCGGCCCAGCTTCCAGCCGATCCGGATGTCCTCGGGCGGATCCATGTAGACCGTGATGTCGAAACAGGCCCGGGACAGCGGCGTGTGGAGGGGGAGGAGTCCCTCCACGATCACGAACTCCCGAGGCTCGATGTACTCGGGACGCGTCAACCTCCCGGTGCTGTGGTCGTAGATCGGCTTCAGGATCGGCTGTCCCAGCACCAGGTGGTGGAGGTCCTGCTCCATGATGTCAATGAAGTTGCACTTCGGGTTCAGGGGCGTGAACGGAAGCGATTTCCTCTCTTCACGGTCGTAGCGGTGGTAGTCGTCGACACCGATGGACGTGATGCGGTCATGACCCAGGGCCGCGACCAGCCCCGCCGTGATGGTCGTCTTCCCGGTGCCGCTGTCTCCGGCGATGGCCAGCATGACTGGCCGGAGTCCTCGGCTTCCTGCGTCGGCTTGGTCGGCGCGCAGGATGTTCATCTGCTTGTGGAGCATCGCTGCCGCCATTCTCTAAGGGCCGCGGTGCCGACGTTACATGCCGGTTGCCGCGGGGAGGACATCCGGCCGGCGGGCGGCCGTCCGGGGAAAAGGCGAGGTGGCCCTGGGCGTCCTCCCTATGCTCGTGGCTGGCGGCAACGGGAGGTGCACCATGGCGAAGCTGATCTATTCGGCCATCATGTCGCTCGACGGCTACGTGGCCGATGAGGACGGCAACTTTGACTGGGCGGCGCCGGACGAGGAAGTCCACGCCTTCGTCAACGACCTGGAGCGGCCCGTCGGCACCTACCTCTACGGGCGGCGCATGTACGAGACGATGAAGTACTGGGAGGGCGCCCACACCGAGGCGGGCCAGACGCCCGTCGCCTTGGACTTCGCCGAGGTTTGGCAAGCGACCGACAAGGTCGTGTTTTCCAAAACGCTGGCGACAGTCTCCAGCGCCCGCACCCGGATCGAGCGGGACTTCGACCCCGACGCCATCGCCCGGATGAAAGCGCTGGCGGGACGGGAGATCACGGTGGGCGGGCCCAACCTGGCGGCCCAGGCGATCCGAGCGGGGTTGGTCGACGAAATCCACCTGTTCCTCACGCCAATCGTGGTGGGCGGCGGCGCCCGGGCGCTGCCGCCCACCGCCCGAGTCCATCTGGAACTGCTGGGCGAACGCCGCTTCGCCGGCGGTGTGGTTCACCTCCACTACCGCTGCGTCCCGTGGCGGGTTGATGGATTTTGGCCCTCATAGGGTCGAGAATCCATCACCCCCGACGGAGGAGAACCCGACTGTCGCCAATCCGGACTGCTAGCCGAAGCACACGAACGACCACGCCGCCATCTGTTCGCCGGGCGAGGACGATGACCACAAGGCGCGACGGGCCGCCATCAGGGCCGCCGCGACCGGGAGCCCGTCGTGGACACCCTGATAGAACAACCGGATCAGCTCCGGGGTGTTGAGATCGGGAATGGGGACGCCGGGCGCCACGACGGCCCGCACGCCGCTGGCCAGGAGGGCATTGGCCAAGCCCAGTAATTCGTCGCCGCGGGTCACCGCATGAGCACCCGCCTGGCAGGCCGAGATGACGAACAACTCCGGCGGCTGGTCGATGGTTTCGAGGTCGTACACCGTGAGGGATCCGTCCGCGAGGCGGAAGGACGAGAAAAGGGGGCTGTCGCGGCGATAGGTGCCATGGGCCACGACATGGGCTACTCGAACCTGGCCGAGGAGGTCGAGTGCCGCCGCCGTGGTGGCGGCTCCGCCGAGGAGCGTGCGGGCGTGTGGATACAGCTCCACGAGGTCGTTGACCTCCTTGGCAGCGCCGGGAAGATCGGGGCCGAGGATCACGCCGACGGTGCTGTTGGCGCCGATCGGCCCCGCATGGGCAGAGCGGGCCCAGCTGGTGGCGCTCGGCGCGACCGTGAAGATCCGCTCGCCCAGCCCGGGCAGAGCCGACCACAACACGCCGTGCAGCGGGCCGGTCGGGACCACGATGACTTCGGCGCCGGGAGGCAGCCCGAGCGGCGCCACGATCAATGCGTCGAGGAGGAAACGGGTCGAACCGGGGCCGCCGGCGGCGGTTCGGGCGGCCTGGCCCCGGCGCAGCACCCGTTGCACCTCGGCGGCCAGGTAGTCCCGCTCGGCCTCCACCCGGGTCACGGCCCCGAGGTCGACGACCCGGAGCCCGGTGGCGGTGACGACCGCGGCCAGCAAGGTCCCGTCGTTGACGAGGTACTCCACCAGGCAACGGGGCCCGAGAAGTCGTTGCACCGCACCCACCGAGATCAGCTCGTCCCCACCGCCACCACTGCCGAACGCGGATCGGGACAGGTCCCTCACCGAAGCCTCCATTTTCCCCAGCTGGGCTCGCAGCGCCCGGTAGGTCGCGGTACCGGCGTCGGCATCGCGCAGCTCCGATTCGAGTCGCCGGACCTCGGACAGCCGGCGGCCGAGCTCGGGATCATCGGGTGGGCGCACTCGTGGGCCTCGTAGCGCCCGGGCGCGCGATCGCTCGGCCCAGTGGAAGATGGTCGTCCTGCGCCGGCTCTCGACGGCCAGCTTGAGGCCGAGGGCGGTCAGGTCGACGGCCAGCGCTGCCGAGCGGGCCCGAAGTTCCGACGCCCCCAGGCTTTCCCGGTGCTCGTCGATGATGCGCAGGCCCGCCATGATGGACCGCCGGGCACCGCGGCGGTCGCCACGGGCCAGCCGGGCCAGCGCCTCCACGTACCACGCCCGGGCCCGGGACGTCGGCCGACCCTGGTGCCGGGTGGCCTGCACCCGCTCCAGTTCGTCGCCGAGCAGGTCGCGTCGATCCCACCGCAGCGCCCATTCCGCGACCAGGCTGTCCACGTACAATGCCTGCTCGCCCCAGCCCTGACCCTCCAGTCGGCGGGCCAGCGCTCGGGCGCCGCTGATGAAGGCGGGGCGAGAGGCTTCGTTGGGACCGGCGGTGACGCCTGCCTCGAGCCCGATCACCTTGGCCAGGTCAGCCAGCGCCGCTCGCCCACCGCGCCGGCACGCCTCTTGCGCCAGGTCAGCCGAGGCAATGGCCCCCGAGAAATCACCGGCGGTCAGTTGGGCGCGGGCGAGGAGGAGCCGGGCGTCGGCCAGGTTGACGACATTGTTCGCTTGTTCCGTCTGCCGGACAGCGCGACGGGCGACCTCGACGGCTTCGTCGTGGAGGGCGGCGTGAATCAGCGTTTCGGCCCGATCGATCTCGAGAATGGCGCTCAAACGTCCCGGGCGGCCAATGGCGGCGTAGGTGGCCGACGCCGCCTCGTACCAGCGCAGGGCGTAGGGGATCTCACCGCGGCGGGCGTGCACCACGCCCATGCTGTGCTGGACCACGGCCGTGGCGAGGGCGTGGTCGAGGTCGGCTGCGATCGGCTGGGCGGCTCGGAGGTCGGCTTCCGCCTTATCCAGGGCGCCCGCGTTGAGGTGGCTGACGGCCCGGGTGAGCAGCAGTCGCAGCTCGCCGAGGCGGTCACCGCCGGCCCGGAGCAAGGCGAGACCTTGTCCGGCCGCCTCGACGGCCTCGACGAGGCGTCCCAGATGGTTGTAAACGAACGCCCATTGGGCGTACAACCGGCCGAGGTCAGCGCCGTGGAGGTCGTGACGGGCCACGTCGAGCTCGGAGAGTGCCTCCTGCGTCGATCCCATCTCGATGAGGGTGGCGGCCAGGCTCATGCGCAGCTTGGCCACCAGCGCCGCCTCGACGCCTTGGCTGTGCTCCCGGATCCCTTGGCGCATGGCGGCGGCGGCACCGGCAAGGTCGCCCTGCTCGTAGCGGGCCCGCCCGAGGGCGCGCTGCGCCGTTAGACGGGCTGGTCCGGGGGTGGTCGCCTCCGCCTTCAGAAGATTGGTCGCCAATGCTTCCGCGGCTCGTGGGTCGCGGTCGACCAAGTCCAAGGCGTAACCTGCCGCGGCCAGTGGGTCCCGCGGGACGTCGGGTGGCCCCTCAGGGAATTCATTGCCCGGATGTATCAAATGGGATGATCCGGGCTCTTTGGCATCGGGACCGATTTCTATTCAGGAGAGCTCATTATGGACGAAGTACCTCCTACCGGCGCCGGGTCTTCCAGGGCCGACGGGGATACCGGCCCTGACGCGGACCCGGGCCGGGACTCTCCCTACGGCCCGTGGGATGACAATGTCCGCTTCGCAGGAGGCCACGGCGGCAGTTTCGCGTACCGACCGAATCAGCTCATCGTCGAAGATCGGGCGCTCGACGAGGTGGCGAGGCTCTTCGGGGTGACGGAACGGGATTTGCGACCGGAGCCGATCCTGGGTCACCTCGTCCTTCTCCGCAATGTTCCCGAGCCGTTGTCGGTCCTGGAGGAACTTCGCGCCAAGCGCTTTATTGCGGGCCCCAACCATGTTTTCTTCGGGACCGGCTCGGGCCGCCCGGCCGGCGCCACGCCGAATCCCGGATCCATCCCCGAGCCGGGGTCGATCCCCGAGCCGGGGTCCATCCCTGAACCCGGTTCGATCCCCGAGCCAGGGTCGATCCCCGAGCCGGGGTCGATCCCCGAGCCGGGGGGATACGGGTACCGAAACCGTGGCGGTTGCCCGCCGCCGGTGGTCTATTGCCAGTGCCGGCCCAGGTGCGGTACCGGCGTGTTCAAGGCCACCGCGCCCCGCTTTTCGTCGGTCCAGCCGGCCGCCTACCCGTCGGGACTCGACGTGCTGATGCGGCGGGCCATCACGACGCCCTCCGCGGTGTGCCGGGTACTCGTGCTCGATACCGGCTACGCGGGTGGACCCCAAGTGGCCAATCCCAACGACCAAATGCGCACCCGATGCCTGACCGGTGTGGTCGCGGCGCCCGGCGATTTCGAAGTCGAAGACGCCGACGCCGACGGGGTCCTCGATCCTTTCGCCGGTCACGGCACCTTTATCGCCGGTTTGTACGGGCGCCTGGCCCCGGGCGCCAGCGTGACCGTCAAGCGGGTGATGCTTCCCTATGGCGACACCGACGACGCGGTGGTCGCCAAGGCGCTGACCGACGCCATTGCGGATCAGGCGACGACGGGCGATGACCCGCCGTTCCACGTGATCAGCATGTCGTTCTGCGGGTACTGCGACCGCGACGACCCACCGCTCGCCCTGGCCCAGGCGATTCGAACGGCGTTCAAGCAGTACCAGGACGGGACCGGCAAAAACACCTTTGTCATCGTGGCGTCGGCTGGGAATGACGCCCAGTGCCGCCGCACCTGGCCGGCGTCGTTCGAGAACGTGATCGCGGTCGGGGCGCTGGCCTCCAACGGGCCTGCCTGGTTCACCAACTATGGGCCCTGGGTGAACGCCTGTGCACCGGGTGTCGATATCGTAAGCACCTTCTTCGGTTACCAGCCGAGCGCGGCCCCGCCGGCCACGGAGCGCTCCGACGACTTCGAGGGCTGGGCCAGTTGGAGCGGGACGTCGTTCTCGGCGCCCATCGTGGGCGCTGCCATCGCCGCCGAGTGGATGTCGACGGCCAACAATGCGGGATTGCCGCGGATCAGCGACGTGGCCGTGAAACTTATCGATCGGCCGGGTTTGTTCCGGTACCCCCAGCTCGGCACCGTCATCAACGTCCGCTGAGCCCCGATGTCGTGACCCGGGTCCCTGCGGTCGATGGGCTTATGGGCCGGGTTGGTTGGCGGCGAGGCGGGTGAGGCCTTCGGCCAGCTCTCGCCACGCCCCGTATGGCAGGGTGGAAAGGTCGTCCTGGAGCACTTGAAGGCATACATGGTCGGCGCCGGCGTCGAGGTGGGCCGCCACCCGGGTGAGGATCTGGTCGAGGTCGCCTGTGGCCACGATGGCGTCGACGAGATGGTCGCTGCCGCCACTGGCGAAGTCGTCGTCGTCGAACCCGAAGCGTCTGAGATTGTTGAGGTAGTTCGGGGCCCGCAGGTACACCGCCATACCCGCCCGGGCCACCTGGCGGGCGTGGTCGGCGTCACGGTCGAGGACGACCATCTGTTCGGGCGCCAAAATGGGGCCGGGGCCAAGGATCTCGCGGGCCCTCCGGGTGTGCTCGACGGGAACGAAATAGGGGTGGGCGCCGTCGCCGCGCCGGGCCGCCAGTGCCAGCATCTTCGGTCCCAGCGCGGCCAGCACCGTGGCCGGCCGTTCTCGGGGACCCACGGCCCGGAACACGGCGCTATCCATCTCGTCGAGGTACTGGACCATCCTCGAGTACGGCCGGTTGTAATCGTGATGGCGGACCCGTGACACCAGATGCTCGTGGCTGACACCTAGACCGAGTAGGAAGCGGCCCGGGAACGCCTCCTCGATCGAGCGCTGGGTGTTGGCCATGGTTACCGCGTCGCGGGCGTAGATGCTGGCGATGCCCGTCGCGACTCGAAGCGTGGTGGTCGCCCCGAGCAGCAAGGTGGCGGTGACGAAGGGGTCGCGTCCGACCGTCTCGGGAAGCCACAGGGTAGAATGGCCCATTTGCTCCAAGGCGATCGCGGCCCGCTTCGCCTCCGCCGAAGGGACACGATCAAGGCCGGTGGTCCAGACACCGAAACGGCCAAGGTCGAATCGTTCCGCACCCACGGCTCGACAGTAGCGGCACGATCTCCCTCTGCGGATGACCTGGGAAGTGGGCGGGCGGCGCAGGTTGGCGCTCGTCGAAATCAGGCCAACTTGTCGGCGTAGCCCGGGCAGTAGAGGTTGACGGTGGTGCGCACGCCTTGGCCGGCGATCGATGACGGGAGGAGCCAGCTCAGGGAACCGAGCATGGCGGATATCTTCGACTTGACTTGAGCGAACGTCATGCCCTGATCCAAGGCGGTGCAGACCTGGTTGCCGACCCGGGCGACCTGCTTCGCCGTCGGCGTGAAGAACGGAACCAGTTGGTGCACGGCCTGGATGGCGTTGTTGACCTCGGCCGCGCTCGGTGTCCGCCGGACCGGTACGGTCGCCACCGCCGCCGGGATGCTGCCCGCGGACGGGTCGGCGGCCGGGTGCGGGGTCGGGGCGGCGCCGACCGGAGCCGGATGGGTCGTGCCCGGCGTGGTCGGGGCGGCGCCGGTCGTCCTCGAGACCGCCGCGGAGTGGGTGGGTGCCACGGTGGCGGCTGCCGGCGTGGGCTGCCCCGATGTCGGGGTGTGGTCGGCCGGGATGGCAGGGTCGGCCGCCATCTTCGGCGTGCCCGACGTCAGTCGCATGTCGGCTAAGCGGACAATGGCGGAGGCCTGGGCAAACGTCGACGGCGAGCAGCAGACCGCGACGCCGATCGAAAGCGTCAGAAGAATGCCGAGCCCGCAGGCTCCCACGACTGGCATCAATCTCCGTGAAGATTTATCGGGCATCGTCTCGCTCCCCTGTTGGTGTTCGGCCATGGGGATGAGTCGGTGTGCCTCTGTTGCGCCTTGAGGTGCTCCCGTTGGGCAATCGTTGTCTTTCCGTTGTTTCCCGGGACCGCGCCATAAGCACCCAAACACGACATCGGGCGAATAGGGCTCAAGCTGGCGCGCCATGGCGCCGATGACCCTGCGCTCACTCGTCGTCGAGGCCATCAACCGGGTGTCTCCGGGCCGGCGCCCGAGAACCACCTCGACTAGGTAGTCGACGAGGTTCCGGCCTCGCCGGCGGATCCGCTGATGGATGAAGGCAGGAAACAATGATCCGGTATTTCAAGAAGACCGTAGAGAGAAGGTTTATCGGAGACTTTGCCGGGCCTTAGTCGGCTCCCGTCCGATACCTATTGGGTAATCGATCGAGGAGGGCCAGGAGTGCAAACGTTCGTCGATGTCGCCACCCTGCACGGCGAACATCTCAATGTGGCCGAACGCCTGGTCGTGAGCCCCGGTGCCGGCATCTTTCAGCCCGCCAACGCCTCCGGAGGCGTCATGACCGGCGTTGAATCCGTCGCGGTCGGTACCATCATCGGCCACATCGCGGGACAAGAAGTCCGATCACCGTTTGCCGGCACCCTCATGGGCATGTTCGCCCTCCCCGGCGAGCGCCTCCAAGCCGGACAGCGCATCGCCTGGCTACGGACCGGCTAACCCGGGCCAGCTGTTCGTGCGGGTACCTAAAGGCGCCAGGTGGGGCCCGAGCGGCCATCGGGCGGCGTGGGTACCACCCCCCCGGCCGCGGCGCGTCCTGGGTGAACTTCGGCGGCGTGTCCTGAACGTCGGTAACGTCCTGCTGTGACGAGCGGTAGGGGCGCTGAGGAATCGCGCGATGGGGTGTCGCTGACCAACCTTGACCTGCCCCTCTTCGATGGCGCGGGAGCGAGCAAACGGGACCTGGTGGACTACCTCGACGGGGTCCGCGACCGGATGATCCCTGTCCTGAAGGACCGGCCGTTGTCGGTGATCCGGGTCCACCGCGGCGCGGAGGCGTTCATGCAGAAGAACGTCCCCTCCTACGCTCCGCCGTGGGTGCGCACGGTCCGGTTGTGGGCCGAGACATCGAAGCGGGAGGTGGCTTATGCCCTGTGCAACGACCGTCCAACGCTGCTGTGGTTCGCCAATCAGCGGGCGGTGGAGTATCACCCGGCACTGGTGACAGTCGACCGGCCCGACCGGGTGACCCACATGGTGCTGGACCTCGATCCGCCCGACGCCGATGCCTTCACCGGTGCGGTTCGGGTGGCCCGCCTGGTTCGCCACGCCCTGGCGGATGTCGGGTTGGAAGGGTCGGTCAAGACGAGTGGGGCCAAGGGCCTGCACATCTACGTCCCCCTCGACGTGCAGGCATCAATGGAGGACGCGGCTGCCGCCACCCGCGCCATCGCGGCCCGAGCCGAGGCTCTCGACCCGGAGATCGCGACGACCGCGTTCATGAAGGACGATCGCGGCGGCAAGGTATTCGTCGACGCCACGAGAGTCGGCGCGGCGACCGTCGTAGCCGCATACAGTCCCCGGGTCCGACCTGGCGTGCCGGTGTCCTTCCCGGTGAGCTGGGACGACCTCGACGACGTCGTACCCGCCGATTTCACCGTGCACACCGTCGTGCGCCAACTCGGGGACGACGATCCGTGGGCCGCTCAGATGCCCCGCCCCCAGCCCCTGCCCCCAGAGCTCATTGTGGAAGGGCACGCCATCCCCGCCGGCCGGGTGCAGGCCATGCACGAGGGCAGGCGCCGGGCCCGCGCCCGCTGAGTCGGTATCAACGCGGTCGGGTGCCATGGTCGCATTGGTGGCGTCAGCCGGGGCAAACGAGAAAAGCTGATGGTACCTGGTCTGAGTGCCCCTCGGAGCCCGCGAGACTGGAGTCGTGGCCCCCGAGCTCGAGTCCGACCGCGCCCTGCGGGCCGACATCCGTCTGCTCGGCTCCTTCCTCGGCCAGACGCTGGTGCGCCAGGTGGGCCCCGGCCTGCTGGACCTCGTGGAGCGGGTGCGCGAGCTCAGCCGCGGTACCCACCACGGCGGTGGGTCCGACGAGCTGGCGGCGGTGCTCGAACAGGCCGATCTGGGAACCACCATCTGGCTGGCTCGGGCCTTCGCCATGTACTTCCACCTGGCCAACACCGCGGAGCAGGTCCACCGGGCGGCCACCCTCGACCGGCGCCGGGTAACCGACGGCAGCGCCATCCAGCAGATGATCCGCCGGGTGGCCGCCGACCCCGAGGCGGTCGCCAACCTGAGCGCGGTGGCGGGCCGTATCGAGTTGCGCCCGGTGTTCACGGCCCATCCCACCGAGGTGGCCCGGCGCTCCGTGCTCACCAAGTTGCGCCGCCTCGGCGAGCTGCTCGAGGTCCGCCGCCGCAGCGTGGCCGCCGACCGCACCGCCATCGACGAGCAGCTGGCCGAGATCATCGACCTGTTGTGGGAGACCGACGAGCTGCGCCGGGAGCGGCCCACCCCCGCCGACGAGGCCAGCGCGGTCAACTATTACCTCGACGACCTGGCCCGCAACGTGGTCCCCCTGGTCGTCGATGACTTCGTCGTGCAGCTGCGGGGGTTGGGAATCGAGCTGCCCCCCTCGGCGCGCCCCCTGCGCTTCGGCAGCTGGGTGGGCGGCGACCGGGACGGCAATCCCAACGTGACCCCAGAGGTCACCGTCACCGTGCTGGCCCGCCAGCACGAGCTGGGCATCCGGATTCTCATGAGCCGCCTCGACGTGCTCATCACCGAACTGAGCACCTCGACCCAGATCGTGGGCGTGTCCACCGAGCTGACGGAGAGCCTGGCGGCCGACGCCCAGCTGATGCCCAAGGTGCTGCGCCGCTTCGGTCGCCTGAACGCCGAGGAGCCCTACCGGCTCAAGGCCTCGTTCATGCTGGCCCGGTTGGGCAACACCCTGGACCGGCTGGTCGACGGCCGTACCACCGTCGCCCGCAACGAGTACCGCGATGCCGGCGACCTTCTCCGCGACCTGGAACTGC
This sequence comes from uncultured Actinomycetota bacterium, assembly GCA_963791545.1. Classification (GTDB taxonomy): domain Bacteria; phylum Actinomycetota; class Acidimicrobiia; order Acidimicrobiales; family Palsa-688; genus JALYXV01. The sequence goes on from CAWBSR010000018.1 coordinate 265,086, forward strand.
TGCGCCGATCGCTGCTCGCCAACCGGGGCCAGCTGATCGCCAACGGCCTGCTGGCCCGGCTCATCCGGGCCGTAACCACCTTCGGGTTCCAGTTGGCCGTCATGGATATCCGGGAGCACTCGGCCCGCCACCAGGCCGTGATCGGGGCCGCCTACGACCGGCTTGGCGAGCTGGGGCGGCCCTACGCATCGCTAGACCGCCGCGATCGCTTCCGGCTGCTCAGCCGGGAGCTCGAGAATAGGCGGTCGCTGATGGGGCCCATTCCCTCCCTGACCGGAGTCGCGGCTGACACCTTCGCCTTGTTCACGACATTGCGCGCCATTCTCGACCGTTTCGGCCCGGAAACGGTGGAGAGCTACATCGTGTCCATGACCAAGGGGCCCGATGATGTACTGGCGGCCGCCATACTGGCCCGGGAAGCAGGCCTGGTCGACATCCACCTGGGTGTGGCCAGGGTGGGGTTCGTCCCCCTTCTGGAGACCACCGAGGAACTGCGGGCAGCGGGCCAACTGCTCGACCAATTGCTCTCCGAGCCTGCCTACCGCGACATCGTCAGGCTGCGCGGGGATATCCAGGAGGTGATGCTCGGCTATAGCGACTCCAACAAGGAGGCGGGCATCACGACCTCGCAATGGGAGATCCACCGGGCCCAGCGTTCCCTTCGTGACATTGCCCACAAGCACGGGGTCCTCCTGCGCCTGTTCCACGGTCGGGGGGGCACGGTGGGCCGGGGCGGCGGTCCCACCCATGACGCCGTCATGGCGCAGCCGTTCGGTGTCCTCCAGGGGGTCATGAAGCTGACCGAGCAGGGCGAGGTCATTTCCGACAAATACCTGCTTCCCAACATGGCCCGTCACAATCTCGACCTGGCCTTGGCTGCGGTGACAGAAGCGACGGTGCTGCACCAGACGTCTCGCCTCGACTTTGACGTGCTGGCGGCGTGGGACCGCACCATGGACGCCGTTTCCAGTGCCGCCGCGGCCACGTACCGGGCGCTGCTCGACGATCCCGGATTGCCGGAGTACATCCGGGCCTCGACACCTCTTGACGAGTTGAGCGAGCTCAATATCGGAAGCCGGCCCGCCCGCCGGCCCGGGGGGGATGACATTGAATCCTTGCGGGCCATTCCCTGGGTGTTCGCCTGGACGCAGTCACGCCAGATCGTGCCCGGCTGGTACGGGGTCGGCAGCGGGTTGGCGGCGGCGCGGGCGGCCGGGGAAAGTGCTGCCCTGCAGGACATGTACGCCGAGTGGCATTTCTTCCGCACCTTTATTTCCAACGTGGAAATGGTGCTGGCGAAAGTCGACCTTCGAATCGCCCGCCGATATGTTGAACGCCTTGTCGATCCGTCGTTACAGTATGTGTTCGGCTGTATCGAGGCAGAATACGACCTGACAGTGGCGCAGCTTCTGGCAGTCACGGGCCAGGCCCGGCTTTTGGAGTCACAGCCCGTACTCGAGCGAACGCTGGAGGTGCGGGACAGCTATCTCGATCCGATCAGCCATCTCCAGGTCAACCTGCTCTCCCGTTGGCGGTTGGGAAAAGAACCGGACCCGTCGTTGCGGCGAGCATTGCTGATAACGATCAACGGGATCGCGGCGGGCCTTCGCAATACCGGCTGACGCAGGTCAATGACCTTCGATCTCGGTTGGCGACGCCCGTCGCGCACCTGTCGTCGCTTGGGACCGCCGTGTCGACGGCGAGCGCCGGTGCATGCCGGCGGTTGGCAACGGTTGGCGGTGAGGGGGGATTCGCGAAGCCAGCCGATGGTCGCTCACGGATCGAAGCGGTAACCGACACCCCGGACCGTCTTGATCCATCGGGGCTGCTCAGGATCGTCCTCGATGCGCTGCCGCAGCCGTCGGGCGTGCTCGGTGACGGTCGCGGGATCCTGCCGTTCCGCCGACGACTGCCACACCTCGGCCAGCAGCTGGGTGCGCGTGAAAACTTGGCCCGGCGCCGAGGTCAGGCACATCAGCAGGTCGAATTCTCGCCGCGGGACGTCCACCGGGTGGCCCCGGACGGTGACCTGGTGACAGGCGGGATCGACCTTTAGGTCACCGAAGTCGCGGCGGGCACTATCCGGGACACGGTGCACCCGACGCAAGACGGCTTCGATGCGCGCCACCAGCTCCGAGGTCGAAAAGGGTTTGACAACATAGTCGTCAGCGCCCGAGCGTAAACCGAGCACCCGGTCGCCCTCACCGCTCTTGGCACTCAGCAAGATCACGGGGACACTGCTGCTCCGCCGCAGTTGGGTCAACAGGTCGATACCGTCCTGGCCGGGCATCATGATGTCCAGCAGGAGCAGGTCGGGTGGGTCCTCTTCGACCCTTGCCATGGCGGTCGGCGAATCGGGTGCCGCGTCGATCTGGTAGCCCTCCATCGACAGGAGCCGGCGGAGCAGGGTGCGCGTCGGTTCGTGGTCGTCAACCACCAAGATGCGCGCCGGCCTATCGGCCCCGGTGATCTCCATCACAGGGGAGGGTATCGGCACGGCAGCCGATAAGAGGTCCGCCCCAAATTTCCCCTTTTTCCCTGGGCGAGTCGCGGCCTCATGCTCATTTGCGGCGCCGATCCCGTGGCCGATCTGGCCGACCACGGTGGGGCGCACCACCTCAGGCCACGCCGCCTGCCGGGGCCCGGTCACTACCTACCAGGTGACAGGTTCGGTCCAGGGGTCAGCCACGCTGCGGCTCGACGCCAAGCCGGTCACGGCGGCGGTGGTGCTCAACACCATTGTGATAGCCGGGCGGTACAACGGCATGGCACTCAACGTCACGCTCACCGAGACCGACTACTACCTCCCTACCCTCCGGGTCCCGATCCTCACCAAGATCCACATGGTGGGCAACGTCATCGGATTCTCGGTGACCACGGACCGCACCGACACCCTCGAATCCGCCACGCCCGCCTGAGCCAGCACCCGTCGGCCTTCCCTCAGGACGCCGTCGGGCCCGACTGGCTACGCCGCTCCCACGACCACCGGTTCGAAGCGCTGAGGCTCGGCGGTTCGGTGCTTGTCGATGAACTCGAGTAACCGGGGGAAGATGTCCCGGTCGACGCGATCCCCCATGAAGGGGTCCTGATGGCCGTAACCCGGGAAGACATGCAATTCGTGACGGCCCGGGACGATGCCTTGCATCCGCTCGTAACAGACGATATTGGAGTTGCTGAACACCTTGTTGTTGGCCCCGGTCATGAAAAGCACCGGTGTCTCGATCTCCCTGGCGTACTGGAAGTAATCGTTGGGCAGGGCCTGATACTGCGGTGTGTCGGAATACTTCACCGCCCGGCCCGCCTTCACCATCTTGCGGACGTGGCGGTAGTAGTTCATGCTGGTCGCCCCGTACAGGTCGCCGCCTCGGCGATGGGTCACGTCGGCCAGGTTCTCGTGGCTGTACAAGGCCGGCCACCCCGATCCCCACATGAGGCTCAACATGTGGCACGCCGGGACGTCGCATTCGCGGTGGAAGAGGTCGACCATCTTGGCGAACATCTTGCCCCGGGTGAGACCGGGGTCCTCGTCCCACATCGGGTTGAGGTAGGGCAGCCCGAGCACGTACTCGACGCCATCGGGGGCCACCGTCAACTTCACATTGGACCACCACGGCACCCGGGGCGTCAGCCCGCAGCTGTTGAGGATGACGCTGGAGACGCCGTCGACGACCTTGGCGAAGAGGGCCATGGCGAAGCTGTTGGCGCCGAGGCAGTGACTGATCACGTGGATGGGCTTGTCGCCGATGTGCTGGCGCATCAGCTCCAGCGTCGGCTTGTAGTCGTACAGGGCGACGTCGTCCATGGTGTAGCGGTGCTTGAACAGGTTGTACGAATGCCGGTTGCTCATCCGGTAATCGAGGCACCAGACGTCGTTGTACCCGTGGTCCAGCAGGTAGCTGACCAGGTTGTAGTGCTCCGGCATGATGAACATGTCGGTCGAAGTGGTCAGGCCGTGAATGATGAGGATGGCCTCTCCCGCCTCACCGCGCCGGAAGCGCAGCGCGGAAAGGCCCAACTTGTCCTCGGTGAAGATGTAGTGGGTGGTGATCTCGGCATTCTTCACCCCGTCCAGGGTGTACAGCGGAATTTCGCGCTCCATCAGACGGCCTCCTTCAAGTGAGATCTAATGAGGTGTGGCCCCGTTGGTCTGGGGGCCGTGGAACCTGGATGAGTAGTAGACGTTGGGATCGACCTTGCGGCGCCGCTCAGGGTCGCTCGACGTCAGGCTGTGCATGTATCGGAATCCCTGGTTGGCGATGACGATGTCGTCGAAGCGGCCGACCAGCTCGTCGGTTACCGCCGGCGTCATGCCCGCATTGTCAATGCCGTTGTAGAACATCAACTCGCAGAACCGGTCGTTGGCGCCATTTTGGGCCAGATACGGCGAATGGATGCTCTTTACGTACACCGAGAGGAACGTGAAGCACTGGTGCTTCGCCCGGAACTCGACCATGAGGTCGTAGGCGCTTTGGAACAAAGTGTCGAAGTTGTCCAGTGGCGCCAGGATGATGAACATCCGGGTGGGATCACCGACCATGGAGTCCAGAACCTTGTCAGTGAAGAACTCGACATTCTTCACGGTGGCGTACTGGGGGCTCATGATCACGCCCAACATACCGGCCATCTTGAGCGCCGCCCCGACGTTGGTCGGGACGTGATCGGCGGCCCAACCGAGGCCGTCCAGATAGGTGTAGGACGCGTAGTCGCGGGCCTTGGCATAGCCCGTCTGGTCGGTGGCGTGATAGGCGGAGAACTGGCCCACCCCGATGCTGCGACCGCCGGGCAGCGGATAGTTGAGCCAGACGCCCCGCTCGTACAAGGCATCGCCCGGGTTGCGGATCGTGGCCCCCGCCCCCTTGATGAAACTGGGAACGTCGAAATAGTGCTTCTCGTTGTTCTTGAGCACCGTTGTGTACTTGTCGATCTTGATGATCTTGACGGTGATGGTGGCGATCACCCCATGCTGGCCACGACCGGTGAGGACCGCGTAGAACTGGTCGGGGTTCTCGGTCCGGCTGGCGGCTACGACCTCGCCATCCCAGTTCACGTACTCGATGCGCTGAATGGTGTCGACGAACAGACCGAAGCGGTGCGACGCGGGGCTGATCCCACCGACGGAGGCGAAACCGCCGACCGTGATGTGGTTGTGGTCGCCGATTATCGCCAGGCCCAGGCCCCGCGTGGAGAGGCGGTCGTCGAGTTGGGCCGAGATCATGCCCGACTGAACCGTCGCCGTCATATTCTCCTCGTCGATCTCGACGATCTCGTTGAGCTCCCGGGTGAGAAGCACGCTGCCGCCGGGGTTGAGCACCAGGTTGTTGCTGGAATGGCCGGCGCTACGGATCGTCAGGTGCTCTCCGAGCCCCTTGACCTCCTTGACAATTTTGACAATGTCGTCGGTGGTCTGCGGAATGTAGACCTTCAGGGGGAATCGGGGTTTGATCGAGGGATTGGCGATCCGCTCCCAATCGTAGCCCAGGCTGTCGATGCTGTCATGGGTGAAACCCTTGTGACTGTTGATGTTGGTCCGCCAGGTGGCCTTGCGGAACCCGACATTCACCCGGCCGCTGTCGGAGGCGGCCGTGTCCTTTTCCATCTTCCGCATCACCGCGGTCGCGGGGACGGCCAACGCCGCCAGCCACAATGCCCTTGTCCGCATTCGACCCCTCCTTGGTTTTTGCACTCTTTGCACTCTTTGCACAATCAACGACTTTCCACCTTAGCCCTACTGCGGTGGGCCTTACGCGGTACCGGAGCTTTCGGCGCGCGCCTTTAACGCCCGGTTGAGGGCGGAGTAGCCCTTGGCGATACGCCGGCTCATCATCGGCATGATGATGGGCGCCAGCAGGCCCCGGCCGACCTCGAATTGGACGAAGCGGGTGCCGGATTTCCCTCGGGGTTCGAACTCGAAGGCCCGCTCGACGTCGAACAGCCTCGGGATCGGTTGCCGGGCCAGCCATCGGATCTCCCGGGCCGGTCGCACGATGGTGACCCGAGGGTAAAAGCGCAGCATCCGCCGGCCCAGCCGCAGCACAATACGAAGCCGGCCCCCCGGCACCAGGTCGCCTTTCATTTTTCTGATGAAGGGATTCCAGGATGGGAAGGAACGAAAATCGGTGAACACCTGCCACACTCGCTCGGGTGGGGCGTCGATGTCTATCTGGTCATAGACCATTCGCATGGTGTTCGGCTCCTTCGTCGGCGGCGGGGAAGATGGCAGTGGCCGCGGCGGCCAGGTCGGCGAGGCCCTCCGCCCGGCTCACCACGGGCTGGTATCCGAGCTCGGCGCGCGCTCGCGAGGTATCAATCGTGACTTCCAACGCGGAAAGCCACACCGCAATCGTCGTCAGCGGCGGGGGCCGCCGCGTAGGCAGGATCCGCCAGGTGCCCTCGAGTGCCGCGGCCAACGCCCGGGCGGTGCCGAGCGGGATCGAACGGTCCGGGATTTCGACTTTCTGGGTGGCCACCAAGTCGGTGATGAATTCCCGGAATACGGCGGGTTCGCTGTCGGTCACGAACCACACCCGGCCTGAGCGGGGCGACGCCGCGGCTCGGAGAAGGCCCTCGACGGCGTTGTCGACGTGGGTGGTCGCGCTCAGGTGACGGCCGCCGGCGATCCAGCGGAACCGGCCCGAGAGTACCGAGGCCACCAGGGACGGCAGGATGGTGGTGTCGCCCCGCCCCCAGATCAGGCGGGGGCGGACGATGACGGTCTCCAGGCCCCGCGAGCCATCGGCGTCCATCACCACCTGCTCGGCTTGGGCCTTGGTGGCGCAGTACGGAACCCGGGAATCCGGGCGGAGGGGTGCCTCCTCGTTCACGTTGATGAGCGGCTGGCCTGCCAGCAGCGCCGCCTCGGTGCTCACGTGCACGAAACGGGCCAACCCGGCCCGGCGGCACGCCTCCAACGCCGACTTGGTTCCGTCCACGTTGATCCGCTGGTACACCTGGCGCCGGTCGTACTCGGCGGTATGGGCCGCGCAGTGGTAGGCGACGTCGCAGCCCCGCAGCTGCTCGGCCAGCTGCGGTAGGTCGTCCAGTCCGCCGTTCACGGGGATGGCTCCGGCGGCCGCCACGGCCGCCGCCGCGGCTTGGCTGCGGGCCAGGGCGCGCACCGACCAGCCGTCGGCCTGGAGGCGGCGCACCAGGGCTCCGCCCAGGAATCCTGAGCCCCCGGTGACGAACGCCGTGCCGGCGCTCAGGAGTCGCCTCCGCCCCCGGCCTCGCCCGGGGCTTGGCCCGATGTCTCGCCCTCGGGCTCGGTGTGGTGGCGCCCACCTCGCCGGTCCCTCCCGTCATTCCCGTGTCGCGGGCCAAAGTCGCCGAGGGGGTCTGAGGCACCGGAGCCGCGGCGGGCTTGGGAGGGGCGGTGGGGCTGCCCGACGGACGGGGCTGGCCGGCGTTGGCGATGATCGTGGCCAGTGCCTTTTCCCGCTCGACGACCAGGGCGGCCGCGGCGGCGGAGAAGGGCCTCCACGCCTCGGCCTGGCCGTCGAGGACACCCGCCAGGCGTCGGTAGAAGTCCCCCTGTTCGGCGGGTAGGCCGTCGTCCATCCGCACCCGGTACTGGCTGGGGTCGGCTCCCTGGTTGTACAGGCGGACGCAGGCAACTTCCAGGTTCTCATCCACGAGGACCAGGTTGGCCCCGTGGAGGGGCTCGACGCTGAGGGTGTCGACCACCCACCCGCCGCTGTTGAAGATCCGTACCGGCTGGGCCAGCCCGGGCACGGTCCTGGTGCCCACGAAGGGCTTGTGGGTGTGGCCGAACACGAACTTGAGCTGTTCGGGGAGCTGGCCGTCCTTGTTGGGGGCCTCGCTGGCCAGCTGTTTGAGCATCGGACCACCCAGGTACGCCATCAGCCCCGGTTCTGCCTTGGCGCTCAAAGGGGCGGTCGGGGTCCTCCGCTCGGAGGCGGCGACGTTGGAGGCCACCAGCTTCAGAACCCTGTCGAGAACCAGCCGGATCAACCAGTGGAACCATCCGATGACGCCCTTGCGGGGCACCTTCTTGCTGATACCCGAGGCCAGGTTGCCGGCCAGCGTCTCGATGGCGGGGTCGGACTGCAACATGTCGTAGACCAGGCCCACGTCCTCGCCCACGTCGCCCGAGCGGCCCAAAGTCGACCAGAAGAAGTCGATCCAGGCGAAGTTCTCGGCCTCCACATCCCAGACCTCGGTGGGTTCGGCCCGGCCCGGGAAGATGTAGTCCTTCAGGCTCGTCATGAGCAGATAGATCGACTCCACGAAATGCCCGTGATGGAATACGACCGCCGTGCGCCCGTCCTCGGAGCGCAGGCCCATGTTGGGATAGGAGACCCGGAAGTTGACGCCCTGCGCTTTGTGACGGCGCTGGGCCAGCTGATCCAGCAGCTCCGCCTGCACCGGCCGGGGGTCGCCATGGGGATACAGCCGGGTGGTGTGCCACGGAATGGGCAACGGGTCCGCGGGGTCGAGCTTGTCGGCGAGGAGGTTGCCGTACTGGCGTTCCCGGGCGGTCTCCCACAGGTGGTGGTCGTGGTTGCCCGGCTGGTACATGATCGTGGGCTCGAATATCGCCTCACCGTCCACTGGGAAGATCCTGTCGAGGAACAGCTCGAAGACCATCAGGGCGACGTTGTCACTGGCCAGCGCCAGTTCCAGCACGTCGCCGTTCAGGATCAGGGTCGGTTTCCGGGTCTGGTCCTCATTGGCGCCGACCAGGGCCCGGAGGCCGGCCACCAGGCCGTCGAGCACCGAGCTGGCGCTGGTCGTGTCCACGATGACCTCGCCTTCGATGAGCCGGCTGAGCAAACTGTTCTCGGCGCCGAAATGGAGATCCGACAGGCACACGTAGCGGATATCAGGCATGACTGCTCCTCGTGCTTCTCGGGCTGCGCATGGTCCTAGTGCTGCCGATGCCAGGGCAACCGGGGTTGGAAGACCTCCCACAGCTGGCCCAGGAAGAGGCCCCCGAACGCCTGGAACGCCTGGAACCGGCCCCGCCAGCGCGGTCCCTTGACCCGGAAGGTGGTCAGTTGGCGGCCGAAGTCGAGGGGCAGGATGTGGATGATGCCCGCCCCGATGAGCGGCGCCGTGTCGTCGCCGCCGTCTTCGACGTGGCCCGCCAGGATCTTCGTGTAGAGCGTGGTCGTCTCCCCCCAGACGTCCCGGAACTGGGAGACGGCGGCGACGGGGTGGCGGATGTCCTTGAACCCCGACAAGGTCAGCGGGTGGCCCGCGGCGTCCTGAAACCACAGCCGGTAGCGCATGTGACGGGCCGGCTCGGCGTTGATCTCCCCGGCGTCCACGAACAGGTTGAACACCCCCCGCTCGAGGGGCAACCGGCCCCCGAGCACGTCACTTTCGACGTAGCCCACCGCGGGGCACACATGGGTGGGGTCGGCGATGAAGGCGTAGGTGTCGTCGGTGCCAATGGTGAGGTGGAACATGACCGCCGCCCCCGAGGCCCTGCCCTTGTCGAAGCCCCGCTGGTAGTCGCTCTCGTTGAAGGTGAAGAACCCCTTCATCTCCTCGATGAACTCGAGGTGGTATTTGGTCTCGCCCGCCCCGCCGTCGCTGGTCATGGCGCCACCCCCGCCGTCGACGACAGGATCCCGTCGGCTACGTGGTCCGCGAAGGCGGCGATGGTGAATGAGGGATTGGGCCCGACCGGCCCGGGCATAGCCGCCCCATCGACGACGTACAGGCCGGGATAGTGGAACACCTCGCCGTCGGCGCCGATCACCCCCTCCTGGTCGTTGCTGGCCATGGGGCAACCGCCCAGGGCGTGCACCGTGATCACCCGCTTGAACAGCCACAGCGGGCTGTTCAACAGCCGGCCTCCCAGGGCCGCCGCGATGCCGTGGATCGTCTTCTCCACCCGGTCGAAATAGGGCTCCGACGTCTTGGTCGTCCAGTCAAGGTCGAGGGCGCCGTCGCGCAGGCGCATCACCCCGTCGGGGATGTCACGGCCCATGGCGAGGGTGGGCAGCATGGTCGAGGAGAGCTTCCCCCCTCCCATGAGCTTGGAGACATCGGCGCTGATGTGGGCCCGAGGATGCCCGGTCACATGGGCCAGCCACCGCTTGGCCAGGAAGCTGGCCGTCCGCCCGGCCACGCTGAGCGCCCCCGCCGACTCGGCGGTCCACTGGAGGAAGCTGGGAACGCCTCCGTCTTCGACATAGAACCCCCGGCCGATGGCGCCGGTGCCGTCATGGCTGTCGGGCATCCGGATGGCGCTGGTGATGACGGGGCCCAGGCTCGGGTCGAGGTGGCGGGAGAGGTTGTCGCCGCCGACGCGCTGGTGGGCGTCGACGATGGCCGACAACACGTCACCGTTGCCCGAGAACCGGGTCCCGAGAGCGGGTGCCAGGAGCGGCAGGGCGGCCCGATTGCGCAGCAGCAGGTAGGTCGACCCGAACGTCCCCGCCCCGAGCACCACCCGGCGGGACCGAATGGTCGTCGCCGGCAGGTCACCGGTTGCCACCGGGGTGCGGTCATGGCTCGGCTGGTGGGTCACGTAGGTCACCCGGTACCCGGACGGGCCGCCCCCGGGGCCGTCGATGGGCTCCAGGGCCCGAACCTCGGACAGGGTGCGGATCTCGGCCCCGAAATCCTGGGCCCGGGACAGGTAGGTGTAGTCCAGGGTGTTCTTGGACCCGTAGTTACAGCCGGCGTCGCACTCGCCGCACAGCCGGCAGGTCTGGCGGGGCAGGCCGTGCAGGTTGGGGTGCTCCTCGTGCAGTGGCATGGCGGGCCGGGGCGCCTCGCCGGGGCTGGCGAAGCTGACGGCCAGCTCGGGCAGGAGCCAGTCGAGCCCGAGCACCTCGGCCGCTTCCTTCATGGCCTGGGTCTTCGGTGTCTCGCGGTAGGGGGACACATCGAAGGGGTAACGCTGGAGGTCGAGCATCTTGGCGACAGCGTCGTAGTGGGGGTCGAGCAGGGCCCGGTCGATGGGCCAGCGCTCGTAGCCGCCGTTGGGGAGCGCCTCGTCCACGAACCAGTGCTCGTCCTTGCGGATGAACACGTTGGCGTAGATCAGCGAACCCCCGCCCAGGCCACTGGCCACCACGCTCTCGATTCCGTTGAAGGCCCAGATGTCGAACAGCCCGTGCAGCCCCGAGCCCGGATCCCACAGGTTGTTGGCGAGACCCCGGGGATCGCGGGGGAACGAACCCGGGGGGTAGGAACGGCCCCGCTCCAGCACGCAGACCCGCTGGCCCGACTCGGCCAGCCGGAAGGCGGTGACCGACGCCCCGAAACCCGATCCGACCACGACGACATCGAAGTCGTCGGTCGTTTCGGACAAACCCGTTGCGGACACAAGTCAGAGGCTAATCACTGGCCCCCCCGAACAGCCGCCGAAGCTCCTTTCGGATAACCGGGCGGCTGGCAAACACCAGCAGGAACACGGCCTCCCGGGCGAGCCGCTGGGGGTGCTGGTCGCGCCGGACGGCCCGGCTGCCGGTGGCCACGACGAGGTCGCCCGCTGCCTGGAAGGCCAGGTGGGCCGCCCCGGCCCGAGCCCGGGGGAGGGCCGAGAGGTCGGAGCGGGCCGCCTCGTCCAGCGCGTCCCGGCACGCCGCCAGTTCCCCGTCCCGGGGCCCGGAGCCCAGTAGCCGGCAGCAACGTCCGGTCACGCCGAGCGCCAGCGAGCCGTTGCTCCGCCCTCCGTAGGCGTCGCGGGCGATCCACTCGTCATAGGACTCGATCCCGGTGACCCGATCCTCGGCCACGAAGTGGTCCTGGAACCGCACCGTGCCGGTGACACTGGCGTTGACGGCGACGAGGTCGACCCGGGACCAGGCCAGGGTGGGCGACTCGACGGCGTCCAGGAGGAACCACATCACCTCGCCGCCGGGGCCGCGGGCGGCGGTGTGGACCACGTCGATGAGCCCCCAACCCGTCACCCAGGGCACGTCACCGTCGAGCCGCCAGCCGCCCGCCACGGCTCGGGCGGTGAGCGCCGCCGTCCCCGGGCGGATCCCGGCCACCGCGATCCCGGCCCGGCATTTTCCCAAGCCCATCGGCGCCAACCAGCGCCGGCGCAGACCCGGCGTGGTGCTGGCGGCCACCGCCCGCAGGGCCGAGCGGTGCTGGATCCAGACGAAGGTCGTCGTCAGGCAGCCGCCGGCCAGCACCTCGATGATCGCCAGTTCGGTGGCCGGGTCGGCGAGCCGGTACAGCCCCGCCTCGGCCAGCCGGTCGAGGTGGCTGGGGGGACGCGGTCTGCCGCCTCGGTGGCCAAGGCGGTGGGAAAAAGGACCTCGTCGGCCAGCTGTCGGGCCGCCTCCAGGGGCGACGGCGATGCGATCACGGTCCCTGCGTCGCCCGTTGGAGCTTGGACACCCGGGGGGATTCGTCGGGCAATGCCTGGCGCCGAAACGGGAGATCCAGGGCCTTGGCGGCCGTGTCGATGGTCATTTCTGGACTCTCGCACATCCTCGGGCGAGGAAGCGGCCGTCCCTCACCTAACGCGGCCCCTGGCGACCCCCCAGTTCCCCGACGATGGCATCGACCTCGACTTGGCGTTCCCGGCAGGCGGGGCACCGTCGCAGATGCTCCGCGGTCCGCTGTCGTACCCGCAGCGCCGGCTGCCGGGAGGGCAGGCGGCACAGGGCATCGGTGACCTGGGCGCAGGCCCCGGTCGCGGGTCGCAGGTGGCGCCCGAGGAAGCGTTCCCCGGCCAGCTGCCGGGCTTCCGCGCACTGTCGGCGCACCGTTCCCGCGGGTCTGCCGAGGGCCATCGCAATGTGCTGGACCGACAGTCCCGCGTCGTAGCGGAGATAGAGCAACAAGCGGACGTCGGGCCGCAGATCCTGCAGCGCCGCAGCCATCGAGTCGCGGTCGAGGGCGCCCAGCGCCCCCTCGGCCGCCGACTCCCCGGCCCCGCAGACGTCATCGACCAACCGGTCGATGGCCTCGGTGGGCTGCTGTCGTTGGCGTTGGCGGCACAGGTCGATGGCGGACCGAACTACGCAGCGGAGCATCCACCCCTCCACCGCCGCCGGGTCTCGCAACTGGCCGATTCGCCAGATCGCCCGCCAGAGGCCTTCGGCCACCGCGTCGTCTGCGTCCCCGTCCGGGCACAACGCCGACGCCGCCCGGTGGGCGCGGCCCCGGACCCGCCGAAACAGTTCGCCCGCGGCGTCGGTGTCCCCGGCCTGGGCGGCTATCGCCAGTAGAGCCGCCGGTCGGGGGTCGCCAGCCGGCTCCCCACACCCGAGTCCCGCCGGTCGACGACGGGTGGTCGAAACGGTTACTTCGGCGCTTGTCAGACGGCTGGTCGGCATGGCCCTGACCATCCCGACCAGCCGCTTCGCAAGCCTTACGCGGTCCTTGCAGACTTCTTGCAGCCCGTGTTGGTACTACTCGGGCTGCTCACACGGTTTTTTTCGGAAGGATGGCGATGATGATCAGGGCGATCAAACCGAAGAAGAAGCCGAGGACCGTCCACAGCGTGGCACCCCGCCCTTTGTTCTCCGCGATCTTGCGGCACCCGAATGCGAACGCGATGGCAATAATCAGTCCGATTACATAGCTAGCGGCACCCATTGCAAGCCTCCCCTTTGTGGCTGGACAAAATCGGCAGGAGACTAGCCGCCCCGCCGCAGCGCGCGCGTCGGATCGTGGCCAGAAGGTGTCGGCACGCTCCGCCCGGGGCGTGGTCAGGGTTGGAAGGTGGCTCCGACGACGAAGTAGAACGGCGTCCCGGTGTTGTCGTTGACCCGGAGCACCAGCTCCCCTCCGGGCTTCGTCCAGCGGCAGTAGACGCTGCCCGCCGCCCCACCGCAGGAGTCGAAGGCCCACCCGTCTCCGGGGGCCCACGTGCGGGCGAACAGTTGCTGCACGGCACTCGGCTCGGCGTTGTGACCTGCCTCGGTGGCGTCGCCCTGGGTCCACCCGGCGAAGACCGCCTGGGCTGCCGCGGCGGCATTGGTGCAGCCCAGGCCGCCGCTCACCAACGCCTGCCACGTGTGCGGCCCCACGATCCCGTCGACCGTGAGGCCGAGGTGGCTCTGGAAGTTGTGGACCAGATCGTCGGTGTCGGACCCAAAGTCGCCGTTGATGGTCACGCCCCCGATCCGGGAGTTCAGCTGGCTTTGCACGGCCGAGACCGCGGCGCCGACACTTCCTGACGCCACCGCGAAGATGAGGGGGGTCCAGGTATCGGGCCCGACCTCCCCATCGCTGGCCAGACCATGGGGTCCCTGGAACTGTTCCACCGCCGCCTTGGTCAGCGGCCCGAAATCGCCGTCAACCGTGAGCGCCGCCCCGTGTTGGTTGAGTAGGTACTGGACGGTGCGGACGTTCTCGCCACTGTCGCCCTCTTCGACCACCGGCCACGTCGCCATCGAGTGCCTCCCTTTTCACCGCCTCCCGTCACGGTACCGACTAGTAGCCGTCGAGGGCTGCCCAGGCGGCCGCCGGGCCCCGCCCCGCGTGCGCCGCCACCCCCGATGTTGCCGTCCCTTTAGGCGCCGAGGAGCCGGGCTAGCCGGCGGTCGGCCCGTCGTCGTCGGAGGGCAGCAACCGCTCCGATGGAGTCTCCTCCTCGGGAGGCAGCACTTCGGTCAGGGGCGGCAGCGGCGGATCCTGACCCGGAGCGACATCGAGCGGTCCCGCGTCGCCGACGATGTTGGGGTCCTCGGTTCCGACCCCGCCGCCGCGCAGCCGGTCGAGTATGGAGAGATGTCGTTCCGGTGGGTCGGTGGCGGGGTCATCCATGTCGGTCACGGCGCCACGCTATCGCCGGGACCGAGGGCGAGCAGGCGCTTCGACCCGCCTCGCCCCTTCGGTCACATCGCCTGGCCCATCGATCTCGTACGCCGATCGTGGCACCGCCTCAGCTTGTTTACGCAACCCCCTATTGCGGGTACGGACGGTACCTGACGACGCATCGCGTCAACCACTCAAGGAGCCGGCCGCATGGCCATTCCAGTCAGCGCAGCCGGGTTGGGGAGCGGCCCCGAAGGCGAACTGGCGGCACTCGACGACCTCGCCGACCGCATCGACGAGAACGCCGGGCAGGAACATCGCCTGGCGGGTCGTATCCGCGAGCTTCGCTCGGGGCGGGCGGCAGGCCGCTCGTGGACGGATCTGTTCGCCACCGACAGCCGTCCCGCCGTCGTGCAATCGGCCTCGAGCGTGGTGAGCTCGGTCAGCCGCCTCAGCGGATCGTTGCGGCGCCTCCTGGCCCGAGGGCTACGAGACGAAGGCGCACCGATCCCAGCCATTGCCGAGAAGTTCGGGGTAACCCGGCAACGGGTTTCGACCCTCCTGAGACCGTAGCGAGCCCCGGCGCTGGGCGTCTGGCATGTCCGGATGGGATCCCAAGAAGGACCTTCACAAGTACCTCCGTGTCGCTCGCGAAGCTCTGCTCTGGAAGCTCGACGGGCTTAGTGAGGTTGACATCCGCCGGCCCATGACGGCCACCGGGACCAACTTGCTGGGCTTGGTCAAGCATTTGGCCGGTGTGGAGGTGGGGTACTTCGGCGAGACATTCGAGCGGCCGTTCAACGAGCCCCTTCGGTGGTTCGACGAGGGCGCCGAGCCCAACGCCGACATGTGGGCGACCGCCGATGAGTCGCGCCCACAGATCATCGACCTCTATCAGCGAGCTTGGGCCCACGCCGACGCCACGATCGGCGAGTTGGCGCTGGACGCGATCGGGCACGTGCCGTGGTGGCCCGACGACGGTGGCGAGACGACGCTGCACCGTATCCTGGTGCACGTGATCGCCGAGACCAACCGGCACGCGGGGCACGCAGACATCGTCAGGGAACTCATCGACGGGACGGCGGGTTTTCGGCCGGGCAACGACAACCTGGCAGTCGGCGATGACGCCTGGTGGGCGAGCTATGTGAGCCGGTTGGAGCGCATCGCCCAAGAAGCTGGATAGGGCCACCGGCCCCCCTTTTGATGCGTCTTCGCCGGTCCCGCGCAAGCGGCTGTCCGAGGCGGGTCGGAAACCGCTGACACCGGTCCGAACTAGTCTCCGGCCATGGCTGGGCACGGGGAACCCGACACGCACGGCGGCTCCAGGCTGACGCCTCCCTCGGAACGCCCGGTGTGGGACTGGCCCCTTATGCAGTTGCGGGCATTGCTGCGGCTCTCCGAGGACTTGGCGCACTACGCGGTGGCCATCCTGCTGCTGACGCTTGGCGTCATCGTCTTGTACCACACCGCGGTGGCCCTGCTGTCGGCCGACTCGGCCTTCTCGACCCGGGTCATTTCGGGGATCGACGGGGTGCTGTTCGTCATCATCGTGATCGAGCTGATGCAGACCGTAATGGCCCATTTCGAGCACACCGGCTTCCAGCTCAAGCCGTTCCTCATCATCGGGATCATCTCGGCCGTTCGCCACATACTCACCATCGGGGCCCGCCTCACACTGGCGGGCGACGTGAGCGGTAGTTCCTTCAGCCAGTCCCAGATCGAGCTGGGCGTCGAGTCGGGGGTCGTCCTGGCCTTGGTGGTTGGCCTGCTCCTGGTCCGGGTCGGCGATCGTATGGGTGGCAACGAATTCGAAGGCGACTGAGCGCAGTGACGCCGCCGTGATCCCCCGGCCGCGCAATCACGACGCCCGGAACCGACCCGGGATCAGCGGGCAGCATGCTTCGCCATCAAGGCCCTGCTACCCGCCCGCCCGGCGCCGCCGGCTGGTGACGGCGCTGCCGGCTCCAGCGCTGAGATCGGCGGCTTCGCCCCCGCCGCCAGCAGATGCGAGTGCCGCCAGTGTCCAGAACCAGTGTTACCCGGAGGTGTTCTCTGCGAACTCCCGCACCTTCTCGACTGCCCGGTCCACGGTGCCGGCCACGGCGCCCTGGACGATGTTGCCGGGAGGGGTGTCGCTGGCCCGGGGGTGAGGTCGCCGGGGCGCGGTCTTCTTGGCCGCTTCCATGGCGTCACCAATTTCGCCCAGCCGCTTGCGCCCGAGCGCCTTGCGGACGGTGGGGAACATCTCGGTCTCCTCCTCCTCCACGTGGTGGCGGACGTTCTCGATCAAGACCGTGACCTTGGCCTCGAAGCGCTCCTCCTGCGGGCTCATCCCGTCGAGTTCCGACAGGACCCACTTGACGATGTGATGTTCCTCCAGGCTCTCCAGCACGTCGTCGTCGGTTTGGGGAACCTCGCTGCGAATGCTGGGATAGAAGATCTGCTCTTCGATGGCGGCGTGGACGGAGAGCTCCTCGATGATCTGCTCCACCGTCTTCGCCTTCGCCTTGGTGGCCCGCTCGCCGGCCTTCTCAAAGGTCTTGAAGAGCCTTTCGACGGTCTTATGATCGTTCTTCAACAGCGTGATGGCGTCCACGGCGCACTCCCTTTCGGATCCAAACGGCTGCTCGCCAGCAGTCGCACTCAGCCTGGACTTACCCCGACCCGGCAGTGCCAAACGCCGGCCCGTCAAAACAACCGATCTCGCCGGGAAATGGTCACGGTCGCCCCGGCACTACGCCACCGCGGCCTACCGATGCGTCCGGCGACGCGTGGTCAAGGTCGGCGTGACGCCCCGATGACGCGGCCCGGGGGGTCCAGAACCGACGGCGCCAGCGATGCCAAGGGCATGAACAGCCTGGTGCCTCTGGTCGACCTCCAGGCCCGGGACGCGGCCCGCCGGATCGACGATGCCTGTCGGAAGGTCGGTTTCCTCGCCGTGACCGGCCATGGTTTGCCCGCCGCGACCATTGCCCGAATGCTCGCCGCCACCGCCGCCTTCTTCGCCCTGCCCCTCGAAGAGAAACGGCGCTGGCGATCTCCCCGACCCGAGGTCAACCGGGGCTACTCGGCCAAGGGCACCGAGGGGCTCACCTACAGCCTCGGAGCGAGCGAGGTGCCCCCGGATCTGTTCGAGGCGTTCAATATCGGCCCCGACTCCTACGACCAGGACGATCCCGTTTACGCGGCGGAACAACACCGGATCTTCGCCGCCAACATCTGGCCCGACCACCCCGCTGCCTCCGACCTGCGGCCCGCCCTGGTCGAGTACTTCGACGCGGTGCAGGTTCTGGTGCACCGCCTGACCGGCTTGTTCGCGGAAGCCCTGGGCCTGGTACCGGACTTCTTCGAGCCGCTCACCGACCATTCGACCGACACCATCCGGGTGAACCATTACGAGCGGGCCCCCGGAGAGGCCGACCCCGCCGAGGGCCAGCAGCGGATGGGCGCCCACACCGATTACGGGATTGTCACCGTCCTCTACGCGGACCCGGTCCCGGGCCTGCAGATCCTGGGCCCCGACGGTCGCTGGCACGACGTCGTGCCCACCCCAGGCACGCTGCTCGTCAACCTGGGCGATCTGCTGGCCGAGTGGACCAACGACCGCTGGCGCTCAACGCTGCACCGGGTCGTACCGCCGCCCCGCCACCTTGAGGGTCGGGCAACGCGCCGCTCCGTCGCCTTCTTCCACGACGGCAACTACGACGCCCTGGTCGAGTGCCTCCCGACGTGCTGCTCGCCCGCCAACCCGCCCCGGTACCCCCCGGTGCGGGCCGGGGACCACCTCATGGCCAAGCTGCTCGGGCCCCGCACCCTGCAGGCGTCGAACGCCACATCGACTGCCGGCGACCGCCTCGGGGGAGACAAGTTGAGGAGTCCGCCCGCGGGGTAGAGCACAGTCCATGGCCGACTTCCTCGCCCCCGACGCAGTCGCGACGCACCGCCCCTATCCCTCCTTGATCCGACTGGCGCTCGCCGTGCTCGTCGGCGTGGTCACCGGGGTCGCCGCCGCGGTTACCGCTCCGTGGCAGGTCGTCCCGCTTCTGGTGTGGGATGCCACCGCGGTGACCTGGGCCACACCGCTGTGGTGGCGCATCGCCCATATGGACGCCATGGCGACCAGCGTCCATGCGACCGGCGAGGACCCTCGGCGAGCCACCACCGACGCCGTCTTGCTCTCCGCCAGTGTGATCAGCCTGGTGGCGGTCGTCATCGGGGTGGTCAAATCCAGCAGCAGCCATGGCGACGAGAAGGCGGTCCTGGTGGCGGCGGGCATCCTGACCATCGTCATCTCGTGGGCAGTAGTCCATACCCTGTTCACCCTGCGCTACGCCGGTTTGTACTACCAGGGCGCCGACGGCGGAGTCGACTTCAATGAGGATGACAAGCCGTGCTACCTGGACTTTGCCTACCTGGCCTTCACCATCGGCATGACCTACCAGGTCTCGGACTCCGACCTCACGACCAAGGAGGTCCGCCACACCGCGCTGCGCCACGCCCTGCTGTCCTATTTGTTCGGGACAGTGATCATCGCGGCCACCATCAACCTGGCCGCGGGCTTGGTCAAGTAGTCGCCCGGCGCTACTGGTCGATCGGCCCGATGGCAACCTGGCCATCGGGAGCCACGTGCCAGCCGGGGTTGGTCGCCACTTCCCAGCGGAAACCGGAAGGATCGGCGAAGTAGCAGTGGAAGCCGCCGAAGGCAGCCGGTTGCGGTTCTTTGAGCATGGTCGCCCCCGCCGCCCGGGCGCGTTCCCAGACTGCCGTGACCTCATCCTCGCCGGCCACGATCTGGGCCAGGCTCATCGAAGGCGTCCCGGCTGAGGCCCGGGTGCCGGGAACGGCATCGGCGGCCAGGTCGTCGGCCCCGAACAGCCCCAGCAGCAGGCCGTGATTGATCTGGATGAACACGACGTCGCCGGGCACTTCAAAGGTGACCTCCCAGCCCAGCCCATCCACGTAGAAGTTACGGCTGGCCGTCACATCGGCCACGCCCAAGGTGACGAGATCCATACGCTGTTTCATGTGTCCCATCCTTGCTCGCGGGCCCGTCCCCAGTCTTGAACGAGCCCTCGGCCGAGCTAGGCCCCGCCCGCCGCCCCCCCATCCACAAGGTGACGACGGAACCAGTCGACGATGATCTCGGCCCGCATGACTCGATGGCGGGGGGAACCGCTTCGGGACAGTTCGTGACTCTCTCCGGGAAACAACACCATCGCCGGCTCCCGGCCGAGTAACCGCAGCGCCACGAACAGCTCCTCGGCCTGGCCGACCGGGCACCGGAGGTCGTTCTCGGAGTGCACGATCAGCAGCGGCGTCGTGATCGACCGCACGTAACTGATCGGAGACTGGCGCAGATAGGCGCCGGGGTTGTCCAGGTGGGACACCCCGACATAGCCCCGGAACATCGTGGCCACGTCGGAGATCTGCTCCAACGTGAGCAGGTTGTTGGCCGACCGCTCTGACAACGCGGCCCGGAAACGGTCGGTGTGGCCGACCATCCACGAGGCCATGTATCCGCCGTAGGAGCCACCGAGCACGCCCAGCCGGTCGCCGTCGATGAAGTCGAACCTGGCCGTGGCCGCCTCAACCACCGCCATCAGGTCGTCGTAGTCGACGCCCCCCCATCCGGACCCCGGGTCTTGCTCGGCTTCTGGCCAGCGGATGGCCCGGGCCGCCGCCTCGGTCGAGCCCGACGACCCGCGGGGATTTGCGTACACCACCGCGAACCCGGCTCCGGCCTGCAGTTGGAACTCGTCGAAGAACCGGTTCCCGTACTGGGTGAAGGGCCCCCCATGGACGTTCAACAAGGCGGGGTAACGTCGGCCCGGCTCGGCTCCCACCGGCGGCATCACCCAGGCCCCGACGACGTGGCCGTCGGGTGCGGTGGCCGAGAACGGCACCGGTGCCACCAGTTCGGTGCCCCCCGTGAAAGGCCGCCCGACGTCGGTGAGCTGACGCTCGTGGCCGCTTGCCAGATCCAACACGAACAGCTCCGAGGTACTGGTCGGGGTGGAGGCGCAGAAGGCGACGGTGCCTGCCGACACGTCGAACGCGCCGACCTCTCGGTCACCGGCGACCACCGGCGCGGGGGCAGCGGACCGGTAGAGGTGGGTGTTGCCTCCGTCCTCGACCCGGAACCAGATGGCACCGTCGCTCCACTGCGGTTCCCGCAGGGTGGGGTAGGGGCCGCACTGCCGGTCGAGCGAGCGGGTGAGCACCTCCACCTCCCCGCTGTCGACGTCGAGCACGGTCACCTGGGCGTGGCGGGGCTCGTCCAGGGGGATGCCCGCCGACAGGTAGGCGATGCGGTGGCCGTCGGGAGACCAGGACGGGGAAAAGTTTTCCGACCCCGTCTTGGTCAGTCGCTGCGGTGCCCTGGGGCCGTCACCCGGACCAGGCAGCCCGGTGACGAACACGTCGGAAGCCAGGTCCAGATCCCATCCCTCGTGGCGGGCCGAGGTGAACGCCAAGCGGGCCCCATCGGGCGACCAACTGAGGCCTTCGACCTGGTAGGGGCCTTCGGTGACCGGTTGGGGACCCGAGGACCCGTCGGCGGGCACCACGAACAGTTGCCGGACCCGGTCGGAAACAAAGCCCTCCGAGTCCAACCGGTAGAACAGGCGGTCGATTCGCCGGGGCGGTCGGTCGCGAGCTTTGGTGGGGCCGTAGTGGGCCTCATCGCGGAGCCGGGCCAAGAAGGCCAGCCGGCTGCCGTCGGGGGACCATGCCAGTTGCTCGATCGCCTCAGGCCACGATGCCAGGGTTCGGACCTCCTCGGGCGCCGCCAGCGGGGCGACCCGGAGCTCGAAATGCTGTTCGTCGGCGTCCTTCAGGCCGTCGTCATGGCAGTGCCAGACGAATGCCAGCGACCGGCCATCGGGGGACCATCGGGCCGTGGAGTGGCTTGCCTCACCGGACGTGAAGGCAGCCGGAGCACTGGAGCCATCCACCGGGGCCCGCCATACCTGACTGCGGTAGCAGTTGGCCTCCAGGTCCACGCTGGTGACCGTGAACGCCACCTGTCGCCCGTCGGGGGCCAGGCTCGGATCGCCCGCCGTGACCAGCCTGCCGAGATCATCGGGAACCATGCCCGCCATGACCACAGGGTGTCACAACCACGGAATGCAGCGATGCCTCACAACGTCGCCGCCGACGGCATCGCACCGAGGGTAAGCCAGTTCGTCGGGGCGGCCACTTCCCACCAGCGCCGGGGGCGGGCCAGTCCGGGGTCGGCTTGGCTATGCCATCGGTTGGCGGGCGATGTCGGACGGCTCCCGTCCCGCCAGCAGCCAGCCGGCGGCCGTTGCGACGACCGGTAGCACACCAACGATGATGATCAGATTGGTCAGGGGAACATGGCTTAGCGGTTGGAGGTCGCTTCGGTGCCAGGCGAGCAGAGCCGCGTAGGCGCCGGCGGTGCCCAGCACGGCGGCGAGTAGGGCCAGGGCGCCCGCGGTGGCGCCCGTGAGGGTCCGGCGGGTGGTGCTGCTGGCGCCGGTGGCGCTCAGGGTGCGCAGGTCGCCGCCGGTTTCGCTACGGATCAGCCCCACCGTCATCGCCAGCACCCCGAGGGCGACCAGGATGCCCGCCAATGTCGACCAGTTGCGCAACGGGGTCAGGGATTTCTGGGCCGATTTGGTTTCGATACTGAGACCCGCCGATGCCGCCAGCCGGCGGGCCTGATCGATCTGGAGGCTGCTCAAGGCGCTCGGGGTCTGGATGAGCCAGCCGGCGGGCAACGCTTTCAACCCGAGAGCTTCGAGCCCGTGGGTGGTGATGAGGGTGTTCGGATCGGACGTGAACGCCGGGAGTTGGTGGATGTTCTGGATGGCCGGGTGGGCGGCGGCGGCAGGCGTGTTGGGACGACCGGGACCTGCAGGTCCGGGCTTGGCAACAGCCGACCCATCTCCGAAATCGGGGAGAAAGATCTGGACGTCACCGAGGCCGGTCAGGGACGTGACGATGTCAGTGTTCGGGCTGATCTGATCGGCGGCGATCCCGAGATGGGCAAGGAGGGCAGGGGTGGCGACGTAGAGCTGGGCCGCCGGGTTCACCTCTTCGCCTCGGGGTTGGATTTTGACGTGGGCGAGGGCGGCGACGATTTGCCCCCCGGGCCCGCCGCCCGGTCCCACTCCCGGTGCTTGCGGTGGGAAGTTCGGATTGAAGGCGGCTTGAAGGGGAACAGCGGCTGACGCGTGCAAGGTCGCGGCAATCCCGTCGATGTCGGCCTGCACGGTCGCCTGCTGCTCCATGGTCAGCACCGGGACGGCGCTGCCGGGGCCGAATCCGCGCTGGCCGACATACACATTCACCTGGTTGGGCGGCAGGTTCCCGATCGGAGACGGCGGCTGGGCCGCGGCGGCGCTGATGGCAATGGTGGCAGCAATGGCGACGGCCAGGGTGGCAGCACCGAGGGCGGCACCGGAACGGGCCTGGTATCGGGCCAGGTCCCGGACCGCCAGGCGGACGGCGATGGGAAAACGCCCGCCGAGGGCCGCCAATGCGGCAATGGCCAGCGGGGCCAGGAGCAGGAACCCGATCACGGTGGTCAGGGCGCCGGAGATGATGAACGGCGCCTTGTTCTGGTGGGCGAAGGCCAGCAGGAGTAACCCGACGGCGAGCATGACGGCGCCGGCGGCGGCAAAACGGTGAGCCGGTTGGGGGCGCGGTGGGCGCCCCGACAGGGCGGCCACGATCGGAATACGGGCGGCGGCGCGCGCCGGCCACCAAGCCGCCGCGATCGCCGACAACGTGGCCAGCCCGATGGACGCTCCAACCGCCCACCACGGCAGGTTGAAGCGGTCGATGCGGTGGTCAACGATCGACTCGAACCGGGGGGCGGAGGCGATCCACACCCCGATCCCCGCGGCCGCGCCGACGAGGGCGCCGACGGCTCCCACCACGAAACCGTTGGCCAGCATCACCAGGCGGACATGGCGGTCGGTGGCGCCGAGCGACGCCAGCAAGCCGGTGGCCCGCATCCGCCGCTGGGCCATGACGGCGAAGCCGGCCACGGCGAGCAACGCCACGAAGAGCAGACCGACCGTGCCCAACACCAGCACGATGGTTTCCGCCGCCGTCTTGCTGGCCGTGCCTCGGGCCTCGATGTTGGTCCCCGCGTGGCTTGGGAACCGGAACGACTCCAGCTGGTGGCGCGACGTGTTGGCCAGCACCGACACGGTGCCTGGCGGGTTGGCCTGGCCCGGCGCGACCAGGGCGAACTGTTCCTGTAAGTCCAACGGGTTCTCGACCAAGCCAACGACGTGGAATGTCCGGCCCCCTTCGGACCAGACGCCGCCGACGTGCAGGTCGAAAATGGCGGCGGCTTTTCTGGTCACTGCGACTTCGCCGGTACCGGCCGGGTAGCGGCCCGAATCGAGGCGGACGGTCGGGCGGACGTAGGGACCGTCGGGGTTTTCCGCTCGCACATCGAGGGTGGACACCGATCCGGGGATCGCGATGCTCTGGTGCGCCACGACGTCGATGGTGCCGAACTCTCGTCGCGCCGCGGCGAGGTCGCTCGCCAGTGCCGGGTCCGATCCGGGCAGGTGGAGGATGGTGCTGGCCGTGCCGAACATGGGATCGGCGTGCAACTCCGCCGCGTTGGACGCCAGGGCCAGGCCGACCGTGGTGGCCCCCACGGCTACCGCGAGCAGGGCCAGGACCAGGACCTGGCGACGCCATTCGCGTCGGAACATCCGCCACGCCCATCGGACCACGGCTCGCCGGGCGGGAGCGCCGCCCGTGGCGCTGCGGCCCCCGGTCGGGCGAGGGCTACTCGCAGGCGGTTGCGGGCGCTCTTTGACCGCGGTGGTCATCGCTTGGCGCTGGGGGCCAGCAGGGACTCGGGACCGGGGACGGGAGAAGTCTGGTCGACCACTCGGCCGTCGCGTAGGAAGGCCACCCGGTCCGCCCACGACGCCAGTTGGGCGTCGTGGGTCACGACGACGCCCGCCACTCCGCGCTGGCAGGCGGCGCGGATCAGGCGCATCACCGCTTCCCCGTTGGCCGAGTCCAACGCGCCCGACGGTTCATCGGCCAGCAACAGGCGACGCTCGCCGACGACCGCCCGGGCGATGGCGACCCGTTGACGTTCCCCGCCCGACAGCTCGTCGGGATAGTGCCCGGCTCGCTCGGTCAGACCGAGTTCCTCGAGCGCCGTCATGCCGGCGATCCGAGCCTTCCTGGCCGTGAGGCCGTCGAGCTCCAGTGGCAGCGACACGTTCTCGACCGCGGTCAGTCCGGCCAGGAGGTTGAAGTCCTGGAAGACGTATCCGATCGAACGCCGCCGCATCCGGGCCCGCTCGTTGCCCGACATCTGCGACAGCGGCACCCCCTCGACCAACACCACGCCGCTGGTGGGTGCCTCGAGGCTCCCGGCGATGGTCAGCAGGGTGCTCTTGCCCGATCCGCTCGGGCCCATGACCGCCACCAGCTCACCCGCTTGGACGACCAAGTCGATCTCGTGCAAGGCCTCCACCAGGTTGGGCCCGTCGCCGTACACCTTCGACACCTGGCGCATCGCCAGGGTGATCATGGCCGCACCCCCACCCGGCGTCTCGGTTTCGGCAGCGGCAACGACGCAACCGGCGGTGCCGGGTTGTCGACCTCGGCCCGCTTGAGGCGGCCTACCGCGGCGTCGAGCCAACGCACCACCGAGTCCAGCCGGAACAATTCCGCATCGACGACCAGCGCGAACGCGAGATCGTGCTCGCCGATGTCCTCCTTCAAGCGGGTCCACTGCTGCATCAGCTCGACCAGGTAGCGCCGGTGGACCTGGACTACATCGACGACGTCGACGCCCTGGACCCGCAACGCCACCAGGACCTTGATCACGAGCTCGTCACGCGGCGGCGATGAAAGGTCGGGCGGGGTCCGCAGCCACTCGCCCAGCTCCTCACGCCCCTCTTCGGTGATCCGGAACCGCTTCTGCGGCCCGTCCAAACTGAGGTCGTCGGACTCGACCAGCCGATCGCGCTCGAGTCGCTGCAACGTCGTGTACACCTGGCCTACGTTCAAGGGCCAGACCTCACCTGTCCCCGCCTCGAACTCCTGGCGCAGCTGCAACCCGAACTTGGGACCCTCGCTCAGGAGGGCCAGCAAGGCGTAGCTGACGCTCACCCGTATATCCTAACCAGTAGCATACTCGGTATAATAGGGGTAGGCAGCCGGAAGTCAACCGCCGAAGCTCAGCTGGTCGTTGGCTGGTCTTTCAGCCGATGCGACGCCCGGTGCCGCGCCGCCGCGGTCCGGGCGATGGCCAGGATCGGGGCAGTGTCGATCCGCCCGGTGATCGCTGGCAGTGCCATGGTGGTCTGAAGGACCCCGGCGTCGCCTTGTTCCAGCCTGGCCCCGGCTGTTGTCAAGATGTGCCGCATGGCGACATTGTCTGCCAGCACCTGGGCGTAGAAGTGATCGATCCCATTGGCCCCGGCGGTCACGCTAAGCAGATCCAGGAGCATGGTCGCCAGTCCCTGGCGGCGGTAGTCGTCACCGACGACGAAGGCGATTTCGGCCGTCGCCGGATCCTCGGTCTGGCGGATATAGCGACCCACGGCCACGACGGGCTGGCCCGCCCGTCCCAGGTCCACCGCCACCCAGGCGAAATGGGACCGGTAATCGACCTCGGTCAGGTAGGCGACGTCCTGGTCATCCAACTGGTCCTTGGCCGAGAAGAAGCGCTGGCGACGGGTAAGCGGTGACAACCGGCCCATGCCGCACTGGAGCCTGGCCTTGTCACCGGCCGTGATCGGCCGCAACAGGATCCGGGCTCCGTTGGGTAGCACCGTCGGGAGTCCCGACCGGGCAGAGGGCGAAGCAGAAGCGGTGCCGTTCACGTATCCCACCGACCCATGGTACCCGCGCTGCTAACTTTAGCTAGCAAAATGGGCCGACTAACCTGGGTGGCATGCCCGATTTGCGAGAGATCCTGGCCGAGGAACACCGGGAGGTGTTCGGGCTGTTGGATGAGCTCGGCACCAGCCGCCGCGACCGGTTCCCGCTGGCCCACCGGCTCATCGACGCCTTGGCGGCCCACACTGCGACCGAGCAGCAGCTCCTTTACCCCGCCTTTCGGGACATCGTCCCGGGGGGTATCGAAATGGCCGACAAGGCCCAGGTGGATCACCAGGCCATGCGCAAGGCCCTTGTGGCCCTGGAGGACAGTCATCCCGGCGAGGCCATGTTCGAGCAGGCCCTGGTGGACCTGCGAACGGAGCTGGAAGCCCATGTGCCGGTCGAGGAAAACGAGCTCCTCCCGGCGCTGACCGCGGTCATCGGCGCCGACAAGATGGAAGAGCTGGGCGGGCTCTACCTGGCCATCCGGGATTCCCTGCCCACCGGGCTCCAGAGCCTGGCCGCCGACATCCCCGACCCCGAGTTCCGCGCCTGGTAGTACTCATCCCGACGTCCCTGCGAAAGACTTGTGGAAGGCGTATTCGATCGTCCCGCTGAGATCGTGGAGCTCCCGGCTCTCCCCGGTGGGACGGTAACCACACCGCTCGTACAGCCGGTGGGCATCGTGGAAGCGGGTATCGCTCCATAGTTCGATTCTCGCGACGTCCCGGGCCCGTGCCTGGTGCTCCACCCACCGCACCAGCGCCTCGCCGAGCCCCTGGCCACGACGGTGCCGGGCCACGTACAGCTTGACCAGTTCCGCGGAGCGCGCCGGGCCCGGGAGCAGGCCTACCGAGGCCGCGATCCAGCTGCCCTCAGGCAGCACCCAGAGCATCCCGGCTTCGGCCCGGTAGTGGCTGGCCGGGGCCCGCAGCTCGGGGTATTCGCCTTCGATATCTACGACGCACCCCGGGTATTCGGCCCAGCAGGCGCTGATGAGGGCGATCAGCGCCCACGAATCGGCGTCCGCCACCTCCCGCACGCCGTCGGGGGGCAAGGCCGGCTTCAGCTGAAAGGGGTGCGGGGCCGGTCTCGGAGCACCCCGTCCATCTTGAGGTCGACCTTCTCGTTGTAGAAGCACGCCAGGCCCACGATTTTCTGGCTCTCGGGGAGGGGGGCGCGGTCGATCCAGACCGGATCCCGGCGGTAGATCCCGTTCACTTCGCACGACCAGTAGGTAGCCGTCCCGTGGTAGGGGCAGTGGGTGACGGTGGTCGGAGGACGGAGCCGCGTCATGCTGCCCGAGCCTACGCGGGGGCTCTGAACAAGGCCGATTTGATACCGCGGTGGGCGGTATACGTTCACATGCATGAGTCCAGCCGACCGACGCGTCCTGCCCGGGGTGCTGTGCTCGGTGATCGCGGTGCTTCTGTCCATCGGCGCCTTCGTGGTCCTGACCGCCAAGGGGGGCCGCCCCATCGGGATCTACGACAACGGGATTGGCGACCATTGGCCGCCCAACCACCGCAACCTGACGATCGTCGACCGCACCGGTGAGCCCAGTTGGCATCAGGCCATCAGCGACGCCGTGGGGACCTGGGCCGCCGGTGGCTCGGCGATCAACTTCACCGTTGCCACGGCCGGAGGCGATTGCGTCCAGCGCCGGGACCACATCGAGATCTGTCAAGCGTCCACCGACTCCATATCCGGTCAGGGCCTGGCCGGGGAGCAGGGCCTTTTCGTGCCCTTCCTGGGGCGCAGCAATGACTACAAGTCCGCGATCCTCCTCGTCTGCGCCAACTGTGAGCTCGATCAGGACCGGATGACGGTCATCGCCACCCACGAGTTGGGCCATGCGCTGGGCCTGGCCCATAGCCCCGACCCGGATTCGGTCATGTACTACCTGGGTGGATCGACCCAACCCGACGCCCGGGACTACCAGGTGCTTCGCAGCCTGGAAGGGGTGGCGCCGCCCCAAACCTGAGGTGAGGAAGTCATCGGGGGATGGTAACCTATCGGGAACGTATGTTCGCAGACAGGTTGATGGAGACCGAGGCCGGTCAGGTCCTGGCCGCAATGCATCCGGCGGTACGGGAGTGGTTCCTGACCCGGTTCCCCGAAGGCCCGACAGAACCCCAGGTCCTTGGTTGGCCCCGCGTGGCGAGCGGGCAGGACACGCTTATCGCGGCGCCAACCGGGTCGGGCAAGACGCTGGCCGGATTTCTCATGGCCATCGACGCCTTGTACCGGGCGGCCGATGCGGGTGAGGCGGTGGAGGGTGTCACCCAGGTTGTCTACGTGTCGCCCCTGAAGGCGCTGGCGGTCGACATCCAGCAGAACCTGGAAATCCCCCTCCAGGAGATCGCCGAGGTGGCGGAGCGGCTTGGCCGGCCGGGACCGTCGCTGCGGGCCGAGGTGCGCAACGGGGATACGACGGCCTCAGCCCGCGCCGCCATGCTGCGCCGGCCCCCCAACTTCCTCGTGACCACGCCCGAGTCGCTCTATCTGATGGTGACCGCGGACCGCAGCCGGGCCACCCTGTCGGGGGTCCGCACCGTGATCGTCGACGAGATCCACGCCATGGCTCGCGACAAGCGGGGTTCCCACTTGACCCTGACCCTGGAGCGGCTGGAGCACGTCTGCGACCAGCGCCCGGTGCGAGTCGGTTTGTCCGCCACCCAGCGTCCCGTCGAGACGGTGGCCCGGCTGCTGGTCGGCGCTGGTCCCGATCGCTCGGGCCCCGCCGGCGAACCCCGCTGCGCCATTGTCGACGTGGGCCACCGCCGCCAGATGGACCTGGCCATCGAACTCCCCGAAGGAGAGCTGGAGGCGGTGGCTTCCGGTGAGCAGCTGGCCGAGATCCTCGACCGCATCGGGGGCTATGTCGAGGCCCACCGCACCACCCTCGTATTCGTCAACACCCGGCGGCTGGCCGAGCGCATCGCCCATCTGCTGGGCGAACGTTTGGGCGACGACGTCGTCGCCTCCCACCACGGGAGCCTGTCGAAGGAGCGGCGGCTGCGGGTGGAAACCCGGCTACGGGCCGGGGAGCTGCGAGCCCTGGTGGCCACCGCCTCGCTGGAGCTCGGCATCGACATCGGCCCCGTGGAACTGGTATGCCAGATCGCCTCGCCCCGAAGCATGGCGACCTTCCTGCAGCGCGTCGGCCGTTCCGGGCACCACCGGGGGGGCCTGCCGAAAGGCCGCCTCTTCCCAATGACCCGCGACGAGCTGGTCGAGTGCTGCGCCCTGCTGGCGGGGGTCCGGGCCGGCCACCTGGACACCGTCTCGCCGCCCGTAGCACCGCTCGACATCCTGGCCCAGCAGATCGTGGCGGAGTCGGCCGCCGCCCGCTGGTCGGAGGACGGCCTCTACCAGCTGGTGCGGCGCGCCGCCCCCTATGGGGAGCTGTCCCGGGAGGTCTTCGACGAGGTCGTCGAACTGGTCTCCGAGGGCATCGTCACCGGACGGGGCCGGCGAGCCGCCTACGTCCACCGGGACCGCATCAACGGGGAGATCTCGGGTCGCCGGGGGGCCCGGTTGGCCGCCCTGACCTCGGGAGGCGCCATCCCCGAAACCGGCGACTACCGCGTCCTGGCCGACCCCGACGACACCTTCGTCGGCACCGTCATCGAGGACTGGGCCATTGAGTCGATGGCCGGCGACGTGTTCCTTCTGGGCTCGACGTCGTGGCGCATCCGCCGGGTCGAACCAGGTGTCGTCCGGGTCGTCGACGCCGGAGGCGCGCCGCCGTCGGTGCCGTTCTGGCTCGGCGAGGCCCCGGCCCGCACCGCCGAGCTCTCCGCTGAGGTGTCGGACCTCCGTGCCGGGATCGACCGTCTCCTCCGCCAGGACGGCGCCGATGTGGTGGCATGGGTCGCCGAACGCTGCGGTGTCGACGGTGAGGTGGCGGCCATGGTGGTGCGCTACCTGGCTGCATGCCAGGTCGCCCTGGGTGGGTTGCCGACTCTGGACAACATCTTCGTCGAGCGGTTCTTCGACGACTCCGGCGGCATGCAGCTCATCGTCCACGCCCCTTTCGGGGGTCGCATCAACCGGGCCCTCGGCCTGGCGCTGCGCAAGCGATTCTGCGTGTCCTTCGACTTCGAGTTGCAGGCCGCCGCCAACGACGACGCGGTCCTGTTGTCACTGGGACCCCAGCACAGCTTTCCGTTGGACTCGGTGGCCCGGTTCCTGTCTTCGGCCACCGTGGCCCAGGTGCTGCGCCAAGCAGCCCTGCTCTCGCCCATGTTCGCCATTCGTTGGCGGTGGAACCTCAACCGCTCCCTGGCCGTGCTGCGCTTCCGGGGAGGCCGCAAGAATCCGCCGCCCATTCAGCGGATGGAGGCCGACGACCTGATGGTGGCGGTGTTCCCCGCCCTGGCCGGCTGTCAGGAGAACGCCACCGGGCCCATTGAGATCCCCGACCACCCCCTGGTCCGTCAGACCATGCACGACTGCCTGACCGAGGCCATGGACGTCGAGGGCCTGGTCCGGGTGGTAAAGGGACTCGAGAGCGGCCGCATCGCGGTGACCTGTCGCGACAGCACCGAGCCCTCGCCCCTCTCCCACGAGATCCTCAACGGCCGGCCCTACACCTTCCTCGACGACGCCCCCCTGGAGGAGCGTCGGAGCCGGGCCGTCACCCTCCGGCGGGGGTTACCCGTCGACGCCCGCGATCTGGCGACGCTGGATCCCGACGCCATCTCCCGGGTCCGGGCGGAAGCGGCGCCCGAACCACGCGACGCCGACGAGCTACACGATCTGCTCTTGTCCCTGATCGTCTCCCGACCGGTCGCCTCCTTCACTGACTGGTTCGACCAACTGGTGGCCCGGCGGCGGGCGGCCCGGGTGACGACGGCGGGCGGCGAGCTGCTGTGGTGCCCGGCGGAGCTCCGCGACCACGTCGCCTGCCTCTTCCCGGCGGCCCGATTCGATCCCGTGGACACGCCGCTGTCGCAGGGATCGGCGGAACCCGACCCCGAACTGGTCGCGGCCACCGCCCTGCGAGGCCATCTGGACACCCTGGGCCCGGTGTCGGTCGCCCGACTGGCTGCGGTCACCGCCCTGGACGAGGGAACCGTCGCCATCGCCCTGGCCCGCCTGCAACAGGAGGGTTTCGCCCTGAGCGGATCATTCGAGCCGGGGGAGGCCGTGGCCCAGTGGTGCTCCCGGCGCCTGCTGGCCCGCATCCACGGCTACACCCAGAAGCGGCTGCGCCGGGAAATCGAGCCGGTTACCGCCCAGGACCTGATGCGGTTCCTGTTGCGCTGGCACCATGTGGCCCCCGGGACCCATCGCCAGGGCCGGTCGGGTCTCATCGCGACCATCGAGCAACTGCAGGGGTGCGAACTCCCGGCCGGTACCTGGGAGTCCCAGGTGCTGCCCGACCGGATCGAGCACTACCGGCCCGCCTGGCTGGATGAGCTGTGTCACTCGGGCCAGGTGGCTTGGGGCCGGATTAGAGTTCGCGACGGCGCCGGCGAAGGGGATTCAATGGGCGGCGCCGGCGTCGGCGCGCCCGACGGCGCCTCGGCGCCCCGGTCGGCCAGCATCACCTCCCGGGCGACACCGATCACGCTGCTCCTGCGGGCCGACCAGGCCTGGCTGCTCCAGTCGGCGCGGGGCGACGCCGTCCCCGCCGAGCCTGTCGCGGGCGCCAGCCACGACATCATCGAGGCGCTGCGGACCTACGGGGCCATGTTCCTGCCCGAGTTGGCCACCGCCGCCCACCGCCTGCCGGCGGAAGTGGAGACGGCCCTGTGGGACGGCGTGGCCCGGGGTCTGCTGACCGCGGACGGCTTCTCCGCCATCCGCACCCTCCTGGCGGGCCGCCAAGTGGCGTCGCACCATCAGTGGCAGGCCCGCCGGGGCCTGCGCCGGGGGGCGTCGGGAAGGGGGAGCAGCGCCCGCGGTGGAGCCGCCAGTGGGGCGGCCACAGGTGGCGGGCGGTGGTCTCTCCTACCTGTGGCGGGGAAGGTCACCGACCACGACGCGCTGGCCGAGGCGGTGGCCGAACAACTGCTGGCCCGGTGGGGCGTCGTTTTCCGGGACCTGGTCGCCAGGGAAACCCTGGCCCTTCCGTGGCGCGACGTACTGTGGGCCCTGCGCCGCATGGAGGCCCGGGGCACCGCCCGCGGGGGAAGGTTTGTGACCGGCTTCACCGGTGAGCAGTACGCCCTTCCCGAGGCGGTCGAGCAACTCCGTACCGTTCGCCGGACGCCCCGCACCGGCGAGATCGTCCAGGTGTCGGCCACCGATCCCCTCAACCTGGTCGGCATCATCACGCCGGGCCCCCGGGTCCACGCGGTGCGGACCAATACCGTCACCTACGTCGACGGCCTCCCGGTGGCCGACGTCGCCGGCCTGCCGTCCACCCCCGCCGCGTCCGCGTGACCCCGCTTGGCGGGAAGGGGACCGCCAGGTCGTAGGGTGGGATGACAGGTTTTCCGGGAGCCCCTCATCCAGCGGGGGCCGGAACCGGGAGCGGACGGGAATTGGCAGCCATGACCAACGACGACCGATGCTTCGTATCCGGATGCGACCGAGGGGCGCTGGCCTCGGTATCCCGCCCCGACCTGGCGGGGTCGCTTCGCCTCTGTGCCACCCACACCGAGCAGTTCCGCCAGAGCAGCGAGGGTTGGGGCATCACCTGGCCGGCCGGCGCCGCGGCCCCGACCTCGGTCACCGCCCCGAGCAGTGACGTGCTATGGGCCTACCGGCCTCCGGTGCACGAGCCCGAGTCAGGCCCCGCCGAAGGTGACCGCGGGGCGCCGGGACGGGCGCGGTTGTCGGGCCGAGCCGCCGGCTGGCTCGAAGCCCGTCGATCGGGTCGCCACCAGAGCCACAAATAAGTCCCACACCCCCGGTCGACCGGTGGGCACGGTGCCAGAGGCCGATGTGGGTGATCGGTTGGTGGTTGCCCAGAGCCCGCTGTGACCATGGCCGGCTCCCTTCCCCCCGTTGCGCGGGCCCGCGCCAGGCGGAGATATCCCTCCTTTCAGCCGGTGGACTCCAGCAGGGCCACGGCGAAGCAGGCGATGCCCTCCCGCCGGCCCAGGGCGCCCAAACCCTCGGCCCGTTTCGCCTTGACGCCGACGGGGCCGCCCACGATGGCGGCCAGCCGCTCCTGCATCGTGACCCGGTAGGGCGCCAGTCGGGGCCCCTCGAGAACGACGGAGCAGTCGATATTGACGACCTGCCACCCCTGCTGGCGGGCCAGCCGCACCGTCTCGGCCAGCAGGGCGAGGCTGTCGGCGCCCCGCCATTCCGGGTCGGAGTCGGGAAAGTGGAGGCCCAGGTCGCCCAGGCCGGCCGCCCCCAAGATGGCGTCGGCGACGGCATGGGCCACCACGTCGGCGTCGCTGTGGCCCGCCAAACCGGGCTCCTCGGGGAACGCCACGCCCGCCAGGATGAGGGGCCGGTCGGGCTCGGGGGAGAAGGGATGGACGTCGAAGCCCAGCCCGACCCGGACGGCCATCAGGGCCCGGCCAGCAGCAGGGCCGCCACCAGCAGGTCGTCGGGGTCGGTGATCTTGATGTTCCTCCGGTCACCGGCCACCGTCACCACCGTGCCGCCCTGCGCCTCGATCAGGGCGGCGTCGTCGGTGGCCTCGGGTGTCCCGGCATGGGCCCGGCGCAGTGCCCAGGCGAGGAAGGCCTGCGGAGTCTGCACCGCCACCAGCGTGGCCCGATCGAGGGTCTCGGTCACCCGGTCCCCCTCGACGCGCTTGATGGTGTCGGCCACCGCGACCACGGGGATGGCGGCGTCGGCACCGGCTCGAACCGCGGCCACTACCCGGGCGAAGAGTTCTGCCCCGGCCAGCGGGCGGGCGGCGTCGTGGACGACCACGATCTGCGCCTCCTCAGGGACCGCAGCCAGGCCGGCCCGGACCGAACCCGACCGGGTGGCGCGGCCGGGTTGGGCGCCCGGTTCCATCCGGTCCGGGGGCAGGACCGTGACGACCCCGTCGCAAGCCCGTCGGGCTGCGTCCAGGGACCAGTCGAGGACCCGCTGCCCTGCCAGGGGTTCGAACTGCTTGGCCCGGCCAAAGCGCTGGCCCGACCCGGCGGCGACCACGATGCCCCACACCTGGCCCACCGGGGGAGCGTAGCGCCGGCGCCCGGATCGCTCGGGGCGGATCGGCGTGCGCCCGGGTGGGGCGCCGGGCCCTCGTTAGGATCGACCGCGATGAACGCAGGGGGAGATGGAGGGGATCGCTATGACGTGGTGGTGGTCGGCAGCGGCTTCGGCGGCAGCGTGGCCGCCCTGCGGCTGACTGAGAAGGGCTACCGGGTGGCGGTACTCGAGGCGGGAAAACGCTTCGACGAGAGCACCTATCCCAAGACGTCCTGGCAAGTCCGATCGTTTTTCTGGGCCCCCCGGTTGCGATGCTTCGGGATGCAGCGGATCTCGTTGCTGAAGGACGTGATGATCCTTTCCGGGGCCGGCGTGGGCGGCGGCTCCCTGGTCTACGCCAACACGTTGTACGAGCCGCTCCCGCCGTTCTACGACGACCCGCAATGGCGAAACATCACCGACTGGCGCGCCGAGTTGGCGCCCGCCTACGACCAGGCCCAGCGGATGCTGGGCGCGGTCGTCAATCCGACCATGACCCCCTCGGACGAGGTCATGAAGGCGGTGGCGGAGGAGTTGGGGGTGGCTGACACGTTTCATCCCACCCCGGTGGGCGTCCTGTTCGGCGAGCCCGGCGTCGAGGTCGACGACCCCTTCTTCGGCGGGGTGGGCCCGGCGCGGAAGGGCTGCATCGAGTGCGGCGCCTGTATGACCGGATGCCGCCATGGCGCCAAGAACACCCTGCTCAAGAACTATCTCTACCTGGCCGAGCAGGGAGGAACGGTCATTCACGACCTCACCACGGTCGACGCGGTCGAGCCCGCCGACGCTGGAGGCTACGACGTCGTGACGTCGCGCACCGGGCGGGGCCGGCGGGGTCGAGGCGGCCGCACCTTTCACGCCGATCACGTGGTGCTGGCGGCGGGGACCATGGGGACCCAGCGGCTGTTGCACCGCATGCGCGACGAAGGGGTGCTGCCCCGGCTTTCGAGGCGGTTGGGAGAGCTGACGAGGACCAACTCCGAGGCCATCCTCGGGGCCCGGACCTTCCAGGGCAACGCCGATTACACCAAGGGGGTGGCCATCACCTCGTCGTTCCACCCCACCCCTGACACCCACGTCGAACCGGTGCGCTATGGGAGGGGCAGCAACGCCATGGGGCTGCTCACCACCGCCCTGGCCGACGGGGGACGCCGGTCACGCCAGCTCACCTGGTTGCGGGAGGTGATCCGGCAACCAGTCGCCATGGTCCGTAACCTGAGCATGCGGCACTGGTCGGAGCAGACGATCATCGCCTTGGTTATGCAGACCAAGGACAACTCGATCACCTGCTACACCAAGCGCGGTCTGCTGGGCCTGTTCGGCCGGCGGCTGACGTCAAAGCAGGGCCATGGTGAGGCCAACCCGACGTGGATTCCCGAGGGACACGATGTGGTGCGGCGAATCGCCCGGCGGATCGGGGGCTTTCCGGGCGGTGGCTGGAACGACGTGTTCAACATCCCCATGACAGCGCACATCCTGGGGGGCGCCGTCATCGGCGACAGCCCCGAGACCGGGGTCATCGATCCTTACCACCGGGTCTACGGCTATCCCGGTCTGCACATCGTCGACGGCGCCGCGGTTTCCGCCAACCTCGGGGTAAACCCGTCGCTCACGATCACCGCCCAAGCGGAACGGGCCATGTCGCTGTGGCCCAACCG
Source organism: uncultured Actinomycetota bacterium (assembly GCA_963791545.1). Taxonomy (GTDB): domain Bacteria; phylum Actinomycetota; class Acidimicrobiia; order Acidimicrobiales; family Palsa-688; genus JALYXV01. Next base: position 301,397 of record CAWBSR010000018.1, read on the forward strand.
TGGCCAGGCCGATCCCCGCCCCGCGGTGGGGGAGCCCTACCGCCGGCTGTCCCCGGTGGCACCGCAGCGGCCCATCGTGCCGGCCGGGGCGCCGGCGGCGCTGCGGCTCCGGCCCGAGGCGGCGCCGGCGTCTTAGCGGTTGGCGGTCGCAAGTGGTGGCGCCGTGGGGTCTTTTGCCCGACTTAATGACGATTCCCGCTCACCGGGCGCCCCGTCCAGGTCGACCATACCCCTGAAGGGCATTGGAGACCGACTAAACAGGACGATCGGAGGCCTAGTGAACAGAGAGTTGGAGGGACATACGCAGTGGGAGCTCGCCTAACGTCCGGCTTGGTCCTGGTGGCCGCGGCCCTGCTCGTGGTTGGCTATATGGCCCACACGGCCGCGCTGATCTACGTCTCGATCGTTTGTAGTGCCTGGGCCGCCCTGCTCCTGCTGCTGTCGTCGCGTCGCCGCCACGGGCGCGCCCAGGCCGCCGCCGAAGTGGAAAAGAACCTGGCGTGGACGGCGTCCCTGGCGGAACCGGACGAGGCGGATCCCTCGGCGGCGGGCCACGGACCGCAGCCCGCCCCGATGGCCGCCACCGTCCGCTTCGAGGCCGCGCCGCCGGTCAGGCCCCCGCTCGGGCCGGCCGTCACTCCTGTCCCGCCCGGCCGCCGGCGGTCCGCCGGTCCCGCCCGCACCGTGCCATCGCCGATGATGGCAAGGCCATCGGAGCGGGAACCGGAGCCGTCGCCCAAGCCGGCCCCGGCCCCTGCCCCTGCCCCGGAGCGGGAGCCGGCCGCCGCGGTCGCCGAACGGGAGCCGGTCGCCGAACGGGAGCCGGTCGCCGAACGGGAGCCGGTCGCCGAACGGGAGCCCGAGTTGGTCTCCGCCGGGTCCGCGTCGCCTTCGCGACCGATGCCGAACGGTTTGCGACCACCGAAGCGGAATCCGGTGGTCGCCGATTGGGTGCAGAGCGCCCAACCCCCTCGGCCGCCCGTTCGGCCGGTGGCGGCGGCGGCGCCATCCGGTCCTGTTGTCGCTTCGGTAGCCGACGCGGGTGGGGCCGCAACCCCCGCCGGGCGGCGCCCGCCCGCTGCCCGCTCGACCGAGCGGCAGGCGGCAGCGGCGGCGGCCGGCGCCTCCAGGCCGGTTGCGCCTGGCGCCTCCAGATCGGCCGCGCCTGGCGCCTCCAGGCCGACTCCGCCGCCCCGCCCAGCTTCGGCCCCAACTCGTTCTTCGGCCCCGGCCCCCCGCCTGACCCCGGCACTGCCCGCGCCAGCCGTCCGGCGCCGGGTTACGGCACCGCCACAGGAGGACTACCCGTTCCCGATCGAGGATTACCAGTATCTCGAGGTAGCCGATATCGTCCCGCTGCTGCCGGAGCTCGACGACCAGGAGCTGGTGGAGATCCTCATGTTCGAACACCGCGGTCCCCGTCGGGCCGCCATCCTCGAGCGGATTGACGCCCTGTTGGAGGGCGAAGACTGAAAAACGCGGCCGTTTGTATCAGCACCCTCGTTGGTGTCTCTCTTAGCCAATGCCACGAAACCGATCCCGAGAGATCACCACTCCGGCCCCGCCCGGGTGGATCGACGCGTTGCCCGCTGGTGGCCAGGCACGTTTCGACCCCCGTGTTCCCACCGCCGCCGAGTTGGTGGCCGCCGCCACCACCGACCCCGTGGGCATCGCCCAAGCCAGGACCGCCGCCTAGTTCGACTCACGCCGGCTGGACCCGGACGATGAAGGTCCGCACCTCGGCCCGCTCGCCCCGGGCGTCCGCGTAGAAGCACGTGAGGGTGGCCGCGCCGGCCCCCTGGGCGGTCACCCGGACCAGGTGGCACGGGGAGAATCCCGACTCGAACTGCTCATCTACTACCTGGAGGAGTTGTCCCAGTATCTCGAACTGCCAGGCGAAGCCGGGCCGGGGGATCCCGGGCAGGCGGATGTCGAAGGTCGAACCCGAGGTGACGGTGAGAAACTTGACCGACTGCTCGACCGCTCCGCCCGCCCCGGCAACCGGCGCACCCTCACCCGTTCCTGCCCCCCCGGCACCCGTTCCTGCCGCCCCCGCCCCCGTAGCCGTACCCGTACCCGTACCCGCCGCCGCAGCCGCAGCCGGGCCTGCCTCGGGGTCGCCTGAGCCGGCCGGGCGCTCCTCGAGTGCCGGGTCGTAGGACGCCGGCGGAGATCGCGTCTGGTCGGACACCCAAATCCGCCCCTCTTGCTCCCAGACCTCGAAACACGGCAGGTACCCCGGCCGCACCTTCCACCGGTTCTCAGGGAGGGTCTCCCGGCCCGGATGGATGTTCTCCCCGCCACGGGTGTCGTAGAGGTACCCGTGGCGGGGGCAGCGCAGCTGGCCATCGCGGATCGTGGCCTCGTCGAGCTCGGTGAACTGGTGCGGGCACACCGGCGCGAACGCCACCACCTCCCCGGTCGTCAGGCGGGCCACCAGGACGTGGCCATCGCCCAGCCGGACCCGGCGGATCTGGGTCTCCAGACCTTCCCCGGCCGTCAGGTCCACACTTGGGAGGCTGGCCAACACCGGGGGTAGCCTGGCCTAGTTCCCTGGGGGGCGGTCGGCATTGTCCTCCACCCGGTCGGTCTGGAAACGCCCGGCGTAGCTGGCGGCATCCAGCCACCGCAGGAACGGGATGTGCTGCAGTTCCAGGGTCAGCAACACCAATGCCGTGGTGATGGCCGCCAACAGCAGGTGCCCGTAGCCAACGACAACCCCGACGCCGGCCGCCGCGAAGACCGTGGCGGCGGTGGTCACCCCGCGGATCATTCCCCCCTGGCCCCGCAGCACCACGCCGCCGCCGATGAACCCTATGCCCGTGATCACGCCGGCGATGGCCTGAGGCGAGGTTTTGGCGGCCACCGAGGTGATGGCGGCCGCCGCCGCCCCGATCAGCGAGAACGTCCGGTCGCCGGCCACCGACCCCCGCAATTGGCGCTCGAAGCCGAAGACGAAGGCCAGGCCGAACCCGACCAGGATCCGCACCAGCAACGCCAGATCGCCGTGGGCCACGGGCCCAGTATTCCGGGCCGAGGCGCCCAGCTGGCGGACCCTACCCCTAGCATGGCCCGGCCATGCCCGCCCGCGTCAGCGTCACGATCGAAGACGGAGTCGCCGACGTCCGGCTCAGCCGCCCGGAGAAGCGCAACGCCATCGACCTGGCCATGTTGGACGCCCTGATCGAGGCCGGCGAGGCGCTGCGAGCCGAACGGTCGCTGCGGGCGGTCGTGCTGTCGGGGGAGGGCCGGTCGTTCTGCGCCGGTCTCGATCTGGCCGCCTTCGGCACCGAGGGGGGGAAAGATGGAGCCGGGGACGACTCGTTCGCGGCGGGGGCATTGGCGCATCGCGACGACCAGCTGGCGTCGGTGGCCCAGCAGGCGGTCACAGTGTGGTCGACCCTGGAGGTACCCGTCATCGCCGCCGTCCACGGCCACGCCCTCGGTGGGGGCCTCCAGTTGGCCCTCGGGGCCGACATCCGCATCGTGGCTCCCGACGCCCAACTGTCGGTGATGGAGATCCGTTGGGGCCTCGTCCCGGACATGTCAGGTAGCCAGGTGCTCCCGGCGCTGGTCGGCCTGGACGTGGCCAAGGAGCTGACGTTCACGGGCCGTGTGGTCACCGGCGGGGAGGCGTTCCGGCTCGGTCTCGCGACTCGGTTGAGTGAAACCCCGCATCCCGATGCCCTGAAACTGGCCCGTGAGATCGCCCAGATGAGCCCGCCGGCCATCCGAGCCGCCAAAGCGCTGCTCAACCAGGCAGGCCGGGTGAGTATCGACGAGGGACTCCTGGCCGAGCAGCGGGCTCAGCGGGCCCTGATCGGATCGGAGGACCAGCTCGAAGCCGTGATGTCGTTCCTGGAGGGTCGAACGCCGCGGTGGAGTTCCTGAGGGCCGCTGGGTACCGCACTCGTCAGGCCCCCCGGGATATCGTACGGCCTATCCTCCTGCCTCCCCCGGCGCCACTCTCGCATGGCCCGCTATAAGCCGGCGCACTCAGCCCGCCGCCCCGGCCGGGGCGCGGACCCACGTCAAGATCTGGGCGCCCCCGTCCCGGCGGCCACCCGTCCCGCCGGCCGTCGGAAGGGGTCCGGCCCGCCGCCCCGCGCTTGCCGGCCGGCCGCCCGGGCGGCCCTGCGGGGGCGCAAGCAGCGCCTCATGATCCGAGCCCTGCTGCTCGTCGTGCTGGCGGGATTCGGAGTCTCCGCCGGTGGCGCCATCGGGAGCCGCAACCGCGCTTCCAGCGCCCCTCCGGGAACCGGCGCCGAATCCGAACCGATCGTCACCACCCCCGCCACCGTCGTCAGCGGGGGTCGGGTCGGGGAGGCAGCCCAGATCTCGGCGCGCATCGCAGGCGAGAACACCCGGCCCGGTTCCAGTGGTTGGAAGATCACCGATGCCGCCGACAACCATGAGATCGAGGGCTACGCCAATCACACCAGCATCACGCCAGGCCAGCCGGTCACCCTGTTCGTCTCCACCGCGGCGCCGGAATTCCACGTCGAGATCTACCGCATGGGGTACTACCAGGGCCTCGGAGGCCGGTTGGTGGCGGCCTCCGGCGCCACACCGGGCGGGGTCCAGGCGGCTCTCCATTTCACGCCTGGGATCAACATGGTGGAGACTTCGTGGGCCCCGTCGCTGGTGCTGGCGACCGACGCCTGGCCCGAGGGCGACTATCTGCTGAAACTGGTGGCCGACACCGGCAAGCAGCAGTACGTGCCCCTCACGGTACGCAACGATGCCAGCACCGCGCCGTTCGTCTTGATCAACGCCATCACGACCTGGCAGGCCTACAACCTCTGGGGCGGCTACAACCTCTACGGTGGAGGCGCGGGTGACTACCGCCACCGCTCCCGGACGGTCTCCTTCGACCGGCCCTACGGCCTGGGCCAGGGCGCCGGTGACTTCCTCGGTCTGGAGTACCCGCTCGTGTCGCTCATCGAGTCGCTGGGCTTGGACGTCACTTACCTGACCGATGTCGACCTCCAGCAGCATCCCAACCCCCTGCTTCACCACAAGGCGGTGATCAGCCCCGGTCATGATGAGTACTACTCCCTCGGGATGCGCCAGGCCCTGGAGCAAGCGCGCGACCGCGGCGTGAACTTGGCTTTTCTGGGCGCCAACGCCGTCTTCCGCCATATCCGCCTCGACAGTTCGCCACTCGGGGCCGGTCGCCACGAGATCGATTACAAGTCGGCCCTCGAAGACCCGCTGAACGGCAAGGACAACGCCGACGTCACCGTCAGCTGGCGGGAGGCGCCCAACAACCAACCCGAAAGCCAGCTCATCGGCAACTTCTACCGGTGCAATCCGGTGCGCGCCGACATGGTCGTCGTCGACCCCGACAACTGGCTCTTTGACGGCACCGGGGCGACCGTGGGCCAGAAGTTGCCCAACGTGGTGGGCTCGGAGTACGACGGCTACGACCGGAGCGTGCCGGGGCCGCCCAACGTCGAGATCGTGACCCATTCGCCCCTTCGCTGCGGAGGCAAGGCCGACTTCGCCGATGCGACCTACTACAGCGCCCCGAGCGGCGCCGGGGTGTTCGCAGCCGGAACCATCGACTGGGTAGGCAACATGGATACCCACTGCAAAGCTCCCAACTGCGCCGGCCGGGTGCTGGGACGGGTCACCGAGAATCTCTTGGCGGCGTTCGGCGCCGGCCCGGCGGGCTTGGTGCACCCGTCGAATCCGACGCAATCGACGGTCCACCCGGGGCCGCCCAGCCCAACGACGGTGGCGCCCACCACCGTTTCCGGGGGAAACAACCAGAGTTCGTAGTTCACGGTGCGTTCATGGCGGGCGGCGCCGGGGAACAAGAATGACCTAGGAAACGCTGTACCGTGTGGGCTGTTGTGCCGAAAGGAGTAATTGTGGTTGGGACGTCAGTCGAAACAGCGTTCGAGGGTTGGATCGCCGAGTTGCGGGATGGTTTGTCACTGTCCTCGTCGGCGGTGCAAGACCGGCTGCTCGACATCTGGGGCTTGCTCGATGAGGGCGATTTGCGCCGCGAGATCGAGCGTTGGCTGACTGAGACACTCGACCGGAACCTCTACACCAGCGACGACCTCATCGCCCGGCTGCAGGACCTGGGCGGCCTGGAGTCCGTCCACTCCTAGCCCGCCCCCCTTACAGCAGGTCGAGGGTTGGGAAGGGCCCGGTCAGGGCCACCTTGGGATCGACACCGACCACCCCGGCAAGCATGGTTGCCCACACCTGGCGAAAGTCGGTCGTGAACTTCAAGTTGCCGTTGTCGAGGTCGTTGAGCGAAGGCTCGGCCCCGTAGAACCGGCCCCCCTTGACGGCGTCGCCGACCACGAACAGGGGGGCCGCGGTGCCATGGTCGGTACCGCCGCTCAGGTTCTCAGCCACCCGGCGCCCGAACTCGGAGTATGTCATGAGCACCACTTGGCGAGCCAACGGGTGGGTGCCGATCGCGGACATGAATCCGGCGATGGCGGCGTCCAACTCCCCGAGCAGCCGGGCGTGGGTGTCCTTCTCCTGGGCGTGGTTGTCGAAGCCGCCCATGCTGACCTGGTAGACGCGCGTCGGGCTGCCCGCCGTGATCAGCTGGGCCACGATGTCCAACTGCTCGGCCAGTGCGGTCGCAGCCGCGGCACCTCCTTTTCTACCCGCCCGGGCGCCGCCCGCGTGGCCGGGTGAGGCGGTGGTGGGCGGTGTCACACCGGCCCGGGCCCCCAAGAGGTCCGAGAGGGTGTGCTGGACCTGGAGCAGGTCGGCGCCGGACTGCGCCACCAGGCCCGCCAGGCCGGGCCGGTCCCGCCCCGCGGCGTCGAAGGAGGCCAGGATCGGCGCCAGCACCTTGCCACCGGGAAGGTTGATAGTGGCGCCGGCGATGGCGGTGCCCGAGCTCTTTTCGCCGGTGAGCAGCCGGGGCAGGGTGCTGCCGATGCTGATGGCTCGCATGGGATCGCTGCCCGTGGCATCCAGCCAGCGGCCCAGCACGCCCGTCGCCACCGCCGACTCGGGGGATCCGGTCTGCCAGATGTCCATACCCCGGAAATGGCTGAGCACCGGGTTGGGGTACCCGACGCCGCGCACCACGGCCAGCTTCTTGGCGTCCCACAGTTTCTTCATGCCCTTGAGGTTGGGGTGGAAGGCCAGGCCGTCCCCGACCGGGAGCACCTGGTTGGGCTGATAGCCGAGGTTGGGCCGCCCGTGCAGGTAGTTGCTGTCCTGGTAGGGGATGACGGTGTTGAGGCCGTCGTTGCCTCCGTACAGGGTGACCATCACCAAGATGCCCTTCCCGATGGTCAGGGTTTGGCCCGAAGGCGAGGAGGGCTTCAGCAGCCGGTCCCATGAGTCATGGCCGAGGGCCAAAGCGGCGGCGCCGGCCACTCCGACGCCCGCCGCGCCGGCCATGAACCAGCGCCGGCTGACGGTGCCCCGATCGCAGCCGCGGGGGCCGCCTGGGGCGGCCGCCGGGGCGCCGGTTCCCCCGGTCATCTGGTGCCGGTCGTGGCCGGGAATGGCATACAGCTGTGTCGCCTGGGTGGCGGCAGTCGCGGCCGACCGGGCGGGCCATGGGGGTGGGGGAGCGGCGTTGGGGTTATCGGCGGGCATGGTCGCTCCTCGGTCAGTTGAGGACGTACTCGGGAGCGGACAGGGCCAGGCCCACCAGGGCGGCCGGCTCCGACGCCACGTGGTTGAGGGAGGCGGCGGTGGTCTGGCCCCAGCCGTCGACGGATAACCGGCTGGCGACGGCCTGAGGCCGCTGGCTCACTGCCAGCCCGGTCAGCCAGGCCAGGTCGAGACGCTGGCCGAGGCCCAGCCCCGCCTGAAGCCGGGCCAGGGAGGTGGCGGTGTTCAGCCAATAGCCGTTCTGGGGCCAGCCCCCGACGTTGGGAGGGTTGAAGGGCTCCTGGGCCAGCAAGGTCAGGAGAGCACCGATGGCCGGGCGCCCGGTGGCGGCAGGGGCGCCAACCGGGCCCGACTGGAGCTCGAGGTCGGCGTTCAACCGGAACGCCCGGGCGGCCCCCACGATCCATTCGATGGGTGTCTTGATCAGTCCCTGTCTGGCGGCCGGGCTGATGAAGGTGGGGTGCAGGAGGATTGCCCGGAGTAACGCCGTGACATCGAGGTCCTTGGCATAGGAGGCCGCCAAGGGGGCCACGATCGCGTCGCCGGGGGCCACCGGGAAGGCCAGGTGGCTCCACAACTTGGCCACCACGAACTGCGCCGAGGCGGGCTGATGGGTGACCACTCGGACCACGTCGGTCCCGTCCAGGTTCCCGGACTGGCCGAGGAAGTTCTTCACGCCGCTGTCATGGCGCCGGGCCCGGAGGACGAACTGGTAGGAGCCGGGAACCAGGCTCCAGCCGGTAAAGGCCCGAGCCCCCTCTTGAACGTCGGCCTCGCTGTAGTTGCCGATCCCGAGGGTGAACAGCTCCATCAACTCCCGAGCAAAGTTCTCGTTGGCGTGGCCGGCCACGTTGGTCTCGGTATCGAGCCACAGCATCATGGCGGGGTCCTTGGCCAACGCCTGAGTCAGCGTTTCGAAGCTGCCTCCGCCCAGGGTCCGGAACACCTGGTTCTGGCGGTACATCAGCTCGGCCACCCGGACCTTCTGGAAGGCGGTGGCGAAATGCCCGTGCCAGATCAAGGTGAGCTTCTCCCGTAGCGGAGTCGAGGTCACGATCATGCGGTTGAGCCACCACCGCTGCAAGGCCAGGTGCTGCTGGTTCTCCACGGCCCGGCGCTGCCGCTGGGCGGCCTGGCGGGCCACCGGGTCAGTCGTGGCCACGGACGGCGGGGAGGGTCAGATCGGGGAGCGGGACCGCGTCGCCGGTTGGGTCAGGACCGCCCAGACCGGCCAGCAGCTCCTCCACAGTGGCCCGGTAGCCTGCCTTCACCGCCGCGTCGAGCTCATCGGGGCGGGCGCCGAAGCCGGCCCTGCGAAACAGATGGGCCAGGTCGCTCCGGCTGGGGTCGTTGGCGCTGGCCACGAGCATCAGTTAGCCAGACAGTTGTGAGGAAGTTGTAATGGGTCGTCCACGTTTGCGTGACGACCGGCGGAAACGCCGCCTGATGGTTCAACCGTACCGGGGGTCCGGGAGCGCCTCCTTTAGGCCCCGGGTCAGGTGCCGGCGTAGGCCGCCAGATGCTGGCCGGTGAGGGTGGAGCGAGCGGCCACCAGATCGGCGGGCGTGCCCTCGAAGACGACCCGGCCGCCGTCGTGGCCGGCGCCGGGTCCGAGGTCGATGATCCAGTCGGCGTGGGCCATGACCGCCTGGTGGTGCTCGATGACGATAACCGACTTGCCCGAGTCGACGAGCCGGTCGAGCAGGCCCAGCAGCTGCTCGACGTCGGCGAGATGGAGGCCGGTGGTCGGCTCGTCGAGGACGTAGACGCCGCCCTTCTCGGCCATGTGGGTGGCCAGCTTGAGCCGCTGCCGCTCGCCGCCGGACAGCGTCGGGAGCGGCTGGCCCACGATGAGGTAGCCGAGTCCGACGTCGCGGAGCCGCTCGAGGACGGCGTGGGCGGCGGGCGTGCGCGCTTCGCCGCCACCGAAGAAGTCCGCGGCCTCGGCCACCGACATCGCGAGCACCTCGCTGATGTCGCGGCCGCCGAGGCGGTAGTCCAGCACCGATGCCTGGAACCGCTTTCCCTCGCACTCCTCGCAGGTGGTGGCGACACCGGCCATCATCGCCAGGTCGGTGTAGATGACGCCGGCGCCGTTGCAGTTGGGGCAGGCGCCTTCGGAGTTGGCGCTGAACAGCGCTGCCTTCACGCCGTTGGCCTTCGCGAACGCCTTGCGGATCGGGTCGAGCAGGCCGGTATACGTCGCCGGGTTGCTCCGTCGCGAGCCGCGGATCGCGCCCTGGTCCATCGACACCACACCTGCTCCGGGGGGGATCGACCCGTGCACGAGAGAGCTCTTGCCGGAGCCGGCGACGCCGGTGATGACGACAAGCACCCCAAGGGGGATGTCGATGTCGACGTGGCGCAGGTTGTGTGCCGTGGCGCCGCGGATCTCGAGGGTGGCGGTTGGTGCCCGCACCGCTTCCTTGAGGGCGACCCGATCGTCGAGATGGCGGCCGGTGATGGTTCCGCTGGCCCGCAGCCCCTCGACGGTGCCCTCGAAGCAGACCGTGCCCCCGGCGGCGCCGGCGCCGGGGCCGAGGTCGACAACGTGGTCCGCGATCGCGATCGTCTCCGGCTCATGCTCCACGACGAGCACCGTGTTGCCCTTGTCCCGCAGCCGCAGCAGCAGGTCGTTCATCCGCCGGACGTCATGGGGGTGCAGGCCCGCGGTGGGCTCGTCGAAGACGTAGGTGACGTCGGTGAGCGAGGAGCCCAAGTGGCGGATCATCTTGACGCGCTGCGCCTCGCCGCCCGACACCGTGCCCGAGGGCCGGTCGAGGGAGAGGTAGCCGAGCCCGATCTCCACGAACGAGTCGAGAGTCTGCTGCAGCGTCGCGAGCAGCGGGGCCACCGACGGCTCTTCGAGGCCGCGGACCCATTCGGCCACGTCGCTGATCTGCATCGCGCAGGCGTCGGCGATGTTGATCCCACCGATGCGCGATGACCGGGCCGCCTCGCTGAGGCGGGTGCCGCCGCACTCGGGGCAGGCGGTGAACGTGACCGCCCGCTCCACGAAGGCGCGGATATGCGGCTGCAGGGCGTCGACGTCCTTTGAGAGCATCGACTTCTGGATCTTCGGGATCAGGCCCTCGTAGGTCAGGTTGATGTTGTCGACCCTGATCCTGGTCGGCTCCTTGCGGAGCAGGTCGTGGAGCTCGCGCTTGGTGAACTTGCGGATCGGCTTGTCCGGGTCGAAGAAGCCGCAGCCGCCGAAGATGCGGCCGTACCAGCCGTCCATGCTGTAGCCGGGGATCGTGAGGGCACCCTCGTTGAGCGACTTGCTGTCGTCGTACAACTGGGACAGGTCGAAATCGGTGACCGAGCCCCGGCCCTCGCAGCGCGGGCACATGCCGCCGGTGATGCTGAAGCTGCGCCGCTCCCTCACCGTCTCCCCGCCGCGCTCCAGCGTGACCGCCCCTGCCCCGCTGATCGAGGCGACGTTGAAGGAGAACGCCTGGGGCGAGCCGATGTGCGGCTGCCCGAGCCGGCTGAAGAGGATTCGCAGCATCGCGTTGGCGTCGGTGGCGGTGCCCACCGTGGAGCGGGCATCGCCACCCATACGTTGCTGGTCGACGATGATCGCGGTCGTCAGCCCTTCGAGTACGTCGACGTCGGGACGCGCCAGGGTCGGCATGAAGCCCTGCACGAAGGCGCTGTACGTCTCGTTGATCATGCGCTGCGACTCGGCGGCGATCGTGCCGAACACCAGCGAGCTCTTGCCCGAGCCGGAGACGCCCGTGAACACCGTCAGCCGGCGCTTCGGGAGCTCGAGGCTGACGTCTTTGAGGTTGTTGACGCGCGCCCCGTGCACGCGGATCAGATCGTGGGTGTCGGCGACGTGGCGCCCAGGCGACGGCCGGTCCGTCCTCGTGTCCCTGCTCATCGTCTCTCCATCTGTCAGGCTTGCCGTGGCGGCTTCGGTCAGCGCCGCCCGGCTCGACCAGTTTGCCTTCACCGGTGTCGCGCGCGGGCTTCTTTTCGTGCCCCACCTGACGGCCGGTCGAGCCCGATGACTGCTTCCTCGACCCTGTTGAACACCGGGGCCGATACTCGCTTGCCGTGACCGGCTGAGCCGGGGAGAGTAAAGGTTGTGTCAAGGCGCGGGCAGTGGCTGTTCTTGTCGATGGGCGTGATCTGGGGCGTCCCGTACGTGCTCATCAAGGTGGCGGTGCGGGAGCTGCCGGTGCCAGTCCTGGTCTTTGCCCGCACCACCCCCGCCGCCCTGCTGCTGCTTCCCATCGCCTGGCGGCGGGGCTACCTCCGGCCCCTGCTGGCCCACTGGCGGGCCGTCCTGGCCTATACCGCCATCGAGGTCGCCGGTCCCTGGTTCCTGCTGTCGTCCGCCGAGAAGCGCCTGTCGAGCTCCGTCTCCGGCCTCCTGATCGCGATGGTCCCCCTGATCGGGGCGGGCCTGGCGCTGGCCGTGGGCCAGGAGGAGAGGCTGGATCGCCGGCGGGTCCTCGGCCTGCTGGTGGGCCTGGCGGGCGTGGCGCTGCTGGTCGGGATCGACCTGCATGGGACCAGCCTGGTGGCGGGAGGGGAAGTGGTGCTGACCGCGGTCGGCTACGCCATCGGGCCCAGGATCATCGCCCGCCGCTTCGCCGCCCGGCCCGGCCTGGGGCTGGTGGCGGCCTCGATGGTCCTGACTGCGGCCGCCTACGCCCCCATCGCCCTCACCCACCTGCCCCACCACGTCTCCGCCGAGGTGATCGCGGCGATGGCCGTGCTGACATTGGTGTGCACCTCACTGGCCTTCGTACTCTTCTTCGCCCTGATCGTCGAGGTGGGCGCGGCCCGGGCCACGGTGATCACCTTCGTCAACCCCGCGGTGGCAGTCGCCCTGGGCGTGATCCTGCTGGGTGAGCCCCTCTCGCTCGGCATCGCCATCGGCTTCCCGATGATCCTGGCCGGGTCGTTCCTGGCCACCGGCAAGTCCCGCACGTCCGAGGCGGTCGCGCCCGCTCCCGCCTGAAAGTCGCGGCCGGCCGCGTCGAGGCCGTCTAGGCCAAATCGGCGGTGAGGCTGATCTGACCCTTGGCCTGGATCAGGTGGAACAACAACAGCAGCTGCGTCACCGCCAGCGCCTCATTGCGGGTGTCGCTGTCGATCAGGCCCAGCGCCTGGGGCAGTGTCTCGTGGGTGTCGAGCTCGTCCCAGATCGCCTCTTCCACCACCCGGGTCAAAGCGCGCTCTGCGTAGGCGTGCACGTGGACAACGTCGACCGGTTTACCGTCGTCGTCGCGCACCAGCTTGACGTGCATCGCCTCGCGGATGTTCTCCCCGATGATCTTGGAGAGGTCCGGGTGGGGGATGGTCGGCCGCAGCTGGATGCTGGCGCTGGGCGGGTCGCCCACCACCTCGCCCCGCAGCTCCACCGGGGCGAAACGCACCACGATGTCGGCCTGGCTGCGTTGGGGCCGGATGAACGCCGCCGATTCCGGCTCCCGCTTGGCCAGGTCGGCGATGACCTGCTCCTCGGTATAGCCCCGCTTCTGGGTGTCCCGCTTGACCTTCCACGCCCGGCGCACGATCTCGGGGGGGTCCAGGTACACCGTGATGTCGAAGCACGCCCGGGACAGCTTGGTGTACAGCGGGAACAGGCCCTCGATGATCACGAATTCCTTGGGCTCGACCAACACCGGGCGCCCGAGGGTCCCGTCGTGGTGGTTGTACACCGGCTTCAGGATGGGCTGGCCCATGCTGAGCAGTTGCAGGTGCTGCTCCATGATCTCGATGTAGTTGCACTCGGGATGCAGTGGTGTGAACGGCAGCGACTTGCGCTCGGTGCGGTCGTAGCGGTGGTAGTCGTCGACACACACCGACGTGATCCGATCCGGCCCGAGTGCTGCCACCAGGCCCTTGGCGATCGTCGTCTTGCCCGCCGCGCTGTCACCGGCAATGGCCAGCATGATGGGTCGGGCCACGCTGCCGTTGGCCCGGCTGGCCCGATGGATATTCATCTGCTCCGGCAATGGGGATCCTTCTGGTAGTGGTGTCGACGGGCTCGGAATGGTCTGCTGGCCTTCCGGGTGCGGCGACACTGCCACGCCCCAAGTTCCTGGCCCGAAAGGGTACCCACCGGGGGGTTGTACGCACCAGTAACAAGCAACCACCCCGCTCGGGCGGATTCATGATGCCCGGCACACCCATCGCCCCCCGGCGCCCTCGAGGCGCAGTGCCAGACCGAAGCACGCCGACAGGTTGGCCGAGGTCAGGGCGTCGTTGATAGGCCCGGCTGCCACCACCGTCCCCTGGCGCAGCAGGAGGAGGTGGGAAAAATGGGCGGGTATCTCCTCCACGTGATGGGTGACCAGCACCATTGGTGGTGACGAGGGGTCGGCCGCCAGCTCCGCCAGCCGGGAAACAAGACGCTCGCGCCCTGCGATGTCGAGCCCCGCCGCTGGTTCGTCGAGGAGCAACAGGTCGGAGTCGGCCATCAAAGTGCGGGCCAGGAGCACCTGCTGGCGCTCTCCCTCGGACAGCACGCCGAAGGGGCGGTCCAGCACCGCCGCGAACCCGGCCCGGGTCAGAAGATCCTCGGCTCGCTGGCGGTCGGCGACGGTGTACTCGTGCCACCAGGGCTCGAGCGCCGCGTAGCGGGCGCTCATCACGACGTCCCGGGCGGTGACCGACGGCACCAGCATCTTGGCTACCGCCGCGCTCACGATTCCGATGCGCTCCCGGAGCCGGCGGACGTCGACGGTTCCCAACTGGCGACCCAGTACCGCCACCGTGCCCCGGGTGGGGTGGAGATACCCCGAGGCCAGCTGCAGCATGGTGGTCTTCCCCGACCCGTTGGGGCCGAGAACGGCCCAGCGGTCGGGCGTGGCGACCTGCCACGAGACCGACCGCAGGACGCTCACCGGGCCCCGGACCAGGTCAACGTGGTCGAAGCTCAACGCCTCACCGGGCACCGGCGGCTACGGCGCCGGGGGCTCGTCGAGACGGGCGGTGGCGATACCGCCCGGTCGCAGCGTGAAGGATTCCTCGAAGCGTTCCTGGTGGGCGCCCCTCAGGTCGACCAGCCAGCCGCGTTGGCCCTCCAGCACGACCGTCGCCGGCTCCTGGTGGGGATTGAACACCCGGATCTCCAACCGCTCCTCCACCCGCTGGAGGGCGGACACCTCAGCGCCCCGTACCGTCAGCACGCTGCCCCGCTGCGATCCCCCCACCAGGCCCGCCCCGTTGACCACCTCGAGGGGCACGAATACATCGTCGGCCAGCCGGTACGGATCCCGACTACCGCGATGAACGGCGTAGCGGACCGACAGCGGGCCCGCCATCTGCGGCCCCTCCAGGGGCAGGGCGGGGCCTGCCGAGTTGTCGCGGTAGGCCATGCCCGGGCGCGACAGCATCCCCGTCGCCCGCAGCAGGGTCAGCGCCAGCGCCGTCCCCCCGGCCACCAGCTCGTATTCCAACAGCCCCTCGTGGAGGACGGTCAGGCCGCCCGCGGATACGAAGCGGCGGGAGGGGAAGGTGGGCAACCCGTATTCGTGGGGGCCACCCTCGGCGGCCAGTCCCCGTGCCACTACCGCAAACGCGCACTCGGCCAGGGACCGCTCAGCCGGCTCCGGCAAGGGAAACCACGCCCGAACCCGGTGATCCCGGGACCGATTGTCGAACGAGGTGGTGACGCGGACTACATCCTCGCCCGCCCGCAGTTCCACGTCGGTGACCACTTCGACGGTTTGCTCGCCGACCCGGGTGTCGCCGTCCAGGTGCTGCGGCCAGATGTAATCGGCGGTGAGCCGGACGACGCCGCGGACCGGCCCTGGCTCGACGACGGTGACGGTGACGGCCGTGGGCCGGTCGACCAGCGCATCCCCCCCTGGTGGGGAGTAGTTGTACGTGTCGCCCCCGTCGCCGTCGTCGACCAGCCGGCCGAGTCCCGCCACGGTCGCCCCGCCCACCGGGGTGAGCGACCAGGTGCCCCGGCCGGCGTCGACTTCGACCGTGACGACACCGTTGGCGAGCCCCGTTGGCGTCGCCGTCACCGGCGGAACCGACAGCGGTGCCGGAGCCCACGCCGCCCAGCCGTAACCGGGCACGTCATCGACACGGACTGCCACCCGCTGCCAGCCCGACCGCCCCGCCCGGATCCGCAACGGCCGGTCGTGGTGAGCGCCCGCCTGGGCATACGCCTCGGCCAGCACCGACGCCCCGGCCGGAGCCGGGTGGCGCTCGGCGTCGCTCGCGAAGGCCAGGAAGACGCCTTCCACGGCATCCGCGGTGAGGGTCAGCCGGCCCGCCTGGTTGGGACGGAACCCGGCCGCCTCGAGCTGGGCGAGCAGTGACTGGATATCCGCCCCGGTCCCGGTCACCTCCATCATTCCTGCCGGCACCTGCGACACCAGCTGGGCGCCGGTCACCGGTGCCTCACCAGGGACGACCACTTCCACCACGCCGCCGCGGGGCCGGGCCGAGGGGTTGAGCGCGACCGGTCCGGTGACGGGCATGACGGCGGCCGCGGCCCGCAAGGCGCGGCGCCGCAGCACCTCGGCGATCGTGGTGGCCTCCCCGTAGCGGTGCAGGACGGATGTCCCCACCAGGTCGTGGCTGCACGCGCAGACCGAATCGTGGGCCGAATTGCGGATGACATTTTCCCAGGCCAGAGCCAGTTCCGCCCCAGGCCAGCGGGTGGGCGCCAGCCACAGTGCGCACAACGGTTCCGCGACCCGCTCCAGGGCCCGTTCCGCCCGGGCCGCGGCGATCTTGACGTCGACCCGGTTGGAGGCGACACCCATCAGCAGGTTGGCCCGGGCCCCGCTGCGCAGCTCGCCCCGCCACCACGCCAGGCCCTCGGTCGGCGCCTTGGCCAGGTACTCGGGGAGCGAACTGACGACAAAATGGAACTGGTCCTGTCCGGCGTTGGCCGCCGCCAGCACCGGGCCCAGCCACGGCTGCGGCGCCTGGTGGTCGGTACCGTTCATCCACAGCATCGGCGCCTCGGCGCCTACCGCCAAGGCGGCCGTCTCGAGCTCGTGGGCCGCCACCCGGCGCACCAGCGCCGTAGGATCTTCGGGGATGGCAGCCCCGTTGCCGTAACCCACCGGCAGGTACTCGGCCCGCACGGTCGAGCCGTCCGGGGCCTGCCACCAGAAGGCGCTGCGGTCGACCGCGGCCGGCACCCCCCGCCACACCACGGCGTGTTCGAAGCCCGCCAGGCGCAGCAACTGGGGCATCTGAGCCACGTGGCCGAACATGTCGGGCAGGTACCCGACGGCCATTGCGCCGCCCAGCTCCACGGCCCGCCGCAACCCCAGTTGCAGGTTGCGGATGATCGTCTCGCCCGAGACCAAAAACTCGTCCATGAGGATGTACCACGGGCCCACGGTGAGCCGGCCCGCCTCGGCCAGTCGCCGGAGCCGGTCAAAGGCGGCCGGGCGAAGCTCCAGGTAATCGTCGACGGCCGCCATCTGGCCGTCCAGGAGGAACCGGTCGTAGCCACCATCGGATTCCAGGGTGGGCAGGAACTCGTCCAGCACCTCGACCAACCCCATGCGGAATGCCTGGAAGGGCAGGTACCACTCCCGGTCCCAGTGAGTATGGGGGACGACGGCTACGTGGCGGGTCACGGGCCAACGCTACCGTTGCCGGTATGTCGAGCGACCCGTGGTCGGTGCTCGGGGTCCCCCCCGGATCATCGCTGGCCGAGGCCCGGGCCGCTCGGCGCCGTCTCGCCAAGCAGGTCCACCCCGACCTGCACGGCGGCCAGGCCGACCTGTCGGCCCGCATGGCCCTCGTCAACCAGGCGCTGGCCCAGATCGAGGCCCAGTCGGCCAACAGTGCCCGACGAGAGCCCTCCGCCACCGTGGCCGCCCACCCGTCGGGGCCCACTGACCCCGTCAGCTTCTCGGTGGACTTCCTTCCCGCCGAGGCCTTCGAAGCCTTGTTCCTGGCGGCCTACGGGCTGGGCGACATCCTGGTGGCCGACGAGCCGTATCTGCTGGAGCTGTACCTCAGCGAGCCGCCGTGCTTCTGCCGGTTGACACTGGTGCCCGAGGCGGGGGCCAGCCTGGTGACCGTCGAGGTCGCCCCGGCTGCGGGCTCGTTGCCGGGGCCGGAACCGTCGGAGGTGATCGACATCCTGGTGAGCGAGTTCAACTCCCTGGTGGCGGGCTGAGGGCCGCCTCCGGCCTTCGGCATGACCCCTGTCACCGGGACTTCCTCCGTGCTATTTTGCCGGGCCGAGGGCGCAGCATCGCTGGTCGAGCAGTTCCCTCCCGGTGAGAGCCGGGGTCGGTCCGGGACAGGCGTACAGGAGCCCCGGCGGCCGGGAAAGGAGGGGATTGCTTTATGGCAACAGGACACGTGAAGTGGTTCAACTCTGAAAAGGGTTACGGCTTCATCGCCCAGCAGGGCGGTCCGGATGTGTTCGTGCACTTCAGCGCCATCGAAGGCTCCGGGTACCGGAACCTCGAGGAAAACGAAGAGGTGGAATTCGAGGTAAGCCAGGGCCCCAAGGGGCTGCAGGCGGCCAATGTCCGCCGCCTGAACATGCGGTAATGGGGGGATAGCAGGGACCCCTGGCGCCGGAGTCATCTTGCTGCCGGATCGACTCGGGGAGATGAGCGGGTGAAGAGACGGGGGGCCCTGTTGCTGGTCGTCGCCGTGGCGCTGCCGGCGGCCGCGGCCGCGGTGGCCGCCACCTGGCCCATTCCGGGGTCGAACCGGGTGCGGCCGGAAGCGGCCGCGGGGCGTGTGGTCGGGGCTGGCGGCCGGCCCCCGGTCACCTCGGCGCCCCCCACGACAGTGGCACCGGCCACCACGACCACCGCCGGCCCCCTCGGCCCAGTCGCCCTCACCGGCTGCCCTCCGTCGCGCCCGCCGCCCGCCGCTACCCCTCCCCACCATCCGGCGGTACTGGTCCCCGAATCGGCGCTGCCCGCCCCGCCCGCCCCCTCCGTCCGGGTGGCGGACCTCTCGGTGCTGAGTGGCAAGGGCATGTGGATCTGGCAGTCAGACCAGACCAGCGGTGGGCGCGTCGATGCCATCGTCCGCCAAGCGGTGGCAGCCGGCCTCCGCCAGGTCTGGGTGCGGGTGGGCAGTTCGCTGGACGGCTTCTACGGCCAGACATTCCTCAGCGCCCTGGTGCCCGCCCTGCACCACGCCGGAGTGGCGGTAATCGGATGGGGTTTCATCTATCTCTATGACCCCGTCGGAGATGTCGCGTGGACCGACCAGGCCCTCTCGTGGCAGGCCCCGACCGGCGACCGCCTCGATGGCTGGAGTGCCGACATCGAGACCGCCAGCGAGGGCACCGCCTTGTCCGGCAAGCGGGCCTCCACCTACCTGGGCCTGCTCCGGCCCCACCTGGGCGGCCGCCCGCTGGTGGCCACCGTGTACTCGCCCACCGACTATTGGCTGGCTCATTACCCGTATCAGGCGATGGCCCCCTATATCGACGCCTTCGCGCCCATGTTGTACTGGGGCTGTATGGAACCGGGCGCCGACGTCAGCCAGGCGCTGACCCGGCTGTCGGGCCTGGCACCGGTGCACGTCATCGGCCAGGCCTTCGACCTGGGCCCCTACGGAGGTCGGGACGGCTCGCCCGGCGGGGCCGAGATCGCCCGATTCCTCGACGTGGCCCGCCGGGGTGGGGCCCAGGGCGCCTCGTTCTGGGTGTGGCAGTACATGACCGCCCCCGAGTGGACCGCCCTGACCGCCTATCGCTGGCCGACCTGAGAGCGGACGATCGCGGCTGGAAACGGATAGTTTCGACAACCGATGGACCTGACGTACCCACCAGAAGCCGAGTCGTTCCGGGTGGAGATCCGTCGGTGGCTGGTCGACAACCTGCCCGTCGACTGGGCCCGGGTGGGACCGGCCATGACCGCCGTCGAGCGGGGTCAGTTCAACGATGACTGGAACGCGAAGCTGGTGGCGGGCGGCTGGATCTGCGCCACCTGGCCCGCCGAGTACGGCGGCAAAGGGCTGAGCACCATGGAAGCGGTGGTGCTGGCCGAGGAGTTCGAACGAGCCGGGGTACCGCTGCGCGCCGACTTCTTCGGCGACACTCTGGTTGGGCCGACCCTCCTGCGGTGGGGGACCGAGGAGCAGAAGAAGGAGTTCCTGCCTCAAATCCTCTCCGGGCAGATCTCCTGGTGCCAGGGGTTCTCGGAACCCGACGCGGGCAGTGACCTGGCCTCGCTCACGACCCGGGCCGAGCTGGACGGCGAGGAGTGGGTGATCCATGGCCAGAAGCTGTGGACGACCCAGGCCCACGAGGCCGACTACATCTTCCTCCTGGCCCGGACCGACCCCGCCTCGCCCAAGCACGCCGGCATCTCCTATCTCCTGGTGCCGATGAAGCAGCCCGGTATCGAGGTCCGGCCCATCCGCCAGCCCGACGGGTCGGCGGAGTTCAACGAGGTGTTCTTCGACGGGGCCCGCTGCCCCAAGGACAACGTGGTGGGGGGTGTCAACAACGGCTGGACGGTGGCCATGACCACCCTCGGCTTCGAGCGGGGGACGTCGGCCACGACCGGCTACCGCCGGTTCAAGAAGGAGCTGGACGACCTGATCGGCCTGGCCCTGGGCAACGGCACGGCGGCCGACCCGCGGATACGCCAGCGGCTCGCGGACGCCTTTACCAAGGTCAAGATCATGCAGATCAACGGGTACCGGGCCCTGACCGCGGCGTTAGGCGGGACCAACGACTCGGGGGTGGCCGCCTTGGGCGCCACCAACAAGATGTTCTGGTCGGAGTATCACCAGGAGGTGATGGAGCTGGCCATGGACATCCTCGGGATGAGCGGCCAGGTCCTGGACGGCCCCGGGGAGCCCGAGTTCGTGCCCGGCTACGGGCTGCGGCGGCCCCTCCCGGGCTACCCCGTGAGTGTGCTGCAGTCGTCCTTCTTCTATTCCCGGTCAGAAACCATCTGGGGTGGGACGGCCCAGATACAGCGGAACATCGTGGGCGAGCGGGTCCTCGGCCTGCCCCGGGAGCCCCGGACGAGCTAGTCGGCGGCCTTTTTTCCCCGGCCTTGTCGTGGTGCCGGTCAGTCGCCGTCGGGCCAGCCCGGGAGCTCGCCGGTGTGCTCCAGGCAGAACACGATGTAGTCGATGGCCCGCAACGCGGTGGCGGCCATACGAAGCGACTCCCGGGCCGCCGTCGACAGGTCGAGGCGCAGCTCGTTGACGAGGAGCGAGTAGCCCTCGGGCCCGACACGCCATTCGGCGGGCTCGTCGAGGCTGAGGAACACGTCGAGGTGGCCGTCGGCCTGGTAACGGTCGAAGCGCTGTAGCAGGTCCCGGATGACCCGGGCGTGGGGGACGGCCGCCTCGAAGGCGTTCATGGTCTCCTTGAACGGGGAGTAGGCGGGCCGGTCGAAGACGCCGTGGCAGGCCCAGCAGGCCCGCAGCAGGTTGCGCAGGGAGAGCGCCAGCAGTTCGATGTCGACGGCCCGGTCGGGGCGGCCCGTCTCCCACGGGTGGGAGCGGATGCGCTCGTCCTGCATTTCCACCGCCCGCCGCCAGCGTTCGATGTGGCCTTGGAGGCCGGCCGCCAGCCCGCCGAGGCGGGCTTGCTCGACCTGGTCCATGGGATCGTTATCGGCTCAGGTCGACTCGCTCTGGATGGCTGTAGATGTTGTAGCGGTCGCCCCGGACGAAGCCGGCAATGGTAACTCCGAGGCGTTCCCCGGCCTGGATGGCCAGACTCGAGGGCGCGGAGACGGCCACGATCACTGCCAGCCCCGCCATGGCCGCCTTCTGCACGATCTCGAAGCTGACCCGCCCGGAGACGACCAGCACCCGGCCGGTGAGGGGGACCTGTCCCGTGAGCAGGGCGTGGCCGGCCAGCTTGTCGACCGCGTTGTGCCGGCCGACGTCCTCGCGAACCGCCAGCAGGCTGCCGGCCGCGGCGCCGCCATGGTGCGCGGCAGGATCGAAGATGGCGGCCCCGTGGAGGCCGCCGGTCCGGTCGAACAGCTTCTGGTGGGCCCGGAGCCGTTCCGGCAGGGTCGCGAGAAGCGAGGCCGGGACGGGCGCGGCCGCAGACGTCGGCCCCGGCAGGGCGGGGCAGGCGAGTGTCACCTCGTCGATGCTGGTCTTGCCGCAGACGCCACAGCTGGCGTTGACCGAGAACGACCGGGCGGCCCGGTCGGGGGGGAGTGGGCGGGTGAGCTCAACGGTGACGGTATTGAACCGTTGCTCCATGTCGTCGGGGAGATCGCAGTATTTGACCGCCGCCACGTCGGCCCGACCACCGATCACACCCTCGGTGAAGAGGAACCCGACGGCCAGGTCGAAGTCGTGGCCCGGGGTTCGCATGGTGACCGCGACCGGCGCCGGCCGCTGTCCGGGGCCGGCCGCCCGTATCTCCATGGGCTCTTCGGTGGCCACCTGGTCGGGCAGGTCGAGGTGGTGATCGCAGCGCACGGCGACGATCCGCACCGGCGTCACCGGGTGCCGCACCGGGAGGGCGTCGGTCACCGGCGTTCGGCGGAGTTGGTGGCGGGGTTGAAAGCGGCCAGATCGTCTGGGGTGTCGACGTCGCAGAGCACATCCGCGGGGGTGTCGGACCGGGCGGCGCCATCAACCCAGGCCACCGGGACCGCTTCGAGGAGGGCACCCATCGAGCGTCGCCCGGCCGCGACCAGCTCGACCGCGCAGGCCAGCGCGGCGGGGCTGTACCGGGCGCACAACGGCTGGGCCCGGCCTTGCGAGTCCTGGGGCACGACGCTGAACTCGGCGCCCGGCGCGGGCCAGTCGACCAGCAGTTGCAGGAAGGCCTGAGTGAGGCGCGGGAGATCGGTGGCCAGCACCAGCACCGAGCCGTGATAGCCGAGTTGGCGGAGGGCGTCGGCCCCGGCCACCAATGCCGCCAGCGGCCCCGATCGGGGCGGGTCCTCCCGGCAACGGGGCAGAGAGGTGAACCCGGGTCCGACCTCGACGACCGGCGCCGCCACGGCGCCGAGAAGCGCCGCGGTCCGATCCGCCAGCCGGTTCCCGCCGATCACGAGGGCCGCCTTGTCCCGTCCCATGCGCCGGCTGGCGCCGCCGGTGAGCAGCAGGGCCCCAGGGCGGCGTTCCATCACCGTCCCATTCTGCCCCGCTCGTCGAGGCGGTAACCGAAGGGGGTGGCCTGGCGGCGGGCGGGCGTCTTGCTGGCCCTTGGCGTGCGCTCGGTCGCCCAGTTGGGTAGGACTATGTCGTGGATTCGCCCGTCGTTGAGGACTTCGCGCCCTCCAACGCGCTACTCGGGGGCCGCTATCGGCTGCACTCGCTTCTGGGGGCGGGGGGCATGGCGCGGGTTTACGACGGCTGGGATGAGCGCCTGGCCCGCCCGGTTGCCGTCAAATTGCTGCGGTCCGATCTGGCCGCGGTCGCCGACCTGCGCCGCCGCTTCGAGCTCGAGGCCCGGGCCGCAGCCCGGTTGACCCATCCCCACGTGGTGGCGGTCTACGACGCCGGGGAGGACAACGGGCAGTCGTACATCGTGATGGAACGCCTCCGGGGCGAGTCACTGGCCGACAGCATCGGGCGCGGTCCCCTCGACGTGGCCTGGTTGCGGAGGCTGGCGGGCGAAGTGCTGTCGGCCCTCGGGGCGGCTCACGGGGCGGGGATCATCCACCGGGACATCAAGCCGGGCAACATCTTGTTGGGTCCCGACGGCCGGGCCAAGGTCTCCGACTTCGGGATCGCCAGCGTGGTGGAGGTTCCCGCAGGAGCCGAGACGGCGGCCGCCCTCACCGGCGCCGGGTTGGTGGTCGGGACGCCGGCCTACCTGGCTCCCGAACGGGCCATGGGTCACCCGGCCACCGTTCGCAGCGATCTGTACGCCCTCGGCGTCGTGCTCTATGAGGCCCTGACGGGCAGGAAACCCTATTCGGGTGTCACTCCGGCGGCGATCGCGGCCGCCGCCGTGAATGGCGCCGCCGAGAACCCGCTGTTGCTGCGCCCCGACGCCGATCCGGAGCTGGTGGCGGTGATCGGGCGGGCCATGGCCCTGGACCCGGCCCAGCGCTACGCCTCGGCGGCGGAGATGGCATCGGACCTCCTTCGCGCCACCCCGCCACCTACGTCGGTCATGGCCGCCGCCCCTGCCTCAGCTGCGCTGGCCCCCACCGAGGCGGCAGTCGCCGCTACCCCGACCGAGGTGGCCACCCCGGGGAGGCGCCCCGGCGCCGGGCCCCCTGCCCGTCCCGGCGCCCCCCGTCGAGGGCGTTCGCCCTTCGATCGCCGCCGGGGATTGGTGGCCCTCGGTATCGGCGCGGTAGCCGTCGTGGCGCTGGCATTGCTCGTCGTGAGTCCCGGCTTCGGCGGGCGGGGCGCAAGCTCCTCGACCACCGGGGCCCCGGCGACGACAGCCCCGCCCTCGCCTCGCGGGGGCACCACTTCGCGACCGACGACGGCCATCACCACGCCGGCCACCGTCGGGGGCGGCCAGTCCGACCCCGTCGCTGTCGCCCTGCAGGCGGTCGCCCGCAATCTGGCTCGCTCGAAGAGCGCCGCGGCGGGCCAGTTGGCTTCCGGATTGAGCACTGTGGCGACCATCGCCGACCCCGCCAGCCGGGCGGCGGCCGCCTCCGCCCTCCTCGACCAGACGGTCCAGTGGTACCAGCAAGGACAGCTGACGAGTGGCGAGTACGCCACCGCCGGCGCTGTGTTGCACATGGCGGGCGCCCCCCAGGCGCCGCCCCCGACCGTCAAGCACCAGGGCAAGCCGGGGGGTGGCGGCGGCGGAGGAGACTGACGGGACGCCGTCCAACCGTGCCGAGGAGCTCGACAACGCACTGGAGCCGGTCGCCGCCCTGGAGCGGATCGCCTACCTCCTGGAGAAGGCCCGGGAGCCGACCTATCGGGTGCGGGCGTTTCGCAGCGCCGCCGCCACCGCGTCCAAGGCGGGCCCCGAGCGGCTGACCCACCTGGCGGCGACAGGGCGCCTGCGGGACCTGCCCGGAATCGGGGAGACGACCGCCAAGGTCATCACCGAGGCGCTGGCCGGCCATCAGCCCCTCTACCTGGAGAAGTTGGAAGCCGAAGCGACACCGGAGGTGGCCCGGCCCGTCGACCCCGCAGTGGCCGAGATGCGAGCCATCCTGCGAGGCGACTGTCACAGTCACTCCGACTGGTCCGACGGTGGCAGCCCGATCGACGTGATGGCCCGGGCGGCGCGGGACCTGGGCCACGCCTATCTGGTCCTGACCGACCACTCACCCCGGCTGACCGTCGCCCACGGATTGTCTCCCGACCGGCTGCGCCAGCAGTTGGAGGTGGTGGCGGCGTTGAACGAGGAGATGGCGCCGTTCCGGATACTGACCGGCATCGAGGTCGACATCTTGGAGGACGGGAACCTCGATCAGGAGGACGACCTGCTGGCATCGTTGGATGTGGTGGTCGCCAGCGTCCACTCCAAGCTGCGGATGGAGTCCGAGGGCATGACCAGGCGCATGATCCGGGCCATGGAGCATCCCCACACCGACATCCTGGGCCATTGCACCGGCCGGGTCCTGGTCGGCCGGGGCCGCCCCGAGTCGACCTTTGACGCGGACGCCGTCTTCGCCACCTGCGCCCGGCACGGCAAGGCGGTGGAAATCAACTCGCGCCCCGAGCGGCTCGATCCCCCCAAGCGGCTGCTGCGCCAGGCACTCGAGCACGGTTGCGTGGTCTCCATCGACACCGACGCCCACGCGCCCGGCCAGCTGGAGTGGCAGATCAACGGCTGCGAACGAGCCGTCGCCTGCGAGGTCCCTCACGACCGGGTGGTCAACGCCTGGGATGCCGACCGGCTGCTGGCGTGGGCCTCGGCTCATTAGGGCCTCCCCCGGCGAAGAGGTCCTCCCCCCGAATCGCGGTGGGTGGGCCCCGGCGCCGCTTCCCGTAGCCTGATAACGGTGGACTCCGCGGTGGGTGGCGATGACGGTAACTGATGCGTTCATCGCCCTCGTGCAGGGCCCCGAACACGCGCTCCCCCTCGATCACGCCGCCCTCCTGCTGGCCGCCCACGCCTCTCCCGGCCTCGACGTGAGCGCCGAGCTCGACCGCCTCGACGAGGTGGCGCAGCGTTGTCCCGAGCCCACCCTCGACGGTCTGCGCCACCTCCTGTTCAAGGAGATGGGCTTCGCGGGCGACACCGAGGACTACTCCGATCCTCGCAACTCGTTCCTCGACCAGGTGCTCGACCGTCGCCGGGGCATCCCGATCTCCCTTTCCATCCTGATGATGGAGATCGGCCGGCGCGTCGGCGTCCCGCTGGAAGGCGTGGGAATGCCAGGCCACTTCCTCGTTCGCCACACCGCGCCCCCGCGGGTCCTGATCGATCCCTTCCACGGAGGGAGAATGCTCGATGCCGATCAGTGCACCGACCTGTTCACGACCCTCTTCGGGATGACCGCCACCCTGCCGGCATCGGTGCTCGACGGCGCCCCTCCCCGGGCCATCCTGGCCCGCATGCTGGCCAATCTGAAGCAGAGCTACCTCGAGCGCCGGGACCCCGCCTCACTGGTCTGGGTGACCCGCCTGAGGGCCGCCATTCCCGGTGTCGACCCCACCGAGATGGCCCAACTGGCTCAGAGCCTGGTCAACTTCGGGCGTTTCGGCGAAGCGGCCGACGCTCTCGAAGAGCTGGCCGCCTCCCATGGCGAAAGTGGCAAAAGTCTGTGGGTACAGGCCCGGGCGCTTCGGGCCCGCCTCAACTGAATCGCCCATTGACCGGGATCCGGGCCCTCACCGAGCATCGGGCTAACCCGGCCGATCCCGGCCCTTCCCGGCAAATGGGAAAAAATCGGGCAGATTGCTCAAGCTCGGCTGCCGACGTGCCGATGCTCAATGCGAGGACGAATCCTAGGAGGGTCAGCTTGTTCGGCGGGTTCGGCATGGCAACCACAGCCAGGCTGGCGGGCCCCGCCTTCCAGGCCCAGTCCCCTTTGGCGGCCTCTCCTTCCGCGCCCTCAGCTCCCGCCGCCTCTCCTGCCGCCTCGACCGGCGGCGGCGGGGGACCGCCCCGGCCCACTGGCGGGGGATGACTCCGTGGTCATGGCCTTCTTCCGACGCGGCGCCACCCGATCGCTCCCCGATCGGGATCTCGACCGGCTGGCGGAGCGCTACGGGGCCCTGCTGGTGGTCCGCTTCGGGATCGCCATCACCGTTCTGGTTGTAGCGAGCCTGGCCAAGGCGTCCATTGGCATCGGCGTCAACGTGGTGGCGCCCGTCACTGGCGCTTACCTGGTGTTCGCGGTCCTGGCCGAGGCGGCCCGCCGCCGGGGCAAATGGCGCATCGACATCCAAAGCGTCATGCAGGTGGTCGATGTTGCCTATATCGCCCTGATCATGGCGCCGACCGGCGGCCCGAAAAGCCAGCTGATCTTCCTGTTCTATGTCCACCTGATCGCGGTAACGCTGCTCGGCAACCATCGCACCGGCCTGCGGATGGCGCTGATCGATTCGCTGGTGTTCATCCTCCTGTATTCCTTCGCTCTCAACACCCAGGTGAGCCGGCTGTTGGGCACGACCAGCGGTCGGGCCAATCAACCTCCGACCAGCGCCGTGGTGCTTTCCATCGTGGCGTTCTGGTTGATCGCCGGCTGTACCTCCTTCTACTCCTGGGTCAACGAACGCGAACTGCGGCGCAGCAAGGAGGAACTCCAAGCCCTGGCTCTTCTCTCTTCAGCCCTGGAACGTACGACGTGCCCGGAACAGATCATGCAGGTGCTGCTCGAACGCTCGGTGGCCGCGTTCGGCTTCTCGCGGGGCGCGGCGTTGCTCGGGCTGCCCGATGGGACGACCGCCATGTCGACGGTACGGGACCTGCCGGGGCAGGAGGCGACCCCGGTGGTGGCACAGTCGGTCCGCCCTGACGTGGTCGTGGAGCGGGCCTGGGCAGAGCGGGGACCGGTCCTGGTGCGAGCGCTCGACCCGATCCTCGACAGCACCTTGAACCGGCTCCTCCCCGAAGCCCGAAACATCGTCGTCCTGCCGCTGACCGCCGAGGGCGAACCGCTCGGGGCCCTGGCGGTCGAGCGGGGCGGGCTGTTCGGCGTCAAGTTGCCGGTACGGGCCGTGACCATGCTCAACCAGTTCTCGACCAATGCCGCCCTGGCGGTTCACAACGCCCGGCTGATGGCAGAGGTCGAACGGTTAGCCAAGGAGGACTCCCTGACTGGCCTCGCCAACCGGCGGGTGTTCGAAGAGGTACTGGCCCGGGAGGTCGCCCGCTCGCGGCGGAACCATCAGCCGCTGAGCCTGGTGGTGTTCGACATCGACCACTTCAAGCGGGTCAACGACACCTTGGGCCACCAGGCCGGCGACGACGTGCTGCGCCAGGTGGCGGGAGTGCTGGCTGCGGCGGCCCGGGACATCGACCTGGTCGCCCGCTACGGAGGCGAGGAGTTCACCGTGATCCTGCCCGACTGCACCGTCGAGGACGCGTTCCGCGTCGCCGAGCGGATGCGCTCGGGCCTGTCAGGGAATCTCCGGACGGCCGGGGTCACCCTGAGCGCCGGCGTCGCCGAGATCCCGGGCAATGCCGACGACGAGGAGAGTCTGATCGCCGCCGCCGACGAGGCGATGTACACCTCCAAGCGCACCGGGCGGGACCGAACCACCCGCTCGACCCGCCGGGTTCCGCATGTCGTTGCCGCCCCCGCCAGTGCCGCGGAAAGCGGCGCCGGGCGCCCCCGCCGGTCGCGTCAAGGCTAAGAGCAGGCAAATCCTGGACCTTCTCGCTCAAGGCGGTCGGAGCGGGCGCCGAAGACCTTTCATGGTCGACAACGCCTCGGGAGCTTCGGGCCTGCCTAGCTCTCCTTCCAAAGGGTGCCGCCGGCCACGACTGGACCTGGTCCCTTCGATCCGAAGCGACCACCAAGACGAGGAGCGTCCATGACCGAGCACGAATCCCGCCAGCTGCGCGAGGACCTGATGGTTCAGTTCACTCAGATGATGAGCGAGGAACTGCCCCCCGGCTACCCGGAATCGGGCGAATACTTCCCTCAGGCCTCGGCCCAGAAGCACTGACCACTCGATAGTTCGCAGGTCGGTGGCTCGGAAATGGGCCACCGACCCAACACCTCGCTCATGTAAGGATGAACGCCATGAGCGGGCTGTTCGAGGACCTCACGTGGCGCGGCCTGGTCCACCAGGTGACCGATGCCGAGACGCTGCCCAAGCTGCTCGACACCGACTCCCTGGTCGGCTACATCGGCTTCGACCCGACCGCCGACAGCCTCCACGTCGGGCACTTGCAGCAGGTCTGTCTCCTGCGCCGCCTCCAACAGGCCGGGCATACGCCCATCGCCCTGCTCGGCGGTGGCACCGGCATGATCGGCGACCCCGGCGGCAAGTCCGACGAGCGGGTGCTCCTGACCCCCGCCGAGCTGGAACGCAACACGGCGGGCGTCAAGGCTCAGCTGGAGCGGTTCCTCGACTTCGCCAACCCGGGTGCCGGGACCGGTGCGACAGGCACCACCGCCATCCTGGCGGACAACGCCGGCTGGCTGGGCGAGGCCCGCCTGCTCGACTTCCTCCGCGACGTCGGGAAGGTGTTCAGCGTCAACGAGATGGTGCGCAAGGATTCCGTACGCCTCCGCCTCGAGGGCCGCGAGCAGGGCATCTCGTTCACCGAGTTCAGCTACATGCTGCTCCAGGCCTGGGACTTCCTCCAGCTCTACGACCGCTACGGCTGCCGGCTGCAACTCGGCGGCAGTGATCAGTGGGGCAACATCACCGAGGGCGTAGACCTCATCCGGCGCCGCCGGGAGGTGCAGGCGTTCGGCCTGACCAGTCCCCTCATCACCAAGGCCGACGGGACCAAGTTCGGCAAGACCGAAACCGGCACGGTATGGCTCGACCCCAACCGGACCAGCCCCTACCAGTTCTTCCAGTACTGGTTACGTACCTCCGACGCCGAGGTAGGGCGCTACCTGCGAGCCCTGACGTTCCTCGACCGGGCCGCTATCGAGGCCCTCGACGACGCCACCGCCCAGCACCCCGAGCGCCGGGCCGCCCAGCGGGCCCTGGCCCGGGCACTGACGATGATGGTCCACGGGGAGGCCGAGGCGGTCCGAGCCGAGCGGGCCGCTCAGGTCCTCTTCACCGAGGAGGTGGCGACCCTGGACGACGCCACCCTGGCCGCCGTCGTCGCCGACGCCCCGTCGTCACCAATACGCGCCGCCGAGCTCGAAGGCGCCCTGTTGCTGAGCGACGCCCTGGTGCGCACCGGCCTCGCCTCCTCCAGGAGCGACGCCCGGCGCCAGCTCGAAGGCGGCGGCGTCTACATCAACAACCGGCGCCAGAACCAGGACCGTCCGATCGGCGGCGGCGACGTCATCGGCGCCTTGGTGATCCTGCGGCGGGGAAAGACGCAGCAGCATGTGCTGCGTGTCGAGGGCTGACGCCGCCGCTCCGGCTCACCGCCCGGCCACGTAGTCGCTGAACGCCTGGGCCAGGCCGACCGCCACCTTCTGGCGGAAATCGGCGGACTCGAGCAGGAGCGCGTCGGTGTTGTTCCGCATGTTGCCGGTCTCGATGAACACCTTGGGCACGGTGGACAGGTTGAGGCCGCCGAGGTCGCTACGCGTTTCGAGGGCGTTGCTTCCCGCATAGGTGGAGAAGGGCATCGCGGTGGCGGCCTGATAGTCCCGCCGCACATCCAACGCCAACCGAACCGATGGCCCCACGATGGCCGTGTTGTATCCCGCCAGCGACGCGGGCTGGATCACATGGAATCCTCGCCCGCCCGGCGGCCCCCCGTCGGCGTGAATAGATATCGCGGCGTCGGCGTGGGCCTGGTTCCCGATGGCGGCCCGCTCGGTGATGCACGGGCCAACGCCGTTGTTGTCGGGCCGGGTCAGGATGACGGTCGCCCCCGCCGCCCGCAGTAAGGCGGCCAGCCGGGTGGCGACATCGAAGTTGTAGGCGGCCTCGGTATAGCCGTCGCCGGTCGCGGTACCCGTGGTGTCACACGCCTTATAACCGTTGCCGACGAAGACCTGCTGGTTGATGACCGAGGCGCGGGAGAAGTTGCCTCCGTTGTGGCCGGGGTCGACCACGATCGTCTTGCCGGCCAGGCCGGCCGCCTTGGCCGCGGTGGCGGCAGGCCCGGTGGTCGGGGCCTTGGCGGTCGTGGTGGTGCTCGCGGCCGGAGCCGCGGTGACGACCGGGGACGGGGTCGTCGTGGTCGCCACACTCGGCGACGGGCTCCGGGGGACCGCCTGGGCGGTCGTAGTGGCAGTGGTTGTCGAGTGGGTTGCCGCGGTCCTGCCGGCCGCCCCGCAGGAGGACGCCGCGAGAACGGTGACGAGGAGCATCGGGGTGCGGAGGCGACGGGACGTAGCCGCAACCGTAGGGGGCCACTCGGCCCGAGTGGTGTCTCCCGCCCGGGCAGACTCACGAGGTGTCCGTTGTCGTCTTCTTCCACGCCCATCCCGATGACGAGGCCATCTTCACCGGCGGCACCATCGCCCGCCTGAACGACGCCGGCCATCGGGTGGTCGTCGTCGTGGCCACCGGGGGCGAACTCGGCATGCCGCACAACGCCGCCTCACCCCAGGATCTGGCCTCGGTCCGACGGGAGGAGACGGTCGCGGCCGCCGCCCTGCTCGGGGTGGCGAGGGTCGAGTTCCTCGGCTACCGGGACTCAGGGCTGGCCGGCGACCCCGCCAACCTCGCCCATGGCGCCCTGAGTGCCGCCGCTCCCGCAGCTGTCGGGCGCCGTCTGGCGGACATACTTGCCCAGGAACAGGCGACCACACTGGTGATATACGACGGGTTCGGCATCTACGGCCACCCCGACCACATACAGATCCATGACGCCGGTTGGCTGGCCGCCCAGGAGGTGGGCACCGAGACGGTGTACGAGGCGACGGTGGACCGTGAGTACCTGCACTTTGTCGAGACCCACCTGGTGGAGGAGGCGATCCTGGCCGGCGACCTGGGCCTGGCCCGCTCCCGCATCGGAGTCCCCACGGTCATGGTGACGACCACCGTGGCGGTGGCGACCGTGCTGGACCGCAAGCGAGCCGCCATGGCGGCCCACGCCAGCCAGATCCCGGAAACCACGTCTGCCCTCCAGATCGGCCTCGAGCAATTCGCGGCCGTCTACGGCTGGGAATGGTTCATCCGTCATGGCCCCGCGGGTCCCTTGGACGACTTGTCGACCTAGTCGGCGCGACGGGAGCAGCTCTCCCGGCGCCCGCGGCCGGTAGCCCGCCCGCCTGTGGGAGCGTGGCCGGATGCGATTCGATACCCAGCAGGCCGCGGCCGGGGCTCTAGCCGGCCTGTTGACGGTGGCCGGGGTCGCCCATTTCGTCTTTCCGTCGTTCTACGACCCCGTCATCCCCCACGCACTTCCCGGATCGGCCCGGGACTGGGTTCTCGCCAGTGGTGCCGTGGAACTGGCGTGCGCGGCAGCCATCGCCAACAAACGCAGCCGGGCGCTCGGGGCGGCCCTGGCGGCGGTGCTGTTCGTGGTGGTGTTCCCCGCCAATGTCAAGATGGCGGTCGACTGGCGCCATCATGGCGCCGTGAAGGCCACGGTCGGCTGGGCCCGGTTGCCGCTGCAACTGCCGCTTATCTGGTGGGCGCTGCGGGTGCGCCAGAGCAGCCGAGCTCTCGCCACTCGTTGAGCTCGTCGAGCGCGTTGAAGAAGCTTCTCGACGGGTCCGGAACCAAAGTCGGCAACGCCCCGGCCCGCCTACCGGTCCTCCGCGGCACCATCGCCGATCTCGTCGCCGTGATGAGGGGGCTCAAGGCCCTGTAAGGCTTCCGAGATCGACCGGGCGGTGGTCGCCATAGCCGCCTCGTCGGGATAGCGCTGCCGGGGCCACATAAATCCCCGCAGCCCATCCTTGCGCCGCCGGGGCACCACATGGACATGCAGGTGGGGAACGCTCTGGCTAACCCGGTTGTTGATGGCGACGAAGGACCCGTCGGCGCCCATGGCCCGCTCCACCGCGGCCGTCAGGCGACGGGTCGCCCCGAAGAGCGGCCCAACCAGGGCGGGGGGCAACTCGGGCAACGTCTCGACATGCCATTTGGGCACGACGAGGACATGGCCGGGAAAGAGGGGCCGGACATCGAGGAACGCCATCACTTGCTCCTCGTCGGCGACGATATGGGCCGGGGTCTCGTGGTCGACGATCTGGCAGAACAGGCACGAGATCTCAGTCACGCCCGATTGTGCCAGCATGCACCCATGGCGAACGAGTCTGCTGTCCCATTCACGACCGGGCTTCCCGAGACGATCCTGCCCCAGGCACCGGGCCAGGCCGAGGGGGCCCTGGCCCGGGCTTTGGCCCTTCCCGAAGAGGAGCGCAAGGCGGCGGTGGCGGCGGTGGCCGCCGCCCATCCCCGGTTTGTCGACCCTTGGGCGGCGCTGGCCGAGCTCGCCACCGACACCATCGAGGGCTACGCCTATGCCCGGGTCGGCTACCACCGGGGACTCGACACCCTCCGCGGCGCCGGATGGCGGGGCTCGGGCTACGTCCGGTGGCGGTACCCGACCAACCGCGGTTTTCTGCGGGCCTTGGATCAGTTGCGGGCCCGGGCCGCCGAGATCGGCGAGCGCGACGAGGAGGAGCGCTGCTTCCTGTTCCTCCATCAGCTCGACCCGAACTGGGACAAGCGCGAACCCCGTTGAGGATCTGTTGACCGGCCCGCGGCCCGACGACGATCCCGGGCTGGTGGCCGCGGCGGCCTACGCCGACCGAATGGCGGGAGGACCACCGCGGCAGGTCTTTTTTCCCCGCCGGGCCGCGGTAGACCAGGTCCGCCTCTACTGCGGCGACGAGCCACCGACGTGGCATCTGGTGACCTTGGGCCTGGCCGACCTCGGCTTCGAGTTGACGTTGCGCCTGCCTCGCGAGGACGAGGAGCTCCCGACCTGGGGGGCGGACTGCCTGATCAGCCTGGGTGCCTACGCCAGGCGCAGCGGCCACGGGTTCGCCCACGGCGACCAGGTGGACCTCCGGGGGCCGATCAAACTCGACTCGGGCACGGCTATCACGGCGGCTGCCGTGGCCCAGGACCCGGGCCTCAAGATGCTCGGGGAAGTGGAATTCCTCCAGGTCGTGGGGCTGACCGCCGATGAACTGGAGCTGTGCCGGTCGTGGCGGACCGACGACGTGGTGGGCCTGCTGCGCCAGCGCGACCCGCAGCTGACCACGGCGCTCGACCGGACGTCGCTGCTCGACGAGGCGGGCATGCGGGAGGTGGCCGAGGCTGCGATGGCGGCCGACGACGGCGCCCTCGAAGAACTGGGTGTGGCCAGCCTCGCCTGGCGCTGGCGGGGGAGGGGGCACCGGCGGGTCCTCATCGTGACCCTCGGCTCGGGGGCGGCCACCGCCCTCGGTCCCGCCCTGCGGCGCAGGCTCACCCACACCGGCGCCGAGTTCGCGGTGCTGGGCGACGCCGGCGACCTGCGCTTCGCGGTGGGGGTCGACGGCGAGGGCGGCTGGCGGCGGGACGGCGATTCGGTGCTCGTCTCGGTGGCACCGGGCGCGGTGGAGGCCCTGGCCGGCTTGTTCACCGGGCAGGCGGGAACCGGGTCGCTCCCGTTCCTGGCCGGATTGCGGTTCACCGTCATCGCCTGAGCCGCCCCTACCCTGGCAGGGGTGGCAACCTCCTTCGACGGCGAGGTCACGAGCCTGGCGCTGCGCATCGCGGACCTGGGCGAGGGCGAAAAGGCCAGCGTCTACCGCATGTCGTGGTGGAGCGACCGCATGCTGGGCTGGGCCATGTCGCACCCGTCGTTCAAGACCCAGCTGTTCCGGTTCGTGGATGTGTTCCCCGCCACCCACACCGACGCCGACGTGCTGCGTCACGTGCGGGAGTACTTCGACGGCGCTGGCGTGCCCAAGGCGCTCGACATGGGGGTGGGCCTGGCCGACCACCTGCCCGGGGGCGGCTCGATCACCGCCGGCGTGGCTCGCCGCAACATCCGGCGCATGGCGGAACAGTTCATCGTGGGCGCGACGCCAGCTGAGGCGGCGGCCCCGTTGCACCAGCTGTGGCGGGCCGGGAGCGGGTTCGTGGTCGATCTGCTCGGAGAGAAGACGGTCACCGATGCCGAAGCCGACCGCTACGCGGGCCGGGTGGGGGCGATGGTCGCGACACTGGTCCGGGAATCGGCTGCCTGGGCGCCCGACGACCACCTCGAACGCGACGACCGGGGCCCGTTGCCCCGGGTCCAGGTCAGCATCAAACCCACCGCCCTGGCAACGCACTACGGGCCGCTCACCAGAGCCGACGGCCTGGCGTCAGCCAAAGCCCGGCTGCGGCCCCTCCTCCGGGACTGCGCCGACCAGGGCGTCTTGGTGTGGTTCGACATGGAGCACTACGACGCCAAGGACCTGACACTGCAGTTGTTCCGGGACCTCCTGGACGAGCCGGAACTGGCCGGGCTGGATGCCGGCTGCGTCATTCAGGCCTACACCCGTGACTCCCGAGACGACCTGGCCGACCTGTGTGCCTGGTCGTCGGGGCGGGTGCGGGCCGGGCGGTCGCCGGTGGGGGTGCGCCTGGTGAAGGGGGCGTACTGGGACGCCGAGACGATCGAGGCGGCGGCGGCCGGTTGGCCGTCGCCCTTGTTCTCTGAGAAGGCCCAGACCGACGCCAACTTCGAGCGTTTGACGGAACTGCTGCACGCCAACCACGGGGCGGTGCGGGCCGCGTTCGCGTCCCACAATCTGCGGTCGCTGGCCCACGCCGTGGTGCTGGGGCGATCGCTCGGCATCCCCGACAGCGGCTACGAGCTCCAGATGCTGTACGGCATGGCGGAACCCATCCAGGCTGCCATCCGCCGCCTCGGTCTGCGGTTGCGGGTCTACGCCCCGGTCGGGGAGCTGGTGCCGGGCATGGCCTACCTGGTGCGGCGGCTGTTGGAGAACACCTCCAACGAGAGCTTCGTCCGGCGTCGCTTCGCGGAGGGGCGGGAGCTGGCGGAACTGGTGGCCGCCCCTGACGTCGTCTCGGGATCGCTGCCCGGCGTCCCGATGGTGGGGCGGCGGCCGGCCACCGATCCCACCGCGCCCGCTTCGTACTGCCCGGAGCCGGTGGCTGAATGGCGCCGGGCCGCCGTGCGCGCCTCGATGGCGGCGGCGGTCACCGCGGTGTCGTCCGGGACCTTTCCAATCGGTGTTGCCGCCATGATCGGCGGCCGCCCGATCGCCACCTCGGGCCGGTTGGAGTCGTCCGACCCGGCCCGGCCGTCGGTCGTCGTCGCCACCTCGGCGGCGTGCGGAGTGGCCGAGGCCGACGAGGCGGTCGCGGCGTGCCTGACAGCATGGAAACAGTGGCGGACGACGCCCGCCGCCGCTCGGGCCGGGGTGCTGTTCGGGGCGGCGGAGTGGATGCGGGCCCGGCGCCCGTCGTTGGCCGCCCTCGAGGTGTTCGAAGCGGGCAAACCGTGGGCCGAGGCGGACGCCGATGTGTGCGAGGCCATCGACTTCCTTGAGTACTACGGCCGCCAGATGCGGAGGCTGGACACCGCCGGGGTGGGGTTCGGCGTGCAGTCGGCGCCCGGCGAGGTCAACTCCATGCGTTATCAGGCCCGGGGCGTGGCCGCCGTTATCGCCCCCTGGAACTTCCCTCTGGCCATCGCCACCGGGATGGTGTCCGCGGCCCTGGTGGCCGGCAACGCGGTGTGCTTCAAACCGGCCGAGCAGACGCCCGCCATCGCCGCCCGCCTGGTGGAGGCGTTGGCGGCGGGGGGGCTCCCGCCCGGGGTGCTGGCGTTCCTCCCCGGACTCGGGGAGGAGGTGGGCGCCCGCCTGGTGGCCCATCCCGACGTGGCCTTGATCGCCTTCACCGGCTCCAGGGAGGTCGGGCTGGCGATCAACTCGATCGCGGCCCAGGTCGTCGCCGGCCAGGGCCAGGTGAAGCGGGTGATCGCCGAAATGGGGGGCAAGAACCCGATGATCGTCGACACCGACGCCGACCTCGACCAGGCGGTGCCGATCATCTTGGGCTCGGCCTTCGGCTTCAGCGGCCAGAAGTGTTCCGCCCTGTCGCGGCTGATCGTGGTCGGGGAGGTGTACGACGAGTTGGTCGCTCGCCTGGTGGGGGCGACGGCGGTATTGCGGATCGGCCATCCCGCGTCCATGGGGACCGAAGTCGGACCACTGATCGATTCCGACGCCCAGGTCAAGGTGCGCTCCTATCAGGCGGCCGCCCGAGGGGAGGGGACGGTGGTGGTACAGCGGGAGGACCTACCGGACGAGGGGTGGTTCGTCGGCCCCACGATCGTGGCCGATGTCAGGCCGGGCGGCCGGCTGGCAACGGAGGAGATCTTCGGGCCGGTGCTGAGCGTGTTGGCGGCCCGCGACCTCGACGAGGCGCTGGCGCTGGCCAACGACACTGACTACGCCCTCACGGCAGGGGTCCTGTCCCGCAGCCCGGCCACCATCCGCCGGGCGTCAGCAGACCTGCGGGCCGGCAATGTGTACATCAACCGGGGGATCACCGGTGCCGTGGTCGGACGCCAGCCCTTCGGCGGCCTCGGGCTGTCCGGGGTCGGGTCGAAGGCGGGGGGTCCCGACTACCTGCTGCAGTTCCTGGAGCCGAGGGTGGTGAGCGAAAACACGCTCCGCCAGGGTTTCGCGGCGGCCGAGGCCGAGTAGCCGCTCCGCGAGGCGGGCCTAGCCGCCGTAGTTCATACGGGTGTCCTCCATGCGCAGGACCGGGGTGTCCTCGAGGCGTTGGAAGCCGCAGTTGACCACTTCGCCGATGAACAGGGTGTGATTGCCACACGCCACCTCCTGGCGGACCTGGCACTCCAGCCACGCCACCGCCTGATCCAGCACCGGGACACCAGTGGCGGGGGCGTCGTGGAACGGGAAGCCGTTCAGGGTGGCGGCGGCTTCGTCCACTTCGACCGGCTTCACGAATTTGCGGACGATGCTGCGGTCGTCCCGGTCGATCACGCAGAGGCTGAAGGCGCCGCCGTCGTGTATCAGCCCATGGGTGACGGCGGTCTGCTCCACACCGATGCCGATCAGCTTGGGATCGAAGCTCAACTGGCTGGCCCAGTTGAGGGTCATGGCGTTGCGCCGGCCACCGTGGCGGGAACCGACCAGGTACAGGCCACTGGGCATGGTCCAAAGGACGCGGCGCCGCAGCTTGTCGTACTCGACGGGGTCGACGCCATCCGGGAAGGGCCCAACGGGTTCGCTAGAGGGACCGGCCATGTCGGGGGAGGCTAGATCGCCGGGAGCCTGAGGGGCCGCGAGGTTCGCCGGGTCGGCGCGAGACTCCCAGCCGGGTGGAAATGCAGGTGCCGGTCAGGACCGTGACTGCGAGACTGACCTTTATGACGTCAGGCGAAGTTGTTCTTCGCGCCACCGGGCTGGTGAAGCGCTACCGGCGAACGGTCGCCGTGGCGGGCGTCGACCTGACGATCGAGCCCGGGGAACGGGTCGGACTGCTCGGCCCCAACGGCGCCGGTAAGACCACCACCCTCATGATGCTGCTCGGGGTGGTCCAGCCCGACGAAGGGGCAGTGGAGATCGCCGGCCACCGGCTCCCCCGGGAGCGCAGCCAGGCCATGAGCCACGTGGGCTTCGCGGCCGGCTATCTACCGCTGCCGGAACGGCTGCGGGTTCGGGAGTTCCTCACCCTTTTCGGGAAGCTGTACGGGGTGGCACATCCGGCGCCCGCCGTCGATGCCGCGCTCGACCGCTTCGGTATCAGCCATCTCGCCGCCAACATGGGCAACGAGCTGTCATCGGGCCAGCGCACCCTGGTGGGGATCGTGAAGGCCACCCTCCACCACCCCCGCCTGCTAATCCTCGACGAGCCCACTGCGTCGCTGGACCCCGACGTGGCCCACAAGGTCCGGTTGGGCCTGGCCCGCCTGGGCGCCGAGGAGCACACCGCCCTGCTCGTCACCAGCCACAACATGACCGAGGTGGAGCGTCTCTGCCCCCGCGTGGTGTTTCTGTCCGGAGGCCGGGTGGTCGCCGACGGTTCGCCTGAGGCGGTTGCCAGCCGTTTCGGCCGGGACGACCTCGAAGGGGTGTTCCTCCACCTGGCCGAGGCGGAAAACGAGCGGCCCCGATGACGCCCGCTTCGGAGTCGCTGCTGCGGATGGGAGCAGTCGCCCGGCGCCATGCCTACGTGCTGCAGCGCGCCCCGCAACGATGGTTCGACGTGGTGTTCTGGCCGGTGGTCGACGCGGTGCTGTTCGGCTCGCTCGGCGTGTACTTCAGCCGCACCTCGGGGACCGGGCCTAGGGGGGTGGCGTTCCTCTTGGCCGGCATCATCCTGTTCCACGTGGTGTTCCAAGCCGAGATCTCCGTCGCCACCGGTTTCATGGAGGAGACCTGGTCCCGCAACCTCCTCAACTTGATGGTCACGCCCTTGACTGAAGCCGAGTTCGTCGGCGGTGTGGCCCTGTTCGGCCTCGCCAAGCTGGTGCTCGGGGTGGCGACGGTATCGCTGGTGGCGCTGACCCTCTTCGCCTTCCGGATCACGGATCTGGGGCTGGCCCTGCTTCCCCTCGTCGCCATCTTGTTGGTGGTGGGATGGTCGGTCGGGTTGATCGTGATCGGTCTCATCCTCCGGGTGGGCCAAGGAGCTGAGATCCTGGCGTGGGGTCTGATCGCGCTGGTGATGCCCCTCTCCGGTGTCTTCTATCCGACCACCGCACTTCCCGCGGTGCTCCAGCCGGTGGCCGCGGTCCTCCCGACCACCCACGCCTTCGCGGCCGCCCGGGCGGTGGTCGCCGGGCATTCGCTGCCCTGGGGCCAGGTCGGATTGGCGGCGATCGGCAGCTTGGTCACCGCCGCCGCCGCCGCCGGTTATGTCACCCGGATGCTGCGCGTGTTCCGGGCCCGGGGCTACATATCCCGTCATACCTGAAGCGGTCGGAAAAGCGCCTAGACTCGGGTCCTTCGGCCGCTCGAAGAACCCCGGCGGCTGGGCAGAGGAGCTGGCTGCCACGTCGTGCCCGACCTGATCAATACCGAAGCCGCCTTCGGCAAACTGATCGACCACCTCCTGGGGGTTGATCGCTATGCCCTCGACACCGAGTTCCATCGGGAAAAGACCTACTGGCCCGACCTCGCTTTGGTCCAGGTCGCGTGGCCGGCCACCGACGGTGCCCCGGCCGGCGTGGCGTTGATCGATCCGTTGGCGGTGGCCTTCCGATCGTTTCGGGCGGTGCTGGAGGAAGGCGGGACACTGGTCGCCCATGCCGCCGATCAGGACCTCGAAGTGCTTTTTCAGGCGTGCGGCGCCCGACCCGACCAGCTGTTCGACACCCAGATCGCGGCCGCCTTCCTCGGGCACGGGCTGGCATCGCTGTCCGCCCTGACCCAAATCTTCTTGGATCTCCGGATGCAGAAAGGCGACCGGCTGACCGATTGGAGCGCCCGCCCCCTCAGCGCCGGCCAGTTGACCTACGCCGCCGATGACGTGGCCCACCTGCTCGATCTGGCCGACGCCATCTCCGAGGACCTGTCGGAACGGGGCCGGCTGTCGTGGGCGCGGGAGGAGTGCGAGCTTTCGCGCCACCGGGCGGTGGGGCCCAACGATCCGTCGCGGGCGTGGTGGAAGCTGCGCGACGCCCGCCAGCTGCGGGGCGCCGCCCGGGGGGTGGCCCAGGAGGTCGTCGCCTGGCGAGAACTACGGGCCCGCGAGGTCGACCAGCCGGTCCGGTTCGTCCTGCCGGACCTGGCCCTGCAGGCCATCGTGCACGGTCAGCCGGTCACGCCGGCGGCACTGCGGGCCATCCGGGGTTTGGACGGGCGCCATCTCCGGGGGGAGGTGCCGGGCCAGATCCTGGACGCCATTATCCGGGGCCGCCAGCTGCCGGAGTCGGCCTTGCAGCTCCCCCCAGCCGACGAAGTGGACCGAAACTGGCGCCCCGCGGTCGCCCTGGCGGCAGCATGGATCGCCCAGCTGGCCCGCGACGAGCGCATCGACGCCTCGCTGCTCGCCACCCGCGCCGACCTGGTCGGTTTCCTGGCTGATCAGCCGAACTCCCGGTTGGGGGTGGGGTGGCGGGCGGAGCTGGTGGGGCGCCACCTGGCCCGGTTGGTCCGGGGAGACGCCGCCTTGGCGTTCGATGGGGCGGGTCGGCTGGTCCTCGAAGCTCGTTCCCACCAAAGCATCGACGGGGCGCCGCGCCTCGCCGCCAGGACAGCGTCCGCCGCCACCACCGCTGCCGCAGGTTCCCCGGCCTAGGTTTCGCCCCGTCAGGGCGTCGCCCCCTCCGCTCCCGCCGACTCCGCCGGTTGGGGCCTCAGATCGATCCGGAGGGTCAGGATCCCGTCGTCCAAGCTGGCTTCGGCATCGCCGATCATGGCGTAGTCGAGGAAGTCGATGCGGGCCTGGTCGATGAACCGTTTGCGCTCCGCACCCTCGACCGGCGGCATGCCGCGCTGGCGCACCGCCTTGGCCCGAGCCCGGAACCGGTTGATCATGGCCTCGATGTCCAGCTCGTCGCTCACGCCATGAGGCTATCGCCACAGCCCGCCCCGGCTGCGTCCCGCCGTCAGCCTGGCGATGCCCTTGAGAACGGCGCAGCGGTAGACTCCCCGAGTCAGGCACGTCTCATACGGGGAGCACCGCGTGAAAAAGGGACGGCATCGGCGCTTCGAAGAAGCGCGCGCCTTGAAGCGCTCGGTTGAGGTGATAGTAGAGCCGTGTCCCGAATGCGGCGCGGAACCCGACGAGGAGCACGCATCGTGGTGCCTCGCCACCGAGGACGAGGAAGAGGAGTACTCCGACCACGAGGCCGGGCACTCGCCGACCTAGCCGAGGTGCCCGGATCTGACGGGGCGCCGAAGGCCGAAAACCGTTCGCGCCAGCCCGGATAGCGGGGTCATCTGACCGTTCACCGCTACGCCTTGGGTGAGGACAGACCGCACGAAAGTCATACCTGAGGATGACGAAGGAGCCAACTGTTGGGTGACGACATGGGGGCCTCGCTCCCGCAGACTGGCACCGTGAACCCCCTGCTGGCCACATTTGCCCCGGACCGGACCCGCCTCGCGCCGGGTACATCCACTCCTGCGGCGGCCAGGGCGGTTGACGCGGTCAAGGTCTACGGCAAAGGGGAAACCGCGGTCCGGGCCCTCGACGGCGTGACCGTCAGCTTCGCGACCGGCGCCTTCACCGCCATCATGGGCCCTTCGGGCTCCGGGAAGTCGACGCTCATGCACTGCCTGGCCGGCCTCGACAGCCTGACGGCGGGGCAGGTCCTCGTGGGCGATACGGAGCTCTCGGCCCTCCACGACAAGGAGCTGACGGTGCTCCGGCGGGACCGGGTGGGCTTCGTCTTCCAGGCGTTCAACCTGGTCCCGACCCTCACCGCCGAAGAGAACATCGTGCTGCCGCTGGCCCTGGCCGGAAAGAAGCCCGATCCCGCCTGGCTCGACCTGGTCATAGACACACTCGGGCTACGCGACCGGTTGTCCCACAAGCCTGCCGAGCTGTCCGGCGGCCAACAGCAGCGGGTGGCGTGCGCGCGTGCCCTGGCCACCCGGCCCGACATCATCTTCGCCGACGAGCCGACCGGCAACCTCGACTCCAAGGCGAGCGCCGAGGTCCTGAACTTCATGCGCCGCTCGGTCCGGGAGCTGGGCCAGACCGTGGTCATGGTCACCCACGACCCGGTGGCCGCCGGCTACGCCGACCGCATCGTGTTCCTGGCCGACGGTCGCATCGTCGACGAGATGCGCGACCCCACCGCCCAAAAGGTCCTGGACCGCATGAAGGCCCTGGGCGACTGAGGCGTCTGGCATGTTCAAGGCGACGATCAAGGGGCTCCTGGCCCACAAACTCCGCTTCGCCATGACCGGCTTGGCGGTGGTGCTCGGCGTGTCGTTCATGGCCGGGACCTTCATGTTGACCGACACCATCAACCACACCTTCAACAACCTCTTCGCCCAGGTCGCGGTGGGCAAGGACACCACGGTGCGGTCCCGGACCAGCTTCAAGAGCTCGGGCTTCGATGCTGCCGACGTCCAGCGGGCGCCGGTCCCTGACAGCCTGGTTTCCACGGTCGGCCGCGTCGAGGGGGTCAAGGCGGCGGACGGCACCGTTCAGGGCTACGCCCAGCTGGTAGGCCACGACGGCAAACCCATCGGAGGGTCCAACGGCCCGCCTACCTTCGGAGCCAACTGGATCCCCGACCGGCAACTCTCCTCGTTCACGCTACGGCAGGGTCACGGGCCTACCAATGCCGACGAGGTCGCCATCGACGCCCGTACGTTCACCACCAAAGGCTTCCGCCTCGGTGAACGAGTGACGGTTCTAACCACCCAAGCCCCCCGGCAGTTCGTCATCGTGGGCTCATTGGGCTTCGGCACCCAGGACAACCTGGCCGGGGCCACCTTTGTCATCTTCGAAGGGCCGACCGCGCAACAGCTGCTGGGCCATCCCGGCCAATGGGACTCCATCGATGTCGCCGCCAAGCCTGGTGTCACCGCGGCCGACCTGACGGGCCGCATCGCCGACGCGCTGCCGGCCCAGTACGAAGCGGTGACCGCGGCCAGCGTGGCTGCCGACACCGCCAAGTCGATCGAGCACAGCATCGGGATGTTCACCACCTTCCTCCTGGTGTTCGCAGGAGTGGCCCTGTTCGTGGGCGCCTTCATCATCTTCAACACCTTCAGCATCCTGGTCACCCAGCGCACCCGGGAACTGGCGCTGCTGCGGGCCGTCGGCGCCAGCCGCCGCCAGGTCAACCGCTCCGTCATCGGGGAGGCGGCCATCGTGGGGCTGCTGGCGTCAGTGGTCGGCCTCGGGGCCGGGGCTCTGCTCGCCCTCGGCATGGAGGCCCTGTTCAAGGCCCTCGGCTTCGGCCTGCCGACCTCGGAGCTCCAAATCGTGTCCCGGACCGTCATCCTCTCGGTCGCCGTGGGCTCCGCGGTGACCCTCCTGTCCGCCATCGTGCCCGCCCTCCGGGCGTCCCGGGTGCCCCCCCTGGCGGCCATGACCGAGGCCGCCCTGACCGAGCAGTCGTCACTGCGCCGGCGCACCACGGCCGGGGCAGTGCTGGGTGCCGTCGGGCTGGCGGTGTTGTTCACCGGCCTCTTCGCCCACCTGGCCAATGCCGCCCTCGTGGTCGGTGTCGGGGCGGGAGCCATCTTCATCGCGGTGGCCATGCTCAGCCCGCTGGTGGTGGCGCCCATGGCCCGGGTCCTCGGCGCCCCGCTGGCCTCGGCCGGCGGCATGACCGGGCACCTCAGCCAGCAGAACGCCATGCGCAATCCCAAGCGGACCGCGTCCACCGC
Source organism: uncultured Actinomycetota bacterium (assembly GCA_963791545.1). Taxonomy (GTDB): domain Bacteria; phylum Actinomycetota; class Acidimicrobiia; order Acidimicrobiales; family Palsa-688; genus JALYXV01. The sequence goes on from CAWBSR010000018.1 coordinate 345,184, forward strand.
CGCCGCCCTCATGGTCGGCGTGGCCCTGGTCACGGTGATCGCGACCCTGGGGGCGACCATCCGCTCCACCATCGGCAAGGTGATCGACAACAGCATCAAGGCTGACTACATCGTCGGGCCGATGGGCGGTGGCGGAGGGCCGGGGGCGGGCTTCAGTCCCGACGTCGCCCGAGAGCTGGCGGCCCGCCCGGAGCTGGCTGCCGTGGCGGCGGGGCGCCAGGGGACATTCCACAGCGGGAGCTCCACCAACGATCTGGTGGCGGTCGACCCGGCCACCGCGGGCCAGGTCATCAACTTCGCCATGACCGGAGGTTCCCTCTCGTCGCTGGCCCAAGGCGACGTTCTCATCGCCGACTCCATCGCCAGGAGCCACCACCTCAAGGTGGGCGACACCTTGACGATGGGCTTCGACGCCAGCGGCAACCAGCCGCTGACGATCGGCGGCACCTACAAGCCCAACCGGTTCGTGGGCAGGTATGTGATCTCCCTGGCCACCTACGACCGGAACTACCCCAAGGGCGGCCTGGACCAGCTGGTGTTCATCAGGGACCGGGCGCCCGCGCCCGCCGCGCTGGCGGCGATCAAGTCGGTCATCGCCCGCTACCCCAACCTCGGCGTCCAGGATCAGACGACGTACAAGGCGAGCGAGAAGAACCGCATCAGCATCCTGCTCAACCTGGTGTATGTCCTGCTCGGGTTCTCGATCCTCATCGCCATCATCGGCATCGTCAACACCCTCGCCCTGTCGGTCATCGAGCGGACCCGGGAGCTGGGCCTGCTGCGGGCGGTGGGCATGTTGCGCCGCCAGGTCCGGCGCATGGTGCGGGGCGAAGCCATAGTGGTGTGCCTCATCGGGGCCCTACTGGGCGTCGGGGTCGGCCTGGGACTCGGCCTCGCCTTGGTGTCGGCCATCCATTTCGACACCGGGACGGTACTTACCATCCCGACCGCGACGTTGGCGATCGTCGTGGTCCTGGCCGGTCTGGCCGGGGTGGTAGCCGCGATCGGACCGGCCCGCCGGGCCGCCAAGCTCGACGTCCTGCGGGCCATAGCCACCACGTAGCCGATTTCCCTCCCGCCCTCCCGCCCCCGGGCGCCCGGCCGGATTCCCCCACCGGCCGGGCGCCACCGGGGCCGCCTCTCAGGGGTCGGGGACCCCCGGCCCGAATCCGCTTTCCCCGGGCAGGGTGAAAGTCACACTGAGAGCCCTTTTCGTCGCCACGCGGTGGCGTTTTGCCAAAAAGTGATGTTAGGACAACACTTTTTGGCAAAACCCTCCACCGCCACCCCGGAACACGGCCCCTCGCCCCGGAAGACGGCCCCTCGCCCCGGGGTCGGCCCTACGGCGCCGAGGGGCGGCGGCGTAGCGCCGGGTGGGGGAGCGGCACCAAGGCACCCGACCGGGAGTCGAGATAGCCGGCCGCCAGCCGGTACACGTCAACCCCGCACAACGCCACCAGCTCCTCGCGCAGGGTCTGGTAGACCGGCCGCCCCCGGGCCCCGGCCGCGGCAAAGGCCTCGGGCGCCGAGGTGCACCACCAGTGGAACTCGGCGCCCCCGTCGCCCCAGTGCCGGCGGTCCCATTGGGTCACCGTCGAGGTGACATGGCCGAAGTCGTCGGTACTGTCCTCCCGCCGCAACGGCAGCTGCCAGCACACGTCGGGCTTGAGGTCCATGGGCCGCCGCTCGGTCTCGACCGCCGCCCGGTGCAGGGCGCAACCGGCCCCGCCCGCGAACCCGGGCCGGTTCAGGAAGATGCACGCCCCGTCGATCAGCCTGGTGACGATTGCCCCGTCCGTCTCAGTCCGCACCATGCCGCCCCGCAGGCCCCGGCGCCGGAACTGCCACTGGGCCGGCGTCAACCGGGCCGCCGCGGCCAGCACCCGCTCCTCGTCGGCGGCATCGGTGAAATGGGCGCCGTAGGAGCAGCACCCCTGTTCCAGTTCCGGCGCGGGACCCGTCAGCACGCCCTGACAGCCGGCGCCGTAAATGCAGTGCCACCCCGACAGGAGGAAGGTGACATCGAACTTCCAGGTCCGTTCTTCCACGGGGTCGGGAAAAGACACCCACTCCCGGGCCCCCTCTGGCGCCACCGGGCTGGCGGCGACCGGCGTCCCCCCTTTTCCCCCTGCTTCTTAGCCACCGAGTTGGGCGAGCAACTCGCCCGCCGCCAGCAGACCCTTCCAGAACTGGGACATCACCATCCGCTCATTCGGGGCGTGGTAGCGGTCGTCGGGCAGGGCGATGCCGAGGAACAGCACCGGGGCGCCGAACACCCGTCCCAGCGCTTCTTCGGGCCCGCTGCCGCCCGAGCGGGTGAACAACGGCGCCGTCCCCCACACCCGCTCGATGGCCCGCACCAGCGCCCCCATGGCGGGATGGTCGACCGGGGTGAGGGCGGGCGCCACCCCACCTTCGGGCGTGACGGTGCAGGACACCCCGGCGGGTACCCGCGCCGCCAGCCACTCGTGGAAAGCCGCCGTGATCTCTGAAGGCCGCTGGTCGGGCACCAGCCGCAGCGCGATCTTGACATTGGCAGTGGCGGGCACGATGGTCTTGATGCCCGGGCCCCCGTAGCCGCCCGTCAGGCCCACCACCTCGGCGGTCGGCCGGGTCGAGGTCCGCTCGATGGGGCTGAAGCCGGTCTCGCCCACCAGGGCGGTGACGCCGGCGCTGGCCATGAACCCCGCTTCGTCGAAGGGCTGGGCGTCCATCGACGCCTGCTCGGCGGGCGACAGGTCCCGGACCCGGTCGTAGAACCCGGCGAGGGTGACCCGCTCGTCGGCGTCGTGCAGCGACGCCACCAGCTCCGCCGCCACCCGGGCGGCGTTGGGAACCGTCCCCCCGAACATCCCGCTGTGCAGGTCGGTGGTACTCGTCACCAGCTTGACGTCGAATGCCACCAGGCCCCGCATGCCCACCGTGATCGACGGCACGTCGGGGGCCAGCATTCCGGTGTCGGAGACCACCACCACGTCGCACGCCAGCCGGGTCGCCTCCCGGTGCAGCAGCGCCTCGAAATGGGGGCTGCCGATCTCCTCCTCGCCCTCGATGATGAACTTGAGGTTGACCGGCAGGGCGCCGTCGGCGCCCAGCAGCCCCCGCGCCGCCTCGATCTGGTACAAAACCTGGCCCTTGTCGTCGACCGCCCCGCGGGCCCGGCACTCTCCATCGACAATGACGGGGGAAAAGGGGGGCGAGGTCCATAACTCAACCGGATCCACCGGTTGCACGTCGTGGTGGCCATAGACAAGGACCGTCGGGGCTTCGAGCCCGGCATGCAGCCAGTCGCCATATACGGCCGGGCCCGGGTGGCCGGCGTCGGCGGCGGCGGGGGGTTCGATGAGCGACACATTCTCCAGCCCCGCCTCGGCGAGCAGGTGGGCGCAGAACTCCGCCGATGCCCGCACATCGCCCGCCCGCTCGGGATGCGACGAGATCGACGGAATGCGGAGCCAGTCGAACAGGGTGGCGACGATTCGCTCCGCTTCGGCCGCGGTGTAGCCGGATAATCGCAGTTCTCCGCTCATGATGGGAACGGTACCGCAGCCGTGTTGGGGGTTCCCCCCGCTACCGTGGCGGCCGATGAGACGCAATCCCGGGCGGCGATCCCCGGCCGTGATGGTGGCGGCGGCCCTGGTTCTGGCGGCATGTACTTCGACCAAAGCCCATAGCCGCGCGCCCACCACGTCGACCGCCCCCTCGACGACCTCGGATCCGGCGGCCCGCGGACCCGTCGCCACGTCACCGGGGTCGGCGGCCGACCTGCCCCTGCCGCCGGTGGCACCGGTGGTGTGGAAGGCCTGCGACGGCGTCGACGGACCGTCGGGCTATGACTGCGCCACCGTGCAGGTGCCGCTCGATTACGCCAATCCGGGGGGCCGCAAGATCGGAATCGCGCTGGACCGCAAGCCCGCCGCGGGGACCAAGGTCGCTTCGCTGCTCATGAACCCCGGTGGTCCCGGGGCATCGGGGGTCGACGAGCTCGACTACCTGCAGTCGCTCCTCGGTCAGTCGGTGCTCGACCATTTCGACATCGTCAGCTTCGACCCCCGAGGTGTCGGGCGCAGCGCTGCGGTGCGCTGCGAGACCGGGGCCCAGCTGGACCAGTTCATCCACCTCAATCCATCGCCGGCGACCGACGCCGGGTTCCGGCAGCTGGTGGCCGCGACCAGGTCATTCGCCCAGGCCTGCCAGGCCCGCAGCGCGGCGTTGCTGCCCTTCGTGGGGACCGTCAACGCAGCCCGCGACCTCGACGAGCTGCGCGCGGCGCTGGGCGACGCCAAGCTCACCTACATTGGGTTCTCCTACGGGACCTTCCTCGGGGCGACGTACGCCGATCTGTTCCCAACCCATATCCGGTCCATGGTGCTCGACGGAGCGGTCGACCCGGCCCAAGACCCCATCCAGTCCAACCTCGAACAGGGGGCCGGCTTCGACAAGGAGCTCAACGCCTTCTTCGCCTACTGCACCAACAATTTCCTCTGCCCGTGGCAGCCCAACGGATCCTTGAAGGCGGACTTCGACGCGTTGATGGCACGCATCGCGACCCGCCCGCTGCCGGGGGCCGGCAGCCGCACGGTGGGCCCCGGCGAGGCGTTCTTCGGGGTGGCCCAGGAGCTCTACGACCAAGGGGCGTGGCCGGATCTGGCCACCGCGCCTGGCTCGGGCCGATGCCGGCGACGGGTCGCTCCTGCTGCAGTTTTCCGATTCGTACACCCAGCGCAAGCCGAATGGCGCCTATTCCAATTCCCTGGAGGCCAATAACGCCATCACCTGCGTCGACCAGCCGTGGCCGCGGGACCCGGCCGTCATCAAGCAGGCGGCGGTCACCGCCAAACAGCGGGCCCCGGAGTTCGGCGTCGCCGACCTGTACGGTGCGCTCACCTGCGTCGCCTGGCCGGCCTCCCCGACCGGCCGACCTCATGCCATCGCGGCGGCCGGTAGCCCGCCCATCGTGGTGGTCGGAACCACCGGGGACCCGGCGACGCCCTACGTCAACGCGCAATCGTTGGCCAAGGAACTCCAACACGGGGTGCTACTCACCCGGGTCGGCGAGGGTCACACCGGCTACCGGTCGAGCATCTGTGTCCGCAAGTATGTCGATGCCTACCTGGTGAGCGTGATCGTGCCGCCGGCGGGCATCAGCTGCCCCAGCCCTTAGCGCGCGGCAGACTGGGCACGTGGCAACGACGACGGTGGCGCTCGGCTCTGATGTTGCATCGCTGGTCGCGGACCTGGCTCGGGCCCTCGCGCGGGACCGGGTTCGCGCCGAGCCCACCGAGTTGGCCCTCTACCGCCGCGATGCCTCGATGCTGGCCGGCGAGGCCGCCGTCATCTGCTTCCCCATCACGACCGAGGAGGTGGCGGACGCGGTGCGGATCAGCCGGCGCCATGGCCGGCCGTTTGTGCCCCGGGGTTCGGGAACGGGGCTGGCCGGTGGCGCGGTCCCAGTCGGCCCCCGGCCTCCGGTCGTGATCGTCACGACCAAGATGGACCAGATCCTCTCCATTGACCCCGACGCCCGAGTGGCGTGGGTGCAGCCGGGGGTTCTCAACCTCGACCTGTCCCGAGCCGTGGCCCGATACGGGCTGCACTTCGCTCCTGACCCGTCGAGCCAGCAGTCCTGCACCATCGGCGGCAACGTGGCCAACAACTCGGGCGGCCCCCATTGCCTGCTGCACGGAGTCACCACCGCCCACGTGCTGGCCATGGAGGTGGTGCTGGCCGACGGGTCGGTCGTGGAGCTGGGCGGCCTCGATCCCGAACCGACCGGCCTGGATCTGCGGGGCGCCTTCGTGGGCAGCGAAGGGACAATGGGCATCGCCACGAGGATCGCGGTGCGCCTGACCCCGCTGCCGCCCGCGGTGACCACGCTGCTGGCCGATTTCACCTCCATCGAAGCGGCGGCGCAGACGGTGAGCGGCGTGATCGGGGCGGGGATCGTCCCCGCCGCCCTGGAGATGATGGACGCCCTGATCACTACCGCCGTCGAGGCGTACGTCCATGCCGGGTTCCCGACCGACGCCGCCGCCGTCCTCCTGGTCGAGGTGGATGGTCAGGCGGACGGCGTGGACGCCGCCACCGAGGCCATCAGCGGCATCGCCCGTTCCTTCGGTGCCCGGACGGTTCGCGTGGCGACCGACCCCGCTGAGCGGGCCCTGTTGTGGAAGGGCCGCAAGTCGGCCTTCGGCGCCATCGCCCGCATCCAGCCCAACTACTACCTCCACGACACGGTCGTCCCCCGCAACCAGTTGGTCGCCGTGTTGACGAAGGTGTACGAGATCGCAGGGCGTCACCGACTACAGATGGGCAACGTGTTCCACGCCGGCGATGGCAATCTTCACCCTCTGATCCTGTTCGACAAGCGGGAGCCGGGGGTCATGGAGCGGGTCCTGGCGGCCGGCAAGGAGATCATCGAGGTCTGCGTGGCGGCGGGCGGCATGCTGACTGGCGAGCACGGAGTGGGCCTCGAAAAGCGGGACTTCATGGGCCTGGTGTTCACCGCCGAGGACCTGGAGGCCCAGGGGTGGCTGCGCCGGTCGTTCGATCCGTCGGAAAGCTGCAATCCCTGGAAGGTGCTGCCGGGGGGCTCCCGCTGCGGCGACCTGCAGCACGTGCCGCCGGGGGCGTGGATATGACGGTGGCGCCGCCTGTCGCGGCGGCGCTTGGAGGAATTTGCGGCGCTGGTGGGGCCGGCAGGACCGGTCTGCGGGGCCGGTGGCCGCACCCAGTGGGAGGTTGGCGGGCTGCCCACCCGGGGCACCAGGGAGGTGGCGGCGCCGGCGGGTGTCGTATCCCATCAGCCGGAGGAGATGATCGTGCGGGTCCGGGCCGGTACCACCGTGGCCGCCCTCAACGAGGTGCTCGGGCGGGGCGGGCAGATGGTGCCCCTCGATCCGGTGGATCCGACCCGGGCCACCGTCGGCGGGGTGCTGGCGGTCGGCCACAGCGGCCTGCGGCGGCTCAGGTACGGGCCGGTCCGGGACGCGGTGCTCGAGGTGCGTTTCGTTTCCGCGGCCGGGCAGCTGGTGAAGGCCGGGGGGCCGGTCGTGAAGAATGTGACCGGTTTCGACCTGTGTCGGCTGATGGTCGGGTCATTGGGCACGCTGGGCGTGCTGGCCGAGGTGGTGCTGCGGTGCTCTCCCCGGCCCGGCGCCCGCCGCTGGCTCCGATCTACCGAGCCCGGGGCGGTCGACCCGTTCCAGCTCTTTCCTCGCCTGTACCGGCCCTCATCGGTCCTGTGGGACGGTGACCAGGTGTGGGTCCTGCTGGAGGGCCACCCCGACGATGTCGCGGCTCAGGTGTCGTCAGCGCTGGGCCCTGCCTTTGGGGAGGTGGAGGGGCCGCCGGACCGGCCCGGTCCCGGCCGGGTTTCGCTGGCACCCGGGCAGCTGCGGGGGCTGGCGGCGCTTGGCGGCGGCTGCGGGCGGTGGCTGGCCGAGGTCGGAGTGGGAATGGTGCACGCCTCGGACCCGGCCGGGTTGGCGACGGCAGTCGGGGCAGGGTCAAGGACCGCGGCGGGAGCAGCGGCGTGGCCCCGACCCCTGGCGCCGCGGGTGGCGGAACTGCATCGGGAACTGAAGCGCCGCTTCGATCCCGAGGGGCGCCTCAATCCGGGCCGCTCAGTCGACCTGGCGGCGGTCCCGGGCCGCCCGGCCGGGGCGACCCGGTGAGTCCCACCGTGTCCCCCGACGCCTCGACCACCCTGTCGTCCGGTGGGCGGCTCCCGCTCGCCGATGATGACCTGGCCGCGTGTGTCTCATGCGGCCTGTGCCTGCCCAGTTGCCCGACCTATCGGGTCACCGGTGAGGAATCGGCATCGCCCCGGGGCCGGATCGCGGCCATGCGGGCCGTCCACGCGGGCGCCCAGATGGACGCCTCGTTCACCGAGTTCATGGACCTCTGCGTCCAGTGCCGGGCCTGCGAGGTGGCCTGCCCGTCGGCGGTGCCCTTCGGCCGGCTGATGGAAGGGGCCCGCCAGGCCCTGGCCACCGAGACCTCCTACCAGCCCTGGTGGCGGCGGGGCGGGTACTGGGTGCTAGGGCGCCACCGGCTCCTCGTCGCGGTCACCACGGTGGGCGCGGTAGCCCAGCGGGCCCGGTTGGTCCCGTCAACGGTCACCCGGCGCCTGGCCCTGCCCCGGCTGCCGCTGCGCCAGCCGCGGCTGGCGGCGAGCGGGAACGACGTCTATCTGTTCACAGGCTGTGTCATGGACGCCTGGCAGCGCCATGTCCACGCCGCCGCCTGTCGGGTGGTGGAGGCGACCGGCGCGGGTGTCGCCCTGGCCGGTCGCGGCGGGGACTGCTGCGGAGCCCTGCATGTCCACGCCGGGCTGACGGACAGCGCCCGGCGGCTGGCCGGTCGGGTCGTGTCGTCGATGCCCGGCGACGCCCCGATCCTGGTCGATTCGGCCGGCTGCGGCGCCGCCCTCAAGGATTATGGGCACCTGTTGGGCACGCCCGAGGCGGTCCGGTTCTCGAGCCGGGTCCGGGATATCCACGAGTGGCTGGCGGACCGGCTCGACCGGCTGCCCCCGAGCCGGTCGGCGTCTCGTCCCCAGGTGGCGCTCCAGGACCCGTGCCACCTTCGCCACGTCCAGCGGGCCCACCTCCCGGTCCGGGCGGTGTTGGCCCCCTATGTCGAGGTGGTCGAGCTCGACGACGAGGGGATGTGTTGCGGGGCAGGCGGCGCCTACAGCGCCCTGCACCCCGCCATGGCGGGCGAGATCAGGGATCGCAAACTGGCCGCCATCGAGCGCACCGGCGCCAGGGTGGTGGCCAGCGCCAACCCGGGCTGCTCGTTGTGGTTGGCGGCCGGGGGACTGGATGTCCGACATCCCGTTGAACTGGTGGCGGAGGCGATCGGTGGCCGGTGAGTTTCAGGAGATCCGCCAGCGCCTGCAAGGTATCGCCGAGGAACTGGCCGACCTGGCCATCGAGCGCCTCCGTGAGTCGATCGACGCAGGTGGCGCCGAGCTCCCCGTCGACGAGCGCCGCCTGACCCGGGCCCGCCGGGCGGTCGAGAAGGCGGCGGCCATCCTGGCCGAGCCCGACGACGCCGAGTAGCCCACCGGAGCCCATCACCTCGGGGCCCGTCGCCCGGCCCTTCGCCCACCTGGCGAGAGGGCAGCCCCGAGGTCCAACGCACGACCCTGTCCGGGAAAGGTTCCTACGGCTGCGGGTGGCTGGCACCCTTGGATGGTGGAGATGCGCCCCTACGACTCGCTAACCGGGCGGGGGAAACAGTCGCGGCTGCGCCGGCTGGCTCGGGCGGCGGCCGTCCGCTACGGGCTTGAAAGCCCCCGAATCTCGCTGGCCGGCGAATCCTTCAACACCTTGTTCCGCCTCCGTACCGACGGCGGGGGCGACTACGCCCTGAGGGTAGGGGCGGCCCGGAACATCCACCCGTCGGGCAGCGCCGAGTGCGAAGCCGCCTGGATGGACGCCCTGGCCCGCGACACCGACGTCCCGATCGGGCTGGTCATCCGCAACCGGGAGCAGGGCGTGGTGACAGAAGTGGAAGTGCCAGGAGTTCCCGGACACCGAGGTTGCGTCCTGTTCCGGTGGGTACCCGGGCCAATGCTCGCCGACCGCCTCGACGTGGCGGGGGCGCAGCGGTCGGGGCGGCTCTTGGCCCAGCTCCACGCCCACGCCCAGGGCCAGCCGCCGCCGCCACCGGGTGCGGTGCCGGTGGCCGATCGGGTGCTGTACTGGAATGTTCCCGCCCTACTGGGCTCGGTTGCCGCCCGACAGGGAACCTTGTTCACCGACGCCGCGGAGCGGGCCCAAGGGGCGATCGATGCCCTCTGGGCCACCCCGCCCCACCGGCCCCACCTGCTCCACGGCGACCTGACGCCGGTCAATATCGTCAAGACCCGCCAGGGGTTGGCGCCCATCGATTTCCAAGACCTCATCCTGGGATTCGACGTCCAGGACGTCGCCATCAGCCTGCTTCCCTATCTGGGGCAGCAGCAGGTGACCCCCCTGACCGAGGTGTTCCGGGCGGGGTACGAGAGCATCCGGCCCTGGCCCGAGTTCGACGATGAAAGCTTCGGCGCCCTGTTGGCGGCCCGGCGCCTGCACATGCTCAACCTGACCTTGGCCCTGGGGCCGGTGGACCGCGACGCCTCGATCGAGCGGGTGGCGGCCCCGCTGAGGGTGTGGATGCGGTCGGTCAGCCCGCTGCCGCCAAAGTCAGCCGGGGAGGGGCGCTGGGCAGGTCGTTGAGGGCGTTGATCAGCAACCGGAGCCGGGCGTAGGACATCCGGTCGAACCGCAAGCGCGATCCGGGGTAGGGCGGCGTGGTCGTCGGTGCGGGCCTCGGCGGGCAGGGGCCCCGCCAAGGGCTCGATCCGGCCGGCCACGATGATGTCCGCGAACTCCTCGGACAAGGCGGCCAGCTCCTCGGTGGTGGGTAGCGCCTGCAGGCGGATCACGAGGGTGTTGCGGACAAAGCGCAGCGAGTGGTAGTTCCGGTAGAAGCCCAGGATCTCGGCGGCCGCCTCGTCGACGTTGTCGGTGATCTTGTAGAAGTAGCGGTCGTCGGGGTTGATGAGCTGGCGGGGCTCGACCTCGGTGGTGATCCAGTGCTGCCAGGCGTGCCAGTAGGTCCCGCCCGGGACCTCGAGCAGGACGATGGGGGCGGGTGCCGCCTTGCCGGTCTGCAGGAGGGTCAGCAACTCGAACTCCTCGTCCAACGTGCCGAAGCCGCCCGGTAGCACCGCGAAGCCGTCGGATTCCTTGACCAGCAGCAACTTGCGGGTGAAGAAGTACTTCATCGACACCAGCTTGGGATCGGAGGCGATGAACTCGTTGGGCTCGGTCTCGAAGGGCAGTTCGATGTTGATCCCGAAGGCGTGCTCGGGGCCCGCCCCTTCGAGGCCGGCCGCCATGATCCCCGGGCCGGCGCCGGTCACGGTGGACCAGCCATGCTGAGCCAGCCCGGCCGCCAGGTCGCGGGCCTGGCGGTACAGCGGATCGGTGGGAAGGGTCCGGGCCGAGCCGAACATGGTGACCTTGGGCACCTGGCGGTGAGGCGCGAAGACCTGGAACCCGTCGCGCATCTCTCGGAGGGCGGAATTGATGATCTTCAGGTCCAGGCGGTCGGTCTTGTCGGTCGCCAGGCCGACGGCGGTGGCGAAGATCTCCAGTAGCTGGTCCCGGTTGGCGGTGACGCCCAGGGTGTCGAGCAGGGCGTCGAGTTCCTGGTCGACCTCGGGGTTTCCGGTCCTGGTGACCCGCCGGCGGGTGGGTTGATCGCTCATGTGCGGCTAAGCCTCTCACGCAGCCACCGCGGTATGTCGCGGCCGCACCGCGACGACGGGCCGGCTAGCTGGCCGGGGCCACCCGGCCGTACAGCGTGGTGCGCTGCTCCAGGCGGCGCCCCAGCGACTCCGCCAGCGCCAACAGTGACGCCTCGTCGACGGCCTGGCCGTGGCGGGCGCCGGCGGCGCGGGAGATGTTCTCGTCCATCAAGGTACCTCCCAGGTCGTTGACGCCGGCGCGCAACAGCTGGCGCACCCCGTCCAGGCCCATCTTCACCCACGAGGCCTGGATGTTGGGCACCCACCCGTGGTAGGCGATGCGCCCCACCGCGTGCATGAGCACGGCCTCGCGGTAGGTCGGCCCCCGGCGGGCCTTGCGCTGGAGATAGATCGGCGAAGCCATGTGCACGAACGGCAGTGGCACGAACTCGGTGAATCCGCCGGTCTCCTTCTGCAACGCCCGGGTGCGCACCAGGTGGCGGGCCCAGTGCACCGGCTGTTCGATCGCCCCGAACATGATCGTGATGTTGGATCGAAGGCCCAGTGAGTGGGCGGTGCGGTGGACCTCCAGCCACGTCTCGGTGTCGATCTTGTCGGGGCAGAGAACGGCCCGGACCTCGTCGTCGAGGATTTCCGCGGCCGTGCCCGGGAGGGTCTTCAGCCCGGCATCCATCAATCGCTGGAGGTAGCAGGCCAGCGGCTCGCCCAGCCGGCGGGCCCCCTCGTGCACCTCGAGGGCGGTGAAACCGTGGATGTGGATGGTCTCCGACGCCTCCCGCACCGCCCGGATGACCTCGAGGTAGTAGTCACCGTCGAAGCTCGGGTGGATGCCGCCCTGGAGGCACACCTCAGTGGCCCCCAGCGCTTCCGCCTCGACCACCCGGCGGGTTATCTCGTCGAGCCCCAGCAGATAGGGGGTGCCCCGCAGGTTGAGTGACAGCGGGCCCTTGGAGAAGGCGCAGAAGCGGCATTTGAAGGTGCACACGTTGGTGTAGTTGATGTTGCGGTTGGCCACCCAGGTGACCACATCGCCCACCACCTCGGTCCGCAACCAGTCCGCCACTTCGGCCACCGCCACCACCTCTGGCCCCCGGGCCGCGAACAAGGCGGTGAGTTCGGCGACGCCTGGTTCCTGGCCCAGCAGGACCCCGCCCAGGACCTCGGCGACGGGACCGCCCGTCGTGGTGCGGGGCCCGGCGCCGGCCGGCGGCAGCAGCACCGGGGGATCGGTCTCGGCTCCCGAGTACCAGGTCTCGCCCGGCTCCCGGGCCAGGCTCTCGGCGTCGGAGCGGTCGAGGACCGGGAACCGCAGGGCGGGGTCGAGCCACCGCTCGGCGTCGGCCGCGAAACGGGGGTAGATGGTCAGCCGGGGGGCGAGGGAGAAGCCCGCCTGCTCGGTCACCTCCCGCAGCCGGTCCAGGGCCGGCCAGGGCCGTTCCGGGTTCACGTGGTCGACGGTCACCGGCGAAACCCCGCCCCAGTCGCCAATCCCGGCGGCCAGCAGGGGGCCCAGGTCGTCGGACAGGTTGGGGGGGGCCTGCACCTGGATGTCGGCGGGGAGAACCAGCCGGGCGGCCGCGATCGACCACTGGAACTCCTCGGGAGGGCAGGGGGGGGCGGCGTGCATGGTGGTGCCCGGCTTGGGCAGGAAGTTCTGGACGATCACCTCCTGCACGTGGCCATGGCGGCGGTGCGAATCGGCGATCGCCGCCAGCGCCTCCAGCCGGTCGCCCCGGGTCTCGCCGATGCCAACCAGGATGCCGGTCGTGAAAGCGATGTTGAGGGCGCCCGCCGCCTCCAGGGTCGCCAGCCGGCGCTGCGGGGTCTTGTCGGGGGCGCCCCGGTGGCAGTCCAGATCGGGTCGCAGCGACTCGATCATCATGCCCTGGGACGCCGACACCGTCCGCAGGGCGGCCAGCTCCTCGGGCGCCAGGGCCCCGCCGTTGGCGTGGGGCAGCAGCCCTGTCTCGTCCAGGACCAGCCGGCACATGGCGACCAGGTAGTCGACGGTGGAGCGGTAGCCGCGCTCGGCCAGCCAGGCGGCGGCGGCCGGGTAGCGGTCCTCGGGCGCTTCGCCCAAGGTGAACAGGGCCTCGGCGCACCCGGCCGCGGCGCCTGCCCGGGCCACCGCCAGCACCTCCTCGGGCGACAAGTAGGGCGCGGCCACCCGGGCCGGCGCCTTGGCGAAGGTGCAGTAGCCGCAGCGGTCCCGGCACAGCATGGTGAGAGGAATGAAGACCTTCGGCGAGTAGGTGACCCGCCGCCCAAAGGCCCGGTCCCGGACATCGGCGGCAAGGGACACGAGGTCGGGCAGCGTCAGACCGAGCAGCTCGTCGATGGCCATCGCGGCAACCCTATAAGCCTTATGTTTCCAATCGTGGCTCCGGTCTTGGTGGAGGAGGTGGGAAAAGGAGTGCCGGGGCGTCAGTTCGCCGATCTGGCCATGGCGCTGGGTGGCCGCGGGCCGGGCGTCGAGTGGTTGCTGGCGGGGCAACGGCGCCGGCTCATGGGGGCCGAACCGCCGCTGGGGGAGGCGGCCCGGCTGCTGGCCCGGCGCGATGGCCGCCCGGTGGCCCGGCTGAGCGCCCACCAGCAGGGCGACGGTTCCGGCAGCTTCGGTTTCCTGGCGGTCGAGAGCGCCGCGGATGTCGACGCGGTGCGGGCGCTGTTGGGCGCCGCTTCGGCATGGCTGGCCGATCGAGGGTCGACGACCATTCTTGGTCCCCTGTCGTGGACCGCGGCCGACGAAGCGGGAGTCCTCGTCGACGGTGAGGAGGCGGGGCCGACGACGGGACGGGCATGGAACCAGTGCTGGTACGGCGCTGTTCTGGAAGCGGCGGGGCTGATGGTGGCCGAGGAGCTGTGTTCCTTCCGCCTGGCGGCCGCCCGCGAGGGTGCCGGCGCCGCGGTCCTGAGCCCCTCGGCGTTCGCAGTTCCCCCCGATGTGGGTCGCTTCGCCGATCCCGCTCTCCAGCTGGCGTGGCCCGAAGGGGAAGGCTCGGTGGTCGCCGTCCCCGACCTGGCCGGGGCCGCGGCAGGCACCGGTGGTGCATGGTCGTTGGCCAGACGGGCCCGGCGCCGGGACTGGGAGGGGTGTGTCGTCACCGCCATGGACGGCGACGGGTCCGTCCTCATCCCCGGACTCTGCGCCGCCGCCGCCCGGGCCGGCTACGAGTGGGTACTGAGCCCCTGGGCGCCCGACGGGCGGCGCCCTCTCATGCGCCACCACCTCTACCGTGGGGACATCGCGTCGCTGGTCGACGGCGCGACGGTTGTCGGTCGCGAGGTCTTGGGCCACGGGCCGGCCGGGCCTTGTTGTCAGGGACCGTGACTGGCCGGGCCGGGCACTTGTACCCTCGGCGGGTGGACGACTTGGAGGACGCAGTCGATGCGGTGGCCCGGGGCGCCGGCTTCTCGGGTGTGGTGCGCCTCGACGGGGCCGCCCACGTGCGATTGGCCAAGGGATATGGTTTCGCCCACCGGGGCTGGGCAAGGCCGAATACCGTCGACACCCGATTGGCCCTCGCCAGCGGCGGTAAGGGACTGACCGCCCTGACGCTGGTGAGTCTGATCGAAGAAGGCCAACTCGATCTGACGACGACCGCTCGATCGGTGCTGGGCGACGACCTACCGCTCATCCATGACGAGGTGACGATCGAGCACCTGCTGGGGCACCGTTCGGGCATCGGCGACTATCTCGACGAGGACGACGGCCGGCCCGTCACCGACTATCTCATGGCTGTGCCGGTGCACGAACTGGAGACCACCGAGCAATACCTCGGGGTACTCGGGGGGCACGAGCAGAAGTTTGCGCCCGGTGAGCGCTTTTCCTATTGCAATGGTGGTTACGTCGTGCTGGCGCTGATCGCCGAGCGGGTGGCGGGCACCCCCTTTCACGAGTTGGTGCAGCAACGGGTCTGCCGACCCGCAGGTATGGGCGATACCGACTTTCTTCGCTCCGACGAACTGCCCGGTGGCACCGCGCTCGGATACTTGGGCGACGATGGGCCGAGAAGCAACGTTTTTCACCTCCCGGTCAAAGGAAACGGCGATGGTGGGATCTATTCGACCGTCGCCGATATCCATGCCTTTTGGGATGCCTTTTTTTCCGGGCGAATCGTATCCCCCGAATGGGTCGCCGCAATGGTGCACCCGCGCAGTGTTGTGCCGTCGGAATCGAGCCGATACGGCCTCGGTTTCTGGCTCCACGAATCGCGCGACATCGTGATGCTCGAGGGCTATGACGCCGGCGTTTCTTTTCGGACCGTGCGTGACCCCGGTGGGCGCTTCACCCTCACGGTTATCGCGAACACCACCAAGGGGGCATGGCCGGTCGCCCGCCACCTGGAGGAGATCATCGGTTTGCGGTCCCCGGGCTAGGCTGGGCCACGCCGGCGGGTCGAGGAGGGTGGTTTCAATCGACGAGAACGAACCTCAGGAGGTGGACGGCGCAACCGAGCCGTTCACCTACATGCTCCTGCTCGACGCCGGGTCACCGGTATCGCGTGAGGCGGCGGAGGCGGCCCGTGCCCTGATCACGGCCCGGCTCGAGAGAGACGATCCGAGGTTGTTTTACGCGGAGCTAAAGCATCAGGTCAACCGCATATTCGACGGCGTGACGGTCTCCGCAGAGCTCAAACCGGTAGTCGAAGCCCGGGTCGAATGGGTGGCCAGTTTGCTGGCGGCCATGTCGGTCGTGGCCGAAATGTTGGTGCACGGGTCGACCGGCCTGACCCGGGCGGTCGCCGACGCCACCCAGGAGAGCCCGGAGGAAAAGGACGCCTTCATTTCCCTCATGGGGACGCCGGAGCGACTCATCGAGTTGACCTTCCAACTGGCCGCCGAAGAGGGTTGGACCATCTGAGGGACCCGGCGCCGGCGAACTCGGAGGCGGCCCACGCGAGGAGGGGGCCTTAGGCGGTTTGACGCCGGAAACGGCGCCCGAAATGAGGTAGTCGTCCGATGTGCGGGCCTACCTTAGGTGCCCAATTTGGTGTCATGTTCACCTGGGATGCTGTGCAGCAGTTGGTCGGTGACCACCGCGGCCGGATGATGGCCGAGGCGGACACGGCTCGAACCCTTCACCCGGCGTCGCCGAGGCCATCGGCGCCCCGCCGGGCCGGCCGTTCCCGGGGCCGCTGGCGCTCGCTGGAAATGGTCCCCACGCTCCATCGGTGGTGACGCACCAGTTCCACTTTTGGTGCTCGTGGCTCGGGCGGGACTTCCGCCCGTCATCTCGGACGGCCGAGGAGGAGCCCCGTCTCAGCTGCCCGAGGGCGCCACCAGCTCGACTTCGAAGCCGTCGCCGTCCTCCAGGTAACCCACATGGGCCCCGCCGGCGATGGGATGGCCGTCGATGGGCAGCGTCACCCAGCCGTGCTCGGCCGCCTCGCCGGTGATCGCGACCAGGGCGGCGCCGGAGGACAGGGCGAAGGCGATGTGATTGAGCCCCGGTCGCATCCGGCTGTACAGCATGCCCGGCACCATGTCAGGCGACTGCTCCAGGGCGACCGAGAAGCCGCTGCGGTGGCGGAACAGCAACACGGGGCCCAGCGAGCGGTCCTGAAGGTACCCGAGCCGGCCCAGCAGCCAACCCCATGACACCTCGGCCCGGCCGAGGTCGGGCACCCATAAGGTGAGGTGATGAAGCACCCGTTGAGGGTACCCGGGTACCTGGTATGAGAAAGCTCCTCTTCCTTGTGGTCCTCCTGGCGTTGGTGTTGGTGGCCGTCGACATCGGCACCCGCATCGCCATGCAGCACCAGCTGGAACAGCGGATCGACAGCTACGTGCCCAATGCCGGGGCGTCGGTCACCATCCACGGCTTCCCGTTCCTGCTGAAGCTGGTCGCCCAAGGAGGGGTCGACGAGATCACCGCCCACGCCCGCCAGGTGAGCCAGGGCGCCTTCGTCCTCGACCAGGTCGACGTGGCGGTGCACGGCGTGCGGATCAACCGCCACCTGTTTCTCCAGAAGCGGCAACTGGAGATCGTGGCCATCGATATTGGGACCGTCTCCGCGGACATGACCGAGGCCGACTTCGCCCGCCTGGTCGGCGTGCCGGTCACGCTGGGCAACGGTACCGCCCGGGTGACGGTGGCCGGCGTCTCGGTCGCCGGTCGGGTCTCGATCACCAATGGCCGGCTCATCCTGGCCGCATCCGGCCTGCCGGTGTCGGTACCCATCCCCACGCTGCCGGTGCTGCCGTGCCTGGCCGACGTCAAGATCGTTCCCGGGCACCTGGTTGCGTCGTGCACGTTCCACCAGATCCCGGCCGCCTTGAGGATCGCCCTCCAGCTCCAGTAGGCGCGGGACCGCCCGAGCCTTGGGTCCCTCGTTCAGGATGCCCCGGACCCGCCCGGGCCGGGAGGGCGCCGGGCGATGCTTAGAGCCCAGCCGCGTGCAGGGCCACCTGGAGCGCCCGGAAGTCGGCTGCTTCCCCCCGGGCATTGGGGTGGATAGGGAAGGCGTCGGTCCCGGGGAGGACGGGCTCGACCCACCGGTTGGCCGCCGCCTGGCAGGCGTCGTGGCCCAGGCTGGGCGTGTAGGTGTCCACAAAGGTGGCGCCGTGGGCCGCCGCCTGGGTTCGCAGCATGTTGTTGAGGGCCCGCTCGAGCCCGTTCAGGTAGGCCACGTCCCCGGTGGTGATGGGGAGCAGCGGGTAGCAGCTGCCGGCCCGGGGCAGGATGTCCGGGTAGCCGACCACGAACACCTGGGCCGAGGGGGACCGGGTGTGGATGGTGGCCAGCGCCCTGCCGATCACCGGCGCGTCGCCATTGACCAGGTTCACGAAGTAGTTGCCGAACACGGCCTGGCACCGTGCCCCGATGTCGAGGACGTCGAGGACGTCGGTGGCGCTGCAGGCGGCAATGGCGCTGAGGAACAACTGGTTGTCGTTGCCGCCGATACCGATGGTCACCACCGAGGTGGACGTCTTCAGGGCATGGAACTGGGGCGGTTGATCGAGGTACTGCGCCATTGTCATGTTGGCGGTCGTGGCGGAGCTGCAGCTGCGGTCGGTGAGGGAGAAGCCGAAGGCGGCCGCAGTCAGGTGCGGGTAGTTGATCGCCGACTGGAGGCAGTCCAGCGGCGACGCCGGAGCCAATGGGAGCACGAGCGGCGCCGCGGTGTAGGAATCGCCCAGGGCCACATACGACTGGGGAGCGGCGCCATGGACGGCCGCCGCGGGGACCGCTCCCACGGCCACGGTAGCTGCGACGACGGTCGCCACGGTCGCCACCGCCCGCCCCCAACGCCCGGTTCTCACATGCATCGCGCCTCCCTCGGATGAATCATGAGATGGAATCACCCCACGACGGCGCCGGCAAGCCCTACAGTGTGGGGCGGCGGAGTCAGCGGCGGCTGTCTGCGTCGGCCCGTCGCTGCGGCATGTGAGCAACGACGGAGGAGCAAGTCAATGACCACCACCGAGCTGGCACCGCAATTCGCGGTGACCGTCCGTGGCTATGACCGGGTGCAGGTCGAGGACTACATCGACACGCTGCGGGAATGGCTGGGCAACGCCACGCTGCGCATGGAAGCCGCGGAATCCGAGAACAGCGAGCTGCGGGAGCAGGTGGCGCTGCTACGGACCCGCCTGGCCCAGGTCGACCATCAGCTGAGCGACGGCCCCCCCAGGACCATCGCCGCCTTGGGAGACCGGCTGGGCCGCATCCTGGAGCTGGCCGAGGAGGCCGCGTCGACCGCCCAGGCCGACGCCGAGGCGGAGGCGGTGGCGATCGTGGGCCGGGCCCGCCAGGAGGCGGCCGGTCTCATCCGGTCCGCCCAGGACCGCCACGGCGAGATGGAAGCGTTCATCGGGGGCGCCGCCGATCAGGCCGCCCTGCTGGTGGCCCAGGCCGAGGAGAAGGCCGCAAAGAACGCCACCCGGATCCTCGCGGAGGCGGATACTCAGGCGGCGGGGCGGGAGGCCCAGGCGGCCGAGCGGGCCCGGGCCATGGTGGCCGAGGCCGAGGAGCAGCGACGGCGCGTCGTCGCCCGGCTGGAGGAGGAGCAGGCGGCCCTCAGGGCCGAGCTACTGCGCCTGGTAACCGAGCGCAACGACGTGCGCGACGGTCTTACCCGGTTGAAGGAATCGCTGCAGGGGATCATCTCGGAACTGGCGACCGGCGCCCCGCCGGTACTTCCCTCCTCCCGGCCCGGCGAGGGATCGACCGAGGGAGCCAGCCGGCCTGCCGGCCTGACCAGCGCCCGCTAGCGGTACTCCTTGGGCGCCGCCGCGGCGTCGACGAGCCAAATGATCTTGTCGGCGGTCACCCGGGCGGCCGGCAGGTCGGCACCGTCGTAGACCGCCTGCATGGCTTCCCGCTTCGACTCACCGGCCACCGTGAAGACGACCAACCGGCCCCGGGCGATGCCGCTATAGGTAAATGTCATGCGCCGGTAGTGATTCCGGTCGGATGGGTCCTCATTCATGGTCACCAGCACCCCGGGGTCGGCGTTCAAGGCCGGCGAGTCAGGAAAAAGGGAGGCGGTGTGGCCGTCGGGACCCATACCCAGGTGGACCACGTCGAGACGGCCCATCTCCCCGAGTCGCAGCTGGTAGGGCTCCGGCCCCTCCTCGCAGCGCATGGGGTAGACGGCGTTGGCGGCGCCCACCTTCTCCAACAGGGCTTGGCGTACCAGTCGCTGGTTGGAGTCGGGGTGGTCGGGGGGCACGCAGCGCTCGTCGGACCAGAAGATGTTGACCAACCACCAGTCGATCATTTCCGCGCCAACGAAGGCGAGCTTCTCGTAGCACGCCCGGGCCGTCTCCCCGCCCGACACGGCCAGGGAGAATTCCTCGTCGACGCGCCCGTGGAAGGCGTACACGACCCGCTCGGCGAAGGCGGTCGGCACGTCTTCGACGACCACGAGTTCCCCGTTCACGGCACGCAGGTTAACTGGCGGTCGGGTCGTTAGATCCAGGCGTCGGCCGCCACCCCCGCCGCCAGGGCCTGCTGCCAGATGCGATCCCGTCCCAGATGGGTCAGGGCCTCGGCCAGCGACCACGCCAGCGAGTCGTCGGGCAGGGGCAAGAACTCCTGATGGCGGCTGCCGCCCCCCTCTATGGTGGCGGTGGCCCGAACCAGGCGTTCCCCCTCCTCCCGGACCACCTCGAAGGTGGCCGCCGACCCCGCCCGCAGCACCACCCGGGCGTGGCGGGCGTCGTGCAGGTCCAGCTGTTGCTTCGAGAGCCCGAGGCGCGACGCCACCCAGCCGGCCAGCAGCCGCCGGGGACCCCCTTTTCCCGCGATGTAGGCCGAGGTGATCTGGTGCACGAAGGGCCGGAACTCGGGCGGTTCGAACAAGGCCGCCACCATCTCCCGCCAGGGCCGCAGGCGCATCCAGGACAGGTCGACCACCGCCCGCCGCCCGGCCAGGGCGATCAGCCCCGCGACGTCATGGGCGTCCTTGGTGTCGACCAGCACGCTGCTGGCCTTGGCCAGCAGGGGCTCCGAGACCGCCGGCAGCGAGGCCGGGTACCAGACCACGATCGGCAGATCCGGCAGCGTGAAGGGCTCCATGATCGAGTCGAGGTGCTGGGCCGCTTCGCCTCGCACGCAGAGGGAGACCTGGTCGAAGGTCAGTGGATGACCGTCGACCTCGGTACCGTAGATCGTCACGTTGGCGTCGATACCGCCCGGCCGCTCCTCGGCGTCGGCCGGGCCCCCTCGGCCCCCGGGCCCGGTTGTGGCTGCAGGATCACCAGGCGGGCCGGATGGTGGGCGCCCAACGCCCGGAGAATCTGGGTGGCCTGGTACACCTCGTCGTCGCTGGTCGCCACCGCCACCAGCGTCATGACCCAGGTACGGGAGGCGGTGCGGGCCACGCTGTGGCGTAACTGGGCCATGGTGTCTACGACCGTCCCCAGGCGGACGTCGCTGCCGTTCCAGTGGTTGAGGGCTACGGCGTCCGCCACCGCCGTCCCTCCCGGGCCAGCAGCTGATCGGCGTGTTTGGGCCCCCAGGTGCCGGCGGGGTAGCGGGCGAGGGGGGCCTCCCGGGAGGCCCAGGCCGTCAGGATGGGGTCCACGATGGACCACGCCTGGAGCACCTCGTCGCTGCGGATGAACAAGGTGGGGTCGCCGATCATGGCGTCGAGCAGCAGCCGCTCGTAGGCGTCGGGCGCCTCCTCGAGGAAGGCGGCGCCGTAGGAG
This sequence comes from uncultured Actinomycetota bacterium, assembly GCA_963791545.1. Classification (GTDB taxonomy): domain Bacteria; phylum Actinomycetota; class Acidimicrobiia; order Acidimicrobiales; family Palsa-688; genus JALYXV01. The sequence continues at coordinate 366,608 of CAWBSR010000018.1, forward strand.
AAGTCCATGAGGACGTCGCGGACCTCGAAGGCCTGGCCGGGCACCTTGGCGCCGAAGCGCAGGCTGATGCCCTCGTCGGGCTGGATGCGCAGCACCAGGGCGTTGGGATGGAGGTCCCGCGATTCGTGGGCCCGGAACGGCAGGTGGGGAACCCGCTGGAACTGCAGCGCCACCTCGGTGACCCGTTTGGGGAGCCGCTTGCCGGTGCGCACGTAGATGGGGACGCCGGCCCAGCGCCAGTTGTCGACCTCGAGCTTCATGGCGAAGTAGGTCTCGGTGCGGCTGTCGGGGGCCACCGCCTCCTCTTCGCGGTAGCCCGGATACCGGGATCCCCCTCGGACCAGCCCGCCTCGTACTGGGCCCGGACCACGTCGGTGGCCACCTGGTCGACCGAGAGCAGCTTGACGGCCCGGAGTGCCTTGACCTTCTCGTCCCGGATGCCCTGGGCGTCGATGGTGGCCGGGGGCTCCATCAAGGTGAGCGACAGCACCTGCATCACGTGGTTCTGGACGATGTCGCGCAGCGCCCCCGCGGTCTCGTAGAACCCGCCCCGGTGTTCGACGCCGAGCGCCTCGGCCACCGTGATCTGGACGTGGTCGAGGTAGCGCCGGTCCCAGATGGGCTCGAAGATGGCGTTGGCGAAGCGCAGCGCCAGGACGTTCTGGACCGTCTCCTTGCCCAGGTAGTGGTCGATCCGGTAGATCTGGGTCTCGTCGAAGTTGCGGTGCAGGGCGGCGTCGAGTTCCCGGGCGCTGGCCAGATCCCGTCCGAAGGGCTTCTCGATGACGAGCCGGGCGAAGGCCACCGGTCGCGGGCGGCTGGTTGAGGCCCGCCCCGCCCAGGGCGTCGGCGACCGGCTCGAAGACGGCAGGGACCGTCGCCAGATAGAAGAGGCGGTTGCCGGCCGTGCCCCGCTCGGCGTCGATCTCCTCCAGCACCATCTTCAGCCGGGCCATGGTGTCGGCGGCGCCGTAATCGCCCGAGACGTAACGGAAGCCCTTCACCAGCTCCGCCCACGCCGGCCCGCCCGTCGGGACGGCATCGATCATCTTGGCCCGGAAGTCGTCGTCGCGCGAGCGGGCTGCGGGCCACCCCGACGAGGGCGAAAGCCGACGACAGGAGCCGGCGTCGGGCCAGTGACGCGATGGCGGGGACCAGCTTGCGGGCCGTGAGGTCCCCCGAGGCGCCGAAGATAACCAGGACACACGGCGGGGCCCGCCGCCCCTGTTCCAGGCCCGCGGCCAGGGGGTTGGCCGGTTCCTCGCCCGGCCCGGTCCCGCCGTCGGGGCGGCCGGCCAGCGCGTCCAGCCACGATCCCCGGCCCGACGGCGACTCGGTAGCGGTCACCCAGGAGGCCTAGAGCTGGGACGCTTTGTCGGTGAGCGCCTGGAGCAGCTCGTCGAAGCTCTTCGAGAAGCTGGCCACGCCTTCATCCTCGAGCCGCTGGGCCACCTCGCACATGTCGACGCCGACCTCCGCCAGGGCCTCCAGATGAGCCTTGGCCTCGTCGACGCCCTGGTCGATGGTGCGGGCCACGGTGCCGTGGTCCAAGAAGGCGGCCACGGTGGCGTCGGGCATGGTGTTGACGGTGTGGGGGCCGATCAACTGGTCCACGTACATGAGGTCGGGGTAGGCGGGGTTCTTGGTGGAGGTGGAGGCCCACAACGGCCGCTGCCGGTGGGCACCCTGGGCACGCAGCGTTGCCCAGCGGTCACCGGCAAAGGCCTTCTCGAAATGCTGATAGGCCAGCTTGGCCTGGGCGACCGCGGCCTTACCTTTCCAGGCCTGCCCTTTTTCCCCCAGTTTGTCGAGGCGGCGGTCGACTTCGGTGTCGACCCGGCTCACGAAGAACGAGGCCACGCTGTGGACCCGGGCCGGGTCGCCGCCACCCGCGACCCACGCCTCGAGGCCGCTCAGGTAGGCCTCGATCACGGCGTCGTAGCGGTCCAGGCTGAAGATCAGGGTGACGTTGATGTTGCGGCCCTCGCTGATCATCTGCTCGATGGCCGGGACTCCTTCGCCGGTGGCGGGGATCTTGACCATCAAGTTGGGCAGGGCCAGGCGTTGATGCAGGTCCCGGGCCGACTCGATGGTGCCCGGGGTGTCGCGGGCCAGGCTGGGCGCCACCTCGAGGGAGACGAAACCGTCGCCCCCCCCGCTCTGGTCGTACAGGGGCCGCAGTACCGCGCAGGCGTTGGTCACGTCGTCAATGACGAGGTCCCAATAGGAGTCCTCGACGCTCTTGTGCTTGGTGAGCTCACGGAACTCGTCGTCGTAGTCCGCGGAGCCCGCGATGGCCTTCTGGAAGATGGTGGGATTGGAGGTCACCCCCCGGATTCCGTCGTCCTCCAGCTCCTGCAGGTGCCCGGTGAGCAGATAGGAACGCATGAGGTTGTCGATCCAGGGGCTCTGGCCCTGTTGGGCGAACAGCTGATGTAGCCGGGTCGTGGTCATTCGATGTCTTCGGCCTCCTCCATCTCGTCCAGGTCATCGTCGTCGTCGAAGTCAAGCCCATTGAAGCTGTCCAGCAGCTGGCGGGCCCGGTTGGCGACGTTTTCCGGCGTGAAGCCGAACTCGGCCAGCACCTGGGCCCCGGGTGCCGAGGCGCCGAAGTGGTCGATGGCCACCCAGTCGTCGGCCCACCGCGACCAGCCGAAGGAGGTGGCGGCCTCGACTGAGAGTACGGGCGTGTCGTAGCCCAGGACCTCCGACTGGTAGTCCTCGCTCTGCAACTCGAACAGCTCCCACGATGGCAGCGACACCACCCGGGCCGCGATGTCCTCGCCCTCGAGGAGCTTGGCCGCATCCAGGCAAACCGAGACCTCGCTGCCGGTGCCGAGCAGCACCACATCGGGGTCGTCGCCTCCCGAGGCCAGCACGTAGCCGCCCTTGGCGACGTCGTCGAAGCGATCGGCGGTGCCCTCCAGCACAGGAAGGTTCTGGCGGGTCAGGATGAGGGCGGTGGGTCCGTCGCTGTTTACCGCGATGCGGTAGGCGTGGGCGGTCTCGTTGGCGTCGGCGGGCCGGATCACCCGCAGCTGGGGCATGGCCCGCAGCGAGGCCAGGTGCTCGATGGGCTGGTGGGTCGGCCCGTCCTCGCCCAGGCCGACCGAGTCGTGGGTCCAGCTGTAGATGAGCTTGGCCTCGCTCAGGGCGGCCAGTCGCACCGCACCGCGCATGTAGTCGCTGAAGATGAAGAATGTCCCACCGATCGGCAGTACGCCCCCGTGGAGAGCCATGCCGTTCATGGCCCCGCCCATGGCGTGTTCCCGGACGCCGAAGGCAATTTGGCGGCCCGCCGGGTGCTGCGGGCTCTGCAGTTCGGCCTCATCCAGTTTGGTGCCGGTGTTACCGGTCAGGTCGGCGCCGCCACTCAGGACGCCCGGGACCAGGTCGAGGGTCGAGTTGATGCACGCCTTGATGGCGGCGCGCGTCGCCAGCTTCTCTCCCGCCTGCCAGGTGGGGAGTTTGGCTTCCCAGCCGTTGATCCCCGTGCTGGCCCAGGTCGCCTCCCACAGGTCACGGTCGCCGGTCCACGCCGCCAGGCGCTGCTCCCACTCGTGGCGCCGGGCCTGGCCGCGGGGGATGCACTGGCGGTAGTACTCGAGCACCTCGTCGGGCACGTAGAACGTCTGGTCCGCCGGCAAGCCCAGGATCGCCTTGGTCTCCTTGATCTCGTCGACACCGAGGGGCTCGCCATGGGCCGAGGGGGTGTCGGTCTTGTGGGGGGACGGCCAGCCGATGTGGCTGCGCAGGATGAGCAGCGACGGCTTGTCCTCGACCGCCATGGCCCCCCGGATGGCGCCCTCCAGGATCTCGAGGTCGTTGGCCACCTCGCCCAGGTTGTCGACGTGCCATCCGTAGGCCTCGAACCGCTGGCCGGCATCGTCGGTCAGGGCCAGCTCGGTGGGGCCGTCGATGGTGATGTGGTTGTCGTCGTAGACATAGATCAGCCGGCCCAGACCGAGGTGGCCGGCCAGGGAGGCAGCCTCGTGGCTGATCCCTTCCATCAGGTCGCCGTCGCTGCAGAACACGAAGGTGTGGTGATCGACCAGCTCCGGGCTGTAGGTGGCCCGCAGGTACCGCTCCGCGACACCCATCCCAACGCCGTTGGAGAAGCCGGCGCCGAGGGGGCCGGTGGTCACTTCGATGCCCGGCGCATGGTGGACCTCGGGGTGGCCGGCTGTCTTGCTGTACAACTGCCGGAAATTCTTGAGGTCGTCGAGGGTGAGCCCGTAGCCAGTGAGATAAAGCATCGAGTACAGAAGGATCGATGCGTGGCCGCAGGAAAGCACGAAGCGGTCCCGGTCGGGCCAATGCGGCTCGGACGGGTCGTGCTTCATGATCCGGGACCACAGCACGTGACTCAGTGGCGCCAACGCCATGGCGGTTCCTGGATGTCCCGAATTGGCCTTCTGGACGGCGTCCATGGCGAGGCCTCGGATGACATTGATTCCCAGTTGCTCGATGTCATGATCGCTCATGCTGCAACCCTACCTAGGCTGGGGCGGGAGCGAATTTGGGACCGGTCGTCCGACGGGGTATTCGTCGGGGGATCGGCCCTCCCCCAGCCTGGCCCGCTTTAGCTGGCGTCGGGCGGAAGGGTCGGGCTGGGATCCTCGAAGAGGGCCATGGAAGCGGTGAACCCGTGCACGAAGTTATGTCCCCCGACGGGGCCCAGTTCCCCGGCTGCGAAGAATCCCGAGACCGGTGGGTGCCCGAGCAGGTCGCCGATCACGCCCGCGTCGTGGTCGGGCTTGGCGAACAGCCGCGACCCCCGCCCGTTGCAGGTGAAGAGGAGTACCGCGTCGGCGCGGCGATCGGCCAGCAGCTCCCGGAGATCCTCATCGGCCGCCTCGGCGTCGCGGACATGGAACTGCACCGTCGAGCCCACCTCGACCGAATCACCGACGGCGATGGCGCCGTTGGACCGGTCGGCGCCCACGACATTGCGGATCAAGAAGTCCCCGCGGCCGAAATCGATCTTGTGCTCGTCGATGACGAGGCCCACGTGGAGGCCCTGGTTGATGAGCTCGACGTCGCGTTCGGACATTCCGTCCTTGGCCATCTGCACCAACCGGTGGAGGGCGGGCTGGCCGGCCAGTTCATAGATGATATTGCCCTCGGCCCGGGTGACCGCGAGCGGCCGGCCGATCGGGCGGCAGCCCTGGGAGACCACCGTGGACAGCTTGACCCCGGGGCCGATCAGCGCACCCACCGCCCCGTGCCGATGAACCCCGTCGTTGAGGACCAGGCGGTTGCCGCCCGGACTGCTCGCCGCCGAGGCCATCCCGCCGATAACGGGGAGGTCGGGGTGTTCAATGGCCAGTTTCCGCAGCAGCAGGTCGACGGGAAAGGTGAAGGGATCCGCCACGAGCACCAGCGCCTGGGGCTCGAAGACCAACTCCTCGGGCCAGCCCGCCACCAGCGGAATGGGGCCCCGGTCCTCGTCGGGGTCGTCGCCGCCGGCCGCCCCACGGTCCGGGTCGGTCCGCGGGTCGACCTCGACCCACAGCCGCACCGGGGCGATGGGACCGGTCAGGCCCGCCCACAGGCTGACGGCGGGTGCCTGTTCGATCTCGCGCTGGCTGCCGACCACCGACTCGGCGGCACATCCGATCAGCAAGGTGGGCCCCAGCAGACGCGTTACCGCATCGGCCGCTTCTTCCAGTGCCTCGGTGTGGGGCCGGGTGACGAACAACACCGCAAGATCGGGATGGCGGCCCACTTGCTCGATGACCTGCCCGATCACCTCACCGGTAGCGTGGGCGGTATCGGGGTGGGTGGACAGGCTCGAGGCGAAACGCACCGAAGTCGTCGGTCAGACCACCGGCAGCAGCGTGAGAGGCACCGTCGTGACCGGGCCACCGGGAAGGAGGCGGCAGTTGGCCTCGATGGTTCCGTAGTCCTTGAACGCCAGCTCGGCCCGCACCAGCCGATAGGTGAACTTGCCCGGATCGACACTGAAGGGGGACACGTTGCGCGCCACCTCCTCGCCGCCCGCTTCGGTGCCGTGGGTGAACACCACCTCGAGGGTCCCCTGTCCGGCCTCGTTGGGGCGGCAGCGAACCAGCACGATCAGGTGTGGTTGCACCGTGACCGGCGGCGGCGTTGGAGCCGGGAGCGAGAACATGATCCCGGTGAGATCGATCCGGGTCGAGGGGCCGGGGACCGATCGCAGGTTGATGCTCTCGGCGAACACAGCAGAGACGATGTCCATCGGACCCGTCACGCTACTCGGGCTGCTCGGCTTGCGGGCCGGGGCGGGCCGGGGCGGGCCGGGGCGGGCCGGGACGGGCCGGGGCGGGCCGGGACACCCGCCTCCCCAGTACCTAAGGGGCCTGCCAGTCGGCGGGAGCGCTGATCAGGCGGCGACCCTCTTGCGCTCGTCTTTCTTGGCGCCGGCGTCGTAGACGGCGATCCGGGGGGCGGAGTGACGGATGGTCAACCAGCCCAGCCGGCGGCCGATCCGGAGGGCGGGCCAGGCGGGATCGAACTCGCGCCGGGCGAGGGCCAGATGGGCCGAGGTGGGGGCGGCGTGGTGGTTGTTGTGCAGCCCCTCGCCCGCCGTCATCCACGCCAGCCACTGGCTGTTGGTGGCGAAGCCGCGGTAGGGGCGGCGGCCATAGCGGTGGCCGATGGCGTTGACGGCGCTGTTGAGCATCAGATAGGTAACGGTATGGATGGCCGCCGCCAGCAGGCCGAGCCACCAGCCGAAGAACAGGCACAACAAGCCGATGCCGAGCGCCAGCCCCAGCAGGGCGTGGTCGAACAGCACGCTGTCCCAGCGGTCGGCGGGGATGTCCCGGGCGTAGCGGGCCACCGTGGCCGGGTCGTTGGCCACCTTGCGGTACATGGCGACATTGCCGAACTGCACCGCCGCGAAGCCCCGCAGCACCGGGGAATGGGGATCACCGGGTTCGTCGGTATGGGCGTGGTGCTTGCGGTGCACCGCAACCCATTGCCGGGGCTTGATGCCGGTCGTGATCCACAGCACCGTCCGGCAGGCGAAGGCGGCCCCGGGGCGCAGCTGCAAGGCCCGGTGCGACAGGCCACGGTGGAGGTAGACGGTGGTTAGAAAAAGGGCCAGCTGGCACACGGCCAAGCCGGCAAGGATCGCGAGGGCGATTGCGGGCACCAGTCCAAGGTATCTACCTACCGGTAAGTAGGCAACTTCGGGACCGCTCGACGACTCAGCAGGCGGCGGTGGCCCCGGGAGCGCAGAGGTACTCATCGTTGATCAGCGGCACGAAGCCGGTCGGCGTCGGTCCTGCACCCGCGGCGGGGAAGGCGAAGTCGGGCGGGTAGGTGACGGCACCGGTACTGGCGGGTGTGGTGCTCACCAGCTGGGCGATCAGATTGGTGGTGGCGGAGGTGGCGACGTTGCCGCCGGCCACCTGGCCCACGATGGTCCCACCGATGGTGACGGTACCTGACCCGTAGGCGAACACCTGGGCCGAGGCTCCCGCGTCGGAGAGGGTCAGGTTGCCGTTGGGCACGATCAGATACAGCTGGGAGGGGCCCGGGCCGGTGTAGGAGGGCAGCGTCACTGTCAGGTTGCCGGAGCCATTGATGATGATGGCCACCGCCCCGGTGCCGACCCCGCTCGGCGCGGACGTGCAGGAGGCGGTCAGGACATAGAGCCCGGTCAGGACGCCATTGGCCGGACAGGCGGTCGTCGCCGAGCCAGCCCCGGTCAGGCTCATCCAGTCAGCGAGGCTGTAGTTGAACGTCGGGACCGGCGGCGGGGTCGGAAGCTGGACCGTCCCCACCCGGGAACTTCCGACCGTCGACACCGGGGAGCCGGCAAGGTTGACCGCGGTGCCCTCCACATAGCCGCTCACGTTGCTGCTAGTGAGCGTGACCGTCTTGGCCGACACCACGTTGCCGCTCACCGGGTTGTTCGTCAGTGCGATGTTGTCCCATGAGGACAAGGAAGCGGTCGTTTGACCCGACGAGAGCGGCAGCGACCCGCTTGAGAGAGCTACGGGACCGACGGAACGAACCGATTGGGGACCATCGGCGGTGATGGTGAGGGGACTGGCACTGCCAGCCGATAGCCCGCCGCTCTTGAGGGTGAGGATGGCATCGGGAAAGCCGTAGCCACCGTTGCTGGTGGCTCCGGCCGGCTGCAGGGTGACGTGGGCGACAATGGTGCGAATCGCAGCAGTAGCCGGGATGGGGCTGGGAACGGTGGTCGAGGGTGTGGTTCCGTAGCCGGCCGCGTAGCCGGTCGCGATAATCGTGCGACTCGGATTGCTCGGGATCGTGCAACTGGACTTGCCGGTCTCGGTCATGGTGACCGTGAACCACTGCAAGGGCAGCGACGAACCCGGCAGGACCCCGCCGGTGATCGGAGTGCACGTGGCGCCGCTCGATGTGGGTTGGCTGGCCAGGCTCGCCAGTTCCGCCTGTAACCCGTAGTCGGCGGCGTGAAGCGCCGCGGTCAGGTTGCGCTGGTCGGAGCTCTGGCTGTTGGAATGCACGGCGAGGGCGAGGGAGGCTGTGACCACCACCGTGCAGATCATCATGATGAGCAGGGCGGAGATCATGGCGATGCCCTGCTCGTCGCGGGCGGGTCGGGTCCTGCGAGCGGTGGTCATGAGCATTGGGCGGTGAAAGAGGCGGCGGCCGCGGCCGAAGTGGTGGTCGTGGTCGAGCCGGCCCGGCCGGTGGCGGTCGTTTTCAGCTCGTTGACGGCGGAGGTCCCGTTCTGCACCTGGAGATCGATGGCGACGCTGCGAGGCGCCGCCCCGGCGATGGGAGCGCCGGCCGCGCTGGTTGGGACGCCCGAGGCCGTGAAGGGGTTGGCACCGGCGGGATTGGGGATGACGGCGCCCGCCGGTTGGCCACTCAGCTTGAGTGAGCTCATCAACGTCTGCCAACCGCCGCCCGCCGGCCACGAGCCGCTGGCCACGGTGCGGATCCGCCGTTGCAGGGTGAGGGGCTGGGGCGACGCCTGGGAGGCGACCCGGTACTCGACGCAACTCTGGGCGCTCGACTGGCCGATGATCAACTGGAGGTCGTTGCCGGGCGACACCACGTTGAGGACGCTGCTACCCAGCACGTCACGCTCCATTTGTTGAAGGATCAGCGCTGCCGTGTCAAGGGCGCCCGAGCGGTCACTCTGGCGCCCGAAGGTTCTCAGGGTCCCGGTCAGCAGGGGTGCCAGAATCGCAATGACGACGAGCAGGATGGCTGTGGTGATCATGACCTCGATCAAGGTGTAGCCGCTCTGCTGCGGTGGGTGAGGCTGGTGGTTCACGAGTAGCTCGCGCTGGCCGAGACGGTGCCCAGATTGACTGTGATGTTTACGGCGAGGAGACCGGCCAGCGAAACGGCAACGGTGAGCGCGATGGGCGCGGTTACCAGCGCCGAGTTGCCGCTCGGAGTTGCCGAGCCGACCGTCAGGTTGGCGGTGACGCCCAGGTTGCCGAGGACCGTCGACACCGTCGTGGTGGCGTTGGAAACGGGCGCCAGGATGTTGCCCGCCCCGAGCGGCACTGGGTTTCCCAACACCGTGATGCTGAGAGCCGTGGAGCTCGCCTTGCCCGAGTTGCTGATGCCCGGGCCGGCAGCGGCCGACGCGGCCGCCTGGAAACCCTTGATCTGCAGCAGCGGACGGCTGAGAAGGGGAAGAACCGAGATATCACTGAACGACTTCTGGGCCTGGGCCACGATCGACGGACCGAGGAACGACGATGCCGGCTGGGTCACCCCGGTCGAACCGACGACCGCGGGGTTGGCGCTCGACGGTAGGGCGTTGGCGCAACCGGCTCCGGGGCTCGATTGCTGGCACACGGTGGCCATGTCAGGAGTGCCGTTGCCCAACGGGGTGATGCTGATCAGCGATGTCGCAGTACTCCCGAGCGTCACGCCGAGAAGGTTGAGCAAGGACAGATTCAGCCCCAGCGACAGCGGGCCGGTCTGGGAGGCGTAGCCCTGAGCATAAGGAAGCGACGAGTTCGGCATGGTCTGGCCGGACAGGTTGGCGGCCCCGGCGGCCGAGCTTGCCGCGATCGCCTTCGTGGTACCCGTAAGCCCGGCGCCGCCGGTGAACCCGAGCTGTCCGACGTCAATCAGGTTCAGTATCGATTGCTGGGTCTGGCCGATGACTCCGTTGTCCGATTGCGTGTCGGATTTTGGCCCGTCGATGCCCTGACCGGCGGTCGAGGTCGCCGTGACCTTCGACTCCGGAGTGGAGAGGAGGGGCTGGTTGAGCAGTTGCAGCTTGTTCTGCCCCACATCGCCCAGCGCGGTGGCGGAGCTGTCGACGCCGATGCCTGCGGTGGCGCTGCCGGGGCCGAACTGCACCTGCGCCAAGTTGAGCCCGAGGAGCGTCCCGCTCACCGAGATGTTGCCGGGGCTGTCGGTCGCCTGGGCGCTCCACGCGTGGCCGGTCCCCCTGGCGAGGGGGCCCGAGGCGAAGATGGTGCTCTCAATCTGCACCAACGCCGAGGCCCCCTTGACGGGGTGGTTCCACGACACCCGGACGGTTGCGACTCTCGCCTGGGTGTTGCCGCTCGGGTCGAAGGTGAGGTAGCTGGAGATGGTGTAGGTGGCGGGCCCGGGCGACGAGGAGCCCACCGCCGGGGTGGTGGTCGAGCTGTGGGGGTAGAGGGGCGCGGGGGGAAGGGCCCCCGACGAGACGGTCGGGATGGTGCGCGGCGGTGAGCCGAACGTGCAGGAAGCCCCGCAGGTGACGAGGGAGTCGCCGGAAAGGTCGGTGACGCTCATGACCAGGTCGCTGAAGTTGAGGGCCCGGATCTGCTCCATGGCCTGGTTGGCCAGCTCGGTGGCGGTGTCCCGCTGGCGGCTGAAGCCGATCGAACCGAACGCCGAATACATGGTGCCGGCCAGCACCAATAGCGCGGTGGCGGTGATCACGAGGGCAACCAAAACCTCGACGAGGGTGAATCCCTCCTCGGGTTGGCGCCGCGACGGCCAGGACAAACGGCTCACTCTCCGATGTGGGGCCACGGTGGGAACATCGCCACCGAAACGTCACCACTTGAGCCGAATCTCACGGATTCCTTATCGTCGGCCGGTACCCTAAGGTCCTTATGGCCCTAACGACGGGCACTGCCCCGACCTCCGGGTCCACCCGGGAGGCCATTCTCGCTTCAGCGCTGCGACGGTTCGCGGAGCATGGCTACGACGGCACGTCCCTGAACGACATCGCCCAGGACGTCGGGATCCGGCGTCCCAGTCTGCTCTACCACTTCCAGTCGAAGGAAGCACTGTACCGAGAGGTGTTCGAAACCGCCCTGGCCGACTGGTTCCGGCGCATCCAGCACTCGGCGCCGTCGCCGCGAGACGGTTGGGCCCAGGTCGACCGGGTGCTCGACGACAGCTTCGATTTCTTCCGCGAGAATCCTGATTTCGTACGGCTGTTCCGCCGGGAGGCGCTGGAAGGCGGCAGCCGCCTGGCCTCAGAGCTGGCAACCGTGTTGCGGCCCGAGCTGGACCGGGCCGCCGGGTTCCTGTCGAAGGAGATGGCGGCGGGGCGGTTCCGCAGCCACGACCCGGCCCAACTGCTGCTCACCGGCTACGGCGCCCTGCTGAGCTACTTCAGCGACGTGCCCTTCCTCGAGACGCTTCTGGCCCGGGATCCCCTGTCGGCAGACGCACTGGACCAGCGCCTGGAGCATGTGCGGGTCTTTTTCCGGGCCGCGCTCGAGCCAACCGCCTGACAAAGCTCGGTCGCAGGCAATCAGTACGCTGCCCCGCCGTGCCATGGAGGCGTCATTCCGGGGGGTTCCTGACGGTCTTCCTGGTGGCCGCCTTGATGGGATCCGTCCGTGCGGCCTCGGCGGCTTCCGCTCAGGCCGGTCCCGCCCCGACGCCGCCCTCAAGTCGCGAGACGCCGGTGCTCTCGATGCGCCGGGTCCCGGAGCTCCTGGCCCTCGTCGCGGGCATCTCCAGGCTCGACACCGCTCTCGACGCCGCCCTGTCCGACCCCAAACTGGGGGCCGTCTCCGCCAACACCTGCCTCACAGTGCAGGCGGGCCCGATGCCGCTGTACGTCCACAACCCGACGATGCCGCTCATCCCGGCCTCCAATCTGAAACTGCTGACCGCGACCGCCGCCCTCGACCTCCTCCCGTCCGGCCAGCGCTTCGTCACCACGGTGAAGGCCGACACCGCCCCCACCAACGGAACGGTGACCGGCAATCTGTATCTGGTCGGCGGGGGGGATCCGCTCCTGCGCACCCCTGACTACGTCGCCGCGTTGCACACCCCCGAGCAGATCTACGACAACCTGGCCACCCTGGCCGATCGAGTCAAGGCGGCGGGTGTGACCACCATCAGCGGCGCCGTGGTCGGCGACGAGTCCCGGTACGACAGCCAGCGGGGTGTGGCGACCTGGCCGCCCCGGTACCTGGCAACAGGCGAGGTCGGCCCGCTCAGCGCATTGGCGGTCAACGACGGCTTCGCCGCCTTCAAACCGACACTGGTGCCGGCGGGACAACCGGCCCAGCAGGCGGCAGCCACCTTCACCACTTTGTTGCAGGCGCGAGGTGTCACGGTGGCGGGACCGGCCGCCGCGGGGACGGCCCCACCCCCGGCTGTGAAGGTCGCCGAACTGGCATCGGCCGCCCTCGCCGATGTCGTCGGCGAGATCCTTCGGCGCAGCGACAACAACGGCGCGGAACTGATCACCAAGGAGCTGGGCCGCCATGCCAATCCCGCCACACCCACCACCAAAGCCGGGGTAACGGCCATCCAGACCGACATCGCGGCCGACGGGCTGGCCACCGACGGCCTCCACCTGGTGGACGGGTCGGGGCTTGACCGCGGCAACCGGGTCACCTGCCAGTTGATGCTCGCCATCTTGATGCGCAGCGGTTCCGATGGCGTCGTGGCGCATGCCCTTCCCGTGGCCGGCAAGTCGGGGACCCTCATCGACCGAATGGCCGGCACCCCCGCCGCCGGCCGGCTGCGGGCCAAGACCGGCAGTTTGGACGGCGTGGCGGCACTGAGCGGCTTCGTGACCCCTGCTCCCGGCTCCCCTTCACCGAACGGGGCGGCCCGCCCCAGCGCTGTGGTTTTCTCCCTCATCACCAACGCCGCGCCCAATGTGGCGGCGGGCGAAATACTCGGCAATCAGGTCGGCGTGGCCCTCGCCCAGTTCCCTCAGGTTCCCCCCATCTCGGCGTTGGCGCCATGAGTTTTCGGCTGCCCATGTTCCCGCTGGGGAGTGTCCTGGTGCCCCACAGCCTGGTGCCCCTCCACATCTTCGAGCCCCGGTACCGGGTCCTCATGTTCGACTGCCTGCGAGGCAAGAAGGAGTTCGGCGTGGTCCTCATCGAGCGGGGCTGGGAGGTGGGCGGCGAGGACCAGCGCTTCGCGGTGGCGACCGTGGCCCGCATCGCCCGGGCCACCGAGTTGCCCGACGGGCGGTGGATGGTGATCGCGGTCGGGACCCGCCGCGTCGATGTCGTGGAGTGGCTCCCCGACGATCCCTACCCGGTGGCCCTGGTCGAGGAGCGGGCCGATCCTGCCTGGCCGGGTGGGAGCGATGCCGACGCTGTCTTGCAGGCGGCAGAACGGGCCGTCCGCGGCACCCTCGCCTTGGCCGCCAAGGCCGGTGAGGCGGTACCCCCCGCCACCGTCGAGCTCTCCGCCGATCCCGCCGTGGCTGCCTGGCAGTTGTTGGCGGTGACCCCCCTCGCCAGTCTCGACACCCAGCGGTTGCTGGCCGTCGACGAGCCTGTCGCCCGCCTCCGGATGCTGACCGGGCTGGCCGAGGACCAGGCGCTCTTGCTCGCGTACCGTCTCGACCGTGAATAATGGGTGACCAACATCCCCTGAGCGCCTCGAGAGGTGGCCTTGGCGTTACCTCGACAACCTAAAAAGTCGGGCAAAGACGACAGCCTGCCGGCTGAGTTCAAAGAACTCATCGACCTCATCGTCACCTATGCCAAACAGCAGACGATCGATCCGCTCAAGCAACTCGGTCGATGGGTGTTGTACGGGGTGGCGGGCGCGTTGTTGATCGGGGTCGGCCTGCTCCTCGTCGCCGTCGGCCTGCTGCGGGCCCTCGAGAGCGAGCTCGCCCCCCATCTGTCGGGCCACTGGTCGTGGGTGCCCTACGTGGTCACGGTCGTGTTTCTCGGGGCGCTGGTCGGGCTTATGGTGAGCCGAATGTCCCACGGGCCCGGGAGGGATCGCTGATGGCGAAGGACACCAAGAAGCCGGTCACCAAGGCCGACATCGAAGCCAAGCTGCGCGAGATCAAGGGCGACGCCGACGACGCGGTCGCGGGCGCCAAGCCGATCGCCGAGATCGCAGCCATCGGCGGGGTAATCCTCCTCATCCTGCTGGCGTACTTCCTGGGGCGCAGGAAGGGGAAAAAGAAGACCACCGTGGTCGAGATCCGTCGCGTATGAGTTGGCTCATCCGGCTGGCCCTGCGCCGAGGGTGGCGGCAGGGGGTCATGAACAGTGAGCGGGCGTGGCTGTACGCGGGCGCGGCCGCGTTGGTGTTGCGCTGGGCGAGGAAGGCCATCGCCCGGGAAGAGTCGGTCGTCTACCGGGAGATCCTCCAGGCGGGCGAACGGCTGGTTATTACCCACGAACCTCAGGTCTGACGGCTTCCATCGGTGACAATGGAGCGGTGAGGGTCCTCTTGCGCAACCCGCGGCGCGAACTCGAAGTGTCGGCTCCGGTACGGGTCCATGCGTTGCTGGAGCGGCTCGGGATCAACCGGGAGTCGGTGCTGGTGATCGTGGGCGACACCTTGGTCACCGGCGATGCCCTGCTGGCCGACGACGCCGCCTCCATCGAGATCAGGCCGGTCATCTCCGGGGGTGCCGAATGAAGTGCCGGGTGTGCCGCGAGCCGGCCGTGATCGAGGTGCGGCGCCACAACGCGGGGTTCTGCCAGCCCTGCTTCCTCAAGCACTGCCTCGATCAGGTGGGCCGCGCCATCGACGGCTTCAGCATGTTCGCCAAGGGCGACCGGGTCCTGGTCGCAGTGTCGGGGGGCAAGGATTCCCTGGCCCTGTGGGACATCCTCCTCGACCTCGGCTATGACGCCGACGGCCTGTACCTGGGCCTCGGGATCGGTGAGTACAGCGGCTCCTCGGGAGCCTACGCCCGGGACTTCGCGGCCCGCCGGGGGGTGAAGCTGGTCGAGATCGACATCCCCTCGGATTACGGCTTCGACATCCCGACCGGCGCCCGGGCCGCCCGGCGGGTGCCCTGCTCGGCGTGCGGGCTGTCCAAGCGCCACCTGTTCAACCAGGCCGCGGTCGACGGCGGTTACGACGTGGTGGCGACCGGCCACAACCTCGATGATGAGGCGGCGGTGCTGTTCGGCAATGTGCTGCGTTGGGAGATGGCGTACCTGGGACGCCAGACGCCCGTACTGCCGGCTGCGCCCGGTTTCGCCCGCAAAGTGAAACCTCTCATCCGGCTGGGGGAGCGGGAGACCGCCGCCTACTGCGTGCTGAGGGGCATCGACTACATCGTCGAGGAGTGCCCGATGGCGGTAGGCAACAAACACCTCGGCTACAAGGACGCCCTCAACCAGATCGAGGTCCAGTCGCCGGGTTCCAAAGCCGCCTTCTACTTCACCTTCCTCGACCGGGTCGCGCCGATGTTCGCCAGTGTCGCCGCCGAGGAGCGGGAGGGGCTGCGGCCCTGTGCCGGTTGCGGGTCGCCGACCACGGCGGAGTGGTGCGCCTTCTGCATGCTGGTGGCCAAGGCCGGTGGCGCCAGCGGTCCGTCGTGACCGGGGTGCCTACCGAGCCCGGGTCGGAGGCCGAGGCGCCGCCGGCCGAGACGGGGCCAGGGGGCGACGAGACGGGGCCAGGGGGCGACGGACGGGGCCAGGGGGCGACGGGACGGGGGCAGGAGGCGACGGGACGGGGGCAGGAGGCGACGGGACGGGGCCAGGAGGCGACGGGACGGGGCCAGGAGCCGAGGTCGGGCCGGCGGGGGAGGCGCTACCGGACCCGGCTCTCGGGCGGGCTTTCGAGCCCGGTGACCGGGTCATGTTTCTCGATACCAAGGGCCGTCGCTACCTCCAGACCCTCTCGGCTGGGGGCGAGTTCCATACCCACGCCGGGCCGCTGCGCCATGACGACCTGCTCGGCCAGTACGAGGGGGTAACGGTGCGGTCGAGCCGGGGCGGTGGCTATGTCGCAGTACGGCCGACCCTCTCGGAGCTCATCTTGAAGATGCCTCGCGGGGCCCAGGTCATCTATCCCAAGGACCTGGGGCCGATCCTGATGCTGGCCGACATCTACCCCGGGGCGCGGGTACTGGAGGCGGGGGTGGGCAGCGGCGCCCTGTCGATGACCTTGTTGCGGGCCGGCGCCGATGTGGTCGGCTACGAACTGCGCGAGGACTTCGCCAACCGGGCCCGGGCCAACGTGGTGAGCTTCCTCGGTGAGGGTGTGTTGAACCGCTACCGGGTGCAGATCCGCGACGTGTACGACGGGATCGACGAACAGGGTCTCGACCGCATGATCCTCGACTTGCCGGAGCCGTGGCGGGTGGTCAAGCACGCCGAGACCGCCCTGCGGCCGGGCGGCATCCTGGTCGCCTATCTGCCCACCATTGGCCAGGTGGCCCAGTTGCGGGAGGTCATGGAGGACAGTGGGCTCGGAATGGCCGAGACCGTCGAGGTGCTCCAGCGCAGCTGGCATATCGACGGCCCCTCGGTCCGCCCCGATCACCGGATGGTCGCCCACACCGGCTTCCTTACCGCGGCCCGGCTGCTGTCGGGCAAGGCCACCGGCAGGACCTCGTCACCCCATGGCCGGGCCCGCTGGGACCAGCGGGCCCACTCGTCGGGTGACAGGCCGTCGTGGCCGGAGCGGGCGGGACTTGACGACCACGGGGAATCGACCCCCGGGGAGCCCGGCGAGGGGGCGCCCGAAGGGCCGTGAACGTCCTCGACGTTGTCATCATCGTGCTCGCGGTGGCCGCCGCGGTGGGCGGCTACCGGCTCGGGTTCCTGGCCCGCGCGGTGTCGTGGATCGGGCTGGCGCTGGGCCTTTACATCTCGGCCCGATTTCTGCCCTCCATCGTCCGCTGGCTCAATCCCGGCGCCCCCGCGGAACGGCTCCTCATCGCCTTCGTGGTGCTGATCGGCGGCGCCCTGGCCGGGCAGGCGCTGGGCCTGCTCGCCGGCGCCCGCCTCCACCGGGCCCTACCTCTCGGCCCCGTCCGCGACGTCGACCGGGGGATCGGCGCCGGTGTCGGCGCCCTCGGCGTGCTGGTGGCATTGTGGCTGCTGCTGCCGTCGATCGCCGCCGTCCCCGGCTGGCCCGCCCGGGCGGCCCGGTCGTCGTCGATCAGCAGCTGGGTGGACACCCATTTTCCCCGGGCGCCCGACGCCCTGCAGGCGCTCAAGCGCCTGGTGGGCCGGGACGCTTTCCCACAGGTCTTCAACGCCCTCCACCCGGCCGAGACTCTTGGTGCCCCGCCCGCCTCGGCGGGCGTCCCCGCCGCCGTTGACGCCCGGGTACGAGCGTCCACGGTGAAGGTCGAAGGAGAGGCCTGCAACCGCATCCAGGACGGTAGTGGCTTTGTCGTGGCGCCGAATCTCATCGCCACCAACGCCCATGTCGTGGCCGGCGAGGGCCGGGGTCACAGCACCGTGATCACCTATGGGGGCACCCAACTCCCGGCCACGGTGGTCCTCTTCGACGCCAACCGGGACCTGGCCCTGCTTCGGGTCCCGGGACTGGGTGAGGCCCCGTTGGCGCGCAGCGTCGGTCACGTGGGCGAGATCGGCGCCGTCTACGGCCATCCCAACGGCCAGAATGCCCTGGCGCTGGCACCGGCCGAGGTCGCCCAGGCCGTGACCGCAGTGGGCCGGGATCTCTATGACAGCCACCAGACCAGCCGCAACGTGTACATCTTGTCGGCCGTGCTCCATCCCGGGGATTCCGGAGCCCCACTGGTCGATCCGAGCGGCGCCGTGATCGGAGTCGCCTTTGCCATCGCACCGGACCGCCCCACGACTGCTTACGCCCTGGCCAGCAGCGAACTCGACGCCGTGCTGCGCCAACCCGCGACGGCCGCTGTCAGCACTGGGCCGTGCCTGGCCTGAGTCCTCCCGGGATTTCCCACCCGATTGGCGTCTGTCAAATTAGTTTCCGGTCCCGGGCAGAGAAATGTTCGAAGGGATGTATCGGCCGGAGCCCTGCGCCGTCATCTGACCATGCCGCCCGGTGGAGGAGTGGGATTGTCGTTCCCGGCGTGGCCGCCCCGGCACCCAAGTACGCTTCGCCCGATGAGGGTCGCCCCCGACGAGCCCCGCCCTCCCGGCGACGGGGGTCCCCGCCCCGACTTCACGGACCTGGTGGAGCTGGCGTGCGGTGGCGACATGGGGGCCAAGGGGGCCCTCGTCGAGCGCTTGCAGCGCCTGGTCTGGTACACCATCGCCGACTTCGGGCTGTCCCGGGAGGACCGCCAGGACGTGTTCGCGGGAACCTTCTGCCGGCTGTTCGAGCGGTTGGGCACGATCCGCGAACCCGAGCGCCTGCCGGGCTGGATTGCCACGACGGCCAGGAACGAGGCCCACACCTTGTTGCGGGCCCGCGGTCGCGTCGTGGTCACCGATGAGTTGGGCGACAGCGAGGACCTCGAGGCTCCGACCGACGAGCGGCTCCTCGACCTTGAGCTTCATGTCGCTCTTCAGGCCGCGTTCCGCCGCCTCCCGCACAACTGTCGGGAACTCCTGCGACACCTGACCACGGTGCCTCGCCTCAGTTATGAGGAGATCGGCGACCTGCTCGGCATGCCCCACGGCAGCATCGGACCCACCCGCCAGCGATGCCTCGATCGCCTCCGGAACACTGCCGAACTTCGACCCTTCCAAGAAGTTCGACCCTTCCAAGAAGTTCGACCCTTCCAAGAAGTTCGACCCTTCCAAGAAGGAGGCCAGCCATGACGCGCATCGACTTGGGCGATGACGACGTCCTTCTAGGCCTGCTGTCGATATCGCTGGACCTGGCAGACCCGGTGCCGGCCGGCGCCGTGGCAACAGCCAAGGCGCTGGCGGAACTGAGTGACACCGACGCTGAGGTGGCCACGCTGGTGGCCGACTCCCTGGTAGACGACGACGTAGTGCTGTTCCGCCACGACCGCACCATGGACGCCGAAAGCGAGGTCTCCGACCGGCTCCTGAGCTTTGCCACCCCCGAGCTCCAGGTCGACGTTGACCTGTACGCCAACGGTGCGGTGATGGTTGGCGCCCTCAGCCCGGCCATGTCGGTGGAGATCGAGCTGGAAACGGCGGTCGCCACCAGGACGACAGCAAGTGACGGGTTGGGCCGGTTCCGTTTCGACGCTCCGAGCGGTCGCTGCCGGGTCCGCATTCACGCCCCCGGCGGCACCGTCGTCACCCCCTGGATCACCCGGTAGCGCCGGCCAGCGGTAGGTCGCCCGACCCGCCCCCCGCGCCCCGCGCCGCGGCCCGGCGCGGCCCGGCTTTGTGCCGTCCGAAAGTCGATCCCGGTCAGGACCCAGATCGACGAACGAACCGGTCAGGCGGGGGCCATACTCGGTGCCCCGCCCTGCTCTGGCGCCGCCGCCCGAAGGTCAGGCGGAAACGTTCAGGGTGCCGTGCATCGACTGATGGATGTCGCAGTGGTAGCCGATCGTCCCCGCCTTGGTCACCTTGACCGTCTTGCTCGTCCCGCCGTCGATGGGTTTGGTGTCGAACGACCCGTCATCGGCGGTAAAGGTGTGCGCCGTGGGGTCGGTGTTGTTGATGGTGATGGTGTCGCCGACCTTGGCCGTAGCCGGGTTGGGATTGAACGTGAAGCTCTTGATGGTGATCGTCCCGGGGTTGGATGCTCCGGTGGTGCCTGTCGAGCCGGCGGCCGTCGTGGCTGTTCCACCAGCGGCCCCGTTCGTAGTGGTGGTCGACGAAGTGGAACTCTTGGAGCCGCACGCACCCGCGCCCACACTCAAGAGCACCGCCGCCGCGATGGCGCCTGACCGATGAAACCGCATGCCGAAACCTCCGGGAGTCGAAAACAGATATCCACCACTAGTTCGGTACGGCCAGCCCGTCCGGACGGATTTACCCTAAGAGATCTATCGCCGGCGAGACGTCCCCGGACTGGAGATCCTGCCGGTTACTCGACCTCGATGAAGATGCACTCTCCGGGGCATTCCTCGGCCGACTCGATCACGGCATCAGCCAGGTTGTCCGGGAAGTTGGCAAGACCTTCGGCCCCGCCGGGATCGGAAAAGACCTTGGGGCCTTCTTTTACATAGGCCAGGCCATCATCCAGCAGCGTGAACACGGCGGGCGCGATCTCCTCGCACAGCCCGTCGCCAGTGCAGAGATCCTGATCGATCCAGACCTTCATTCCGCGCTTCGCCTCTCGAGTCACGCCCTCCACGACCTCGGAGGGGGTTTCCAACGTGAACGTACTTAGCATACCGCGCACTGTCAATTTTCGCGGACATGGCCGGGGAAACACCCCGGCAATGTCCGCCGCTTGGTCGGGGCGAGGGGGTATGGTCGCCTCGAGCGGACATCATCGCGGTGTCCGGCCCCGTCGTGAGACCCAGTCGTCACTGAGAGAGGAGGTGGTCCGGTTGGCCGACTCCGAAGACCACGCGCCGCAGCTCGCCGCCTACCAGCGGGAAGCCGCCGAGTTGCATGAGCAGGTGAGGATGCTGGAGGAAGAGGTCACGACCCTCCGCAAGCGGCTCCAGGACGGACCGAAGCGGGTCCGGACCCTCGAGGAGAAGCTGCTCGAGACCAAGGGCCAGCTGCAGCAGGCGATCAGCCAGAACGAGAAGCTGACCTACACCCTCCGTGAGGCGCGCGAGCACATCGCTTCGCTTCGCGACGAGGTCGACAAGCTGACCCAGCCTCCCTCGGCCTATGGCACCTACCTGGGCACCAACGACGACGGCAGCATCGACGTGTTCGCCGGGGGCCGCAAGATGCGAGTCGCCCTGCACCCGGAACTGATCGACGCCAAGCTCCAGCGGGGCCAGGAAGTGGTGCTCAACGAGTCCCTCAACGTGGTCCTGGCGCGGGGCAGTGAGACCTCGGGCGAGGTCGTCACCATGAAGGAGGTCCTTGATGACGGCATCCGGGCCATCATCGTGGGCCGGGCCGACGAGGAGCGGGTGGTCGAGATTGCCGAGACGCTCCGCCACTCCGCGTCCGGCGCTGACAAGCTCCGGGCCGGCGACAGCATCTTGATGGACACCCGGACCGGTCTGCTGCTCGAGAAGCTGCCCCGCCCCGAGGTGGAGGAACTGGTGCTCGAAGAGGTGCCCGACATCTCCTACGCCGATGTCGGGGGCCTGGACAGCCAGATCGAGGCGATCACCGACGCCGTGGAACTTCCGTTCCTGCACCGGGAACTGTTCCTCGAGCACAAGCTGCCCGCCCCCAAGGGCATCCTCCTGTACGGCCCTCCGGGCTGCGGCAAGACCCTCATCGCCAAGGCGGTGGCCAACTCTCTGGCCAAGAAGGTGGCCGAGGTGACCGGGGACAACAACGCCCGGTCCTACTTCCTCAACATCAAGGGCCCGGAGCTGCTCAACAAGTACGTCGGCGAGACGGAGCGCCAGATCCGCCTGGTGTTCCAGCGGGCCCGGGAGAAGAGCGAAGAGGGCTTCCCCGTGATCGTGTTCTTCGACGAGATGGACTCGCTGTTCCGTACCCGGGGTACCGGCATCTCCTCGGACATGGAGTCCACCATCGTCCCCCAGCTGCTGGCCGAGATCGACGGAGTGGAGACGCTGAAGAACGTCATCGTCATCGGCGCCTCCAACCGGGAGGACCTGATAGACCCCGCCATCCTGCGGCCGGGCCGCCTCGACGTGAAAATCAAGATCGAGCGACCCAACGAGGAGGCGGCGGCCCAGATCTTCGCCCGCTACCTGACCGCCGACCTGCCCCTCGACGAGACCGAGGTGGCCACCTTGGGTGGCGGAGACCGCGAGAAGTGTGTCCGGATGATGATCGAGCACACGGTGGCCGAGATGTACCGCTCCGACGACGACAACCGCTTCCTCGAGGTCACCTACCAGAATGGTGACAAGGAGACGATGTACTACAAGGACTTCTCGTCGGGCGCCATGATCGAGAACATCGTGCGGCGGGCCAAGAAGCTGTCTATCAAGCGGGTCATCGCGGGCCTGGGGCGGGGGATCCGCACCGAGGACATGCTGGCCTCGATCAAACAGGAGTACAAGGAGCACGAGGATCTGCCCAACACCACCAACCCCGACGACTGGGCCAAGATCTCGGGCAAGAAGGGTGAGCGGATCGTGTATGTGCGCACGCTGGTCTCCGAGGGTAAGGAGACGACCGGTGGAAGAGCGATTGAGCGAGTGGCGACTGGCCAGTACCTGTAGCAGGCCGCGGGTGGGAAAAAGGGCGGCCGCGGCGCGGTTGTCGTCCTCCGCCCTCTCCCTGCTCTCTGCGGTGTGCGGTTAAGGTCGGTTTCGTGGCCATCGTCAAAGTGCTCGGGCTGGAGACCGAGTACGGGATCATCATCCGGGGTTCGTCGGATCCCAACCCCATCGCGGCCTCATCGGCGCTGATAAACGCCTATGTGGCCGAGCTGGCCCGGCGGGTGGCGTGGGACTTCGAGGATGAAACCCCGGGCAAGGATGCCCGCGGCTTCGCCCGGGAGGGATCGATGCCTCCGGAGGTGGAGACCCACCTGGTCAACGCGGTGCTCACCAACGGGGCCCGCTACTACGTCGACCACGCCCACCCCGAGTACTCCACCCCGGAGTGCGCCAACGCCGTCGATGCGGTGCGCTTCGACAAGGCCGGGGAGCGGATCCTGGCCCGCTCCGTCACCGCCGCCAGCCGCATCCTGCCCCCCAGCCAGAGCCTGGTGGTCCTCAAGAACAACTCCGACGGCAAGGGCAACTCCTACGGCACCCATGAGAACTACCTCATGGACCGCAGTGTCCCCTTCGCCCGGATCGTGCAGCGGGTGATCCCCCATTTCGTTTCCCGCCAGGTGTTCACCGGCGCCGGCAAGGTCGGCACCGAGGCCTCCTCGACGCTGGGCATGGACGTCACTTTCCAGCTCACCCAGCGAGCCGACTTCTTCGAGGAGGAGGTCGGCCTGGAGACCACCTTGAAGCGCCCCATCGTCAACACCCGCGACGAGCCCCATTGCGACGCCCAGAAATACCGGCGCCTGCACGTCATTGTCGGCGACGCCAACCTCTCGGAGATCTCCACCTTCTTGAAGGTGGGCACCACCGCCCTGGTCCTGGCGATGATCGAGGACGACTGGTTCGCCAAGGCGGGGGACCGGGACCTGACCTTGGCGGATCCGGTGATCGCCATGCGCCGGGTGTCCTACGACCTGGCCTTGACCCGGGCCATGGAGCTGGCCGACGGCCGCAAGATGACGGCGCTGGAAATGCAGTGGGAACATCTCGACCTGGCCCGCAAATACGCCGAGGACCGCGGGCTCGACTCCGTCGGCGGCGAGGAGATCGGACGGGACATCCTGCGACGTTGGGAGGATGTACTCAGCGCGTTGGAATCCGACCCCATGTCGCTCGCCACCACGCTCGACTGGGTAGCCAAATACCGCGTCATCAATGGTTACCGGGAACGACACGGACTGTCGTGGCGGGATCCCAAGCTGGCCGCCATGGACCTGCAATATCACGACGTCCGCCCCGAGAAATCGCTGTACGAGCGGTTGGGAATGGAGCGCCTGCTCACCGAGGAGTCGGTGCAGGCGGCCATCACCGAGCCACCGACGACGACGAGGGCGTATTTCCGGGGCAAGTGCCTCGAGAGATGGGGCTCCCAGGTGGTAGCGGCCAACTGGGATTCGTTGGTCTTTGACCTCGGCACCGATCCGCTGCGGCGAGTGCCGATGATGGAACCCCTCAGGGGGACCGCAGCACATGTCGATGCCCTGTTACAGGGTTGCAATAGCCCGGCCGAGCTGCTCGCTCGGCTCGGCACCTAGATGGAGTGAGGCCATGGCTGAACGGGAACAAATCAAAAAGCAGTCACCAAGCCGAACCGACACCGAGACCGAAGAGGCCGCCCCGGCTTCAACCGAAAAAGGCGACAAGCTGAAGGCGGAGCTGGACGATCTCCTCGACGAGATCGACGAGGTGTTGGACGAGAATGCCGAGGAGTTTGTGCGGGCGTACGTACAAAAGGGCGGCCAGTAGCCCGTTAACCCCGGCGGTCAGTAGGGTGCACTTCCTGATATGACCCTTCCGTCGTTCCGCCCCGAGGATGATCCAGGACCCAATTTCCTGAGCCTGCTCCGCAAGCTGGGCCAGGATCCCTTTGCCCCGGTTCCCATGGGCCAGGGGCGGGCGGTCGAGAACACCCACGCCACCACCATCGCCGCCCTCCGCTACGTCGACGGGGTGGTCATGGCGGGAGACCGCAGAGCCACTGCCGGTTCCTCCATCGCCCACCGGGCCATGGAGAAGGTCCAGCCCGCCGACAAGCACAGCGGCGTCGCCTTCGCCGGGTCGGCGGGTATCGGCATGGAAATGGTGCGGGTCTTCCAACTCCAGTTGGAGCACTACGAGAAGGTCGAAGGCTCGCTGGTCAGCCTGGAAGGCAAGGCGAACCAGCTTTCTCAGCTGATCAAGTCCAACCTGGCCATGGCCATGCAGGGCTTCGTGGTGGTGCCGTTGTTCGCGGGCTACGACACCCGCCAGAAGCGAGGGCGGATCTACAGCTTCGACCCGACCGGCGGCCGGTACGAGGAGCTCGAATACCATGCCGACGGGTCGGGGGGCCGTGACGCCCGCACCACCATCAAGCTCGGGTGGCGCGAGGGTATGGACCGCAACGGGGCCGTCGAGTTGGCGGTGCAGGCGCTCTACGAGGCGGCCGACGAGGACTCGGCAACCGGCGGCCCGGACACGGTGCGGGGCATCTACCCGACCGTCGCCACGATCACCACGGCCGGCTTCGAGCGTCTTTCCGAGACCGAGGTGGCGGAGCGTTTCGCGGCGGTCATAGCCAGCAAGTCCCGAAAGGGGCTCTCGCTGTGAGGGGGCTCACGGGTCCTGTCCGGCATGGATCTGGCCCGCTGCCTCCGCCGGCGGGCCCCTTCCATGCCGGCCACCCGCTCGCGGACCACGAGAAAGGAACCGGCCTGCGGCCGGTGCTGCTCCCATGAGCATGCCGTTTTATGTAGCTCCCGAGCAGTTCATGAAGGACAAGGCGGACTTCGCCCGGAAGAACATCGCCCGGGGTCGCCCGCTGGTCGCGACCACTTACGCCGAAGGCGTTTTGATCTGCGCCGAGAACACCTCCAAGACCCTGCACAAGGTGAGCGAGATCTATGACCGCATCGCCTTCGCGGGCGTGGGTCGTTACAACGAGTTCGACCAGCTGCGCCGCTCGGGCGTCCAGTACGCCGACATCAAAGGGTTCCAGTTCAGCCGGGAGGACGTCGACGCCCGGTCGCTCGCCAACCTCTACGCCCAGCACATCGGCAACATCTTCACTCACGAGATGAAGCCCCTGGAAGTCGAGATTCTCGTCGCCGAGGTGGGGGTGGAGCCCTCCGGCGATCAGATGTTCCACATCCTCTACGACGGCTCCGTCGTCGATGAGGACCGGTTCTCGGTGCTCGGAGGCGAAGCCGAGGCCATCACCACCCGCATGGCCCAGGCCTTCAAGGTCGGATGGTCGCTGACCGAGGCGTTGAAGGCGGCTGCGATCGCCCTGGGTGGCCCCGATCAGGTCCTGGCCGTGCCCGACCTGGAGGTAGCCGTGCTGGCCCGTACCGAGACCCGCCGGTCGTTCCGCCGCGTCGACGACGCCGAGACCGCGGTCCTGCTCGGGCTGTCGCCCGAGGCGGTCGCCAAGGCGGCCGGTGAGGCCACTTCGCTCAAGCCCGGAGCCGGAGGCGAGCTGGCCGACCTTCCCGAGGCAACACCCCCACGGGGCGACAGCGCCCCCTGACCTCGCCCAACTCCTCGGTCGACTCCGTGCCGATCGTCCAGGCCGGAGCAGTGGCCCTACGGGCCGTGGCCCGGGCCGTGGACCGCCGCGCCGTCGGCTCCGCGGAGCTGGCCGGGCTCATCGACGCCCTGCGGGCCGCTTTGGACGCCGCGCCGGGCGTGGGGTTGGCGGCCCCCCAGATCGGCGTCGGACTGCGGGTGGTGTTGGTTCAGGACCCGGCCGAGTTCCAGGCCCGGGTCTCCGAGGAGCGGCTGGCGGAGCTGGAGCGCACGCCGCTCGAGCCCTACGTCCTTGTCAACCCCGAGATCGAGAAGCTGGGTGACGAAAAGCGGACCTTCTTCGAGGGGTGTCTCAGCGTCGAGGGATACTGCGCCCTGGTGGAACGTTCCCGGTCGGTCCGGGTGCGCTGGCTCGATCCCCAGGGCCAGCGGCACGAGGCGGTGCGCTACGGGTGGCACGCCCGCATCCTCCAGCACGAGGTGGACCATCTCAACGGCATCTTGTACGTCGACCGCATGTACTCCCGGTCCTTCATGACCACAACCAACTACGCCGCCTGGGTCCACCAGCCTCTTGACGTCATCCGAACCGCATTCGGCCTGTACTGACCGGCCGTATCGCGTTCCGCGCGCGTGCAGGTAACCGCGCGCGCCGAATGTTACAGCAGCCCGTCCCACGCGCGCGGTAGCCCAGGCGCGCGCGGAACGCGGTCGACATCACCGATCTCGCTCGTCCAGCTCCGCCAGGATGGTTTCGCGGTCGGCGTCGAGCGCCGGCGCCCCGCGGCGCATCTCGGGGTCCGATACGCCGCTCAGCTTGATGGGGTTGCCGGCCACTCGAAGTCCCGGCAGCGCTCCATTGTCGAGGGTCACGACCATGCGGCGGGCCGCCACCTGGGGATCGGCAAGAACTGCGGCCACGTCGTTGATCGGCGAGCACGGAACCTGGGCGTCGGTCAGAATCGGGAGCCACTGCTCTGCCCGTCGCGCCGCCAGGGCCGTTTCGAGGACCGCGTCGAGCGAGTCCGCGTATTGGCAACGGAGGTCATTGGTGGCGAACTCCGGCGACTCGGCCACCCAGGCCAACCCGAGAACCCTGCCTAGGCGCCCGAAGATCTCGTTGTTGCCTGCCGCAATGACCAGTCGGGTGTCACCGCCGGCCCGGTAGACCCCGAAAGGTGTGATCGAGGGGTGACGGGCTCCCAGGGGCCCCGGCACCACACCGGTGGCGCCGTAGCGCACGATGGCATTTTCCAGCAGCGCCACCTGGCAGTCGAGCATCGACACGTCCACGTGGCGAGCCACCCCCGTGGTCCGCCGCTCGTAGAGGGCAGTGACGACACCGATAGCGCAGAAGAGCGCCGCGGCCAGATCGCCCATGGAGCTGCCGACGCGGGCCGGCTCGCCCCCGGGATGGCCGGTAATGCTCATGACCCCGCCCATGGCCTGGGCGACCATGTCATAGGACGGCCGGTCAGCATAGGGCCCCGTCTGCCCGAATCCCGATACCGATGCCAGGACCAGCCCGGGCCACCGAGCGGCCAATTTGTCCCACCCGTAGCCGAGACGGTCGAGGACGCCGGGGCGAAAGTTCTCCACCAGCACGTCGGCGCCCTCCACCAGCCGCTCGAAAACGGCCCGGTCGGCCGGCCCCTGCAGGTCGAGGGCGATGGACTCCTTACCCCGGTTTACGGACGCGAAGTAGGCGGAGCGACCGTCGATGAAGGGGCCCATTTGGCGGGCGTCGTCGCCGCTTGCCGGGCGCTCGACCTTGATGACCCGGGCCCCGAGGTCGGCCAGCACCATGGTGCAGTAGGGGCCCGCGAGAACACGGGACAGGTCGACGACGGTGATGCCAACCAGTGGTCCCGGGCCGAGGTCAGGCAAAGATGCGGGCCAGTCCGGCCAACACCAGTACCGCGATGCCGAAAGCGGCCAGCACCTGGTGACTGGTGAGCCCCAGGACCAGAGGCCTGCGGGAGCCGACCTCCCACGGTTCGCCCTGATCGGGAAGGTCGAAGGCTGACTCCACCTCGTCGGCCAGGAGCAGCTCTCGGGCCGAGTCGGCGTCCTCACGGCTCACCCACACCGAGACATCGCCAATCGGGTAGGGCCCGTCGATGCTGCCTTGCAGCTGGGTGGGGATGCCGTCGGCCCCCAGACGGGCCGCGATGACCTGGGCGTGAAAGGCGGTGTTCACGGTACGAAGATGCACCATGTTGGCCCCTGGCATCACCACTCAAGGTAGCGTGCCTCGGTAATGGACCGTCGCATCTTCGGCCTGGAGAACGAGTACGGGGTCACGTGCACCCTTCGGGGTCAGCGGCGGCTGAGTCCCGACGAAGTGGCCCGATATCTCTTCCGGCGGGTCGTCAGTTGGGGTCGGTCCTCCAACGTCTTCCTGGAGAACGGCGCCCGCCTGTATCTCGATGTCGGCAGCCACCCCGAGTACGCCACCCCCGAGTGCGATTCGATCCTCGACCTGGTGACCCACGACAAGGCGGGCGAGCGGATCCTCGAGCATCTGGTCGTCTCGGCCGAGGCCCGGCTGCGGGAGGAGGGCATCCGCGGGGTCATCTTCCTGTTCAAGAACAACACCGACTCGGCCGGCAACTCCTACGGATGCCATGAGAACTACTTGACCAGCCGGCGTGACGACTTCGGGCACTACGCCGAGGTGCTGATCCCGTTCTTCGTGTCCCGCCAGATCTACGCCGGGGCCGGCAAGGTGCTGCAGACGGCCCGGGGCGCCATGTACTGCATCAGCCAGCGGGCCGAGCACATCTGGGAGGGGGTGTCGTCGGCCACCACCCGCAGCCGGCCCATCATCAACACGCGCGACGAGCCCCATGCCGACGCCGAGAAGTACCGGCGTCTGCACGTCATCGTGGGCGACTCCAATATGAGCGAGTACGCCACCTTCTTGAAGGTCGGGGCGACTTCGATCCTGTTGCGGATGTTGGAGGACCCCGGCGTGGTGCTACGCGACATGACCCTGGAAAACCCGATCCGGGCCATCCGGGAGATCAGCCACGACACATCCTGCAAGCGCCGGGTGCGCCTGGCCAACGGCCGGGAGGCCAGTGCCTTCGACATCCAGTCGGAGTACCTCAACCGGGCCCGCCGCTACCAGGAGAAGAAGGGCCTGTCACCGCTCGAGGACCAGGCGTTGGACATGTGGGAGCACTGCCTGACGCAGATTGACAAGGACCCGTTCACCCTGGACCGGGAGTGCGACTGGGTCATCAAGCACCGCCTGATCGAGGGCTACCGCCAGAAGAACGACCTGACCCTGACCCACCCCAAGGTCGCCCTGATGGACCTCCAGTACCACGACGTGAGCCGGGAGCGGGGCCTCTTCTACCTGATGCAGGCCAAGGGGCTGGTGGACCGGGTATGCACCGACGCCGCCATCGACACCGCCATCGACGAGCCGCCCCAGACCACCCGGGCCCGGCTGCGGGGCGAGTTCATCCGCCGGGCCAAGGAGCGCCGCCGGGACTTCACGGTGGACTGGGTCCATCTGAAGCTCAACGACCAGGCCCAGCGCACCGTGCTGTGCAAGGACCCGTTCAAGGCCCGCGACGAGCGGGTGGAGAAGCTGATCGCCTCCCTCTAGGCCGGCGGTTGCCTCACCAGGCATCCAAAGTTCTGCTGTCACTCCGCTTCGGATCCCTTCGTCTTCGTCGCCGACCGGCGGGGCCGGGCCGGCGATCCGGGTCAAACGGTGCGAGCGGTGTCCCGGCGCACCGCCAGCGCCGAGCGCAGGAGCCCAGTCGCCAGGCAGGCGCCGGCGCCCTCCCCGGCGCGGATGCGCAGGTCGAGAAGGGGCTCGAGCCCCAGTTGCTGGAGGACGTGGCCGTGGGCCACTTCCCGGCTGCGCTGACCGGCAATCAAATGGGCCGCCACCGCTGGTTCGAGCCGGACCGCGATGAGCGCCGCAACCGAGGTGGCCAGCCCGTCGAGCACAACGACCGCCCCGACCGAGGCGGCGCCCAGGGTCACGCCGGCCAGCACCGCGAACTCGGGTCCGCCGACCGCCGCCAGGGCCACCCGGGGGTCGGTCAGCTCGTCGTGGTAACGGAGCCGGGCCCGAGTGACACCGGCGGTGACCGCCGCCACCTTGCGCTCCACCATCTCGCTGTCGGCCCCGGCGCCGAGGCCCACCGCATCGCGGGGATCGAGCCCCAGCAAGGCGACGGCGACCGCGGCGGCCACGGTGGTGTTGCCCACCCCGACCTCACCGAGGGCGACCAGCCCCTGGCGCCCCGCCCCGGCCCCGAGGCGCCGGCCCACGGCCAGGAGATGGTCGACATCCTCGCGGTCCATGCCGTCGGCGATGACCAGGTCGCCCCGTGCGCCGCGAGGCCGGGCCCCTTCGGCGCCCGAGACCGGCCCCCCGGCGACGCCGGCGTCAACGACGATCGAGCCGAGACCGGCCTGCCGGGCCGCGACAACACCGAGGGCCTCACCGGCTACTGCCGCCGCCACCACGACCCGGGTGACGCCAGGCCCATAGGCCGAGACCCGGTGGGCGCAGATGGGATGGTCGGCGCCGACGAGGACCAGGTGGCCACCGGCAAGGTGGCGGTGGCCCAAAGCCAGGATCCGGTCGACGGCCCGGTCGAGGACGCCGAGGGACCCGAGCGGTGTCAGGAGGATGTCGCTCTCGTCGCGGGCACCGACGACCGCGTGCTGACCTGGAGCCCGAAGATGGGAGGGGGGTGGGACCGGCGCCCCGGCCGTACCGGCGGCCGCCACGGTGTCGCCTGCTGGCCACTGTTCGAACAGCACCAGGTCGGCCAGGTTGGCGCGCCGGGACCAGCCGGCGCGCTCCAGCCCCGGCGACGGCGGGCGTTCGTCGGGCCAGCCGAGGCACAACCACCCCAGTGTCACCACGCCTTCTGGCAGGCGGAGCAACTGGGCCAGCTCGGCGGGCGGAAAGAGGGTGACCCAGCCCACGCCCAGGCCCTCGGCCCGGGCCGCCAGCCAGAGGTTTTCGATGGCGCACGCACACGACCACAGGTCGGCGTCGGGGAAGCTGGCCCGGCCCAGGACGCCCGCGGCCGGGGTCCGGCGATCGCAGCAGACCACCACGCCGAGGGGCGCCTCCCGGATGCCCTCCAGCTGGAGGTCGAGGAGCCGGCGGGCGGCATCGGCGTGGAACCGCGCCGCTTGGGCGATCCGTTCTCGGTCGGCGAGCAGTGCTGCCCGCTCGCGGGTTTCGGGGCGGCGCACCACGATGAACCGCCACGGCTGGCTGTGGCCCACGGAAGGCGCCTGGTGAGCCGCCGCCAGGACCCGCGCCAAAGTCGGGTCGGGGACCTCGTCGGGACGGAAACGGCGCACGTCACGCCGGGCGGCGAGGACCGAGTACAAGGCGTCGCGCTGATCCTCGGGAAGCGCCCAGCCCTGCGGGTCTCGCCGGCGATCGCCGGCCGAGGTGCTGTCGCCGATCAGGGAGACCGGGCGGGGCCACGTCACAGCCTCGACTCTACGACTACCCGGCCGGGGTGTCCCAGGGAATGAAAAGGATCGAGAAGGCACAGGAGGAGACGCTTCCGCGTGTGGGCTGGGTAGGCTCGGAGTGTGGAGCGGTTGGAGCGGCTGGTCAACCTGGTGGCCGCCTTGCTGGACGCCCGCCAGCCCCTTAGCAGGGAGGATCTGCGGGTGCGGGTGGGCGGCTACTCCGATGACGCCGACTCGTTCCGGCGCAACTTCGAGCGGGACAAGGAGCTGCTCCGGCAGATGGGTATGCCGCTGGTGCTGGAGCCGCTCGACCGGAGCCAACCCGAGGGCACGTCCGGGTACCGGATACCTCGCGACCGCTATCAGCTCCCGGATCCTGGTCTGGCTGACGACGAGCTGGCGGCCCTGCACCTGGCGGCATCGGCCGTCGATGTCGAAGGGGCCTGGGGCCGCAGCGCCGTCACCGGGGCGCTGTGGAAGCTGGCCGCGGCCGGGGCGCCCCACGAGCAGGAAACGGTGGCGTCGCTCAATGTCCCACCCCCGGCGGCGGTCACACTGCCGGCGGGGGAGCGGGTGGCCATGTTGTTCGGGGCGGTCGCCGAGCGCCAACCGGTCCGGTTCCGCTACCACGGGGCCGAGCGCCTGGTGGATCCCTGGCGGCTCTCCTTCCGCAACGGCCAGTGGTACCTGGCGGGCTGGGACCACAGCCGGGGTGGGTCCCGGACTTTCCGCCTGGACCGGCTCGAGTCGACGCCGGAAGCGGTGGGCGAAGCCGGCGCCTTCGAGCGACCACCTGCGGGATCGGCCGCCCCGGCCCCGCCGTGGCAACTGGGTGTCGACGAGGAGGTGACCGCCACCCTGCTGGTCGACGCGGGGCACGCCCCGTTTGCCATCACCGCCGCCGGCCCGGAGTCGTTGGTGGAACGCCGGGAAGACGGGAGCGTGGTGCTGGCCGTAGCCGTTACCAACCGGGACGCCTTCCGCGCCTTCGTGCTGGGCTTCCTCGACCACGCCCGGTTGTTGGGCCCCTCGGCCCTGGTCGACGATCTGGTCGACTGGCTGGAGCAGGTCGCGGGAACCACCGCCCTGCGGCCCGCCGCGGCTGGGACCGGAGAGGCGTCGTGAGTCGGCCGGCGGCCCAGGACCGGTTGGCCCGCCTGCTGGCGGTGGTCCCCTGGGTCGCGGCTCGTGACGGACCGCCCGTCGCCGAGGTCTGTGAACGCTTCGGAGTCACCGAACAGGACCTCCTCGATGACCTCGACCTGCTGTTCTTGTGCGGCGTGTACCCGTTCACCCCCGATTCCCTGATCGAGGTCGACGTGGCCGATGGCCGGGTGTGGATCCGATTTGCCGACTACTTCCACCGACCGCTGCGCCTCACGGCGCCCGAAGGCCTGGCCCTGCTGAGCGCCGGTTCCGCACTGCTGGCCGTCCCCGGTGCCGACGGTGACGGAGCCCTGGCCCGGGCCCTGGACAAGCTGGCTTCGACGCTCGGCGTGGACGCCGACGACTCGGTGGCGGTCCGGCTCGGCCCGGCCACCCCCGAGGTGCTGACGATCCTCCAGCAGGCCGTCGCCGAGCACCGCTCGCTGGAACTCGACTATTACTCCTTCGGTCGCGACCACAGCGGCATCCGGCTGGTGGAACCGTGGCAGTTGTTCAATGCCCGGGGGCAGTGGTACCTGAGCGGATTGTGCCGGGCCGCGGGCGGCGAGCGGCTCTTCCGGGTCGACCGCATCAGCGCCGCCACCCTCCGCGACGACACGTTCACGCCCCCCGCCGCCTTGCCCGACCGGCGCACCTTCCACCTCGATGCCGGTGGCCAGACCATCGTGCTGGACCTGGCCCCACCGGCCCGCTGGATCGGCGAGCAGTATCCCAATCTGGGCCTGGCGGAACAGCCCGGCGGCGCCCTGCGGGTGACGCTGCCGGTAAGCGAACGGCCCTGGCTGGAGCGCCTGCTCCTGCGGGCGGGCCGGTGGGCCACAGTCGTCGAGGGCGACGGGGCGGTGGGTCCGGCCGCCGCCCGGCGCATCCTGGCCGGGTACCGCGACGCCGGTCCAACGCGAGAGGCGAGTCCGATGCCGGGAGGTGAGCCAGTTCGGTAACGTGAGGATCGTCGTGTCCGATCCGGCCGCCATGCTTCCCCCCGGTACCCCCGTGACGCCCCGAAACCCTCCAGCGGCACGAGGACGGTCCGAGGCGGCGGGCGCCCATGGCGCGTCCGGCGCCCCTGGGGAGCCGCCGCTTTACCCGCCGGCGGTCGACGCCGCCGACATCGATCCTGCCGGCCCCAGCCGCGACCCCGGCGGCCCCCGCCGCCCCCGGCGGCCCCGCCGCCCCCGGCCCAGGTAGCGGCAACCGGCGCCGGGGGCCCGCCCACCTGGCACCGAAGTCGGGTCCGTCGGGGGCCCGTCAGATCGTCGAGTGGGTCGTCATTCTCGTCGCCGCCCTTACGGTCGCGATCGTCGTCAAGACCTTTCTCGTCCAGGCCTTCTATATCCCGTCGGGGTCCATGGAGCCCACCCTCAAGCCGGGCGACCGGGTGCTGGTCAACAAGCTGAGTTACGACCTCCACAGCATCCATCGCGGCGACATCGTGGTCTTCAAGCGGCCCCCCAGCGAAGCCGGTGACCCGACCATCAAGGATCTCATCAAACGGGTCATCGGGCTGCCCGGTGACCAGATCGAATCCCGCGATGGCGTCGTCTACGTCAACGGGCAGCTGCTGAAGGAGCCCTATTTGCCCCCGGGTACGGTGACGACCAGCCTCCCGCTCACCAAGGTCGCCCCGGGGATGTACTTCGTGATGGGGGACAACCGCGGCAATTCCAAGGACAGCCGGTTCATCGGCGCCATCCCGGGCCACCTGATAGTGGGCCGCGCCTTCGTTCGGGTCTGGCCTCTCTCAGGCCTCGGGCTGCTGTAGCGCGGCCACTGCCGCCACCATCCGCTCCACGTGATCGCTGTACACCCCGTCGCAGCCCATCGCCAACAGGGCCACGAGGGTGTGGTCGAACTGGGCGTCCCAGCCCAGGGCCAATCGCAAGAAGCGATGGAACAGTGTCGTGAGCCCCGGCGTCCAGTCGGTGGCATGCATGTTGATGGCGTCAACGCCTGCGCCGGCGAGGTTGGCGGCCCGGCGCTCCGGGCCCTCCCGGAGGCGGCGCAGGCGGGTTGAGTTCACCAGGCGCACCTCCTCGGGCAGGGGGCCGCCACCCCCCGACGGGCCCGGGATGCCGTGTCTGCGCCATGCCCCCAACTCCTCCCAGTCGGGGTAGCACAACCAGAGCCTGCCGAGGGCTCCCTGGTGGTCCCCCGCCGCCCGAGCCACGGCGACCGCGGCCCGGGCGGCAGCCGGGTCCTTGACGTCGAGCGAGAGATCGAAGCCGGTCCCGCAGGCCCCGTACAGCTCCTCGAGGGTCGGGATATGGGGTGGGAGCCGGGCCCGGGGCACTGATCCCAGGGGGCGGCGGCGCGCCCCCGAGCGGACCACCCCGTCGTGGTCGAGGACGGCTACGCCGTCCTCGGTCAGCCAGACATCGCTTTCCAGGCCGGTGGCACCCAGCTGCAAGGCCAGCTGGAACGACTCGAGGGTGTTCTCGCGGGCCAGCAGTCGGGCGCCGCGGTGGGCGAAGGCGATCGGAGGCCGGAGCAGGGAGTCCACCGTCCAATCCTGCTCCACGCTACGTACCATCAAGTGATGCTCTCCCTCCTGTGGTGGTTGCCGTTGGCCGTGGCCGCGCTCGCAGCCATTCCCCTCTGGCGGGCAGGGCGCCGTCTGCAGGTCGAGTCGGCCCGGCTTCGGACCTCGGCCGAAGAGCTGCGCCGGCTGCGCCCGCTGGTCGCGCAGGTCCAGACCGAGGTCTCCGGGATCACCGCCGCGGCGGCGCTCGACGATGCCCGGATCCTTCGCGATTTGGCCTCCCGGTAGGATGGCCGGCTAGTGCTGCACTTTCCGGGGCCCGACAAGATTCTCATGCTGGCGATCCTCGCCTTGGTGGTCCTCGGGCCCACCCGCCTGCCCCAGGCGGCCCGCACCGCGGGCAAGTGGATCGGCGAGCTGCGCAAGCTGACCTCCAAGTTCCAGGAGGAGATGCGGGGCTCCCTGGCTGAGCCCAAGGACGCCATCACCGCCGCCGTCGGTGACCTGCGAGGCGAGATCGGCGGTTTCCGCAACGAGATCTCCGGCCTGCGGCACAGCCTGACGACCCGCCCGACCGACGTCACGGCATCGCCGGGAGCGGGGAACGGCGACACCAACGGGGCCGCCTTTAGCCAACCCTCTGGGATGGCCGCCAATCCGCTCCCGTACGCGCCGCCCCCGGGGCTACCGGACCTCCCGCCGGCGCCCGACGACCCGTCGCTCAACTAGCGGCGAACACGGCTCCAAGGGATACCCACCATCGCCATCCGCCTGCGCCCCGGCAAATCGAAGAAGCTAAGCGAAAACGGCTCGCGTCCGCCCGCAGACATCGACGGGGACAGCGACCTGGCCCGCATGACACTGGTGGAGCACCTGGCGGAACTGCGCAAGCGGCTCATCATCTGCATCCTGGCGGTGGTCATCGGGACCTTCATCGGCTTCTTCCTCTACAACGCGGTGATCGGCTTCATCGCCCACCCCTACCACGAGTTCGCCCTGCGACACCCGAGCCAGGTGGTCGCCAACGGTCAGCTGGTCGTCACCGGGCCCCTGGAGGGATTCAGCACCCGGCTCAAGGTGGCGGCCTACCTCGGCATCTTCTTCTCGTCGCCGATCCTGCTGTGGGAGTTGTGGCGGTTCATCACGCCCGGGCTGCACAAGCACGAGCGCCGCTATGCGGTTGGTTTTGTCGCGTCGTCCGTCTTGCTGTTCAGCCTCGGGGTGGGCATCTCGGTCCTGGTCTGGCCCAAGGCGCTGGACTTCCTGATTCGCATCGGGGGCAACAATGTCGCCGCTCTGTACGGACCGGCGAAGTACGTGAGCCTGTACGTGGCGGCGGCGGCCATCTTCGGGATCACCTTCCTGTTCCCGGTGGTACTGGTGGCCCTGGAGGTGGTCGGAGTGGTCACCTCCAAGAAGCTGCGCAAGGTCCGCCGTCCCGCCATCGTCGGCATCGCCTTCCTCGCGGTGGTCGCCACACCGAGCAGCGACCCCTACTCGTTCGTTGGCATGGCGGTGCCGCTGTACGTCTTCTACGAGCTGGCCATCATCGTCGGGCGTCTTCTCAAGAAGTGACCGCAGTTCGGGTACAACTAGAGGAGTGAAGGCCGACCGAGCCGCCGCGGACCCGGTCCGGACCGCCTTCGCAGCCAGCCTTGGGTTCCAGATGGATCCCTTCCAGCTGCAGTCGCTGGATGCGCTGGACGCCGGTTCCAGCGTGGTGGTGGCGGCACCGACCGGGTCGGGCAAGACGGTGGTGGCCGAGTACGCCATCGCCCGGGCCCTCGCCGAAGGCGGCAAGGTCTTCTACACCACCCCCCTGAAGGCCCTCTCCAATCAGAAGTACGGCGACCTGGTCCGCCGCCACGGCGCCGACCACGTGGGCCTGCTCACCGGCGACAACGCCATCAATGGTGACGCCCCGGTCGTTGTGATGACCACCGAAGTGCTGCGCAACATGATCTACGCCGGGTCGGGAACCCTCGCCGGCCTCCGCTACGTGATCCTCGACGAGGTCCATTACCTGCAGAACGCCTACCGGGGTCCGGTGTGGGAGGAAGTCATCATCCACACCCCGCCCACCGTCGACCTGGTGTGCCTCTCCGCCACCGTCTCCAACGCCGAGGAGCTGGCCGACTGGATCCGCACCGTGCGCGGCGATACCGCGGCGGTGATCGAGGAGCGCCGCCCCGTCGAGCTCCACAACCTGTACCTCTTGGGGGACCGCAGCAGCGAACAGCTCCTCCTTTTCCCCACCTTGGTGGATGGGCGGCCGAATCCCGAGGCCAGCGCCCTGGACAGCAAGACACCGCGCCACCCCGGGCCGCGCGGCCATCCCCGGGGGCGGCTGTTCACGCCCCGGCGACCCGAGATCGTGGAGCTGCTGGCGGAGGCCGAGATGCTCCCGGCCATCTACTTCATCTTCAGCCGGGCCGCCTGCAACGACGCGGTGACCCAGTGCGGGCGGGAGGGGCACCGCCTGACCACCGTCGACGAACGCCGCCAGATCCGGGCCGTCGCCGAGGCCCATGTGGAGTCCCTTTCCGACGACGACCTTCGGGTCCTCGATTACAACAACTGGATCGGCGGCTTGGAGGCGGGCTTCGCGGCCCACCACGCGGGCATGGTGCCGCCGTTCAAGGAGGCGGTGGAGGCGTGCTTCGCGGCCGGCCTGGTGAAGGTGGTGTTCGCCACCGAGACCCTTTCGCTCGGGATCAACATGCCGGCCCGCTCGGTCGTGATCGAGAAGTTGACCAAGTTCACCGGCGAGCGTCACGAGTTCCTGACGCCGGGGGAGTACACCCAGCTGACGGGCCGGGCGGGGCGCCGGGGCATCGATGAGGTGGGCTACGCCATTGTGCTGTGGTCGCCTTTCGTGCCCTTCGACCAGGTGGCGGGCCTGGCGGGCACCCGGAGCTACGCCCTGACCAGCAGTTTTCGCCCGACCTACAACATGGCGGCCAACCTGGTGCGGCGCTATCCCCCCGATGTCGCCCACCACCTCCTCAACCTCTCCTTCGCCCAGTACCGGGCCGACAGCGACGTGGTCCGTTTGGAGGCACAGTTGGAGCGGACCCGGGCCTTGGCGGTCGAGGCCCAGGCCGCGGCCAGCTGCCAGCACGGCGACATCGAGGAGTACCGGACGCTGCTGCGCTCGGCCGAGGAACCGGGTCGGCACCGCCACGCCGGAAGCGTCGAGGTTCTGGCCGCCCTCGACAAGGTGAAACCGGGCGACGTGCTCGTGGTACCGGGCGGCAAGTCGGGCGGGCGGGTGGCGGTGCTGTCCACGACCCGCCGCCGGGGCGGCGATCTGCGGGTGCGGGCCATCACCACCGACCGCCGGATGCTGTCGCTCGGCCCCAAGGACTTTCCCGCTCCGCCCCGCGCCGTGGCCCGCATCGACCTGCCCGCCCCCTACGCCCCCAATAACGCCGGTTTCCAGCGCCACGTGGCGTCGGCGCTGCAGGCGGCCCGGCTTCGCGAGGACGGCCTGGTCGGGTTCCACGGCCCGGGCCGGGGGCCCCGCAACCGGGGCCACCAGGCGATGGTGGCCGCCGAGGCGGCCGCCGCCCACCCCGTGGTCGGTTGCCCCGACCTCCGCCGTCACCTCCGCGCCGCCGAGCGGGCGGAACGGCTGACCCGCGAGGCGGAACGCCTGGAAAGGCGCATCCGGGGCCGCACCGAGTCC
Organism: uncultured Actinomycetota bacterium; assembly: GCA_963791545.1. Taxonomy (GTDB): domain Bacteria; phylum Actinomycetota; class Acidimicrobiia; order Acidimicrobiales; family Palsa-688; genus JALYXV01. The sequence goes on from CAWBSR010000018.1 coordinate 405,332, forward strand.
CTGGCCCGCCAGTTCGACCGGGTGCTGCGGGTGCTGGAGGCGTGGGGCTACGTGGACGGTTGGGCCCTGACCGCGGCCGGCCAGCGCCTTGCCCGCACCTATCACGAGGCTGACCTGCTGATTGCCGAAACCCTGCAAACGGGGCTGCTGGACGGATTGGATGCCCCGTCGCTGGCCGCGGTGGCGTCGGTGTTCACCTACGAGGCCCGGGGTCTGAACGAGGGGGCCGCAGCCTTCCCCACCTTGGCCACCAAGGAGCGCTGGGAGGCCATTGAGCACCTGGCGGGGGAGCTCAACTCGGCCGAGGAGGAGGCGGGGTTGCCGTTGACCCGGCCCCCCGAGCCCGGCTTCATGACCCTGGCCCACGGCTGGGCCGCCGGCGGCGACCTCGAGACCTTGATCGAGGGGGCCGAGGTATCGGGCGGCGACTTCGTGCGCAATGTGAAACAGCTGGTCGACCTGCTGCGCCAGCTCGGGGAGGTGGCGCCCGACCCCCTCACCGCGGCCGCCGCCCGCTCGGCGTCGGATCGTTTGTTCCGCGGTGTGGTGGCGGCATCGGCGGTCGTCTCGGTCGGCGACGAGACGGAGTAGCGGGTTCAGGATGGGGATCGGAAAAGGGCTGCCGTGGGGCGAGGCAGCCCGGTTGCCGCCTCAGGGCGTCGTGGTCGCGAGTGACGCCGAGGCTCGGCAAGCGGTCGAGGAGGCGCGGTCGCGGCGGGTGCCCTTCCCGGTCCTCGGCCTGGTCGGCGGGGACTTGTGGCGCACCCTGGGGGGCAGCGTCACGGGCGGTCCTGACCGGCTCCGGTCGGCCGAGGCGATGACCTTCCGCGTCGATCTCGGCGAGGTGATCGTCGACGGCCGGGTCCACCTGTTCGTGGCCCACCTGGTGGCCCATAGCCGCAGCTGGCGGCGTTGCTTCGTGGCCATGAACGCCGAGTGGCGGGGCCAGTGGGATCTCGGGCCTCGGTCACACCCCGGCGATGGGCTCCTCGACACCTATGACGCCCGGCTGCGGTGGTCGGACTTGTGGAAGGTCCGGGCCCGCTTGCCCCGAGGTGCTCATCTGCCCCATCCGGGCATCAAGGAGCGCCGGGTGGCGGCCGCCGAAGTCGACTTCGGCCGGCCGGTGACGGTCGAGCTGGACGGGGTGAGCATCGGGTCGGGTTCGGTCCTCATGGTCCGGGTGGAGCCCGACGCCATCACCGTGGTGGTGTAGGCGCTACCTTCGCCGGCCCGGGTCAGGGGCCCCATCCCGGCTGCGCCTGTCAGGCGGGACGCCAGAAGTCGTCGCGGCGCCCACGAGATGGCATCGGTTGGCCGGGCGGCCCGTCATTCCGGTCACACCCGACCCTTAGGATGGTCCCCGTCACGATCGAGAAAGGCGGCGCGCGATGACCGATGCCAGCAGTTCGTCCCCCCGAGTCGAGATAGCCGGGAGTTCCCGCCACCTGGATCCGACTTGGGAGCAGGTCGGGCCCGCCGATCCCAACGCGCCAGCCACCTTGACCGTCTACGTGCGCGACCCTGCCCCCGACGCCCACCCGGAGGGGGCGACGATTAGCCGGGAGGAGTACCAGAAGGCTCACCGAGCCCGTGACGCCGACATCCAAGCCGTCCTCGACTTCGCGGCGACCTACGGTCTCGCGGTAGGCGACATCAACCGGGAGCGGCGAAGCGTCCAGGTGAGCGGCACCATCGCCACACTTGGTCAGGCGTTCGGCGTTCAGGTTGCTCTTTACCGCCATCCGGTCGGCGGGGTGTTCCGGGGGCGGAGCGGACCACTCACGGTGCCCGGCGAGCTGGCCCCCATCATCACGGGGGTTTTCGGGTTGGACAACCGCATGGCGGCCCGGGCCCAGTTTCGCCCGGCGTCCTCGCCGAAGGTGCAGTACACGCCTCCCCAGGTGGCCCAGGCCTACAACTTCCCGACCAACGCGACCGGGGCGGGGGAGTGTGTCGCCATCATCGAGTTGGGGGGCGGCTTTCGGGTCGCCGACATCACCGCATTCTTCGGTTCCATCGGCCTCAAGGCCCCCACCGTGGTCGCGGTTTCCGTCGACGGGGGGACCAACTCGCCCAGCACCGCGGACACTGCCGACGGCGAGGTGATGCTCGACATAGAGGTGGTCGGTGGCCTGGCTCCGGGGGCCAGGATCGCCGTGTACTTCGCACCCAACACCGAACAAGGATTCGTCGACGCCATCACGACCGCCACCAACGACACGACCAACAAGCCGTCAGTCATCTCCATCAGCTGGGGCGGCCCCGAGAGCAGCTGGACCCAGCAGGCCACCCAGCAGATCGAGCAGGCGTTCACCGCCGCCACCACCATGGGCGTCACGGTAACGGCCGCCTCCGGGGACAACGGCTCCACCGATGGTCAGAACGACGGTGCCCAGCATGCCGACTTCCCCGCTTCGGCCCCTCACGCGTTGGGCTGTGGGGGCACCGCCTTGCAGGCGACGGGCGGCCAGATCACCAGCGAGACCGTCTGGAACAGCGGGGCGGGCGGCGGCGCGACCGGCGGGGGGATCAGCGACCTGTGGCCGGTGCCCAGCTACCAGCAAGGCATCACCCTGCCCCCGTCCGTCAACGACGGCAAGACCCGGCGGGGGGTCCCCGACGTGTCCGGTGACGCCGACCCGGCCACCGGATGGACGGTCCGGGTGGACGGCCAGACCATCCCAATCGGCGGCACCAGCGCGGTGGCGCCGATGTGGGCGGGGCTCATCGCCCTGTACAACCAGGCGCTGGGCCAGCCGGTCGGTTACCTGCACCCGAAGCTGTACGCCCCGGCGGCCGCGGCCACCTTCTTCGACATCACCCAGGGCAACAACGGCGCCTACAGCGCCGGGCCCGGCTGGGACGCCTGCACCGGGCTCGGCTCGCCCAATGGGGCGGCCCTGCTGGCCGTCCTCCAGGGCACCACGGGCGGCGGTGGTGGTGGCGGCACAGGCGGCGGTGGTGGTGGCGGCACAGGCGGCGGTGGTGGTGGCGGCACAGGCGGCGGTGGTGGTGGCGGCACAGGCGGAGGCGGAGGCGGAGGCGGCGGCACCGGCGGCGGAGGCGGCGGCACCGGAGGCGGAGGAGGAGGAGGAGGCAAGGGCGGGCCGGGCGGCGGCAAGCACCACAAGAAGCACCACCATGACGCAGAAGGTGGTGAGAGCGAGGACGATACCGATGACTCCCCGGACGAGGCCTATCAGTAGGGCCGGGCGGGACCGGTATGGTCCCCCACCCGGACCTACCCCGGACCGTAGGCTCTGACCCGCCATGCCCGTCTATGCCGCCGAGGAGTGGACCGACGCCGAGGCCGAGATCCTCCGCCGGTACTTCACCAATCTGGACCAGCCGGTCTTCGCCCTGGTCAATCTGCCCGAGATCGTCAAGGGCGCGCTTTTCGCCCGGTACTCCCGTTCCCCCAAGAGCCTGCGGCGGTTGTTCCTGGACGAGTTCGTGGGCGAGCTCGACATCAGCGGCGACCACAGCATCGACGCCACCGTCGGCCTGGTCCGGGCCGAGCAGCTCTATGACCGGGTGTTCTTCGAGTACGGCGACGACTCGGTGGCCCAGCTGGGCGGAGTGCACCTGGCGTGCGAGCAGACGTCCAATCTCCTCACCAAGGTTCTCGAGTGGGGCCGGCTCATGGCGTACATGGAGCAGTCGACCCGCTACATCGCCTACGACGCCCGCCTGAGCAACGGCCGGTACCGGTACTTCCGGGACCCCGAGATCCTGGCCTCGCCGCTCGGCGCCCGTTACGTCGGCGACATGGACCGGATGTTCGACACCTACGGCGCCCTGGTCCCGGTGCTCCAGGGCTGGTTCGCCAAGCAGTTCCCCAAGACCGCCGGCGATTCCGACTTCAGCTACCGCCGGTCGATCCGGGCCAAGGCCTTCGACGCCCTGCGGGGCCTCCTCCCCGCCGCCGCCACATCCAACGTCGGCATCTACGGCACCGGGCAGGCTTACGAGGCGCTGCTCCTGCGGATGCGAGCCCACCCGCTGCCCGAGGCCCGGGCCTACGCCGATTTGATCCTGACCGAGTTGCGCAAGGTGATCCCGTCGTTCCTGCGCCGTATCGACGTGCCCGACCGAGGGGGCGCCTGGTCGGCGTACCTGGAGAAGAACCATCAGGCGATGCAGGACCTCGCCGATGCCCTCTTCGCCGGTGAGCCGGACACGGCGTTCGAGGGCGGGGTCCTCCCCGGGGAGCCGACGGTGGCGGGCGCGCCGGATGTCACCCTGGTCGACTGGGACCCCGACGGCGAGATAAAGACCATCGCCGCCATGCTGTACCCCTACACCGATTTGAGCGAAGCCACCCTCCTGGCCCAGGTGGAGGCCATGTCGGTCGACGAGCGCCTCGACGTGATCCGGACCTACGCCGGCGAGCGCACCAACCGGCGCCACCGGCCGGGCCGGGCCCTCGAGCGCACCATGTACCGATTCGACGTGCTCTCGGACTACGGCGCCTTCCGCGACCTCCAGCGCCACCGCATGTTGACCATCGAATGGCAGAACCTGACACCCGAACACGGCTACACCCGGCCGGCCGCGGTGGTGTCGGCGGGCTGCGAGGCGGAGTACCACGCCTCCATGGTGCGCTCGGCGCAGCTCCACGACGACCTCGACGCCCGCTTCGGGCCGACCCAGGCGGCCTACGCGGTGGCATTGGCCTTCCGGGTTCGCTACGTCATGCAGTTCAACGCCCGGGAAGCCATGCACATGATCGAACTGCGGACCACCCCCCAGGGCCACCCCGAGTATCGCAAGGTGTGCCAGGAGATGTACCGCCTCATCGACGAGACGGCGGGCCACCACGCCCTGGCCCGACTCATGTCCTTCGTGGATCGCGAAGACTACGAGCTCGACACCCTCGAGCGTCTGGCGGGCGAGCGCCGGGCCGAGCAGCGCCGGCCCAAGAGCCCGTAGTCGGGAACGACCCTCGCCGACACCGGCCCCGTCGGGCGGGCGTTGGCTGTGGCGTCGACACAGACACCAGCGCTTCTGACGCCGGCCTCTAGCCAGACCCCGGCGTTTCGATGAGGCCGGCCTCCCCAGCGCCGCGATCTGCGGGCGCGTCATGCCCTACCCCCAAGGCGGCGGAGACCGGCCTCCCAGGTCGCCGCCGCCGACTGGAGCGTGACACTTCATGAAAGGGTAACTATCAACACTAGAGTGAGTAGAGTTAATCCTGTTGTTGGTGTTGATGTTGAGGTTGCTGTGGCTGAAGTGACGGTGTAGGGTTCTCGCCCGGGGCGGAGAGAGGGGAACCGCCATGCCTCGAACATCTCTCCGCCGAACCGGCGCCGCGGTGCTGCTGGCCGCAGTTGTGCTGCTGGCCGGCCAGGCCGGCTTCGGGCAGTCGGGGTCCCGCCGGGCCGTCACGGTCAAGTGGGGCGACACCCTGTGGGGTCTGTCCCGGCGCTACCGCGTGAGCATGAACCGCTTGGCCACCGCCAACCACATGAAGGTGTCGGACATGCTCCTGGCGGGCCGGACCCTCTACCTGCCGTCGGGAGCCGGGGGCGCGAGCTCACCGAGCCCCCCGACGGCCACGGGGACTTCCATCGATCCACGTCTCGTGGAGCGCACCTTCTGCTCGACCTACAAGCCGCCGACCGGCCGGGGCCGGCTCCCGGCGGCCCTGGCCGCCGACCCGGCCCGCCTGGCGTTGCGCCCCCTGTTCGCCAAGTGGGCCAAGCTGTACGGCGTCCCCCTCGACCTCATCGAAGCCGAGGCCTGGCAGGAGTCGGGGTGGACCAACTCCGCGGTATCCCCCGACGGCGCCCGGGGAATCGGTCAGCTGCTGCCGCCGACCGCGGACTTCGTCAACCAATCCCTGGGCACCAACCTGAAGCTGAGCGTCCCGTCCGACAACATCCAGTTGATGGCGGCGTTCCTCGGCTCACTCCTGCGCGCCACCGGGGGACAGGTCTGCGGCGCCGTGGCGTCCTATTACCAGGGCTTTGCCACCCTGCAGCGCTATGGGGTACTCCCGGTGAGCCAGGTGTACGTGCGCAACGTGTTGAGCCTGCGGCCCCTCTTCGCCTCAACTCGGGGGTGAGCAGATGTTTGGGCCGATCCGGATGACGGTTCCCCGACCAACTGCCAAATCGGACAATGTTTCACCCGGACAGGGGAAATTTTCGCGCCTTCCTGACCAGCAACGATGCACGAACCAGCAGGTCAAGACCCCGAAGAGGCGCTTGACGGGCCTCTCTGAGTGTGCGACAACTTGTGGCACCTCGCACGCCTTCCTCGAGCAGGCGCGCGAGGCGGGGGTGGCTCGGAGCGCCCAGTAGACAACGTTCGCACGCAGATACCCGCTCGGCTTCGGCCCGGGGGGTGACTGTTGGGGGACGGACCCAAAGGCGCTCCGGGTCGCCCTGCACCTCCGGGTGCCGGGCAGCCCCCGGCGCGCCCGAAGAGCCGCGGACCGGGGCCCACGCCACCACGCCCGCGTGGCGCGGACCGGGCCCCCGCCACCACGCCCGCGTCGCGCGGACCGGGGCCCCCGCCACCACGGCCTCCCACCCCGGTGAGCCCGCCCAGGCGAGGACACCAGTTATTCGCCCTGCCGCCCGGAATTCTGTCGTTACTCTTCAGTAGACTTCCGTGGCCAGCATTCCTCAGGGGGGATTTGTAGGTGGCGCACAATCGGACAGCCGCGAACTCGCCTTACCCGATCGGGGGCCAGGGAGGCAGCCCGGACTCACGGCTGGCCGCCCGGCCAACCGAGGCGATCATCTCGCTGCGTGGAGTGACCAAGTCCTTCGGTCGCCACACCGTGCTCCAGGACATCAGCTTCGACGTCCCCAAGGGTCACATCACCTGCATCCTGGGTCCCTCAGGGACCGGCAAGTCGGTCCTCCTCAAGAACATCCTGGGCCTGCTGCGGCCCGACCGCGGTGAGATCTGGGTCGACGGCGAGCAGACGGTGGGAATGGGTGAGAAGGACATGTACCGAGTCCGGCGCAAGTTCGGAGTGCTGTTTCAGGACGGCGCCTTGTTCGGGTCCATGAGCTTGTACGACAACATTGCCTTCCCGCTCCGCGAGCACACCAAGAAGCCCGAGCGCGAGATCAAGGACATCGTTTTCGAGAAGGCCCGCATGGTGGGGCTGCTGGACCACCTGAAAAAGGCTCCGGGCGAGGTCTCCGGGGGTATGAAGAAGCGGGCCGGGCTGGCCCGGGCGCTGGTCATGGAACCCGAGATCGTATTGTTCGACGAGCCCGATTCCGGCCTCGACCCGGTGCGGGTCGCCTACCTGGACGAACTGGTCGTCGACGTCCAGGCCAGGACCGGGGCCACCTTCTTCATCATCACCCACAACATCGCCTCGGTGATGCGCACGGCGGAGTACATGGGGATCCTGTTTCGTTCCGGCCTGGTGCGTTTCGCCTCCAAGGATGAGATGGTGGCGGACCCCAACCCGATCATCCGCCAGTTCCTCGCCGGGCGGGCCAGGGGTCCCATCGGTATGGATGAGATGGTCGGCGACAACGAGGGAGAGTGGACCACGGAGTACACCGACGACCAGATCATGACGGTGTAACGGGGTTGACCGATCAGACGATCGTGCCCCGCCACCGCCGGGCACCAACCTGGCCGGCACTGGCGGCAGGAACGGAAGGACCGGAAGTACCGGCCGGCCCGGCCGATCCGGAGGGACGACGACTCTGATGGCGTCGACGTTCGTCAGCAAGCCGCAGACCCTCGTCCGCGAGACCGGGAACATGTTCGCAGTGGCCCTGGAAGGCCTGCGGGCCACGTTCGGAATCCACGACTGGTTCGGGGAGTACGTCGACCAGTGCTGGTTCATCGCCAAGGTGACCTGCTTGCCCGTCATCCTGATCGCCATCCCTTTCGGCATGGTCATCGCCTTGGATGTGGGCTCGTTCAACCAGCAGTTAGGGGCCCAGTCGGCGACCGGGGCGGTCATGCTGCTGGCCATCGTCCGGGAGGCGGCGCCGGTGGCGGCCGCCCTCATGATCGCGGGCGCCGGGGGCTCCGCCATGACGGCCGACATCGGCTCCCGCAAGATCCGCGACGAGATCGCGGCCATGGAGGTCATGGGCATCAACCCCATCCACCGCCTGGTCACCCCCCGCCTGTGGGCGGCGGCCACCGTCAGCCTCCTGCTGGTCTCGCTGGTCGGGGTGGCCGGGCTGGCGGGCGGCTACCTGTTCAACGTCGATGTGCAGCATGTCACCGCGGGTGCCTACTTCTCCGGTTTCACCACCCTGGCCCAGCTGGCTGACCTGTGGTCGGCCCTGGCCAAAGCGTTCGTCTTCGGGCTGATCGCCGCCATGGTGGCCTGCTACAAGGGCCTGTACTGCAAAGGGGGCCCCAAAGGCGTCGGCGACGCGGTCAACCAGGCCGTCGTGATCGCGTTCATCCTCATCTTCTTCGCCAACTTCATCATGACCTCGCTGTACTTCGCCCTCGTGCCCCAGAAGTTGTAGATGACCGTCGCCCGCCGCCATTTCCACGCCGAGGCGCCGTGGCCACCCGCATAGCTCCGCCCCCCGGACCCGCCCCCGTCCCCGACCCCGGGACCGGCTCCGGCGGCGGCCGTAGCGGGGGGCCGGCCCCGAGCCCTGGTCCGAGCGGAGGCTCTCGCGCCGGGCGGGCATTGCGGGCCCGCCCCCGGCCGCTGGGCGGGGTCATCGGGATCTTCGCCGAGGCCGGCGCCCAGCTGGCCTTCTATCTCCGCATCATCGGCGACATCCTCACCGGCAAAGTGGTCCGGCGGCGCTACGCCAGCATGGTGTTCTCCCTGATGAGCGATATCGCCATCGGCGCCGGCGCCCTCATCGTCGGGGGCGGGATGATCTTCGTGATCTTCTCGATGTCGTTCTTCACCGGCACCGAGGTGGGGCTGCAGGGTTTCAAGGGTCTCCAGGCCATCGGGGCCCAGGCTTTCACGGGCCTCATCGGGGCCTTCGCCAACACGAGGGAAATCACCCCGTTGATCGCCGGCGTCGCCTTCGCGGCCCAGGTCGGCGCCGGGTTCACCGCCGAGCTCGGGGCCATGCGGATCTCCGATGAGATCGACGCCCTCGAGGTGATGTCGGTCAACAGCGTCGTGTACCTGGTGTGCACCCGGGTGATCGCGGCCGCCCTCTGTGTCATCCCGCTGTACCTGCTGTCGCTGATCGCCAGCTTCTACGCCACCGAGGTCGTGACGACCAAGTTCTTCGGGCTGTCGCCCGGCGTCTACCACCACTACTTCCGCCTCTACCTGCCGCCGATCGACATCTTCTACAGCGTGTGCAAGGCGACCCTGTTCGCGGTGGTCGTCTCCATGATCCACTGCTATTACGGCTTCACCGCCTCGGGGGGACCGGCGGGCGTCGGTGTCGCGGTGGGCCGGGCCATCCGGGCCAGCATCGTTACCGTCGTGATCCTCAACCTGATCCTCTCGATCCTGTTCTGGGGTGGCGGCAACACCGTGAAGATCGCCGGATGAGCGAGCCATGAACGGCGAACGGGTTGTTCACGCCCTTACCGGCCTTATCGCCCTGATGATGTTCCTGGCCGCCGTATACATCGGGGTCCTGTACACCAACGGCGACCGGTTCCAATCGTTGCGCAGCCTGTACGCCAGCTTTGACGCAGCCGGCCAGGGCCTACAGGCCAAGTCCGACGTCAAGATCCACGGGGTCACCATCGGCGCCGTCAAGTTTGTCAAGCTGGTCAACAATCGCGCCCTGGTCAAGATGGAGATCGACCGCAGCCAGCAGGTACCCAAGGACTCCGTCGCCGCCATCAAGCCCAAGACCCTCTTCGGCGAGAAGTTCGTGGACATCGAGCCGGCCAACACTGCGGTCGAGGTGGCCGGCCCGTTCCTCGGCGACGGTGGCTACGTCGCCAAGACGCTCCCGACCCGCGGCACCGAGCTCGAGGACGTTTTGGCAGCCGCCTATCCGATCCTGTCCAAGATCGATCCCAACCAGCTGACCACCGTGCTCGACACCCTGGCCCGGGCCGGCCAGGGCGAGGGCCCCGCCATCAACCGCCAGCTGGGCAACTTCCAACAGCTGGCCGACGTGGCGGTGGCCCACAACCTCGACACCCAGCAACTCCTTTCCGACTTCTCGTTGCTCAGCAACTCCATCGCCAACGACGCCCCCAACATCGTGGCCCTGGCCAAATCGCTCAACTTGGTCCTGCCCCAGGTCACCGCCCGGGGCGATGAGATCACGACCATCCTGGGCAACCTGTCCCGGGTGTCCAACGACACCGCCAACCTGCTCGACGCCAACCGGCTGGCCCAGGACAAGCTGATCCTCGAGGGGGGCCAGGTGCTGGGCACCCTCGTGCCCCGGCTGAGCGAAGTCGATCCCACCATCGTCGGCATCCGTCAGTTCGTCCAGATGCTCACCGAGATCGGCCACGTCCCCTACGGCCCGGGCACGGTGCTCGGCGCCGTCAAGTTGGTCCTGGGCGGCGGCTGCACCTTCGCCCAGGTCACCCCCTGCGTCCCCGGCGGCCAGCCCACCGCCAAGGTCGGCCCCCCGGCGGCGGCCACGGCGCCGCGGGCCGCCGCCACGACGCCCGCCGCCGGCCCCGGGGCTGTCCCGCCGGGCCTGGCCCCCGGCCTCCCCCAGGTGGTCCAGGGGGTCGGCAACCTCCTCAAGCTGCTCGGGGGGTTGGGCAAGTGAGCCGCTTCACCGGGATCAAGCTGTTGGCCTTCGTCGCCGTCTGCGCCGTCTTCACCGCTTACCTGGCCTTCACCATCGGCAACATCCGGCCCAGCCACCTGTGGTTCCTCCACAAGGACTACTCCCTGTCGGCCAACTTCGACGATGTGACCGGGCTCAACGTTGGCGATTCGGTCAAGGTGGCCGGGGTCATCGTGGGCAAGGTGGCGTCGATCAAGGTGGTGGACGGTCCCAACAACGGCACCGGCCGGGCCCGGGTCGATTTCTCGGTCCACAAGACGCTTCGCCTCCCCAGCAACACCGAGGCGTCGATCCGTTGGCGCAACCTGCTGGGCCAGCGCTACCTGTACCTCAATCCCCCTGACCCCGCCCACGCCGCCCCGACCGTGCTCGGGGCGGGCGCCCGCATCGCCAACACCGTCTCGGTCGTCGACATCGGGGAGCTGTTCAACCGGCTGGGGCCCATCATCAACGTCCTCGACCCAGCCCAGATCAACCAGTTCGTCGCGGCCATCTCCGGCGCCCTGTCGGGCAACGAGCAGAACCTGACCCAGGCCCTGGACAACCTGGCCAATGTCACCGCCAGCCTGGCCAGCCACGACGACGCCATCGGGCGCCTGGTCGGCAATGTGAATACGGTGGCGGCCACTGTTTCCAACCGTGACCAGCAGATCAAGACGGTCCTCGACAACCTGGTCGCCATCTCGACCACCTTCAGCAGCAACACCCAGATCGTCGACGACGCCGTGACCAACCTGGGATTGGTGTCGACCAACCTCGACCGGCTGCTGTCGGCCAACCAGACCCAGATCGGCCATATCCTCACCAACCTGAACACGGTGCTGGGCGTGGTGGTGGGGCGGCTGCCAACCATCAATTCGGTGCTGGCAGGCTTCCCCAACGCCTCCCGGAGCCTGCTGGCGCTGGGCAACGTGGGCCAGTTCCTCGCCCTCACGGCGCCGTGCCTGTCGGTCGAACTGCTGCCCACGGTGGACGCCTCGATCCCCTGCAACACCCCCCTCAACAACCCCGGCAACGCGGCCGCGGTGGCAACCCAGACCCCGGCCGCGGCGGGCGCCAACAGCCCCGCCACGCCGGCCAGCCCGTCCCGACCGGCCAGCCCTGCGGCCAGCGCCGGGACCAGCGGCATCGCCAACTTCCTCGGCGCCCTGGCCCAGGCGGGCTCGGGTCCTGACGGTTCCAGCTCGCCGGCCACCGCGAACGGGTCCTAGCCATGGCCATCAAATCCTTCCGCGACCGCAACCCGTTCCTGGTGGGGATCGCCTCGGTGCTGGTGATCGCCCTCCTGGTGGGCAGCGCCTTCCTCGTCGGCACCAGGCACCTGCTGGAACGGGGCTACTACTCGGCCGACGCCTACTTCGTGGACTCGGGCGGCCTCCAGGCCAACGACAACGTCCTGGTGGCGGGGGTCCGGGTGGGCCGGGTCACCGACGTCTCGGCCGTCCACCAGGTCGCCCCCTGCGCCCGCAAGGCGCCCGACCCCAACTTCCTCGGCACCCAGGGCGCCCAGGCGGGATGTGTCAAGGTCAGCTTCAAAGTTCGCGGCGGCGTCCACCTGGGCCCCGACACCCAGGCCCACATCGTCCTGGAGACCCTGCTCGGGGCCCGGGCGCTGCGCCTCACCGGCCCCGCCACGACGCCCTTGCTGAGCCAGCAGCCCCGGCCAGCCCGGGTCATCACGATCGACCGCACCGAGGTCCCCTTCGACATCTTCAGCCTGTTCGACAAGGCCACCAGCAACATCGAGGCCACCGACACCGCCAAGCTCAACCAGCTGATCAAGGAGCTGGCGACGGTCACCCAGGGCAAACGGGAGCAGATCACCACCCTCCTGACGTCGGTGACCCAGATCGCCAACACCCTCAACGCCCGCGACGCCCAGGTCCGGGAGCTACTCGACCGGGCCGCCACCTTGTCGGGCCAGCTGGCGGCCAAGGATCAGATCCTGGTGAGCCTCATCGACCAGAGCCGGGGCATCCTGCTCAACTTGCAGCAGCGCCGCAACGACATCGCGGTCGGCCTCACGGCGGCCAACCGGGCGGTGGCGCAACTGGACCGGGTCATCGCGGTCAACAAGGCCACCCTGGACGCCATCCTGACCCGCCTGCACCCGACCCTCGGCGCCCTCGCGACCCACGAGTCGGACATCAACAACATCCTCGCCTACCTGGGACCGGGCATCCAGGGCATGGCGGTGGCCACCTCGCACGGCCCGTGGCAGGACGTCTACATCAAGACCATCGGCTTCGACGTGCTGGGCTGCGTGGCCGCCCTCAAGGGCATGCCCGACGGAAGCCCGCTCGACGCCTTGTGCAGCACCCTGATCAAAACCCTGGGCGCCCTCCATCTCCCCCTCCCCTTGGCGGTACCAGCGAAGTGACCATGACAAGGGGGGAAAAGGGCGGGCCCGGTCCCGGTGCCCGCCGGGTGGCGCCTCCGGGCCGCCTCGCGGGGCGGGCCGGGCGCGCCACTGCGACGGGCGTGGCACTGCTCCTTTTTTCCGCCCTGCTGTCCAGCTGCACCCTCTTCGGCGGACTTGCCAGCGACCATCTGACGGCGGTGTTCCGCAACACGGTCTCGCTGTACCCGCACTCCGAGGTCAAGGTGCTGGGCATGACGGTCGGCACCGTCTCGTCCATCAAGGTCGTCGGGGACAATCAGGTCGAGGTCGCCTTCACCGTCCACCGCGACGTCCCCCTCCCGAGGAACGTCTCGGCGGTCGTGGTGCCCCAGTCGCTGCTCGGGGCCCGCTACGTCCAGCTGTACCCGGCCTGGGTCCAGGGCCAGCCCCGCCTCGATCCCAACGCCGCCGACCAGCGGGTCATCCCCATCGCCCGCACCTCGGTGCCCACCGAGCCCGATAAGGCGCTGGCGGCCGTGAACGACCTCCTGAAATCGCTCGACCCCCAGGCGACGGGGGCGCTGATCACCAACCTCAACGGCGACCTGACCGGCAACGGCCAGAACCTCAACGGCGCCATCCGCAGCCTGGCCGGGCTGTCCAACACCCTGGCCGACAAGGACCAGCAGCTGGTCGCCCTGATCGACAACCTCCAGCAGTTCACCACCGTGCTCGACACCCGGGAAACCCAGCTGGGCCAGGTCCTGGACCTCTTCGCCCAGACCACCTCGCTGCTGGCCCAGGAGCGGGGGACCATCGCCAGCCTGATCACCAACCTGACCAACACCTCGGCCGACGCCCTGGACCTGGTCACCAAGCATGCCGCGCCCCTGCAGGCCGACATCAAGTCGCTGGCCGACCTGGTGCAGACGCTGGACGGCAACCTGACCAACGTGTCCACCCTGCTCGGGTCGCTGCCCCAGCTGGTGGCGGGGCCCAACCTGGACGGCAAGGCGGGGCTGGTCGCCGCCTACAACGCGACGTACCACCGCATCGACCTGCGCGACAGCCTGGGTTCGACCGTCAACGGGATATTGCAGGCCTTGGGGCTGCCGCTGTGCCTGGCCATCCCCCTCCTCGACGTCACCCCGCAGTGCGCCCCGGGCAGCATCCAGCTGCCGCTGGGCCAGGCGCCGGCCGCCCCGGCCGCCGCGGCACCGCTCACCCAGGCCCCTGCAGTGGCCAACGGGGCGGCGGGCAGCGGAGTCCCCCGGGCCGCCCCGGCCGCACCGGCCGCACCGGCCGCCCCGGCCAAGGCCAAGGGCGGCAAGAACGCCATGGGCCCACCCGCCCCCGCCGCCGCCAGCCCACTGGCCGCGGTGATGAGCCTCCTGGGCAGTGGCGGGGCGGCGGTGCCCCAGGTGGCGGGATACGGCGTGATCTCGGCACCGGCCTCGGGCTCCGGAGGCGGCGCCCTGGGAACCGTGTCCCGGTGGGCCCGTGACGCCCTGGGGGGCCTGTGGTGAGGGTGGGCCGGGGGGCGGCGGTGAGGCGGCGGGCGGTGGCCGCGTTGCTGTCGGTGGCTCTCACGGCCGTCCTCCTGTCGGCGTGCGGTGGGGGGGGCGGTTACACCGTGACGGCCTGGTTCGCCGACTCCGGCGACCTGCAGAGCCGGGGTTCGGTGCAGGTGGCCGACCTGCGGGTCGGGACCGTAGGCAGGATCATCCTGTCCAGGGACTTCCAATCCCAGGTCACCCTGCACATCAACCGTGGCGTCAAGATTCCCCGGCACTCCGAGGCCATCCTGCGCACCACCTCGCTGCTGGGTGAGAAGTTCGTGGAGTTGCGCCCCCTGGACGCTGCCGCCGTGGGCCCGTTCCTGCACGACGGCGACCGGCTCACCAACTCGGTGCAGCAGCCGGAGTTGGAGCTGGTGGCCGACACCGCGGTGAAGCTGCTGGCCGCGGTGACCGCCACCGACGTCCAGACCATCGTGGCCACCGGCGCCCAGGGCTTCGGTGGGCGGGGCCCGGCACTGGGGGCGCTGATCGGCGACATCAATCAGATCTCGGCCACCTTGGCCACCCGGACCCGAGAGATCGGCAGCGTGATCGACAACCTGGACAAGGCGACCCAGACCTTGGCGGCGGGCGCCCCCGACCTTTCCACCCTGCTGACCAACCTGGCGTCGACCACCACCTTGCTGGCCAAGGACCGCGATCAGGCGGTCACCGCCCTGGCCTCCCTGACCCACCTGGCCAAGGCGGCCGACTACAGCTTGACCAAGTACCAGTCCCAAATCGACCTGGAGATCAAGCAGGTCGACGCGGTCACCGGGACAATCGCCAAGTCGCTGGGCGACCTGCAGACCCTGCTCGACTGGCTGCAGAATTTCTCGGTCGGCTTCCCGAAGGGCATCTTCGGCAACTACGGCGGGATCTACCTCCGGGTCGTGCCCTACATCCTCGATCCGAGGTCGCCGAAGTGAAACGGTCCCGGGTCCGGCTGAACCTCCTCTTTTTCGTGGTGTTGTTTGCGTTCCTGCTCTTCGAGGCCACCCGGTCCATCATCACGGTGGGCCAGGTCACCCACCCCTACCAGCTGAGTGCAGTGTTCACTGACGCCAACGGTGTCGTGGCCCATGACGAGGTCGATTATCTCGGGGTCGCCTACGGCGAGGTTTCCAGCGTGTCGCGCGATCCCGCCGACGGTGGGGCCATCGTGAAGATGGCCATGACCAAAGGCCGCCAGATCCCGATGGGGTCGGTTGCCCACCTCGACCTGAAGTCGACCCTGGGTGAGCAGTACGTCAATTTTGAGCCGCCCGCCGGCTACACCGGCAGCCACGGACCCTATTACCCGCCGGGCTTCGAGATCCCGGTGAAGGACACGACCACGCCGGTGCAGTTCTCGCAGCTTTTGCAGTCGGCCACCAGCCTCCTGCAGGCCATCCCCGCCGACCAGCTCCGGTCACTGATCGCCAACCTGGCGGTGTCGCTGCAGGGGACCGCCGACTCTCTGCGCGTCCTTGTCCAATCCGGCGATCAGCTGTCCGGGGCGCTGGCGAGCAAGACCCAGGCCATCAACCAACTCCTCACCAACAGCACCCGCCTGGTCCGCGTCGTCACCGACCATCGCGTCTCCCTGGACCAGTCGCTCGTCGATCTCACCCAGGTGGCCGCCACCCTGCAATCCATCCAGCCCACCACCCTCCGCTTGCTGGACACCGCAGACCCCCTGCTTCGGTCCGTCGCTAACGTGGTGGCGGCCGCCCAAGGCCACCTCGACTGCACCCTGAAGGGGCTCAACCCGCTGCTCGACCTGACGTCCAACCCGAGGAAGCTGCAAGAACTGGCCACCCTGCTCGACGTGGGTCCCAGGGCGTTCACCGGTATCAACGACAGCGTCGACTTCGACGCGGGTCCCTCCGGTACCGGTCTGAGGGGGGCCTGGCTGCGGGTTGGTGTCACGCTCAACTCCAATAACCCCGCCGTCTTGTACAACCCGGTACACACCTTCCCGCTGCCGCAGGCGACTCCTTCGTGCACCAGCGCCTTGCATCCCGTCGCTGGCGACTACCGACCCACCAACATTTCGGCCCGGTTCCCGGTGCTGTCCGGCGATCTCTCCGGGCCGGCGGCCGATGCCCTCACCGGGGCATGCCTGGGACTGCTGGGCCTGGCCTTCGCACGCCGGCGCCGGGCCTGGCGACGGCTGCGTCGGGAAGCGGCATGACCGGGACGGCCCGACCGAGCCGGACCGGCCCCGAGGTGGCGGTATGAGCGAAAGGGCACCATGACCGAGCCCGAGGTACGTCGGGGGGGAACGATTCTCGGGCGGGCCACCAGCCCGACGCCGGCGCAAGTCGAGGAGATCGCGGAGGTGGCGGCGACCTTCGAGGAGCTGGCCAAGGAGCCGGCCGCTGGCGACGCGGCCGTCGGCGAGGCGGCGGTGCGCGGCACCAAAGAGCAAACACCGCCGCGCCCCGACGACGTCGTCATCCCGGCTCCCGATGGGGACGGGCAGGTGGCGACGCCCCGGTCCCGGTGGCCGCTGGTCGGCTGTGTCGGGCTGGCCGTCGCCTCGCTGGTCCTGGCGCTGCTGGCAGTCCAGCAGCGCAGCGCCCGGCAGAGCGAGCGGAGCCAGATCAACGAGTTGCGCGACGTTTCCGGCCGGACCGTCGCCGCCCTCACCAGCTACGACTACCAGCATCTCGACGGTTGGAAGCAGTCCGTGCTGGCCAACGCCACCGGTTCCTTCCAGAACCAGTTCACCTCCGTGTTCCCCGGCTTCTCCCAGGCCTACGTCGCCGAGCACAACCGAGGCACCGGCGCCGTTCAAGGCGTCTGGGTCGGGCCGGTCGACGCCGGAAAGGCCACGACCGTGGTCCTGGTCCAGATCACGGTGACCAGTCTCACCGGCACTCACGCCCTGAACCCTTACATGCAGCTCACGCTGCTCAAGGTGGCGGGTCGCTGGCGGGTCGACGACGTTCAGGCCACGGTCGATACCGGCGGCATCACCGGTGCCACGGGCACCGGTTCCACGGCGCCCACCGGGCCACCGTCGAGTACCACGCCGACTTCTGGCCCCTGACCGAAGCGCGTCCCAAGGGAGGCTCGGACGGGCCTATCATCCCGCACCGGACGCGGCCGAAGGATGCACATGGGCATGGCAGACGACGACCTCGACGAGGATCTCCTCGGCGACGATGGCAAGTCCAACGAGGATCCCGACGAGGCGGATTTGGAGGAGCTGGACGAGGATCTCGATGAGGTCGACCTCGACGACGAACACCTCGAGGACGACGATGCCGAAGCTCTCGACGACGAGGTGCTGGATGAGGAAGCGGTCGCCCTGGCCGCCGCGGACCGCCCGGTGCACCTGGTGCCGGGGCGCGACGACGACGATGACGACGACGACGACGAGGAGGCCGACTCCGACGATGTCGAGGCCAGCCTGGACGTGATCTTGAAGGAACGCCTCGTCGTGATCGACGACGATGATGACGACGACGAGGACGGAACCGGGAGCGGCGATCGTCCTGACAGCCCGCTCAAAGTGTTGCCCAAGCAGCCCGGGGAGTTCGTGTGCCTGTCGTGCTTCCTAGTCAAACATCCGAGCCAGCTCTCCGATCCGGAGGCCATGGTGTGCCGGGACTGTCTTTGACTTCGGCGGGTAGGGAACCAACGGCACCACATCGTAAGGTGAGTCCGGAGACGCCACGTGAGTCATGACAAGTCACCCATTCAGCAGGCATTCGACCTGGCTTTCTTCGGCCCGGTCGGGCTGGCCCTGTGCGCCAAGGACGCCCTGCCCGAGTGGGTGGCGACGGGGCGGCGCCGGGTCCTGAAACAGATCGACGTGGCCCGCATGGTGGGCGAGCACGCCACCCGCCATGGTCAAAAGGTGGCAGCCGCGACGTTGGTCGGTTTCGGGATCCTCCCAGGACCACCCCCGCCACCGGTCACCTCCCGGCCGGCGCCATCGGCGGCCGAAACGCCAGGCGAAACGCCAGGGGAGACGCCAGGGGAGACGCCAGGGGAAACGCCAGGGGAAACGCCAGGGGAAACGCCAGGCCCCGTCGACAGGCCCCCGTCGCCGGTTGCGGCGGCCCCGGCCCCGGATGCGGCGGCCCCGGCCCCGGATGCGGCGGCCCCGGCCCCGGATGCGGCGGCCCCGGCCCCGGCCCCGGTCCCGGCCCCGGTTGCCGGGACCCTGTCGCCGCCCGCCGGTCCCGCCACCAACGCCCCCGCCTACCAACCGACCGTCGCCGCCCCGTCGTCCAACGGCGGAGCTTCGGCACCAGCATCCCGGCTCCCGAGCGCCAACCTGGCCATTCCCGGCTACGACTCACTGTCGGCATCGCAGGTCGTGGCCCGCCTGGCGGGACTGGCTCTCGAGGAACTGGAGGCGGTCCGCTCCTACGAGGCGGCCACCCGGGGCCGGCGCACCATCTTGACCAGGATCTCCCAGCTCCAGACCGGGCGGTCCTGAACCCATGGAGGGGGCCCGGCCGGCCACCACCGCCGACGTGGGCCGCTTGGCGGAGCTGTATCGCCAGGCCAAGGAGGAGCTGCTGGAGTTCCGGGGAGCCAACCTGCTGTTTCTCCGGGAGGTCCGGCGAGACCCGGTGGAGCAGTCGCTCGACGACGAGATCGCAGACCGCCGCCGAGGGGTGTGGGTGGGGACGATTGACGACTTCGTGGTCGGTTACGCGGCCGGGCGCATCGACGACCTCCCGGAGGGGGAGCGCCTCGGAGTGATCGAGGACCTGTTCGTCGAGTCCGAGGCCCGAGCGGTGGGCGTCGGGGAGGCACTGGCCAACTCGATCATCGCCTGGTTCCAGGATCGGGGATGCACCGGCGCCGATGCCCTGGCGTTGCCCGGTGCCCGGGCGACGAAGAACTTCTTTGAGGAGACCGGCTTCACGGCCCGGCTGCTGGTGATGCACAAGCGTTTCGACCACGATGGCTGAACGGCCCGAGGTGTGCGTGGGTGCCATCGCGGTGGCCGATGACCAACTGCTCATGATCCGGCGCGGTCACGGGCCCGCCGGAGGACGGTGGTCGGTCCCGGGAGGCCGCGTTGAGCCCGGTGAGACCCTGGCGGAAGCCGTCGTCCGGGAGTTGGCCGAGGAGACCGGTCTCGAGGCGCTGTGCGACCAGTTCGTCGGCTGGGTCGAGCGCATCGGTGACGGGTATCACTTCCTGATCCTCGATTTTGCCGTCACGGTCCTGTCCACCGATGCGCCCAGAGCCGGCAGTGACGCCGCGGAAGCCATGTGGGTGCCTTTGATCCACGTGGCGTCATTGCCCCTCGTCGACGGTCTGGCGGAGTTCCTCCACGAGCACGGCATACTCCCCACCTTCGCCTGACGGGCCGCTAGCGGCCCGTCCACGAGGGTGGCCGCTTTTCGATGAAAGCTCTCGGGCCCTCGGCGAAGTCGTCGGTCCGGCCCACCTTGGCAAAGGCCTCCGCGGTGAGCTTCCAGAGCGTGGCGTCGTTTTCGCTCAGGGCTTGGGCGGCCACACTGCGGCTGGCCCACACCGCGTGGGGGGCGTTGGCCACGATGCGGGTCGCCAGCATCTGCGCCGCCGCCAGGGCCTCGTCCGGGTCGACCAGGACATTAACCAGACCGAGCTCGTAGGCGAGTTCCGCCGCGATCGGGTCGCCGGTCAGGATCAACTCCATGGCCACTTTGGGCCCGACCGCCCGGGGAAGCCGGAACAACCCGCCGCCGGCCGCGATCAACGACCGTTTGACCTCCGGTAGCCCGAACACCGCCCGGCGGGACGCCACCACCAGGTCGCAGGCCAGCACCATCTCGAATCCGCCCGCCAGGGCGGGGCCGTCGACCGCCGCGATGATGGGCTTGGTGCGCTCGCGCTGGACGATCCCCGCGAATCCGCCTCTCTCGGTGCGCAGCGCCGAGGCGTGACCCGAGGCGATGGCCTTGAGGTCGGCGCCCGCGCAGAAGACGGTGCCCTCTCCGGTCAGGATGCCGACCCAGCACTCCGGGTCGGATTCGAGCCGGTCAATGGCGTGTTCGATGCCGGTGGCCACGGCCCCGTCGACCGCGTTGCGGGCTTCCGGCCGCCCGATCGTGATGACCGCCACGCGATTGGCCACCAGGTAGTCGATCATTTTCTCGACAGTAGTGGCCCCCCTCGTGCGGGCCGGGGACCCGAGCTCCCGCGCCGAGGGCCACGATCCACTGCCCTGGGCCGACCCCATGCATTGGATTCCCGAGCCGCCCCGCCTGGTGGCCGTGGGGGGGACGGGCCGGGCCCGGCGCCGACAGAGGCGCTGAAATGAGACGGGAATACGGGGGCGCGGGCGCGGGGGCGGACCGGGACTTACGTTGGCGAGGGGGCGCTGGGGCGGACCGGGCCCGGGGGTGAGGGGGCGCTGGGGCGGACCGGGCCCGAGGGTGAGGGGGCGCTGGGGCGGACCGGGCCCGGGGGTGGGGGGGCGCTGGGGCGGACCGGGCCCGGGGGCGGTGGCATCGAAATCCCCAGCATGGCGGCCAGGGCGGGAACCCGCCCCGACTGCTGGCGAGCCGCCTGCAGCAACGGCTCGGGGGCGTCGGTCGGGAGCCCCTCGGGCTTGACCTGACGGCGGATGGGGGAGGCGGCCACCGCTTCCAGCATGGCGGCCCACCGTTCGCTGGGCGTGTCGGGGCTCATGGCCCGGCCCGCCGCCTCCGTCAGCTGAATGGCCAACTCGGCGGGCAGCTTGGTCGTGGCGTCGGGCGGGCGGGCGGATAGCCGGAGGGCCCGTACCACGCGGGTTTCGGCCAGGTTGGTCTGGATCTCGTCGACCCAGCCGGCCCGGAGGGCTTCTACGCGGCGTTCCAGGGTCTCCCGGAGGCTGGCCGCCAGGTTGCGCGACTCATCGTCGCGCGCTGCGCTCGCCCCGTCCAGGATGGCTCGGAGGTCGCGTAATGGCAGTTCATCGGCCAGTTTGGCGGCCGCGTCGGCGCGGTCGCGCCACTCCGCGGACTTGACCTTGGGGAGGAGCTGCTCGGCGATGGCGAGGAGAGCGTCGGCATTGGGGGCCGGGCGGCCCTCGGCCGCGGCCTTCTCGTTTTCCAGGTGGATGGCGGTGCGCACTGCGGGAATGCCACCCCGGATCACCTGTTCCGCGATGGGGCGATGCTCCGGGGGGAGGGATTCGAGAAGGGCGTTGCGGAAGGCGCTGCCCGGGTTGAGGCGCCGGGCCTTGGGGTGCTCGGGTCCCCCCGGGCCGCTACCTGCGCCCGATGAGCGCCCGCCGGCGCCAGCCGGCGGGCCTTGATCACGGGGGGGCCGGGCCGACCGTGCCCG
Organism: uncultured Actinomycetota bacterium; assembly: GCA_963791545.1. Classification (GTDB taxonomy): domain Bacteria; phylum Actinomycetota; class Acidimicrobiia; order Acidimicrobiales; family Palsa-688; genus JALYXV01. Next base: position 427,195 of record CAWBSR010000018.1, read on the forward strand.
CGACCCGCTGGCGGTCGGGGCGCTGCCGGATCCTCCTGAGGGGCCGCCGCCCGATCCTCCTGGGGGGCCGCCGCCGGGACCACGAGAGCCGCCGGGACCGCGATCTGTGGTCCGGGGCCCGCTTCCGCCACTGCTGCCGCGGCTGTCGATGGAGCCAGTGGCCCCGGGGCCGCCGTGAGCAACGCCAGGACCGCCGGGGGGGCCGCCGTGAGCAACGCCAGGGCCGCCGGGGGAACCGCCGGGACCGCCACTGGGGCCGCCGCCGCCGGCTCCCGCGTCCGTGGGGCCGGCGGCGGTCTTGGCGGAATCGCCGTCGCCGCTCCCGCCGCCCCCAGAACCACCGGGGCCGCCTCGGCCGCCGGGGCCACCGGGGCCACCGGGGCCACCGCGGCGACGCTCGCCGCCACCGCCGCTTCCGGGGCCGCCACCGGTCGTGAGGGGTCCCCCGGGACGAGAGCCCCGGTCGACCCGTGGATGATCCCCCCGCGGGGACCGGCCGCCGCCGGCGCCGCGGTCAAAGCCATCGGTCCCAGCGGGGCGGGCGGCGCGATCAGGTCGATCGCCGGCGCCGCGACCGCCGGCGCCGAGCCCGTTGCGGTCCCCTGCGCCCTCGCGGCGGGGCCGCCGGGGGGCGTCGTCGCCGTCGCGAGGCGGCCGGGCCAGGCTGGTGGTCACGCCCGGAACGGGCGCACGAGGTGGTCCGATTACCTCGAGGCGCTCCGGCTCCGCCCGCTTCTCCTTGGACGGCAGGACGGCGACGATGGTGATGCCTTCGACCTCGAACTCGGCGTCGACTCGGAGCACATCGCCCGCCTTGGCGCCCTCGGAGAGGAGGTTTCCGTCGAGAATGCCGCGAGGCTTCAGGGCCCCGGCGGCCCGCCATGTCCAGCTGCCATCAGGCCGCGAGCTAGTCAGCTCAATGTCAATCCTGCGGGCCATGCGCTCAACTTACAACGGTTTTCGGTGTCGCTCCGTGGCGCTTTGTCACCCCACCCCTTCACCGGTGGGTAGGGCGAGGTCATGTGTGACGGATATTGGCTCGCTCGGGAGCCGCCAGCCTTCACCCGTCGCCGCGGCGAGCCACTGATGACGGATATTGGCTCGCTCGGGAGCCGCCAGCCTTCACCCGTCGCCGCGGCGAGCCGCCGATGACGGATATTGGCTCGCTCGGGAGCCGCCAGCCTTCACCCGTCGCTGAGGCGAGCCGCCGATGACGGATATTGGCTCGCTCGGGAGCCGCCAGCCTTCACCCGTCGCTGCGGCGAGCCGCTGATGACGGATATTGGCTCGCCCGGGAGCCGCCAGCCTTTACCCGTCGCTGAGGCGAGCCACTGATGACGGATATTGGCTCGCCCGGGAGCCGCCAGCCTTCACCCGTCGCTGCGGCGAGCCGCCGGTTACGGATATTGGCTCGCCCGGGAGCCGCCAGCCTTTACCCGTCGCTGAGGCGAGCCGCCGGTGACGGATATTGGCTCGCCCGGGAGCCGCCAGCCTTTACCCGTCGCTGCGGCGAGCCGCCGATGACGGATATTGGCTCGCCCGGGAGCCGCCAGCCTTTACCCGTCGCTGAGGCGAGCCGCCGATGACGGATATTGGCTCGCCCGGGAGCCGCCAGCCTTTACCCGTCGCTGCGGCGAGCCACTGATGACGGATATTGGCCCCGGTGATCGAGGTCAGTTGGACGCGCCTACCCCTGCCAGTTCCCGGTCGGGCTCGGGCAGCACCTCGACCGAGAGGGTGGGGACGGCTCGGTCCAGCCAGCGGGGGAACCACCAGTTGGCCTTACCGAGAAGTTCCATCGTGGCGGGCACGAGCACCATCCGCACCAGGGTGGCGTCGACCAGCACTGCCGTCGCCAGACCCAGCCCGAACAGCTTGAGGATCCGCAGGTCGCCGAGGACGAAGCTGCCGAAGACGCAGACCATGATGGCGGCGGCGGCGGTGATGACCCGGGCCGTCTCGGCCAGGCCGTCGGCGACGGCGGTGGCGTTATCGCCGCTCTTGAGCCACTCCTCCCGTATCCGGGAGAGCAGAAAGACTTCGTAGTCCATCGAGAGGCCGAAGAGGATGGTGAACAGCATGAGCGGCACCCAGGGGTCGATCGGGGCCACCTTCCCGATACCGAAGAACGAGCCCAACCAGCCCCACTGGAACACGGCCACGATGACCCCGTAGGCGGCGCCGATGGAAAGCAGGTTCATGATCGCCGCTTTGATCGGCACCGCGATCGACCGGAAGACGGCCATCAGTAGCAGGAACGACAGGATCACGACGCCGCCGATCACGAGGAACAACCGGCTGGACAGCTGCTTCGACGCGTCCACGCCGCCAGCGGTGAGGCCGCCGGTATAGGCGACGACTCCAGTGCCGGCCAACGTTTGGGGCACCACGTGGCGGACCCGCTGGACGAACGACTGCGTGGCCGCCGCCTGAGGCGCGGTCCTGGGTGTGACCACGATGACCGCGGTGTCACCGGCGGGGTTCAGCGTCGGCGGGGTGACGAATGCCGCAACGGGGTCGGCCCTTAGAGCCTCGACCAACTTGTTCAGGGCGGCCACGTCGGCGCCGCCGTGGGGGAGCTTGGCGGCGATCACCAGGGGGCCGTTGGCGCCGGGCCCGAAGCCCTGGGCCAGCAGGTCATAGGCCCGGCGGGTGGTGAAGCTGGTCGGGTCGTTGCCGGAGTCGCTGAAAGCCAGGCGCATCGAGAAGATGGGCACAGCCATGGCCAGCAGCACCAGCAGGGCGGCGACGCCGGCCCGCCAGGGGTGGCGCTGGATGACCCGGCTCCACCGCCAGGCCAGCGTCTGGCGGGTGTCGCCCCGGTGGCGGAGGTGGGGGATCTGGATCTTGTCGATGGCCCGGCCGGTGAAGCCGAGCAATGCGGGCAGGAGCGTCAGGGCGGCGGCCATGACCAGAACCACCGCGATGATGGCCCCGAATGCCAGGCCGTAGACGAACGACAGGCCCATCAACATCATGCCGAAGAGCGAGATGATGACGGTCGTCCCGGCGAACAGCACGGCTCGCCCGGAGGTGGCCAGGGCCAGGATGACGGCGTGCTCGGAGTCGGCGCCGTCGTGCAGGTCCTGTCGGAAGCGGGTCACTATGAACAGGGCGTAGTCAATGCCCACCCCGATGCCGATCATGGCCGCCAACTGGGTGGCGAAGGTGGGCACCGTGATGAGATGACTGACGAGGTTGATGAGCGGGACGCCGGTGCCGAACAGGCCGAAGATCACGGCGGTGAGGATGGGCAAACCCATGGCTACGACGGACCCGAACGCCAGCAGCAGGATGAGAATGGCTGCGATGATGCCGACGAATTCGGCGGCGCCGAAACTGAACGCCTGCCCCTTGGCGGCCGGCTGACCGCCCAGCTCCACCTCGATACCCGTTTTGTTGAGCGCTTTACCCTGGGCGACCAGGCTCTGCATGTCCTTCTTGGGCAGATCCTGGGTGGTCTTGTCGAACTGTATGACGGAGTAGGCGATACGGGGATCGATACTCGAGATCTGACCCTGGGCCCCCTGGTCGAACGGGCCCCGGACGCTCAGCACATGGGGCTGTCGGGCGAGGCGCTGGTCGGCTTCGTCGATGGCCGCCCGAGCAGCTGGTGAGGTGACGGGGTCGGAGGTCTTGAACACCGCGTTGGCGGTGTCGCCGGCCCGAGCCGGGAACTTGGCGGTCAGCAGGTTCTGGGCCAGTTGGGCCTGGGAGTTGCCCCCGCTGAACTTGTCCTCGAACTTGCCCTTGACTATGCCCGATGCGGCGTTCAGGACGATGAAGGCGACTATCCAGGTGATCAGCACCAGCCGTCGGCGCTCATAACAGAACCGGGCCAGGCGGCCGATTTTGGTGCCCTCGATGGTCGGCGGAAGTTCCTTCGAGCTCATGATTACATCCTTACAGGGCGGCTGCCCTAGGTTGGGCAAGTTTCGGGACGGTCAGTTCGACGCCGGGATGGGGGCAAAGTAATCGCCGACCGGTTTCGGTGGCCCTATTCCTCCAGCAGATCGGGTTGGCGGCTCACGATCCAGTCGTAGAGGGGCTGGAACGAGAACCAACCGGCCAGGTGGCTCCCGATCTGGCTCCAGGTCAGGCGGGCGACGTCGTCGTCGATCAGGTGGTAGCCCCCGACCGACATCGCCAGCAACTGGGCCTGGCAGCAGCGTTCCATGGCCAGGAACCACCAGACCGCCTCGTCGACGGAATGGCCCACCGTGAGCAGGCCGTGGTTGCTCAGGATGCACGCCTTCTTGTCGCCCAGGGCATGGGCGATGCGCTTGCCCTCCTCGATGTCGTACACGACTCCCGCATAGTCGTCGAAGACCTCGTGATCGTCGAAGAACGAGCAGGCGTCCTGGGTAATGGGTTCCAGTTTGCGGTGCAGGGACGAGAACGCCTTGCCGTGCATGGAGTGGGAATGGGCGGCCGCCACCACGTCGGGGCGGGCGGCGTGGATCTGGGAGTGGATGCAGAAGGCGGCTGCGTTGACCGGCCAGTTGCCTTCGACCACCTGGCCATCATGGTTGACGAGGATCAGGTCCTTGACCCGGACCTGGCTGAAGTGCATCCCGAAGGGGTTGACCCAGAAATGGTCGCGGCGTTCGGGATCACGGGCAGTGATATGACCGGCCACACCCTCGTCGAAGCCGAAGTGACCGAAAAGCCGGAATCCGGCCGCCAGCCGCTGTTTGTGGTACCGACGCTCTTGGGTCGGATCGTCGAACAGCGGTATCTGGTGCGGCGCGCGATCGCTCGCCATGGCACCTCCTCTTGTGTCCCGCCTGGTATCGAGTCTTGTTTCGGTCAGTGCCAGCGCGGTTGTCCTGGCCCGATCGTATCGTCAGCGGTTGCCTTCGGCATCGCCATCCGAGCCTGCGACCGCCTCCGCGGTGCTAGCCGGCGCCGTCGCCGGCGGCTGCCCTTTTCTCGTTCAGGCGAGCCTTCAGACCCGCCATGATGACGTCCAGCCCAAAGTCGATCGAGGAACCCGAGAGGTACATGGCCGTTGCTTCGACGTTTGGGATCTCTTCGATGGGTAGGGCGGCGAAATAGGCCCGGAGCCGGTCCTCCTTCGACTTCGGCACTCGGGGGAGCTCCTGGCGGCGGCTCACCGGCCGGGTGCGGCCAACGAGCAGGTTGGCCATGCTCCAGCGGTATAACAGTAGGAACGCGGCACCCGCCTCCTCGTCACTGAAGCCCGCCTCGCGCAGGAGGCCCACCGCATGTTCGGTATTGGCCAGCCCATTGGGCCCCATGGTGACGCCCTCGGCATACACCCGCACGATGCCGGGATTATTCCGCCACATCTCGTGGTTGCGTCGGGCCTGGGCCCGGAGCCGGGCCTCCCAGTCTCCTTCGTCCTTGAGGCTCTTGACCACGACATCGCCAATGAGGTAATCGACGAGGAGGTCGACCAACTCCGCCTTGTCGGCCACATGGTTGTACAGGGACATCGGCGTGACGTGCAGTGCCGACGCCACCCGGCGCATGGTGAGGGCATCGAGACCGTGTTCTTCGACCAGCGCCAGGGCGGTCAGCACGATCCGCCGCCTCGTCAGGGCCGGGCGGGGTGGGACTTCCTGGTCGTCGCGAGGAAGCCACCGCGGCTGGTCGAGGGGCGGCTCGACGGGCACGTGGTCCCGCTCACGGTAGGGAGCGCCGCCGCCCGCGCTCGAGGAGGCGGTGGCAGCCGACGCGGACGAGATGACGGCTCCCGGCTTAGGGGTGTGGCTGGCGGAGGACGTGGGATTGGCGGGAAGGCGTTCCATTTTCGATGCCGCGTCGGAGAACCGGGCTCTAACGCCTTGGCCCGGCACCAAAGCCGGCACCATCGCCGCTACCAGCGAGGGCGGCTTCCAGGCGGCGCCGGTAGGAGCGCTCATAGACCGGGCCCCGAACGGCCAGCATGGGGTCGTCGGATACCGCTATTCCGGGCACCAGCCGGGTCGGGTTGAAGCTCAGAAGCTCACAGCCGTGCAGCTGGTCGTCGGGGACGTCGGTGAGCCGGAGTTGGCCCATGACCACCCGGGGACGGCGCGCCGACCAGGGTCGGGTGGAGTCGGTCAGGTCGTCGCCTTCCTCGGCCAGCTGGATGCGGAGCACGAATTCTGCGTGGCGGTTGGTGATCCGCTCCTTAAGTCCCCCCCGCAGGAAGTTGCCGCCGGCGCCGGCGCCGGCCACGGCCGACTGCACCCCATCGACCGGTTCCCAGTGGAATCGGGCATGGCGGATCGTCCCGTCGGGCCCCGTCAGGGTGAAGGTATGCACGGCGTGGAAGCAGCAGGTGGCGTAACTCTCGGGCACGAAGTTGCCAGACAGATACGCCAGCGCGGACCCCGCCTCGGGATTGTGGACGGCGAAGTCGTACAGGCCCTGGTCGCTCGACGCGACCCCGGCGGGGGGGGCCGGGTAGGGCGTCTCGAGGCGGATCATCTCGAGGAACCGCTGCCACGGTGAGCGGCTTTCGGGAACGACGGGGGTCGCCGCCCGCACGAAGCTGCGGAACCGCTCGACGCTGTTGACGAAGAACATGGGCAGCGTCATCGCGATCAGGTCGGTCTCGCGCTCGGATCGCATGACGCCCCACTGGTCCTTGGTCACCTGGCCCAGATGAAACTTCACGGCCATCCCCCGGACCTGGGGAACCGAGTCGGGCTGATCGAGATCACCGGTCCCGTTGGAGAACCGGACGGTGGCCGGCACCCTCCCCCCCGCGAAATGGGCCGCGGTGGTAACCGACGACGCGGCGGGACTGGGGCTGAACCACCCCGTGGCGGCGATGCCGGGGGCATGGATGGGGCGGGTACCCTCCCGGTGGGCCGGGCAGGACCTGATGATGTCCTCGACAAGCTCCTCGGCGAGGTCTCCGCTCTCGTGGCCGTCGGGTGGTGTCACCGGGCTGGGCACTTTACAAACTGTATCCATCCCCTCGGCGAAGTCCACGGACCCGTCCGGGGAATTAGACGGATGGATAGAAGTTCGGGGACTGGTTGCCGGGTCTGGCCGATGTCCCTAGGCTCGGCCGCCATGGCGCCGGGCACCGGTCGTAGGGGTACCTGGGCCCGTTGCAAGGCCTACCTCGCCGATCCACGACAGGCGCCGAAGGTGATGATGGGCTCGGTCCTGACGGCCATTTGGTCCCATTTCGAGCCGCCGGTCACGGTGCCCGTCAAGTCGTCCCTGGCCCCGTCTGACAATCTGCAGACCCCGATGAACCTGGTCATGCCGCTGCGGTTCCCCCACGTGGCCTACCGGGCCCAGCTGGGGCACATGCTGTTCAACGCCGCCGACGAAATCCTGGCCGGGCTCAACAATGTCGGTACCGTCCATTTCGCCCGCTTCGACGTCATCGACGGCAACCTGTGCATGTTTTCGATATTCGACGGCGATTTCAATGGCTATATCCGTGACTTCATCGGAGCCATCGGTGGCGCCTTCGATGGGATCATGGACTTCGTAAAGGACCCGGCACCAACCCCCTGCGGACAGTACGTCGACGAGTTCGTTGACTGGGTCCGCCAACATGACTCGTTGCAGATGCCTGATCTCCCGACTGATGTGGACTCGAATCTGGTGGCGTTGCCGCGGAAAACCCTCTTGTTGCTGCGTCAGAACGGCAACGCCCAGATGGGAATCTACCGAGGCTATCCCGGTTACTCCGTCGCCCAGATACGTGACGGTCTCGGGATCGGGTGGTAGTGGTTTCCACCAACGCCAGCGCATGGTCCGATTCCCCGCCCGCCCCGATGCAGGAGGTCCAGGGCAATATCTTGCGGGCCTACGGCAACGAGTACCGAAGGGTCCGTCATCTGGTGCTCCGGGTGGCCGACCCCGTCCGAGCCCGCCAGTCCTTGGCGCTCATGGTCGACGGCGACCGGGCCACACCGGATGTGACGTCCGCCGTGCGAGCGCCCAAGGAGGCCGGGTACGGGTGGTGCCTGAATATCGGTTTCACCTACCCCGGCCTGAAGGCGCTTGGGGTGCCGGAAAGCAGCCTGGCCACCTTTCCGCCGGAATTTCGCGACGGTATGGTCGCCCGAGCCACACGCCTGGGCGACGTCGGCCACAGCGCCCCGAAGAACTGGGTGGGCGGCCTCTCCGACCCCGGCCGCGTTCATTTGATCGTGACGATCCATGGCCGCACAGGCGCCGACATCGACGAGATATCCGACAAGGTCATGGCCGCCGCCGGCGGCAAGGCATTCACGACGGTCTCGGCGGAGCCATTCGACGGTGAGGCGTTGTACGACGAACGCAGCGGACGGCGCATTGTCCATTTCGGGTACGCCGACGGTATATCGCAGCCTCGTTTCGTCGGGATTCATGATCCCGCCGACTATCCCGACGAGATGCCGTTTTCACCCGTCGGCGTCGTCTTGCTCGGGTATCCGAGCGCCATGCCCCATGTCAGCTGGAAGGTTCCTGCGCCGGACGTGCTGGGACGCAACGGCACCTTCAACGCGTTCCGGGTGTTGGGCCAGGACGTACCTGCGTTCGAGGACTTCCTGGCGTCGGTCGAGACCGACCACGCCGCGGGCGAGGGAGATTCGGACGGCGCAGGCGACGTTGAGGGGATCGACCGGGAGGTGGTGGCGGCCAAGCTGTGCGGCCGGTGGCGCAACGGGGTCCCCCTCGCCCTGGCGCCGACCCGGGCCGAATCGGAGGCGTTCAACGACGACTCGCGCCTGAACGACTTCGACTACGCGGACGACGATGTCGATGGCGAGATCTGCCCGATGGGTTCCCATATCCGCAGGACCAACCCTCGGGGAGCCCACATCGTGCAGCGCTCGGCCAACCGCACCCGGTCCATGATCCGCCGCGGCGTGCCTTACGGCCCGGCGTGGGACCCTGGTGACCCCGCCCGCGGGGACGTGCCCCGGGGCCTGCTGGGCAACTTCATCTGTGCCAGCCTGGCCGCCCAGTTCGAGGCCATGTCCTACGACTGGGTCAACCTGGGGCTCCAGGACCCCCGCATCACGGGCAGCAATGACCCCCTGATCGGGGCCAACGATGCCGCGACCAGCAGCTTCACCTGGCCGCGCAAGGATGCCGAGCCGCTGGTGCTGCGGGGCCTGCCCCGCTTCGTGTTTACCCGGGGTGGGGCGTATACCTTTCTTCCGAGCCTGCCCGCCATCCGCTGGATCTCAGCCCAGGGCGCCTGAGGCACCCGGGCCGCCAGCCCCAACCGCCCGACATCAGGCCCAGCCCCGGCGCCCCGGCGCCCCGGGACCCAAACCCAGCCCCAAACCCGGGCCCCGAGCCCCGGGCCCCGAGCCCCGGGCTCCGGGCCCAGCCCCGGGCCAGGCCCGGGGGCTGGTGACCCGCCTACCCTCCTCTTGGTCCTAGCAGCTGGTGCTCAGGCTCTGGTCGCCTCCGTCAGGGCTGGCGAAGCGGGCGATGATGTCCATCACGAAGTCGGGAACGATCCCCTTCGGGTTGACGGTGGCGATCCACACCCCGCTGCCCTCGGTGTCCGACGAGGAGACGGTGAACATCGACCCGCTGGTCGTCGAGCGGGGATGGGGCCGCAGGTTGAGGTCCACGCTCAGGAACGTGATCGACGGTGGGACGATGGAGATGTCGCACGGAACCGGGGTGGGCGCCGACATCCACGCCCCGAGCACGTTGTCGGCCAGGCGGAAATTCCCGATCACGTTGCCCAGGTCGGCGTTGGTGATGTCGAAGCCGACCGCGTCATGCCAGGTGCCGATACCCAGATCGATGTCGAGATGGGAATGGAGGTCGAAATGGGTGTCGCTGGTCTCCCCGAACGTGAAGGACCCATAGGACCCCTCGATGGCGGTGCTGACGCCCAGTTTCAACGTCAGGTTGGTCATGTCGGTGAAGCCGATGATCAGTTGGGTGACCGCCAGGTGTATCGCCAGGGTGGCGGGGTCGCCCGGGTTGTCGCCCCGGTTGGTCAGCGGCCCGGCGCTGAAGCTGAGGTCGATGTTGAAGTCGAACTTCCCCGTCCCGACCAGCGTGAACGAGCCGGTGGCCGGGGAAGACACCAGCTGCAGCGTCTTGCCGGCCAGCGCGCTCGTTACGTCCTGGCCGAGGTTGGTGGCGTTCACCTGGACCTGGGCGTTGAGGGCGCTGAACGCCGAGGCGTCCACGAAGGCGAACAAACCCAGGTGGGGGGCGCTGTTGTGCATGTTGAACACCGGCGCGCTGACTCCCTGGGCGTCGTCCTGCTTCCCGATGGTGATGGCCACCGTCTGGGGGACCAAGGTCAGTTGGGCTTTGGCCACAAAACCGGGGTCGGTCGTCCGCTTGTACATGGCGTCGATCTCGGTGATGGTGTTGCCCAGGGCCACGTTGATCGTCTTGGTGTCGGCGCCGAAGCTGGCGTCGAAGGCAACCGACTTGGGGATGTTGCTGATGTACAGCTGGGCCACGTTGGTGCCCGCCGTAGCGTCGGCGTTCAGGGAGCCCATCTGGCGGCTCGATGTGTACTGGGCGTGGATGAGCTTGGCCCCGTCACCGCCGACGCTGGTGCCGAAGGGCCCGAAGGTGAAGTCCACCGGGCTGTGGTTGGCGCCGTCGAAAATGTGCTGGACCGCCAACAGGGCGATCGGAGTGGCCACGAACGAGTTGAGCTGGACGTCGAGCGTCACGGCGTCGACGGTCGGGGCGTAGCTGGAGACGGTGTAGATCCCGCCCGCGGTGTCGAAGTTGAGGCCGAGCGGCAACCCGGTAAGGAACACCTTGGCCCCGAGCGCCCGGCCGCCGCCCCCCGTGGCATCGCGCACCACGATGCCGTGGGTGAAGGCGGTAGCCGGCAGGGCGGCCACCGCCGCCCCGTCGCCGTAATTGGCGTCCAGTTGGAGCGTGGGATGGAGATTGCCGTTGTAGGTGATCACCGCGTCCTGGCTCCGCAGGTGCAGTTGGGTCGGCATGTCGGTGAACCCACCGGTGGCGTTGAGCACGGTGCCATCGGCGCGGGTGATGTGGGCGTTGAGGCCAAAGGTCTCTCCGACGCCGACGCCCATGTTGAAGGTGGCGTCCAACCCCGATGGCACGAGCTTTTGGAACTCGGCCTTGGTCAACTTGGAGATCTGCAACGACACATCCAGGTCGCCGGTGTTTTCGTTGTAGTTGGCGCTGAGGCCGTCACCACCGGGGATCACGAAGACTCCGTGGTCGGTGAACGCCGCCGCCAGCGTCCCGAGGGAACCCCCGTTGTTGGCCTCGAACAGCACGTGGCCGGTGCCGTAGGTCGCGTCCCAGCTGGCCGGTATGCCGGCCAGGGTGAGGGCGGCGTTGTAGGTCCGGCTCCCGGCGCCGAGCGTCGGGGCGCCGAACTGGGCCGTCGCATTGATACCACCCGTCACGCCCGACGCGGTCCACGTCACCGCGGAGCCGCCGGAGTCGAACGTCAGGTCGATGTCGGTCGGGATGCCGGTGGCGTCGGCGTTGACCGACTCACCGTTGCGCCGGTCGGCGGCCAGCGAGATCTCGGCGATGCTCGACGAGGCGTGATAGCGGACCTCCTGGCCGACCAGGTCGAACTTCACGTCGGCGGGCACCGCGTTGATAAAGCCGTTGACCAGCAGGGTCGTTGTCGACAAAACGATGTCGAACAGGCGGGGCGCGGTGTTCTGGACCTCGCCGTGCAGCTGATGGCCGGTAGTGTCCACGGTAAAGAAGCTGAGGCCGTGGTAGAGCAACTCGGCGTGGGTCGTCCCCGACCCGCCGGAGCCGGTCGTGGTCAGCGCCGCGTGGTCGTTGGGGTCACCGGTGCCGGTCAGCACCCCATCGGAGCCGTAGGCAAACGAGATCGTTCCCACGTGGTCCGAGCCGGAGGCGGCATCCCCCGAGGTCTGGGCGCTGAACACCAGGGGGTCGAGGCCCGACAGTCGCATGTACAGGGGCAAGTCGGAGATGGTCCCCGAGAACGTGGTCTGGCCCGGCGCCTGCTGGTAGAACGCCTGCAGCGACCCGAGCCGGCTGTCGGCGCCGTAAGTGACGCTGGGCGTGGCGCCGCTGGTCGACCAGCCAAGGGTGACGTTCTTGGGCACCGCCGCCAGCGTGGCGCTGCCAATCGTCACATTGTTGAACCCGCTGTCGCGCGTGGCGAAGAAGACCGCCACGCTGTTGATCACCGTGCTGGCCTGATAGGCGGCGCTGCCCGCGGCCGGGTCCATGGTGACGGCCAGGCTTGAGGGCAGGTTGCTCACGTTGAGCGACGCCAGCACGTTGGGGCTGTCCAGGTCGGCTTGGGCGTGGAACGGCTGGCCTCCGGGCGAGAGCCCGAGGGAGTAGCTGGCCCGGGCCGACGGATCGGCGTGGGCCGAGACCAGCCCGGAAACCAAGGCGTCGACGCCCAAGCCGGTGCCGCGCTTGTAGAAAGTGGCGTGGTCCCCGCACGACGCAGGCGGCACAGCCGGCAGGGCGACGCACCCCGGCGGCAGCAGCGTGGCCCCGCCCCCGCGGCTGAGCGACGCCGCCAGGGTGGCGATGGGTCCGCTGGCCGAGTAGTCGAAGGCCCCCGTGCTCTTGGTCTGGATGACCCGGGCATGGGTGGGCAGGCCCAGCAGCAGGCCGTTGGCGAACGTCTGGTCGTTGGCGAGGTCGAACAGGGCCAGGGCGATCGAGGTGAGCGACGAGTCGGCGTCGTAGGTGATCGTCTGGCTGTCGGCCGCGGTGTTGTTGTTGAGGTGGATGTTCTTGGGCACGCCCTTGGCGGTGGCCGTGATCAGGTTCTGGAGGTTGTTGTCCTGCTGGGTCTGGGTGGTGAACTGCACCTGGGGCACGGTCGACGAACCCTGGTACACGATGTCGCTGGAGCCGGTGAGGGTCACCGCCACCGAGGCGGGCACGCCGAGGACGTCGTAGTCGCTGCGGGTGAACGACCCGGGGTGCGAGGTGTCGCCCACCGCGTTGTCCGAGGCATGGACGTGGGCGATCCCGGCACTGGCGTTGTAGGTGATGGTCTGCTTGGCCCCTTGGTGGACCACGTCGACATTGACGTTGGTGGGCAGCTGGTCGATCAGGGCCTTGAACTCCCGGTGGCTCTGGGGCGACTGGCTGGTGACGTCCTGGGTGAAGTCGATGTTGGCGGTGCTCGGCTGGCTGGTGTTGAGCGAGACGATGTCTTCGTCGCGGCTGGTCGAGTGGATGAGGTGCAGATCGGCGTTGACGGTGGTGGGAACGGGCTGCAACTGCACCGCCCCCGCCATGGGGTCGACCTCCTTGGGCAGATGGAAGGCACCCTGAGGCTGCAGCGTCTTGACCGCCAGCGTCTCCGCCTCCACCGGGCCCGGGCTGGCGTGGGTGATGGCCAGGCTCACCTCGATGTCGCCGGTGTGGAGGGCCGGCGGGATTTGGATGGCATTCTTCAGCAGGACGGTGGTCTTGGTGTCGTTGGCCAGGGTCGACAGGCGACCGTCGTAGCCGTACTCGAGGCGGGTGTTGATGGTGGGCGGGTCATATACCGCGAAGATGTGGGCAGGAAGCGGCCCGGTGCCGGGGAATAGGCGCAGTACCTCGAACGAGAACCCGACGTCGACCGACGTCGCCGGCGGGATCAGGCCCTTGGTGTTGGTGTTGAGGCTGGGGATGAGCTCGGCCAACACGTCGGGGACGTGGTCACCGTTGACGTCGGACGGGATGGGCACCCCGACGGGCAGCGAAACGCTGCAGGCGAGGGGCTGGGTCGCCGATTCCGCGCACACCCGGTAGGTGGCGCCGCTGAGCAGGTTGAGCGGGGGCACGGTGAACAGCAACTGCTGCACGTTGGCGATGTTGGTGAGCAGGGTGTTCAAGATGGCCACGATGTTGCTGATCGGGGGCGAGTCGAGGATCCCGATGATGAGGTTGATAAGGCTGTTCACGTTGACGGTGGCCGCCACGCTGCCGTCGGCCGGCGGCAGAGGAAGGGCGGGGGAAAGGGGGACCGCCACCACGGTGTGGTTAATCTCCCCTTTCAGGGTCACCCCGGCGCCGGTCGTGACGCTGCCGCTGGCGCCGACCACGCCGGGCAGGCTGGGTGCGGGGGGCGAGGCGGGCTTGGTGACGAGTGGGGCGTGGGACGCGGCGTCCACCTGGGCCTGCAGGGGGGACGGCTGGGGCGGGGTGGCGCCCCCGCCGGGAATGGCGGGCGCGTGGCCTTGGGCCTTCAACTGATCGAGCCGGTCCTTGCCGAAGATAGCCAGATAGAGGACGGCTTCGAACTTGGTGAGCTGATCGGCGGCCGGGGCACTCCCGGCGGGGAGGGCCACGACTAAACACGAGACCAGCCACGCCTGGGTGGGTTGGTCGAGGGCCAAGAAGCCCTCGGCCGCGATGCTGGCGGGGACCGCGGGCTGGTCCAGGTACTGCTGCAACCAGGACCGGTCGGTTACCCGGGGGACCCACAGGGACACGAAACGATCCCGGTTGGCGGCGGTGGCGTTGGCGCTGTTGGGCGGGTTGTCGCAGCGGGCGGAACCGGGCCCGCCGGCCACGGCGGCGCTGCCACTGGCCCCGGCCGGGCTGGGACCGGCCGGGCTGGCAGTGGAACCGGCCGGGCTGGGACTGGCCGCCGCGCTGCCGGTGACGGCCGCCGCGCTGCCTGCCTCCCGTCGGTGGCGCCGGATTGGCGCCCGCCCGGGCCGGCAGCCCCAACGTCGCCAACATGCAAACAGCCGTTGCTACGGCCGCGACCACCAGCCGGCCACCCTTCATGGCGCCCCCCGCCCTCGGTTTCCCTTGCGGACGCAATAGTAAGACAATCTCACGCAAATGCGAAGAACCGGTATACGTTCGGATATCCGGGCCCAAACCGGCCCCTAGCCCCCGATCTGCACGACCTGCTGGAAGGTGGGGCGGTTGACCCATTCCATGGCGGGCACGCCGGTGATGCCGATCTTCGAGAAGTTGATCTGGTCGTCGGCCGGATGGCGCTGCCAGGCGCTCGGGTTCGGGGCGCCGAACTCGATCTGCAGGCGGGCGGCGGTGGTCGAGAGGGACTGCCACAACGATGCCCGGCAGGCCCCCAGGTCGCCGCCGCCGCAGTAGGCCTGGGAGAAGGGCCCGGCTACCGGCTGGCCCAGCACCTGGCGCAGATCCTTGTTGACCTGCGAGTACATGCCGGCATCGAACGCCGAGCCGATGTGGTTCTGGGGCGGGTCGGAGACGGTGATCCCCAGGTGGTCGATGGCATGACCGCTGGCCGGGTCGAAGATGGCGTGCACCGCCAGCGGCCACCACGCATCCATGACCGCGGGGCCGACCGGGTTGTCATAGGCGCCGGTGTTGTGGAGGTCCCGGCGGTGGGCCGACGTCGCCGCCCACTGGGCCAGGGCCTCGCGCAGGGCGCCGACCCGGGAGTCGGCGCCCTGCGGCGGCGCCCCGGTGCCCAGCGCCTGGAGCAGGAGCGGCAGGTCCGCCTCGCCCCGCAGGTCTACGGTTCCCGCGTCCTCCATGGCGCTCACCAGGGCGGCCCGGTCGAGGGGCCCGGCCGCCATGGCCGCCTGGATGCGCCGGTCGAGCAGTTGGCTGCGGTACACAGGGCCGAGGGAGAACTGGTCGTCGGCGGCCGACCAGCTCGGCGCCTGCTTGTTGTTCCACGAGGTGATGAAGCCTCGGGCCGGGTTGAGGTCGGAGGGGTTGGCGTGGCGGGGGATGAATCCCTGCCAGTCCCACGGCCCCGTCGCCCACGTCGGCAGGTTGGGGTCCACCCCGGCGGCTCGCTGCGGGCAGCGGCAGGATTGCTGGTAGCCGATGTTGTGAGCGTCGATGTAGAACCAGTTGAAGGTGTAGTCGATCCCGGCCACGGCCTGTTGGAAGGCGGGGTAACCGCCCGCCATGAATGCCGGGTCGTTGAGGCGCCGGAACCCCAAGGCGGAGCCCAGCTCGTTGCCGTAGGTCGAGCGGTCGCTGGCGATGGCGATGGGCGTGCCGTCGGCGAGGGTGCCCCGGGCCACGACGGGGCCGTAGCGGGCGCTGCGCTGGACCGGCCACGACAGGACCAGGTCGGGGCCGGCCGGGAGGCCGGCCAGGGTTGGTTTGGCGATCTGCACGTGTTGGAAGGACTGGAGCTTCTCGCACACCCCGTTGTGGAGGGCGCCCATGGAGGCGGTGGTGGCCGGGCCGCCGCCCGGATCGCAGAGCCGCAGGACGAGCTGGTCGACGTTGTCGGCGCCCGCCGACGTCGCGGACCAGGCGAAGTTGGTCCCGCGGCCCATTTCCACGTAAGCGTCGGTACCCGGGAAGGAGATGCCCCGGGCGTCGATACCCGGGCCGTGGACGTCCTTCTCGACCAGGACCTGGGGGGCGAAGTACCCCGTCTGAGGACCCATCACCGCGATGGGGTGGCCCGAGGCGGTATGGCCGGCCGACACGAGCAGGGCGTTGCTCATGGCGCTCGGGAAGCTGAGGCTGAAACTGCCGAAGGGACCGGTCGCCACCTGGGCCACCGGAAGGACGCCGCGAATGGCTTCGAGCAGGTCCCTGAGGGAGGGGGTGCTGCCGCTGATCGCGGTGAGCGAGGCGCAGTTCACGGCCGGGTGCGAGGCGGGGTCGGGGGCACCCAGGCCGCTCGGGTAGGGGTCGGGATGGCCCGACGTGGTCGGGGCTTCGGGGTCGTTGGCCTCGTGGAGGTCATTGAAAATGGAGGTGGCCTGGGCATGGGCCGCCGTCGGGGTGATCGCCGGGTGAGACTTCTGGAGTTCGGTTGCGGTGGCGTCGATCCCGCACAGGTTGTCTAGCTCCCGGCCGCCGCCCTTGCCGAGCTGGGCGCCGATGAAGCTGCCCACTGCGACCGAGTCGGCGGGGATCCACGGGGCGGGCAGGGTCTGAAGGGCCGGGTATTCGGCCGGCAGTTTCAGGGGGTCGACGAGGGCGAGGCCGATGTAGGCGTTGACGCCGTCGGAGTACGCCTTGAAGTCGTCCAGCACCGCCTTGCCTTCGGGCCCGCGGGCCGCCATGGCGTCGACCTGGTTGGTGAGGTCGGTGTCGGTGTAGGGGGCCACGGTGAGCTGGGCCCGGTCCATGGCCTCGTTGGCGGGCGACGGGCCGAGGAACTCCGACAGCCGGGCCCGGCCCACATGGCGCAGCGCGTCCATGAAGAACAGCCGGTCCTCGGCGCCGGTGTAGCCCTGGGCGAACATGGTGGCATAGCGGGTCTGGCCGAAGATGTGGGGGACACCGAAGGCCTTGTCCCGGATGACGGTGACGCCGGCGGTGGGGGAGTAAACCGAGGCGATGTCGCCGGGGGCCACGCCGAAGGAGGCGTCCTTGAAGAAGGCGCTCAGCTGGGCATCGGTGAGGCCGGGGACGGCGTGGACCAGGCGGGCGTACATGGCTTCCTGGTTGACGAAATTCTTGGGCGGGGATCCCAGGGCGGCGCTCAGGGTGTCAAGCGCATTGAGGGTGCCCTGCTGGCCCGCCGGAAGGATGTTGAGGAAGCCGCCGGTGTCGCCGAAGCCTCGGTAGTGGCCGTCGGCAGCGGGTGTGGAGGCGGACGGGAGAAGGGCCACCAGCGCCGCGATGAGGAGTTTCAGGAGGTTGTTCACCGCTGTATGACCTTAGGGGCCGAAGGGTATTTCGGGTCGGGCCTGTCCGGAAACGGCGGTCGCCGGTAGCTGGCCCGACAACTCCAGTTCCAGGCGCCCCAGCCAGCCCCGGGCCACGATGTGGCTCGGGTCGACGCCGAGGGCATCGCGCAGCGCTTCCATCGCCGCCTCACCCCGCCCGAGGGTCCGCAGCGCCAGAGCCAGGTTGATGTAGGTCTCGACGGCGGGCCCGGCCGTTTCCAGGGACCGCAGATAGGAGGCGATGGCGGCCCTGATCTCGCCCAGCTCGTGGAGCACGGTTCCCAGGTCGAAGTACACGTCCGGGGCTCCGGGTGTCCAGTAGATCTCGGCGCCGAAGAGGCGCAGGACAGCTATCAGTTCCCGCTTCACCTGCGGCCGCAGCCGGTCGTCCCGGATCCAGCGGGAGATGGTCGCCACCGACGCGTGCAGGAAGATGCTGTCGTAGCGGCCCAAGGAAGCCAGGGCGAGCCAGTCTTCCGGTTCCAGGTAAGCGCCCCCATGCTCGAGGAGGGAGCTCAGGGCGGACCGGCCCCGGGCGCCGAAGGCCTCCAAGGACGACGAGAAGGCCAGGGTGGTCTCGCGAAGCTGGTCCGACTGGAATCCCGACACCGACAGGCAGGCGTCGAGGGCGGTGGCCGGCCAATGGCGATGGACCCCGGGCCCCAGGCCCGAGAAGAACAGCCCGATCACGGCGAAGTCGACCGGGAAATAGAAGAAACTGTCACCCTTTCCAAGCTGCAACTCCGGTTCCGCCAGCAGCCGGCCGCCCGGGCCGAGGTCGGAGGCGATCAGGCAGAGGCGGCCGTGGCCGGCGTCCGCGAGCCGCCGGAGGGCCCGCAGCCCGCTGACCGGGAACATGACCGCGTTCGATCCCGCTTGCGGCCTCGCCTCGGCCAGTAGGCGGTCGAGTTCGGGGTCGTGGTAGCGGGGAAACACGATAGGACGGGGCGACCAGCTCAGGTGAACGGACCCGTTGGTTTCGTTCGGGACGATCGCCGCCATCATCTCGTCGAGGCTGCCGTCGTCGTTCCGGCGGAACAGGTCCTGGGGCAGCGAGTCAAAGAGGTAGTTGGCGACCACGATCAAGGGGTTGGTGAACCTCGCCAACTCCCCGATCTCGGGTGTGACCAGGTGGAAGGCATTGTCGGTCTCGACATCGAAGCGGGCCAACAGCAGCTCGCCGCGCTCGACGAAGGGCCGTAAGCGGGGATGGCTCTGCCAGTGTTCGATGTTGGAGCTGGCCACGTCCGACATCACCGTGACGATCCGCAGATGCTCCAGGCCGAGCGCCAGACGCAACTCTCGAAGTCGTTTGACCAGGTGGAATCCGAACTTGCCACTCCCCGAGCCGAGTTCGGCCACGTAGAACGGCTGCTCGGGTTCGACCTCTCCGGTGGCCACGGTGTCCTGGATGAAGCGAATGATCACCGAGGCGTAGGAGTCCGCGATCGAGGGATTGCTGGTCGCCTGCAGCGGTACTGTCCCCGCCCAGGCCTGGACCCCGGATTCGGAGTAGAACTGGCGCAGGCCCGGGAAGATCGTCGCTTCGGAAAGAGGTGCCGAATCATTCATAGCGGCTGGACGGTACCGTTCGACCAGTCGTCGATGACGTCGGGAACCGTTCCTGGCCCTCAGGGTAGACCGCGAGGGAACGGGTCTCGGTAGGCTCCGCGGCCATGCCGGGCCGCTCTCCGACCGCCGCCGCCCGATGATCGCCCTCCTGGCCGTGGGCGGGGTGATCCTGCTCATGGCCACGGTGGCCGACTCCGTGAGTACCCTGCTGGTCGGTCGGGGACTCACCGCTCGGTGGCGGCCCACCCGGGTGTTCTACGACCGGTCGTGGTGGCTTTGGCGCCGGATCGGCCGCACCATCAAATCGCCGCTCCGCCGGGAGCGCTTCCTGGCTGCCTTCGGGCCGCTCTCCCTCCTGGCGCTGCTGGTGATTTGGCTCACGGGGCTGATGCTGGGCTGGGCCTTGATCTATCGGGCCGACAACTCGGCGCTGCACGGCGTGTCGGGCTTCGCGAGCGACGTGTACTACTCGGGCACCAGCCTGCTGACGCTGGGGTTCGGTGACATCGTGGCGGAGTCGACCGCCATCCGCCTCCTGACGCTGGTCGAGGCCGTTTCCGGGCTGGGGACGATCGCCCTGGTCATCTCCTACCTGCCCGCCCTGTACGGCGCCTACAGTAAACGGGAAACCCAGCTGCTGATGCTCGATGATCCGACCGGCGAGCGGATCCAGCCCACCGCCCTGATCCTCCTGCACGCCCCCGGCGGTGACCTGGCCCACCTGGAGCAGTTCTTTGCCGAGTGGGAACGCTGGACGGCCGAAGTGCTCGAGAGCCATGTGTCGTACCCGATGCTGGCCTTCTTCCGTTCCCAGCACCCCGGCCAGTCGTGGATCACCGCCCTCGGGGTGGTCCTCGATGCTGCGACCATTACCGCCGCGACCGTTGACGGCGCCGACCGTCGGGCCGCCTACTTCATGTACCGCCGGGGCCGGCGGGCCCTGCGCGAAGTGTGCCTCCGGCTCCACGTCGAGGGGCCGGATGGGCCCGGCGTCGACCGGTCGCTCTTCGATTTTGCCTACCAGCGCCTGGCCACCAGCGGGCTCGCCCTGCGCGACGCCGATGAATCGTGGCACCGCCTCCAGGAGTACCGCGCCACCTACGCCGGCTCGCTGCAGGCACTGATCGACCACCTGCTGGCGCCCGCCGGTTTCTGGGGCCACTCGGCCGAGGATATCCACTGAACCGGGAGCGACCCGCGGATTAACTTGGGGGTCGTGGTCCGGGTCCCCCGCAGGATGCTCCGAGTCTTCATCGCTCCCGCGGCGGCGCTCGTTCTGGTGGCCTGCCACGGATCCAGCACCCCGGCGGTGGCGCCGACCACCGTCAGCACTGCCGCCCCCGCCTCGGGGAGCACCGTGGCCGGAGGCGGGGGCTCGACGACGGTACCTATCCAGCCCAGCGGCCCCCGCACCGTGCTCAGCCCCATCGGCCTCAACATCCGCTCCACGCCCTCGAAGACCGGCGCCGTGGTCGGCACCGCAGCCCAGGGAGTGACCCTGACGGTCCTCAGCCACACCGACCAGGCGGGGGGCTGGTACCAGGTCAAGGGGGCGAGGACCACCGGCTACATCTCCGACAACCCGGTGCTGAGCGCGGCCGGGAAGTTCACTGCCTACAGCTCCAGCCCTCTCAACTTCGCGGCCCTGTACCCCGAGAAGTGGACGGTGGCGGAGGCCCCGCCGACCAGCGTGGCCTTCCGTCCCCCGAGCGGCGCCGACAGCATCACGGTGTCGACCGCGGCAACCGTCGGCCAGCTGGGACGGACCAAGGCGGGGTATCACCAGGACAGCTCCGAAACTGTGGTTGTCTGCGGCGTCACCGGCGACCTGCTGACGCTGGTCCAAACCGCGTCGACGGCTGCCACCTCCCCGGCATCGCCTTCCACCACCGCCGGTGGGGGGCCAGCCGAGCGGTACCTGATCCTGCTCCGCCTGAAGCTCGACGCCCAGCATGCGCTGGGCGTGGATGGCAACCTGGCCGATCTGGCCCAGGTGCAAACCATCAAGAACTTCATCTACTCGATCTCGTTCCCGTTCCCCCAATGCCAGCAGGGCGCCTCACCCGGCTCCGACACCCTCACCACGGCGCCGCCGACGACGCTGCGCTGAGATCCCGGGATCGGCGCGCCTGCGGGACGCGCAATTCTCGCGCTCGCCAAATACAACTGGGCCCAGAAGACAGTCCCAGCGAAACAGCGGCGGGGACACATGCGAGAATGGGAGCACAAATCCGTGGTTGCTGCCGCGTCCCCAGATCGGTCCGATATTCCGGAGAAGAGGTACCTGAGCCGGGGCGAGGCGGCCCTCAGGCTGGGGGTCCCTCCGAGGACCATTCAACAGTGGGCCAAGGAAGGGCGGATTCCCTGCATCCGGACCTTCGGCGGCCACCGAAGGTTCGCGGTCGAGGATCTGGATGCGGTGGCCGAGCAGGCCAGGCGGCGGCGGTCCCGGCCGCCAACCAGGCGCCAGAGCGCCTAGCGGTCCGGGGTGACGGTGGTCGCCAGGGTTAGAGAGGGCCGGCCTCGGCAACCATGGCGTCCAAGTGGCCGAGCGCCGAGCCCATCTGGTCGGCCATGGTCACCGTCAAGGCCGAGGCGCCCTCCAAAGTCCCCGAGCGGGCCAGCGCCTCCAACCGGGCGCAATTCTCGTACAGGCCCTGAGCCCCGAGATTGGCGGCGCTGGATTTGAGGGTGTGGGCGGCCCGTTCCGCCTGCTCGATGTCACCCTCGGCGACCGCGGCCGCCGCGGTGGCGACCAGCCTGGTCGCCTCGGTTCGGAAGATGGACACCAGCCGGTTCAGGGGCTCGGCGCCGAACTCCGTCAGGATCTCCATGGGCAAGGTGGGATTGAAGCCGTCCTCGCCGGCACCCGCCGCCTCCGCGATCGGCGCCTGGCGTGGCGGGGGAGCATCGGCAGGTGTCCGACTGTGGGCGGCCCGGGCTCCGGCTCGCAGGGCGCGGGCCAGCTGATCCCGGTCGATGGGTTTGGCCACGTAGTCATCCATGCCCGCCTCGAGGCAGTTGTCGGAGTCGCCGGGAAAGGCGTGGGCCGTGAGCGCCACGATGTAGGGCTGGTGGACCTCGGTCAGCCTGCGGATGGCCCGGGTGGCGCTCAAGCCGTCGGTGCCGGGCATGGCCACATCCATCAGGATGACGTCGTAAGGCTGAGCCCGGACCCTGGCGATGGCCTCGTCGCCGTTGCCGACCACATCGGCGCGATGGCCCATGGCCGACAACAGCAGTAGGGCCACCTGCTGGTTCATGAGGTTGTCCTCGGCCACCAAGATGCGCAGTGGCTCGGCCGGGGCCCCGATGGCGGTCGCCTGTGCCTGGCGCGGGGCCCGGGAGGTCGACGGGGAATGCGAACCCGGGGCCGACCCGGCTCCCGAGGCCAGTCCGGAGCCGGCCACCAGCATGGCGTCGCTCCCGGCCTCGGCGACCCAGGTGAAAGCGACGGTCGCCCCTTCACCGCCGGTCTCCTCCACCCAGATGCGGCCACCGAGGAGCTCGCACAGCCGCTTGCAGATCGACAGGCCCAGTCCGGTGCCCCCGAACTCCCGCGAGATGCCACTGTCCGCCTGGCGAAACTCGTCGAAGAGCACCGCCGCGTCCTCGGGCCGGATCCCGATCCCGGAATCGGCCACCTCGCATTCGAACTCCCACCGGCCGTCGTCGAGGCGGTCCGCGGATACCCGCACCTCGATAAAGCCCGAGGCGGTGAACTTCACCGCGTTGGCCAGCAGGTTGAGCAACACCTGGCGGAGGCGACCCTGATCGGCGACCAGGGTGCGGGGCACACCCCCGGCGACCGAGAGGCGTAGTTCAAGACCCTTCTCAACCGCCCGCGGAGCCACGATGTCCACGGTGTCGTGGATCCACGACACCAGGTCGAAACTGCGCCGGTCAAGCTCGACCTGGCCCGCCCGCAGGCGGCTGAACTCGAGGACGTCGTTGATGAGCTCCAGCAGGTGGTCCGATGCCAGGCGCATACGCCGCACCATGTCCTGCTGGGTGGGCGTCAACTCGTCGTCGGCCATCAGGCCGGCCAGGACGATGACGGAGTTGAGGGGAGTCCGCAGCTCGTGGCTCATGGTCGTGAGGAAGGTGCTCCGGGCTTTGGCCGCCGCCTCCGCCGCCTCCTTGGCGGCCCGGAGCTCCTTGTTGAGCTGGCGGAGCCGTACGTTGTGGCTGGCGAAGGCATCGGCGCGCGTTTGGGCGGCGTCGGCCTTGGCTCGTTCCGCCTGGGCGATCGCCTCCTGGGCCCGTTTGGTCATGGTGATGTCGAAGCCGACCCCCTGGAAGTAGGCGGGCCGCTGCGCCTCGTCGCGGATCAGGCGGGCCTCACCGAGGATCCACACTTCCTCGCCGTCGCGGGAGAAAAACCGGACCGTCGCCCGGAACGGTGTCCCGGTCTGGACTCCCTGGGTGAACGCCTCGATGACCGTCGCGTGGTCGTCGGGATGAAGTTGGGAGTACCACAGCAGCGGGTTGGTGAGCCACTCCTGCTGGGTGAAGCCCAGCAGGTGCTCGATCTGGGGACTGACGTAGACCTCGTTCTCCTCGTCGCCCAATGCGGCGTAGAACACCACCGCCGGGAGTTGCTCGACCAAGGATCGGAAGCGGGCCTCGGACTGGCGGACCTGGGCCTCGAGCTGCTGGCGGGGGTCAGCCGGGCCCAGTCGGCGCCGGGGGGACGCGACGGACCCGTTCGATGGGCCCCGCCCTGGCTCCGGCCAGAGGATCCGGGCCGGATCGCCCATAGCCACCCGGCCCGGGAACACCGCCTCGGCCAGGTAGGCCAGCACTTCGGCCTCCTCGGCGTCGACGGCCCCCATAGCCGCCAACTGGCGTTCCAGCGATTCCACATCCTCGGGCAGGTCTTCCTGCTCGCCCCCGAACACCTAGGCCCCGGAAACAGGCAGATGGTCGATCTGGCGGCGCCGGCCTCCACCGGTATAGAGGTGGACGCCGCAGGGCAGGCACGGGTCGAAACTGCGCACCACCCGCATCACGTCGATCCCCTTGAAATCGTCCTCTCCGTTCTCCTCGAAGATCGGGGTCCCCTGGACGGCGTCCTCTAACGGGCCGGGCGTACCGAAAGAATCACGGGGACTGGTGTTCCAGCTGGTGGGCGGATACGGGTGGTAATTGGCGATTTTCCCGTCCTGGATGACCATATGGTGGGAAAGGCCTCCCCGTACCGCTTCATGGAAACCGCAGGCTACGGCATCGGAGGGCACGACAAAAGAAGTCCAGGTATCCAACCGTCCGGCATTCACCTCCGCCATCGCCTTGTCCAGGAAATGGAAGGCCATGGCGGCGCTGTAGGCCTGGAAGTAAGTCCGGGCCCGGTCCCGTTCGATGGCATTTGACCATTGCGGAATCCGCCACTCGAACTCGACGTCCGGAAAGTTGGCGGTGCGGGGCAACGATATCCGCACGGAGCTCCCCGTGGCCTGCACATAGGGCGTGGCCACCGTCGCCGCCAGCGCCGTGACCCACAGCCGGGCCAGCGGGCCGCCCCCGGTATCCAGTGCCAGGTGGCCCCCGGTCTCGGGATCGAACCACCGGGGCGACATGACCCATGTGTAGCGGCCGTCGAAGTCGCGTTTCTGCGGGCGGGGCAGGGTCGTCTGGTTCCACGGGTGACGTTGGTCTACCGGGTTTCCCAGGGGATCGTGGGTGACGTAGGTCGGCTGGTCCTCCCAGTCCTCATAGAACGAGCTTCCGAGAAGGACGCGCATTCCCAGGTTGATATCCAATAAATCGGTCGTCACCAGGACCCCGTCGAGCACGATTCCCGGGGTGACGAACATTTTCCGGCCCCAATCCGACATGCGGGCATAGGTGAAATCGCAGGAGTCCGGGTCCTGGAAGGAGCCCCAGGAAAAGAGGGAGATGCTTCGCTTCCCGACCTCTTCATAACCGGGCAGGGCGGTATAGAAGAAGTCGAACAGGTCGTCGTGAAGCGGCACCATTCGCTTCAGGAATTCGGTGTACCGGACCAACCGGACCAAATAGTCGTTGAACACCTGAATGGTCGGGACCGTGCCTACCCCACCGGGGTACAGCGTCGAGGGATGTACGTGGCGCCCTTCCATCAGGCAGAACATCTCCCTGGTCACCCGGCTCATGTGCAGCGCCTCTTGGTAGAGGGCCCCCTCGAAGGGGTTGAAGGCCGCCATGATGTCGCCGATGGTGCGATAGCCGTGAATGCCGGCGTGGGGCGCCTCGGTCACCCGGGCCTGCTGCAGCACCGCGGGATTGGTCTCGGCCACCATCCGTTCACAGAAGTCCACTCCGACCAGGTTCTCCTGATAGAGATTGTGGTCGAACATGTACTCGGCGGCTTCCCCCAGGTTGATGATCCATTCGCCCAGCGGTGGTGGCTTGATCCCGTAGGCCATGTTCTGGGTGTAGGCGGAGCAGGTGGCGTGGTTGTCGCCGCAGATCCCGCAGATGCGACTGGTGATGACGTGGGAATCTCGGGGGTCCTTGCCCTTCATGAACACGCTGTAGCCCCGGAAAATGGACGAGGTGCTGTGGCAGCGCTGCACGACTTTGGCGCCCAGGTCGACCCGGGCGTGGATGCCGAGGGAGCCGACCACTCGCGTGATCGGGTCCCAGGACTTCTCGATGACCGTCATTCGTGACCGCCGCCGGGCCCTCGCCAGTCCGGCTCCACGTTCATAGAGGCCCGCGTCACCTTGCGCAAGGCCCGAACCGTCCGACCGTAGAGCAGGACCGCCGAGGACGACATCTTGGCCCCGGGGGGCTCGTCGAGGAAGGGCATGAACTTGTCGGGGAAGCCGGGCATGGTGCAGCCGATGCAGGCGCCCCCCACGTTGGCGCAGCCTCCGACGCCGTTGATCCAACCCCGCTTGCCCACGTTGCAATCGGCCACCGGGCCCCAACAACCGAGCTTGACGATGCACCGGGGCGACCCGTATTCGGCCGCGAAATCGCCCTGCTCGTAGTAGCCGGCTCGATCGCACCCTTCGTGCAGCGTCTGGAAGAACAGCCACTTGGGGCGATGCACCTCGTCCAGCGGGATCGGAGGCGCGTCGCCGGCCATCTGGCGCAGCAGATAGAGCAGCGTCTCGGTGCAGTTGTCGGGCTGCACCGGGCAGCCCGGAAGGTTGACAATCGGCATGCCGTTCTGCGACCGCCACGACCAACCCAGGTAGTCGCACAGGCCCATGGCGCCGGTCGGGTTGCCGGCCATGGCGTGGATGCCGCCGTAGGCGGCGCAGGTGCCGATGGCCAGCACCGCCCACGCCCGGGGCGCCAATCGGTCGATCCAGGTGGTGGTGGGAATGGGTTGGCCGGTTGCCGGGTCGGTGCCCATGGCGGCCCAGCAGCCTTCGGCATTCATAGCCTCGTTGGGCACCGATCCCTCCACGACCAGGATGAAGGGAGGAAACTCGTCGCCTTGCGCCGCCTCGAACACGGCCAGGAACTCGGCGCCGACCTCGTAGGCGAGGACCGGATGATGGAGGCGGAGCTTGGGCACGCCCGGAAGGGCGCCGTGCACCAGATCCTCCAAGCTGGGTTGGGTCGCCGCGGTCATGGCGATGGAGTCCCCATCGCAACTGAGGCCCGCCGTCAACCACAGCACCGGGACCTCTTCCCGGGCCGCTGTTTCGGTCACGCGCCCGCCTCCTCGCTCAAGGGTCGCCCATCCTAGGAGGGCCGGGCCTAATCGGCTGTGTCGTCCCAGGGCTCGTCGGGCTCGACCGTGTCCTGCATGGTCTTGATGAAGTACCGCAGGTGCTCGATCACGAAGGGCTTGGTGATGTAGTAGTTGGCGCCCGATTGCCAACCCGCCACGATGTCGGGATCGGTATCGCGGCCGGTGAGCAGGACGATGGGCAACGAGGCGGTGGCGGGCTGCTCCCGCAGCCGCCGGGTTACTTCCAAGCCGTCCAGACCGGGCATGACCACGTCGAGGACCAGCAGTTCCGGGGGAGTGGTGCTGGCCACCCGCAGCGCCTCGTCGCCATCGCACGCCAGGGTCACGGAATGGCCCTCGGCTTGCAGTTTCATTTGGAGCAGTGCCCGCAGCACCGGATCGTCGTCAGCTACCACGATCTGCATGGAGTCGGACATTTCCACCTTTCTGCCAAGGACCGCCGACCCAGTCATCGGCACCGTCGGCCTCCAACTTTAGGTACTTGTCGGATCGGTTAGTCCGAATGGGATGCACGCATTAGAGAAATTCGACGCCTTGCGCCAAGGGGAGGTCGCAGCCGTAGTTGACGGTGGCGGTCTGGCGGCGCATATAGGCCCGCCAGGCGTCGGATCCCGCCTCGCGGCCCCCGCCGGTCTCCTTCTCACCGCCGAAGGCGCCGCCGATCTCGGCGCCCGACGGTCCGATGTTGACATTGGCGATGCCGCAGTCCGACCCGTCCGGGGCCAAGAATCGCTCCGCTTCGCGCAGTTCGTTGGTGAACACCGAGGAGGAGAGCCCGTGGCGGGCCGCGTTGTGCAGGGCCATGGCCTCGGACCACTCGTCGTAGCGCAGCACGTAGAGAAGGGGCGCGAACGTCTCCCGCAGGACCAGATCGGATTGGGCGGGCATGGTCGCCAGGGCGGGCCGGACGTAGTACGCCTCGGGCGCCTGCTGGGCCAGGATCACGTCGCGCTGGCCGCCCGTTACGACCTGGCCGCCCTCGGCCACCACCTCTTCCAGGGCCGTCGCGAAGCAGCCGTAGGCGGCCGCGTCGATCAGCGGACCGACGAGCACGCCGGGGTCGCTGGGGTTGCCCACCCGGAGGCTCTGGTAGGCCCCGGCCACCCGGTCAACCACCTCGTCATACCGGCGGCGGTGGACGATCAGCCGGCGCAGGCTGGTGCAGCGCTGCCCGGCGGTCCCCGCGGCCGCGAACACGATGGCCCGGACCGCCAGCTCCACGTCGGCGGAGGCGGTGACGATGGCGGCGTTGTTACCGCCCAGCTCCAGGAGGCAGCGCCCGAACCGGGCCGCCACCCGGGGACCGACCTGGCGGCCCATGGCGGTGCTCCCGGTGGCCGACACCAGGGCCACATCGGGGTGCTCCACCAGGCGCCGGCCCACTTCGGGACCACCCGACACGACCTGGGACAGCCCCGGCGGGGCGCCGGCCTCGGTGGCCGCCTGTTCGACCAGGGCCTGGCAGGCCAGCGCCGTTAGCACCGTCTTTTCTGATGGCTTCCAGATCACCGGGTCGCCACAGACCAGCGCCACGGCGGCATTCCAAGCCCAAACCGCAACCGGGAAGTTGAACGAGGTGATCACCGCACACACCCCGAGGGGCTGCCACACCTCGGTCATGCGGTGGTCGGGGCGCTCGGAGGCGAGCGTCAGGCCGTAGAGCTGCCGGGACATGCCCACCGCCAGGTCGCACATGTCGATCATCTCCTGGACCTCGCCCAGGGCCTCGGCTGGGATCTTCCCGGCCTCGATGGTGACCAACTGGGCCAGGTCGGCGCGGTGCTCCCGCAGCAGCGATGCGAGCCGGCGAACTACCTCTCCGCGCCGCGGCGGGGGCACCAGCCGCCACATCCGAAAGGCGTGGTTGGCCCGCTCGACCGCGGCGTCGACCTCGGCCTCGGTGGCGCCCCGGGTGCCTCCGATGCAACCACCGGTGATGGGGGTGCGGGCCTCATTTTTCCCCTGTTGTGGCAACTCCAGGCCGAATCGCCCCAAAACGGCCCTGGCCAGGGTGGCCAAATGCGCAGTCGTCGGAAGGGCCAGTGCGAGATCGGTGATAGACGGGAGGGTACCCCGTACAATCCCCTTTATGGGGGAGATCGCCAGCGTCTTGGTTCTCGGTCTCGGCAAGGTCGGGGACCTGGTCGCCCACCTGCTGCACCAAGCCGGGTTCGACGTAGTGGGGGCCGACATGGCCCCCCCGGGGGTCATCCCGCCCTTTACGGTGGTGACCATCGATGTGACCGACGCCGGGCAGGTGGGGGCGCTGCTGGGCCGCTTCGATGCCGTGGTGTCCTGCCTGCCGTATCGGTTCAACGCGGCGGTCGCCGTGGCCGCCCTGGCCCTCGGGGTGCACTATTTCGACCTGACCGAGGATATGGCCACTACCCAGCGGCTGACCGTGCTGGCCGAGGGGGCCCCCTCGGTCGTGATGCCGCAATGTGGGCTGGCCCCGGGCCTCATCTGTGTGACCGGCGCCTGGCTGGCCCGGGACTTCGACCGCCTGGACGCCATCGAACTGAAGGTAGGGGCCCTTCCGGCCAGCCCCAGCGGCCTGCTCGGCTATGCCTTCAACTGGTCCCCCGAGGGCGTGGTCAACGAGTACCTGAACGACTGCGAGGTCATCCGCGACGGGCGCCGCCGGCTGGTCCCGCCCATGAGCGAACTCGAGGTCGTCTGGATCGGGGGCACCCAACTGGAGGCGTTCACCACCTCGGGCGGCCTCGGGACCATGTGCGCCACCTTCGAGGGCCGGGTCGACCGGCTGGACTACAAGACCTTGCGCTACCCCCGGCACTGTGAGCTGATGCGCTTCTTCTTCGACGAGCTTCACCTGCGACAGGACCGGGACCTGGCCGGGCGCATTTTGGTCAGGGCCAAACCTCCGGTGGACGACGACGTCGTCTACCTGTATGCCGCCGTCGAGGGGGAGCGGGGCGGCGTGACGGTGCGGGAACAGGTCGTGCGCATGTACCGCCCGGTCGTGGTGGCGGGCCGCCGGTGGCGAGCCATATCCTGGACGACCGCCGCCTCGGCGTGCGCGGCGGTCGAGATGGTGGCCGACGGGCAGCTTCCGGGCCGCGGGTTCGTGCGCCAAGAGCAGGTCGACCTGGACGCCCTGATGGCGACGCCGACCGGGAAAATGTTCGCAGACCCGGTGTCGGTGGCGGCATGAGCGGCCTGGCGGACCTGGTCGGCGAGGCACAGTGGCTGATCGAGGGGCTGGACCTGGATCCGTCACTGCTCGTAGATGCCGGCGATTGGGTGCCCCGGGCCGTCGTGGCCCAGGCGTTAGGGGTGCGGCTGCTCGACGACCTGTTGCGGCGGGTCCCGAGCGGGGCCGCCTATGTGTCCGCCCGGTTGGCCCGGGGGGAAAAGGTCCACCTTGACCACGGGGCGGTCCGGACGGTGGCCGGTATCGGGTGCGGGGCGCTCCCCGCGGGCCAGGAGAGCGTCACCCGGGTCCTCTCGGCGCTGGGCTACGAGCACCGGCACACCTACGACCTGGCCCGGTTGGCTATGACCGGCCGGTCGTGGTGCCATCTCGACCGGCCCGCTGCCATCCCCCAGTACTTCGTGAGCGAACTTCACGCCGATCGGTTCTCGCCTGCCTTCCAGGATGCCGCGGCCCGGGTGCTGGGCACCTCCCGGGACCCCCTCGCCGCCTCGCCCGCAGCAGTGGCCGGGTTGGAGGCATTGCGCGCCGCCCGAGGCCTCCGCTTGGCGGACGCGGTGGCCTTGCTCCCGGCCCTGGTGTCGTGCTTCGACCGTCAACACGGGCCCCCCGGTTTGGCCGACTATCAGACGCTCCTCGCGGAATCCGACGAGATGGCCTGGATCGCGACCGAGGGGACGGCCTTCAACCATGCCACCGACCGGGTGGCCGACGTGGATGCCGTAGCCGCCGCCGAGCGGGCGGCCGGGCGGCCCATCAAGGACACCGTCGAGATCTCGGGGTCGGGCCGGATCCGCCAGACAGCCCACCGGGCGGCGCGGGTGCCCCGGTCGTTCCGGGGCGACGACGGGTCCTTGCTGGCAATGGACGTGCCCGGGTCGTTCTTCGAGTTCATCACCCGTCTGCCGTTGCCGGACGGAACGGGGCTCGACTTGGCCTTCGACGCGGCCAATGCCCAGCAGATCTTCGCCATGACTCGGAGCGGCGCCCAGTAGCGCATTTCATTTTGCCGTCGCCGGAGTAGCGTTCACTCATGAGCACGGAACGAAGCACGGACCAGCAGGTCCTTGCCTCCACTGCGGCCACCGAAGCCACCATGCGCCCCCAAGCGGTTCCCGTCAATATGTACGAGACCGGGGGCGCCCTCGTGATCCTGGCCCCCATGGTTGCCGTGACCGCCGACGATGTCACCGTCGAATTCCAGCCCGGGACCGTGCGGTTCTGGGCCCGTCTCCGTAGTTCCGGTTTGCGGGACTATCTGATCCATGAGTGGGAGTACGGCGGCTACGAGCGGCAGATCGAGGTCCCCGATGGATTCGGCAGCCGGGTCGAGGCGGCGCTCAGCAACGGCCAGTTGACCATCCGGCTCCTTCGCGGCGAACCGGTGAGCTCGGCCACGGTGAAGCCCACCTCTCTCTAGCCGTCCCCACCAACACGCAGCTGCGGAGTCGCTCACCACTGGTGGCCCACATCTACAACCAACCGCGAAGGCTGGTTAGGGCTCACCAGTTCGAAGACCCGGAACGGCAGCTTGGCCCGCACGCCGAGGCCCAGGCTGGTGTATCCCTCGAACGAGCCCGCGAACGCCACCTGGCGAAACGTGCGAAACCCGGTGACGTTGGCCACGTCTGCGGGGTTCGCCGGGGTCGAGGCGGTGGCGTAGACGGTCACTTCGAGGAAGGCAGCCCCCCGCAGCGAGACCGGCGCCCCCTTACCCTGGGTAAGCACGGATGGGACGTAGCCCACCCGGTAACCGGCCGCCTGGTCGAGGTCGATGACCAGGCGGTCGTAACAGGGGTGCTGCCCGGCGCG
This sequence comes from uncultured Actinomycetota bacterium, assembly GCA_963791545.1. Classification (GTDB taxonomy): domain Bacteria; phylum Actinomycetota; class Acidimicrobiia; order Acidimicrobiales; family Palsa-688; genus JALYXV01. Next base: position 458,975 of record CAWBSR010000018.1, read on the forward strand.
GACATCGGCCACGCCGTTCGCCCCGTGACCCGGGGCCTGCTTGGCTGCCGACCCCCATACCTGCCCGCAGTAGGCGGACGCCGCCCGGGCAGGCGCGGCAACGAACACGGCGGCGCCTGCCGTCACCGTGAACGCCGTGGCCGCCCACACCGCCATCAACCTGGTCCGTCGCCGGCTGTACCTCATGTGCTGCCCCTCTCTATGGTGGACTCAGATCAACTGACGTCCGACCGGCGCCGCGCGTTGACAGGCCCCGGTCGATGGGACCGGTCGACACTCGACGAACAGCGTCGTCCGATCGTCCTGGGTCCCGCACCGGGGGGCGATGCCCGCGGAGGTGGCCAGCGGGGCCGGCATTCGTACACTGGCCGGTCTGGAACCGACGGAGCTTTCCTGTCTCGTCCTCGATTTCGACGGGACCATTCTCGACACCGAGCAGCCCGTGTACCAGTCGTGGGCGGAACTCTGGGAGGAACACGGCGTCGAACTGGCCCGAGCTCGCTGGCAGGCCGTGATCGGGACCGACGCCGGCTTTGACCCGTGGGCAGAACTGCAGCGGACGCTGGGTCGCCTCTTGCCCCCCGCCGTCGAGGAACGGCGCCGGCTCCGCCGTGACGAGCTGCAGGCGGATTACGCCCCCCGCCTCGGCATCGTCTCCTGGCTGGATCAGGCCGACCGGCTCGGCGTGCCCGTCGCGGTGGCCTCGTCTTCCCCCGTGGCGTGGGTCACCAGCCACCTGGACCGGCTGGGCTTGGGCGGCCGCTTTGCGACCCTCGTTTGTCGCGACGACCTGGTGCCGCCCAAGCCCGACCCCACGTCGTACCGGGGCGCCTGCCAACGCCTCGGCGCCCTGCCCCGACGGTCCGTGGCCGTCGAAGACTCGCCTCACGGGGTGGCGGCGGCGGTGGCGGCGGGGCTGTACACCGTGGCCGTGCCCCATGAGTTGACGGCCGATCTTGATCTCTCGGCCGCCGACGTGATCGTCGCTTCGTTGGACGACCTGGAGCTCTCCGATGCCCTGGCCCGGGCGGTGGCGCGCCGGTGCGACGGTATCGGCCGGTAGGCGGCGGCGGCGTCGCCGGCCGGCCCGGGCCGGTGCGCCGTGACTCTGGCGAGACGCTGCAAGAATGCATCGCGTGGCTTCGACCGATTCGGGCTCCGCGGGTACGCCTCCGCCGTGTCCGCCCCGGCCCTCCTCGGAGGCGACCGACCTCGGTTTCGTGCGCCGGCCCATGGTGCGCTGGCTCGATCCCCACCAACTCGTCGGCACCGCGGTCCGGGTCCTCCTGGCCGGCATCTTCAGCGCCTACGCCGACAATCGGGAGCTGCAGGCCCTGGAGCCGGCCCACGTCGCCGACTTCTCGGAGGAGCCCGATCTGTGGTTCGACTACGTCGCCGATCTCGGCGACGGGTGGAACTCCACCTATACGATCGCCCGTCTCCTGGCCACCGACGCCGTCAAGCTCGAGTTGGACGACCAGGCCTACCCCACCGAGCGGGGACGCATCCTCGTGATGGGCGGCGACCAGGTGTACCCGCTCCCCAAGGCGCCCGAATACGAGAACCGGATGCTGGGCCCCTACCGGTCGGCACTCCCGTGCGCCGGCGCCGAGCCGCCCGACCTGTTCGCCATCCCGGGGAGCCATGACTGGTACGACGGCTTGATCAACTTCATCAGCATCTTCTGCCGGAACCGGTGGATCGGCGGCTGGCGAACCAGTCAGAGCCGGAGCTACTTCGCATTGAAACTTCCCCACGGCTGGTGGCTGTGGGGGATCGACATCCAGTTCGGCTCCTATATCGATGAGGCCCAGCTGCGCTATTTCTCCGAGGTCGCCTCCGACCAGGTGAAAGCCGGCGACCGCGTCATCCTGTGCACGGCCAAGGAGGTCGACAGCGGCAGGAAGCAGGCCGACATCCACTCCGACCGGGATGTGCAATATCTCGAGCGGCAGGTGATCCAACCCGCTGGCGCCCGGGTGTCGCTGTACTTGAAGAGCGGCAAGCATCACTACGCCCGGTACCAGGAGGAACGGGGCACCCGCCAGCACATCACCTCCGGCGGCGGAGGTGCCTTCCTTCATCCCACCCACAACCTTCCCGAGCGGATCACTGTCGACGGCGCCGACGGATCGGTTGCCTACCGGCGGGCGCTGATCTATCCGTCCGCCAAGCAATCGAAGCGGCTCCGGAACCGGATCTGGTTGCTGCCCCCGTACAACCTTCCGCTGGCCGGGGTGCTGGGCGCCGTTCAAATCCTCCTGGTTTTCATGTTGGGTTTGCATCGCAACAATCGCTGGGTTTCGCTCGGACTGGCCGACGTCGGCCGGGCGGTGTGGGAGAGCCCGACCGCGTTTCTCCTCATCATCCTCATGATCGTGATCCTGGCGGCCATGGTGCGCTTCGCCCATGACAGCCGCGGCGCCATGCGATTCCTGCTGGGGCTGGTCCATTCCACGCTACAGATGGCGAGCGTGGCGCTGGTCCTGATCGCGGCGTCGGCATTGTCGTCGGACCTCGGTCTTCGAGGTGGCTGGTCCCTGGCCGCGTTCCTCGGCCTGGTCGCGGTGCTCGGGGGAATCGGAGGAACGCTCGGGATGTCGGCCTACCTGTGGGCCACCAACTGCGCCGGCCTCCACGCCAACGAGGGTTATGCACCGCTGCACTATCAGCACTGTAAGCATTTCCTCCGCCTTCACCTGGGTCCCGAAGGCGCCCTGACAGTGTTCCCGATCGGCGTCGACCGGGTGGGCCGGAAGTGGCGGCTCTCGCCCGACGCCCCCGCTCACGCACCCTGGTTCGCGCCGGTTGGGCCCGAGCCGGAGCCTCACCTGATCGAGAAGCCCATCACCTTCGCCGGCCGACCGGACTAAGGGAGGCCCGAGGAGCTGGGGGAGGTACCGGCCCCGCCGGTGATCACCAGGTCCAAGGCCCGGTCGATGGCTCCCGCGAAGTCCTTGGGCCGGACCAGCCAGGCGTTGTGGGCGCCGTCGATGTGAACCAACCGGCAGCCCCGCAGGGCGCCGGCCAGCTGCAGCTGGCGTTTGGCCCGGATGAGCCGGTCCCGATCTGTCACGACCACCGCGGTCGGGACGCTGACCTGGGCGACCAGCGCCCGGGCGTCGAAGCGGGCCAGGGCCTTACCCGCCAGGCCGATATCGGATGCATCGCCCCGCCGGACCTCAGCTTTGACCCATCCCTGGTAGGGGAGTAGGTCGGGCGACTCCTCGACCGCGTGGCGCAGGTACCGCTCCGTCAAGCCCCGGGGCGCGCCGAAGCGCAGCCCGACCTCGACGACCGCCATCGAGGCCCAGAGCAGCCGTTCCCACCAGCTGCTGCGCCATTGGAGGCCGGTCGACATCAACACCAGGCCTGCCACCGCCTCGGGGTGGCGGCTGGCGCAGAGCAGGGCCAGCGACCCGCCCATCGAGTAGCCGACGAGCACCGCCGGGGCGCCCCCCAGGGTCCCGATGAGCCCCGCGATGTCGTCGGCTGCGGCCTCCAGGGTGAATGGCTTCTCGCTGCGCAGTCCCCGCCCATGGCCACGGATATCGGTCGCCACGACCCGGCCGTGCCGGGCCGCGACGTCGTATCCACCCGCGAACCAATTGAGGTCGGCGCTGAGGGCCCACCCATGGAGCAGCACGATGACCGGACCTCCCGGGTCGCCCTCCAACTCTCGGACGAACATCTCGCCCCGCCCTTCGACCGCGACCACGCGGCCGACGGGTAGGGGAGGGGGGAGGGGATCCTGGAGGTCTGCGGCTTCCAGTCGCCGGAGGACGCGGGGTAGGCGGCGGAGGTCCTCCCGGATATTCATGGGCGCCGCCCGGGGACGGCCAAACTGGTCGGGGTCGAGCCGTCTCGTCATGTTCGGCATCACCTTTCCACAAAGGTGGCCAGCTGACTCATGGTGCGCGCGAACGCGGGACAGGGTTTCTAAGCGGGTTGCAACACCACCACCGCCGTCAGGCGTGGCACCGTAGGGCATGCCCGAGATCACCTGCCCCGCCTGTCGTGCCATCGATCGCGCCGATGGCGTCGAAGACGGCAACCTCTTCAAGATCGACCACTACCACACCCGCAACGAGCGGACGGTCTTGCGAAGCCTGTTGCGGGCTCAGGACAAGGCGGCGGACGAGATCACGGACTTCGCGGGATCACTTCGCTTCGTCTATATCCACGCCTTGTGGTTTGGCGCGTGGATCGCGGTGAACGTGGGAGCCCTCGGGGTGGGCCTCGAGTTCGACAAGTTCCCGTTCGGCCTCCTCACCATGGTCGTCAGCCTGGAAGCGATCTTCCTGGCCACCTTCGTGATGGTGACCCAAAACCGTCAGGGGAAGCGAGCCGATATCCGCAGCCAGCTCGATTTCGAGACGAATCTGCGGTCGGAGATCTGGTCGGTGCATATCGGTGAGGCGCTCGGGATCGACGTGGAGCACGTCGAGGGAGTCGTGCGGTTGGCGATCGAGGGTGCCACGGCGCACTTCGAGCATTCCTGAGCCGTAGCCGGCCACGGTCAAGGTCACGGGGTCGGGGTGTCGGGTGTGGAGAATTTCCGGGGACCATGTCGAGAATCCGGAGTCTGCTCCGTCTCAGGGTGGATGCGGCCGCCCGGGCCTGCGTGACACAAGGAGATCACCATGGCCAAGTACCTGTTGCTCAAGCACTACCGAGGCGCCCCGGCGTCCGCCAACGATGTCCCAATGGACCAGTGGAGGCCCGACGAGGTCGAGGCACACATCGGGTACATGAACGACTTCGCAGCTCGCCTCGAGAGCAGTGGCGAGTTCATCGACGGGCAGGCGCTGTCGCCTGACGGGGTGTGGGTCCGCTCCGACGGCGACGGGCGCCCGCCGGTGACCGACGGCCCGTTCGCCGAGACGAAGGATCTGATCGCGGGATGGATGGTGATCGACGTCGACAGCTACGAGCGGGCGATCGAGCTCGCCGGTGAGCTGTCGGCAGCACCTGGAGCCGGCGGCGAATCGATCCAAGAATGGCTGGAGCTCCTCGTGTTCAACTAGGGCTATTCCGGCGACGTCGATCTCGCGGCCGAGGCGATCCGGCTGACCCGGCAACTGGCGACCTTGGTGGACAACCCCGAAGTCGACGGTTACTCGCCCTGATGTTGCTGCACCATGGTCGCCGGCGCAGCCGCACCCGACCGGACGGAAGCATCGTGCCTCTCGCCGATCAGGACCGCAGCCAGTGGGACACCGCGCTCATCACCGAGGGAATCGACATCGCACAAGCTGCGCGGGCGCGCGAACAGCCCGGCGAGTACCAGGCGCAAGCGGCGATCGCAGCGCTCCACGCCGACGCCCCGCGTGTCGAGGAGACCGACTGGGTCCAGATCGTGGAGTGGTACGACGAACTACTCCGCTTCGCCGACACTTCGATAGTCCGGCTCAACCGTGCCGTCGCAGTCGGCGAGGCGGATGGCGCGCCGGCTGGGTTGGCGGCCCTGGCCGAGGTCGACGAAAACGTCCCGCGACGCCAAGCGGTCGCCGCGTATCTCCACGAGAAGAATGGCGATCTCGAACTCGCCGCCCGGCTTTATGCCGACGCAGCTCGCAATGCACCGAACGTCGCAGAACGCGACCACCAGACGCGCCAGGCAGCGCGACTCAACCAGGTACTGCGCCACCAGAGATGACCTCGATGACCGCCGGCGGCTGTGGCGCGTGCCCGGCTGGCACTCTGCTGCGAGGGAGGGCAACAGACTTGCTTCGAGAGACGGGCGTTGGGGCGGCGAGCTCGGGTGCCCCAGCGCCGGGCGTCCTCGACCCCCGACAAGGATGCCCCGCAGCGGCGGTTCGCCTGATACCAGCCGTCCGCCCACGAGGATTCGGAGCACCCGTTGCTCGGTCGGGGATAGGGTTGCGGTCCGTCGACGGGGGCCTCCGACGACGTACCGGGAGAGCAATATGAGTTATGCGGTGGACTTCGTCAACGTCTCCACCATCGGCCTGGAGTCGTCGCCGGTAGCGCCGGCACTGGCCGGGCTCCGGGCGAACGAGGCTCGCTACTTCAAGAACAAGTATGACCACGTGTTCACGGTCGAACCGGCCGCCGAGGCCAAGGAGGCCATCGACTGGGTCCAGCGCATCCTCAAGGATGAGCGAGACATCGTCATCGCTTCGCCTCCCCTCGAGGTGACGGCGTTCCAAGTCGAGGACATCCGGTGGACCTACGTGTTCTACGAGAGCGGGCTGTCGATCAACGTGCTCTATCAACTCGACGAACCGAAGAAGCGAGCGGTCGGGTTCAAGCTCTCCGAAGGGATGGATGTCCCCGTCGAGCTCGGCTCGTTCAACTTCGCGAGACAGAAGTCGAAGCTGGCGGGCACGATCCGCGGTTCGTATTTCGTGATCAAGGGCGAGTACTGAGTTCGTCGAGCCTCCCAGTGACGAGGGTAAGTTCTCGCTCTTCAACCAAGTGGTTGACAACGTCGAGCCATCGGCGTAGGGTTTGTATTCAACCATTCAGTTGAACAAGGAGGTCTGTGGCCCACGACCAGCTATCCCGAGTCTTCGCCGCTCTCGCCGATCCGACGAGGCGCGACATGGTTTCCCGCCTGGCCGCAGGCGACGCCACCGTCGGGGACCTGGCCGATCCCTACGACGTCTCCGTCCAAGCGGTGTCCAAGCACATCAAGGTGCTGACCGATGCCGGCCTGGTGAGCCAGAGCAAAGATGCCCAGCGGCGGCCGTGCCACCTCGAAGCGGAGGTTTTCGACCTGATGACGAAGTGGATCGAGCGGTACCGCCAACAGGCGCAGGCACGCTACGACCGCCTGGACACTGTCCTGGCCGAGATGCGCGGCGACCAACAACCCATCAATCAACGGCACCGACAGCAAGGAGCAGCGTCATGAACGCCGCCAGTAACCGCAACCAGGTCTCGATCGAGGCCGACCCCGCCCTGCCCGTCATCCGCATCACCCGCGACTTCGACGCCACCCCGGCGCTGTTGATGCGGGCCCATACCGATCCCGAGCTGTTCGCTCGCTGGGTCGGACCCAACGGGATGGAGACCAAGATCCTCGATTGGGACGCCACCACCGGCGGCCGCTGGCGGTATGTCGCCGGGCGCGAGGGCGAGGAGTACGGCTTCCACGGCTGCTTTCACGACGTTGGTGAGGAACGCATCGTGCAGACCTTCACGTTCGACGGTCAGCCCGATGGCGTCGCCCTTCAGACTCTGCGTTTCGAGGACCTCGGCGACGGCCGAACGCGACTGCACGCGCAGTCGTTGGTGGACAGCTTCGAGGACCGCGACCAGTGGCTGGCCAGCGGCATGGAGACCGGCGTCGACGAGGGCTACGCCAAGCTCGACGACCTCGTCGCCGACCTGCGATGAGCAACCCCGCCGACGAGCATCGGCGCGTCGCCAGAGCGTTCACAACGACGGTGGAAGGCACCGACCCGGAGGCGTGGAACCGGCCGGCGCCGCCAGAAGGCTGGGTCGCCCGCGACGTCGTCCGCCACCTCGTCGAGTGGTTCCCGGCCTTCCTGGAGGGAGCGGTAGGGATCACGCTGACGGCGGGACCGTCGGTCGACGACGACCCCGTCGGCGCCTGGCGTACCCAGACCGACGCCGTGCAGGAACTCCTCGACGACGCGGATACTGCCGAGCGGGAGCACGATCTCCCTCACATCGGCCGCATGCCGCTCGGGCAAGCGATCGACATGATCTACGTCAGTGACGTGTTCCTGCACCGCTGGGATCTTGCCCGAGCCACCGGCCAGGACGAGACTCTGGACGCCGACAAGTGCGCCGCGATGCTCGAGGGCATGCTGCCGATGGACGAGGTGCTGCGCCAGAGCGGCCATTACGGACCGCGCGTCCACGTCCCCGACGACGCAGACGTCCAGACCAAACTGCTGGCGTTCATCGGTCGCACGCCATAGACGCTCCGGCGCGGTCGAAGGCGGCGGCCCCCCCTTTATCGCCGGCGGCGACGGCGCGACCTACATCGGCGTAAGGTGACGCGCCCGACTGCGACGGGGTGTGCGATGGGAAGCGAACCGACGGCGCCGGCGGTCCAAGATCCCGGGCCCTTCTATCACGGCACGAGGACCGGCCTGACGCCGGGCGACCTGCTGCAACCCGGATACCGTTCCAACTTCGGCGAGCGGAGGAAGGCGAACTACGTCTACTTGACCGCAACCTTGGATGCGGCCACGTGGGGAGCGGAACTGGCCGTCGGCGAGGGGCCCGGGCGGATCTACCAAGTGGAACCCACCGGCCCAATCGAGGATGACCCCAACCTCACCGACAAGAAGTTCCCCGGGAACCCGACGAGGTCCTACCGCACCCGGCAGCCGCTGCGCGTGGTTGGCGAGATCTTGAGCTGGGAGCCGCACGCGCCCGAGACACTGCAAGGCATGCGCAACCACCTTGAGGAGCTCAAGCGCCTCGGCGTCGAGGCGATCAACGACTAGAGCCCAGGGAGAGGCAGAAGGGCGTTCGACCTGAACATGGCTCGTGGCCCCCACGAGCCCGTTCGCATCGAGGTTGGCGGTGACGACACTGCCGCAGTCGATGCAGACGATCGAGTCGGGGAACGGCCATTCTCATAGCATCATCGGCAATGGATCCTCTCGTTGCCCACCAGCGAGCCCAGGACGTCTTCGCCGCGGTCCTCGCGGCCACCCCGCCCGACCGACTCTCCGCGCCGTCGCCCTGCGCCGGTTGGGACGCGCAGGCGGTCATCGACCATGTGCTGGGGGGGAACCAGCTCGTCCAGCGCCGGGCCGGGCGGGAGCCGGCGCCGCTTCCGCCCGAGATGCAGGCGGCCTATGCCCAAGCGGCCGCGGCCGCCCACCAGGTCTTCGCGGCGCCTGACGGGCTCACCCGCGTCTTCGATACGGCGGTGGGGTCGATCCCGGGAACAGTGTTCATCGGCCTGCGGACCATCGACGGCTTGATCCACGCCTGGGACCTGGCGGTGGCCACTGGCCAGTCGGCCGACCTCGACTCCGAGCTCGCCGTCCACTGCCTCGGCGTTGCCCAGCGGTTGATGGCGCCGCAGTTTCGCGGGCCGGGCCGGGCCTTCGACGACGAGCAGCCGTGCCCCCCCGGCCGCCCGGCCGCCGACCGGCTGGCCGCCTACCTCGGTCGCTCATTGGCCGCCTGATTCCGCGGACAACCGATCCGATGTCACTTCGCTGTGCGCAGGGGGCCGATCACAGCTCGAAGCGGGTTCCAACGGTGTTTGGGATGAACGCCTCGCCGAACCGGGCACCGATGGCGTGCTGGGCCCGCCATCCGGTGCAATGAGCGGGGACGACGACACTCGGTGTCAAGGCGCTGAGGTCATCGAGGACGATCGGGATCAGCGGCTCGAACAGGGGCCCATTCAGATGGAACCCTCCCATCACGGCATACAAGGGGCGGTCCTTGGTCAGGCGCCGGGCGTAGCGGCAGATGTTGACCACTCCGGCGTGGCCGCAACCCGTGATCACCAGCAGCCCTTTGTCCTTGATGTCAACGATGAGAGCCTGATCGTCGAGGACGAGCGGGTCCGGCTCCCAGCCACCGTCGCCCCACGCCTGCTGGGGAGGAAAGCCCGGCTCGTAGCCGGTGGTGCGAGGAACCTCGCCGGTCACCAGCAACGAGCGTTCGAACAAGAAGCTGGGTTGGCGCTCTTCCACCACCTCGAAGCCGGCGTCGGTGAGGGCCCGGCGGCTCGTGGTCGGGATCTCCATCGGGTCTCGCCCCGGTATCGCCACCCGGCGCCGCCGCCAAAAGTGCGGATGGATCAGCACCGGCAGGTTCACTCTCCCCAAGCGCCGGATGAGCCCGTCGAGGCCCGTGGTGTGGTCGAAATGGCCGTGACTGCAAACGATCACCTCGATCTCGGACGGGTCGACGTCGAGTCGGCGCATGTTTTCGACCACCCCATCGGGGCTCGTCCCGGTATCGAAGAGGATCCGGTGCTGGCGGCCGTGTTTGGTGAGCGTCACCAACACCGAGAAGCCGTGCTCGGCGATCAACTGCTCGGGGGCGTCGCCTCCCTCCATTGTGGCCGCCGGCCGTCGATTCCCTGATAGGAGCGGCGCCCGGTGCGCGGGCCCCTGGTCGGGCATGAAGACGTCGGTCACGTTGTCCATCAGCGTCATCACGGTCACCGAGTCGACCGGTTCCAGATCGAAGATCACCGATGGCTCGACCTCGTGGAGGAGCTGGTGGCCATGGCCGTGGTGAGCCGGGGTGTCATCGGAGCACATCACACGATCATCGCCCAAGACAGGTCCCCCCGCGGCATCGACCAGTCGAGGCAGTAGCCCGGTCTCACTGCCGTATCCCTACCGAGCATCCCCATCCATGACACTGCAGACCGGCCTTGGGCACCGTGTCCATTCACGAGGGACGACGTTCCCGACCGTGATGGGCGTGATCTAGTTCCCAGGCCGAGACGCTGCGTCGGTAACCACAAAGACCAGCTCGTCGGCAAAGGTGCCATCGCGCCGGCCTCCAGTGAGCTCATGATGCGCCTCCAGTCGAAACCCGAGCCTTTCGAATAGCGCCCGGGTGCGGAGGTTTCCGACATCCAACACCGCGACTATCTGTTGGACCGGAGTTCCTGAAATCTCTGTTCCGAGCACGCCGCGTCGCTTTCCGGCTGCGGTGATTGCCAGCCCTGGTATCGGGCATTCTCCAGATCTGAGTGCGAGACCGAAAGACCGGGGGCGTCGCCCAGCGCCAACCGGTCAATCACCACCCCTTCTCCCACAATTGGCAGCTCGATCATCGAGGGAGTTTCACAGGAAAGGCCGATCGTCACAATCAGTGGCGCCGGCGGCGCAGCCGCCAGGCCCGTTTGCCAGCCCGATAGGCGCGCGATCCGTGCGGCATAGGGTCCGTGCGTGGATTGGTGGAACGCGGGGGACTCTCCCCTCCAGGGCGGCGGGTCAGGCCCTGTGCCGTGAGTCTCTGCTGGGGTCGCGGCCAACCGGCGTCGCTACGATTGGACATGGTCCTGCGGGTCAGAGGAGTTGCTCTACCGCAGGAGGTGTGGGTCGACCTGTGGATTGATGGTGATCGCCTTACCGGGGAGGCGGTCGCCGATGCCGACACGGTCGTCGACGGTGGATGGCTGCTTCCAGGTCTGGTCGACGTGCATACCCATCCTGGCGCCGACGAGCCGGGCGACAAGCTTGACGAAGGCATCCTTCGAAGCGACGGTCAGGCTCACCTTCACGCCGGTGTCACCCTCATTCGCGCACCGGGCTCGGCCGGCCGCCTCCCGGCGTGGTTCGGTCAGGACGCTGACGGGCCACGGGTGCAGTCAGCAGGTCCGTGGCTGGCGCCTCCCGGCCGGTTCTTCGAGGATTGGGGCCGGCGGGTTGAGGAGGTGGATCTGGCTGATGCGGCGGTCGAAGAGGCCATGGCGTCTGGGGATTGGTGCAAGATCATTGTCGATTGGGGACCTGGTGACCCCGTGCTGAACGCCGAGGTGCTCACCGAGGTGGTCCGACGGGTCCATGCCGCGGGCGGCCGGGTAGCGGTGCACTCCCAGCAGGCCGACGGGGGGAGGGCGGTTCGTTTCGGGCGTTGATGGCCTCGGTCCTCTCGCGGCTGCTGCCCACGAGGCCGGGTTCACCGTTCTGGCGGGAACGGACAGCTCTCCTCACGGCCGAGTTGCCGACGAGATCCGTCTTCTGGCGTCGGTCGGACTGCCCAACGAAGCGGCTCTCGGCGCCGGCTCCTGGTCCGCTCGAAGGTTCCTCGGATTTCCCGGTCTCGAAGAGGGGGCACAGGCTGACATCGTGTCCTATGACGACGATCCTCGGAAGGACCTGCGAATACTTGATCACCCCGCCCGGATCATCTTGCGGGGACAGGTGATCTCATGAGAAATATATGCACCGCCCACCGGCATCTCACGACTCTCCCGGCCGGGACGAGAGGTACGTCACAGAAACCGCCTACCGCCCACAGCTAAGGCGCGCTGGCCCCGGCTAACCATGCCTTCAGGGCACTGGCAAACGAGCAGGACGAATCCTCACCACCGGGGACGGCAGCCCGGTCAACCGGATGGGAAATTTCAGGCGGGAGGGGAGCCGCAATCCTTGTCCCGTGAAGTCCACCAGCACTATATTTCGCCTCGTCGTGACTACTCGATCGGCGACATGGAGAACCGTCTTTTTGATGCTCGATGGTATGGTCGCTCATCCATGACTGCCATCACCGGCCACCACGAGCGCGAAGAGCGCGCCGCGCATGATGACCCCGAATACGGTGAGAAGCCGCCGACGCCAGTGTCCGCGTGGTTTTCATCGAACATCAAGAACCTGCTCATCCCAGCTCCCCTTCTCCTTGTGGCACTCCGAGTCGTCCGTGTCGGACACGGCTCAGTCGAGGCGGAACAGGAGCTGATCGGCGCCGGGACCGTGCTGTCGGTCGTTTTCGGGGCGTTGGCACCGGTTGTGCCCTACTTGCTGTTCGCTACCACCGTGGCGATGGCGATCGCCGGTTTCATGAAGTCGTGCGACAAGAGAGAAGCATCGGAGGGCGTCAATGAGGCCCGCCGCAAGCAGGCTATGGTTTTCTTTACTCTCCTGTTGGTTGGATTGACACTGGTTGTCAGCAGCGTCCCATGGCCGATGCTGCCCTACCTCGCCGTGTGGCTGCTACTCCTTTGGCTGGGGTTCTCCGTCGCCTTTTGCGGCATAGTCAGAAGGCGTTGGCCGACTCCTTCGCAATTACGGAAGATCGGGGCGTCCGGCACGATCTGGATTTGCGCGGCGCTTACGTTTTCGCTTCTGCAAATCGGACTGGATGACCGTCCCTGGTTGCCTAGCGAGCATATTGTTTACAGCAGCATTTCCAACAAGAAGTCGAACATCGTCGATGTCGTTGGCTACGTTCTCAAGAGCGAATCCGGGACGCTGACCGTCCTTCAAGCCAGCGATCGCAAGATCATTCTCCTTTCCCAGACCTCAATCACGTCCCGCCAGGTTTGCAACCTGGATCGCCACAACTGGTGGGCGGACGTCCAGGCGTCGCTGAGCCGGAAACCGACCCTCCTGCAGTTGGTGACAAACGAAATGGGTCCTGCCAGCGCCGAGCCTTGCCAACTGGCGATCGGTCCGGGGAATCCCCCAACAGGTCGTTAGTGTCCTTGTCCTCCCTACGACGGCCAGCTCGACGGCCCAGTACTAATACGCGGCTTCGACGGGTATGAGCAAGCGAGCGCCCCCGGCTGGATGAAGCGAGGGACTTGGGCCCCTACCTCGCGCCCGCCGGGCCTGGTGGCGGCAGGAGGACCCTGGTGCGCCAGAGCGCTACCACCTATGTCGGGCTCGCCGCCGGGCCCGGAGCGGATGGCCCTGCGAGTGGGGGAGTAGACGGCCGACGGCTCCCGAGTTCTGCCTGGCCGAGGTCATGGACTCTTCTGAAGGTGACCGAGACCGGCCACCGTGGGCGATGTGGCGCATCGACAATCCGGGTTTCCTTGACTTTATGTAGTTACTCTGTTAAATAACCAATCTATGAAGTATCTGAAGGAGCGATGGCAACGATGGCGGTGACGGCCCCCGATCGGTTCGACGTCGTCTTCGCCGCCTTGTCGGACCCCACCCGGCGCTCGATCGTGCGCCGGCTGGCCGACGGTGACGCAACCGTGCTCGAGTTGGCCGAGCCGTTCCCGATCAGTCTCCCGGCTATCTCCCGTCATCTGAAGGTCCTCGAGCAGGCGGGTCTGATCAGCCGCAGCCGAGACGGACAACGGCGGCCATGCCAGCTGCGGCCGGGGCCTCTCGTAGAGATCGCGGCATGGGCCGAGCACACCCAAGCTGCCTGGGAGCACCGCCTCGACCGCCTCGAGGCACACCTCCGGCGCCCATCTGACCGAACCGCAACCCCACCGACATTGGAGAAACCATGAGCAATACCCCGACCATCACCAACCCGACGACGTGGGCTCTCGACCGTGAGATCGTCCTCGCACGGGTCTACGACGCTCCACGCGAAGCGGTGTTCGCGGCGTGGACCGATGCAGATGCCTTCTGCCAATGGTTCGGCCCCGAGGGCTTCACCTGCACAGTCCGGGAGATGGACGTGCGCCCGGGCGGCCGAGCGTGCTTCGACATGACCTCCGGAAACGGCACCATGTTCACCAATCGCTTCGACTACCTCGAAGTCGTTCCAGGCGAAAGGCTGGTCCTGGATCACGGCTCCGACGCCGACGATGACCCGGCACGCTTTCGAGTGACGATCACCCTCGACGAACAAGGCGACGGGAAGACGGTGCTGACCCTGCGACAGCTTCACCCAACCGTCGAGCAGCGAAATGCAACCGTCGGCTTCGGCGCGGTCGAACTCGGTCTGCAGACGATGCACAAGCTCGCTCGCCATCTCGGAGTCGCCTGAATCATCCCGGTCGGGCTTCGTGCCGCTGGGGCGGTGCCGGCGCACCATTGATCTGAGCCGTCGTCACACTGCCGGAGTTGTTGACGTCCGGGAGTGAAGAAATAGCCCGAACCCGACATCGACGACACATAGGCCCGGTACTCGCTAGCCCGCCACCGCACTCCAGCTGAGACCGGTCACCCCCTGGCGACTGACCCGTCACCACCAAGCCGGCGCGCGCCCGGCGCCCTCGTGCGTGGTGGCGGTGCGCCACGTGGTGGGGCTGGGCGCCACCGAGGACGTCGTAGTGGTGGGCGCCACCGGCGACGTCGTCGGGGTCACCTTTTCGATCCTGGCGTTGTCGTTTGTCGGTGATGAGAGACGTTGCCGGCCCCGTCGAACCCCACCCGAACGGTGGGTTGAGGTTGGAGCTGGCGGCCGACAGCGAGCACATGTGGCTCCTTCGCGGCTACATTCCGATGCCTGACGAAATTCCCGCCCGAGACCGAGGGTGTCCCGAGGTTTGTGGGTTTTCGGTGACGGCCCCACTTGTTCAGGCATTGTGATCATATGCCTTGGGTGTGACCGTTATCGCTGTTTGCAGTTGGGAAGAGCGCATTGAAGGGGATGATTGCTCGGGCGCCGGTGGTGGTTACGCCGCCGCGTGCTGACGGTCGGGGGTGGTCTGCGGGGAGCGTCGCCGTGTCACTTCGGCTCGGATGGCGGAGGTGAAGACGGCCATGTCTTTGCAGCCTTTGATCCGTCGGAATGATCGTTCCGCCTCGAGCATGCCGGCGCCGACCCAGCGGCGCACCATGGCGGCGTCTTTGAAGTTGGTGACCCGATCGCCGAGGCGTTGCACGACTGAGATCATGGACTCGATGGCGTTGGTGCAGTTCAAGGAGCGGGCCAGGGTGTCGCTGGCACCGAGGCGGCGCACGGTGAACATGTCCTCCAGGCCTTCGCGGAGGCTGGCCGCGGCGGATGGGTGGGCCGCTTCGAGCTGGTCGGCGATGCCCCGGGCGACCTTGAGGCCCCGCTTGTGGTCGGCGTCGTTGAACGCCCGGGCCAGGCGGGCGTCGATCGGCCCGGCCAGCTCTTTGGGCAGGTAGTCGGCCACATTTCTGCGCTTGTGGAGCGTGCAGCGTTGGATGAGGGCCCGGTCGCCGAACACCTTTTTCACGCCCGCGGCGAGGGCTTTGGAGCCGTCGAGGACGAACAGCACCCCCTGCTCGCAGCCCAGGCCCCGCTCGACCAGGTCGGCCAGGAGGTCCTTGACCACGGTGGTGTTCTCGGTGTCACCCTCCCACAGGCCCACCGGCACCTTGGTGCCGTCAGATGTGATGGCCAGAGCCACCACCACGCAGCACTGGGCGAAGACGATCCCGTCGATCATCATGGCTGCCACGTCCAAGCCGCCCAGGTCGCGGCCCAGAAGTTCGCTCAGCTTGGCGGCGGTGGCAGCCTTGAACCGCCGGGAGATGGCCGAACGGGAGTCGCCCCGGGCAACCTGTTCCAAGCGTTCGCCGATGGGTTCGGCCACCAAAGCGTGACGGCGGGTGGCGACGCCGGCCAGCATCCGCTCCAACGCCACCTGGGTCAACAGATCGGCCGAGGAGAACAGCTGATAGCTGTCCAGGCCGATCTCGCCGCTGCCATCCGCGGCCACCGCCCGGGGCCGGTGGATCGGCACTCGCCGGCCGCCCAACACCACCGACCCCGGGGCGGCGCCGTTGCGCTGCGCCACCCGGGCGGCGTCGTGTTTGCCCTTCGGGCCGACGACGGCGCTGCGTTCGGCCTCCATGAGCTCCGCGATCACCAGCAGCCCGGTGGCGCAACTGAACGCCATCAGCCCGTCTTTGATCGCGTCTTCCAACTCGGCCAACTTGAACGCGGGCTGCACGGACAGCCCGGCCAACCTGGCCGCTTCCAACTCACGTCGGGCGGCGGGCATGACAGGTAGCTTCTTGTTCACTGGTGGTCCCCTTCCTGGCTCGGATGTCTTTGGAGAGACGCCCGAATACCTACCTCACGGCGGGCATCAGGCGGGGGACCGCCACCTCAAAATCCACAAGACCCGGGACAACCTCGGCAACTTGGTTGCCCCCTTGAGGCCGAGGCGGTTCTTTTGACGGCGTGTACGTCTGAGGAACTGGCGGGACTGATAACACTTGGCGAACTTGTCAGACGAGGCCGGCACACTCGCCCACTCCGGGTGTTTGGTCCTCCCGGAACGCTACAAGCAGTTAGAAGGCTCTCGAGGATGTCCGAGGATCCCGAAGGCTTGTTTGATGTCGACGAGCCTGCCGACGGGGGGAGAATCCTCGAGACCGAGCAGCTCACTGTGGATGCGATTCGTGTCGACGGAGATGCCGGAGGGGTCCGATTCGGCTATGTCTTCTGCGAGGGCCCGATCCCAGGGCGTGTGGACGTTGATCGTGCAAGGAGTAGAGGGATCAAGGGTCATGAGTTCGCCGCCCTTCAGGCTGGCGAGACGGTTCGTGGCGTTCGGCCCACGGACGTGATCGGGCCAACCGGTCGCGGACGGCGCGTGGTCGTGACTGGCCGATGCCGCCCAAGTGAGGCGCTTAGAGCGGCCCTGCATGGCGCCGACCTTGCATTGGTTAGCGCGCGATACCTGGACGATCGGCTTGAGACAGCAATTGCACGGGACTCGATGGCAGGGTGGGAGGCAGCGGAGCTGGCTCGCTCAGCTGGGACAAAGATGCTGCTAATCCGTCAGCTGAGTCCATACGCAGCGCCGGACATAGCGAGAGCTGAAGCGCAGCGCTATAACGAGAATGTCGACACGCCGCACGATGGCAGGCGAGTCATTATCCCAGTTCCTCGTCGGTTACCACCTGAGGACATTTAATGCCTTGTGCGAGCGAGCGCGGGTAGCGGAGCCGCCGAGCCGCCGGGGCGGCCGGATGCGCCTAGAGAGAGGGATCATTACATTGAGTTCTGGGAGTCCCGCACAGAACACTCCGAGAGCTCGATCGGAGCGGTTTCCTGGCAGAGCGCCTCTTTGGCGCTTCTGCCCGTCCCAGCCGCCAGCAGGTCCGGACCAGGGAGATAGCAGATCGGCCGAGGGAAGGCGACGCGGTCGTGGCGAGATCGGGTTTCCCGATCCGAGGAGGTCCTGTTGGGGGCGATTCGACCGTGTTGACGTCGTTCTTCTGCTGTTCTTCGAAGCCAAGTGCGCCATCGGCCGGTTCCTGTTCGGCTATTCCGACCCGGGTAGGCTACGCCTTCGATCTGCGTACCATCTTCGTCGACACGAAACGTGTGTGCCCTAGGAGGGGCACATGTGTTCGACCATGAGGTAAGGTATAACCGTGACAGGATGGTGTGGGCTGGGCACCAGTTGGTCTGCCATCCCGCGTTCCGGGCTCTGTTTGCGCTCAACTGGATGCTTGTGCCAGCCGTCCCATCACTCGACGACCTGATGCGTATCCTGGACAAGGTAGATGCGGACGCATCCATTCCGCGAGACATTCGCAACGAGGCTGTCCTTCTTCGACCCCTTGCTGCGCCGGACCCCGCCTACGTCCTTGATCGACTGTATGCTCTTTGGCAACGGCACAGCGCTTCTCTGAGCTACCAGCAAGCGGCCATGTCGCTCTTCCGCTGTGTTGCACTGCGCGTAGTGCAAAAGTACATGGCGACCGATCCGTGGCCGAGCACGGACGAGCGGGCCTTCGCTTCCGCAGTTCGCAGCCAACCCCGGCCGGGTCAGTGGTTGCAGAGACAGATCGCTCCTGCCACTGAAATCTTCCCTCCTCATCGTTCATGGCTGTTGGCCAATGACGAGGTCCGACGGCTAGACTCCGGTGAGTTGCAGCGCCGCCTCGAACTGCGTCCTGATGTTCGTCCTCCATACGTGGTTTTCTGCCTGAGCTCCGCCAGGATGACCGCGGCTGGAGTTGCTATCCGCCTACCTAACGCGTTGGATGCCGCCGCCGGCGTACAGCCTCAGTGGAGTCCGGCTGGTCTCGCGATCGGAGTCGAGTACGTTGACCGGATCGTGAGAATAGAGGCCGTTGAGGAGATCCTTTGGAAGCCGTAGAAGCCAAGAGGCTCGCAACGCCTGGCCTACATCAAGTCACGCTTTCGGTGTACGCCACCGTCGATCCCTGGGCATCGAATCCCGCCATCGATGCCTTCAGCCAGCTCTTAGACATCATCAATCCACAAGACGCTGCGCTCCTGCCTGAGAGCCTTGGCGAGATTGTGCCATTGCTGGTCGGCGATCCATCTCGCTTTCAGATCGCCTTAGACAGTATTGTAAGGCTCGATCTACATGAGGCCCTCGCCGGACTTCATCGGCTACTTCTGAGCGGGAACGAAAAAGCGCTTCTTGCAGCAGCCGCTGTCGTTGGCGACACGGTTACGGATAGTTTGATAAGAGACCTGATCCAAACAAGCGCCTCGGATCTTCCCGCTGGTGCCCGAGATCTCCTGCTGACACGCATAGATCAATCGTACCAGCCCGAGTCCGAGATAGCGCGGTTCGAGCGGCGTGTCCGATGGCCACATATTGATTTCTTCCATGCCCCAGTCCCGGCGGTCATTGTTGAACCTCCGTCAGAAAGCTTCAGCGCCGCTGTCCATCTTCGAACGGCAGTTGAAATGGCACGATTGGGTTGCACGGTCTATCGACCATCTCGACTTCCCGTCGACAGCCGCTTCGAGCATGTTCCAGTCATTGGACCACACACTCTAGATGAATCTATGCGAGTTACCGACAAATTTACGGCGGTTCAGTCGAGGCGTATTGCCGAGAGGCTGAAGGCTCGGTTCCCTGCTGCGACAATCGAGCGTTTGTCCGCCTTACCTGATATTTCTGCGCCAGAAGAGAGTTTAGGTGCGTTCGGTGTGTTTACTGGAGGTGCGCTGCCGACAGCAGAAGTGTTGTACCTTTCTGGGCTCCGGTATTCTCGACTCCTAAATGTACGTCATCACTATAGCCTTAAACCACGAAAATTTTCGGGGATTAAATTATTGGACGTTTGATCAAGTCGTCGGGCTGCGCGTAGCGACCTATTTATTCAACCTGAGCGGACGTCCATCGACCCGTTTCTTCGACGTGGCAGAGAAACTTGTAGATCTCGTGCACGAACACAGAGAAGTTCCTGTGGCAGTTACCTCCAAAGGTGAAGTTCTCAGACTGGAGCACGGAGAACCGATCGACATCGAATCTGGCCAAACAACCTCGCATGAAATCGTTAGTATGGTTGATGAGGTGTATCACCCATTCTCTTTCTCTGGAACCTCCGTTCCATCACTGCGAACACCTTCAAGGTACACATCGATTCATCCGTCCATTCTCCGAGGGTTCCCTTGCGTTGCAAATAGCCGAATTCCGGTGACTGCCATAGAGCGCGCAGCCCGTGCAATAAGGAGCGGTGAGTCAGTCGAGTCCACTCTGAACCTGGCTGAACGGTTCGGTCTTGGGGTCGAGCAAGTTATCGATGCTGTCAAGGTAGCCAATGATATGGCCGCTGCCGCGAAGCGATGAAGGTTCTCGTTGATTCCGCGTTCCCCGTTTCTGTGAATCAACTTGCAAACTCCTACGGCATCGACTTTGTTCGACTCCTAGACCTTGTTGATGATGAATCGCTCATAAGTTATGCCGTGGCCAACGGTTATGCAGGCCTTGTAGTGTTCGGAGACGAGATGCTCGCAACGGGACGCCTTCAAGAATCCGCCTCGGCTGCAAACGTGCTTCTTATTTGTGCAGTATCGATAAATCCACTCGACGCCGAGACCCACCTACGCAGCTCGACGCGGTCGATCGCGAACCATCTAAAGCACGAGCGATCCAAAGCCTGGTGGTTGAGTTCTGGCGGGCTTTCAGCGATCATTGGGCACGAGTAGGGACGTTGGGCCAAGATTGTACAAGAAGAGTCCCCGTTCAACTGGATGATGCCGCCTGGGACGCCCGAAGACCATCACGTGCGTTGGTCGGCGGGAGGGACGCATATCTGCGATCCCGCACGTCGTGGGGGCGGTCCCGTGCTGCTCGCGACCGTCTGAGGTCGGGACAAGTGCTGCGTTGGGGAACGGTGCCCCGCGGATCTCCCGGTGTGCATAGGCTCGGGCCATGGGTACCTTAAAGCGAATTGCGCCTATCTTCGCTGTGCGTGACCTCGATGCCTCGATGGCGCACTATCAACGACTGGGCTTCAAAACTCGACCATACGAAGGCGGTGGTTACAGCTTCGCCACCCGGGATGGCATCGAGATTAATCTTGGCCTCGTGCCCGACGACGAGCGCCGCCCGGGTTCGGCGTACCTCTGGGTAGAGGACGCAGACGAGGTAGCGACGGAATGGCGCTCGGGAGGAGTCGAGGTGCATTCGCCGGAGGACACCGAATGGGGGCAACACGAGGGTGCCGTCATCGATCCCGATGGGAACGTGATCCGCTTCGGCTCGCCGATGCGGTGAGATGACTCCAGTGAGAACCCAGCGATTACCGGACTCGGTAACGGTTCTTCCCCCCGAACGTGAAGGACGGGTACGTACGGCACTCGAGGTCCGATCGTTGCAGGTTGACCGGGCCGGAACCGAGGTCTGCGGAGGTGGAAGACGGCAGGCGTAACCTCGGGCCTATGCCAGGAGACCATCCTGTAGCCGTCCTCTGGGGCCTGCTCACCCGGGACTTCGATGAAGATTTGCCCGAAGGGGTGTTCCATCTCGTAGTGGTGGGCGGACCCGCAGTTCTTCCCGGGCATACGGGACTGCTATCGGAAACTTCGTGGCAGCACGTGTCTCCGGGAAGTGCCGGCGTCGTCGAAACGTTTCGGCCGCCACCCGAGCCTGGCTTGGTCGTTGTCGGCAACTACCAGGCGACGATGCACTCCTACCAAAGATCTTGGCTCGAGATCTCGGCGGCTCCCGACGACGTGGCGGGCCTTGCGTCAACTGCTGGCATCGGTGTCACCGCAGGAGGTGTTCTTGACCAACGCCTTTGTTGGATTGCCCGCCCTTGCGGGCGACACGGAGTCGTTCCCGACGACGCCATCCTTCACTCGGCGGTGCGAGCACCTGTTGAGCACGCAGATCGAATTGTTCTCCCCCCGTCTGGTGGTGTGCCTCGGTGTACCAGCCGCCAGGATGCTCGCGGCGATCACCCCGGCCCTTGACTCGTGGCGGCCGTGGCCGGGCTACGCGGCGCTCGATCAGCGAAGGGTGTCGGCGGTTGACGGTTGCACCGTCGCAGACGTCACATTCGTGGCGGTCGTGGTCCGGCATCCCTCCGCCGTGCTCTCCCGGGCCCAGAGACAGCGGGATGCAGAGTTG